>CAWBYE010000006.1:0-242058 GCA_963792905.1 uncultured Acidimicrobiaceae bacterium
CAGGTGATGGGCTGTGGGGGAGGAGCCCGGTATATAAAGACGGCCAGGACAGCAGCGTCAATGAATTCAATCCCTGGACCATTGTGGAGACATTGAAACCGAAGAGGTGGGGCCGGTTCTTATGTTTACCCGCAGGCAGCGTGCCGATTGGGGGGGCTGGGGAAATTTAGAGGAGGAGTGGCATGCGAGAATATTTATACTCCTCATGCCAGCCCGGTGACCTTTTTCGGTCTTTCGGGAAGTGGTGGCTATGTGAGTGAAGTTCAGGGAATGTACGGGGGATATCCCACGCCGGCGTGCACCCTGGATATTGTTAGTGACAGTGACATCTTTGAGCGGGCAAAGAATAAAGAGCCCCTTCCTCATAGTATCGAAGATTTAGATCTGGTAAAAGGCACGCGGGAAAAAGTGTATCCATCCGCTGCTTCTCGACAGTTAAAACCGGGCGATCTTTATTGCGTACAGTACTGGGGTGGGGGAGGCTCGGGAGATCCCATTGAAAGAGATCCCAAACTCATCGTTCAAGACCTTGAAAATTATTTGACGCACCCCCGTACTGTTGAGGAGCTCTACTGCGCCAAGATCGACCCCAATACCCTGGAAATTGATGAAACCAAGACCAAAGAGATGCGGGAGGCAAGAAAAAAGGAGAGACTAAGTCAGGGGATGGCCGGCCGGGAATACGTCAAAAAGATGGTGGAGCGGAGAAGGAATCGGGATTTGCCGGAGCCGGTGGTCCAATTCTATGATGAGATGATGCAATTTTCAGAAGGCTTCCGCCAGGAGATGGCCTTTGAAGAGTCCTTTGCCGCATCTGAGCCGAATGGGGTTGAAAAACCCATGAACGGCAATGAAGCAATTCCGGTTACTCCCTACGTGCATATTCTGCCAGGGGAAAAGGGAGGAAAGGTTGCCGTATGTACCCAGTGCGGCCATGCCTATTGTGATGGACATGAAAATTTCAAGCTCCACTGTTTAATCTACGACCGTGATCCGGCGGAGATTTATCCCGGAGATTGGGCGCCGGATAAAGACTGGATGGTGTTTCGGGAATTTTATTGTCCTGGGTGCGGGCGTCAAGTTGAAGTTGAGGCACGGGAATAGGAACTCCTATTATCCACAGTGTGGAGCTAAAATTATAACGATAGCCGACAACACCCCATCTCCTGCGTTATCCAGGGATTTGCGGTAGCGTCTACAGCTTCACGCCTGGACGCCTTTTATCTGGGGCATTGTCGACTTTCGCTCAATGAAGGTATAAGCCCTCTTTCTAAAGACAAAGGAGGTATGGAAATGGTAGGCGAAAATCTTGATCCCAACCGCACGTATCTCAACCCTGAGATGGAAACCATGCCCATTGAGGAGCTGCGCACACTGCAGCTTACCAAACTCCAAAAACAGATCAAATATTGTTACGAGAATTCTCCTCATTACTATAAGCAGAAATTCGATGAGGCTGGGGCAAAACCGGAGGACATAAAGACCCTTGCCGATTGGCGAAAGCTTCCCGTGATGAGGACCAAGGAAGGTGACCGGGAAAGCCAAAAAGAATCGCTGGAGCGGGAAGGGCATCCCTTTTGGGATGTATCTTTGTGCCCCCCCCGAAAAGGTGGTTTACCTGAGCTCCACCAGCGGCACCACCGGGGAGCCCACCTTCACGTATCTTTTTACCGAACATGATATCAAGATAAACGATGAAGTGTGGCAGCGGGTTTTCTGGCGGGCAGGAATCCGGCCGGGAGATGTGGTGCTTCATACCTTTGGCTTAAGCATGTGGGTTGGTGGGGTGCCGGTTGTAAGGGCACTGCAAAACATGGGCTGCAGGGCATTGCCGGTAGGGGCTGAAGGGGGAACGGAAAAGATGCTTCGGTTAGCCGATCTCATGAAAGCTACCGCCATAATCGGCACGCCCCCCTTATCTGAGCACTTAATTGAAAAAAGCCCGGAAATTTTGGGCAAGCCTATCGGGGAGCTGGGTATCAAGCAGATTGTGTGTGCCGGAGCTCCGGGAGCGGGGCTTCCAGAGGTGCGGAAAAAGTATTGAGGGCGCCTACGGGTGTAAGCTTTTTGATTCTACCGGAGGCGGATGGGGTCTTCACCATGTATCCTGCGATTATCCGCAATATCAGGGGATGCACGTGGTGTGTGAAGACTTTGCCATGTGGTATGATATTGTCGATCCTGCCACCGATGAGCCGGTGGAATGGAAAGATGGGGCAATCGGGCATGGTCTTATAACCTCGTTTGATCATGAAGCTTCACCGGCCATCAAATACGCCATGGGCGATCTAATCCAGCTTAATACGGAGCCCTGTCCCTGCGGGAATCCGGGGTGGCGCTTCCGGATCTTAAGCAGGGTGGATGATATGCTGATCGTAAAAGGCATTAATGTATACCCGTCAGCAGTCAAAAACGTAATCAATGGATTTGTGCCCCGGGTCAGTGGCGAGATGCGCATTGTTCTGGAGAAGCCGGGCCCCCGGGTAGAGCCGCCCTTGAAAGTAAACGTTGAATACAGCGCTGAGGTCGCTGAAGCGGATCTTCCTGAGCTTAAGAAAGAGATTGAAGCCAAAATGGCCGCCCAGCTTCGGGTCCGACCGGAGATAACCTTTGTGCCGCCAAATACCCTGGAGCGGGCCGCAGGCCCTTCAGCCAAGGGGAAACTGGTGGAAAAACTATACGAGGAGGACAAATAATATACTCCTATAGTATTTCATATCAATAAATCGGGGTTTTGTAGCTGCTTGATTTATCAAGCCCTTCGCGGGTTTGATGAATCGAACCCTACGACATGGCAGAAACAATTGCTGCCTCAGGTATATCCCGAAGTATTGAACATATACAAATTATTACTGATGAGGTGAAGTATTATGAGAAAAGTAGCGATCATTGCGGGAGGGATGTGTAAATGGGGAGTGAGGAATGCGAGCATACGGGATTTGATAGCTGAGGCGGGAAAGGAATGCTTTGACGATTGTGAAGGGCTAAGCCCCAAAGCGTGGACGGTCTTTTGTTTTCAACCGCCTTTTATGAAAAGAACCAGTTTCAGACCCATAGCGCCCCGCTTGCGGCTGAGCTGCTGGGGATAAAGCCCACCAACCTGATTGCCAAAGTCGAGCTTCTGCTGCGGAAGCGGCACTGCTGCCATCCATCTTGCCTATGCCCATATTGCCAGCGGCAATTCTGATGTGGTTATGGTGGTTGGGGCAGATAAGCTCTATCTTCCCGATAAGCGGGAGACATTCTGGAATCTTCAGGCTGCCTGTGACCGGGACTTCGATTGTATACATGGGCTAGGAGTTCCCCCGCCTCTTTTTGCCATGGTCGCCAAAAAGCACATGAAACAATACGGCACCACTGAGGAGCAGATGGCCATGGTAGCCGTAAAAAGCCATCGGAATGCCTCGAAGAATACGTTTGCCCAGTTTCAAAATGAGGTAACCG
The DNA here is from genome assembly GCA_963792905.1 of uncultured Acidimicrobiaceae bacterium. Taxonomy (GTDB): domain Bacteria; phylum Actinomycetota; class Acidimicrobiia; order Acidimicrobiales; family Ilumatobacteraceae; genus Ilumatobacter. The sequence goes on from CAWBYE010000006.1 coordinate 3,445, forward strand.
TGGATGAAGTGATGGAATCCAAAGCTATTGTTCCGCCCCTTAAGCTTTATGATTGCTGCCCGGTAACTGATGGGGCTGCGGCAGTGGTTTTGGCATGCGAAGAACGGGCCAGGGAATTTACCAAGGATCCGGTCTACATACGGGGAATCGCACAGGCAAGCACCCATAAAAACTCCGCCAATATGCCGGGATTTACCGAATGGGAACACATCAAGATCGCCGCCCCGAAAGCCTATGAGCGGGCGGGGATAAAACCGGAGCGATGTGGATGTTGCGGAAGTGCATGATTGTTTTACCATTTCGGAAATTGTTGAATATGAGGATCTGGGCTTTTGTGAAAAAGGTGAAGGGGGCAAATTTATCGAAGAAGGCTTAGCAGACTTTGGAGGAAAGTATCTTTCAACCCCAGTGGAGGCCTTCTTTCCTGCGGTCATCCCTTCGGGGCCACGGAGAGCGGCAGGCAGGAGAGCTTTTTCACCAGCTTCGCGGAGATGCCTTCAACTAGAGCACCGGTGCAAAGATAGCGCTTCAGCATACCATGGTCGGCTTTTGTTCTGATAGCTCAATTACCATTTACGGGAGGGATGTGTGATGAGTAAAGATATCTATTGGTCTTCAATCGGACCTCTATCCTTCGGAAACCGAAGAGCACAATCGGATTTTTCCATTTTATGAAAACCAATTAAAGCAAGGGCGACTTACTACCACCAAATGCAAAGAGTGCGCGCTCATGGATGTCCTGAATGCATGTCAGATAATTTAGAGTGGGTTGATCTACCACCGGGATCTATAACTTTACAGTTGATTGTAGTGCCCATGGGCTTTGAAACCCCCTTATTCACGTGGTAGTCCTAAAGGTGGCCCGACCCTGTTTTCTCGCATCTCTGACGCTAAACCGGAAGAGTTAAGAGAAGGAATGTCCGTTACCTTAAAAGTGATACCCATAGACGCATGTTATTTATGCTTTTACCCCTGCAAAGAGAATATGAAAGTGCAGAAACGAAGTGGGGATTGTGATTGCTACCATAACGCTCGTACGCCTCAATCAAAGAACTCATCGACACGTTTGATGAGTTGGACAAGGACCCAAAAGTGTCGTAAAATCGACGGGAATGGAAAGAGCAGCGGGAGCGGACATAAAAGAAATCCCGGCCCTCAAGCAATCAGGAAAGGAATTACATTAGGGCAGGAGTTGACGAACCGAATAGACGCTTTCTCCCGACCGGTGATAGGTGCCATAGAGGGATTGGCGTCGGCAGGGAACGAGGTAGCACTAGCGTGTGATATCAGAATCGCCTTAGAAGCGCTAAATTCGGGGGTATGCCTGAAGCCAACCTGGAGTAATGGCCAGTGACTTCCTCGGCTGGTGGGCAAGGGAAAGGCCAAGGAGCTTCTCTTACCGGCGAGATGATCGATGCTCAGGAAGCTTTAAGAATCGGTTTGGTGGAAAAGATAGTTTGATTCTTAATGAGGCAAAAGTATGCTGGGAAGATACTAGGCAAAGGGGCCGGTAGCCATTGCTTTAACCCAAAAAGCAGTTAACGAGGGACGGGCAACTTCCCCTACGGAAGGGCTGAGAGATAGGGATGTGGGAAGGTGTGTGCCAGTGGTCTCGAAGGGATAAAAGCGTTTCTGGAGAAACGAAAGCCGAATTTTCAAGGTAGGTAACAAGACAATCGCAAGCAATATCTCTGATTTTGTGCATTATCTGGGTGAGTAGCTCAGCGCGTTAAACTGTGGAACTCGACTCCGCATCCAGGTGTTTCATTGGATTCCCGCCTTCGCGGGAATGACGATCCTTCGTCCAATTGCCAGAGTGATACTACACTTTTTAGGTGAAGGGGGGTGATGAAAAGGCATTCAATCTACCTAAATCTCACGTGCTATTATTTATTAATATTTTTCCTCAAGCGGGGTGTTACATGGCCGACAATACAAGACGTCAGAAAAGTTAGGGCTGGATAACCCTGCGCTTCCCACCAAGGACTACAAGAAGATGGGCCGCAAAAAGAGTGGGATTACGTGCGGAACAAGTGGCCGAGGGGCCCGCCTCACAACCATTTGTGGCCAAAGTCGATTTTCAACGTCGGGGATCCAGATGACCAGCGGTTGAACATGTGCAGGATCCTTACTTTGCCGCAGGCCCCGCATCCTCTTCCAGTGGCACCATGAAGATTTTACCGGTGAATTTTCTGTCCCCTTTACTATGATCCTCAATGACGGCACTACTATAGCCATCCAGATTCTGCCCTCCTGATATTGGTGACCCGTATACTATGGATATAATTGATGGTACCTGCTGGGTCCTTTCGGATGGAAAAGATGGAGGAAGTCACCTTCCCGCTCAAACGCAGGGGCTTGGGGAAAGGTGACTTCCTCCATCTTTTCTCCATCCGAAAGGACCCAGCAGGTACCATCAATTATATCCATAGTATACGGGTCACCAATATCAGGAGGGCAGATCTGGATGGCTATAGTAGTGCCGTCATTGAGGATCATAGTAAAGGGGACAGAAAATTCACCGGTAAAATCTTCATGGTGCCACTGGAAGAGGATGCGGGGACCTGCGGCAAAGTAAGGATCCTGCACATGTTCAACCGCTGCCTTGGTCATCTGGATCCCCCGACGTTGAAAATCGACTTTGGCCACAAATGGTTGTGGCACCTCGGGCCACTTGTTCCGCACGTAATCCCACTCTTCTTTGCGGCCCATCTTCTTGTAGTCCTTGGTGGGAAGCGCAGGGTTATCCAGCCCTAATTCTTCTAACATCTTGTATTTTGTCGCCATGATTAACACCCCCCGTTTGAGGAAAAAATATTAATAAATATTATTTTAGGTGAGATAATCGATTAGGTATCTTGAATGGCTCGTTGATCACCCCCCTTCAACTGATGCAAGTTTATGATCAATTCTTACACTTCATACCAAGAAAAGGCACAACATAAGATCAGACCTTCTAATCTTGATAGTCTTGTTATCTTCCTTGAAAATTCGGCTTTCGTTTCTCCAGAAACGCTTTTATCCCTTCGTTTTTATCTTCGCTGGCACACACCTTCCCAAAGGCATCCCTTTCTATCTTCAGCCCTTCCGTTAGGGGAAGGTCCATTCCCTCGTTAACTGCTTTTTTGGTTAAAGCAATGGCTACCGGCCCTTTACCTTGTATCTTCCAGGCCATTACTTTTGCCTCATTAAGAGCCTCTCCCTTCGAAACTACCTTTTCCACCAATCCGATTCTTAAAGCTTCCTGAGCATCGATCATCTCCCCGGTAAAAAGAAGCTCCTTGGCCTTTCCCTTGCCCACCAGCCGAGGAAGTCGCTGGGTTCCACCGGCCCCGGCTATTACTGCCAGGTTGGCTTCAGGCTGCCCGAATTTAGCGCTTTCTGAGGCAATTCTGATATCGCACGCTAGTGCTACCTCACACCCTCCTCCGAGCGCCAATCCCTCTATGGCACCTATCACCGGTCGGGAGAAAGCATCTATCCGGTTCGTCAACTCCTGCCCTAATGCTGAGAATTCCTTTCCTGATTCTTCATTGAGGGCAGGGATCTCTTTTATGTCCGCTCCCGCTATAAAAGCTTTTCCCATTCCCGTCAAAATAACTACCGAGACCTTTGGGTCCTTGTCCAACTCATCAAACGTGTCGATGAGTTCTTTGATTAGTTGCGCATTGAGGGCGTTTACCGGGGGCCGGTTTATGGTGACAATCACAATCCCCGCTTCATTTTCTGCATGCACAAATTGACGGCTCATATTTTGATTCTACTTTGCAGGGGTAAAAGCATAAATGACCCGGTCCCGGTCTATGGGTATCACTTTTAAGGTAACGGACATTCCTTCTTCTAACTCTTCCGGTTTAGCGTCAGAGATGCGAGAAAACAGGGTCGGGCCACCTTCAAGCTTTACCAGCCCGTGAATAAGGGGGTTTTCAAAGCCCATGGGCACCCCAATCTCTTCAACTGTAAAGGTATCAAGAATCCCCGTGGTGGGTAGATCAACCCACTCTAAATTATCTGACATGCATTCAGGACATACCACCCGGGGGGGGCCACGGCTGGGCGCCGCACTCTTTGCATTTGGTGGTGGTAAATCGCCCTTCCTTTAGGTTTTCATAAAATGGAAAAATCCGATTGTGCTCTTCGGTTTCCAAAGGATAGAGGTCCGTTGAAGACCAATAGATCTCTTTACTCATCACACATCCCTCCCGTAAATGGTAATTGAGCTATCAGAACAAAAGCCACTCATGGTATGCTGAAGCGCTATCTTTGCACCCGGTGTCTGATTGACGGCATCTCCGCGAAGCTGGTGGAAAAGCTCTCCTGCCTGCCGCTCTCCGGTTGCCCCGAAGGGATGACCGCAGGAAAGAAGACCCCCACTGGGGTTAACGACTACTTTTCCCCCAAAGTCTGCTAAGCCTTCTTCGATAAATTTGCCCCCTTCACCTTTTTCACAAAAGCCCAGATCCTCATATTCGACAATTTCCGAAATGGTAAAACAATCATGCACTTCCGCAACATCCACATCCTCTGGTTTTATCCCCGCCCGCTCGTATGCTTTCGGGGCGGCGATCTTGATGTGTTCCCATTCGGTAAATCCCGGCATATTGGCAGAGTTTTTATGGGTGCTTGCCTGTGCGATTCCCCGTATGTAGACCGGATCCTTGGTAAATTCCCTGGCCCGTTCTTCGCATGCCAAAACCACTGCCGCAGCCCCATCAGTTACCGGGCAGCAATCATAAAGCTTAAGGGGCGGGACAATGGCTCTAGATTCCATCACTTCATCCATGGTTACCACATTTTGAAACTGGGCAAACGTATTCTTTGAGGCATTCCGATGGCTTTTTACGGCTACCATGGCCATCTGTTCCTCAGTGGTGCCGTATTGTTTCATGTGCTTTTTGGCGACCATGGCAAAAAGAGGCGGGGGAACTCCTAGGCCGTGAATACAATCAAAGTCCCGGTCACAGGCAGCCTGAAGATTCCAGAATGTCTCCCGCTTATCGGGAAGATAGAGCTTATCCGCCCCAACCACCATAACCACATCAGAATTGCCGCTGGCAATATGGGTATACGCAAGATGAATGGCAGCAGTGCCGCTGCCGCAGAGAAGCTCGACTTTGGCAATCAGGTTGGTGGGCTTTATCCCCAGCAGCTCAGCCGCAAGGGGGGCGCTATGGGTCTGAAACTGGTTCTTTTCATAAAAGGCAGTTGAAAACAGAAGACCGTCCACAGCTTTAGGGGCTTAGCCCTTCACAATCGTCAAAGCATTCCTTTCCCGCCTCAGCTATCAAATCCCGTATGCTCGCATTCCTCACTCCCCATTTACACATCCCTCCCGCAATGATCGCTACTTTTCTCATAATACTTCACCTCATCAGTAATGATTTGTATATGTTCAATACTTCGGGATATACCTGAGGCAGGATCTTTCTGCCATGTCGTAGGGTTCGATTCATCAAACCCGCGAAGGGCTTGATAAATCAAGCAGCTACAAAACCCCGATTTATTGATATGAAATACTATAGGAGTATATTATTTGTCCTCCTCGTATAGTTTTTCCACCAGTTTCCCCTTGGCTGAAGGGCCTGCGGCCCGCTCAAGGGTATTTGGCGGCACAAAGGTTATCTCCGGTCGGACCCGAAGCTGGGCGGCCATTTTTGCTTCAATCTCTTTCTTAAGCTCAGGAAGATCCGCTTCAGCGACTTCAGCGCTGTATTCAACGTTTACTTTCAAGGGCGGCTCTACCCGGGGGCCCGGCTTCTCCAGAACAATGCGCATCTCGCCACTGACCCGGGGCACAAATCCATTGATTACGTTTTTGACTGCTGACGGGTATACATTAATGCCTTTTACGATCAGCATATCATCCACCCTGCTTAAGATCCGGAAGCGCCACCCCGGATTCCCGCAGGGACAGGGCTCCGTATTAAGCTGGATTAGATCGCCCATGGCGTATTTGATGGCCGGTGAAGCTTCATGATCAAACGAGGTTATAAGACCATGCCCGATTGCCCCATCTTTCCATTCCACCGGCTCATCGGTGGCAGGATCGACAATATCATACCACATGGCAAAGTCTTCACACACCACGTGCATCCCCTGATATTGCGGATAATCGCAGGATACATGGTGAAGACCCCATCCGCCTCCGGTAGAATCAAAAAGCTTACACCCGTAGGCGCCCTCAATCTTTTTCCGCACCTCTGGAAGCCCCGCTCCCGGAGCTCCGGCACACACAATCTGCTTGATACCCAGCTCCCCGATAGGCTTGCCCAAAATTTCCGGGCTTTTTTCAATTAAGTGCTCAGATAAGGGGGGCGTGCCGATAATGGCGGTAGCTTTCATGAGATCGGCTAACCGAAGCATCTTTTCCGTTCCCCCTTCAGCCCCTACCGGCAAGGCCCTGCAGCCCATGTTTTGCAGTGCCCTTACAACCGGCACTCCACCAACCCACATGCTTAAACCAAAGGTATGAAGCACCACATCCCCAGGCCGGATTCCTGCCCGCCAGAAAACCCGCTGCCACACTTCATCGTTTATCTTGATGTCATGTTCGGTAAAAAGATACGTGAAGGTGGGCTCCCCGGTGGTGCCGCTGGTGGAGCTCAGGTAAACCACCTTTTCGCGGGGGGGCACAAAGATACATCCCAAAGGGATGCCCTTCCCGCTCCAGCGATTCTTTTTGGCTTTCCCGGTCACCTTCCTTGGTCCTCATCACGGGAAGCTTTCGACTGCGTCTTGGGACGCTTGGGCGTCCGTGTCGGATCAGACGTGGCGGACGAATCCGCGATGGTGCTCGCCATGTGTACCCCCGGGTCGTGGCGTTCGGTTGTCGACGATCCACCGCCACCCCGGCCGAAGCCGGGGTGGCGGACGAATCGGATGATCAGGCCAGGATGACTTCCGCCTGCTCCTGCATGTCGGAGAGAATCGAGTCGATCGACGATGGGTCGGCCAGGAAGTCTGCGAACCGCGGTCCTGCGACGTTCGATGCGAACTCGGGGCTCGTGTCGCGATCGAGGAACTGGGTCACCGACGGCGCGGCGGCAACGGCCTCCAGGACCTTCTGCTGCAGCGGGCTGTACGCCACCGTCACGTCTTCGGACGGAGCGACGACGCTCGGATCCTCGGCGAGGTACGCATCCTGTGCCGTGGGAGTGCCGAAGTGGTAGAGCATCTCCTTGGCCGCTGCCTCGTTGCTCGGGCTGGCTGCCATGAGCCAACCGTCGATCGGTGCCTCGACCGTACCGGTGCCGTGCTCGGGGTCGAGTTCGGGGAACACGAAGAAGTCGAGGTCGCTGGTGTCGCCGTCGGGGAACTGCGATCCGATGAAGGTGCCGATCGTCATCATGCCGGCGGTACCGTCGACGACGCCCGCAGCTGCCTCCTGCCACTCGCGCCCGTTCGGGTTCTCCTGGTGGAACGGCAGCAACGACTCCCAGACGGTGAACACGTTCTTCACGCGCTCGTCGGTCCAGCTCTCGTTGCCGGCCATCAGGTCGACGTGGAACTGGTAGCCATTGAGGCGGAAGTTCAGCTGGTCGAACGTGCCCATCGCCGGCCAGTTGCCGTCGTTGGCGAACGCGGAACGGTGTGATGCCGGCGTCCATCATGTCGGACGACAGGCTCATGAGCTCATCCTGGTTCGTCGGGGGCGTCCAACCGTTCTCCTCGAAGATCGACGGGCGGTAGTAGACACCCCAGATGTAGTACGACCACGGCACGAAGTACTGCTTGCCGTCGTTGCCGGTCGACGCGACCTTGAAGCCCTCGCCGAGCTGGCTGTTCAGACCGGCATCCCAGACGTCGGTGATATCGCCGAGCAGACCCTGATCGGCGAAGAACCGGCAGACGAACCCTGCGAACCACGGGATGACGTCGTCGGGGTTCTGGAGATAGGTGCTGATGTTCTCCTGGAACGTGTTGTGGTCGACCTCGTTGATGCTGGCGGTCACGTCCGGGTTGGGTAGCGCCGCGACCGCCGCGGCGAGACCGGCCTGCGGTAGCTCATCTGAGTAGTTGGAGCCGATGCTCACATCACCGGACGCATCGAAGCTGCCGGCGCCGGCGGCGGCGGGCGCCGCGGTGCCCTCACTCTCCGGAGCGGCGGTACCGTCACTCTCCGGAGCGGCGGTACCGTCGCTGCCGGAGCTGTCATCGTCGTCGTCCCCACCGCACGCGGCGAGTGCAGCCGGCAGGATCAGGCCCGCTCCGGCGGCGCCGGCGGCGCCCTTGATGAATCGGCGGCGTCCGAGCGAGTACCCGTGCGTCGCTGGGCTCGGCGATCGGGTCGTGGACTGTTCAGTCATGGGAGCTCCCCTCAGGTATGAACACAAGTGTTCAGATTCGAACACAGCTTGCCCGGTTCCCTCCAGGAAGTCAAGTGAAGACCGCTCGATCGGGTGAATCGTGGACGCAGAGCGGCTGACGATGTTCGTTTTGGTTCGAACGTGTTGACATGTGGCCCCCGATCGGCCAGTCTGGACACGGGGATTCCGAACATGCTCGCACGCCAACGCCACGATCTGATCGTCGACGAGGTCCGTCGGACGGGATCGGCACGCGTCCGCGATCTCGCCGAACGACTCGACGTCTCCGAGATGACGGTGCGGCGGGATCTCGACGCCCTCGCGGCTCAGCGACTGATCGTGAAGGTCCACGGCGGCGCGATTCGACCGGGTGACCTGAGCTCGTTCGAGCCGGGATTCGACGCCAAGCAGCAACGACAACGGGGGGAGAAGGAACTCATCGCCGAGCACGCGCTCCGCTTCGTTCAGCCCAACTCGGCGATCGGCCTGACCGCCGGCACGACCACCTGGACGTTCGCACGGCACCTCCGCACGATCTCCAATCTGACGGTCGTCACGAATGCGCCGTCGATCGCACAGACGCTCTACGAGGACCAGGGCCGGATCGCCTCGGTCGTGCTCACCGGCGGCGTCCGCACGCCGTCGGACGCGCTGGTCGGTCCGATTGCGACCGGTGCCCTGGCGACGCTGCACATCGACGTGCTGTTCCTCGGCGTGCACGGCATGGACGTCGGTCTCGGCTATTCCACGCCCAACCTCGCAGAGGCGGAGATCAACCGTGCGTTCATCGATTCGGCCCACCGGGTCGTCGTGCTCGCCGACCATACCAAGTGGGGCATCCGAGGCCTCGCGCAGATCGCTCCACTCGAACGGGCCGATCTCGTGATCACCGACGGCTCGCTGCCGGACGCAGCGCGTCAAGCGTTCTGCGACCTGGACGTTGACGTGGCACTCGTCACCCCGCGTAGTATGTCGGCCGAGACGGCGTGAGGCATCTGGAAGCGTTCTCAAGCTCGATATCAACGTGTCCCACCGTGGTGGTGGGCTGAACACAAGGGGACCGAAACCATGGCAACCGTGCAACTCGAGAACATCAACAAGGTGTACGAGAACGGGTATCACGCGATTCACGACCTGAATCTGGACGTCCAGGACAAGGAGTTCTTGGTGTTGGTGGGACCGTCTGGCTGTGGGAAGTCGACCGCGTTGAGGATGGTCGCAGGGTTGGAGTCCATCAGTGGCGGTGAGATGCGGATCGGCGAGCGGGTCGTCAACGACGTCGAGCCAAAAGATCGTGACATCGCCATGGTGTTCCAGAACTATGCGCTGTATCCGCACATGTCGGTGTACGACAACATCGGCTTCGCGCGTCAAGCTGGCGAAGGTCCCCAAGAACGAGATCGACGATCGTGTCCGCAAGGCCGCCGCGGTTCTGGAGTTGACCGACAACCTCGATCGCAAGCCCGGTCAGCTCTCCGGCGGTCAGCGTCAGCGAGTCGCGATGGGTCGTGCGATCGTGCGTCAGCCGGCGGCGTTCTTGATGGACGAGCCGTTGTCGAACCTCGATGCAAAACTGCGAGTCCAGATGCGCGCCGAGATCGCTTCGCTGCAGCGCGAACTGGGTGTCACCACCGTGTACGTCACCCACGACCAGATCGAAGCCATGACGATGGGCGACCGTGTCGCCGTGTTGAAGGACGGCTACCTCCAGCAGGTCGACACCCCACAGAACCTGTACGACCGGCCCGACAACGTGTTCGTCGCCGCGTTCATCGGTTCCCCGTCGATGAACCTCTACGAGTCGACGGTGACGATCGCCGGCGACGGCGGCACGCTCACCATCGGTTCCCAGACGCTGCAGCTCGACGAGTCGGTGTTGGCGAAGCGTCCGAGGCTGCGCGACTACGACGGCAAGGGTGTCGTGTTGGGCATCCGCCCCGAGGACTTCGAAGACGCCGCGCTGGCGACCGGCGGCGGTGAAGGACGCTCGCTGACCGCACCCGTCACCCTGCTCGAAGCGCTCGGTTCCGAGATCATGGTCCACTTCCGGGTCGACGCGACGACCGTCGATTCCGGCGACCCTGACGCCGTCGAAGATGCCGGTGGCGACACCGCCGCCAACGCCGTCGGCCGTTTCAACCCGCGGTCCACCGTGCGGATGGGACAGACCGCCCAGATCGCCGTCGCCACCGAGAACGCCCACTTCTTCGACCCCGACACGCTGCCAAGCCATCTGGGACTGAGACCCAGACGCTGCGACGAGCGAACGGCCCGCCACATCATGTGGCGGGCCGATTCATACGCCACTGCCCGACTCCGAGTTCTGACCGACGTCGTGGATCACGGTCAACGGCGCCATTTCGAGGTGTCCCCAGCCTGACATCATGAAGCAAACGACGGCGTGCGACACCGAGGTGACGAGCATCGTCGGCGTGGCGATCCGCCGACCCGCCCCCGAACGGAGTGCATCATGAGCATCCAGGCCGTCATTCCCCTCTTCGACCGATTCACGGCACTCGACGGCATCGGGCCGTACGAAGTGCTGCAACGGATTCCGGAGATCGACGTCACGTTCATCGGTCACGATCGGGGCGAGGTCCGATCCGAGAACGGATTCCTGGGCATCACCCGGGACGCGACGTTCGAGGAAATCCCGAAACCCGACCTGATCGTGTTCCCCGGAGGTGTCGGCACCCGCCGGTTGGCATCCGACGAACGCGTCCTCGACTGGGTCCGTACCGCACACGAGACCACACGGTTCACCACTTCGGTGTGCACCGGGTCGATCGTGCTGGGCGCCGCCGGGCTGCTCGACGACCTGACGGCAACGACGCATTGGGGCGCGTATTCGGCGCTCGAGGCCACCGGAGCGACACCGACTGCCGAGCGAGTCGTGGAACACTTGGATCACCGCATCATCACGGCCGCCGGCGTCTCGAGCGGCATCGACATGGCGCTGCGGCTCGTGGAGATCTTGTTCGATCGCACGGCCGCCGAAGCGTGTCAGCTGATGATCGAGTACGACCCGCAGCCGCCGTTCGACGCCGGTTCGGTCGACAAGATCGGTGACGGTGTGATGGAACGGGTCATCGAGTACGCAGAGCATCGCCAGTAGGCGGCTGCGTCCAGCTGCCGATCACTGCACCACGACGTAGCCGTCGATGACCACGAGATGGTCGGAGACCGGAACGACCGGCAGGGCGAGCCCGTGCACCCCGAGCCGGGTCTCGCCGATCCACCGGCCGTGCTGGTACTCGTGGTTGATGACTGCGACCATCAGCGTCGTCGCTACGACACGGAGCTGGGCGGGGGCACCGACGCGACCTGCATCGATCTCGCCGATGCGGAACCGAACACGGTCCGAGACGGTGTCGCGATACCACCGGAGCTGCTCGAGTGTCGGCAGCTCACCGCGGTCGCGCTCGGGTGTGGCCGAGTCCATGAGCCGATCCAGGTCGGCGTCGATCGGCGGTTCCGCCGCCGTCAGGTTCCGCACCATGAAGTGCGCGACGGACGCTTGGTGACCGAGGTGCCAGCCGATGGCACTCGCCTGCTCCGACTCCCGCCAGTGGACCTGGTCCGTCGTCAGGTCCGACCACAGCCGATCGGTGTAGTCCAATGCCCGGTCGTACTCGACGAGGAGCTCGGCAAGGCTGGCTGTGGTCATGTCGAACCTCCGGAGGTCGGGATCGAATGGTGTCGGAGTGTGGCCAGGACCGTGCCGGCTGCGTGCTCGGCCGCCTCGAGAGCTCCCTCGATGTGCCCGGGCGACACGATGCCGGTCTCCGTCGAAGCCCACACGACCCGTTGCTCGAAGAACGCCTGGCGATGGATCGGGTGGCCGAAGAACTCAGAGGCGGTGGATGGCTCCACGCCCACCGGCACGGTGTGGCGGTCGGCCGACCAGTCGACGACGTGCATCTCGACCGGCTCGCCGGCACGGGCGCCGAACAGTCGGGTCAGCTGTTCGATCACCTCCGTTCGTTCGACGGTGTCGCCGCTCGGCGCGGAACCGAACAGCGCCGAGGGGTCGCCGGCGGGGCCACTCATGTCGTGGATCTCACGGAGCGGGCCACGGTGGCTGATCGCTGCTCCCGAGAGGCCGTCCGCCCGCCAGAACGCTTCGCGGTACACCACCACGACCTTGATCATCGACCCCATCCAGATCGGCGTCGACCGGGCGACGCTCGCAACCTCCTCGGGAAGCGCCGGCGCGAACTCGAGCCGGGCAACTCCGGCGGCCGGAGGCACTGCCAGGACGGCGGTGCGACCGCGCCAGTGTCCTCGACCGGCGTGGACGATGACCTCGGATGTGGTGGTGTCGACCCGGCGCACGGGATGGGACAGACGAAGCGTGCCGACGGGCAGCGCGTCCCCGAGGGCAACCGTGAGGCTGTCGGCTCCGTCCGCGAAGCGAAACGACGGCACATCGATCGGATTCCCGGCCAGACGGGTCGCCCCCTCGGGAGCGTCATACACCGCGTCGCCATCGGTGTGCTGGTGATGGGTACGCACACCGAGTTCGGCGACGAGCGCCGCAACCCGGCGTTCGCCCGGCCAGAACCACGTGGCGCCGAGGTCGACGCGACCGCCGGTGGTGGCGGGCGCCGAGCGAAGTCGACCGCCGACCCGATCATCGGCCTCCAGCACGACGACCGAGCGACCGGCCGTCACGAGCTGGCGGGCGACGGCGAGGCCGGCGACTCCGGCACCGACCACGACGGCGTCGGCGGTCCTGCGAGTCTCTCCTGGATCGCCGGCCACGAAGACGCAATCTACCTGGACCCGACGGGGCAGCCGGTCAGTCGAGAGGCGCCGGTGGCGGGCCCAGGATCTCGATGCCGTGTGCAGCACCGACGGCACCCACGTGACCCGGGTCGATCACCATCGGGTCGGGAAGTTGCCCGGGGTCGGTGGGTACGCCCAACTCGGCGACGAACCGGTCGAAGCTCGGCGCCGTTCTGCGCCCGGAGGCGACGGTCAACATCCGAGCCGACTCCGCTCAGCACCTGGAACACATGGGGCACGCCGTGAGGCAATGACGCAACGCCACCGGCGGTCAGCACCACGAAATCGGCGCCGATGTCGATCCGCACCTCGCCCTCGAGCACATACATCAGCTCGTCTTCCTCTCGGTGCAGGTGAAGCGGCGGCCCGAACCCTGGGGTGCCGTGAACTCGACCGCGTTCAGTCCCGACGCGGAGTCCTGTGCCGCGACCTTGATCGTGGCCAAGTGGTTGAGGAAGTGGAGATGGCGGCCATCACCTGCTGCGAGGGTGTCGAGGTCACCGGCGCCGAGCGGGCGACTGCGTGCGCTGGTCGGAGGCGCGGTGGTCGGCAGCGCGGTGGTCGGCAGCGCGGTGGTCGGGACGGTCGTGGAGTTCGTCATGCGACCATCGTCGACACGACCCTTTCGAAAGCCTTCGGAACGCCGGACCCGTCCGAGGACGTCAACCGAGTGAGCGTCGGCTCACGGGTTCAGCGCCGATCTCCCGCATTGCGTTCACGTAGTCGCCGTACGCTGCGGCCGCAGCTCCCCGGGATCCGGTGGCTTCGAGCGCTTGGATCAACACATGGTGCGCCGGCTCATGGCATCGATCGACGAGCAGCACCTGTCGTGCCAGGTCGGCGCACCGGGCCGGGTCGTCGCGCGACGCCGCGATGACGTTCAGCGCGGCCGTGAGGAACCGGGTCCGCATCTCCTCGCGCAGGGGCACCGTGTAGTCGTCGTACCGGTCCTCGGGCAGCAGCTCGCCCACGTAACGATCGACGATGTCTTCGTCGCTGTCCAGTGCGAACCAGGTCTCGACGTCGAGGTCGATCGCTCCGAGGTCGAGGCGGATCGACGAACGGTCGGCGATCACGCCTCCTCCGAGCACACGGCGGACCGCCGAGAGCTGCACCGAGAGCCGAGCTCCCAGCCGCTGCGGATCGAACTCACCCGGCCAGAGCAGCTCGATGAGTTCGTCGCGGGTGACCGGCCGTCCGCGGGCGACGATCAAGCGCTTGAGGAGCGTTCGCGCCCGCTTCGACCCCCACTCCGAGGTCGGCACCGGCGTGCCGTCGACCGTGACGTCGAATCGTCCCATGGCCGCCACCGCCACGGACGTGGTCGACCGCGGAGTCCGCGGCGACACGGTCCCGGTGGTGAACCGTTCGATCTCGTCGAGGATGCGATCGAGATCGGCCGCGAACGTGAAGTGGTCCGCTCCGGGCATCTCGACCATCCGTACGTCGACCCCGTGGCCACGAAGCAGTTCGGCGGTCTCCCGGCCGCGCTCGATCGGCATGACCCGATCGTCGGTGCGATGAAGGATCAGGACCGGCACCTCGATCCGATCCAGCACATCGCGCACGTCCATCGTGCCGTTCATCCGGAGCAGCGTCACGATCGCATCGCGGTTGGCGCACTGACGCTCGTACTTCTGGTGCCAGCGTTGGTAGCCCTCGTCGTCGGCGAGCGACGGCGCGAAGATGTCGACGGTCATCGAATCCGGCGTCCCCCACCGATCCGCGAACATCGTGAACATCGCCTCACGCTCGGAAGCGACGTCGGCGGCGGCGCTGCGAGCCCGTTCTTCGTCGGACATCAAGCTGGCGCCGGTCGCCTCGAGGATGACACCGTCGACGCGATCGGGATACGTGGCCGTGTAGAGCAGGGCCATCGGCCCACCTTCCGACGCACCGAAGAGATACGCACGATCGATCCCGGCGTCGTCCATCACCGCTCGCAGCTCGTCCACCCGCTCATCGATACCGGGGATGTCGAGCCCACGGTCCGACATACCGGTCCCACGCTTGTCGAAGTGCAGATATCGGGCGAACGAACCGAAACGCTCGAACATCGAACGCAGCGCCGGCCACTCCCACGACAACTCGATGTTCTGCGCCATCGGCGGCACGGCGGCGATCGTGGCGGAACCCGAACCGAACACCTGATAGGCGATGCTCGCGTCGTTCGATCGGGCGAACCGGATCTCTGGCACGTCCTCCATGACCGTCGAGTCAACCACAGCCGCAGGGCCGGGCCCGCGCTTCGGTGCGGATTCTCCGAACCGATTCCGGGACCGTGTATCAGGCCGCGACCGACGGACTCTGTGTGGTATCGGGACAAGCGGCACCTCTGCTCACAGCAGCAGGATGCGACTGGCGGAGTCGCAGCGGCCGAGAGCCTCGTCGTCGGCACAACGGCGTGCCGACGACGAGGCGGATTCCCGGCGGACATCAGAAGGATTGCCGCTCGTGATGCGTTCGGGGAGATGTCGGCGAGCCACGTTCAGCGTTCGATCAGCACGAGAATGTCGCCCCCGCCGTCGAGGTCGGGCCGTGGCCGGAGCCGGCGGCGCCGACCGACCACATTGACCTCGACGGGGTGATCGGCATCGCTGCACCGGATCAGACCCTTCGCACGAAGCACCGAATCGGGAAGTTCCTCGACCAGTCGTTCGAGATCGGTTCGCGACCCTCCGGCGAAGCGACGAGTGGTCACCAGATGGATACCCGCGGTTCGAGCCGGCGTACCCGGGTCGCCGCCAACCGGCGTCGTGGGCCGTGCGATCCCCAGGACGACGGCCGGCTCGACAGCACCGTCGACCGCTGGCACGACGGGTGCATCGGTCTCACCTGCGACGGCGGAACACGCCGCCGTTCCCTCGTCCGCAGCGAGATCGGTCTTCGTCAGCACCACGAGATCGGCTGCTGCGAGCTGGGCGCGAACGGTGTCACCGATGTCGGTCCTGGCGAGCTGGGACTCGAGCTGGTCGGCATCGACGGCCACGATCACGCCGTCGAGGCGGAAGCCGGCAGTGCTCGCCCAGGGAGCGACCCGATGCGGTTCGGCGACGCCGCTCAACTCCATGACGACGTGATCGGGTGGAGGATCCATCGATCTGATCTGCTCGAGCACCGACCCGACCTCGTCGGCGATCGAACAGCAGACACACCCATTGGTGAGCGTGAGCGTCGCCCCCTCGTGGGCGGCGATCAGCGACGCATCCACGTTCACGGCGCCGATGTCGTTGACCAGCACGACGAGCCGGCGATCCGAGACGTGCCGGACGAGGTGGTTGAGCACCGTCGTCTTGCCGGCGCCGAGGTAGCCGCCGAGCAGCGTGAAGGGAACGCGGTGGCCGCCCCAGATCATCAGCGGTGGATCTCCCCACCGACCATGGTGCCGCGCACGTCGATGTCCTTGATCGCCATCGGATCGACGTCGTTCGGGTCGTCGGCGAGCGCGACGAGATCGGCGAGCTTTCCGGCCTGAATCGTGCCGAGTTCGTGGTCGAGACGGAGTTGGTGGGCAGCGTCGACGGTGACGGCTCGCAGCGCCCGGTCAACGGAGATTCGCTCGTTCGGTCCGAGCACGTCACCGGAGGCCGTCACCCGGTTGACGGCGCACCACACGGTGTGCAGGCTGCCGAGCGGGGTGACCGAGGCATCGGAGTGAATGCTGTAGCGGACGCCTTCTCGATCAGCGGTTGCGCACGCATCCATACGAGCCGCCCGATCCGGGCCGACCGTGACCGAACGATGCTGGTCGCCCCAGTAGAAGATGTGGTTCGAAAAGATGTTGGCGCTCATTCCCATCGCTGCCATGCGCCGATACTGCGCAGGCGTGGTGAGCTGCGTGTGCTGGGCGGTGTGGCGATGATCGAACCAGGAGAGGTCTGCGAGCGCCGCCTCGACCGTGTCGAGCAGCAGGTCGACAGACTGATCGCCGTTGACGTGCGTGTGCACGGTGACACGAGCGCGGTGGAATGCCTCGAACCATTCGGCGAACTGTTCGGGCTCCAGCAACCAGATGCCGTTCGGGCGCGCGGTGCCGTCGGGATTGGGGAGATAACCCGGTGGGTTGAGCCGGGCGGTGAAGCCCTGGATCGATCCGTCGAGGACCATCTTGACGAGCCCGAAGCGGCACTTCGGACGGGACCTGGCTCGTAGGTCGATCACCTCGCGTGCGATCTCGTCGGGTGTCCCCTTGTGACCGTGTGCAGGGTTCAGCAGCGGGACGAAGCGGGTCGGGAATCCGTCGACCGACGTCGCATCGGTCCACAGCGCGATGTCCGCGTCGCTCGCCAGCCGCGTGCCTCCGAGCTCGGTGACCGTGGTGCAACCGACGACCTTCGCCATGTCCGCGAAACGGCGGAGCGCGGCCGGGTCGCGGAGTGCCGACCACAGCGCAATCATCTCGGCGCGGGCGAGTGACATGGCGGGTGGCTCCTGCAGCTCTCCGATCGGACGGCCGTCGGCACCGGCCGGCACACCCTCGACCTCGCTGCCGTCCGCGAAGCCCTCCCGCTCCATCAGTGCGGTGTTGACGGTGATGAGATGCAGGCTGGCGTGGATGACACAGATCGGCCGCGTCGCCGAGACGAGATCGAGATGGTGGGCGGCGAGCCGCTCACCGGGGAAGTAGATCGGATCGAAGCCCCAGACGATCAGTGATTCGTTCGGGTCGTGCAACTCGCGATCGAGTCGTCGCAGGAGATCGATCAACGACTCGAAGGTCTGACAGCCCTGCCGCTGCTCGCCGTCGGGACCGAGTCGGGGGAAGTAGCCCGCATACTCCCAGGCCCAGACCGCGCCCTTCGAGGGAGTGCGAATGCGCCTCGACGAACCCGGGAAGCACCACGGAATCGGCGAACGTGTCATCGACGGGCAACGCCCCCCAGGCCGACGTCAACTCGTCGATGGAGCCAACACCGAGGATCCGTTCCCCTCGTACCGCCACCGCTTCGGCCGACGGAACCGCCGGGTCGAGCGTCACCACTCGACGGGCACGATGGATGACGGCTGGCTGCTCCATGTCTGCCATCCTGACAGTCGACGGATGTTCGTGGGACGGTCGAGGTGACCGTTCCGGCGGTGTCGTGACACCGAGCCTCCGGATCGGGGGTGAGGCTCGACATCGTTTCGTCCGTGATCGCCCGGAGAGGAAGCCCACCATGAACGTGTTGATCGCTGTCGATGATTCGACGGAGTCGCGTCACGCCGTCGACGTCGCCTATCAGTTCTTCGGCCCGGGCGCGGACTACAGCATCATCAGCGTCGGCAGTCGGCCACCCATCTTCGTCGGCGGCTACGGCGCCGGTGCGATGCCGACGGCGTCCGACCTCACGCTGCAGCTGGACACTGCGCACTCCTTGGCTGAGGAAGCCGTGTCGCACGCTGCCGAACGACTGCCGGGCGCGGAGACCGATGTCGAGGACGGGCAACCCGGCACGATCATCTGCCAGTTCGCCGAGGAGCATCACAGCGATGTCATCGTGATCGGCTCGCACGAGCGCAGCTTCTGGTTGCGGCTGTTCGAACCCTCGGTCGGCCGCCACGTGGTCGACCACGCATCGTGCCCGGTACTCGTCGTCCGCTGATTCGCCCGTACTCACGCGGCGCGATGGGCCACCGATGTCCCTCGGCGTCGGCACGGGGCCGCGGTGGTCGTGTCGAGATCGGGCAGCCGGATACCGAGGCCGCTCGGCCGGCGATGGGCTACCACATCGACGGATCCTCGCTCGGAATGACGATCCAGGCGACGAGATAGGCGATGAGTTGTGGTCCGGGCAGCAGAATGCTGACCGCAGTGAGCACACGGACCAGCGTCCGGTCCCACCCGAACCGGTCGGCGACCGCGGCGCACACGCCTCCGATCTTCCGGTCGTCGAGTGGGCGGACGAGGGGCCGTTCGGTGCGCTGGGTTCGTGTGCTGTCGGTCGGCGGAACGTACGTGGTGACGTCGGGGGGAGGCAAGGTCGCGTTCATGCCTCCATGATGCGCACCCGGGCACACGCGGTCGATCCGGCAGCCCGGCGTCCTTCAGGTGGGGGGAACCCCACCTCGGCGGCGCTCAGCACCGCCGACCGACGTGGCGCTCTACCCGCCGAGCTCCGGCATCTCCTGGGCGTCTGGCTTCAGCAACACCGCGGACAACGAGCTCGATCGGCGCAACCGACCGATCTGTCGGGCTGTTTCAATGGCCCGAACCGACACGCCCCACCGAGGGCTCGCCGAACAGTGGGACTCCCGGCGGAGGTGCGAACGCTCTCGAACCATCGGTAGCGCAACCGCCAGAATGATGGACGTGGCCGACGTGGTGACCGTACGAACGGATGACCTCGACGCGAAGGAGGTCGACGCGATCAGACGACTGCTCGACAGCGCGTTCGGCGGAAGGTTCGACGAACACGACTGGGCACACGCCATCGGCGGCCACCACGCGATCGTCCGGGTCGCTGGTGCGATCGTCGGGCATGGCGCCGTCGTTCCCCGAACGATGTGGATCGGTGGCGACGAACACCAGGTCGGCTACGTCGAAGCAGTCGCCACCGCACCGGACGCGCAGGGTCGTGGTGTGGGAACGACGGTCATGCACGCGCTCGCCGAGGTGATCGAGCAGCACCACACGATCGCTGTGTTGTCGACCGGAGCCTGGCACTTCTACGCGCGACTCGGCTGGCAGCGATGGCAGGGCCCGACGTCGGTCCGCCGGTCGGACGGCACGGTCGAACGGACGCCGGACGAAGATGACGGCGTGATGACCTGCACCCACCCCGTCGGAGCGATCGACCTCCACCGACCGATCACGTGTGCGGAACGGGCCGGAGATGACTGGTAGCGGAAACGGTCGAACCGCCGGCACCGGCGATGCCACCTTCACCGCGCTCAGGCGTCGACTGTACGGACTGGCGTTCGTCGACGAGTTCGGTCCGGTCTACGCGGTCTACACGCTCTGGTTCAACGACAACGGCATCTCTGCGGCGCAGGTGTCGACCGTGTTCATCGCCTGGGCGATCATCGCCCTCGCGCTCGAGATTCCGAGCGGAGCACTCGCCGATCGTCTCGACCGCCGCCGCCTGCTCGGTGCGGCGTTCACGATCAGAGGAGCCGGCATCGTGCTCTGGCTGCTGTGGCCCACGTTCGCGGGCGTGTTGATCGGCGCGGCGCTCTGGGCGATCCACGATTCGCTCGCCAGCGGTGCCTGGGAGGCGATGATCCACGACGAGCTCGACGCGGTCGGCCGAGCACCCGCATACGCGCAGGTGATGGCGCGCATCGGACAGTCCAGCCACCTGGGCATCGCGGCGGGCACACTGCTCGGCGCAGCACTGCTGCAGGTCGACGTCCGGCTCACAACGCTCGGCTGGCTCACCCTGGTCGCGCACGTCGGCTCGATCGCGCTCGTCGTCACCCTGCCGGACGCTCGCCCGCGACCCGGCCGCGGCCACCCGACCACCACCACGACCACCACCACGACCACCACCACGACCACCACCACGACCACCACCACGACCACCGCGCCGACCACCACGCACGACCACCACGCCGACCGCCACGCCGACCACCACGCCGACCACCACGCCGACCACCACGCCGACCACCGACGCCGACCACCGCGACCGATCGCTCGATCGGCACGGGCCCCGTCGCCGAGACGATCCTCGGCGACGCGGGCGCCGGGGGCGCGTTCTCCTACCGGGAATGGTGGGCGACGCTTCGCGCCGGTGTCCGAGATGCGGGCAACGACCAACTCCTCACCCGCCTCGTCATCGTGGGCGCCATGCTCGAGGGGCTGTTCATCCTCGACGAGTACATACCGCTGATCGTGCGAGCTCGAGGCGGTGAGGACTCCGCGGCTCCGGTGGTCGTGCTCGTGGTGTGGATCGGACTGCTCATCGGCGGCGAGATCGCCGCACGACGTCCCGCCCTGTCCGGACGGGCTCTCGGTTCGGCGCTCATCGGCGGGGTCGGCGTGATGACCATCGCTTTCGCCAGTTCGTCCGTGTGGACGCTGATCCTGATCGGGGTCGGGTACGCCGCACTGCAGACGGTGTGGATCGCGACCGACGCCCGCCTTCAGGAACGAACACCCAGCGACACGCGCGCCACGGTCACCAGTGTCCGCGGCGTCGGATCGGCTGCGACGAGCATGCTCGCGTTCGTCGTGATCGGAGCAATGGCCGAAGGCGACGATCCGACGCCCGGACAGTTCGTCGTGCTGGCCTCGCTGGCGGTCGCCGGCCTCCTCGTCGTGCGGTGGCTTCCACGACCTGCTGCAATGGAGACATGACCACGTTCGTTCTCGTCCACGGCGCATGGGGTGGCGCCCATACGTGGCGCAACATCCGGCCCCTGCTCACCGTCGGCGGGCACCAGGTGTTCACGCCCGCACTGACCGGGATCGGTGAGCGGGCCCACCTCGCCAGCCCACAAGTGAGTCTCACGACCCATGTCGACGACGTCGCGCAGCTGGTCGTCTACGAGGATCTGACCGAGATCGTTCTGCTCGGCTTCAGCTACGGTGGCATGGTCGTCACGGGAGCGCTCGAGCATGTGGCCGAACGCGTGACCGAGCTCGTGTTCCTCGACGCATTCGTTCCCGACGACCGCCAGGCGGTGGTCGACATTGCCGGATTCCCGGCCGAGCGTGGGCTCGGACTCGGCTCCGACTGGCTGATTCCGCCGATCGAACGCACCTTCGACGACCCCGCCGAGACCGAGTTCGCAGCACCCCGCCGAACTCCCCAACCGGCACGAACCTTCACCGAGCCCGTGCGGCTGACCCGTGCGCTCGAGTCGTTCGGATTCGGACGCACCTACGTCAAGGCGACCCTCGAAGAGCGATCCCCCAACGGACCGGACGCGTTCTGGGACGCGGCCGACCGCTACCGGAACGACGCCGACTGGAGGTACGAGGAGATCGACAGCAACCACATGGTGCCTCAGAACCGCCCGGCCGAGTTGGCGGAGATTCTGCTGTCGCTCGCATGACCACCGACGAGTCGCCGGGCAGGCTGCCGCGCCGACCATCTCGCAGCCGGCATGCTCGAAGGATTGATGTCCGTCAACCCTTGCCGCGACAGAACTCGGCGAACCGGTCGACGTAGTCGGCGAGCTCCACGAGCGTGTCCGGGTCGGTCAGTTCGCCGTCGTCGACCTTGTCGCCCGACGAGCCGATGCCGAGGGTCTCGAAGAGCCTGACGGGACGGCGTTCGAGAACAGCGGTGAAGTGCTCCCGGACGCCGAGCCCCGCGCGCGAGCCGGGGGTCGCCGTCACGAGCCCGATCGGAAGTTCCTCCCACACCTTGGGAGGGCGCGACAACCAGTCGATGACGTTCTTCGTCACGGCCGGGAACGAACTGTTGTACTCGGGTGAGAAGAGCAACAACCCGTCGCTCGCGGCGACGGCGTCGTTCAATCGTTCGACGGCCGGCGGGAGGCCGGCGACTTCGACGTCACCGTCGTAGAAGGGCACGTCGGACACCTCGTGAATCGTCAGCGACGCCCGGGTCGCGACCGACACCGCAGCACGGGCGACCGCGGCGTTCACCGACGCTCGCCGCAGACTGCCGACGACCGCCACGAGGTCCGCTGGCGTCTCGGAAACCGAGCCGGCTGATCCCCGGTCGATCACAGGGCGGTGCTGCAGAACGTGTCGCCGGCGGGCAGGCTCGACTCGGTCGTCACGTCGCCGAACTCGACGTCGGTGAGCTCGCTCAACATGCCGCGCACCATCCCGCGGTCGACGGCGCAGATCACGGGATTCTCGATCGCGACATCACCGAACGGGCAATGGTCGCTGATGATCCGGAGTTGGTCGTTGCGGCTCTCTGCGTGGGCAGCGAACCCGTGTGCCGTCAACGCATCGGCGACCGCCTGGATCGCGGACCGCATCGACCGGTGGCCGTGTTCGAGTGTGTCACCGTTCAGACCGGCGGCCATCGCCCGGCCGTACTCGGCGCCGATCTCCTCGGCCATGGATTCGGCCACGCCGGGCGACAGCTTGGTCAGGGCCCGACCGAGCAGCGACAGCACGAGGTCGTCACTGCGAACCGGAAACTCGGTGATGGCCCCGGCCACAACCGAGTAGCGCTTCGACGGCCGCCCGGCGCCACCACCGGCCAACTTGCCCGTGTGGACCTCGAGGTACCCGCCTGCGGCAAGCTTGTCGAGGTGATGGCGTGCGACGTTCGGGTGCACCCCGACCTCGTCGGCGACCACCGCGGTGGTGAGGCCGTCGTCGCCACCGCGTTCGCGAACGAAGAGGTAGATGCTCCGACGCGTCGGATCACCGAAGGCGTCGGTGATCGCCGACACGGTCGCGGTGAAACCGGCGTTCGTACCCATCCCGGAATTGTACTACCGACGTAGTGTAAATGGCAGTGCGGTTCGCCAGACTGGCGGAGATGATGAACGATCTGCTCGTCGAAGCCCTGCGCCCGGTGCAGGACCCGGAACTCCACCGGTCGATCGTCGACCTCGGCATGCTCAAGCAAGCCGACCTCGACGATGACGGAACCGCCCGAATCCTCGTCGCACTGACGATCGCGGGCTGTCCGCTCCGCAACGAGATCACGAACCGCGTCACCTCGGCGGTCGAGTCGCTCGACGGTGTCCGATCCGTCGACCTCGAGTTCACCGTCATGACCGACGACGAACGCGAGAACCTCCGACGGACGCTGCACGGCGATGCGGCAGGCTCGGCCGGTTCACAGCAGGCGCACGGCCACTCCGAAGGTCGTGCGATCCCGTTCGCCCAGCCAGGTTCGAAGACCCGCCCGCTGCTGATCTCGTCGGGCAAGGGTGGCGTCGGCAAGTCGAGCATCACGACGAACCTCGCCGTGGCCCTGGCGCAGATGGGCCACACCGTCGGCGTCGTCGACGCCGACATCTACGGCTACTCGATCCCACGCATGCTGGGCACCGACCGACCGCCGACCGTGATCGACGAGATGCTGGTGCCGCCGGAGATGTGGGGAGTGCGCTGCATCTCGATGGGGTATTTCGCACCCGAGAACGAAGCCGTGATCTGGCGTGGCCCGATGCTCCACAAGGCACTCGAACAGTTTCTCACCGACGTCTACTGGGACGAACCCGACTTCCTGCTGATCGACATGCCCCCGGGGACCGGTGACATTGCGATCAGCCTGAGCCAGTACCTGCCACGCGGTGAGGTCTTCGTGGTCACGACACCCCAGCCGGCCGCACAGAAGGTCGCCCGGCTGTCGGCTGCCATGGCCGAGAAGGTCAACCTGCCCGTGAAGGGGATCATCGAGAACATGTCGTGGTTCACGGGTGACGACGGCAAGCGCTACGAGATCTTCGGGTCGGGTGGCGGCCAGGAACTCGCGGACGAACTCGGCGTCCCGTTGCTCGGCCAACTCCCGCTCGTGTCGGCACTGCGCGAAGGTGGTGACGAGGGCCGGCCGATCGCGGCCGTCGATCCCGACAGCGAGTCGGCCGAGGCCTTCCGTGCGATCGCCGAGCGGATCGCGGTCGAGCTGAAGCCGAAGAAGATCTTCTCCCCCCAGCTCAAGGTGATCTAGGTTCGGACATCGGTGGAGCTCCTGCCGCGATACCGATTCGAGCGGTTGGTCGCCGAGTCGATCGACGACCTGCCCGACGAACTGGTTCCCGTGCTCGACAACGTGGTCATCCAGGTGCATGACCGCCACCCCGACGAGCCGTCGCTCCTCGGTCTCTACGAGGGCACCCCCCACACCGAACGGAGTGGCCACGAAGCCCCCGACGTGATCTCGATCTACCGTGCTGCGCTCTGCGACATGTGCGACGACCTCGACGAGCTGACCGAGGAGATCTATGTCACGGTCATCCACGAGATCGCCCATGCGGCCGGGATCGACGACGACGAACTCCACGCAATGGGCTGGGGTTGATCTCGGGATTCACGGACGCAGGCCCTGACCACTACCGTTCCGGGCTGTGACCGACGTGCCGTCGCCCCCGGACCCGGCGAGACCCTCGACGTCGCCACCTCCACCGCCATCATCACCACCACCGCCGCCGCCGCCACCACCGCCGCCACCATCACCGCCACCGCCGTCTCCGTCACTCGTCTCCGTCGTCTCCGTCGTCTCCTCCGCCTCCCCCGCCTCCGAACCTGACGGCACCTCCCGGCTACGTCGGCTACACGCCCACTCCGATGGGCTCGGTCCCGTTGCAGCGGGTCGGCAAACTGGCGACCGCGACCGTCGCGCTCGCATCCATCAGCGCGGCGGTGTCGCTCATCACGGTGTGGGCATCACAAGCCGCACAGGGCGACGCCGAGGCGCTGCTCGACGACGTCATCAGCACCGATGAGTTCGTGCAAGGCGCGGCCCCCTATCTCCTGATGACGACGGTCCAGGCAGTGGCCACACTGGCGACGGCCGTGCTCACCGTCGTCTGGATGTTCCGCATTGCGAAGAACCTTCGGACGCTCCATCGCGGCACGACGTGGGGGCCCGGCTGGGCGATCGGCGGCTGGTTGCTGCCGCCGCTCCTGTTCGTCATTCCGTTCCTCATGTTCCGCGAACTCTGGAAGGCCTCGGAACCCGACGTCCCGATCGGCGGCGAGTGGAAGTCGGTCCCGGTCTCTCCGGTCGTGCCGCTCTGGTTCCTCCTGTACAGCGTGATCCCGATCGTCTTGCTGGTGATCGAGAGCAGCAGCGGCTTCAGTTTCGGCGCCTCCGAGCGCGATCTGGCCCAGCAGATCATCGACGATCAACGGGCCACGATCGTCGGTGCGGTGGTTGCGCTGGCGGGCGCCGCAGCATTCATCCTGCTGGTTCGCGGGCTGACCTCTCGCCATCGACAACTGACCGGCGAATCGGCAACGAGAGAGTGACGTGGCTCATCTGTTCGTCGTCCGACACGCGAAGGCAGGAGAGCGGCGCCTCTGGACCGACGACGACCTCAACCGGCCGCTCAGCAAGAAGGGCTGGAAGCAGTCCGAGCTGGTGGGTGAGCGCCTCGCCAAGCTCGACACGTCGACGCTGGTCAGCAGCCCGTACGTCCGTTGCATCCAGACGCTCGAGCCGCTCGCGAAGATGACCGGATCCGAGGTGGAGGTCGATCAGCGGTTGTGCGAAGGCGAGCCGTTCGAGGGAGTGCTCGATCTCCTCCGCGAATTGCCGGTCCGATCGGTGCTGTCGACCCACGGCGACATCATTCCGGCGACCATGCAGGCGCTCGTCCGCCGGGGGATGAAGATGAGCACGCCGCCCGACTGGCGCAAAGCCGCCATCTGGGTGTTGAAGCGCAACACGAAGGGCGACATCGTCCACGTCAAGGTGTGGCCGCCCCCGGTCACCTGACCGCACCCTCCGACGGCTACATCAGAGCCAGGAGCGACGACTCGAACTCGAACGACGCGTCGCCCGCAAGCACGATCGCGAGCACGATGAAGGCGAGCGAGATTCCGCCCATGATCAGCCCTGCGATCGCCTGCCCGCGGCCCGATTGCCCCGGATTCCCCTTGATCTGGTTGAGTGCGATGATGCCGAAGATCAGGGCCAGCAGGCCTGGGACGAACAGGAAGCACATCGGAATCGAGATGATGCCGAGCACGAGCGAGGCGACCGCCAGGCCGTTGCGACCCGGTGCGGGAGCCGGCCCGTAGTTCGGCGGATATCCGGGCACGCCGGGCGGAGGCGGGCCACCGCCAGGCGGGGGTGGCGGGGGTCCCGGCGGGCTCGGTGGAAACGCTCCCGGGGGCGATGGTGGTCCGCCTCCCGGTGGGGGTGGCGGAGGAGGGGGGCTTCCCGGCGGCGTCCCGGGTGGCGGAGGCGGAGGTGGCGCAGCGCCGGTCATGGGACCGACACTATTCGTCGTCGGCCGCGACGACGTCGCTCATCGATGCTCGGAAACCCTCGACGAGACCCCGGATGTCGGCAGGTGGGTTGAGCTCCAGGCATCGGTCGAGGTACGGAAGCGAGGCTTCGGCCTGCTCGAGGAACCGACCCTGCACGATGCCGAGGAAGCAGTGCGGATCGGGATACGCCGGATCGATGTCGATCGCCGTCGTCAGCAGTTCGACCGACTCTCGCAGCGTCGAGGTGATCTGGTCGGTGTCGGTCTCGCCGATCAACGACAAGGTCAGCGTCCAGCCTCGGTAGGTGAGCGCCTCGACATCGTCGGGCTGCTCCTCGAGCACCTGCTCGTACAGCGCTGCAGCGGCCGCCGGTTGCTGCGCCTGGATCGCACGAGCCTGGGCCAGCACGAGTTGACGCTGATCACGTGGATCCAGGCCCGAGATCTCCTGACCGGGAAGTCGCTGCGCCGACGAGGAGCTCAGCGCCCACCACACCACCACGATCAGCAGAACCATCACGGCTGCGGTACCGATCCGCCGAGGCCAGTTGACAGGTGGCGGACCCGGCAGCGCGTCTCGGCCCTCCTCGATGGATCGCAACGTGGCAGCCGCACGCACCGTGTAGCCGTCCTTCAGTTCGCGATAGTCGTCCTCGTCGACGTCGCCGGCTTCGTGTTCACGATCGAGATCCGACAGGGACCGCAACAGAAACCGGCGTTCCTCTTCGAGTGACGCGAGCTGATCAGGGTTCATCGTCGGACTCGTGCCGCACCCCGCCACCGTCGTGCACATCCTCCTGGAGTGCCGCGGCGACGAGAGCGTAGTCATCGTCGGTCGCCGAGCCGAGTTGACGAGCGGCCGACTGCCATCGACGGAACGCGATCGTCAGACCACCCACGCCGACGACGAACGCCGTCGCCGGCAGCGCCCACGCCAACGCCTCGATCCCGTCCGCCGTCGGGACGAGCAGCTCCTCCCCGTCGTAGCTGACGGTGACGTCGGCGATGATCTCCTCGTCGGTGAGCGCACCTTCGTTGACCGCCTGCCGCACGGCGACACGGATCTGATTCGATGCCGTGTTGCGGGACTCGTAGACGCTCTCGCCCTGACAGACCGGACAGGCCAGCCGTTTGGAGATCGACTCGATCCGCTCGTCGGGCGTTCTCGGCCCGGTATCCCGGGTGGCACCGTACGCCACGAGGCCGACCACGACGAACAACAACGCAATCCAGCCCGGCCAACGTTTCGCCCGCCGATTCAGCTCGGAGCGATTCATGCTGCGCCTTCGCGCAGCGACTGCATCAACTGGCTCAGCTCGTCGGCCTGGACCTCGGAGATGATCCGACGCCGTACGAAACCGTTCGGATCGATGATCCAGGTCTCGGGCACGAGCGCAACACCGAACTGGTTGACGAACTCGAAGTCGGTGTCGTACACGACGGGCCAATCACCGCCACGTTCGACGAAGAAGGCGTCGACCTCCTCGTGGGTGCTGTCTCTGACGATCGAGTAGAACTCGGCGCCATCGACGCCCAGGGACCGCTGTTGGTCGACGAACTCGATGAGATCGGGATGCTCGCGGATGCACGGGACGCAGTTGTGGGTGAAGAAGTTGAGCACGACCCAGCTGCCCTTGCGTCGCGACAGGTCGAACTCGGTCCCGTCAGCGAACACACCGACGGCACCAGGGGCCGGGTTGCCCAACAACGGTGAGCTCGCCGACTCGCCCGGCGACGAATCGGACGACACCAGGATGAAGAACAGGCCGGCGAGCACCATGGCGACGGCGCCGACCACGAGCGGTGCGACACGCCGGCGCCCTCGGGGCGAATCGTCGGGTGGCGGGCGTTCGGTCAGGGTGTCAGTCACCAGCGATCACCTCCGGGTGCGACGCGTCGTCCGCCACGTCGGCGTCGGGCACGCGGTCGGCCGGAGGCGATGTGTGCGACGGCCCCGACGGCAACTCGGGCGCTGTCCCGAGCGGTTCGGGAACCCGAGCCGACACCGGGGCGAGCGGATCGCGGCGCCGAGTGCCGGGGAAGGCCGCCAGAACCGTGCCGACCGCCATCAGCAGACCACCGATCCACATCCACAGGATCAGTGGTTTCTTGAAGACCTCGATCGTCGCCTCGTCACCACCCACGATCGGGGTGTTCGTTCCGGCGATCGTGAAGTACACGTCATGGGTCAACCCGGTACGGACACTCGGCGTGCCGATCGGCTGCCCCATCTGGAGGAACGTCGTGATCGCCGGTCCGTAGGCCTGCCCGCCATCGAGGCGGACGTTCGCGCGCACCACCTCGGTGCGGTCGTCACGTTCGGACACGACGTCGACCAGTTCGAACGTATGGCCGCCCCAGGCGACCTCCTCACCGGCCCGGAGGCGGAGCTCGGTCGACTCGGTGTAGGCGCTCGACGTGACGAGTGCGACCGCAACCATGATCACGCCGAGGTGCACCACCATCCCGCCGTTGGCACGGCCGACGAGCCCGCGCCACCCCTGACGGCGGGTCGCGAGGATGATCTGGCGCATCGCCGCGCCTGCGGCGAAACCGGCCAACGTGATCGCGATCAACGGTGCCAGACCGTCGGCTCCGAGTGCGACCGCCACGGCGAGCGCACCGGCGCCGAACCACGCCGGCCAGTACAACCGTGTCCGGAGGAGTTCCTCGGACGCCTTTCGCCAGGGGAGGATCGGTGCGACCGCCATCAGGAACAGGAGTGCGATGCCGATCGGCATCGACAAACTGTTGAAGTACGGGGCTCCGACGACCGTTCGACGGTCCTGCACCGCTTCGACGATCAGGGGGAACACCGTGCCGAGCAGCACCACGAACGCGAACACGGTGAAGATCACGTTGTTGGCCAGGAACGCGCCCTCGCGGGAGATCGGCGAATCCATGACGCCGGGTGAGCGGAGGCGGTCGCCGCGCCAGGCGATCAGACCGAGCGAGACCACGGTGACGATCGCGAAGAATCCGAGCAGATAGCCGTCGATCTGCCCCGCCGCGAATGCGTGCACGCTGTTGATCACTCCGGATCGGGTCAGGAACGTGCCGAGGATCGTCAACGCAAACGTGGCAACGAGCAGGCTCAGGTTCCAGACACGGAG
This sequence comes from uncultured Acidimicrobiaceae bacterium, assembly GCA_963792905.1. GTDB lineage: Bacteria > Actinomycetota > Acidimicrobiia > Acidimicrobiales > Ilumatobacteraceae > Ilumatobacter. Next base: position 33,449 of record CAWBYE010000006.1, read on the forward strand.
CATGCCCCGTCGCTGCTGCACCAACACGGAGTGGATGTAGGCGGTGCCCGTGAGCCACGGCAACAGGGAGGCGTTCTCGACGGGATCCCAGGCCCACACGCCGGACCACCCCAGGACCTCGTAGCTCCACCACCCACCGAGCAGGATGCCGATCGTCAGGAAACCCCACGAGAACAACGCCCATCGACGCGTCTCCATCAGCCAACCTTCGCCCACACGCCCGGTGATCAGCGCAGCGATCGCGAACGCGAACGGCACCGTGAAACCGACGTAGCCGAGGTACAGGATCGGCGGGTGGAACAGGACGAGGATGTGGTTCTGCAGCAGCGGATTGGGGCCGGCACCGTCGAAGTTGCGGGCGACCTCGGCCCCGGCAGCGAACGGATTCGCCGGACCGAAGGTGACGAGCGCGAAGAACGCCGTCACGACGAACATCACGACGAGTGCCCAGGCGACGAGTTCGTCGTCGGCCCGCGACCGGAACCGCCAGGCGACCGCTGCGGTGAACCCGGCGAGCACGAGCACCCAGAGCAGGAGTGATCCCTCCAGCGCGCTCCACATCGCCGCGACGTTGTAGATCCCCGGTGTGCTTCGTGAGCCGACATCTTGGATGTAGGCGATCGAGTAGTCGCGCATCTCGAGCGCTCGCTGCATCGCGATCACGGCGACCAACGCGCCGGCGAGGATGAGCCACGCGTAGGTGGGGCCCTGGCGGACCCCGCGCCGGTTCCCGGTGACGATTGCGAACCCGGTCGACAGCGCCCCGATACAGGACGCAGCCAGCACCAGCAGCAGGCCGGCGTGACCGAGCGCACCATTCGGGCTGACGGCCAACATCTCGTCAGGCGGATCCCGAGTCACAGGCGACGGCGAGCGCATCGGCCTCGTTCAGGCGCTCGTCGTTCACCGAGACGTACTCGTCGGAGTGCCTGACCTCGACCCGATCGCCCAGGAACGTTCCGGTCGAGGAGTCGAAGTTCCCGTGCACGACGACCGGGATGCACTCTTTGAAGATGCCACCGGGCTCGCCGTCGTAGTACACCGACACCACCTCGTCGTTGAACGAGATGTCGAACGCCGTGTCTCCGCCCGTCGACACCACCGTGCCACGCTCGACCACTCCCTGCAGCCGAAGGCGCCGATCGGCGTCGCAGCCCGATCGGCTACCGATCTCGTCGACGTTGCAGTAGTAGTCGACCGCCGACCGGAGGAACTGCGTGACGATGATCCCTCCGGCGACGAGCACGAGGCCGAGCACGATCATCGGTACGACCCGGCGGCGTCGGGGTGCCGGAACGGTGAGGTCGTCCTGACCGGTGCGGGGGGTGAGGTCGGTCATGTCGATCCGTTCAGGTCCAATACTTGTCGGCGTCGTCGATCTGGTCACCGAGCTTGCGTGCGTTGCGGACGGTCCGCCAGGCGAACGCGCCGACGACGGCGAACGTCAACACGTAGCTGCCGTAGATGTAACCCGCATGCTCGACCGCGATCATCCCGGTCATCCTGCGGCCCCCTCGGCCTGCCTGGCGGCCAGGGCCGCATCGAGCCCCTGATCATCGAGCATGTCCTGCATGGCGAGGGCCCGGCTGCGGTGGAGCAGGAGCCAGACATAGAGCAGTGTGAACGCCACGACACCCACGAAGAGACTGAACAGCATCAGGCCGTCCATGTCGATGTCGCCGTCGGTGTCGAGCACGCTGGCCTCCTGGTGGAGACTGCGCCACATCCGCACCGAGAAGTGCACGAGCGGGATCTCCAACACGATGAGCAGCCCGACGACGGCGCTCCGCTTCGCCCGCTGATCGTGGCTGCCACCGAGGTTGCGGACGGCCAGGTAGCCGATGTAGGACACGAACAGCAGGGCCGTGGTGGTCAGACGAGCATCCCACTGCCAGAAGACACCCCAGGTGATCCGGCCCCACATCATGCCGACGGCAAGGGTGACCGCCATGAACACGACTCCGATCTCGGCGCTCGCACCGGCGACGCGGTCGAAGCCGAGGGAATGCTTCTTGGTGAACAGGTAGAGACCCGAGCACGCGGCCGTCACGACGAACGCCAGGTACGCCAACCAGATGGTCGGCACGTGAACGTACAAGATGCGGACGGCCTCGTCCTGGTCGCGATCGGCGGGCGAGAATCCGAGACCGAACGCCACGAGCCACGCCATGGTGATGATCGTCGCGATGCCCAGCAGCCGTGTGGCCGTGGTGCCGGTACCGTGCCGTCGGGTGCCGGTCGGTTCGTCGGCGATCGGTTCGGTGGAGGTCGTCGTCATCGGATCCGTTTCCGGTCGGTGTGGCGGGTCGTGCGGCCTGAGATTCAGTTGGACTCCTCGATCAAGGGACCGAACGCCAGAGCACCGCCGACTCCGAACGCGACGGCGAAGACGGCGAGCAGGCCGATCCACGGCCAGCCCTCCGAGAGCGCCACCCCGCCGGTGCCGAGCGCTGATTCCACCGCTCGTGTCGCCCCGATCAGGACGGGCGCCACCACCGGAAGGATGAGCAGCGGGAGCAACGTCTCGCGACCCGAGAAACCGGCGGTGAGGCCTCCGTACAGCGTACCGACGCAAGCGAGCCCAGCGGTAGCGGCGACGAGGGTTGTGACCAACAGCACGACACCTCCGATCGGAACCGCAGCGCCGTACAGCAGGACCGCCGACACCAGCAGCACGACTTCCAGCACGGCGAGCTGCGCCGCGAGCGCCAACGACTTCCCCCAGAAGATCGCGACCGGGTCGACGCCGGCGACACGGAGCGCGTCGAGCGCCCCGTCATCGACCTCCACAGCGAAGGACCGCTGCACCAGCACGAGCAGACTGAACAGCGTCGCCAGCCAGATCAGGCCCGGCGCGACCCGTTCGAGCACGTCGGACGCGTCGAGCGCGAATGCGAACATGATCATGGTGACGCCCGCGAACGGCAGTACCTGGTTGATCAGCACCTTGCTGCGCCACTCGATGCGCAGGTCCTTGCCGGCGACGAGTCGGGCAATGCGCCAACGTGCGGCGGGATTCATGCTCGCCCGCCGTCCGTGGCGGATCCGATCCGGCCGCCCTGCACGTCGACGATGCGATCGGCGAGCGATCCGGCCCGTTCGAGCTCGTGGCTCGCGACCATGACGGTGGCACCGGACCCAACGGCCTGGCGGAGCACGGCGTCGAGCTCGTCGCGTCCGGCCGCATCGAGACCGGCATGCGGTTCGTCGAGCAGCCACAACTCGGCGCGCCGGGCGACCAGACAGGCCAGCGCGCTACGCCGCTTCTGACCCGCCGAGAGCTTGCGCACCGGTACGTCCCGAAGTCGGCCATCGACTCCCATCCGGGCCATCGCAGCACCGACCTCGTCGTCGGATGCGCCCACCGTGGCACCCCAGAACGACACGTTCTCCGACACGGACAGGTCGTCGTACAGGCCGTTCCGGTGGCCGAGCAGGCCGACCCGCGGACGGATCGCGTCGCGGCGGGACGCGAGGTCGAGCCCGAAGATCGCCCCGTTGCCGCGTTCGACCGACAGCAGTCCGGCGCACAAGCGCAGCAAGCTCGTCTTGCCGGCGCCATTGGGGCCGCTGAGCAGCACGATTTCGCCACGGTCGACGCGAAGCGTGGCGCCTGCGAGCACCGGGAAGCCGCCGAGCACGGCGACGACCTCGTCGAGCGCGACGGCTGGCTCGTCGGGTCGTCGCTCGTCGTCGGGTCGCGTCATAGGCCAGCTGCCACGCTACTGCCGTGACCCGTCGACGGGCCGGCCTCCACGCGGCGGCGCTCTGCGCGAACGTCGGGTCACCGTGACGAACCGCGCAACCGCACAAGCAGTATCGTGAACACGTGACCGACCAGCTGGCGGCCGACGGGGTCGACGACGCTCCTCATGAGCGCGCTCACCACGACCCCACCGTCGACGACAGCTCAGCGGATGGCGGCAGCTCTGCCGACGGCGACCATCGCGCCGACGACACCACCGACGGGCCGCGCCGACGGCACACACGTGTCAGCCGGTGGGATCGTCCACCGCAGCCGCGGGACTGGCGGTTCTATGTCGGCGGCACCGGCAAGGTCCTGATCGCCACCGGCCTTCTGATCTTCGGGTTCGTCGCCTACCAGCTGTGGGGTACCGGCATCGAGACCGCACGTGCCCAGCATCAACTCGAGAACGAGTTCGAGGAACTCCTGGGCGAGTTCGGCGGATCCGACACGGCCACACCGGGTGCGGACACCGAGCCAGTCCGCGGTGATTCGACCGGCGATGTCGGCACCGACCCGGAGGTCGAGACCGAAGCGGCCGGCCCCACAACCCTCAACGATCCAGCGGTGCGCCCCGACACCGACGTCTCGACGGCACCGCAGGGGCAGGTGCCGAGCACCGGATCCGACCCCGCAGCCGTTCCGGTGGCGGTCGATCTCTCCCAAGCAGCGGTCGTGCAGGACCCGATTCCGCAGCCATTCCGTGGCGACCCGTTGCTGAGGCTCGAGATCCCGAGGATCGGGCGCGACGACATCGTGGTCCCAGGCGTCGCGCTCAACGACCTGAAGGACGGTCCGGGGCACTACCCCGACACGCCGTTGCCCGGTCAACTCGGCAACGCGGCGATCGCCGGCCACCGAACCACCTATGGCGCCCCGTTCTATGACGTCGACCGGCTGTCCGCGGGCGACGAGATCATCACCACGCTCCTCAACGGTGACCGGTTCGTCTACGAGGTCACGCACGTCGAGGTGGTCTCGGCTTCCGACTATTGGGTCGTCGCCACCACCAATCCGAGCATCGCCGAGCTCACGCTGACGTCATGCCATCCGAAGTACACCGCTCGCGATCGGATCGTGGTGCACAGCGTGCTCAATCCGGCCAAGTCGGCGAACGTCGGCGTCCCGACGTTCTATTCACTCGAGGCCGACCCGGACGACGCGCCGATCCCCGGCGACGACCCGGTGCTCACGGCAGCTGCCACCGAAGCCACCGAGTCAGCGGAGATCGAGGTCACCCCGCCCGCCGGCGAGCCGAACGCTCCTGCCCAGGATGGTTCGGAAGGACCGATCATCGACACCGACCGCGACGTCGACTCCGGATCGACGTCCGTCGACGCGGCCGACGGTTCAGCCGTCTCCGAGTCGGCCACATCGGCGCCCGCCGGCACCGCCGATACACCCACGCCGATCGACGCATTCGAAGAGGGCTGGTTCGACGACGCCGGCGCCTTCCCGCAGATCGCCCTCTGGGCGCTGGTGTTGGCGCTGATCTCCTTCGTCGCCTACCAGATCGCCAAGAGATTCCGGCGGGTCTGGGTCGGCGTCACCCTCGGGGTCCTGCCGTTCCTCGTCGCCCTCTACTTCTTCTACCAGAACGTCAACCGGCTGCTCCCGGCCGGCATCTGAACTCACTCAACGGCGGGCGTCGCGGATCCGGACGAAGCTGAACGGTAGGCCGGAGGCAACCATTCGGTCCGTGAGCGTGCCGAGCCTGGGTGTGAAGCGCAGCTCGATCTCGGCGGCCGCGTGCAACGCCAACAGGTCATCGAGCACGTCGACACTTCGTGGATGCACGACCTCGTCGGAGATGTACAGCCCGTCGGCCTCGATCCACCGTGCGAACTGGGCGCCGTCGAAGGCGTAGCGGTAGACCCGAGCGCTGCGGATGCCCTCGATCCACCGTGACTCGGCCGCACAGATCCGTGACGCATCGGTACCGAACGATTCGGTCAGCGTCGCCTGCTGCGCTTCGTCGTTCGCCCAGACACTGATCCGCGGGCAATCCCGCGGGAACCAATACAACGGAGAATGGGCTGCATCCATCGCCCACACCGCAGGTGGGTGACTCGGATTGGCCGATGGCACGTGGGGCGCGAAGCGGGTGATACCGCCGTCTTCGCTGTAGTGGTACACCGTGTCCGGAACCGCCGTCGTAGACGGCATCTCGGAAGACGGGTCGTGGTCCCCGGCGATCGACACCGGCTGAGTCTCGCGCATCGGCCCGCTATCGGCCACGGAACACGGGCCGGCGCTTCTCGAGGAAGGCCGTGCGACCCTCGTCGGCGTCGTCGCTCGCCCACGCCTGCTTCCTGAGGGTCGCGAAACGTTCATGGGCCGAGTCGGAACCATCGGCGTCGAGCGCGACCTTGTGCGCCGCGATCGACAGTGGTGCGAGGACTGCGATGTCGGCGGCCCACGACATCGCATCGTCCAGCGCGCCCAGGCGGTGCACCACTCCGGCGTCGAACAGCCGCTGCCCGGTGAAGGTTTCGGCCGCCAACAGCATGCCGCGGGTGATCGCGACACCGAACTCGCTGCGAATGCGGTCGATCGTCCAGGGGTCGATCACGAGCCCGACCTTGGCAGCGGGTACCCCGACGATGCTCTGCGCCGTGGCAACGCGCAGGTCACAGACCGACACGAGCTGCGCGCCGGCACCCAGCGCCGGACCGTCGATCGCAGCGATCACCGGGCCGGGCAGCGTCGTGAACCCGCGCAGCACGCGATCGAGGTCGCCGGCGTAGACGCCCTGTTCGACTCCGGCCAGATCGGCGCCGGCGCAGAACGCCGGCGGCGTGCCGGTCAGCACGACGACGCGTGCGTCCGCGACCGAACGCTGGGCGTCGAGCAGCGCGAGGAGTGTGTCGTGGTCGACGGCGTTGCGCCGCTCGGGCCGATCGAGCGTGATCGTCCAGACGCCCGGCGCCACGTCAGAACGCTCCTCAACCCGTACCATGCACGCACACTATGGCCCAACCGTCGGACCGACCGACTGATCCTGTGCGTGCCCGCCGGCAACGTGTCGCGCACTGGACACTCCTGGCGAACCGGGTCGGCTACCTGGTGCTGGCACTGGCGGTCTCGTTGTTCGTGCTGGCCTTCCTCTTCGGTTTCACGCCGACGATGGCCACGCTCGTCGTTGCCACGCTCGTCGTGTCGTTCGTCCTCCTGGCCCCCAGCATCGTGCTCGGTTACGCCGTCAAGGCCGCCGAGCGAGATGATGTGGAGCGCGGGTACTAGTTCGATTACCCTTCGGTAACCAATGAATACGCCGCGTCTCTCCGCTGACGCCCGCCGGGAGCAAATCCTCGACGTGGCGATCGACGTCTTCGGTCGATCCGGCTACTTCGGCGCGTCGATGAACGACATCGCAGAGGCCGCCGGGGTGACCAAACCGGTGCTGTACCAACACTTCGACTCCAAGAGCGATCTGTACAGCGCATTGCTCGGCGAGGTCGGCGTCCGCATGCTCGACGCAATCGCCAAGGCCACTGCCGACGCGACCGATGGCAAAGAGCAGACCGAACGCGGATTCCAGGCGTACTTCCGCTGGGTCGAGCAACGCCACGACGAGTTCATGCTCCTGTTCGGTGGCAGCGCACGCCACGACGGTGAGTTCAGCGCCCAGATCCGACGCATCACCAACGATGCCGCAGCCGCGATCGCGCCGCTGATCTCGGTCGACATCGCTCCCGAACACCGCATCACCCTGGCCCACGCCCTCGTCGGCCTTGCCGAAGGTGCGAGCCGCCGGCTCGTCGGACTCGGTGAGTCCTTCGACGCCGACGAGATCGCCCGCGAGGTCAGCGCTCTGGCGTGGGCCGGCCTGCGCGCCGTCAACCCCGACACCTGACGTCACCCGGTCGGCTCGCTCGCCGACCGTCGGCGCCGTGGCGGCGCTCCCAAGTGCTCAAGATTCACGGCCGATCAGCCGATCTGCTTGGTGATGCCGAAACTACGCCACGCCCTCGTTGCGACCGTCGCGACGGCTGCGCTCATCCCGATGGGGTACGCGTCGGCATCCATCGACGGCGCCCAGGCGGTTCGGATGCTCGCCACCGACGCTGCGGAACTGCTCGCCGAGGAGGTGGCGCTCGTTGCACTCGCCGATCCGGAGACCACGATCTCACCGACCGACCTGGCGGCCGTCCACGCGCAACTGCGTTCGATCGACGGCCAGGGCCAGGCTGCCCTCGTCCAACTGCAGGGTCTGGGCGTGGTCCTCACCCCGGCGATCGAGTCCACGCTCGAACGGCTGCCCAGCAACGCCCGCATCGCCGCATCTTCGGTCCCCGTGGTGCCACAACCGGTCGTCTACGAAGCCGCCATCGACGACCTGTTGCGCATCGCTGCCACGCCGTCAGCCGTGGCGCCGGTCGGAGACGGCTCGGACGGTCCGTCGTACGCCTTGCTGATGGTCGCCGCCGTGTCACTGGTGATTCTCGGCGGCGCGGCGTTGACGAACACCCTCTGGCGCCGCCCGGAGACCGAGGAGCTCGAAGCGCTTGCCTGGAGCGACGGGCTGACCGGACTCGCCAACCGCCGACGCCTCGACCATGACGTCGAAGCGCGCGGGACGGACGGTCCGACGTCGGTCATCATGATCGACGTCGACCATTTCAAGGGCGTGAACGACCAGTACGGTCATCAAGCCGGCGACGACGTGCTCCGACGGTTGGGCACCGTGTTCGCACACCACGTGCGAACAGACGACGTCGTGTACCGCTACGGAGGCGAAGAGTTCTGCGTGTTGCTCCCCGGCGCCGACATCGACGAAGCACAGTGTGTGGCTGACCGCCTTGTGGGAGCCGCACGAGGGATCAACCTCCCGAACGGGGCCAACATCACCGTGTCGGTCGGCATCGCCGGTGCCGACGGCGACGAGTTGATCTTGGCGATCGAACAAGCCGACCGGGCTCTGTACCTCGCCAAGCAGCAGGGTCGCGACCGGGCCGTACTCGCCATCGGCCACGAGGCGAACTGACCGGTCAGCTCCGGATCACGAGCCCTCGGTACCCGTCGACGAATCCGGCCGAACGGAGCGCAGCTGCGACTGGTTCGGTGACGGAACCACCATCGACCTTGCGAACCTCGACGGTTCGTTCGCGGCCCGTCGTCACCAGCCCGGCCAATGCGCCGGCCCACGCATCATCGGCCGCTCCACTCTCGAACATCACCACGTGGTGGGAGCGCCGATCGAACCAGACCAGCGGTGTCCCCTGGCGGAGCACCACCAGAGCGTTCGCGCTCCGTGCCGGTCGGCCCGAGCTGTCAGGCCACGACAGAGCCGCACCGTACGGCTGAGCCGGGTCGGTCGCCGCGAGCACGATCGGGGACGGAACCCGGTCGGCATCGAGTTCGACATCGACCGCATCGCGGGTGCCGTGGAGCCGCTCGACGGCGCCCGGCAGCGCGAACTGAGCAGCTCCGAGACCGGCGACGAAGTAGCCGCGACGGGTTCGGCCCCTCTCTTCGAGCACCTTGAGGACGCCGTACACCGATGCGTAACCGCCTTGCACCCCCTCGGCGAGCACGGCCTCCCGCGTGATGACTCCGTGGCGTTCGAGGAGCTGGAGCGCCTGCGCGTGCGCAGATTCGGTGGGGGTGGGAACGGGTTCGACGAGCGGCCGGACGAGGCTCCACCGACCGGCGCCGGCCGGCGGACCGAGGCGAGTCAGCCGACCGGGGCGGGGCCGGCCACCCGGTCGACGAGACGGACGCTTCGACCCCGTGATGCCGCCGCCGGCGAGCAGCGCCCGTAACGGGGCGAGGGTGTCGTTGGTGACCTCACCGGCCCAGACCAGATCCCAGAGAGCGACCAGGAGTTCGGTGTCGGTCGCTTCGGGGGCCGCTTCTCGCAACGCACCCCAGAAACTTGCTCCACGCTCGGACAAGAGCCGGCGAAGTGCGACGTGGATCTCACCCTCCGGCTCGTCGCGGTGCTCCCAGCCGGGAGCCAGGAGCCCGATCTGATCGGCGAAACAGAGACGAATACGACCGTCGCGGGCCCCGATCGCCCCTGCTCCGGTCCAGACGACCTCACCGGACGTGCACAGCTCGTCGAGGGCAGCGGGACGGTAACCGAGGAGCCGTGACGTCAACACGTCACGCTCGAGCGTGGAGGCAACGATCGGCGCACCCGCCAGCATGGCGATGGAGTCGACGAGCGCCTCCAGACCTCGACGTTCGGCAGGGATCGAGTGCCACTGCGGCAGGAACCGTGCGAATGCGTCCTGCTCGACCGGCTCGACCTCTTTGCGCAGCACCGACAACGATCGACGTCTGAGCTGCCGCAGCACATTGACATCGCACCACTCACGTTGGACGCCGTCGGGCCGGAACTCGCCGAGCACCAGCCGCTCCTCGCCCGCAAGCGCCGCGATCGCGCCCTCGATCCGTTCGCTGGGCGCGCTGAACCGTCGGGCGACATCGGGAGCGAGAAACGGGCCGTGGGTGCGAGCAAAGCGACTCACCAGCTCTTCGAGCGGACGGGCCACCGGATCGGTGAAGGCCATCGGCAGACCCAACGGAATCGAGCACCCGAGCGCGTCGCGACAGCGTGCCGCGTCCTCCGCTGCGGCGAAGCGAACGTCATCGCCGATCCCGATCTCGATCGCCCGCCGCTCGTCGATCAACGTGGTCAGCCACTCGGCACCGCTCCCCTCGCAACGCACGTCGATCTCGGCGACGGTCAGGTCGCCGACCTTGCGAAACACGTCGTGCAGCTCGTCGGCCGAGCGGGCGCGGCGGCCCTCGGCCAAGCACTGCAGCTCGAGCTCGACGTCGGCGAGCACACCCGGGTCGAGCAGTTCGCGCAGCTCTTCTGCGCCGAGCAGGTCGCGCAGGAGATCACGGTCGAGAGCGAGTGCCGCCGCACGGCGCTCGGCCAGCGGAGCATCGCCTTCGTACATGTACTGCGCGATCCAGTTGAACAGCAGGCTCGACGCCATCGGGCTCGATGATCGCGTGTCGACGTGAACGAGCCGGAGCTGCCGTGACCGCAACTGGCCGAGCACCTCGCGCAGCGCCGGCACGTCGAAGACGTCCTGGAGGCACTCGCGCGACGTCTCGAGCAGGATCGGAAACGTCGGGTACTTCGAGGCGACGGCGAGCAGGTCGGCGGCCTTCTGACGCTGCTGCCAGAGCGGCGTCCGTCTGTCGGGCCGACGGCGTGGCAAGAGGAGGGCCCGGCCGGCGCACTCGCGGAACCGCGCCGAGAACAGCGACGTCTGCGGCAAGGACGACACCACCAGTTCGTCGATGTCGTCGGGGTCGATCATGAACACGTCGATGTCGATCTCGTCGGCCGACTCGGGAAGTCGGATCACGATGCCGTCGTCACCCCACATCGTCTCGACCGGCAGGTCGTATCGCTCGACCAGCCGCTTCTCGATCGCCATCGCCCAGGGCGCATGCACCGGGGTTCCGAACGGACTGAGCACGCACACCCGCCAATCGCCGATCTCGTCGCGAAAGCGTTCGACCACGATCGTTCGGTCGTCGGGCACGACCCCGGTCGCCTCGGCCTGCTCGTTCAGGTACTGCACGACGTTGCCGGCGGCGTACGCGTCGAGCGCGTAGTGCCCGATCAGGCGCTCGCTCGCCTCGTTCTCGGGCAGTGCACGGATCTCGCGGACGAACGCTCCGAGCGCCCGACCCAACTCGAGCGGTCGACCCGGGCGATCCCCGTGCCAGAAGGGCATCTTTCCCGGCTGGCCGGGTGCCGGGGTCACGGTGACGCGTTCGAAGGAGATGTCCTCGATCCGCCACGTCGAGGCGCCCAGCAGGAACGTTTCACCTGGGCGGCTCTCGTAGACCATCTCTTCGTCGAGCTCGCCCACGCGGGTGCCATCGGGGAGGAACACGCCGAACAGGCCACGATCGGGAATGGTGCCGCCGCTCGTGACCGCCAACCGTTTGGACCCGTCGCGCGCCCGGATGACGTCGTTGACGCGGTCCCACACGATGCGGGGGCGCAGTTCCGAGAACTCGTCGCTCGGGTAGCGGCCCGCGAGGAGATCGAGCACGTTGCCCAGCAGCTCGTCGGTGAGATCGTGGAAGTTCGCACATCGGCGGACCAGCGACGCGAGCTCGGAGACCGTGACGTCGCCCGTGATGGCCGTGTGGGCGACGATCTGCTGGGCGAGGACATCGAGCGGGTTCCGCAGGTAGCGGGTGTGCTCGATCTCGCCGTCGAGCATTCGGCGCACGACGACGGCGGTCTCGATCAGGTCGCTGCGGTGCTTCGGGAAGATCGAGCCCTTGCTCGGTTGACCGACGCTGTGGCCGGAGCGTCCGATCCGCTGCAGACCCCGGCTCACGGCGCCGGGTGATTCGACCTGGATCACCAGATCGACCGCGCCCATGTCGATGCCCAACTCCAGCGACGATGTGGCGACGATCGCCCGCAACGTTCCGCGCTTGAGCTGGTCTTCGATCACGATCCGCTGCTCGCGGGCGAGCGAGCCGTGGTGGGCCTTGACCAGTTCTTCCGTCAGCAGGCCGGTCTCGGGATTGACGCCGATCCCCTGTTCCTCGGCGAGCTCGTTGAGCTTGGCAGCGAGGCGTTCGGCCGCTCGGCGGGCGTTGCAGAAGATGATCGTCGACCTGTGGCCGAGCACGAGCTCGAGCACCCGCGGGTACACACTCGGCCAGATACTGGACCGGCGCTCGGCACCGCCCGGTTGCCCCATGGGGGCCGAGTCGTCGCCAGGGGACCCCATGTCTTCGACGGGCACGACGACCGAGACCTCGAGCTCCTTGCGGACGCCGGTGTCGACGATGTGGACCGGGCGCGGTGAGTCAGGACCGCTGTACCCGCCGAGGAACCGGGCGGTCTCCTCGAGTGGACGCTGGGTCGCCGACAGCCCGATCCGCTGCGGCGGCCGATCGGTGACCTCTTCCAGCCGTTCGAGCGTCATCGCCAGGTGTGCGCCGCGCTTGGTGGTCGACATGGCGTGGATCTCGTCGATGATCACGGTCTCGACACCCTCGAGCGTCTCGCGCCCGCGCGACGTGAGCATCAGATAGAGCGACTCGGGGGTCGTGATCAACAAGTCGGGCGGACGGCGGATCAGCTTCTGACGATCGTTCGACGGCGTGTCGCCCGTGCGCATCGCGACGTCTGGTGCGGTGAACGATTCGCCGATCCGCTCGGCGGCGAGCCCGATACCGGTGAGTGGCGCCCGGAGGTTCTTCTCGATGTCGAACGCGAGGGCTCGCAGCGGCGAGATGTACAGGACCCGCGTGCGGTGCGAGCGCTCGGCGGGACGAGGCGTCGTGACGAGCCGATCGATCGACGCCAGGAACGCCGTCAATGTCTTGCCCGACCCGGTGGGCGCACAGATGAGCGTGTGTTCACCGGCAGCGATGTGCGGCCACCCCTCGATCTGTGGTGGGGTCGGGGACGGGAACGACGACGCGAACCACTCGCTGACGGCCGGCGAGAACGCTGCGAGCACCGGATGATGAGCGATTGGGTCGAGGCTACCGACGAGGTGTGACAGGGTCTCGATCTGCCTGCCCGGATCACCGCCTGTCACGGTCGGTCACGACACCCGCCAGCACGAACGCCGTTCCGTGATCGCTCGGCGCCGATCGGCGAGGTCCCCGTAGGCTCGTGCACATGGCCACACGCGGCGAACGCGAGCTGGAGCAGGCCGGAGGCCGAGGAGCGATCGGCCCCAACGGCAAGCCCGTCGAATCGGTGTGGGACTACCCGCGCCCGCCGGCCGTCGAGCGTGTCGACTGGCGAATTCGTGTGGTCCACGGCGGACAGACGATCGCCGACGCTCCGAACTGCATTCGCGTGCTCGAGACGAGTCAGGCGCCCGCCTACTACGTCAGCGCCGAGCACGTGAACGAGGGTCTGCTCACGCGGTCCACCCGACGAACCGGTTGCGAGTGGAAAGGCACCGCGCACTACGCCGACGTCGTCGGAGACCGCGTCGCCGTCGCCGCCTGCTGGACGTATCCGTCTCCCACGCCGAGGTTCGAGCCGATCCGCGATCACTGGGCGTTCTACGCCCAGGCGCTCGACGAGTGTTGGGTCGACGACGAGCGGGTCGACGCCAACGAGGGCGACTTCTACGGCGGATGGATCACCGGCAACGTGACCGGCCCGTTCAAGGGCGCCACGGGCACGCTGTTCTGGTGATGTCGGTCGGTCCTCGCCGGCCCGCTACTGGAAGCTCACGTACGTCGGCGCCGGCTGCTGGGCGAGCGTCTGCTCCGGCGACGGCGTGGGTGTGTCCTCGTCGTAGAAGTTCTTCCACCCGGTCAGCACCGCGCCGGATGGCAGATCGTCGATCATCCGGTCCCACGAACCACGTTTGAGCGCAAGCGAGCCGAACCCGTCCATCTGGAACAGGACCTTGACGTTCTCGGTCCCTCGGATGATCGACCGATTCGTCACCATCGTGGGCGTGAACTGGTGTACGACGAGCATCTTCGGTGGCAGGCCATGTCGGCGGACGACCTCGTCGAGGGCGTCGATCGTCTCGTTGACCTCGGTGCCGTCGACCGAGCCGATCCGGCCGCGCCCGGGGCGTTCGGTCGGACCAACTCGCCATTCCGGGTCGAGCGCCAGGCTCACGTGTGGGTCGACGAGCAGAGTCTCGATCTCGGCGAGCTGCGATGGAAACGTGGCGCGGCCCGGTTGCAGATCGAGGACCACGTGCATCCCCGCGTCCGCGGCCGCATCGACCCAGGGCCGGAACGTCGCCGCGGGGAATTCGTTCGAGTAGTCGCCGTCGGCGCCGGCCGAAGCGGATGCGACCGTGGCGATGATCTCGAACGTTCGCGACGACCGGTCGTCCGAACGCCGCGTAATCGCGGGCCACGCGCTGCGCCCGCTCGACGGCCGCACCCACGTCCTGTTCGCCGAGCACGCCGAGTTGCGGAGAACCGGGATGACCGTAGAGCGCGACGTACAGCGAATCGGCCCGGAAACTCGCTTCGTCCGACAACTCCCTCCCTCTGGCGCGCTCCACCACGTCGCTCACCCGCTCGACCGTGGGCGGCAGCCACCCCTGCCAGGCCGCCAGCACCGCCAGGCCGGCCGCGCCACCGAGGAGCATCCGTCGACGGCTGATGCGCCGGCGCGTCCTTCCGCTCTCGGAGGTCGATTGGTGCACGCTGCAGTGTTACCCGCTCACGCAGGCGAGATGTCGATTCCCTCGATCCGGCCGTGCGACAGCTGGACCCGCTGGTTCACCGCGACCCGGTCGAGGAACTCGCGATCGTGCGTCACCAGGAGCACGGTGCCGGCAAAGGTGTCCAGGGCCCGCTCCAGCTGCTCGATCGCCGGAAGGTCGAGATGGTTCGTCGGCTCGTCGAGTACGAGCAGGTTGGCGCCGTTCGCCATCAGCAGGGCGAGGGACGCCCTCGTCCGCTCCCCCGGTGACAGCGATGCGGTCTCCCGCTCGACGTGATCTCCGACGAGCCCGAACTTGGCCAGCAGCGTGCGCGCGTCGCCGACGTCCCAGCCGGTCGCGTCGATGAACGAGCGGATGAGCGTGTCGGCGCCCGTGAGCTGCGTCCGCACCTGCTCGATCTCGCCGACCACGACCCCGCTCCCGAGCGTTGCCACCCCGTCGTCGGGCACGACGCGACCGAGGATCACGTCGATCAGGGTCGTCTTCCCGGCTCCGTTGTGACCTACGAGCGCGATCCGATCGCCGTACGACACGAGGAGGTCGATCGGTCCGAGGCGGAATTCTCCACGTTCGACCACGGCCCCCGACAGTCGCGATACCACGTCGCCGCTGCGGGTCGTCGACGGGATGTCGAGCCGCAGCTCCCAGGGTTCGCGAGGCTTGTCGACGGCCTCGAGGCGCTCGGCGGCCCGCTTCGTCTGCGCCGCCTTGCCGGCCAGCTGTTCGGTCTGATCGATCCGGAACGCACGGATGTTCTTGTCGGGTTCGTCGCCGACCGATCGGCGCACCTTCGCCTGCCCCTGCTGCGCCCACTCCCGCTGCTGCTGGGCGCGTTGTTCGAGTCCCTTGCGCTTGGTTTCGTACTCGTCGAACGCCTCCCACGCGTGACGACGGGCGCGCTCGCGCTCGGCCCGATACGCCTCCCAACCACCGCCGAAGACCGACACACGGTGGGAGAACTCGTCGATCTCGACGACGTCGGTCACCACCCGATCGAGGAAGCGGCGGTCGTGGCTCACCAACAGCATCGCAGCGTCGACCGCGAGCACCCACGATTCGAGCCGCTCCAAACCGTCGAGATCGAGATCATTGGTCGGCTCGTCGAGCAGGTACACGTCGAAGTGCGACAGCAGCAGCGCCGCCAACCCGGCCCGCGCCGCCTCACCGCCCGACAGTGAAGTGGTCCGCTGGTCGAGTACTCGATCATCCATCCCGAGTTCGACGGCCGTCACCCCGATCCGGGCGTCGAGATCGGCCGCTCCGAGGGACAACCATCGATGCAGCGCCCGGTCGTACCGATCGGCGGCATCGGGAGCCGCCTCGGCCAGCGCCGTCGTGGCGTCGTCCAGCTCGCGTTGAGCCTCCGCCACACCCGTTCGGCGCGCCAGGAGCTCTCGCACCGTCTCACCCGAGCGGTCCGCTTCCTGCCGGAGCCATCCGACGGTCGCCGACGGCGGCGTGAGCCGCACCTCACCGCTGTCGAGCGTGACAGCACCCGCGGCCGCGGCCAGCAACGTCGATTTGCCGACGCCGTTGGGCCCGATGATGCCGAGCCGCTGCCCCGGAGCGGCGAGCAGACCGACGTGATCGAGGATCGGACGGGCACCTCGGGTGACGGTGACGTCGTGGAACCATAGGGATGCAGGCATGCGAGAACTCCAGCGTGGATGGGACGGTCCGGGTTCGTCAGCGGCGCATGTCCCCAGTGTGGCAGGTCTCCGCAGCCGTCGCGACACGGATTCCGGCCGGTCATCGGGAGTCGCTACCGCAGGGCCCGGGATGTTCGAACGGGTCGACCACGAATCGGAGTTCTCGGGCGGCGTCGGGTTGGCGGCTCCGCTCGCAACGACCACAATCGGAGCTCCCCATGAGCACCGTCACCCTCCGTCCCTGGCAGCGCGCCGCGTTCGATCTGTTCCGGGCCGGTGACGGCCCCGACTTCCTCGCCGTCGCCACGCCCGGAGCCGGCAAGA
The DNA here is from genome assembly GCA_963792905.1 of uncultured Acidimicrobiaceae bacterium. Lineage (GTDB taxonomy): Bacteria > Actinomycetota > Acidimicrobiia > Acidimicrobiales > Ilumatobacteraceae > Ilumatobacter. The sequence goes on from CAWBYE010000006.1 coordinate 50,326, forward strand.
CGACCTTCGCACTGGCGTGTGCACGGGCCACGCTGGCCGGCGAGCTTCGGCGGCTCGTCGTCGTGGCACCGACGAGTCACCTCAAGACCCAGTGGTCGCTCGTGGCCCACCGGATGGGCTTGCAGCTCGACCCCGACTGGGGGCCGGGCCAGGGTCTGGCGCGCGATGTCCACGGACTCGTCACCACCTACCAGCAGGTGGCGATGCCGGCGGCGGCTGAGTCGCTTCGCGGCCTTGCCGCTGACGGGATGGTGATCCTCGACGAGGTTCATCATGCCGGTGACGAACGGGCCTGGGGCGATGGAATCCGGAACGCGTTCGAGCTCTCGGCCAAACGACTCTCCCTGTCGGGCACGCCGTTCCGGAGTGACAGCGCCAAGATCCCGTTCGTCCGCTACGACGCAACCGCCGACGGGGACCTGGCCCATGCCGACTACACCTACGGCTACGGCGACGCGCTGCGCGATGGCGGTGTCGTGCGGCCTGTGTATTTCCCCCGTGTCGACGGGCAGATGGAGTGGAGCACACCCTCGGGCGACGTGCTGCGCGCGAGCTTCGCCGACGAGTTGGCCCGCGACCAGGCGTCGGCCCGCCTGCGGACCGCCCTGTCGCTCGATGGCGACTGGCTGCCGACGGTGCTCGGCCAGGCCCACGACCGCCTGCGACAGATACGTCGCGAGCAGAGCGACGCCGGTGGGCTCGTGATCGCGATCGACCAGGAACACGCCCATGGCATCGCCCGACTGCTCCGCAATCGCTTCAACGCAACCGCCGATGTCGTCGTCAGCGACGATCCGCTGGCGTCACGCAAGATCACCGAGTTCGCGCACAACGACCGACCGTGGCTCGTGGCCGTGCGGATGGTGTCGGAAGGGGTCGACATCCCGCGGTTGCGGGTGGGCGTGTACTCGACGACCACCTCGACCGAACTGTTCTTCCGCCAAGCCGTCGGCCGTTTCGTGCGCTGGCAGGCCGGGCGGAGCAGTCAGAAGGCGTACGTGTACGTTCCCGACGACCCGCGCCTGCGCCACCACGCGTTCCAGATCGCGGAGGCGCGCCGACACGTGCTCCGCCCACCGGACGACCTGCCCGACCAGCTCGACGGTGAGCTCGATCCGCAGATCCACGCCGACGACGTCGCCGAGCAGCTCTCGTTGTTCTCGGTGGTCTCGGCCACTGCGACCGGCATCACTTTTCACGCGGTCACCGAGGACGGAGTTCAGCTGTTCGACACCCAGCAGTTCGACGCGGAGCCCGACCCGCCGTCGCCGGACTTCGAGGACGACCCGACGCTCGCGATCGACTTGCCCGACATTCCGACCGAGGCCGGTCTCGTGGCGTGGAGTTCGCTGAGCGTCGCCGAGCAGAAGGACGACCTCCGCACGCGGAACGCCGACCTCGCCAAGCGCCTCGTCGACATGACCGGGTGGGGGCACGCTCGGGTCCAGGGCGAGCTGAACCAGATGGCCGGAGTATCGAAGGTCGCCACTGCCACGATCGACCAGCTCGAGCGTCGCCTCCGCTACGGCGAGAGCTGGCTCCGCCGACTCAGACGCAGCTGACGGCGATCGCAGGCAACCTCGACATCGCTCTCCGGACTGCTCGACCTTCTGCGACGACGGGGCACACGAGGTCGAACCGACGACGAAGTCGCATCCGTCACGTTCGCCGGTGGCAGCGCCAGGCGGTCCCGCTGTGTTCGGCCGCAAGCAGGCCCGAACGTCAGCCCAGAGAAGCGCACGACGGGGAGCGATGCACGCGTTGGGCTCGTTGCGTCATCGAGCGCCGCGACCAGGGCTGTCGAATGCCCGGCTGCACATCGCCCCAGTTGTCGAGGCCACCACAGCGTCCACCGGATCGATGGTGGCCCCACCGACACGTCCAACCTGATCAGCCTGTGTAGCACCACGGGCTCCATCACCGAGACCGGCTGGGCATCAACGGCAACGCCAACCATGACGGCGGCGTCACCTTCACCGATGTGCAGGGCCGGATGATCTCGGCTACCGGACGACCGACGACCCCGAGGCGGCCGCCTCCGAAGCCAGACGGCAGGTACGAACATCCCATCGGCGAGCCGATGGACGACGGCTCCTCTGGGGCTGGATCCACCCCGACGTCCTCCGCGCCCCAGGTCGCCGTCACCACACCTGAACCGTGTGACATGCACGTCAGGCCGACAGGTGCCGTCGATCTCAGCGGCTGTCGGCTCGTCGATCGAGGACGACGACGGCGGTCTCGGTCGGGCGGCGGGCAGCGAAGCCATCGAGCCCGTCGTCCAGTTGTCGCCAGCGTTCCCACAATCGGTCACGTTCGTCGCCAACGGCGCGGCGGCCCACGACGGAGACGGTCGTTCCTCCGGCCATCGCAAGTGTGGCTTCGGGTTGTGCCTGCAGGTTGAGCCACCACGCAGGTTCGGGTGCGCCCCACCCGTTCATCGCCATCGTGACGACGCCATCGTCGTCCTCGAAGTAGCCGATCATCACGCTGCGTTCGGCGCCGCTGCGGCGTCCGGTCGTGGTGAGGTACGCAAGCCCGTAGCGGTCCGATCGCGGAGCACGAAGCCCGAACCGACCACCGCTCCACCGGTAGAGCGCCTTGTGAATCCTCCACGCAGCCCTGATGAACCAGCGGGGTGGAAGGAACCCGCTGGCGGCCGCGTCTGGATTGTTGGCCATCCGCACAGGTTACGCACCTGCCGCGAGCACGCCCACGTCGGTTCGTCGCTCCAGATGTCCGGGCGCACCGCGTGAGAACATGCGACAGGTCGCGCTCGGGCTGCCCCGCTCGGACTGCGCTGCGGCCGACATGCACGGAGTGATCGCTGCGAGGCAACGGGCTGCGATGAGCTGGGCCACGTCGTGCGACAGAGCGGGCAGGTCGGCACTGGTATCAGACGTCGACCACGCGCGATCGACGGGTCCTCGGTTGATCACGTGCGCGAGCACGAGCCGATCCCAGACAGCGTCGGTGGGTGATCGGGACCCGACGACATCGATCATGCGACGGCATCGATCGCCGAAAGATCGCCGGCCACTCGCTGCGAGTCGACACGATTCCTCGATGGACGATGTGGCGGCGACCGGTACGTTCCGATGCGACTCACATCGTTGACTCGCTCAGCGATCAAGGGTGTCAGATGTCAATATTGGACCCCGTTCGCATCGCCTCTCGGCGCCCCCGGCCGTTGATCGCGAATCCGTGCTGCGTGCCATAGTGACGGGATGATCGAACTGGTGTTGACCATCATCGGGCGCGACCGGGCAGGTGTCGTTGCGTCACTCGCCGACGTGGTTCGTTTTCACGATGGCAACTGGAAGCGCAGCGAGCTGGCCGAGATCGTCGGGACGTTCGCCGGCGTGGTGGTGGTGGAGGTCGGCGACGACCGGGTCGACGAACTCCTCACCAACCTGTTGGTCCTGCGTGACCAGGGTCTGCACGTGACGGCTCAGCAGGTCGAGGAACCGATCGATGCACCCGACGCCGACGAGGTGCGCCTGCGACTCACCGGCGATGACCGACCGGGCGTCGTGCATCAGATCTCCACAGCGATCAGCGAAGCCGGAATCAGCATCTCACGTCTGGGCACGGTCACCGATTTGCCAGACAAGGACGGCGGCAGGCGGTTCGAGATCACCGCTCAGTTGACCGTGCCGGTCGGGGCCGATCTCGACGCCGTGCTCGATTCGATCGGGGAGGTCGCCGTCAGCTTGGGCATCGCCGTGAACGTGGAAGACCTGACGGGCGACGACGCAGCCAGATAGCCAACACCGGCGACACGCCGGAAGCGCGCAACCGAGAGGTGGAGCCGCCGGGAATCGCGTCGTCAACTGGTCGGCGCCGGTGCAGATCCGGCGGACGGCTTCGGGTGGGTGCACCCGGAGAGGGCGACGCGTGGTGCTGCGCCGCTGCCGATCCAGAACTCGCGTTTGGGTGAGATGGGAGGAGAATCGGGCCAGGCCGGCACGTGCGACCGACTCCGCGACAGTGGCTGGGTGGGCGGGCCGCAGCCGCACCCCGGTTCGGTGCCGGGTTGGAATCGTCAGCGAGAGACGTGGGTCAGCTTGGCAGGATTGCCGATCGCGTGGATCACGTCGATGCGTCTGTCGCTCACCCCGAGCGACAGCACCGCAACGACGAGTTCGTCGATCGAGATGATCACGCCCGGTTCGCCGTTCACGTCGGCCTGCTCGAAAACCGCCCCTCGGTCGACCACGGTCGCCATGAGTTGGCGCGCGACGGCCGTCGCGCCGTCGAGCGCGATCAGCGGGGCTCCGGGAACGACGCCACCCGAATCGAAGTCGCCGATCACACCTGGGTCCAGAACCGCCAGCAGGCTGTCGAGGTTGCCGCGTTCGCAGGCGTCCACGAAACGTGCGACCACGAGGTCGTGCTCGGAGCGGTCGACCTGAAACCGTGCGACAGCCTCGTCGGATTCGATCCGGCGTCGGGCCCGGCTCGCAAGCTGGCGACACGCCTGGGGCGAACGGCCGACGAGTTCGGCGACGGTGTTGAAGTCGAGAGTGAAGATGTCGTGGAGCACGAACGCTGCCCGCTCAGGCGGGGTGAGCTGTTCGAGGACGACCATCAACGCCATGCGCACCGTGTCGTCGAGGGTGATCCGATCTGCGAGATCGACGTCGGCGCTCGCCGCACCGACGATCGGCTCGGGGAGCCACGGGCCGACATAGGACCGCTTGATCCGCTCATGGGACCGCAGGCGATCGATGCACAGCCGGGAGGTGACGGTGACCAGCCAACCACGCACGTCGTCGAGCGACTCGATGTCGACGGTGAGGAGTCGGCTGTACGCCTCCTGCACCACATCCTCCGCGTCGTGGACGCTGCCGAGCATGCGGTAAGCGACATCGAGCACCCGCCGACGGTGCTGATGCCACGTTTCGTCGATCTCCGCTCGAGGGGTTTTCGGATGGTCGTTCATGTCATCCAGGACGTTCGCGTCCGTCGAAGTGTGACACCGATCGCAATGTCACACCGCCGGCGTTCCGTTCGTCCTTCTTGTCGTACGTCCACCGATTGGAGATTCTCTCGTGAACATGACATCCACCGCCACACCAGCCGACCTCGTCGACCGGCCCGACTGGCTGACCGACGACGACTGGCCCTTCCCGATCCACGCGCTGACGGTCGGCGGCGACACGATCGCATACACCGATGTCGGCGAGGGCCCGATCCTGTTGCTCGTGCACACGGGCATGTGGAGCTTCGTCTGGCGAGACCTCATGGCCGACCTCGCACGCGACTTTCGCTGCGTGACCCTCGATGCTCCTGGCACCGGTCTGTCCTCCGGGACGGGGCGCGTCGATCTGACCATCTCGTCGAAAGCCGTCGACGCTCTCGTCCGGCATCTCGACCTGCGGGACATCGTGCTGGTCCTGCACGACCTCGGAGGGATCGCCGCACTCCACGCATCGGTGGGATGGACCGACCGAGTTCGCGGGTTGACGGCGGTGAACACGTTCGGGTGGCGGCCGAGCGGCGTCGCCTTCCGGTCGATGCTGGCCCTCATGGGCTCGGGGTTCATGCGCGAAATCGACGTACTCACCGGCTGGCTCCCGCGGTTGACCGCGACCACCTTCGGTGTCGGCCGGCACTGGAAACGGCCCCTTCGCAAGACGTTCCTGAAGCCGCTCGACCACCGGGGACGTCGCAGTTTCCATCACTACATGCGCTCGGTCGTGCGATTCGACTTCGATCGCGTCGACCACACGCTGGAGGCCTATCGCTCACTGCCGGCAGTGACGGTGTTCGGTGAACGCAACGACTACCTCGGTTTCCAGGCGAAGTGGGCCGAACGACTCGACGATCTCGAACAGATCCAGATTCCGACGGGCAACCACTTCCCCATGTGCGACGCGCCGAGCGCCGTGGCAGGAACCATCCGGACACGGTTCGGCACGGTTGCCGAGGTGCACATCGAGTGACGCCCGGCAACTCTGTGGTGGCGCGGGTCGTCTCCCCCGGAGCTCTCGATGCAAGATCGAACCTGTGCCCGCCGACCGCCGAGCACAGGTTTGATCGGTCCTCGATCCGGGTAGACACGACGATTCATCACGTGGGGAGTTGATCTCCGCGCCTCGGGAGGAGCAGAGATGACAGCGATCGTGGCAGAGGATCTTCGCCGGAGTTTCGGTGACAACGAGGCGGTCGCGGGCATCGCGCTCGACGTTCAGGAGGGCGAGATCTACGGATTCCTCGGCCCGAACGGTGCCGGCAAGTCGACGACCGTGAAGATGCTGTGCACCCTGTTGCGGCCGTCCTCCGGCTCGGCGACCGTCGCGGGCTTCGACGTCGTGCGGCAGGCCGGCGAGGTTCGCCTGCGCATCGGCGTCGCACTGCAGGACTCGTCGATCGACGGCAGGCAGACCGGGCGCGAGATGCTCGAACTACAGGGCCAGCTCTACGGGCTGTCGTCGAGCGACCTCCGGAAGCGAATGGACGATGTCATCGGCCTCGCCGACATCGGCAAGGCGATCGACGACCGGGTCGAGTCGTACTCCGGCGGGATGAAGCGGCGACTCGACCTCGGCATGGCGCTCATCCACCGCCCTCAAGTGCTGTTCCTCGACGAGCCGACGACCGGTCTCGACCCGGCGAGCCGAACCGCGGTCTGGGCCGAGGTCCGTCGCCTCAATGCCGACAGCGGCGTGACGATCTTCCTCACGACCCAGTACCTCGAGGAAGCCGACGAGCTGGCCGACCGCGTCGGCATCATCGCAGACGGCCGCCTCGAGGCCGAGGGCACGCCGACGGACCTGAAGCAGTCGGTCGGCAAGGACCTCATCGTGGCGACCGTCGACGGGGACGCCTCGACCGTCGAACCGGCGTTGCGGGCCGTCGAGGGCGTCGACGACATCGAGATCCACGGCAACGAATTGTCGATCGCAACGCTCCGCGGTTCGAAGGTGATCGCCGGTGTCGCCGTTGCGCTCGACGGGTGCGGCGTGCCCGTGCAATCGCTCACGTTGCGCACGCCCACGCTCGACGACGTGTTCCTGCACGTCACCGGCTCGCACCTCGAGCCCGACCAGATCAGCGACGGCGAGGAGGCCGCGGCATGAGCGATCGAACGACCAACTCGCCGTCCGTTGCGCCCGCGGCACCACTCGCCCACCGATCGTCGATCGTGCACGATCTGGCCGTCATCGCCAAGCGGGCGACGCGCGGCGTGTTCCGGGAGCCCGAGTTCTTCATCCCTGCCCTGATCGTGCCGGTGTTCTTCTTCGTCGTGAACGTGGGCGCACTCCAGGACTTCGCGCAGGCCACCGGCGCCGTCCCGGACTACAAGGCGTTCCAGCTCCCCGTCTCGATCATCTTCGCGGTCACCGGTGTATCGCGGGCGAGCGCGCTCGTGACCGACATCCAGAGCGGCTACTTCGACCGGCTGCTGCTCACCCCCATTCGCCGCCCGACACTGCTGCTCGGCCTCATGGCAGCTGACCTGATGGCGGTGTTGATGCTGGCGGTTCCGGTGTTGCTGCTCGGGCTCCTGCTCGGCGTCAGTTTCGTCACCGGGGTCCTGGGAATGATCGTCTTCCTCCTCTACGGCGCCCTGTGGGGCCTCGCGTTCGCCGGCTTCCCGTACGCGATCGCACTGAAGACCGGCAACCCGGCGGCAGTGAACTCGAGTTTCATCCTGTTCTTCCCGTTCGCATTCCTGACCACGACGTTCCTGCCCAAGGATGCGCTGACCGGTTGGTTGGCGACCGTCGCCACGTACAACCCGGTGACCTACGTGCTCGACGGGCTACGCAGTCTGATCACCGGGGGATGGCAGTGGGACGTGCTCGGCAAGGGTCTGGTCGCCATCCTCGCCGTGACCGTCGTCAGCTTCGGGCTCGCCAGCGCCGCGATGCGCGGCCGGGTCGCCCAGTCGGCCTGACGCCGTCAGCCCGTAGACTGAAATCATGCCTGCCGCCGGAGAGCATCATCCAGCGTTCGAGGAGTACTGCGAGTGCATCTTCGAGCTGGCGGAAGACGACGTCGAGATCATCCAGGCGCGCATGGCCGACCGGCTCCAGGTGAGCCGACCGGCGGTGAGCGAGATGATCCGCAAGCTCGAGGCCGAAGGGCTCGTCACGAACACGGAATCGATCGAGCTGACAGAGGCCGGGCTCGAACTGGCACAGCGGGTCGTGCGACGCCATCGTCTGGCCGAGCGGTTCCTGACCGACGTGCTGCAGCTGTCGTGGGCAGAGGCGCACCACGAAGCAGGCAAGTGGGAACACATCATGAGTGAGAACGTCGAAGTCGCGATCGACAACCTGCTCGGCTCGCCGACCACCTGCCCGCACGGCAACCCGATCCCGGGCAGCGACTACGTCGAACCGAACTCGATGCCGCTCGCCGACCAGCCGGTCGGCCAGCAGTTCACGGTTCGCCGGATCCCGGAGGAACTCGAGTTCACACCGGGCCTCCTCGAGTTCCTGGAAGAGTCGTCGCTCCGCCCTGGGTGCAGCGGTGTGATCACCGCCTCGTCCCCCGATGGCACGATGACGGTCGAGATCGACGGGCGCCACGTGGGGGTCGGCACGTTTGCGAGTGAGCGGATCATGGTCACCGCGTGAACACCCGAGCCGCCGGGGTCCTCTCCCTGGCAGCCGTGCTCGCGCTGGGGGCGTGCGGCACCACGTTCGTCGACGAAACCGTCGCCACGGTCGACACGTCACCGGATGCCACGACGACCACGACGACACCCGTCGACACCACCGCAGCCCTCGATGCGCTGCTGATCGAGATCGAGCTGCTGATGTTCGATCTCGACCAGCGCGTCATCGATCGCGACGGCGACGCCGCAGCGCTCGAGCGGATCAACACGTTGTGGGCGATCGCCGAGCAACAGATCCGAAGCAACGATCCGGACGATCTGTTCAACTTCGAGCAGGCGATCGAACTCGCCCGCAGCGGTGTCGAACGCCGCCGGCCGGCTGACGCCAGCAAGGGCTACAAGATCATCGCCGACGTGAACGACGCGTACTTCGCAGCCCGCTGACTGCCGGAAGCTCTGTCGCTCTCGAACAGCCGATCGCCTGGCGAGCGGACTGCTTCGAATGACCAGCGTCGCGAGTACTCCGGGTCGCCGTTCATCCGGCCGTCGGGGCCGGTCGGAGCGACAGGACGAACAGGCCGAGCACACATGGAAGCGTGACGATCGCTGTCGCCTCACCGACCGACAGCGAGGTCGCGGCGAGCACGCCGACCAGTGTCGGAATCACGAGCGCCGTCAAGCTCGAACCGGTCCGCAACCACGCAAGACCCGCACCGCGCCGCCCGCTGGAACCTGGCGGCGTCGTCGTACAACTTCGGAAACAGGGTCGAGCTGCCGAGGCCGGCGACGAGGTACGCGGCCAGCACGACCCAACGGTTCGGTGTGAACGCCGCTGCTGCCAACCCGATGCCTGACACCACGATTGCCATCCGCAACATCCGCTCGCCACCGACACGCAACGTGAGCGAGTCGCCGCCGAGGCGACCCATCGTCATACCCGCCGTGAAAGCCACGAAGCCGAGCCCTGCGAAACCGGCAGCGGCGCCGAAGTCCTCGGTCAACCGGAAAGCTGCCCAGTCGCTCGACACCAGCTCGATGGTGATCGAGAACGCTCCCGATACGGCCAGCACCATCAGCGTGACGCGGGCTGCACGGGTTCGACGTGGGCGGCGTTCGGCCCCGTCGCCGGTGTCGTGCTCGGGCTCCGGATGGCTCTCGTCGGTCGGCAACAACCCGCGACCGACGAACACCAGCGCCACCGCCATCGACACGGGCTGCGACGGTCAGCTGCACCTCGAGCGACACGCCGGCCGACGCCACCTGCGCCGCGATCAACCCACCGGCAACGGTGCCGAGGCTCCAGAGGCCGTGCAGACGGTTCATGACCGGAGCATGCCGGCGACCACTCAGCCACGATCCCTGGAGGTTCATCGACACGTCGACCAGACCATCGGCGACCGACATCGTGGCGACCCCGATCACGAACACGTACGGAGCCGTGGCGAAGCCGATGACCGGGAGTCCCGAGAGGAGCAATACCCCGCCGCCGATCAGCGTCTTTCGGGTTCCGAACCGAGCGATCAGCACCGGCGACTGCAGGCTCCCGAGCGTTCCGATGCTGATGGCGATCGTCATCAACACGCCGAGGCCACCGAGTCCGACGCCGATGCGATCGCGAATCTCGGGGAGGCGCGGCACGAACGAGGCGAACGCGGCGCCATTCACGAAGAACTGCACCGCGACCGATCGGAGCGCTCGGCGATCGACGGGCGAGAACGTCGCGCTCTCGATCGTCGGGTCCGAATTCACGCCGGAACGCTACATCCGGTCGCGGGCGACGGTTCACTCACCAGAGGCCATCGCGAAACCTGAACGGGCGTCGCCTTCGCATGGCCGGTGGGCGTTCGCCCACCAACCGTTCCGCGCCCATTGCGGACGAGACGGCACCGTGGGACTCGAACCGGAGCTGTCTGCAGGCGCACGGGCGAACGCATCGGTCGGCATCCCGTTGACGTTCGACCCTGGCGTCGTGAGCGGACCGACAGGCAGGTCGCGGAGCGATGCCGTTCGACCCGATCGCGGTGCACGGCACTCGACGGTGGCGACGGCGAACCGATCGCTCCCCACCGGCTCGTTGTCGATACCGTGCCGGCGATGCTCGTTCGCCGATCCGCACTCCTGATGTGCGGGCTCACGCTCTACGGGCTCAGCCTGACGCTGCTCCTCCGGGCCGATCTCGGCCTCGACCCGTGGGACGTCTTCCACCAGGGCCTCGCCGAGACGGTCGGCTGGTCGCTCGGCATGACGATCGTGCTGACGAGCTTTGCCGTGCTCCTCGCGTGGATCCCGCTTCACGAACGCCCGGGTGTCGGGACGGTCGCCAATGCGATCGTCGTGGGGCTCGGGGTCGAACTCTTCTCGGCGCTGATTCCCGAGATCGATCCCTTGTGGATGCGATGGGCGCTCCTTGCGTTGGGCGTCGTCGGCAACGGCATCGCGACCGGCATGTACATCGGTGCCGGCATGGGGCCAGGACCGCGCGACGGTCTGATGACCGGGATCGCCCGCCGACGCGGATCGATTCGCGTCGTACGCACATCGATCGAGCTCGCAGTGCTGATCATCGGCATCGTGCTCGGCGGCACGTTCGGGATCGGCACCGTCATCTATGCCTTGGCGATCGGTCCGTTGGCCCACATCTTCCTCCCGATCTTCGCCCGAGTCGCGAGCGGTGAACCCGAACGGGTCGCTGTCTGACGAACGACCGAACGGTCGTCGAGCCCGAGGTCGGGCCCCGACGAGCGACGCCAGGTAACACCGAAACGTGACCGACGAGGTGTACATCACCGGACCGACGCACCGATGGCGTCGTGCGCGAGCCGATGCCGTCGAGCCGGGTCAGCGGAGCGACGGAGGCAACTCGTCGGCGTGGACGATCGAGAGGCGCTGCGTCGGTTGCGTGAGAGCGCGACGTACAGCGCCCGGAGACCGTGCTCTTGGTCGTTGACGATGCGGTTCGGTTCGACGACCACGACAGCGTCGAGTTCGAGACCCTTCACGACGCTCACGGGCACGACCGTCAGCGACTGGTCGAGGCCGCTCGTGGCCGCTCGACCGTGTTCGAGGCCGCGCTCCTCGAGCGCTTCCGATATCGCTTCACACAGACCATCGGGCGCCACGACCGCCACGCTCGCAGGCGACATGTCGGAACGGAGATACTCGACCTCGTCGGCCACTCCGGCGACGAGATCGTCGACCTGCAGGATACGCGGCGACGAATCGCCGATTCGGACCGAGCTCGGGGCCCGGAGACCGGGCGTCGCCTCGGCCATCACTCGGTTCGCGAGCTCCATGATCTGGGACGGGATCCGGTAGCCGACCGACAGACCGATGACTCGGGCCGGCTTGCGGTCGGGCAGGTGCTCGAGCACGTCGTCCCAGTCGTCAGGTGCCATCGGACCGGTGGCCTGCGCGAGGTCGCCGACCACCGTCATCGACCCATTGAGCGAGCGACGCGTCGCCATCTTCAGCTGCATCGGCGTCAGGTCCTGGACCTCGTCGATGACGATGTGGCCATAGGTGCGGATCTCGTCCCACTCGTCGATCTTGCCGGTTCGGCCCGGTCTGGGACCGAGCACCTCACGGGCGTCATCGAGGAGTGCGACATCGGCCGGCGTCCAGCGCACATCTTCGACGTGCGCGCTGCGGGGCCGGTGCAGTGCCTTGTATTCCCGTTCTTCGAAGATGCCGTCGGACGCCAGCCGTAGCAGGCCGGTCGAACCGAACAGGTCGTGCAGGAGTTCCCCTGGGGTGAGCACGGGCCACATCCACTCGAACGCCTCCCGCACCTCGGGGAGCGAGCGGATCTCGGAACGCACCTCACGCGGTGTCACCTCGTCGCCGCGCCAGTTCGCAGCCATCGCGGCCCAGCACTCGCCCTCGACCCAGCGGCGTGCGGCGTTGTGGCGCCGGAATCGGCGACGGGCGTGCTTCACGATACGCGCCGTCTCGGCCGACCGGAGTCGGACATATCCGGAGCGGAACGGGACAACGAGATCCTCACGGAGCGGGCGCTCCCGATCATTGATCGCGTGGTCGATCACGTCGCTCATCCGGACGTCGCCTTTGATCCGCGCTGCGAGCGACGAGTCACGGTTGGCACCACGACCGGCGAACGTGACACCGGGGATCAAGTCCGCAAGGACCACCTGCTCGATTCCGGCTTCGCCGAGCGACGGCAGCACCTGCTCGATGTACCTCAAGAAGACTCGGTTGGGCCCGATCACGAGCACGCCCTGGTCTTCGAGCGGGAAGCGGTGCGTGTAGAGCAGGTAGGCGGCGCGATGCAGAGCGACGACCGTCTTGCCGGTTCCGGGGCCGCCCTGCACGACGAGCACACCCGATTGAGGCGAACGGATGATCTCGTCCTGCTCGCCCTGGATCGTGGCGACGATGTCGCCGAGCGTGCCGGTGCGACCACGCTCGAGCGAGGCGATCAAGGTGCTGTAGGCGCGCAGATCGGACCCGCCGGACGATTCGGCGAGTCCCTCGTCGTGGCCGACGCCCAGATGGCCGTCACCGAACAACTCGTCCTCGATCCCGAGCAGCTCGCGACCCTCGACCGAAAAATGTCGCCGTCGGGCGAGGCCCATCGGTTGGCGTCCCGTGGCCCGGTAGAACGGCTCGGCGACCGGTGCCCGCCAGTCGACCACGACCGGCTCCGCGTCGGCGTCGGCAACCGCGAGGCGGCCGATGTGGAAGCCTTCGAGCTCGCCGTCGACCGGCTCGCCGTCGTCGTCGACCGCGTACCGGTCGATGCGGCCGAACACGAGCGCGGCGGTTCCGAGGTCGAGATCGGTCAGCCGCTTCACCAATGCCTCGTCGAATGCGTTTCGTTCGAAGCGGGCCTGGAACGTGCCTCCCAAGTCGGCCTCGCTGAGATCGCGGAGCTTCCAGGCGACCCGGCGGCTCTCTTCGAGGCAATCGTAAGCGTGGTCGATGTACGCCTGCTCGTCGGTGAGTTCGGGGTGATGTTGAGTCATCGAATCCAGTGGAGATGGTCCTCGGTGGCCTCGTCGAACCACCGAATCGGGGGTCGAGATACTCTATCGGCGCCGGTAGCGTCCTCCATCAGATGACGACTTCAGCCACCAGCGACGCACCGTTCCTCGACGCCGCCCGTGGCCGCCCGACACCGCACACACCGGTGTGGTTCATGCGGCAGGCCGGACGCAGCCTCCCCGAGTACCGGAGCGTCCGAGGCGACGGGTCGATCCTCGATGCGATCAAGCAACCCGAGTTGTCGGCCGATATCACCATGCAGCCGGTCCGGCGGTACGGAGTCGACGCAGCGGTGCTCTACAGCGACATCGTGGTCCCCCCTCACGCCGTCGGGTTCGGCGTCGACGTCAAGCCCGGCACCGGGCCGGTCGCGGAGCGTCCGCTGCGTTCGATCGCCGATCTGACCCGGCTGCGATCACTCGAGCCCGATGACGTCTCGTATGTCGCCGACACGGTCGACCTGCTCGTCGACGAGCTCCCGCCGGACATACCGCTGCTCTCGTTCGCCGGCGCGCCGTTCACGGTCGCCAGCTACCTCATCGAAGGTGGCCCGAGCCGCACCTACCGCCATACGAAGGCGATGATGGCCACCGACGAACTCCTCTGGCACCGGGTCATGGAGCGGCTGGCCGAGAGCGCGATCACATTCATCGACGTGCAGTTGCGACACGGTGCACGGGCGTTCCAGCTCTTCGACTCGTGGGCCGGTTCACTCTCGGTCGCCGACTACGACCGGTTCGTGTTCCCACACTCCGAGCGCGTGTTCGCCGAGCTCGCAGATCGGCATCCCGATGTCGTCGGCATCCACTTCGGCATCGGCTGCGATCACCTCCTCGAGCGCATGTATGCCGCCGGCGCCGGCGTGATCGGCCTGGATTGGCGCACGCCGATCAGCGCGGCCCGAGCGAGGCTCGGAAGGGGCACCGTCGTCCAAGGCAATCTCGACCCGGCGCTGGTGCTGGCAGGCACCGCTCCGGCGATCAACGGAGCACGTCGCGTGTTGGCCGACAACGATGGTCATCCGGGCCACGTCTTCAACCTCGGCCACGGCGTCGACAAGGACAGCGACCCGGGCGTACTCCAGGCCGTGGTCGATCTCGTGCACGAGGAGACCCGCTCATGAACACCGGCGACAACCGCACCGATGAAGACCACTCGGGTCAGGACAACGCCAACAGGATCGCCGTCGTCCTGATGGCGTACGGCACGCCGCGGTCGCGCGACGAGATCCTGCCGTACTACACCGACATCCGTCGCGGTCGGGCGCCGACCGACGAGGCGCTCGCCGACCTGACGGCTCGCTACGAGGCGATCGGCGGCGTGTCCCCGCTGGCCGAGACCACCGAGGCTCAGCGAGACGCGATCCAGATGGCGCTCGATTCGATCGAGCCAGGTCGCTACGAGGTCGTGCTCGGGCTCAAGCACGCCGACCCGAAAGTCGAAACCGCTGTCGACGAGGTCGCCGCACGTGGTTTCAGCAGGATCGTCGGAGCCGTGCTGGCGCCGCACTACTCCGCCTACTCCATCGGTCAATACCTCGGACGAGCCAGCGAGGCAGCCGCCCCGCACGGCATCGAGGTCGCCGGTGTCGAGTCGTGGGCGACCGAACCCGCCTTCATCGACTTCATGACCGACGATCTGCAGCGACGTCGAGCCGACATGCCGGCCGCGACGCGCGTGCTGTTCACCGCTCACTCGCTTCCCGAACGCATCGTGGCAACCGGCGACCCCTACATCGACGAACTCCGTTCGACCGCCGAAGCGGTCGCCGGCCGGCTCCAGATGGCCGAGGGGGCCGACTGGCAGATCGCCTGGCAGAGCGCAGGCCGCACACCCGAACCCTGGATCGGGCCCGACATCCTCGAGGTCATCGACGAGTTGGGTGCCGGGAGCGATGTCGACGGCGTCATCGTGTCATCGGTCGGGTTCGTGGCCGACCATCTCGAGGTGCTGTACGACCTCGACATCGAAGCGAAGCACCGAGCCGAGCAGGTCGGCCTGTCGTTCGACCGGACCGCCAGCGTCAACGACGACGGCACCGTCATGCACGCATTGGCCCAGCGAATCCACACCGCGGCCGGCTGATGGCCGACCGCCGGCGGCTGGTGATCGGTGGCGGGATCGCCGGCCTCGCTTCGGCGGTCGGGTTGCTCGACGAACCCGGAACGCACGTCGAGGTCTGGGAGGCCTCCCACCGCGTCGGAGGCAAGATCGAGACGTCACCGTTCGCGGGACTGCACGGCATCGACGAGGGCGCTGACGCCTACCTGACGCGAGTTCCGGCCGCGGTCTCGTTCGCCGCCCGGATGGGCCTCACCGACCTCACATCGCCGACCGGCGCCTCGGCAGCCGTCTGGCATGATGGCCTCCATCCGATCCCCGGCGGCATCGTGCTCGGCATGCCGGCTGCGGTTCGCCCGTTCGTCACCACGTCGCTGCTCAGCTGGCGCGGCAAGCTCCGCGCCGCCGCCGAACCGATCCTGCCTCGCCGCCCTCACAACGATCGGCTCGGGGCCCTCATCCGCCAACGATTCGGCAACGAGGTCCACGAGCGGCTCGTCGACGCACTCGTCGGCAGCATCTACGCCACCGATACGGACTCGTCGAGCCTGGCAGCGGTGCCTCAGCTCGCTCAACTCGCCGACTCGAACCGAAGCCTGCTGCTCGCCGGCCGCCGTGCCCGCAGCCGTACGCCGGTCAGCGATGCACCCATCTTCGCAGTGCCCCGCTCGGGGATGGCGACGCTGACCGAGGCCGCGGCCGACGACATCCGCGCTCGCGGCGGCACGATTCGAACGGGGCGGGCCGCCGGCAGTATCGAAGCCGACGGTGGTGGATGGCGGGTCGACGATGAGCGATTCGATGCCGTCATCCTCGCAACCCCGGCCCGAGCTTCGGCGGCCCTGCTCGCGTCGGTCGCACCGGACGCCGCCGACGAGCTCGGGGCGATCGAGTTCGCGGACGTGATCATGGTCCGTCTCGCCGTCGCAGCGGATGCGTGGCCCGAGCGGCTGCACGGCCGTAGCGGCTACCTGGTACCCAAGCCCGACCAGCGATTCGTCACGGCCGCATCGTTCGGCTCCGAGAAATGGGCCCACTGGCGGCCGGCCGATGGCGCGCAGATTCTCCGGACCTCGTTGGGCCGTGACGGCCTCCCCGTGCGGCACCTCGATGACGACCAGGTCGTGGGCCACACCATCGACGAGATGAACCGGCACCTCGAGTTCGACCTCCAGCCGACCGACATGTCGATCACCCGCTGGATCGACGCGTTCCCGCAGTACCGCCCGCATCACCACGAGCGGGTCGCTCGGATCGAATCAGCGCTGCCACCCTCGATCGCGATCGCCGGCGCGAGCTACCGGGGGATCGGCATTCCGGCCTGCATCGCTGACGGCACGAGAGCGGCAGCGAGCCTCAAGCAGCCGGGCCACGGCGCCGATTCGTACCTGACATGATGGACGCGATGCCCGAGCGACCAGTGATCTCGCCGACCCGCAGATCGCGGCGACGCTCGGTGACCGCGTTCGTGGCGACGGGCGCACTCGTGTTGACGGGTTGTGGCGGTGCCGATCGTGAACCCACTGCCCTGGCCGCGTCACCCTCGACGGTTGCGGCGATCACCGCCGCGTCGACCCCGCCGACCGTGGGACCCGCTTCCCGCCCACCAACGACCACCATCACGACCACCACCACGACCACCACCACGACCGCAGCGACGACGACCACCACGACGACCACCACGACTCCGACCCGTTCGGCACGACCGATCACGACGAGTCCGCCGGCGACCACGACGACGCTCGTCGTCGAGGCTCCCCCGCAACCGATCGCCCCGCCGAGCGATGAGTACTCGGAAGAACCCGTGATCGAGGTCGGCTCGATCGAGATTCCGAAACTCGACGTCGACATGACGATGTACGAAGGCATCCGACTGACCACCCTCGACTACGGCCCCGGGCACTGGCCCGGCACCGCGCTCCCCGGCCAGCACGGCAACGTCGTCGTCGGTGGCCACCGCACCAGCAGCCACCGGGTGTTCCGGAACGTCGACCAGTTGACGGCGGGGGACGAGATCATCTTCCGCGACGAGACCGGCGCCCACACCTACCTCGTCAACCGGGTCGAGGTCGTCGAGCCGACGGCGATGTGGATCGTCGACCCGACCGAGACGGCAACTGCGACCCTGTTCGCGTGCCACCCTCCGGGTTCGACGACACAGCGCATCGTGGTGTTCGCCGACCTGGCCGAATCCATCACGAGTTGATGTCAGACGGTTCCGACCAAGGGTTTCCATCGGCGCGTCTCGGCGCAGCGGTCGCCGGCGGAACGCTCATTGCCTTCTCCATGCCGCCCTGGGGGTTCTGGCCGTTGGCCTTCGTCGGGGTCGCCGTGTTCGAACGTTCGCTCGACGACGACCTCTCGAGACGTCGGCGGGCCGTCTTCGGGTTCGCCTTCGGGCTGCCGTGGATGCTGCTCGGCCTCGGCTGGATGTGGTTTCTGACGGCACCCGGCTACCTCGTCGCATCGATGCTCTTCGCCGGCCTCCACGCCGGCGCCGCAGCACTCGCTCCGTCCGGACCGTGGCGCACGGTCGGCCGGCCGGCCGCGCACACCTTGGCCGAGGCCACCCGGATGTTCATACCGTTCGGCGGCGTGCCGCTCGCGACGCTCGGCATCTCGCAGGCCAGTGGGCCGCTGCTCGGCATGGCCCGTGTGGGCGGCGTCGTCCTGGTGACGTGGGTCGTGTTCCAGGTCGGATTCGCACTGGCGGGCCCGGCACCGGCCATCCCGGCACTGGCCGCACGGCAGCGCCCCGGTGCGACGGGCCAACCGCAGGGTCTCGTTGCACTGCTGGGTGTTGCGGTCCTGGTCGCACTCACCGCAATCGCTCCTACGGGCAGCAACCGTGACGTCCCTCCGGCCAGGGTGGCAGCCGTCCAAGGTGGCGGCGTGCAGGGCTCCTCTGCGCTCGACGTTCCCAGTGCGAGCGTGACCGAGGCGCATCTCGTGGCAACCGCTTCGATCGAGCCGAGCGACGATCTCGACCTCGTGGTCTGGCCGGAGAACGGCATCGACGTGAACGACATGCCGTTCGTCGACAGTGACGCGTTCGATGCCATCGTCGTGCAGGCAGCACGGCTCGGCGTGCCGATCTCCGCCGGTGTGACGATCGACTCCGAATTCGAGCGCGTACCCCGTTGACGACAGCTTCGTCAACGCCCAGGTCGTCGTGTCGCCCCTGGGGGAGATCGTGTCCGCCTACGAGAAGGTCCGGATCGTTCCGTTCGGCGAGTACGTGCCGTTCCGTGACGCACTCGAGGCACTGGGCGCGCCGCTCGACCAGATCCCATCGGACGCCACCTCAGGGCGCGATCCGCCCGTCATCGCAACACCCGATGGCACCCGCCTCGGCGTCTTGATCTCCTGGGAGGTGTTCTTCGGCTACCGGGGCCGGGCGGCCGCCGACTCCGACATGCTCATCAACCCGACCAACGGTGCGAGCTACACCGGCACGATCCTCCAGACCCAGCAGATCGCTTCCAGCCGCCTGCCCGCGACCGAGACCGGGCGCTGGCTGGTACAGGTCTCCCCGACCGGGTTCTCAGCGTTCGTCTCCCCCGACGGCGACGTGCTGCAACGGACCGACGTGAGCGAGCAACAGGTCATCACGATGGACATCCCGCTTCGGGAGGGCACCACCTGGTACACGACGCTCGGCGACGGGCCCTGGATACTTCTCGCCGCCGGACTGCTTGCCGCCTCGTCGTGGTTGGCGACCAGACGGCGCCGGACCAGGACTGCTGCGCCGTGATCATTTCCGTCACACGGTCGATGTGTGCTGCGTGGGAGATCACACCTCGACCAACAGCGTCACAGGTCCGTCGTTGACGATGTCGACGCGCATCTGGGTGCGGAACCGTCCGGTTGCGACCGTGGCACCTCGACGACGCAGACTCGTGACGACCCGATCGACCAGGGGTTCGGCATGCTCGGGCCGGGCGGCGGCAGTCCAGCTGGGCCGACGGCCCTTGGCGGTGTCGCCGTACAGCGTGAACTGGCTGACGACGAGCACCGCTGCGACCCCACCGGCGTCCGCGGTGTGCGCGAGCGAACGGTTCATCACGCCTGCGTCGTCGTCGAGGATCCGGAGGTGCCAGATCTTGTCGGCCAGCTTGTCGGCGTGGTCGAACGAGTCCTCGTGGGTCACTCCGACGAGCACACACAATCCACGGCCGATCTCGCCCGTGCGCTCGACCGAACCCTGGTCGTCGACGACATCCACGCTCGCTCGCTCCACGCGTTGAACCAGGCCTCGCATCCCGGCAGCCTGCCATGTCCGACCCGTGAGAGCCGATCGGTGACAATGGGACGATGGGCAACGGGCACACAACCATCGGCAACGATCGAATCCGGGTCGACATCGACCGGTTCGCCGGAGGGCGCGTCGCCCAGATCTGGGTCGGTGGAACCTCCCTGCTGATCGGCCCTGACGAAGCTGCACGGGACGCGATCACGTGGGGTGCGTACCCGATGGTTCCGTGGGCCGGGCGGATCCGGAACGGGCGGTTCGATTTCGACGGCGAGCGATATCAACTGCCGCTCAACCAGGGCGACCATGCGATGCATGGCGTCGGCCATGTGCTCGCCTGGGATGAGGATGGCCGGAGCGAGACCACGATCGATCTGTCCCTCGGCCTCCCACACGACGAGCGGTGGCCGTTCGGTGGTTCGGTGGCACAACGAATCGCCGTCGACGACGTCGGCGCCACGTTCGAGATGACGGTCACCGCGGCCGACCGTGCCTTCCCCGTCTCGTTCGGTTGGCACCCGTGGTTCCGCAAGCCGGACACGCTGGACTTCCGGCCGGTCTCGATGTACCGCCGCGACGACGACCACCTTGCCGTCGACGAGTTGATCGACGTGACCCAGGGACCATGGGACGACTGCTTCATCAACCACGAGCCGGTGACGATGTCGATCGACGGCGTCGGCGTCACCCTGACGTCGGAGTGCACCCACTGGGTCGTCTACGACGAGCCGGCGCACGCCACCTGCATCGAGCCTCAGACGGGTCCGCCCGATGCGTTCAACATCCGCCCGCGGATCATTCAGCGGTTCGGTTCGGCATCGGCGTCGTTCCGACTCGACATCACACGACCGAATGAGTCGCAATGATGTAATCATGAGTTGTAGGGACTCAGGATTCATGCCTCTACCCTGCAGGCATGGCATCGCCCCCCACCGCCTCCCCCGTCCTGACGCTCCCCGTCATCACCCTGCCCGCCGTCGTCCTCCCGGGCGCAACGGTCACCCTCGATCTGACCGACCCCACGGTGCGCGCCGCCGTCGAGTCTGCGCGCACTCACGCCGATGGCCGATTGGCCGTGGCCACCGACAGCACACTCGACACCCCCTCGGTGGTCGTCGTCGCCAGCGTCCCCGACGTCGGAACCCTGCCCAACGGCAACCCGGTCGCCATCGTGCACGTCGACGGCCGTGCTCGGCCGATCCAACGATCCGAAATCGGCGAGATCGGCCACATCGAACTCGAACTCCTCCACGACCCGGCACCGAGCCCGACGCTCCAGGCCGCGAGCCGCGAGCTTCGAGCCACTCTTGAGCTGATCGCCGAGCTGCGACGATCGCGTCGATTGCCCGACATTCTCGGCAACGTCACAGCACCGGGAGCCCTCGCCGACGCCGTGGCGATCTGGGCAGACCTCGCGAACCACGACCTCGCCAGGATCCTGCAGGCCGTCGACCCCACCGATCGTGTCGACGCGATGCTGGCGTGGGCCCGCCGCCATCTCGCCGAGTTGCAGGTCGCCGAAACGATCCGCAACGACGTCAGCGAGGGCATGGATCAACACCAACGAGAGTTCCTGCTTCGCCAACAGCTCGCCGCGATCCGCAAGGAGCTCGGCGACGACGACGATGACACCGCCGACGAGTTCCGGTCCCGTCTGGCCGAACTCCGTGCGCCCGAGGCAATCAGAAACACGATCGCCAAAGAACTCGACCGCTTCGAACGGATGAGCGCCCAGTCGCCCGAACACTCCTGGGTGCGAACGTGGCTCGACCGGATCTTCGAGATGCCGTGGGGCGAGGTCAGCGACGACCAGCTCGATCTCGACGCCGCCGAGCAGCAGCTCGACATCGACCACTACGGTTTGGACGACGTGAAGGACCGGATCGTCGAGTTCCTCGCCATGCGCAAACTCCGCCGTGAACGTGGTCTCGATCAGGCCGACATCGACCGTGACGAGACCTCGGCCGGAGGGAACCGCAGTCATTCCGGCGCAATCATCACGCTCGTCGGCCCACCCGGGGTCGGCAAGACGAGCCTCGGCGAGTCGATTGCACGGTCGATGGGCCGACGGTTCGTTCGGGTGGCCCTGGGCGGCATCCGCGACGAAGCCGAGATCCGCGG
The DNA here is from genome assembly GCA_963792905.1 of uncultured Acidimicrobiaceae bacterium. Classification (GTDB taxonomy): domain Bacteria; phylum Actinomycetota; class Acidimicrobiia; order Acidimicrobiales; family Ilumatobacteraceae; genus Ilumatobacter. Next base: position 72,330 of record CAWBYE010000006.1, read on the forward strand.
CCATCGGCGAACGTACGTGGGCTCGCAGCCGGGCAGGATCGTGCGGGCGCTCCGAGAGGCCGGCACGATGAACCCCGTCATCCTCCTCGACGAGATCGACAAGCTCACCGCCGGCGGGTGGTCGGGTGATCCGACCGCGGCACTGCTCGAGGTCCTCGACCCAGCCCAGAATCACACGTTCCGGGACCACTACCTCGAAGTCGACCTCGACCTGTCGCAGGTGGTGTTCATCGCGACGGCGAACGTGGCCGACACGATCCCGGCTCCGTTGCTCGACCGAATGGATCTCGTACGACTCGACGGCTACACGGAGGACGAGAAGGTGTTCATCGCCGATCGCTATCTGCTCCCACGCCAGATCGAACGGGCGGGTCTCACCCCTGACGAGGTCACGATCACCGGATCGGTGATCAGCTCGATCATCTCGGGGTACACCCGCGAGGCCGGCGTCCGGTCGCTCGAACGCGAGATCGGGCGGCTCGTCCGCAAGATCACGGCACAGGTCGCAACCGGGACGGCAACCCCGATCGCGGTCGACACTGACGACCTGTCCGACTGGCTCGGTCGCCCCAAGATCGTCGATGACGTTCCGGCACGAACGAACGTGCCCGGCGTGGCGACCGGGCTCGCGGTGACCGGAGCCGGCGGAGACGTGCTGTTCGTCGAGACCACCGCGTTCCCGACCGGTCCCGATTCAGAACCCGGCCTCACGCTGACCGGCCAACTCGGAGACGTCATGAAGGAGTCAGCCCAGATCGCGCTCAACTACGTTCGCTCACACGCCGGAGAGCTCGGCCTCGCCGATGACGCCCTTCGTCAACGATTCCACGTCCACGTTCCCGCCGGAGCCGTGCCGAAGGACGGACCGTCGGCCGGAATCACGATGACGACCGCATTGGTATCGCTGCTCACCGACCGGCCCGTCAAGCCGAACGTCGGCATGACCGGCGAGATCACCCTGCAGGGCCAGGTGCTCCCGATCGGCGGCGTCAAACAGAAGGTGCTCGCAGCACACCGGATGGGTCTCACCGAAGTCGTGCTCCCCAAGCGCAACGCCCCGGACCTCGACGACGTACCGGAACGGGTACACGATGCGATGACGTTCCACCTCGCCGAGACCTACGACGACGTCGCCAGGTCCGCGTTCGTCGACTGACCGAACCAGTGTCGCCGGCTCGCCCCGAATCACGGGGCGGGCGGCGCCGATCTCTGGAAGAATCGCGAGATCCGGGCCACCTGTTCCTCTGGACACACAGAGGAAGAGGCCCATGACCCATGCCCAGCACCACCACCGACGCCCAGCTCGTAGCCGACCACCTCGCCGGCGACCGCGTCGCACTCGCAAGCATGTACGACCGGTACAGCGCGACGTTGTACGACACGGCCGCCACGATGACCCGGAACCGCGATGACGCCGCCGACATCATGCAGGACGTGTTCGTGGTCGCAGCCGAACGGTTGGACCAGCTGCGCGACCCGGCACGTCTCAAGTCGTGGCTGTTCGCAATTCTCCGCAACGAGGTGTACCGCCGGACCGGGAGACGTCGACGAGTGGCACCGACCGACTTCACGGAGCCGTTGGCTGAGATGACGTTGCCGAGCGAGCCGGCCGAGGACGGGCAAGATCTCGAGTACCAGGAGCTCGCCGAGCTCGTCCGGGGCGCCGCCATCGGTCTGGACGAACGGGACCAGCTCGTCCTCGAATACACCCTGAGACAGGGCCTCCAGGGTGACGACCTCGCCGCCGCCCTCGGCGTGTCGGCGCAACAGAGCTACGGCTTGGTCCACCGCATGCGGCAGCGGACCGAGCGCAGCCTCGGTGCCTACTGCGTCGCCCGCCGAGGTCGAAACGACTGCGACCAGCTCGCCGAGATCCTTCGTGGATGGGACGGCGAATTCTCGGTCCTGATCCGCAAGCGCGTCGCCCGCCACATCGACGGATGCGACACCTGCGAGCGGTCGCGTCGCAAACTCGCCCCGCTGGCACTCTTCGGTGCGGCCCCGGCGTTCGCCGCTCCGGTCGGCCTCCGTGAGCGGGTGCTCGCCACGGCCGGCCGCGGTGCGACCCACCCGGTCTACGCCTTCGACGCGCCCGGCGGCTTCCCGGTCGCGATCAAGTACGCCGGCCGCTTCGGCATCTGGATCATGCTCGCCATGATGGCGCTGCTGTTCGTCGGTGGGACGGCCGCCTACGTGTTGGCGGCCGGCGACGATCAGCTCGCGATCATCGACGGGTCCACCACTGTGGCGGGTCCGGCGACGGCCACGACCGCCAGGTCGGCGAACGGCGCCGACGCATCAGGAGGAGGCGGCGACCCCCACTCGAGCGAGGACCCGTCGATCGCAACCGGAACCGCCACCGGCGCCACGTCATCGGCACCGTCCACCCCGTCGACGAGTGCGCCCACCACCTCGTCGATCGTGTCCGGCCGTACAACGACGACGGCACCGATCGTCGTGGTCCTCCCGCCGACCACCGCGCCGGCGATCGCGGCTGCCGACCCGACGACCAGCGTCGTCGTGGTCGCGCCCGCGACCCCGACCACCGTCGGCCGGACGACAGCGGCGACCACGACGACCATCACCACGAGGACGAGCACCGCGACGACCATCACCACGAGGACGAGCACCGCGACGACGAGCACCACCACGGCCGTGCCGGCCGGTGCGCTGTCGCTGTCGTCACGATCGATCGACTTCGGCACAGGGCTCGATCGTGCGTCGATCACCCTCACGAACATCGGCGGACAGGCGGTCGACTGGTCGGCCAGCGCAGGCCCGGCGGGTTTCCGCCAAGCCGTCTCCGCGTATTCGTTCTCGCCTGCGAACGGCACGCTCGGGGCGGGCCAGTCGGCGGCTGTGAACGTGACGATCGATCGGAACTGGCCGTCGGAGGGTCCGATCGCGGCCACACGCCTGACGTTCGCTGCGACCGGCACGTCTGCCACGGTGGATCTCGATGCCACGATCGCCAGACCGCCAGTGATCCGGTCGACCGAACCGCCGTCATCGATCTGCGCCCGCAGCGTGACCGGCGCCCCGAACCCGCTCATTGCCTCGGCCACCGTGATCGACGAGTCGCCGCCGCTGACGGTTCGGTTCATCGCGTCGGGGCCCGACGGCACCACGACCCGCGTCGCCCTGTCCGAACGGCGGGGCATCTGGAGAGGGGCTCTGGTCACCGACCTCGACCGCGACGGTGAACCCGACGACGGGCTGTGGACCTGGGCGATCGAATCCGCCGACGCCTTCGGAAATCTGGCGCAGATCACCGGTGAGACGGTCGTCGTCCCGACCTCTTGCTGACGCCAGGGCTGACCGAACGCCTGTTACTCAACGGTAATGGGCCGCCGCTAGCCTGTTCCGATGCCCAAACCGGCCGGTCTCGATCGCGACGCGCCCCTGTCGCTCGCGTACCTGACCTATCGGGGCAAACCGCACGTCGGTGGTCAGGGCGTCTACACCCGCCACCTCACCAAGGCACTCGTCGATCTCGGGCACTCGGTCGAGGTCTTGGCCGGGCAGCCCTATCCCGTCCTCGACGACCGGGTGGAACTGACGAAGCTGCCGAGCCTCGACCTGTTCAACGACCACTACCCGGGCCGGTTCCCCGCGTACTGGGAGTTCAAGACCCGGCACGACTTCTTGGAGACCGCCGTGTTCTCGACCGGCCAGTTCTCCGAACCACTCGCGTTCAGCGCTCGGGTCCACCACCATCTTCGTGACCGACTCGGCGAATTCGACCTCGTTCACGACAACCAATGCCTCGGCTACGGCATCACCAAGCTGGAGCAGAAGATTCCGCTGATCGTCACTCTGCATCACCCGATCACACGCGACCGCATGCTCGAGATGGAAGCCGCCCCGAACCGTTTCAAGCGCTGGTCGATCGGGAGGTGGTACGGCTTCGTCAAGATGCAGGGGCGCGTCGCGTCGAAGCTGCCCCGCGTCGTCGTGGTGAGCGAGAACTCGATCCAGGACATCCATACCGACATGGGTGTGCCGCTCGACAACATGCGCCTGGTGCCGGTCGGAGTCGACCCCGACCTGTTCAAACCGCTCGACAACGTCGAGCGGATCCCCGGCCGCCTGATCACCACGGCTTCGGCCGACGTGGCGCTGAAGGGCCTGTCCTACCTCGTCGAGGCGACGGCGAAGCTGCGGGCCGACGGCCACGAGATCAGCCTGACGATCATCGGCAAGCCGAAACCCGGCAAATCGATGGACCTGATCGACCAGTTCGGCCTGGCGCCCCACATCCAGTTCGTGTCGGGAGTGAGCGACGAGCGGATCGTCGAGCTCTACGACGAGGCGGAACTCGCAGTCGTCCCGAGCCTCTACGAAGGCTTCAGCCTCCCGGCGATCGAGGCAATGTGCACCGGCACACCGTTGGTCGCCACCGACGGTGGTGCGCTCCCCGAGGTCACCGGCGCCGACGGCGAGACCGTGTTCCGCTGCCGCAAGGGGGACGCCGATGATCTTGCCGCAACGATCCGCAGCGCACTCGCCGACCCCGAGGCGCGAGCTCGCATCGGCTCCGCCGGCCGCCAACGCGTGCTGGAACGATGGACCTGGCGCCGCTGTGCGCAGCTGACGGTCGAGCAGTACCGCGAAGTGCTCGCCATGCCGCACAACGTCGAGAAGCTCCACCGCAACGGCCGCCTCCCTCAGCCTTCGGCGTGACCACGTGCTGACGATCCGATTCGACGAACTCGGGCTCAGGCCCGGCGACCATGTCCTCGACGTCGGCGCCGGATTCGGCCGGCACGTGTACGAGTGCGCACGGCAAGGCGCTCACGTGGTGGCACTCGACTACGCCGCCGACGAGGTGGTCGAGACTCGCGACACGCTCGCGGCGATGGTCGAGGCCGCCGAGATCACCGCCGACAGGCTCGTCGGCGTGCTCCGCGGCGATGCCCGACGGCTCCCCTTCCCCGACCACGTGTTCGATGTCGTGATCACGTCGGAGGTGCTCGAGCACATCCAGGACGATGTCGCGGCGATCGCCGAGATGGTGAGGGTGCTGAAGCCGGGCGGACGCTTTGCGGCCACGGTGCCGTCGTGGCTACCCGAGGCGGTCAACTGGAAGCTGAGCGACGAGTACCACACGCCGAAGAGCGTCGGCGGCCACGTCCGGATCTACGCCACGACCGAGCTCCGTGCCAAGCTGCGCAGTGCCGGGCTCGACGTCGACGGCTACCACCGGGCCCATGCACTGCACTCGCCCTACTGGTGGCTGAAGTGCGCGGTCGGCCCTGGCAACGACGGTCATCCGGCCGTCGTGAAGTACCGCGAGTTCCTGGAGTGGGACATCATCGAACAACCGACCAGCACAAAGATCGCCGAGAAGTTGTTGTCGCCCGTGCTCGGCAAGAGCTCGGTGCACTACGGAACGAAGCGAACGTGAGCACGATTCCCGACATCCCCGGCGTGCTGTCGCGAGACGAGATCGTCGCGTCCGCCGAACATCTCGCATCGTTGCAGACGGCGAGCGGCATGATCCCCTGGTTCCCTGGCGGCCACTGCGACCCGTGGAACCACGTCGAGTCGGCGATGGCGCTCGATGTCGGCGGTTTCCACGTCGAGGCCGAACATGCCTACGAGTGGCTGGCCGACATCCAGCGGCCGGACGGCAGCTGGCACAACTACTACCTGCAGGACGGACATCGCGACGACACGGTCGAGGAGGCAAAGCTCGACACCAACGTGTGCGCCTACATCGCGACCGGTGTCTGGCACCACTGGCGTTGCACCGGCGACCGCAGCTTCGTCGACAACCTGTGGCCGGCGGTCGAACGGGCGCTCGACTTCGTGTTGTCCTTGCGCCACGGAAAACGGCCTCGCGCTCTGGGCGGTCGAGGCCGATGGCACCCGTACCTGGGAATATGCCCTGCTCACGGGTACGGCATCGATCCAGCATGCACTGCGATGTGGTGCTGCGACGGGGCTCGCCACCGGATCGCCACGACCTGATTGGGTCGAGGCCGCCGACCTGATGGCCTCGATGGTCGCCCATGCTCCACTGGCTTTCCAGCCGAAGTCCCGGTGGGCAATGGACTGGTACTACCCGGTGCTCGTGGGTGCGATGACCGGCGACGAGGCCAAGGCGCGTCTCGCAGACGGCTGGCCGACCTTCGCGATGGAAGGTCTCGGTATCCGGTGCGTGTTCGACGAACCGTGGATCACCGCATCCGAAACCGCTGAAGCTTCTCTCGCCTACTCGGCGATCGGCGACTTCGCCACCGCAACCGAACTGCTGGCGTGGACACGCAGCCACCGGCTCGACAGGGGTGCGTACGTGACGGGCCTCGTCTACCCCGAGCGGATCGTGTTTCCGGCGGATGAGCATTCGTCGTACACCGCTGCAGCAGTGATCCTCGCTGCCGACGCCATCACCGGCGCCAGCCCGGCCAGCGACCTGTTCGTCTCCTCGTCATTGCGTCCGATCAGCGCCTGACCGACCCGGCGGGCACGATCGAGACGCGTCGTCGTTCTCGATCGGCTGCCGACCTGTCGTCGCACCGTCCGGAGTTCACAGAACGTTCCGTGACATGTCACCCAGCGGGTGGACGGCGTTCCGATCGGCTCGTGCGTTCGAGGTCACCACGACCAACCGACCACGAGGTTCTGCTCCACCGATGACCGACGGATGTTCCGAGTCGGTGAGACTGGTCCCGTGATCATCGACTGCGCCGCATATGTTGACGGAAGGCGGATCGAGGTCGATTCCGACCCGGTTTCGCTGTGCCGATGGGAACCGGATCTGGTGCCGGAATCGAGCGCCGACGACGCACTCCTTCCAGCTGACAACGCTTTCGTGTGGTTGGGCCTTCGCATGCCGGACGAGCACGAGTTGCAGGAATCCTGCACCGCACTCGGGATCAGCGAGGTGTCGCCCAGCGAGATCCTGACACCTCACGAACGTCCCGTCTTGAGCGTCGAGGGGCCGACGGTTCAACTGGTGCTGCGAACCGCTCGGTACGACGACCAAGCAGAAGCGGTCGTCCTCGGCGAGATGACCTTGTTGGTTGCGTCGCGTTCGATCGTGTCGATCCGCCACGGCCAGGCGAGTCAGCTGGCACCGGTACGCGCCGCGCTCGAACACGATCCGGATCGACTCCGCCTCGGCCCGATGGCCGTGCTCACTGCCGTGATCGGCCAGGTGATCAATGACTACGGACCGGCGCTCGACGGCTTCGAGAACGACGTCATCGAGGCCGAGCTCGATGTCTTCACCGACATCCATCATCAGCCTGTCGAACGTCTGTATCGGTTGAAGCGGGAGGTCCGGCGGACGCTGGTCGCGTTCGACGCCCTGCAAGACCCCTTGAACCGACTGATCCGGGTGCTCGGCAAGACGATTCCCGAAGACCTCCGCGCGGATCTGAACGAAGCTGCGGATCAGCTCGATCGCGCCGTCACACAGGGCCAACTCGCTGTCGGGTCTGCTCGACGCTGCGCTGACGGCAAGCCTCACGCAGATCACGGTCCAGCAGAACAACGACATGCGCAAGATCGAGCGCGTGGGTCGCGATGGCTGCCGTCCCGACGATGATCGCGGGCATCTACGGGATGAACTTCGACTCGATGCCCGAACTGCGAGCGCACTACGGGTATCCATCGGTGTTGCTCATCATGGCGGTGACGGTCGGATTCCTCTACCGGTTCTTCAAACGTAACGGTTGGCTCTGACCCGACCCACCGACGGGCGCGCCCGAGGGCGTTCCATGCGATCACCCCGAACCTCGAGTGGGGACAGCCACCGGCCCGTCGCTGCGACAGAATCGGCACGGTGGCTTGGAAGCGAACCGGCCCCACCAGGACTCCTACACTCGCGACGGTGTCACGCCTGTTGCAGTCGAAGCCTGCTCGAACCGTGTTGAGCGCCTGGGCATGGGTCGTGCTCGCCGTGCTGGTGGTCGTGTTCACGCCGATCGTGGCGATCACCAGGCTGGTCACGGCGCCGTTCGACTCGGGCCGATACCACGCCGGTTTTCTCTTCCGGCAGGTCGCGGTGATCCACCAGAAGCTCAATCCCCTCTGGGCGTTCACGGTCACCGGCAACGCTCCGGACGACCCACGCCACCCGTACGTCGTCGTCGCGAACCACGAGAGTTTCGTCGACATCCTCCTCATCTCTCATCTGCCGTTCGAGATGAAGTGGCTGAGCAAGAGCGAGTTCTTCAGGATCCCGTTCGTCGGGTGGATGATGTGGCTCGCCGGTGACATCAGACTCGTCCGAGGTGACAAGCAGGCGAGCGCGCAGGCGCTGCTCGACACCAAGGATCGTCTCAGCAAGAAGGTGTCGGTGATGATCTTCCCCGAGGGCACACGGTCACAGTCAGGAGACCTCGGCGAATTCCGTGACGGCGCGTTCCGGATCGCGATCCAGACCGGGGTTCCGATCATTCCGCTCGCCGTGCTCGGCACGCGCGATGCACTCATCAAGCACGACTGGCGGTTCGGGTCGAGCCGAGCCGAAGTCCGGATGCTCGACCCGATCTCGACCGACGGCCTGACCAACGCCGACATCGCCGAGCTGCGCGACCAGACGCGAGCGGTCATCGCCGCCGAGCTCGAGATCATGCGCGCCGAACGCGCCGACGCGGCGTAGCCCATGCTGCAGGCCCCGGTTCGCGTCATCCAGACGCTTCGACCGAACATCGCCGCGGGCGTACTCACCGCGACCGCCGTCAGCACGATCGTGTTTTCGGCGACCCCGTTCCTCGTTCGTGGCGTCTCGGTCGACCAGGGCGTCAGCGTGAGCACCGTCGGCATCATCTCGACGGCCCAGCTCACCGGCTTCAGTCTGACCACGTGGGCCGCCGGACGATACCTCCGCGCCCGTCGCCGGATGCTCGTGCTCGCCGTGCTGCTGGGCGCCGTGGCGAACCTCGCGTCCGGCTGGGCGCCGTGGTTCTCGTTCCTCGTGGGCACCCGCGTGCTCAGCGGCGTCTCACTCGGCTTGATCGCATGGATCGCCTGGGCCGAGGTGTTCGGCAACGACGAGAAGGTCGGCGATGTGGCGGTGATCGGTCCGCTCGTCGGCACCATCAGCGCACCGATCATCGCGACCGTGATCGACCGCTCGGGGCCCGATGCACTCTTCTACGGACTGGCCGCGCTCCATCTCGTCCCGCTCTTCTTCATCCGGACGACCCACCTGGACGCGGCCGCCCGCCCGAAGCAGCAGCGCAACCGGCCCACACGAGCGGCTGCCACGATCCTGTTGGCGCTCGGCATGATCAGTTGCGGTGGGTCGGCCGTGTTCGTCTTCGCCAGTGTCATCGGACAGGACGTCGTCGGCATGGGCCCGCTCGTGGTCTCGCTGGCGTTCTCGGCCAATGCGCTCGCGAGCGTTCCTTCGGCGAGGTATCGGGGCCGGCGCAAGCTCCCGGGAGTCTGGATGTGCATCACCGCCGTGATGGCGATCCTCGTCGGCGTCGTGCACTATCCCGCCGCCTTCTGGATTGCGCTCCCACTCTGGGGATTCTCGTTCTGGATGGGCACGCCGGGTGCGTTCTCGTTGCTGGCCGAGCGGTCGAAGTTCCCCGAAGAACGCGCCGGTGACGCACAGTCGATCATGGCGGCAGGCCGCGTGATCGGCCCACTGATCGGCGGCGCCATGTACGCGATCTCACCTGCTGCGCTCGGACTGGCCGGTGGAGGCATCATGCTCGCGGCGGGCATGCTCATGGTCTACGTCGAGTGGCGGGTCCGACCCGAAGTCCTGTCCGGACTGGTCCGACCGTGAGCGACACGGCCGCACCGCAAGGGCCGGCGCCCTGGCGGCTGCAGGTCGTGCTGCTCGGTCTCGTCACGATCGGCGCCTTCGGGCTGATCCTGTACGGCTTCGGGGCATTCGTGTCGCCGATCCGCGACGACACCGGATGGTCCAACGCATCGATCTCGGCTGCGTTCGCGGTCGCGACCATGCTCGGCGGCCTCATGTCGCTCGGCACGGGGAGGATGCTCGACCGCATCGGCGCCCAACCAGTGATGCTGTTCTCGTTGGTCGTCGGTTCGGCCCTGATCGTCCTGAGCTCGACGGCCGAACATGCGTGGCAGTTCGTCGCCGCGTGGGGTGCCGGCGGAGCCGTTGCGTCGGCCGGCCTCTACTACAGCGCGACGATGGCCGTGACGGCCCGCATCACCACGCTTGCCGAACGGCCACGGGCGTACACGTGGCTGACGGTGATCGGCGGATTGGCCTCGCCGATCGCCTTTCCGCTCGCCGGTCTGTTCGTCGAGGCGTGGGGATGGCGATCCGCGATTCGGGCGATGGTCGGCTTCATGATCGTGTGCACGGTGCCGGCCCTGATCTGGGTCCGCGGCGACCGCGACGTGCTCGCTGCGCCGGCATCGACCTCTGACATGCAGGGATTCGGCGACGTCGGCTCAGCTCTGCGTACGCCGCTCGTGCGGCGTTGGCTCCTCGCGAGTTCGGCGGCGATGGCCGGTCTCGTGGCGATCCAGGTCCACCAGGTCGGAGCGATCGAGGCGACCGGGATCTCGCTCGGACTCGCCTCGACGATGGCGGGCATTCGTGGCTTCCTCTCCCTCCCGGGACGAGCGGCGGCGGCAACCGTGACATCGAGGGTCGGTGTGGTGGACGCGCTGCGAGCCACGTACGTGACGATGACCATCGGCACGCTCGCGCTGGTCGCGGCCGGATCCATCGCGTGGGTGTGGGTGTTCGTGGTCCTGACGGGCGTGGCGTTCGGTTCGGTCTCACCGCTCCAGGGGCTCTACTCGGCGGAGCTGTACGGGCAACGCCGGATCGGCACGCTGCTCGGCATGCAACAGCTCGTGATCGGCTTCGCCAGCGCGGTCGGCCCGTTCGTGCTCGGCTTCACGATCGACGCGACCGGCAGCTACACGGCGCTCCTCGTGATCGCTTGCGTGTTGCAGGTCATCGCGCTCGCTTCGTTCCGGGACCCGACGCTGCGCCGATCGAACTGACCGGGGGTCGGACCGCCGCCCACCCCGGCAGCGCCCGCCGGCTACGCGACGTCGACCGCTGTCGGGGACGGTGTGTGCTCGACCGACGTGGCCCAGCGCCAGGCACCGAACGCGACCGTCGACGAGATGACGAAGCCGATCGAGAGCGGCGTGATCGTGCCGTCGAACCGGCTGTCGATGAAGCCGCCGATGACGGCGCCGAACACACCGGGAATCATGCCGAGCAATGCCGCGGACGTTCCAGCGACGGCGCCGAGCGGTCGCATCGCCGCGGCGTTGAGGTTGGGGATCAGCATCTGCTGGAAGAACAGCACCGCGGCGAGCAGCACGAAGAACAGCCAGAAGGGGGGATCGCCGGATGTGACGATCGCAACGACGAGGAGCACGATTCCTGCGCACAGATTGGCAACGAAGCCGGAACGGATGATCTTCTCGCAGGCCCAGCCGCTCGACGATCCGGCCGTTCAGGTACATCGCCGAACCCATGGTGACCGCAATAGCACCGAAGAACAGCGGGAACCACTGCTCGAGGTCGAAAACCTGGTCGAGGATGATCTCCGAACTCGCGAGATAAGACAGGAAGACGCCGAACAAGGCCGTCAGTGACACCAGGTACCCAATGGTTCCCGGCGTGGTGAAGATCGTCCCGAGCCCTCTTCGCACATCGCGCACCGCGAGGGGGCGGTGTTGGTCCTCGGCGAGCGTCTCTGGCAGCAGCGAAACCGACGCCGCAACCAGGACCGCGATCGCTGCGCAGGTCCAGAAGATCGCCTGCCACGGACCGATCAGCAGAATGCCGGCCGCCAGTGCCGGCGCGAACGTCGGCACGAGAATGAAGACCGCCATGATCAGCGACATCTGCTTGGCCATCTGTTCGCCCTCGTACGAGTCGCGAACCATCGCCATCGCTGCCACCCGTGGCCCGGCCGATCCGAGGCCCCAGATGAAGCGGGCGACGAACAAGACCCAGAGCGACGGAGCGACGATCGAGAGCACCGCCCCGAACACGTACAGAGCGAGTCCGCCCCACATCACGGGTCGCCGACCGAACCGGTCGGCGAGCAACCCTGCCGGCAGAAGACCGAGCGACGATCCGATGAAGAAGAACGTGATGATGCCGGTGACCGTCGTTGCGTCGTCGGCCAGATCGAAGGCGGTCCTGATCTCCCCGAACGCCGGCAGCGCAGAGTCGATGGCCAGCGCGGTGACGGCCATACATGCAGCCAGCGCGAAGATGAAGCCTCTCGAGCCAGGAACGAGACGCGCACCTTTCTGGTCCGAAGTGGGGGTCACGACGCCGGTCACGGCGACACGCTACGGAAAGACGGCGCCGGCACCTCGGGTCGGAACGCCCCGACCGCCGGTCACGGACGGCAGACGTCGGCACGACAGACTGCGGCATGAGTTCCACCCCGATCATTCGCAGCGGAACCATCGACGATGCGACGGCCATCGCCGCGTACCAACGGCGCGGCGCCCGCCTTGCGTTCTCTCCCCTGCTTCGGAGCGGCGGCTACGACGATCTCGACGACCGAGGCAGAGTCGAGACGTTCCTGGCGTGGTTGCGAGACGGATCCGACTTCGTCACGACGGTGGCAGACCTCGACGGAACGGCTGTCGGGCACGTGACCATCAATGGCAACGAGCTGGTCCACCTCTTCGTCGATCCCGATCACCAGGGTCTCGGTCTCGGGCGCATGCTCCTCGCAGCCGGCGAGGAGATGCTCGCCGCCGCCGGCCACATCGTTGTCGAGCTGCACACGATGGTCGGCAACGCTCCGGCGATCGAGCTGTACGAGTCGGCAGGATGGATCGTCACCGATGGTCTGATCCACACCGACGAGACCGAGATGAGCTACGACGAACACGTCCTCGTGAAGCATCTCGGCGGCGACGGTCGACCTATGCGCGTCGGCCCGCCTCCACGTCGTTGAGGTCGAGGTGGTTGCGCATGTACTGCTCGGACGCATCGCTCGACGGCTGGAAGTCCCACGACCGGAAGCGACCCGTCCGCAGGGCACGGTCGACGTCGCGGCGGGCCCGCTGGCTCGCTCGAACCTCGGTGTCGATTCTGTCGACATCCCAGCGTTCGTGGATCTCGCGTTCGAATGTGCCGGACACGTCGCGGTGCGCGGGCGACGAACGCGAGGTTGGCGAGTTCGGACGGGTCGGCGTGGAGATCGAACAGCTGGGGCGGGTCCACCCGCGACCAGACGTACTTCCAACGCTCGCGGCGAATCATGAAGATCGGGGCGACGGCACCCTCGCCCAGGTACTCACCGACCACCGTGCGGCCGAGCTCGGGGCGGTCGATGAACGGCAGCACCGACGTCCCGTCGAACTGCTCGGGCCGCGGCGCATCGGCCAGGTCGAGCAGGGTCGGGGCGACATCCATCAAGGTGATCGGGGTTGCCGCCCGCCCCGGTGACAGCCGTCCGGGTGCACGTATGACGAACGGGACACGTGTGCTGTGCTCGAAGAAGTTCATCTTGTACCAGAGCCCACGCTCGCCGAGCATGTCCCCGTGGTCGGAGGTGAAGATCACGACTGTGTCGTCGGCCATGCCGTGGCGCTCGATCGTCGCAAGAAGCTCGCCGAGCCACTGGTCGATGTAGGAGACGTTCGCGAAGTAGGCGCGTCGCGCGACACGAACCTGATCGTCGGACACCTCGGTCACGTCAGCTGCGATCACGTGCCGCAACCGGGCGCTGTGTGCGTCCACGCCGGTGGGCGTGAGATCACGTGTCGTCGGCAGCGGAATCTCGACATCCTCGTAGAGCTCCCAGAACTCCTCCCGCGCCACGTACGGGTCGTGTGGATGGGTGAACGACACCGTGATGTGCCAGGGCCGCTCATCGTCCGTGCGGGCCAGGTCGCGGAGCTTGCGGACAGCCCGGAACCCGACCTCATCGTCGTAGTCGAGCTGGTTCGACACGTCCGCGACGCCGGCATTGGTGACGCTGTCCATGTTGTGGAACCACCAGTCGAAGCGACCGTCGGGATCGTCCCAGTTCGGCGTCCATCCGAAATCGGCCGGATAGATGTCGGTGGTGAGCCGCTCTTCGTACCCATGGAGTTGGTCGGGTCCCACGAAGTGCATCTTGCCGACGAGCGAAGTCTGATAGCCGGCCGTTCGGAGGTAGTGCGCGAAGGTCGGCACTCCGGCGGCGAACTCCGAGGCGTTGTCGTATGCGCCGATCTTCGAATTCAGCTGGCCGCTCATCATCGAAAACCGCGCCGGCGCACACAGGGGACTGTTGCTGTACGCCCAGTCGAACACGACCCCTTCGGCGGCGAGCCCGTCGATTGCCGGCGACACGGTGGTGTTGCCGCCGTATGCGCGCAGGAACGGTGCGCTCAGCTGATCGGCCATGACGAGCAGGATGTTCGGCAGGTGGCTCACGACACCCCGTAGACCTCGACGGTATCGGCCGGGAGCAGTTCGTTGCCGAGGATCATGTCTGCCGCACGCTCGGCGACCATCATCGTCGGCGCATAGATGTTGCCGTTGGTGACGACGGGGAGGACCGATGCGTCGACGACACGCAACCCGTCGACGCCGTGCACGCGGAAGCTGCCGGGATCGACCACCGACATCTCATCGGTGCCCATGGCGCACGTGCACGAGGGATGAAGGGCCGTCTCGCTGTCTCGGGCCACCCAATCCATGATCTCCTCATCGGTCTCGACCGACGGTCCTGGCGAGATCTCGCCGGCGTTGTAGGGCTCGAACGCCGGCTGGGTGAGGATGCGGCGAGCGGTCCGCACCGCTTCGATCCACTCGCGGCGATCCCGTTCGGTCGACAGGTAGTTGAAGCGCACCGCAGGGTGTTCACGCGGATCGGTCGAGCGAATCCTGACCGTACCGGTCGAGTCGCTGAACATCGGTCCGACGTGCACCTGATAACCGTCGCCGGTCGTCATCGGGCCGCTCGGCGACGAACCGTCGTAGCGGATCGCGATCGGCAGGAAATGGAACATCAGATTCGGATAGGGCTCGTCGGGATTGCTCTTGACGAATGCGCCCGCCTCGAAGTGGTTGGTGGCGGCCGGGCCACGGCGGAACAGCCACTGCAGGCCGATCCATGGTTTCCGCCAGTTGGCGAGGTGCTTCTGCATCGACACCGGCTGCTTGCACGCGTACTGGATGTAGACCTCGAGGTGGTCCTGCATGTTCTCGCCGACACCCGGTAGGGCGTGCACCATCTCGATGCCGAGCGGTTCGAGGTGCTCGGGAGCGCCGATGCCCGAGAGTTGGAGCAACTGCGGAGAGTTGAACGCTCCGCCACACGAGATGATCTCGGTGCCGCGTACGACGTGATCGCGACGGTTTCGTCGATACTCGATTCCGACCGCGCGAGTCCCCTCGAAGACGATCCGGTTGGCCTGCGCACGGGTGATGACCGTCAGGTTGGGGCGGTCGATCACCGGGTGCAGGTAGGCACGCGCAGCGCTGAGGCGGCGGCCGCGGCGAACGTTCTTGTCGAACGCTGCGAAGCCCTCCTGACGGAAACCGTTGACGTCGTCGGTGAGGCGGAATCCGGCCTGCGGCCCCGCCTCGAGCCACGCCCTGAACAGCGGGTTCGTCGCCGGCCCCCGTTCGAGTTCGAGAGGTCCGTCACCACCGCGCCAATCGTCGGCCCCAGCCAGACAGGTCTCCATCCGCTTGAAATAGGGCAGGCAACGGCCATAGCCCCAGTCGCCCATCCCTGGCCGTTGCGCCCACTTGTCATAGTCCATGGGATTCCCGCGCTGGAAGATCATGCCGTTGATGGAGCTCGATCCACCCAGCACCTTGCCACGGGCGTGGTACACCCGCCGGCCGCCCATGTGGGGTTCGGGCTCGCTCTCGTACTTCCAGTCGTAGAACCGACTGCCGATCGGGTACACGAGCGCGGCAGGCATGTGGATGAACACATCCCACTTCCAGTCGGTGCGACCGGCCTCGAGCACCAGCACCCGATTCGATGCGTCGGCGCTCAGCCGGTTCGCGAGCGCACAACCCGCCGAACCACCACCGACGATGATGAAGTCGTACTCGGGAGAATTCGGCACCGGGTGACGATACAACCCGGCGCGAGCCGGTGATGCGCCACGCCGTTCCGGAAGGTCAGACAGGGTGGTGCGTGCGGGCGAGACGGCGAAGCGGCGGTTCGGTCTTCGGCGGCACCTTGCGTGGTGGCAGATCGACCAGCAACTCCCTGGTTGCCGCCGCCACGAGTGCGACCGCCCGCTCGAAGGCAGCTTCGGTCGCGTCGGACGTTTTCTGGACGCCGCTCACCTTGCGGATGTACTGACGGGCGGCCGCCTCGATCTCGTCGGGCGTGGCGGAGGGTTCGAGCCCTCGAAGCGTCGTGATGTTCCGGCACATGAAGTGAACCGTACGCCGCCGATCGGAAGCTGTCGATGGCCAGGTCGGTCTGACGAACGATCGGTGTGAAAGCGCACGTGGGTGCCGTCGAGAACGGCACCCTCGTGGTGACTTGTCGGTCACCGGCTCGATGATGCCACCGGGCCGGATCGTTCGTGGAGTCATCGGGTCGTGAAGTTGTCGGGTCGTGGAGGTCAGCTGGGTTCGGTGACGACCACTGCGGTGACCATGCCGAACATGCCTTCTTCCCGCTCGACGTGGGTGAGGATGTGGCAGTGCCAGACCCAGGTCCCGATGTCTTCGGCGTGGAACAGTACGGAGTAGCGCTCACCGGGTGCGACGTTGATCGTGTCGGCCCAATACGGGTTGTCGAGCGGTATGCCGTCTTTGGCATAGACGAGCTGGGGCATCTGGTGCAGGTGCATCGGGTGGACGGTGAGACCCTCGTTGTAGTAGTGCACCGCCGCCCACTGACCCTGCTCGAGCACGAGCGGCTCGGTTGCGGGGAAGCTCTTGCCGTTGAGCGACAGGCCGATCACACCGGCGTCGTTCAACACCATCGGCATGTCGATCGCCGGTTCGAGGTCCATCGGGATCTCGACGCCCGAGATCGTCTGGCCGACGGGGTAGGGGCTGTCGCCGATGATGAACACGCCGAACATGCCGTTGGGCACCGAGATCTGGCTGTGCAGGTGGGCGTGGTACATCCCGATCGCCGGATCGTCGGCGACGAACTCGTACGTGAACGACGTACCGGTGGAGATCGGGTCCTGGGTGTAGGGCGAGACGCCGTCCTGATCGTTCGGGGTGTGGATGCCGTGCCAGTGCACGTCGGTGCCCAACGGCGTGTCGTTGTTGACCACGACCTGGACCTTGTCGCCGACATCGACTCGGATCTGCGGGCCCGGCACCTGGCCGTTGTAGGCCCACGCGTCGACGACGTCGCCCGGTGAACGTTCCCACGGCACGACGGCGGCCGTCAGTTCGAACCTCTTCGTGCCATCCGGCAACAACTCGAAGTCGAGTGGCTGGTTCCCGAGGCCTTCCGTGTCGGCCGGGAACGCGAGCATCGAGTCGATCATCCGCTGGTCCATCGCAGCTGCGTCGAGTTCTTCCTCGGGCTCCGCTGGCGCTGCGGCCTCGCCGCCTTCGCCGCCGGCGCTCTCGGTGACCACCAGGTCGACGACCATGCCGGCGTCCTCGTGGCCGGCGATGTCGCAGTAGAGCTCGTACGTGCCCGGCTCGAGTACCCCGAGGTCGAGCACCTCCGTGGCGCCGACGCCCAGGTTCGCCGTGCGTGCGGCGGTCCCGCGCATGACCACGTTGTGCTCCATGGTCCCCTCGTTGGTCACGTTCAACGAGACCTCGCCAGCGGGCACGGTGAAGTTGCCGTCGATGACGAACTCGGACAGCGACACCGCAATCTGCGTTGCTCCCGCGCCGCCGCCGGCTGCACCGCCGCCACCGTCTCCGTCCGAGTCACTGGTGACGAGCGCGGCGACCGCAACGGCGCCGATGACCGCGACCGTCACCACGATGATGCCGATCATCGCAATGATGACGGCACTCCCGAGTGGGGTCCCGGACTCCTGAGGTGGGGCTTCCGGCTGTTCCGACTCGGCCGGTGTGTCGAGCGCGGTCATTCGGGGGGGTTCCGTGTTTCAGACATGGTGGACAGCAGACTAGACCGAAGGGGTCGCTGAACAGGGACCTTGGTCCCGAGCTTCGAGCGACAGGTTCCGAAGCGTTGCGCCGTCGGATCGGTCGTCTCAGCCACCGGGACGCTCGCCAGGGAGGCAGACGCCGTTCAGATGGTGATCACGGCCAGCAATTCGACGACTGCACGCTGCCGTCCGGGCAGATCGTCGAGCTGTACTGAGCAGACGATGCACGGCTCGGCACGCCGACCACGTCGAGGAGGTTGGTGCCCCCGAAGTCGGTGCCACGCACATCTGCGCCGTCGAGGCGACCAGCGGACAGGTCCGCGTCCGAGAGATCGGCGCCTCGCAGATCGGCGTTCGTCCAATTCGAGCCACGGGCATCCGTCTGTTGGAAGCTGGCGTTGCGGGCGATGACTCCGCTCATCTCGGCTCCGATCATCGTCGCCTGATCGAAGGAACTGTCGTGGAGTTGGGCGTTCGCGAACGACACTGCGTCGAATCGCGCCGACGAGAAGTCGGCACCGCGTGCACGGACCGACACGAACGACACACCGACGAATCGACCGTCGTCGAACTGGGCGCTGGTGAGATCCGCCCCCGTGAGATCGACGCCTTCCAGACGCACCTTGGAGGCGCTCAGGTTGGTGCCGTCGACCCGTCGCATCGTTCCACTGATCAGCACGGCGTCATCGAGGTCGGCGTCGGTGAGATCGGCATCGGTCAGGTTGAACAGCGTCAGCCGAACGTCGCTGAGATCGGCGTTCGAGAGATCGGCACCACTCAGGTCGACGCCGGCGAGCGCGAGGCCCGAGAGGTCGCAGCCGGCAAGGTCGGCGCCCGACAGGTCGGTCGCGCCCGACCTGGCGCTGGCACAGGTCGTGCCGGCCAGGGTCGTGGGGGGCACCGTCGTCGGAGCGGCAACGGTGGTGGGTGGCGCAGGGCTCGACGGCAGCGTGGTTGCGGGCAGCGTGGTCGGAGCGGTTGGCACCGTCGGACTCACCGTCGTCGGGGAGATGACGGCTGGAATCGTCGGAGCGGTCGTCGTGGCGGTCGGCGTCGCCGTGGCCGGAGTCGGGGTCGCGCCCGGGAGTGTGGTGACCGGTGTGGGAGCGCTCGGGCCGGAGGAAGGTTCGATGGCTGGGGGAATGGTGACGATCACGGGAGCCTCCGCCGGGGCCGCCTCGGGCGCCGTGGTCGTGCTGATCACCACCACGATCTGTGCGGTCGTACCCGGGGACTCCCGGTCGACGATGCCCACGGCGCCGAACGGTTCAGAGGCTTCACCGGTGGACCCGAGCGCACTGGGTGCGCTGACCGGACGAGGCACGACGAGCGTCGTCGGCGCGCCCACCTCACTGACGTCTTCCGCGACCGTCACGACGGGTGCACGATCGACCGGGTCCGGACCGGGCAGGGGTGTCGATCCGAGGCCGCCGCCGGTGATCGAGCTGCCGACCACGGCGACGGTCGCCGCCGCGAGTCCGGTCGCCGGGGCTGTCACGGTCGAGCCGAGGAACGGGATGTGAGCGATCCACGACAGTGGCCACATCACGCCTCGGAGCTTGCCGAGTGACACGTTCAGGAAGGCTCGCACGACATCGGGGTCGAACTGGGTGCCGGCGTTGTTCGCCAGCTCCCGACGAGCCCACTGCGGTGACTGCGACTCCTTGTACGAACGGGTCGCCGTGATCACGTCGAACGTGTCGGCAACAGCGACGATCCGTCCGGCCAGCGAGATCTCAGAACCCGCAATTCCGGCTGGGTAGCCACCGCCGTCCCATCGTTCGTGGTGCTCACCCACAGCCAGTGCCCAATCGCCGAGCCAGCCGGTGAGCGGGCCCATCATCGCCATACCCTCCGCGGGGTGCGTCTTGATGAGGTCGTACTCGTCGGCGGTGAGTCGTCCCGGCTTGTTCAGCACCTCTTCCGGCACGGCCAGCTTGCCGATGTCGTGAATCAGGCCGGCCCACTGGAGCTTGGAGACCTCCACCGGATCCAGCCCCATCTCCTCGCCGATCGAGCGCGGCGTAGGCACGAACCCGTTCGCCGTGGCCACGGGTGAACCGGTCGTGCTCGCGCAGAGCAGCCGCCAGTTCGAGCAGCGTTTCGGCGGCTTCCGCCTCGGTGTCACCGAGACCGAACTCCTTGACGTCGGCGAGCCGCCGCTCGAGCTGCTTGGTCGTGCCGCTCCTGATCGCCAAGCTGAATCGGCTCGGCGCCTGGTCGGGGAAGATCAACGTCATCCGCAGCAGTGCGGTGAGCGGCAGGAAGCGACGTGCGACCCGGTCGATGGCGACCATCGCAATTCCACCGACTACGACCAGCACCGCCAGCCAGCCGAGTGTCGGAACGAGACCCTCCGGGCGCGGCCATCGCCGTGCGACGAGAAACGACGCCAACACGGACGCAAAGATCGGCGCCAGGAAGATCGAGACCCGCAGCATCCCGGCCACGATCGGACGAGCTGCCCACGAGGGCTGCTCCTCCGGATGGACAGGGGAAGCCGACGGTGCGTCGGCGCGTTGATCAAGCGTGGCGAGCGATGACTCCACGCCGCGTTATCGGCGCGTTATCCATCGGACTTGACCACGTTGCTTGACCACGTTGCTTGACCACGTTGCTTGACCACGTTGCTTGACCACGTGCGGGCGACCCTCCAGAGACCCACCGGATGGCCCCCGACCACGGGCCGTCGAGGCCACACCCGCCCGATCGCCAACACGCTCACCCGGCCGGTCCGCAGACCCAGATCACCTCGAAGGTGGTGTCACGGCTCGAATTCGGCGAGGATCTGTCCATGACCGAGCTCTACGAACAACTGCACGAGGCAAGCGAGTACGTGAGCTCTGTCACCGGGCGCCACCATCGGGTTGCCATCACGCTCGGGTCGGGGCTCGGCGGCTACGCCGACAGCCTGCCGGGCGCCGTTACGATCCCGTATGCGGACGTCCCGCACTTCCCGGTCCCCACCGTGAAGGGTCACGGCGGCAAGCTCGTCTCTGCCGTGTTCGGTGAAACGGGCGTGCTGATCCTGGCCGGGCGAGTGCACTTCTACGAAGGACGCGCCGTCAGCGACCTCGTGTTCGGTACGCGGCTCGCGATCGTCAACGGCTGCGAGACCGTCGTTCTGACCAATGCCGCGGGCGGTTGCGGCGATGGCCTCGCAGCCGGCGATCTCGTTCTGCTCCGCGACCACATCAACCTGACCGGGCAGAGCCCGCTGATCGGCCCCAACGATGAGCGGCTGGGCCCTCGGTTCCCCGACATGAGCGCGGTGTATCCCGTCGACATGAGAACTCGCGCTCACGCTGCGGCCTCCGCCGTGGGAACATCGCTCAAGGAGGGCGTGTATGCCTGGTTCACCGGCCCGGCCTACGAGACGCCCGCCGAGGTGCAGATGGCCCGCCGACTCGGTGCCGACCTGGTCGGCATGTCGACCGTGCCCGAAGCAGTCGCAGCGCGGCACCTCGGCGCGGACGTCATCGGGATCTCGCTCGTGACCAACCTCGCAGCCGGTATCGCGGACCACCCGCTCTCCCACGAAGAGGTCACCGAGGCCGGCCGCGACGCCCAGCACCGCTTCGCCGCCTTCGTCGATCGACTGCTCCACGATCTGGCGAGCACCGCCGACTGACGGACGGACGTCCCGGCGGCGATGCCGCGCCCTCCGACGAACAGCGCAGGATCTACGACGGCGCCGACCAGCAGGTCCAGCACCCGATCGGGAACTTCGGGAAGCGCTCTGCCGGCCACGCCAGGGCAAGTCACACCAGTCCCGCTCACACCGTGTTCTCGAGAACGACGATGACCGCTCCGAGCGCGACAGAGAGCAAGGCCATGGTCACCCGCACGAGTTGGCGGTGACGTGCCGTCGCGTAGAACGACAATGCGGCGAGGGCCAGCAATCCCACAACGACGCAGACCACAAGGGCGTTCCGAGCGTCCAGATCTCCGATGGCGGCTGCCGCCATGATCAAGGCAGCACCCAGGAACCCCGACGCGACGGCGATGTCCTCTCGTCCGACCCGCAGGAGCTCGGCCCTGCTCGGGTCTCGCTGTGTTGCCGCTGTTTCCGCGAGGACGTCGCTGAAGAGGTGTGCGACCAAGAGCACGCCGCCCGCCCCGAGTATCCATGCCACGGATTCTCGTGCGTCTGAACCGTGGCGAATCAGCTCACCGACGGTGGCCAGCGTCAGGAGCAGACCGTAGACACCATGTGACAAGAAGGTCTGGGCGCGCCGAACGACCGACCGCTCGGTACCGGATGCGACTGACATTGACATTCGTCCTGCCTTCTGGGTTGTGGGTCGCTGGGTTGTGGGTCGATCGCTGTCCGATGGGCCAGGGCTCCGCGCACCGGTGACCTCTGGGCGCTGGTGTTCCGCGACGAGAGTGCACCAACCCGGAGCGGTGATCTCGAACGTCGCCTCCAACGGAGCAGTCCACCTTGTCACAGCGGCCACTCCGTGGCTCAGAAGCGGCGCCGGCGTGGTCGTGGCTTGGCGGCCGAGGTGACGACCGCGGCCCTCGCAACCGGAGCACGCCCCGGGGTGACGGCTTTGGCCACGACGGCTGTCTTGCGACCGGCGCTGCGACGACGCCTCGCCCGCCTGCACGTGTTCGTCTCACTGGCATGTCACTCTCCTGCTCTACTTCGTCGGTTTCGATCGAGGCGATGATCGCTTGGATGGGGATGCGGCCGTCGGCGATCAGTTGGCCGCCGGAGCGCCTCGCTGCAGCGGCGAACGGATCCGCCCGGAGATTCTCGTAGACCAGCACCCCTGCGGTGGAACCGGGGTCCGTCGCAGCGGCGAGATGCACGATGTCAGGGTTCACCAGGGCAATCCGATTGAGGTTGCGGGGTCGAGTTCGAGCAGGCCGAGGTCGGTGACGAGCTGCACGACTCTGCCGTGGGCGGAAAGGCCCGACCAGGTCCGGCAGAGCTGGTGCTGAGGCCCGACCGTGCACATCGCGATTCCTCCGTCTGCCGGCGTGGAGGCGATGTTCCAGATCGGTGGGCTATCGATCATGTCGTCGCCGACAAGGTCGAACACCTTGCCGCTGTCGTAGAACTCGACCGATCCGAATCCGGCGACACCGACTTCGACGGTGTAGCCCAGCCCGTCGACACCGCCCTCCACGAGATGCCACGTCTCGACCGGCTCCGGGCCGACCGTCGCAACCAATGCGGCGCACTGGCGCCCGTAGAGTGGGTGGTCAGCCACCACGACCATCACATCGATCGACTCACGGTCCACGTTCACGACCCAGGGCAGCCCTTCGAGTCCGCCGGTCCACCACGGATCGCCACCTGTGAGGCGACGCGAGGGCAGCTCGATCGAACCGACCTTCGCGGTTGATTCGACCGTCCAGGGCACTTCGTCGTCGGCCCACGCCGGCCGCTCGAGCGACTCGTTCAGGAGAGCGCCGACCGATGAGCTGATTCGCTGGGCCCGCACTGCTTCCTCGACGATCCGACTGCGGGCTCCAGGGGGACCCGACAACTCGAGGACCCAACTGGCGAGATCTGGCTTCCGGGCCATTTCATCCCAACAGAACATGTCGACGTCGTCGCTCAGGCTCGACGACCTGAGGGCCCGAAGACGTTCGCCGACGAAACGAACGAGCGGATCGCGTTCATCGGTGCCGTGCCGCGAGCGCGACGCGGACGAGCCCCGGTGCCGCGAACCTCGGCATCGTGTGGATGGACAACACGCCCAGAATCGACGGCCGAGGCGTGGCAGGAAGATCAGCGAGAACGTCCAACCGCATGAGCCAGTCCTCCGCACTCCACGGTGGCACCCCACGCTGGTGGAGCGAGTTCAGCGCGCTGTCGTCGGCCCGTGCGAGGTGGCCGAACCATCTGGCACCGGCCTCACCTGACATCGACCAGATGTGTTGACACAAGTACCGCTGGCCCCCGTATTGAGTGCCTCGTCCACGGTCCAGCGCCGAGGCGAGATCGTCTCCGAGCGCCGACAGCAACAACTCGAACGCAGCATCACTCAAACGATTCGATGGCCCGAACGATGGCTGTTCCAAGACTGCATCAAGGAGCGCATCAGCGAGCATGCGCCGCTCCGATTCATCACCGGTGCCTGCCGCAGCGACCACCTCATGCTGCAACTCGACCCACGACGCTCTCTGCTCCGCAATCGCCACACCCTCCACCGAGTCATCGACAATCGCCTCGCCCACCGAGTCACGCAATCGAACCACCAGACTCGAAACGTCATTCATTCGACAACAGTGTCACGCGCCAACCGTCACAGCCGACAACCGAACGAGTCGGCCCACGCCACCGCACAATCTCGAGCACTTGGCCGATCGCGTACGTGACGTACTGCTCGGGTTCGATCCGCCGATCGGCTCCGGCGGGAGGAGCGGGCCCAGCCAGTAGAGCGTAGTTAGCGTCCTGCTCGCCGGTTGCGATCGGCAAAGCGACGTTCAGTGAGGAGAGTGTGATGGAACCACGGGTCAGGGTGCAGAACTTCACCGTGTCGGCCGACGGCTATGCAACCGGTGAGGGCCAGTCTCTCCAGCAGCCGTTCGGGCACGCCAACCCGGCAGAGTTGATCGCGTGGGGTCTTGCGACGGCGAGCTGGCCGGGCCGAACCGATGGCGGCGGCTCTCGGGGACTTGACGACTACTTCACCCGTGACTTCTCACACGGGATCGGTATCGAGATCATGGGCCGCAACAAGTTCGGACCCCAGCGTGGTCCGTGGGACGACCACGAATGGACCGGCTGGTGGGGCGACAACCCGCCGTTCCACACACCGGTGTTCGTGCTCACCCACCACGAACGGCCATCGTTCACGCTCACCGACACCACCTTCCACTTCCTCGACGCCGCTCCGGATGCCGCTATCGAGCGCGCCATGGATGCGGCAGACGGGCTCGACGTTCGAGTCGGCGGAGGGCCGACCACGATCCGGTCGTTCCTCGACGCCGACGTCGTCGACGACATGCACATCGTCGTCGCCCCGATCACGCTCGGCGCCGGCATACGGCTCTGGGACACGCCCGCCGACTTCGACGATCGCTTCCACCACGAAATCATTCCCAGCCCGAGTGGCGTCACCCACCACCTCCTCTGGCGCCAGGACCGATGAACGCCAACCCGACCAAGCTCACCCACCCAAAAAGCCGTCGACCCGGCCCACTACACAGCGGCTGACGCAGTGCGACCCTGCCGACTTCGATGATCAAAATCCTCACGAACGTGGCTCCTTTCTGTCAAGCCCGAGTGGGTTCGGGGTGGGCAGAGAGGGACGTCTGTTGCCGCTAGGCCTGCCGCGTGATCAGCTTTCACCCGGTGCTGATGTTTCGGTGAAGCCATACCCCGAACCCGTCATCGAGGTTCGAGCGGCGGCTCGTTTGAACTGCTTGGGTCGGCCGTCGACGAGCGCAGGCGTGCCGTACCTGCGTGGGTGGGTCGGTGTAGTTCGCTCGGAGAAATGGGCGTGTCAGGTCGGTGTCGGGGGCTCGTCCATGCCGAGCCACTGACGCCACGCTTGCACTGTCGATGAGTCGGCCGCGGCGAACTCCCCGTCCTCGCGAAGAGCTCGAGGTAGCAGCCCTCCGGACCCACACATCCGATTCGGGACCATCGCGTGATGATGTCGACGAAGTCTGCCCCGAGCACTCGGCCGTGCACGCTGCAGGCATCGTCATGGCAGAGATACACGACCTGGCCCCGTCCTGGGCCGACGGTGAGGTCGAGGCCGATCATGTCCCCGTCGCCGACCTCGATGATCGGGAGCTTGTTGGGCCACGGCGCTGCGTACGGATCGTTGGGATCCTCGTCGAGCCACGCGAGGAAGCGACGCGTCGAGCCAGCGCCGGTGAGTCTGCACGAGACTGGGCAGCGTCGCCAGGTCCCACAGTGCGCCGGGCGCATCCGCCGCGTGGCAGCCGCCCCACATCGGCGTGTTCGGGCCGAACATCGGAGCTTCGATCTCGGCGTCACCATCGAGCTCGAACAGGCGCCAATGGAACCCGACGCGACTCGATCGGGTCGCGACGACGTCCACCAAGGCGCCCGGCAGCTCGACCCCCGATCGGTCAAGCTCCGCCAACTCCGGCGATGAAGCCGGCGGCCGGACGATCAGTTCGGTTGCGACCGCCGGTGCTTCAAGGCGACGGACGCCAGCGAGCACCGAAGTCCAGCCCGAAGTACCCCACGCGGCCCATTGTTCGTCGTCCATCCGACGCGACTCTACGATGCACCCGGCCCACCGAGCCCTGCGCCGCCAATACCGAGCAGGTTCTCCACGGTTGAACCAACCGCAACGTGCCGTACCCGGGTGGGTCGCCGGTGCGGGCAGCGTGAGCGATATGTGTGCCTTCGACCGCTAGCTCCGGGTCGATCCGGCGCCGACACGAGCAGCGACGCCGCTTGTCGAGCTAAGGTCGCAGCGTGCCCTGGTGGGAAGGAACGACCCAGATCGACTGTGATTTTCAGTCGGTCAAGGCGTCAGTCGCAGACTTGGGTCAGCACTTCGTGGGTGTGGTGGGTTCGATGCCAGGCATCAGCGAGGCGGAATTGCTCGAACAGGGCGAGGACTTCGTGACGATCCGAACCAACGAGGGCGTAATGAAGCGGAACAACATCGAGTGCTCCGTTGGCGATGACGAGATCATCTTGCGATTCGACGAGGTGTATGACGCCAAGAAGGTCACGGGCACATCGCACTTCGAAGACACCTACAAGGCATCGAAGTCGGGTGGCGTGCAATTCCACAGTGTCGTGAGCGATGTCAAGATGGATGGCGTGCTTGGGTTCCTGTACCGAACATTCGGCTCGCGGAGCATGGGCAAGGCGTTCGTGTCCTCACAGAAGCAGTACTTCGAGAGCACGCAGCGCTGACCTACCGCGGCGGCAGGGCCCTCTTGTCATGTCCCGCGCCGCCATCTCATGGCGCATTCACGTTGACGCCCGCCATCAGCAGGTGCGACGCATGGGTGTGGCGGAGATCGTGGAGCCGGATGACCGGTACGCCGGCGGCATCGACGAGCCGGCGGAACGCCTGGCCGATCGAGTTCGGTCGATCGGGTCGCCGACCTCGTTCGTAAACGCGCGATCGCTCGCCGTCGCCGACACGCCGACCATGAGGTACAGCTCACGCTGGCGAGCACGGTGCTGCTTCAGCAGCGACACCGTTTCCACGTCACAGCCGCCGACCATGCCGCGGCAGGGCGACCAGCAGCGGACTGCGACCAGGTCACCCGCATCGCAGCCGCCAAGCGACCGGCCGCCGACCATGACCTCCGACAGCCCGACGAACCCACCGTCGCAAGCCCCAACGGACACCTCCGAGCGCTACTCGCCGCCGCCCGACTACGCCCCCACCATCAAGCCCCGCCCTCGTCGGCATCGGCCGCGACCTCTGACGTGTCGCAGCAGGCTTCCGGCACGCGCGGAAGCCCGGCGGCTCCTCAGACGGGGAGAACGCCGGGCTCACCCAACTTGTCGAGCGACTCGGGCAAACACAGTGTGCCGACGCTGACTGTCGGTGATCAAGCGCCGACACGATCGAGTCAGTCGGCGGTACTGCTCGATCGTTCCGGGGAGCACGCGCAGGTGGACGATGGTGCCAACCGGCTTGTCGACCACGTCGATGACCTCGCAGACCGCTGGCGTCAGTGCAGAGCCGGCAACGACCACCTCGCCCCGGCGAATGATCGACGGATCCTCCGCCTCATCGAGGAACGTCCACACGATCCGGTCGTCGTCCTCGCTGTTCAGGTCAGCCGTGATGTCGATCCGAGTCATCGCTCCTGCCTTCGTCTCTCAGCGTACGGTTCGGACGCAACGTGCACAGCACGGCCGCCAGATCCCACATCGTCGAGGGCAACGAATACCGAGATCCCGAACGCCGGCTCGCCGTCCAACACGAATGCACGGTGCAAGCGACGCACGTGAGTGCGCAACAACGACAGCGTGTCCGCCACCACGATCACCGACCGACGGATCCTCGGGCGGGGCTGTTCGTCGGATCGCACCCGATCCCGGAGTTCCTCGCGTCCACCCTTCGTCGTCCGCCGGCGTCTTCGACGAGGCGCGCCTGCAGGGCCGCCGCTGCCTCGGCTTGTTGGCCGGGCATGACGTGGCCGTAGGTGTCGAGGGTGAAGCTCACCGAGGCGTGGCCGAGGCGGTCGCTGACGACCTTCACGTTGACACCGGCCATCAGCAGATGCGACGCGTGCGTGTGACGAAGGTCGTGCAACCGAATGACCGGCACGCCGGCGGCATCCACGAGCCGGCGGAACGCCTGACCGACCGAGGCCGGACGCAGCGGGTCACCCAGCTCGTTCGTGAACACCCGGTCGCTCGCCGTCGCCGCCACGCCGACCATCAAGAACAACTCGCGCTGACGCGCTCGATGCTGCTTCAACAGCGACACCGTCTCGGGATCGAGGTCGATCACCCGACGGCTGCGGCGCGTCTTCGGGGCGTCGACGATCTCCTCACCGCCGATAACGCTGACCGACTGGTTGACGGTCAGCCGGCGGTGAGCGATGTCGACATCGGACCATCGCAGCGCGACCACTTCGCCGCGTCGCATTCCGGTCATCGCCAACAGTCGGAAGAGCGCCTCGTTGCGGTTTCCATCGATCGACGCAAGGAACTGCGTCAGCTCGTCGGGTGACCAGACCCGCATCTCTGGGCCCTTCGAACGCGCCGTCGTCAACGACGGCGGGTTCGCGAGCCGTGCGACGTTGCGTGTGACGAGACCGCTTACGTTCGGCGTCGTGCAGCATCTTGTTCACCACCGCGTGGAGATGATGGACCGTCGTCATCGACAAGCCCGTCCGGCTACGACCTCCGGTGCGAAGCAGATCGGCGTACAGCGCGTCGAGGTCCGAGGCGCGCAACTCCTGCAACGCCACCGTCCCGAGGCGTGGCAGCAGGTAGTTGTCGAGGGCGCTGCGGTAGCCGCGCAACGTCGTCGGCCGGCGTCCTTGGTTCTCGAGGCCGGCCAGCCACGGCTCGACGAACTCGCTGATCGGCATCCGGCTCGGCGCCACGAACGTGCCCGACTGATGCGCGGCGAGCAACTCGGTGAGGGCCGCATGCGCCTCCCTTTTCGTGCGAAACGACCGCTTCGACTGGCGTCGCATGCCGCCCTCTTGCCAGGTGGCATGAGCGACCCAGCAGAATGCCCCTGAAGGTGTCTCACGGTGGTAGATCGTCCCACTGGCCGCGAAATCACGTGACCACAGCGTTGCCACGAGGCATACGGAGACAGGTTGCCTCCCCTGACACCATCATCTACCAGGCGTTTTGCAGCGCCCCAGGCAGGGATCGAACCTGCGACGCACGGTTTAGGAATCGAGCGGAGCCCGTCCGGCTGGTGTTGCCCGGTGTTGTTGCGTACCGATCTACCAGGGGAAACGCGATTCTGGCGTCCGGACCGTGACGACTCGTGTTGGCCTGTGCTGCGCAGAGCGTTACCACGACGTTACCACGAACCGGTGCTGGCGGCGCTCGGCTGAGCCGCTTGCGCGTCTCGATGAGGCACGCACATTCTCGCGCACCTCGGCGCTCGCGTACGTGCCGAACCAGTGCGGGTTGTCGGGTCGCGCTCGTCGCGGCGATATGCGTGCGCCCGCCGCGGCGTGGGGACGCTTTCGCCCGTTGGCCGAGCGTCCCTCCTGGAGTTGGTGTCGGTGGACCGAACCGCTCGATCCCGTACCGTGCACTGGCGGCTCGCTACCTGAGCCGGGACGGCGAACGGCCCTGTCTGCCACGGGGCTACAGGTGCCAACGAGGGCGTGACGTATGTCTTTTTACCCGCCGGGTGGTCGTGGTAACGTCCGACCGGGCCCTGTGGCGGAGTCGTGGGTACTGAAGACCAATCGTGATCGGGGGATCATCGTGCGTAAGACCAGATTCTTGACGAAGCGACCTGCACTGACCTTGGCGGTCGTGTCTGGCATGTTGCTCGGTGGCGCAGCCGTGTCGTCTGCCCAGGGGCCGCTCATCGCCCCCACGCCGGCCCCGTCGGAGTTGACGGTTGAGGTGGCACCCGTGGGCACGATGCCGAAGGCCCCGGGCGCGAACATCGCGTCGCCGCAACCCTACGGACCGAAAGAGCTGTTCCTGATCAGCCATGTTCCGACGGAGGTCTTCAGCCTCAATGCTCGTGATGGTGAGATCGTACAGATCTATGACCCGTCGCAGACCCCGGACGGGATCACACCCGCGAGCAACTTCGCGCTGATGAACGTCGCCGGAAACGCCGCCAAGAACAAGGTCTACATGGTGCTCACGTCGACGACCCTGCCGCCCGGCATCCCATCGTTGGGCCTGCCGGATCCCGACACCGATCCGTCGGGTGGGCGAGAGGACTTCTTGTTCATCGACACATTCGATCCCGTCAACGGTTTCGGGAACGGCAACGCCGGTTCGGGGCCGCTGCTGGACCGGAACATCTACGACATCGACGCACCCGCCTACACCCTGTTCTTCGGGCCGAACCCGATCCAGGTCGTGCACCAGGTGTTCGTCGAGTGGGACTACACGGACGGCGAGTTGAGCAACCCCAGACCCTTCCTCGCGCTCGAGACGCAAGAAGGCCCGTTCCACAGCGGGGGAGGCATGATCGTCACTCCCGATGGCCGGCTCGTGTACACCACCGGCGACAACCTCCCGTTCGGCATGGACGGACGCCGCGCTCCCCAAGACGACCAGTCTCACCTGAGCAAGCTCTTGATCATCGATCCAGCGACGGGCGGCGTCGAAGTGGCTGCGAAGGGCCTGAGAAACGTGCAGCACATCCAGCGCACCGTCGAACCGTCAGGTATCGCGTTCACGGACATCGGCGGGGTCACGGCCGAGGAAGTCAACTTCATCTCGTGGAGTGATGCCCTCGATACCTCCACGATCGAGAACTTCGGCTGGGGCCGAAACGCCGATGGCCTTGCCCGCGAAGGCACCTTCTACGTCGGCGAGGGTGTGCCGTTCAAGCTCGGTGACCAACCTGAGGCGGTGGGCGCAGCTCCGGTCCCGGAGCCAGGCTTCAGACAGCCTCTGGCTCAGTACGGGCGAGGCGCGCTGTCCCCCTTCAACTTCGTCGCTGCCGCAGGACCTGTCGTGAGCAACAAGTCCTTCCGGGAAATCTCGCTGGTCCTCGGAGATCTCCCCACCGGAGAGGTCTATGCAACCACGGACAAGATCACCGGAACAGACGTACCACTCTCCCGCGTGAACCTCGTGGACACCGACGGCAACCCCGTCGGCCCGACCAACTCGTTCAATGATCTGGCAGGAGGACGGTCAGATCCGCGCTTCTTCCTCTTCCCCAACGGAAGGGCCGGCGTCCTGCTCGAGGCCTCCGGAGAGTTCTACACACTCAACGAGCGATAACAGGGCAACTCAGCCCACAACGCACGGCCGGGCGCTCGGCAATCGCGACGCCGGCAGCCCGGTCGGGTCCGTCCGGGATCCGGCAGTGCCGACCGCTGCGGTGTGCTCGGTGTCGGCGCCGGCCGCCCCGACGCGCATTACCGGACAGATCGGCGAGCGCAACGGTGCCGAACCCGAGCGGGTCGGACGGCTCGTCTCGACCTACGTTATGCGTGCCCCACGTGCGCGTTGAGGACTACTGAACGGCTCCGGGTTCCGCCGGATAGGCGACGGGATCATCTCCAAAGTCGCCGGCTGCCCAGCTCTCGAGCAGACCGCACGCCCCATCGCTCTCGAAGAGATCGAGATGCTGGATCACGGCGCCGGTCGAGCGATCTTCGAGCTGCACTCCGATCCGCAAGGTGGCGGCGACCTCGTCGTTCTCCATGCCACCGAACACCTGGTCGGCAATGGTCATGAAGTTCCCGATGGCGGTGTCGTCCGCCCGAACCGCAATGTCCTGCTCAGCTGATGAGAGTCCGACACCAACTTCGCGAAGCGTTCGTTGGCGCACCTCGTGGGTCACGATGAAGCCCGCCACGTGCAGCAACCACAGGTCTCTGCGCCATCCGGGCGGAGGAGGAGTGGCGAGGACGTGCGTTTCCCAGAGCGACATCCGTCGATCTTCTCACTCCGGGATCTGTGAACTGGCGGGGCGAGCCCGGGCCACGGTTTCGACCTGCAACTTCCGAGCAGTGACTGCCGATCCGTTCGTTGCGATCTGGTGCGGCACGGAGCACCCAAATGATCGAGTGCCGAATTCGGATCGCGCTGGGTCGGCTGGACTATCGCGCCTCGTCGTGCAGCCTGACTTCGGCTCCGCTCTCGAGTTCGAGAACGAGCGACCTACTCTCGAGGCGATACGGACAGCCTCGCGTCAGGCACTCCTCGATCGATGCCAGCACGGGTACGGGGCCAGGGTCAGGGTCCTGCTCGCACAACAACAACTCGACGGTGTCGTCGGTGAGCGACAACACGCTCCCGTCGTCGACCAGCACCCCAACAAAGTCCGAACAAGTTCCTCTGCGCAGCGCATAGAAGATGCCCTTGTCGTAGTACTCGAACTCGATCCACCCTGCGGCCAGATTCTCCTGGAGAGCGGGGTCGTCGACTTCTTTGAACGTCCAGGAGCCAGTGAGAACGCCGACACTCGTGGCGGGAGGTCCCGGGTCTGGCGCCGTGACTTGCGGGGTGGTGGTCGTTGTCGGCCCGGTATCGCTGAGACCATCGGCAACTCCCGGCACCGAAGTCGAAGGAATGGACGCTGCACTCGTCGGCTCAGTGGTTGGGGAAGATGTCACGGTGGCGTTGGACACCGGAGCTTCGCCTCCGCAAGCAGAGACGACCACACAACATGCCACGATCACGGTGAGCTGCATGCGTCCTGTGAGGTGCCGGGTGTCAGTCCAGTCGGAATGCTTCGCCACGCGGCGCGTCCATCGGATCCGCTCGGCCATGTCGAGAGCATACGAATCGGGTCGAGCGGATGGACCGCTCGGGCCGCCGAGGCGCGCCGAGCATCGAGCCAACCTAGATCCCGCACGGCGAGTGATTGAGTCTGAGCAGAATCGGCACCATCTCCGATGTCGGACGTTTCCGCGCTGGTCAACGAGCGCAAGCGTGCCGATCTGCTCGACAGAAGCAGCTTCCGGGCATGCGCGATATGCGTGCCCTCAAACGGCACTTCGGGGATGACTGTTGCTCAGGCGCTGGCGATGAGGTGTTGTTCGATCCAGTTCTCGCCGAGGCTGAAGTCTCCGAAGCGCACGACATCGGCAAGGGTCTTGTCTCCGTCTCGGTGGAAGAACACGATGGTGTCGGCCGACACCACCTTGACGTCAAAGATCTCGCTCATCCGCATCTGGTCCTCAAGGAAGGTCGCCAACTCCGGGGCAAGGATCTCGAAGCCGTTCTCCAACACCACCGAACCCGTGAAGCCCGGGCCTTCGAACAGCGCAGCCGCCGCCTCGTAGTCCCCGCTGCGCAGTGCATTGAGGTACTCATCGAGCATCGACACCATCTGCTCGTGATCCTCGGTCAACTCGATGCCGTCGGCTGACAGAACAGCAGCACTGATCCCGTCGTCGGCGACGCCGGCACTGCTGTCATCTCTTCCCCAAATCAGCCAGCCGCCGAGCAAGCCGAGCACGAGTGCCACCACGGCAACTCCTGCGAAGCCCAGGATGGGCTGAGCAGACTGGGTGCCGCTCGACTGGTCCAGATCGGTCGGTCGTTCGGTCGTGTTCGTGGTCATCGTCGTCACCTCGTTCCGATCGAGTGAGACGCGCGTGCGCCTCGAGCCCATTGATCGACCGGACGGGAGTCGATGTGAAGGGCCGATCGGACCAACCTGGCGGTTCGCGCTCCCCACTCACCAGTGCGGGTCGGTGAGGGACACCCCGCTCGGCTGCATGGGTGTCACCGAACGACGGGTCTGGGCGAGCAGAACGAGTGGCGGCGAGCCCCTCGAACGGAGCACATAGCCGGCACTTGCGAGCCCCCGAGAAAGACTTCTCGACCCGCCGCACATTTCCGAGTGGATATCCACGATCGAAGGTGCCGTTATCTGGAGTCGTTGCTTGTTTCCGGTAGTTGACCTGGGTGTCTTCGTTGTGGACATGTCTCCGACGAGGCGTTCAGCGTCGGAGTCGTTGTTCGCCGAGGGTCCGTGCGACCTGCTCGCGCAGCACGGCGTTCTCGGCTCGGAGTCGTTCGAGTTCGGCGCGTGCGGCGTCGAGTCGTTGTCGGGTCGACTCCTCCGTGGCGCGCTGCATGGCCGGGATCGGCACGGCCGATTTCCGCTCGCGGAGACGGTTGATGTCGGCGAGGAGATCCGGTTGTTCGTAGAGCCAGCTGCGGGAGACGCCGGCGCTGTGGGCAACGAGGGTGACGCTGACGTTCGCGCCCGTGCGGGCGAGCTCTTCGATGACTTTGCCGAACGTCAGACCGACCCGGTCGCCCGGCTGGAGACCGCTGGCCACCAGGCTGGACTGGATCGACCGAGCGTAAACAGTGGAGCGTTTCCGAGCGGTATCGCTCGCTCGGACGTGCCGATCTCGCGCAGTCTGGAGTGTCGGCGGATGTCGTTGATCCGAGCGGCTACTGGGCCTTGATTGCTTGGCCGTAGCGCTGGCGAGCGGCCTCACCCGAGGTGCCGACCATGGCACCGATCGATGTCCACGAGTGTCCGTCGTGGCGGGCCTCGACGACCGCGTCGCGAAGGGCTCGTTCGGTCTCGGCTCGAGCCACGAATGCCTCGCGAACGGTTCGCAGTGCAGACGCGTCACGGAGATCGCCGGGTTCGGTGCGTTCGAATCGTGCTGCGAGTTCGTCGGCGTTGTCGAGGATTTCTTGTGCTGTTCGGGGCATTGGAATCACCTGAGGTACTTCGGTCGTGCCGGCATGGCGTGGATGATGATCGGGCCGTCGACGCTTTCGATCACGCCGATTTCGAGCAGGTTGCCCGAGGTGTCGGCGCCGACGAACATCACGAAGCCGTCGTCTTGGTCGTCGACGAACATCGGATGGTTGAAGGCGTGGATCATGTCGTCGTCGTGGACGCCGTGTTTGCGAGCACTCGTCGCAATCAGCGGCATTTCCACGACTCCAAGTTAGCTTGCCGCCCGGAAGATCGCAAGCTAACTTGTCGCCATCGGTGCCGCTCAAGACGCTGCCCGAACCACGGCGCAGGGCTTTGACAGGAACACAATCTCGAGCGGGTCACCGCCCGAATAGGTGCGGTACCTGAGCGGGTGCAAGGACCTGGACGGTCGCGCGTTACCGAGCACTCGGCCGGGGTGTCGCCGACAGCTCGAACGTGAAGGACCCGGCGCGAGCCGAGTTCGATCGCGATCGGCTGATCGGTCGCTCACGGCTTCTTCGAAGGGGCGTGCTTCATGTTCATGTAGACCCCGCCGTTCCGTAGCTCTTCGAGCATCTGCTGGATGAGCTTGTGCCGTGTGGCCGGCCGTTTCGCGCGGTCAATCCAACCGAGGTAGTCGTTGCGCTGGACTGCACCGCCCAGCGCGGGGAGGGGTGTCTGCGCCGCGCGAGGGATGATGGAAGGCCGCAAGACCGGCGTCGCCGCGCAAGCATCGTGCCAGCACGCATCTCTCGCGTACCAGCCGCTCCCCGGGTGTACTGTCTGCAGGAGAGGGGACGTCGAGGCGGCTCGGGGAAGAGGATCGCGTGGAGATCAGAGAGGCCTTCGCAGAGTTCGGCAAGGACCTGCCCAGGCGCTGGGTGATGGGCGACTCCGACCTCAATATTGACATCGAGCTGCTGCGCGGCGGTGAGTTCGATCCCGAACGCAGGATCGTCAGGGGCGTGGCCGGCCGGGGCT
This sequence comes from uncultured Acidimicrobiaceae bacterium, assembly GCA_963792905.1. Classification (GTDB taxonomy): domain Bacteria; phylum Actinomycetota; class Acidimicrobiia; order Acidimicrobiales; family Ilumatobacteraceae; genus Ilumatobacter. Next base: position 108,080 of record CAWBYE010000006.1, read on the forward strand.
GGGTCACCGTCCCTTGCGCGAAGTCGCCGCTGTGGGAACTGGTCGACGAGCGCGGCCGACTCGGCGAGCGACAATTCCTCCATGCCGTCGAGGTCGTCGACGACGTGCTGGTCCCCGAGACCCAGATCGGTCTCGACGCAGCGCGGGCGCTCAAGGCGGATGCCCGCGCGGGCGAAACGATCCCGATTGCGTTCGACGCCGACCGCCGAGAGCTCGCGAACCTCCTCGCCCAGGGCCGCGGAATTGTTGCGCTGCTGGATGCCTCATCGAGCGCAGGCAGGATCGCGGTGGAGTTCGAAGACCTCGCGGTCGATCTCTCGGATGCCGCCCGTGGCCGAGTCATCGACGGCCTCGCCAAGTATCTCGACGAGCTGCGCCGACCGGTCCAGATCGTCATCGCGGGCTTCACGCTGACGCTCACCGGCCTGTGGCTCGACATCTCGCGCACACTCGCTCAGGCGACGGTCACCCTTCCCCCAACGATCACGGACGCCGCCTCGTGCGGCCCCGCGACTATCGACCTCGGCCGGATCCGGATCTCGCGCACGTGCGACTACTACTTCGAGGAGCCCGAGCAGCACTACGGCCCGTGGCTGCTGGGCGACACCGGCATGATCATCGAGGGCGACGGATTCACGCTCGATCTGAGCACCACCCGTAGCCCGGCGCTCCTACCGGGGTCGTGGCGAGGACTGCTGCTGCGGGCGGGGACGGCCTCCGGTGCTCAGCGCATTCCCGATCCCTGCAACTCGGGCTACCTGCGGGGCGACTACACGTTCGACGGCGCCGCGATCACGTCGTCGGGCTTCGCCGGCTCCCTCGACCTGACGGCACCGATCAGCTTCACGGCGCTGAACCCCTTCGGCCAGGCCTTCTCGTTCACCCGGGGCGATCTGATCGTCGCCCACAGCGAGATCGTCGCCGGCCATTTCCACGGGTCGACCGACCTGCCACCCGAAGCGGTTGCCGAGGGCGCGCCGCACGCGCAGATCACCGTCGACCTGCCGTCCGTGACGGTGCAGCCCAACTACGATCTGACGGGCGAGATCGACCACGGCGGCAGCCTCGTCGCTTGGGGCGAGCTCACCCGGCTCGGCGAAGAGCTCGTGGTGTGGACCGCGACGCCCACGAGTGGCTTCCTCTATCTGCCCGGCGGCGCGGTCGAGACGTTCGGCCCGGTGTCGACGGGCTCGTTCCAGTCACCGAACATCAGTGCCGGCTGGAACGGGAGCCTGGCCTCGCTCGCGGCGCAGGCGGTGTCGGGGGTGACGTTCGCCGATCTCGGCGAGGTCGCTGTCTTCTCGACGGATGTGCCGGGCGGGAGGGCGGCGCCGCTCGTGTTCGATCGCGTCTCGGGGTGGCTGAGGGTCGGCACGACCGGTGTCGACGGCGAACTGGTCCGGTACGACGAGGAGATCCCCTCGGAGGTCGGCGACCCGATCGCGACCGGGTATGTGGGCAAGAAGCCCTTCCGGGTGTCGCTGTTCGGAAACGACCGCAAGAACCTGATCGCCGAGTTCGTGACGAGCGCCGCCCACGACTCCCACGTGAGCGGGTGGCTCGACATCCCCGACCCGACGGGCTTCCACCATCTCGACTTCGAGCAGCTCAAACTCACGTCGACGGCGTGCCTCGTCGGTGGCGACATCATGCTCCCGGCGCCCGGCATCCCGCTCGAGCACTGGGACGTCGCCCTCGTCCCCACAAATCCGGCGGCGCCCGCGGGCGTGCTCAGCGTGCGGACCGGGCGGCTGCTGTTCACGGCCGCCGGCATCTCCGAGCCGGTGCACTTCGATCGGCCGTTCGGCCTGACATGGGGCGAGATCCTCGCAGACGGCTCGGTGGGTGACCTGTACCTCGACTTCAACGACTGGGGCCAGCGCTTCGACGGGCTGGTCTTCCATCCCGAGGGGATCGCCCTCTCGGCCTACGTCCCGGCGAACCTCAAGCCGCACGTCGGGGTGTCGGGTAGCGTCATCTTCCCGTTCTTCGGTCCGCACCACATCAATGTCCAGGATGCCGCGCTTCGACCGCCTCCCACAGCGCCCATCCCGCGGCCGTACCAGCGGTACGTCACGGTGCCCAAGACCGCGATTACTGCCGGGTCGGCTCCGACCGACCTCGCGCTGACGGGTGTGTGGCATGACGTGACCTCGGCCGAGCTCGCGACGTTCGACTTCCTCGACGCCGAAGTCGACTACAACGAGGCCTCGCAAGAGGGGTTCATAGGCACGGGCGGCGCGGCGCTGTCGTTCCTACACTCCGATCCGCTCGAGACGACGGTCGAGATCCACAGCGACGCCACCGACCTGCGCTTCACGTCCGAGGCCGCGCACGATCTCGACATGAGCGTGATCGCACGATTCGGCGCACTGTCGCAGATCGCAGGCAACCTGCGCATCGAGGGTCCGACACTGCGACGGATGACCGTCTTCGGCGAGTTCGAGCAGAGCGCCGCTGCCGGGATCTTCGGCCCGAAGGCCGGGTACTCGGTCGAGGCGAACATGACCGTGACGCCCACGTCGATCGACTTCTACGCCGCGGGCGACATGATGCTCTCGGTCGCGCTCGTCGAGATCGAGGCGTCGGCCACGGCGCACCTGCTGTTCGACTTCGCCGCCGGCACCGCCGAGGGCGAGCTCATCGGCCGCCTCAACTGCGACGCAGTGGTCGCCGGCCTCTCGGGCGCGGGGCAGTTGACGTGGTTCGTCGGCCCGCAGATGCAATACCTGCAAGGGCGCATGAAGGTCGACGTGTTCTCGATCGTGGGTGGCGTCGGCATGGAGGGCGGCTTCTTCATAGGGAACAACGTGCCGAACGCGCTCGCGTGGGCACTCGACACGACCGATCCGAAGTTCGCGATGTCGCGTGCGATCATGCCCCCGACGATCACCGGCATCTACGGTTACGGCCGCGCCTCGTTCGCCGTCAACTACTACGTGGTGGGCGGCGGCATCGACATCTTCGTCGGGGTGGGCGCGTTCAGCGCCGCGGTGAGCGCGGGCGGGCCTCTCTCGGCGCTTGGCGGCACGCTGCCGCTGCCCTTCATCGTGGGCGCGTGCGGCATCAACGTGCACGGCGAGATCCTGGGCGGCCTGGTGAGCGCGTCGGCGTGGGCGAACCTGTCGCTGCGTGGCCCGCTGCCGCCGTACTTCGAGGGCACCTTCGGCCTGGAGGGGTGCGTGGCCTGGGTGCTGTGCGCCTCGGTCGACGTCACCGCGCGCGTGAGCAGCGCCGGATTCGAGCTGATCTGAATGACGGACATCGGGAGCAGACATGACTGACGAGATCGCAGCATTGCTGCAGGTCACCTCGGGCGACATCGGGCGCGACGGTACGGCCCCGGTTGTGCTGCGCTGGGAGTCGGTCGGCGAGGCGGTCGCCTACCGCCTGTTCCGCCGCGAGGACGGGCAGCCGGCCGACAGCGCGGTCGAGATCAACGGGCGGAAGCCGGTGCGTCTGCCGCTGTCGGCGGCCGAGCTGCACGAGATCGTCTCGCCCGACTCCCCCGAATGGGAGACGCTCGCGCGCACCCTCACCGCCGCACGCCCGGGTGCCGGCCCGGGGGACGGGCAGCAGCTGGTCGACCCCGACGAGGTCTTCGCCCGCGGCCTGACTGACACCGAAGCGCGGTTCGTGCAGGCGGGTGCACAGGCGAGCCTCACGATGGGCCGCGTGGCGGGGCTGGCGTTCGTGGACACCCGTCAGCCGGACGGCGCATCGCTCCAGTACGAGCTGCGCGGCATCCTTCGTGATGGCAGCGAGCTGATCCTCGCGACGGCGGTGCCGGTCGTCGTCGGGGTCTACGCGCTTCCCGCGTACCCGTCGGGCCTCATCGTCCAGCCTGGTGATCGGCGCGTGCTGGTGCTGTGGAACCGCAACGTGCAGGGCGCCGCGACCTACATGGTCGAGCGTGCGATGGGGCCGGGCGGGCCCTTCACCCGCATCAACCCCCAGCCGGTCGCGTACGACGTGACCGAGGGCATCGACGGCACGGCGCTGCCGTTCCCCCAGCCCGGATTCCTGGATGCCGGGGCATGGGACCCGGTGACCGGCGATCCCATTCCGCACCTCGTGCAGGCTGCGTGGGTGTCGGGCCCCGACACGGGATGGACGTACTGGTATCGCGTCGCTGCGGGCGACACGCTCGACCGGTGGGGTCCGTGGTCTCCCCCCGTCGCCGCGACCCCCGTCCGCTCGCTCCCGCCCATGGCGCCGGACGAGCTGGTCGTGCTGCCGACGACGACGGCGGACGGGCTCACCGTGCAGTGGCGGACCGTATACCGCAATGTCGAGAACCATCGCCTGGTGAACAAGACCCTGCCCGACCCGTTGCAGAAGACGTACGTGTACCGCGCCGAGACGCGTGAGGAGCTGGAGGACATCGCGGGGCTGCCCTCCCACCTCGTCACGACGCGCGACGATCGACCCGCGCACCGCCACCGCCGCGGTGCAATCGTGGGTCGACACCGACCCGGTACTCGTCCCGCCGTGCGGCACAAAGCCGTTCTTCTACCGCCTGCGGGTGGAGGACGCGTTCGGCTCCTTGAGCGCCCCGTCCGCGATCGTGTCGGGCACCGTTCCCGACACGACCCCGCCCGGTCCGACCGACATCGTCTCGGCGACCGGGGATGCCGATCACATCCGCATCGAGTGGAAGCCGAACCCCGAGCCCGACGTGGGCGGGTATCAGATCTATCGCGGGGTGTGCGATCACGGGCATGTGTTCGTCCCCGCCATCATCCGCGACACGAACGGCGAGATCGTCGGCGAGCGGGAGGCCCTCGACGAGAGCTGGTTCCGCTGCGACATGCAGCTGGTCGGCGACGTGAGCGTCGGCGCGGCGAACGCGATGCTCGAGGTCCAGGGCGCGATCCGCTTCGACGACTTCAGCGTGCCCGCCGGGTCGCCCATCTGCTATGCCTACTGGGTCCGCGCCTACGACCACTCCGGCAACCTCTACGCAGGCGACGGCAGCGCGTGCCCCCGCGAGGGCGAGTACGCGTGCGCCGCACTGCGCGAGAAGACCCCGCCGAGGGCACCCGTCCTCACGGCTCTCGCGCGCGAAACCACGCCGTCGAGATCGAGTGGGTCGGCGCCCCCGAGCAGGACCTGCACGCCTTCCATGTTTACCGCTCCGAGAAGGAGTCCGATCCCGGCCACTTCATCGCGTGCGTGTTCACCGACGGCTCGACGCATCCGGCGCCGTGGACGGGCGAGGTCCCATCGTGCGCCGCCGTGCCGGCCGTCGCCGATCCGCTCGCCGCACGCGGCTCGTACACCGACACGGAAGCCGAGCCGCACAAGATCTTCTGGTACCGCGTCTCGGCCGTCGACTGGCTGGGCAACGAGAGCGAAGCGGCATCCCTCGAGCGTCTTCCCGCGAGCTCGACCTTCTCGTACTCGAGCGATCGGCCCGCGGTGCCCAGCACCCACCCCGGCGGTGCCTCGGCCGCCGACGTGTGCGGGCTCGGGGTCGAGTGGGATCCCCCGTTCGATGTGAACACCCAGCGCGGGTTCGTCGTCTTCCGGGCGACCGCCGGCAAGCCGTTCCGCCAAGTGTCGGGCGTCGTCACGGGCAACGGGTTCCTGGACGAGACCGCACGCCGCGGCGTCGACTACTTGTACTGCGTGCAGACGATCGACCTCGAGGGCAACCTGTCCGAGCCGTCGGCCCCGTCAACCCGCCGGTACTGAGAGGGGAACACCATGGGCATCCTCGACACCTTCGACCCCAAGCGCGACGGATGGTCGTTCGAGAACTTCTCGACCGACGACATGAGCTGGGACCTCTTCCGCCGCACGTATCTTGCGATCAACCCGTCGAAGAACTTCGCTGCGCCCATGGACCTGGCGTTCTACGAGATCTTCAAGAGCTGCCGCGTCCAAGGGCAACTGCGGCGGCATGTCGATGCTGGCGCTCGCGCTGTTTCGGTTCGGCGGATACTTCGGGTTCGGGTCGCCGGCGTTCTTCTACAGCGGGGGCTCGGCCATGAACCCGCCGAAAGGCCCCGCCCGCTCCGACCTGTACGAGTCGATCAACGTCATGCAGGCGCGGCAGTTCAGCGCTCCCGGCATCCGCAATTTCGTGGATGTCGTCAAGGCCGGTCAGCTCAACAACGCCGAGGCGGCGTTCATGCGCATCAAGGACGGCCTGGCCAGCGGCGATTATCACGTGCTGTCGATCGCCAACAGCCTGTTCGGGGATGTCGCCCACACCGTCATCCCGTATCGCGCCGACGACAACGGCGCGACGAAGACCCTGTGGATCTGGGACCCCAACCGTCCGTACGACGACTACCCCGATCACTACGACTTCGCCGCGAACCGCCTGACCATCAGCGGACCGACCTCGTGGAGCTACAACCAGAACTCGTCCACCTACACGAACGGGGAGCTCTACCAGGGCTCGAACGCGGGGTGGTGCTTCGCGATCCCTACCTCGCTGATCCGCCACAAGGGGCGGAACCCCCTGAGCCTGCCGTTCGCGCTGACGCAGCTGAACTATTTGTTCATGAGCAACACCGGCGGGGTCGCGCAGATCGAGGACGACGACGGCCGTCACCTTTTCGCGGATGCCGCTGCCCCCGAACCCGTGCTCGAGGCGGCCCGGAGCCGGAGGCTCGACGGCGTGTTCCCGTGGCCCTGGTCGGGCGGGCCCGGCAGCGAGCGCCCAGCCGACGTGTTCATCATCGAGCGGGCGGCGGACGCGTCACCGCTAACCGTGACGACGCGCGGCACCGGGTACACGCTGAGCCACTTCGGGAGCACGCGCTTCACAGAAGTATCGGCCCGCGGCTCCGCGAGCGGCGAGGACCGCGTGCGGTTCGACCCCGCTGCCTGCTCGGTCGACGTGCGCACCTCGGGGTCGCGGCGGCGATTCGGGGTCCGGCACGCGTTCAAGCATGCCGCCGACCAGTGGGACAGCGTGACCGTGCGCGAGGTTCCCGTCACCGACGACAGCTTGCGTGTGGCGGTGCCGCCCGCTGCGCCCGACCTCGTCGACGTCTCGACGGGCCGCGTGCGCCGAGGCGTCTCGATCGAGTTCGAGCGCGTGCGCGGCAGGCGGTTGTCGGGCTCGACGCTCGAGGGGCAGCGGATCCCGACCTCGGGGTTGCGCGCGACGCCCGCGAAGTTCGTTGCGCGACGGAAGTAGCGTCAGCCGAGCTGGGTCCTCGCGAGCGCCAACACGACTGAACTACGCGGCGGCCACTTCCCAGACCCGCTTCACGAGCCAACCCGACCAACGACCAACCGGACGCTACGAACCTGAACCCGCCCCGACCGGCACCTCACATACAAGTTGGCGCTTCAGAACCATCGGTCTCACTCATCGTGACAGATCCACCAACCACCGGTTGCGTCGCACACCGAGAGCGCGCCCGCAAACGGGGACCTCGAACCGCGGCAGGCGCTACACACAGAATCGGCCGACGGGAGCAAACGCACCCCAGGCGGCAACACTCATACGCGAGTGCCATCACCCGACCGTCTGCTCGTGGCCAACGCCACACTCCAGCCCTGATGCCGTGCCCGATATTCGCGGCGCCGAGACAGCCTCAGACCCGTCCTGGATCCGGCAGAGCGAGCGGTACGTCGCCGGCCACGGTTGGTGATCGCGATACTGAGCGGCTCGCAGCCGAGAACGCTCCGATGTAGGTGCCGATCTCGGACGGGTCGCAGCCGCCCTCCGAAGCGTGAATATGCGCTGCCCAACCGACGGTCGAAACGTTCACAATTCGCCGGTTACCGCGTTGTCGGCACCGTCCACACGATGGTCGAGTGCCGACACCGCGGGTCGACGGCCTACGGCTATGGACGGCCGTGGCCGCTGAAGAGGATGTCTCCTCCAATGTAACCCGTCGGCGAACCCTCATCAGCCCACCAGCAGAACACGGTGAGCTTCTCCAGGCCGGGGCTCAGCGGCCGGCCGAGCGGTTCGACCTTGGTGCCGTCCGACAACGCGAGCCAGGCGAGATGGCTGGTACCCATGAAGTTGGTGCCGATCTGCTGGCCCACGATTCCGCCCGGCGTATACAGATTCTCCAGGTACCGACCATCCTCACACTGGGCCGGCCCGAACGGAGCTGCGTTCGGACTCTGGTCGATGTCGGCGGCGGCGGGCGCCGCTCCCAACATCACCGCCACCAGCACAACGCCAAGAACACTTGCAGCTCGTTTCATGCGACGACCTCCCAGTCAATCCCCACCAACCCCCTGTCAGCGGGCCGCCGGTGCCGACACTACCGGTGTGGCTGATGACGGGCAAAGGTTCGCGCTGAACCAACCTGATGATGCCAGCCAAACTGGATGATGGCGTAGATCCGAACACGGCGACTCCGGCGAGCAGCGAACCGACGCCGCGCGGTGGCCAAGCGTCAGCTCATGAGATGACCGTTGCCCCCTCGACCGCGACGTACCCCACTCAGATCGAAATCGGCCATGGTGGGGGCGCGCGAGAACCGGTCCGGCGCACCGCTCACCATTCGCAGCGCCGCGGCGACCCCGAACCCGCTCTGGATCCAGCAGACGCGATCGGCCCGGTTGGACAGCGCGTTCTAGAGCGGAAACGCTCGCCCAATCGTGCCGATAGAGGATGGGCCAAGCGGTTCTGGTCGACCGATGTTCTGATCGCCGCTGGCAGGCGCAGGCCGTAGCCTGGACAGGCGTCCGGGCTCGCTGGTCAACCAGCCGTGCGAACGATCGGGGACGCGGGCGGATTCTCGCCTCGCGTCTTGTGGAACCGTTGCGAAGCCAGATACCTGGGTGTCTCCTGCTCATCGACCACGACGTTTGTTCGTTGGAGCACTCACGGCGTTCTCGTCACGCCGTTACCGGCGTCTCAGAGGATGATGCACTGACGGAGTCGTCGGATTGGTTGAGTCCCTTCGTTATGAGCCAGACGGCGAAGACCATCTCTTGGACGGCGAACGGCAAGGACATGATCTCCAGGTTGTCGACGTCGAAGGCCTCGAGTGCGCCTTCGATCAGCAGCAAGCCGATTCCGATCAGTCCCCAGAGGGCCAGCCAGCGCGGTACGAGTCGGTAGCGGTAAAGGAGGTAGTTGAGGAGCAGTCCGGCGAGTGCGAAGAACAGCATGATTCCGAGCAGGACACCCCAGTCATACACCGCGATGAGCGCCTCGCCTGAGATGCGGTAGCTGGCGGCATCGGGGGAGCTTTCGACGTAGTCGCGGCTCAGCGAGACTGCTGCGAGCAAGCCGACGACGCCGATGACGAGGACGACGGATTCGACGATCCGTGAGCCGGGGTAGAGGCGAGCGAGTGGGGCGTTGTGCCTCTTGAAGGTGGGATAGAGCAGGACAGGTATCGCGACAACGGCGATGGCGTCGATGAGCAGAAGGACTGCCCCGAGAATGACGCTGTTCTCGCTTCGGCGCCTGTCAACCTTCTTGAGGCAGGTTTCTTCGGGAATCAGTGAGTCGTGGGTTCCTCCTCGTCGGGCTTGTTGATCCAGACCGCGTCGGGCAGCGGTGGTGGTGACGGCGGTCGCTTGACGAAGCGCTCGGGATGGAGCTGGTAGGCGTCGGCGAGCACGAGCTGCCGTTTCTCTCGGACGGCGTGGGCGTGGCCGTGGTGGACGTCGAAGGGGGTGTGCAGCCCGATGCCGGAGTGGCGGTGCTCGAGGTTGTACCAGGCGAAGAACGTCTCGCAGTGCTGGGCGGCGTGGGTGAACGATCCGAACCGGTCGGGGAACTCGGGCCGGTACTTCAACGTGCGGAACTGGGCTTCGCTGAACGGGTTGTCGTTCGAGCAGTGCGGCCGGCTGTGGCTCTTGGTGACACCGAGCTCGGCGAGCATGAACGCGACCGGCTTGGCGATCATCGGTGATCCACGGTCGGAGTGGATGTAGAGCTGCCCGGCACCGATGTTCTGCTTGCGGATCGTCTCGGCGAGCAGCGCCTTGGCGTTGGTGTGGTTCTCGGCGGTGGCGAGCATCCAGCCGGGCACGTACCGCGAGAAGATGTCGATGATCACGTACAGGTAGAACCAGTTCCACTTCGCCGCCCCACCGAGGCGGGTGATATCCCACGACCAGACGCGATTCGGGGCGTCGGCCATCAACTCGGGCTTCTTCGCCGGCGGATGCGTCGCCTGCCGGCGTCGTTCCTTCACCTCGCCGTGGTCGGCGAGGATCCGATACATCGTGCGTTCCGACGCCAGGTAGCGGCCTTCGTCGAGCAACTTCGCGTACACCGTCGCCGGCGCCTCGTCGACGTGTTCGGGGCTGTTGAGCACCTCGCGGACAGCGGCTCGCTCGTCGGGCGTGAGCGCCCGGGGTTGCCCACGACGCGGTCGCTGCGGCTTGGGCGGTGCCGGAGTCTGGCGGTGTCGGCGATACCAGTCGGCCTGTGCCACCCCGACCGCCGCGCACGCCTGGCGGACACCGACAACCGGGGTCAACTCTTCGATCGCGGTGTCGACCATCGCGGTCACTTCGTCTCGCTCCGTCGGGTCGAGGCGTTGCCGGAAGCGAGCTGATCCAACAACGCTGAGAGCTTTCCCTGCACCTCGATCACCGTGCGGGCCTTACCGAGATCCTCGGCCAGGCGTTCGTTCTCCCGCTTCAAGCGGACGATCTCGGCATCACGCGGATCGGTCTGCGGTCGGCCGGCGCGACGACCGAGCGCTTCGAGCGCACCACGGTCACGTTGACCGCGCCACTCCGAGATCAACGACGTGTACAAGCCCTCGCGACGCAACAGGGCACCCTTGCCTGCCTTGTCGAGCGACTCGTACTCGTCCAGGATGCGCGCCTTGTACTTCGCGCTGAACTGGCGGCGCCCACGCGATCGCTCGGGCACCTGCGGATCAGGAATCGGATCGGTCACCACGCCAGCCTGGGCGCGCACGACCGAAGAATCACGGATGGTCATGTCGGGGTCTCCTCCCCGCCCTCAACTCAACGAAACAACAGCTGGAACTGCCTCACGTCAGGTTGACAGAGAGGGGAGCCCGGTGCGGGCGAGCATCTCGACCACCAACCGTCGGACCGGATCAGCGTCGCCGGCGGCGCGCATTAGCTTCGCTGCGTCGGGATCGGACAGGAATCTGGGGAGTGGGTCGTCGGGTGTGGTGGAGGTCGCCGTTGAAGATCAGGACCCGTGTCGGAGCGTCGGGATAGTCCCATTCCGAGACGCGTTCGAAGAACGTGCGCAGCGTGCCGAGCGTGATCCGGATCGTTGTCGGCGACAGCGGCTGGCCGGTGTCGTTGCGGCTGAGTCGTGTGCCGAGATGGCGTTTGAACGCTTCGACGTGGCGGCGGTCGACGTCGACGAGACCGCTGATCTCAGGGAACTCCGTCGTCAAGAAACCGGCGAACTGGCGCAGCATTCCGTTGGCCGCGACCACGCTGGCCGGGCGCAACGACAACGCGATCTGGTCGAGGTAGCGCAGCATCGTCGCAGCAAGGACGGGTGACACGGCCGCGATCTGGGGCCAGTCGAACTTGCGCGGTCGCGGCTTTCCTCGCCCGTGCGGGACCTCGACTGCGACGGCGGGAACGGCGCTCATCGGCCGATTCCCTCCACGGTCGCGAGGAACATGTCGGCGTCGATCAACGCGGTGGCCTTGTCGTATTCCTCGGCGAGCCAGCCGTTCGCCAAGTGCACGTAGAGGCGGGTCGTGTCGAGCGATCGGTGACCGGCCTGAGCCTGCAACGCTTCGAGTTCCATGCCCGCTTCGCGGAGTCGGGTGAAACATGTGTGGCGCAGTTCGTGGCACGTGATTCGACGGACTCCCGATCGGTCGCGGATCGACTTGAAGACCTGCTTCATGCCTTCGTCGGAGAGCGGTTGGCCGCGGCGTTGGCCCTTCAACACGACGAACAACCGATCCGTGCCGGCGTCGGTCGGGCGTTCAAGTCGCAGGTAGTCGCCGACCGTCGCGAAGAATCGGGACGAGATCGGGATCTGACGCTGATGGCCGCCCTTGCCCTCGACAATGAACACCTGACGGCGCGCCCCGTCCAAGTCCTCGAGACGCAGACCGAGGACCTCGCAACGACGCAGCCCGCCGAGCACCATCGCTTCGATCATCGCCCGATCACGCCACCGCCGACACGCCGAAAGCAGGGCGTCGACCTCGGCCGGCTCGGCGACCCGTGGCAGCGTTCGCGGTGTTCGGATCAAGGGCACGCCGCGCTGGCCACGGTCGCGTAACCGGCCGGCGTCGACAGTCCGCGCGGGACCGGGTTTTGGTCGACGTCACGGCGCACAATCAGATACGAGAACATCGACGACAACGACGACAACCGGCGTTGGATCGTTCGCGCCGACAACCCCGACTCACCATCCACGAGTCGCACCACAGTGTCGTCACCGGACGCTCGTTGGGCGGTGATGAACGCCAACACATCCGCCGTGGTCACCTCGGTCGGCTCGACCGGGAACAAGGTGAAGAACACCTTCAGATCGAACCCGGCCGCCAACACCGTGTTCGGCCGGCACCGGGCTGCGAGGAATTCGAGATACAGATCGACGACCGGGTGACCAAGGCGAACCTCGACCCTCCCGGCAGCGTCATCGGCGCGTTGGAACTCGGGCATCCATGTCATCAGGGGCTTCCTCTCGAGCCCCGGCGGGGCAGACACGCAGCGTCCCCGACAACCACTCAAAGCGGCCAGGATTACCCCCATATCCTCACCTACACGCTCGTTCAGGTGCTCGAGATTGTGCGCCAATGAAGATGGGCTGGAGGGCGATTGCGATCCCTGCCGGATCACGGACGGATCAACCCAATCGCGTCGCTGTCGACAAGCGCCCCTGACCCGGCGCGATATGGGATGCCTCGGACAGGGCGACCCTGACGACTCACCCGTTCCACGCTGCCGCGATCCAGTGCGGTACCGAGCTCCGTAGCGCTCGTGCTACCTGGGGAAGGCCGACGCCGTTGGCATAGACAGGTACTCGACCTGGACGCGCTCTCCAGTGTCTGTCTCGACATCGACGACCTGCCACACGTCAAAGGTATGGACCTCCCAGCTGGTCGACAGGTCGCCGTCTAGCGTGAGCTCCAACTCCTGTCGCTGGTGCTGAGTTTGCTCGAGGGATGGCTCGGCACCCAGGTGCTTGCTCAACGACAAGCTGACCCAGCCCAAACTGACACCACCCTGGACTCGAATGCCACCCTCTGTGTTCGACCGGGCTTCGATCGTCTCCTCCGACGCTCGCCAAACATGCTGAACGCCCGGAGCTACGTACGGAATGGGGAAGACTTGACGGAGCTCGTACCGACATCTTCCAGTGTGCGTCACGCTGCCGGGGAGCGCAGATCTGCTACTGGGTCGTCCGTCAACATCGGTCTGCTCCGATTCCGGGCCGAGCGGTGTGTGCTGCAGTGCCGAGACCGAGAGGTCCTCAAGAGAGCCGTCCACCTGCTCCGAACTCGGAGCGGGCCATGGCCTCGTCCCGTGCGCAGCGGTCGAAATGTTCGCATCACACGATGAGCCGAGTCGAGCGAACTCAAGGGAACGCGTCACCCGACGCTGCTTGCCCCACGACAGTTCGACGCGTTCTCCCGCCGCAATCGATAGTTGAAATGCAGATGAGTTGACGAGCAACCCATCGACCTGGAGTGCCCTCAGCGCAACCCGGTCCGACCGCCTGTCGCTTACGTATCGAACGTGCAGCACATGCTCGCCCGCAGCAACAGGAAACGTGACGGGAGTCTGGAACTGGAACATGCAAACTGGGGCCTCGTCGATATGGACTTGCCACCCGACGTTGCCTTGCTTGGCACCCCGATCCGAGTACCTCTCCAACTGTCGCGTCAGCGTCTTCGTGGCCGGTCGCGAAGCCCTGATTGTCACGAATCCGTACTGGCCTGGCTGCCTTGCACGCGCCCCATACTCGCCGACATCCATCTCGCCGACAGTACAGGGTCGGTCAGCCTCGGGTGCGGTGAGAATTGCTTCGTGAGTCCCACCTTGAGCAACTCTCGGCGCCATCGTGACAGTGCGTCCGTCGCGGTTTCGCTCCCACCGGCGTCCCCGAGTTGCCGTTCGGATGCACGCATATCGACGCCGACTCGGAACGGTGCCCAGCCGAGCAGTACGGCACGTCCACGCTCGGTCTGGCGAGCGATATCAGCGGGCGGAAGACACCGGGAGGCTGGACGGAGCAAACTGTCGGGCTGGGACAAGCTGAGAGCTTCGAGTGGTCGAGACGAAAGAACGGTGACGTGGTGATCTCCCTTCACGGTCGCGTTGCCACGACTCTGCGTGGACGTCGCGCCGATCAGTTCGTCGAGGACGTCGTCGACGAGGACGGGCAAGAACTGATGGCGAGACTCACCGGCAACTACAAGCGAGGTAACGAGCGCGACTCGCAGAGGCACCCTCGCAATCGGGGACGGCGGTAGAGGACAGCGAGGAGTCTCTCGTCATGGCTTGGCGGCGGTCTCAACTGGTAGCGCGAACCGCTCAATATCAACACTGTCCGCGCGACGTCTCGACCGCTCGCGATCGGCACTTATCCGGGCGGCGAGGTGCTCAAGAACGTGCACGCGACGGCGTCCTCGTCGAGGCGATCCTCACTGCCGGATCCAGCGCTGGTCGGATGAGAGCGGCCGGAGTCGATATGGGCCCCCGGTCCGGCGGGATGGGGCACTCGGCGTGAGCCGGTACCGGGTCAACTCCACTCGATCCGGGCGGTTCGCAGGCCACGGGGCTGTCACGGAAAGAGGCAGCAGACCCGTCTCACCTCAGCGAACACGCAGCCACGAAGCGCTGGCTCGACGCAACCTGCGCACGGCGGACGTGCCCACGCTCGGGCTGCGCTTCGCCGCGTGTGGTTCCGTGGTGACGTTTGGCCCTGGCCGCATGGGTTCGCCAGCGTGACGGTGAGGAATACGAGGAGACCAGAGGAGAAGGAGAGATCAATGTTGAAGCGCGTGGCAGTTCTGTTGTTTGCACTCGCCGGTTCGCTGGTGGTGACGCAAGCCTCGGCTCAGGCGGGTCCGCCGACGGATGCGGCCGGAAGTTGGGACTACATCACCGCGGTGGAAGGTGTACGCGTGGCGGGATGCAATACCTTCCTCACTTTGACCGAGTCTGACGAGTTCGACGGCACGATCAATGGCGACTCGAACCCTGACCTGGGCACATCGACAGTCGTTCTCCACTGCAACGGCAGTGTCTCGTTCCACGGAAGGCTGTACTTCGACGAGGTGACCGTCGACGGCCGAACCGGGTCGATGGTCATGCTGACGCAAGGCCGCCTTGCTGCCGGTGACCTCGAATGGTCGGGGCAGTGGACGATTCTGAGCGCGTCCGACGGGCTCGACGGCCTCCACGGTAATGGCTCGTGGTGGGGTCCCGGCGCAGGGGGTCCGGGTCTTCCCGGAGAGTTGTACTACGACGGCAAGGTTCATTTCAGCCCATGAACGCAATCGGTTGACTCCCGCGATCCGAACTCGCCCATCACGGCACCGATGCGCTCGACGACGTGCGCTGTATCGCTCGACGGTCAGATGACCTCTATGGCGACACGGTCGGCGTGAGCGGCGAGCGCCTCGAGGTCGGCTCGGTCGCCGGTGATGACGGTCCCGCCGGGTTCGGCGAGTGCGACGAGGAGTGCGTCGACTGCGGACCCGGCGCGAGCGAGGCGCCGGAGCTGCGCCGCTCGTCGTGCCGTTGCTTCGCTGACCTCGGGATCGATGATGCAGGTCTTGAGGAATCGATTCGCGTTGGCGTCGCGCTCCCCGTGACCTTGCAGCGATTCGACGAGCACCATCGTCGGGACGACCGGTGGCCACAGCTCGTGGTCGACGAGTGATCGGATGAGGGCTGCTGCTGTCTTGGTTCGCGCAGAGAGCCTGGAGACACCGCCGCTGTCGAGGACGAGCACTCGCTAGCCCACACGATCGAGTGACCGGTCGCGGATGCGTCGCGCGATGACGTCGGCGTGGCTGCGCTGGCGCTGGTTCGGCTCGCCCACCTCGGCGCTGAGCTCGGCGAGGTAGCGCTCGGTCTCATCGAGCGCGTCCTGTCGCTCGAGTTCGGCGCGGAGCGCGATCTGTAGCAGCTCGGATGCGGGAAGGCCGCGTTGCTTGAGCTTCTCGTGGAGATCATCGGGAAGGTACACCTGGACACGCGGCATACGCCTAACTGTACGCCCAAACTGACCGAATCGCCAGCGCATATCGACACCCACTTCGGCCCTCTCGGCCCGTCCGGGAACGGCACGAATGCGAGCGATCACCCGCTCGATAGTGCTCGACGAACGAATGTTCAGCGAGCGGGACAAGTACATCGCACGAACCGCAGCAAGTAGCTGCACAACATCTGCTCAGACTGCGAATTGGTGGCAAGTTGCGACAGGCTCATGAGGTGAGTCGGTCGCGGACGTCGCGAAGCTGACGATGTTCGCGTCGGCTGAAACGAGTCGATGCAGGCGCTCGTCGGGGTCCAGTCGCCTTTCCTGGACGAATCACTCATCGGGATCGAGGCCGTCGCGGTCGTGTCAGAATAGCGGTCGACCGTTCGTTTGGTCAGATCGAGGGGGAGTCATGAAGGTCACGGTGTTGGGTGCGGGTTCGTGGGGAACGACCGTGGCGTCGCTCGCCTCTGGTCGGAACGACACGCTGCTGTGGGCACGCGACGCCGCCGTCGCGGAAACGATCCGTTCGAGTCACGAGAACGACCGGTATCTGGTCGGGTATCCGTTGCCAGAACAGCTCGACGCGACCGACGACCTCGAGCGGGCGGCTCGCCACGCACACGTCCTCGTCGTGGGTGTTCCGTCGCATGCGTTTCGGCCGACGCTCGAAGCGGTACGCGAGTACCTCCACCCTTGGGTGCCGATCGTCAGCCTCACCAAGGGCCTCGAACAGGGCTCGATGCTGCGGATGACCGAGGTGATCAAGGAGGTGCTGCCGGGCCACCCGGCGGCGGCCTTGACCGGGCCGAACCTCGCGAAGGAGATCATGGCGGGCCAGGCCGCGGCGAGCGTCATCGCGACCGAGGATCTCGCCGTTGCCGAGGCGCTCCAGCGGGTCTTCACCCGTGGGCTGTTCCGGGTGTACACGAACCATGACGTCGTCGGTTGCGAAATGGGCGGTGCACTCAAGAACGTCATCGCGATCTCCGCGGGGATGGCGCAGGGCCTCGGGGTGGGTGACAACACGCGTTCAGCGGTGATCACGCGCGGGCTGTCCGAGCTGTCCCGGCTCGGCGTCGCCATGGGAGGTGAGGCGTCCACGTTCGCCGGCCTCACCGGCCTCGGCGACCTCGTTGCGACGTGCGTCAGCCAACACAGCCGCAACCGCTACGTCGGCGAGCAGCTGGGAACGGGACGCTCGCTCGACGACATCCTCGAGGAGATGAACATGGTCGCGGAAGGTGTCAAGACCGCAGGCAGCGTGATGACGCTCGCAGAACGTCACGGCGTCGACCTGCCCATCTGTCGCGAGGTTCACCGAGTGGTGCAGGGCGAGATCTCCGGCTCCGAGGCCTACCGGGGGTTGCACCTGCCCGCCGGCCACGAAGCCGAACCCGGCTGAGCGTCGCTCACCTGATCGCGGTCACCGGGCCGGCCGAGGTCGATAGCAGCGCATATCAACAAGCCGGCACAGCTGTCGAACCCGCTCCGGATCGGCACCGTACGCGCTCGGCCAGGTGCTCCAGATTGTGCACTGGACGAGCGACCTCATGGATGGGGCACTTTCGATCGGACGGACTCGCCCGAGATTGTGCCGATCGAGCATCGCCACGCGGACGTCGACGGGGCGCTCTCCGTTGCCGGATCCAGGGCGGATCGTGATGCGGTCGATCGCTGTCGCCATGGGCGCTGCTTCCCCGGGTCGGGATGGAGGGTCGGGTGCGCGCCGACCCGACGAGAGTGTCAAGATGGCCACAGATTGTCGATCAAGACGTGCTTGAGGTCACGGAACGCGGGCTCCTCGAACGCCGATGTTTCTGGCTGCAATCAGCGCCGTCGGCAGGCGCCACCGTTGGGACGTAGATGGGCACGTGATGCCCGCGGAGCCGTTGGGCCTGGGCTGATCTCGAGCACCGCCAAGGGTCCCGGATGCAACGCGGAGTGGTTGACTCGTCGGGTTGTTGGGGCGATCGGTTGAGGGCGTCAGGCGCCTGGGCCAACGTGCATGACGCGCATCATCTCGTGGTCCTCGTGGGAGAGGATGTGGCAGTGCCACACGTAGCGACCGGGTTTGTCGAAGGTCGCCTTGATCCGGGTGATCTGGCCCGGGAGCGCCGTCACCGTGTCTTTTGGTGCGTTCTCGACGTAGCCGTCCGGAGCGCCGAGAGAGACAGCGGGCCCGTACGTCTGGTTGGCGATCCGGAAGCCGGTGCCGAGCAGCCCGTTGTGCTGCACGATGGGCTGGACGACGAGATAGGTGCCGTCGAACGCCGGCTCGGCCCACACATCGTTGGGGATGACCCGGTCGTCCTCGGTCGTATGCGAGTCCCACACGATCTCCTCGCGGCCCAGGACCTCGAAGTTCACGAGATGCAGGTGGACGGGGTGGGCATCGCCGGTGACGTTCCAGATCTCCCACTTCTCGGTGGTGTCCAGCGCCGGGTTCTCGGTGGTCGGGCTGTGCCAGGCGATCGCCCCTTCCATCTGACCGAAGAGCGGTCCGCCGGGCACACCACGGTCGCTCCTCGTACTCGGGCGGCCAGTTGATCGGGTTGCCGGCGTAGTCGGTCGCAGGTTCGGCGGTGCCGAGCAGCGGTTGCAGACGGCCGTACTCGTCCTTGCCCTCGAACAGCGCTACCTTCCGCAGGCGGGTCGGTGTCGGGACGACCGCGCCGAAGTTGATGCCGGTCGGCGTCACGTCCGGCACGCCTGTGTCGAGAGGGAGCACCACGTCGAAGGCCATGATCCGGTCGGTCTCCCCGAAGATCTGCGGACCGGGGATGTCGCCGCCGAACGGCTCGTCGCCACCGATGTTCTTCATGATCACCCGGTTGCCCACGGTCGACGCTCTTGAAGTCGAAGATCACGTCGTAACGGGAGCCTGTCTCCGACAGCAACGTGTCGACCGTCGTCGGGCTGCTCGCAAGCCCCTGGTCGCTCCCGATCACCGTGAACGGAAGCGGTCCCGTCGCTGCGGAGAAGTCCGTCGCCTCGGGCGGCACCTCGAAGAACTGGACCGCCAGGAAGCGGCTGTCGCAGCCGTTGAGGAACCGCAGCCGGTAGTTACACGGCTCTACGTCCATCTGCGGCCAGATCATCCCGTTGACCACCATGTGATCGCCGAAGAACTCTGCCAGCCCGGTCGGGCCGCCGCCGGGGAAGACGTCGGCCGGGAGCAATGCTCCCTCCCCGGTGATGAAGTCGGCGTAGAACGGATCGCCCGGGAACGCCGGATAGAACAGCTCGCCGTTGTCCTTGAACATCTTGTCCTGGATCGCGAAGGCCGCCTCGTACGGGAACGCCGGCAGGTCGAGCGGGTTGCCGAACAGGCCGGTGTCGAAGTCGTCGCGGATGATGTAGAACCCGGCCATCCCGGCGTAGACGTTCAACCGGGTGATCCCCACCGCGTGGTCGTGGTACCACACGGTGCCGGCCGGCTGGTCGTTCTGGTAGACGTACTTCTTGTCCCGCCACTGCGGTCCGCGAACGGTGTACCCGGGGCTGAAGAAGAACTCGGGGTTCCCGTCGAACCGGAAATCCGTATGACCACCGTGGACATGGGGGACGATCGGAACTCCGTCCTGGTCGATCGAGAACCGGTCGTAGCCATGCAGGCTGTACGCCCAGTGCAGGCTGGTGTCGACCACCGGGCGACCGGTGTAGTCGCCGAACCCGAGCGACGTGTTGTCCTTCCCCGTGAGGAGATAGGGAAGATTCTTGAGTCGGTTCTCCCACTTCACCTCGAGCGGCTCGTCCCTGCGGACCTGGAACGTGCGCCCCGGCCAGGTGTGGGAGCCCTGCTCGCCGTACCCCCAGACCGTCGTCGGGACCGGCGTCGCGCCGTCGGGTCCGACGAGGCCGGTGTGCTGCACGGACTGGTCGACGCCAACCTTGATCTTCCCCGCGCTGGTGTCGTAGAGGAAACCCGGGTCGAGCACGTTCGGCACGAACGTCGAGAACTTCGGTTGCATGGCCGGGTCGCTGAGGCCGGCTCCCTGGGTTGCAGCAAAGACCCGCGCCGGGGACCAGAGACTCGCACCGGCACTCCCGACGAACATCAATCCGGCGCCGGCACCTCCCCCGATCCGGATGAAGTCTCGGCGCGACACTCCTGACTGGTTCATTGCCCGTCTCCTCGACGTCCCGTCCCGACACCACCTGCCGAGCCCCTCTTGAAGACCGTGCCCCCTTGCCCACCCGGCGTTCCAGGGTCGAAGGTCCAGATTCAAGAAATCGTCAGAAACGGCAACATTCACACTGCGCTGGTCGCCACCGACCTCGGTGTCGACGCTGCGGCGATCATCGACGCCGTCGAGTCGCTCGCCGACTGGACCGCGACGCACCGATGTGTGGACATCTCCGCACCGGTCCCGCCCGGCGCACTCCTGCGTCGAGACGGTCGACCCGTGTCGGAGTCCGCCGTCGACCGAGCCCTCACGACCCAAGCCATCCTCGACCAAGAGCACGATCTGCTCGACTGGGCCGAACACCGACGCGACGGCGGCGGCGACATCGAGCCCGCCGCGATCGACCGATCCGACGTCGACCTCAACGTCGCCCATGCCGACGCCGTGTCACGGGTCGCTGGCCACGAGCAACTCGTCCTCATCGTCGGGCCCGCCGGCACCGGCAAGACCGCCGCCCTCCGCCCCGTCGTCGCCCAACTGCGCGCCGACGGTCGAGCTGTGTTCGGGGTCGCGCCGTCCGCCGGTGCGGCCGAGATGCTGCAGGAGGAGACCGGCGTCGTGGCCGACACGCTCGACAAGCTCCTCATCGAACACGCCTCCGAGCGGCCGCCTGACCATCGCTACGACCTGCCTGCGAGAGCGACGCTCATCGTCGACGAAGCCGGCATGACCTCCACCCAGAAGCTCGCCGAACTCGCAGAGTTGGCCGATCGAAAGCGCTGGCGAGTCGTCCTCGTCGGCGACCCGATGCAGTTCTCCGCCGTCGGTCGAGGTGGCATGTTCAGCCTCCTCGTCGACACCTACGACGCCGTCGAACTCGACCGGGTCCACCGCTTCGACCACGACTGGGAACGCGACGCCAGCCTCCGACTCCGCCGTGGCGACACCGACGTCGCAGAGCTCTACGACCACCACGACCGCCTCCACGGCGGCACCGAGCACCACATCCGCGCCGCCGCCATCACCCGCTGGTGGATGGAACGAGAAGCCGGCCGGACAGCGCTCCTCGTGGCGCCGACCAACCACGCCGTCGACGAACTCAACCACTACTGCCAACTCGTCCGCATCGACGAAGGACAGCTCGACCCGACATCACCAAGCGTCCGAGCCGGCGCTCACACGGTCTACGTCGCGACGAGATCGCCACCCGCGACAACAACCGACGGCTGCTCACCGACCGAGGGGGGATGGTCCGCAACCGTGCCGAATGGACCGTCACCGCCGTGCACGGCGACGGCTCGATCACCGCCGAAGGTCGCAGCGGCCGTGTCCGGCTACCCGCGAGTACGTCGCCGAACACGTCGACCTCGCCTACGCCCGCACCGGCGCCGGCGCACAGGGCCGCACCGTCGACGTCGCCATCCTCTACCTCGACGGACCCACCGACGTCCGCAACCTCTACGTCCCGATGACCCGAGGCCGCTCGACCAACGAGGTGTTCGTCGCCACCACCGGCGAGCAGACCGCGCTCGACGTCGTCGCCCAGTCCATCGCCACCGACTGGATCGACCGGCCCGCCCTCGCGCGACAGGCCGAAACCAACCCCCACACCCCACCCGATGCGGCGATCAGCCACAGCAGACGGATCCTCGCGCGCTGGCGCAATGGACCCGAGCAACCCACACCGACCGCCAGCCCTCGCTCGGACCGAGACGACCGCAGCCCCTCCCGCAGTATTCTCGACCACTGGCAAGGCCGCAAGCCTCAAAGGACGGTGAATGACGACCGCGCCACCGAGCCGGCTCGACCCGACGGCGAGGCCTCCGAGCAAGCCGCCAGCCACATCGACGCGGCAGACGTCACCAACGACAACGAAGAACTCCGACGGCAGCTTCGTCAGCTACGACGCGGTCGCCAAGGACCATCGTTCGGGCCCGAAATCGAGCTGTGAGCCGCCCCAGCTCGATCAGCTCCACCCGGCGAGTCGTCAACCTCGCCGTTCGACCCGCTGCGGGTGCCGGCGTGTACCAGATCGTCATCAAGGTCTGCACCAAAACAGCATCACGGACTGTTCCAGAACAGGAATTGCCTGCTCATGGCGCTACGATGTCGAGATTGTGAAACCGGCTCGCAGCGCGAACTACCGGCCCCGGCTTGTCGACGGCAGGCTGCGCGAGTTGCTGAAAGCCGTCCCGGCAGTCGCCATCACCGGTCCACGCGCCGCCGGCAAGACGACCACGGCGCGCCAGCACGCTGCGAGCGAGGTCCGGCTCGATCAGCCCCTCCAAGCGGAGGCGTTCCGAGCCGACCCTGACGCCGCCCTGTCGGGCCGCGCCGAACCCGTCCTCCTCGACGAATGGCAGGAGGTCCCCGCTGTCCTCGGCGCTGTCAAACGAGCCATCGACGATGACCCTCGGCCAGGGCGGTTCATCCTGACGGGCAGTGTCCGCGCTGAACTCGAACAGGGTGCCTGGCCCGGCACCGGACGGCTGGTGCGCATCCAGATGTACGGCTTCACCCAGCGAGAGTTGCGCGCCGACGGCCCACGTCCGGAGCGCCCAGGCTTCCTCGACCGGCTCGCTCGTTCGGATCCGGCTGACTTCGCACGGCCGACGGTGATTCCCGACCTGCGTGGCTACATCGAGCTGGCTGTGCGCGGCGGGCTCCCGCTCGTTGCCCTGTCGGCCAGTTCGGCGGCTCCGGCGCTCCTCGACGACTACGTCGATCAGCTGCTCACTCGCGACGTGTCCACCGCGATCCGCGACCGGGACACGGTGCGTTTGGCGCGCTACTTCGACGTCCTGGCGGCGAGCTCGGCGGGAATTCCCGAGCACAAGACCCTCTACGACGCCGCGGCGATCGACCGGCGAACAGCGCTCGCGTACGACACACTGCTGGAATCGCTGTTCATCGTCGAGTCGGTGCCGGCGTGGTCCGACAACCGCCTCCAGACCTTGACGCATTCCCCGAAGCGGTACGTCGTGGACAGCTCGTTGATGGCCGCTGCGCTCTCGGCAACGGCCGAGACGATCATCGACGACGGTGATCTGCTCGGGAGGACACTCGACACCTTCGTCACGGCACAGCTGCGCAGCGAACTCGCCGTCAGCGGCACGCGGGCGCGTCGATCCCATTTGCGCACCAAGGGTGGCCGAGAGGAAGTCGACATCGTGATCGAACTGCCGGGGCGACGGGTGTTCGCGTTCGAGGTCAAAGCAGGCGGTGCAATCGGGACCAACGACGCCAAGCATCTCGTCTGGCTGCGCGACCGCCTGGGCGAACGATTTGTCGGCGGCGCAGTCCTGCACACCGGTCCCGACCCGTACCAGCTCGGCGAGAGAGTGATGGCGCTCCCGCTCTGGGCACTGTGGGCCGACTGACCCTGCGGCCAGCCGCTGCCGCGCTCGTCCCACGCCGTTCCGAAATCAGTTCCCCGCGGTCAACGACCCGAGCACCGACACGTGGGACGTGACCACGCCATCGGTGCGGTGGCGATAGCGCTTGACCACCATCTCCAGGTCCTTGTGGCCGAGCAGGTCGGCGACCTCGCGGAGCAGGACGTCGGCGTCGACCATCAGTGACGCGACCGTGTGGCGTATCTCGTACAGCGACAGCGCCGGCACGCCGGCGTCGCGCGCAGACCTTCTTGAAGTCGCGTCGCGCGTGCGACGGGTCGATCGGTGTGCCGACCTCCGAAGTGAACACGAGATCGTCCGGTTCCAGGTGATGTACCGACGGGCGACCGCCCACTCGAGCATCTCGCCCAGCATCTGCTGGTAGTCCCGGCACGTCACCTTCGCCTGCGGCTTGCCACCCTTGCCACCGGACTCGGCCTCGAAACGCAACCACGCCTCGATCTGGACGACGGTCAGCTGGTCGAGCTGGCGCCCACCGATCTGACCGGCGGGGATGATGTGCCGCTCGACCTGCGGGCGAAGGCGGAGGATCGTCCCCTCCTCCTTCGTGTCCTCGTTCTGCTCCAGGTGTGTCAGCCACTCGTTCGCGAGGTCGGCAACGGTGATCGACTTCTTGCGGACATCGACGCCGGCGTCCTGCCGGCGTTGGAGCTCGCGCAGCTTGTCGGCGACCGCCTTGCGGGACGGGCCGGTGATCCTTTCTTCCGCAGTCGCTTGCCGTTCAGGCCGACACCGAGGTCGACCGAGGCGATCCAGCGTTCGACGGTCACGCCGCTCCCGGGTCGCGTGTAGTCGCTGCGGTAGATCGACCCCTCCCCGTGCGAACGGCTCGGCGACTTGCTGGCCATGCGGAACCCCCACCGTCGGTCCACCCCACTCTACGCCTCGAATGGCTCCCAAAATGGCTCCCAAGGAGCCCGAAAACGGCCGAACCCCCGGCCCAGGCTGCTGTCGCGGGCCCGTGACCAGGGGTTTCGTGGTCGGGGTGAGAGGATTTGAACCTCCGGCCTCCACGTCCCGAACGTGGCGCGCTAACCAAGCTGCGCTACACCCCGTAGCGGACGCCGATGTTATCCGGCGGTTGCGGGTTCTTCCTCGGCTGCGCCGTCAACTTCCACGTCGGTCCCCTCGGCGTCGTCGGTGGCCATCGGAGCGTCGGCCGTCGTCGTCTCCGGCTCGGGCAGTCCCTCGAAGTACGTGTCGCCCTGCGTGACCGCCATCATCGCCCGGCGCAACCGCAGCGCATCGAGCGGCTTGATCAACCAGCCGTCGGCACCCGATCGCTGCGCGAGGAACAGGTCGGCGCGACGGTCGAGCAGCATGATCGCCGGCACATGAGGCAGCGTGCCACCGGATTCGTCGAGCCGCAGCGCCATCGTGATCGCCATCCCGCCCATCGATCCGACCTGAAGATCGAGGATCGCCAGGTCGGGCACGTGCTCGGCGATCACATCGGAGACGACCCGACCCTCACGGCAGACAGTGAACGTGGTGTCGGGCCCGCCGAGCGCAGCGGTGACCTCGTCGACGATCCATTCGGCATCGGTGGCGAGCAAGATGTGCACGCCTCGGACGATACTCCCGCAGCTCGCGAGCGATAGTGGACTCAGATTCCCTGACCGATCGCGCCGAAGAGGTGGGCGCCGAGGAGGGTCAGGGCGGCGACGTCGTGCACATCGCTCGGCAGCAGCGGCACCTCGACGATCGCCTCCGGGCCGACGCGGTCGACGAGAGGTCGGAGTTCGACCCGCTCGGCCTCCGCGACCGTCCGGAGTTCGGCCAGATTCGCCCACAGCGCGGCGAGGTCGTCGTGGCCGCGCTCGCGGGCGGCGACGGCCCGACGCGTCGCATCCCCGACGGAGCCGTCACCGAACCGCGGATGCAGCCGATTGACGACCGTCGCCGCCACACGGAACCCCTGCTCGGCGATCTGATCGGCGAACCACGCAGCCTCGGTGACCGTGTCGTGTTGCGGCGACGACACGAGCAGGAACTTCGTCTGTTCGTCGTGCAGCAGCGCCGTGACCTCCTCGGCACGTTCGCGGAACCCGGCGTCCATCCCGGCGAACGCCTGGAAGAAGGCCACGGCATCGGCGAGCACGTCGGAACCGACGATTCGTCCGATCGCCCGCAGGATCGGTTGTGTCGCGACCGAGAGCATCCTCATACCGGTTCGGGTCGGCACCATCATCAATTTGAACGCCTTGTGATCGAGGAACCGGGTGAGCACACCGGGAGCCTCGAGGAAGTCGAGCGCGTTCGGCTCGGGGGAGTGTCGACCACGACCAGGTCGAATCGTTCGTCGGTGTGCAGCTCGTGGAGTGCCTCTGACGCCATGTACTCCTGGGTGCCGCTCAGGGCGCCGGCGATGTTCTGGTAGAAGCGGTTCTCGACGATCCGGTCGGCCTGCTCCTGATCGACGGCATGGGCGCGAACGACCCGCTCGAACATCGCCGGAGTGTCGAGCATCATCGCCCACAGCTCGCCGCCGGTACCGTCGGTACCGTCGATACCGACTCGTCGTGGGCTTCCCGAGAGCCCATCGGGCAGGCCGAGTGCGTCGGCCAGCCGCCTCGCCGGGTCGATCGTGACCACCACCACCCTTCGACCCCGCCGAGCGGCCTCGATGCCGATGACCGCGGCGGTGGTCGTCTTGCCGACACCCCCCGACCCGCAGCAGACCACGACCCGCGCGTCGCTGACGACGGCATCGAGGCGTGGGCCGCTCATGTCGACAATCCAACCGCCAGCGCGGCCACGTCGGCGGGCGCGATGGAAGCCGTCGCCCGGGCCGCCAGCCTGACCTGTCGCAGCGGTACCTCGCGCGGTCAATCGACCCAACTCGTGCTGCTGCTCTCGGGTGCGTTCCCGTCGAAACGTGGCCGCGGCAATCGCATCGTCGACCTGTGTGCGAGCCCGCCCGAACGACACGTCAGCCGGATCGGGCAGTTCGGTGGCGCCGTCGACCTGGTTGACGACGATCGGCGCGAGGCGAACACCGACCCGCTCTTCGATGGCGTACGACGTCTCGATCAGCTCGTTGACCGGCGTCGTCTCGGGCACCGTGACGAGCACGACCTGGCAGCGTGCGGGGTCGCTCAGGAGCTCCTGGACCGCCGTGGCCTGCTCGCGGACCGGACCACCACGTGCGGCGTCGAGCAGCCCGGTGGCTGCAGTGAGGAAGGTGATCGCATGACCGGCGGCCGGTCCGTCGACCACGACGAGGTCCCACGTGCCGGATCGCTCGAGCTGTTTGATCTTGCCGAGCACGACGAGGTCGTCGATTCCGGGCGCGGCGGTGCCGATCACATCGATCACACCGGTCGACACCAGGCGTTTGGCGATCCGCTTGAACCCGTGTTCGAACAGGTACTCCTCGAGGAGATCCGGCGCGGACAGGTGGTGCACCTCGAGGTCGGGGAGTAGCGCATCGAGCGTTGGTTTCCCGTCGAGTTCGACCACGAGGACGCGCCGACCGGCATCTGCTGCGGCACGTGCCAGAACTGCCGTTACCGTGGTCTTCCCCACGCCGCCCTTGCCCGCGACGATCACGAGGTTCGTCGTGGTGAGTTCGGTGAGGGCAGTGACGTTCGACAGCAGGATCTCCGGAGGCACTTCGTGCGCAGACTACTGATCGCCATGCTCGCCGCCATCGGCGCTGCCGGCATGCTCGCCTCGCCGGCTGCCGCACAAGACGACGCCGACATCGTGGTCGCGCAGGTCGACGTCTTGCAGGTGAGCGGCCTGTTCGACGAGATCATCGTCGCCGAGATCGGCGACGCCATCCGCGGCGGAAGAACAGGGGAGCCAGGCGCTGATCCTCCAGGTCGACACCCGCGGTGCGGTGGTGAGCGACGACACCATGGCGGAGCTGATGGCCGAGATCGACTCCGCCGCCGTGCCGGTCGGCGTCTGGGTCGGCCCGAGCGGTGCCCGCATGTACGGCACACCGGCGCAGATTCTCGCCGTCGCCGATGTGACCGGCATGGCGCCCGGATCACGGGTCGGCAACGTCGGCCCACCTGTGTCAGACGAGTTCGAACTGGGGCCCGGTCTCAACGAACTCCGGACCAGCACGGTCGGTTTGTCCGATGCCCGTTCGCTGGCGGTGTTCAAGCAGCGGATCTCCGATGAGGGGATCGCCACGATTCTGAACATGATCGACGCGCTCGACGGCTACACCGAGGAGGGGGTCGAGCTCAACACCACCACCGAGGTCGTCACCGAGAGCGGCACGGTGCAACGCGAGACGATCGCCGTCGCCCGGTTCTCCAAGCTCGACCTCGTCGACCAGCTCTTCCACACCGTCGCGAGTCCCCCGGTGGCATACCTGCTCTTCCTGATCGGCCTCGCGTTGATCGTGTTCGAGTTCTACACGGCCGGGGTCGGCATCGCCGGCGTCGTCGGCGCCTTCTGCGTGATCCTGGCCTGCTACGGCCTCGCCGCGCTCCCGGCACGCGGCTGGGCGGTCGCATTGTTGGTGATCGCCATGTTGGCCTTCGCGGTCGACGTCCAGGTGGGCATCCCGCGCTTCTGGACGGGTGTCGGCATCGCGCTCACGATCATCGGCAGTCTCTGGCTCTACGAGCCGGTCAGCGGTTCGGCGCTGCGACCTGGGTGGTTGGCGCTGATCACCGGGATCGGCGGTGTGATGCTGACCTTCATCGTGGGTATGCCGTCGATGACCCGTACCCGTTTCGCCACGCCGACGGTTGGCCGTGAATGGATGGTCGGCGCTGAGGGCGAGGCGGTCACCGCGATCGATCCCGAGGGCACCGTGCAGGTGCGCGAGGGGCAGTGGCACGCCCGCACGAATCGCGCCACGCCGATCGCGGCGGGCGAACATCTCCGAGTCGCCGCCATCGACGGCGTCACCCTCGAGGTCGAACCCCTCGAAGGTGCCGCGAGGGACTATCGGGAGATGCGCAAGACGTCCGACAGCGGCGAGGCCGACGGCAACTCGGCAACCGTCGACGATGACGCGGTGCAACCCCCGGCCTCGTCGCACTGACCCCGAACAGGAAACTCCTGTGGGGAGTCGACCGGAACTCAGCCATCCGGAAGGCGGGGCCCGGCGATTCTCAGATCGTCGCGGCGTCTCGTGACGCCACGGGCATCCAACTCAGCCACGAGCGGGAGGGCGAACTTGCGGCTCGCCCCCGTGCGGTCGCGGAACTGAGCGACCGTGAAGCCGTCCGCATCGTCGGCCAGGAGTTCCGCTGCGACTCGGGCGGCGGCGTCGATCGAGTCGACGTGGAAGACGATCTTGTCGCGCTCGACGAGCGTGCCACGGCGGATCAACTCCCGGACCGCTGCGTGATCGTCGCCGGTCGGCACGTCCGGCGCGAACCCTCCGGCGCGGATCTGCTCGATCACCGGATGATCGGCGAACGGGTCGACGGCGTCGGCGCCGCGCACCCGACCCGTCTCGATCACGATCTCGTCCAGCGTCTCGATCACGGCGCGATCGTGGTCGTCGAGCGCAGCGATGTCGAGACCGAGCTCACCGGCATCGTCGATCGCGGCCCGGAGCCGTTGGTGCGCGGCAGCCAGTTCCTCGGGCGTCGTGACCCATCGGCCCACGGTCGGTTCGACCCGCTCGCCCGTGAGGAGTTCGAGTTCGTCGACGTCGACCCGACCCCGCTCGCGAACGACTCGTTCGATCGAGCGGTCGGGCTGCGCCCGTGACGCCCGGGTGATCGGGTCGATGTCGAGCACCTCGCCACCGCCGATCGTCTCGTCGCGTCCCGACTCGCGCAGCACGTACCGGTCGCCCGGGAGCAGTGGCAACGTCGTGTCGAGGAACAGGCGAACCGAGCCCGATGTCCCTGGCGCCAACGCCTCGCCGCCGAGCACTCGAACACGAACCGGGAGCTCACGCGACCCGATGTAGGCGACGTAGGCGCCCCGCCGCGACACCTCGTGATCGAGGCTCGCGAGCACGTCGAGCGACGCGTCGAAGCGCTCGGTCGCACGCCAGCGATCCAGCGTGATCACGGCGTCGCCACGCCCGACGTCGTCGTGGCCGACGCCGTTGAGGTTCAGCGCCACCCGGTTGCCCGGTCCGATCTCGTCGACGACGGCACCGAGTGACTGGATCGAGCGGATCCGTGCCGAATGACCGCCGGGCTCGATCGCCACCGTCTCGTCGTGGCGTAGCGTGCCGCCGGTGAGTGTGCCCGTCACCACCGTGCCGCTGCCCTTCGCCGCGAAGACCCGGTCGATCCACAACCGTGGTCGGGCGCGGTCGACGCTCGGAGGTGTCTCGGCGACCAGCACGTCGAGAGCCGTTCGCAGGTCGTCGAGACCGTCACCGGAGATCGACGCGACCGGCACGATCGGTGCGCCGGCGAGGAAGGTGCCACCGACGTGGTCGGCGACCTCGAGAACGGCGATCTCGAGCCACTCGTCATCGACGAGATCTCGTTTCGTGAGTGCGATCACGCCGTGGCGGATCCCGAGCAACTCGAGGATCCGGAGGTGCTCCTCCGATTGCGGCTTCCAGCCTTCGGTCGCGGCGACCACGAACAGACAGGCGTCGACCCCGCCGACACCGGCCAGCATGTTCCGCAGAAATCGAACATGGCCCGGAACGTCGACGAAGCTGACCGGCGCGCCGGATGGCAGCGTGGTGTCGGCGAACCCGAGGTCGATCGTGAGACCCCGGCGCTTCTCCTCCTCGAAACGGTCGGGGTCGGTGCCGGTCAATGCCAGCACCAGCGACGACTTGCCGTGGTCGACGTGCCCGGCGGTCGCGACGACTCTCATCGGTCGAGGGCGCGCAGCGCATCGGTGACGATCGCGTCGTCGCCCGGGTCGACCGAGCGGAGGTCGAGCACCGTTCGGCCGTCGCGGGTCCGTGCGATCACCGGCGTCGGATGTGTGCGCAACTCGGTCAGCCGGTCTCCGCCGATCGTGACACCGACGGACGGCATGGTCACCCCGGGCGCCGATCCGGCGCCGGGGAGGGCGACGGTGTCGATCACCGAGCCGGTCTCCGCAGCGGACACGATCCGTTCTGCGCGGTCGCGGCAACGTGTCGATCGGTTGGTCGACCATCCGCCAGAACGGGATGTCGGTGCCCGCTCGCTTGTCGAGATAGGCCAGCGCCACATCCTGGAGCGCTGCGAGGACGAGGCCACCACACCGGAGCGCCCGGGCCAGCGGATGGCCGGCACACTGCCGGACGAGATCGGCGCTTCCTGCGATGATGCCGGCCTGTGGCCCGCCGAGCAGTTTGTCGCCGCTGAACGTCACCAGATCGGCGCCGTCGCCCAGCGCCTGCACCGCAGCGGGTTCGCCTGCCAGCCATGCCGGGGGCGCACCCTTGAGCCAGGGCACCGTGGCATCGAGTAGCCCGCTGCCGATGTCGGCCACGACGGGGCGATCGAGTGTGGCCAGCTCGGCGATCGAGGTCTCCTCGACGAATCCTTCGACCCGGAAGTTGCTCGGATGGATCTTCATGAGGAGCGCCACGTCGTTGCCGTGGCGCACGATCGCGCGCTCGTAGTCGGTGAGCCGGGTGCGATTGGTGGTGCCGACGTCGACGAGTCGAGCACCCGACTGCTCCATCACCTCTGGAACCCGGAACGCCCCGCCGATCTCGACCGACTCGCCTCGCGACACGGCGACGTCACGCCCGGCGGCGAGCGCGGCAACCACCAGCAGGACTGCGGCGGCGTTGTTGTTGACGACCATCGCCGCTTCGGCACCCGTGATCGTCGCGAACAGCTGTCCGACCGCGGTCTGGCGTGAACCCCGCTCGCCCGTGGCGAGATCGAACTCGACCGTCTGCGCCCTGGCGCTCTGGCGGTGGGCGAGCGGAGCGCGACCGAGGTTGGTGTGGAGCAGCACGCCCGTGGCGTTGACGACGGGCGTGAGGAGCGAGCGTCGGTACGTTTCGGCGCGGGCGGCGACCTGCTCGTGTTCCGTTTCACCGTCGGCGATCGCGGCGCGGGCGACCTCCACCAGAATCGGGTGCGGGAGTCCGGACCCGGCGATCGAACGGGCAAGTGCGTCGACGGACGGAGGTCGGCCACTGGTTCCGCTCATCGGGGTCAGCCTACGCTCGACCCTCGTGCCGTCGTCCATCGCCGATCAGAACCCGCTGACACCCCTCCCGCCGTCCCGACTCGGGTCTACACCATGAACGTCGACGTCGACATCGTCCGGCTCGACGCCGACCTCCCGCTGCCGAGTTACGCGCACGAGGGCGATGCCGGGCTCGACCTGTCGGCTCGCGAGAGCGCAGGGATCCCGCGTGGTGGTGGACGGCTCCTGATGCCCACCGGCATCTCGATCGCGATTCCGATCGGGTGGTGTGGCCTGGTGATGCCACGCTCGGGATTGGCGCTACGGCACGGCATCAGCGTCGTGAACACACCCGGCCTCATCGACGCCGCATACCGCGGTGAGATCAAGGTCATCCTGATCAACACCGACCCGGATCACGACTTCGAGGTCCGCCGGGGCGACCGGATTGCCCAACTCGTCGTCCAGCGCGTCGAACAGGTCGTCTGGAACGTCGTCGACGAACTCGACGGAATCGACCGCGGTGGTGGCTTCGGCCACAGCGGCCGCTGAGCGACCGGTGCCCGAGCTGCTTGGGTCGCCCGCCCGTTCAGGACTCGGTGATGGTGATCGATTCGATCGTGATCGTCTCGAGCGGCGGGACGCCATTGTCGCCTGCAGGGTTCTCGAGCGTGTTGAGCTCGGTGACGACCGGATCGAACCCGTCGATGATCTCGCCGAACAGGCTGTACTGAGGGGGCAGGGCGGCACCGTTGTCGCCGGTGATGATGAAGAACTGGCTGCCGGCGGAGTTCGGCTGGCCGGTGTTCGCCATCGCGATCGAGCCGGGAGAATACTGTCCGGGCAGCGGCAATTCGTCGGGGATCGTGTAGCCCGGGCCGCCGAAGCCGCTGGCGTCGGGGTCGCCGCACTGGACGACGAAGTCGGTGAGCACCCGGTGGCACTGGGTGTCGTCGAAGTAGTGGAAGCGAGCCAAGGTGACGAAGTTGTTCACGTTCTGTGGAGCCTGTTCGGGGTCGAGATCGATCGTGAACTCACCGAAGTTGGTCACCACCTGCGCCGTGTACGTCTTCGTCACGTCGATGCAGAACGGCTGCATCTCGGTGAACTCCTGCTGTTTCGGTTCGGATCCGTCGGTGGCGGGGCAGTCGGCCGGGTCGGCCATCGGCGGTGCCGTGATCACGGGAGGCGCTTCGACCGACACGATGTCGACGACGAACGTCAACGCCTCGTTGGCCCGGATGATCTCGCTGCGTGCCTGGTCGCCGTACGCGAGGTCGGGCGGGATGTCGAGCTGGATCCGTGCGCCCTCTCGGGCACCCGTCAATCCCTCGTCCCAGCCCCGGATCACTCCGCCGGTGCCGAGCACCACGGGGAAGGGCTGGCCGCGGTCGTAGCTGTTGTCGAACTCGAGGCCGTCCTCGCTGCGCACACCGACGTAGTTCACGGTCACCGTGTCGCCCACCTCGGCGACCCGGCCGTCGCCGGGGATCAGAACGGTGACCGTCAGTTCGGTCGGAGGTTCGGCAGGGATCTCGACCTCGGGTTTGCCGCCGATCTCACTGCCGGTGTCGCTCCCGCTGTCTGCAGGCGGTGCCGTCGGAGCAGCGGTGGTGTCGGGTACGTCGCCGCTCGCTGCTGCTCCAGTGGCCGATTCGTCGCCACTGTCGGGTTCGGTCACCGGGGTGTTCGACTCGTCGTCCCCGCCGCAGGCCGTGGTGAGCAGCACCCCCGCGGCGATGACGGCGAGCGAACGCCTCCTGATCGAGCGGCTCATCGGGTCATCCCTCGGCCGGAGGCGTCACCGAGACGACATCGACCACGAACGTGAGGGCATCACCCGGCTGGATGATCGCACCGCTGCCGGTGTCGCCGTAGGCGAGATCCGCCGGGATGTCGAGCTGGATTCGTGCGCCCGCTTGAACGCCGACCAGGCCCTCGTCCCACCCGCGGATGACACTGCCCGAACCGAGCACGACCGGGAACGCCTGCCCTCGCTCGTAGCTGTTGTCGAACTCTGTGCCATCCTCGCTGCGGACGCCGATGTAGTTGACGGTCACCGTGTCGCCCACTTGGGCCTCGGGCCCGCTTCCGGGCTCCAA
Organism: uncultured Acidimicrobiaceae bacterium; assembly: GCA_963792905.1. GTDB lineage: Bacteria > Actinomycetota > Acidimicrobiia > Acidimicrobiales > Ilumatobacteraceae > Ilumatobacter. The sequence continues at coordinate 141,876 of CAWBYE010000006.1, forward strand.
CTCGGTGACGACGAGGTCGGTCGGGAGTGTGTCGGGAATGTCCACATCAGGCTTCGGCAGCGTCTCGACGGGCGTCGTGTCGAGCGGCGGGAGCGTGATCTGCACCTCGGCCTCGTCAGGCTCGTCGTCGCCGCCGAATGCGCCACCGACCCACGCGATCAGGACGACGGCACCGATGGCGGCGACCAGCGCTGCGCCCCATCGAACCGCATTGCGCTTCACAGCGCCGGCGCGCTCGACCTTCGCTTCCTCGATCAGCCGTTGCTGACGGTTGGCCTTCTGACGTTCACGCTTCTCTGTGCCCACGACTGGACGAGGATATCGGCGCCTGCCCGCGCTTTCGGCGCGGCTCGACTCGTCGCCGTTGCGACGGGGGCCTCAAGCCGAGCCGATCGCGGCCGATAGGCGGAGTGAGGCGACGAATCTTCGTCCGCGTTCTGACGAGCAGAAGACATGGCGGCACCGATGGCGACACGGTCCGAGACAATCGAACGATCGAGGGACGGCCCACTCAGCCCTCCGCGCCGGCGGACCGCCACCGCATTCCTGGCGTCGGCGGTCATGCTCGCGCTCGTGTGGCTCGCGTGGCGCGTGATCACACTTCCGCTCCACCCCATCCCGTTCGTCGTGCTCCTGATCGAACTGTCCGGGTGGACGGGTGGTCTCCTCGTCGCTCGCGGGCTCCTGGGATCGTCCGGCCCTCGACGGGCCCTCCAGCCGGACGACACCTATCGGTATGCGACGGTCGTCGCCGACCATGTCGGGCGAACGCGTGCGATCGATCTGCAGCACGATCTCCGCGCCGCGACAGAACGACTCACCTCGCGCAGCGCCGGCGGGCCCGCCGATCGAGCGATGATCGGCGTGTTCGTCGACGGCCCGCGTCGGATCGCTCTCGTCGTCATGGTGTCGACAGGGCTGCTGATCGGCGCGGCGCCATCCCCGTTGCCTCCCTGGTGGGCAGTCGTCGCGATCGGCGCCGGCTCAGCGGCCCTGGCCTGCTCCCACGTCATCGCGTCCGGGTGCGGCATCCACTTCGGCGATCGAACCCGGTGGTCGTTCGCATCGCTCGGCGAGGTCGTCTCTCCGACCGATCGCACCGACGTGGCCCCACGCCGCTGGGTGGGCACCGTTGCGACGATCGTCGTCTTGAACCTCGCCATCGGCCTGCGCGGCATGAGTGATCGCTGGACCCATGGTTTGTCACCGATGAACGACGACGAGCGTCTGGTCGCCATGACGTGGGCGATCGTGTTGGTGCTGGGTGGCCTGTACTCGCTGCGAACGATCCCGACCCCGAAGCTCGGCAACTCCCACACCGTCGCCCGCCGGCTCGAGGAACGGACCGCCCGCCAGTCAGCGCTCGGAGCCGCAGTGTGCGTCGGGCTGATCGGCTTGCTCGCCGGGGTCCTCCCCGGGGGCGTCGACGCCGGTTCGGAGGATCCCCCCGGGATCGAACCGACCACCCAACTCGACGCCGTCAGGGGCGTTGATGACTGATCGTTCGGACGGCATGACGCCGATCCAGACCCCGCCCAGATTCGGAATCCGTTCGTCGGATTCACCGAGCCGACGCACCACCGACCGGATCACGCCTGAGTGGGTTGCGACGACCAGTGGGCCATCGACCGGATCGCTCGTCGCTGCGATGTCGTGCAGCGCGGCGAACACCCGCTCGACGACGTGCTCGAACGCCTCGAAGGCGGGTGGTCGCAGGTGGTTGGCCAAGAAGCCGGGATACGCGAGTTCGATCTCGTCGGGGGTCATGCCCTGCCACTCGCCGGCGTCGGCTTCCCGCAGGCGCTCGTCGAACCCGACCGGGCCGACGGCGAGCGCGTCGGCGATGATCTCACCCGTTTCGGCCGCTCGGCTCAGCGGGCTCGACCACACGTTGGCGAACTGGTCGGCCACCGAACGCAGCACGGACGCACATGTGAGCGCCTGCCGTCGACCCAGATCGGTGAGCGGGGCGTCGGCGAGACCCTGCCAGCGACGGACGGCATTCCACTCGGATTGCCCATGTCGCAGCAGCAGCATCGACACGGTCGTGGCACGCTTCCCTCGGATCATCCCGACGGAGGGTACCTGTGACACTACGCTGGGGCGGATGGCACACCTCCGCCTCTTCGCTGCGGCGCGTGATGCCGCGGGCACGAGCCGTGACGAAGTCCCGGGCGATACGGTCGGTGAGGTGTTGTTGTTGGCTCGACAGCGCTACGGCGACACGTTCGAGGCCGTCCTCGCCACGTGCAGGATCTGGGTGAACGGCGAGCCCGCCGAAGCCCGAGACACCATTGGTGCAACCGACGAACTCGCGGTTCTGCCGCCGGTATCAGGAGGATCAACGTGAACGCAGTCGACCCACAGGCATTGTCGCTGGACGAACTTCGAACGCTCCGCAACGAGCTGCAGAGCGAGGACGACGTCGTCTCCTACGTTCGGCGGGTCGCGCAGGCGCGTCTCGATCTCGTGCGTGCCGAGTCGCATCGGCGCGAGCGGGGCGAGTCGCACGAGGATCTTCCCAGCGAACTCCGGGTGGTGCTGTCGAGCCATCTCACCGGTGGTCCGCCGCGTCCGCCACGCCCGGTCGAGAACCTCGACGATCACGAGTTGTCCGATCGGCTCGATGAAGTCTGCGCCGAGCACGGCTTCAGTCGGCTGGAGGATTTGCTGCCGAGCGAGCTTCAGAACCTCGACGACCGGCTGACCGCTTTCGAACGAAAGGTGTCCGACGATCGCCGCGAGCGCTATGAACGGCTTGATGCGCTGAGCGCCGAACTCGTCCGCCGGTACCGCGAGGGCGAGGCCTCGGTCGACGGTCTGCTCGGAGGCTGAGGTGTCCGACGAGCAGTCTGATGCCGACGATCAGTCGCCCGTCGACCCGCTCGATGTCGGCGCCTTCATCCGGAGTCAGCGGGAACGGGCCGAGATGTCGATCCGAAAGCTCGCCGAGCTCGCCGACATCTCCAACCCGTACTTGTCTCAGGTCGAGCGCGGCTTACGGAAGCCGTCGGCCGACATCTTGCAGCAGGTCGCCAACGCGCTCCGTATCAGCGTCGAGTCGCTCTACGTCCGGGCCGGCCTCCTACCCGACGAGGAGTTCGCGATCAGCACCGTGTCGGAGGCGATCGAGCACGACCCGGATCTCACCGACGAGCAGAAGTCGGCCCTGCTGAACGTGTACGAGAGCTTTCTCGCACAGTAGCGACGGCCCATCCGAGGCGTACCCTCCCGGCTGACAGCGGCCGAATCCGACGTTCCCGGCAACCAGGGTGGTCCGGTGAACGGGAATGTTGACCGGATCGATAACGTTTGAACCTCTGATGCACCGAATTGCCGCCATTTCCCTGCACACGTCCCCGCTGCTCCAGCCCGGCTCGGGCGACAGTGGCGGCATGAACGTGTACGTACGCGAGATGGTGTCGTCGCTGTCGCAGGCGGGGCTGGAGTGCACCACCTACACCCGCGCCGACCGTGACGGACTGCCGTCCGAGGTGTGGGTCGAACCCAATCACCGCGTCGTCTACGTCGAGGCCGGCCCGCACCACCTTCCCAAAGAGGCTCTGCCCGAGATCGTCGACGAGTTCACCGAGCGCGTGCTGGACGATCTGGCCGAGCACGGTGGCGCCGACGTCGTGCACGCCAACTACTGGCTGAGCGGTCTCGTCGCCCACCGCATCAAACACGAGCTCGACATCCCATTCGTGTCGACGTTCCACACACTGGCGCGGGTCAAGGCCGAAGGCGGCGACGCCGAGCCAGGGTGGCGCGACCGGGCCGAGGCCGAACTGATCAACTGCGCCGATGCGATCTGCGTGAGCTGTGTCGAGGAAGAGGAGCAGTTCCGTCGTCTCTACGGCAACCCGCAAGGCCAGATCGAGATCATCGCGCCCGGGGTCGAACACGCCTTCTTCGCTCCGGGTGACCAGAGCGGTGCTCGCGCGGCACTGGACCTGCCAGCCGACGCGCCAGTGATTCTGTTCGTCGGCCGGATTCAGCCACTCAAGGGTCCTGATGTCGCAATCCGGGCCCTCCACGCGCTCGGCCGACCGGACGCGCTGTTGCTGATCGTCGGTGGCGCCAGTGGCTCTGACGGCGATGTCGAGGTCGAACGTGCCCATCACCTCGTCGACGAACTCGGTCTGCACGACCAGGTTCGATTCGTGCCGCCACAACCGCACCACATTCTGTCGACCTACTACCGATCGGCCGACGTCGTCGTCGTCCCCAGCCGGAGCGAGAGCTTCGGCCTGGTTGCGCTCGAAGCTGCGGCCTGTGGTATTCCGGTCGTGGCGAGTGCCGTCGGCGGCCTGCTGTCGCTCGTCGACCACGGCGAGACCGGGTTCCTTGTTCCCGATCGTGATCCGACCCGGTTCGCGAAGGCGATCGGCCAGATCCTCGGCGAGCCGCTGCTCGCCGCCTCGATGGCCAACGCGTCGTCGATCCGGGCGAGCAGGTACACCTGGGGCTTCGCCGCCGCCCGGCTCCGGAGGCTGTACGCCGACCTCACCGCCCGTCAACTCGTCCTCGGACACTGACCGTCGGGTGGATTCGGCATGACCGATCTGCATCAGGGTCGACGTCTCGACGACCTCCGATCGCGTGTCGACGCCTGGCTCGACGAGTTCGCGGCCGAGAACCCCCTGATCGCGGCCGTCGATCGTGGCACGAGCGACGAGACGTCGCTCGGCGAGCCACGGTGGTACGTCCGGATGATCGGCGACGAGAAGGACTTCACCACCGTGTGGCTCACACTCGGCCAGCGCACGCTTCGCTACGAGACCTATGTGATGCCGGCACCGGCGGAGAATCGCGCCATGGTGCTGGAATCGGTGTTGAGGCGCAACGACCAGCTCGTCGGTGTCCACTTCTCGATCGGGGCGGAGGACGCGCTCTACCTGCGCGGTGAGATCCCCGACTCGGCGGTGACGAGCGACGAGCTCGATCGTGTGCTCGGCACCGTCTACACGACCGTCGAGGCGACCTTTCGGCCGCTCGTCCGGCTCGCGTTCGCCAGCCGTTTCGATGGCTGATCGCAGGTTCGTCGTCGGTCGGTTTCCCCTTCGCGCTCGTCGTTCCCTGCACTGATGGTGTCCGGGTGGCGGATCGGGGAAGTCGGAAACTCCGAGCCACCCGGACATCGATGTCAGCGTCCATCGAATCGCGACTCCAGGCGTGCCGCACGGCAGCTGGACCGTCACCTGCTCGTTGCCGGACGAGGGTTAGCGTTCGGGCATGTCATTCGACGTTGTGATCGTGGGCGGGGGCAACATGGGTGCGGCGCTGCTGGGCGGGTTGCTCGACGCAGGTGTCGTCCCGGCGTCTGATCTCGCAGTCGTCGAGCCCCTCGGGTCGCGTCGCACGGAGCTCTCCGAACGGTTCGGGAGCGTGACGGTCACCGGGCGGATCCCGGCGTGTGCGTCCGCCGTGCTGGCCGTCAAACCGCCCGATGTGCCGCTCGTCGCGGCGGAGGCCGCGGCGGCAGGCGCTCGTCGAGTGCTCTCGGTGGCCGCCGGTGTGACGACAGGGACCATTCGCGAAGCCGTCGGCGACGATGTGGCCGTGTTGCGCACGATGCCCAACACCCCGGCGCTCGTTGGCGAGGGGGTCTCGGCTTTGTCCGGGGCGCCGGGCACGAGCGATGCCGACCTGGACTGGGCGGAAGCGGTCTTCCGCGGTGTCGGGCTCGTGGTGCGCGTCGACGAGTCCCAGCTCGACGCGGTCACGGGGCTCACGGGTTCGGGCCCGGCCTACGTCTTCCTGGTCGCCGAGGCCATGGTGGACGCCGGCGTTCTCGCCGGCTTGCCGCGCTCCATGGTCGAGCAGATGGTCGCCCAGCTGCTGGTCGGCTCGTCCGCTCTGCTCGCTCAGCGTGGCGATCCGGCGGGTTTGCGAGCGATGGTCACCTCGCCCGGTGGGACCACGGCGGCGGGGCTGCGAGTGCTCGAGGATCGTGCCGTCCGGGCCGCTCTGATCGGCGCCGTGCAGGCAGCCACGGAGCGCAGCCGAGAGCTCGGATCCGCCTGAGCCCGGTCAGAAATTCGACGTGGCACTTTTCTCACCCCTCTGAGTGACCTACAGTGACGGCTGGTGAGCGCATCGGCGAGAGCCGCATGCGCCGCAGGGCCGGTGCCATCGGGGGGTTGGCACCGGCCCTCACACTTTCTCGTCACGTCACAGCCGGCCCGAGACGCCGTGATGACATCGACATGATCGCGAGATGACGCCGTGATCACCCTGTCATGGCACGACGTGATCGGATCGCTCGTGTGGTTCCTCCCGGACGTGACGTGTTCCGCGTCGACGCGATGCCTGCCGTCGATAGCGTCGGTGCGGTGACTCGCTTCGACACCGTGTCGTTTCTGACCGACTACGGCACGACCGACGAGTTCGTCGGTGTGGTCAAGTCGGTGATCTGCGACATCGCCCCTCACGTCGGCGTGATCGACCTCACTCATGGGATCCGTCCGTTCGACGTCCGGGCCGGTTCGCTCGCCCTGGCGCGCAGTATCGGCTACGTCCCGTCCGGCGTGGTCCTCGCCGTCGTCGATCCCGGTGTCGGCACCGACCGACGCGCCGTTGCGATCGAAGTCGCCGACGGCGCCGGCGTGCTGATCGGACCCGACAACGGTTTGCTGGCGCCCGCCGTGGCGATGGCAGGTGGCGCCGAGCGGGCATTCGAGCTGACGAACGCGGAGTATCAGATCGAGGCAGCCGGGGCGACGTTCGACGGCCGTGACGTGTTCGGTCCGGCCGCAGCGTACGTGTGCAACGGCGTCGACCTCGCAGAATTCGGCCCGGAGATCGATCCCGTGCTGCTGCTCCCGGGCACGGTGCCGTTGCCGCGACTGGAGGATGACGAGCTGGTGGCCGAGGTGCTCTGGGTCGATCGCTTCGGCAACGCCCAGCTCAACGTCAGCCCGGACGACCTGCCGCCGACCTGGGGTCGACTGCTGCAGATCCGCGTCGGCTCCCCGACCGATCCGAACGGAAGCACGGTACGTCGGCTCAGTCGTGCCACCCATTTCGCCGAGCTGACCGGTGGATCGGTCGGCCTGGTGCTCGACTCGTACGGGATGCTCGCGGTCGCGATGGATCAGCGCTCAGCGGCCGATGAGCTCGGGCTCGTCGCCAACGACCAGGTCGTGCTCGTCGATCTCGGTGACGAATCGGCGGTGACGACACCGGTCGAGTTCGGACGACGCTGAGCGCCGAGCGGTAGCCTCGGCCCCATGCGTCCCGCCACCACGCTCACGCTCGGCCTGCTGCTGGCAGCGATCCTCGTGGCGGGCGTCATCTCTCTCGTCCGCCTGTAGGACGAGCCGAGGGGTACCATGATCGTTGTGGACTCCGACGGGCAGATGAACATCGTACGGATGATCGAGCCGCACCCGGCCGACCGGGTAGCGCTCATCTCCCGCAACCGTGAAACCACCTACGGTCAGCTGCGCGATCAATCGGAACGCCTCCGCGGCGGTCTGATCGCGCAGGGTGTCGGCCACGGCGACCGCGTCGCGATCCTGTGTGGCAACAATCGGTACTTCGTCGTGGCCTATCTCGCCGTGGCCGGCCTCGGCGCCGTCGCGGTGCCGCTGAACCCTGCCAGTCCGGCGCCCGAGCTCCAACGTGAGCTCGCCGTCATCCGCCCGGTCGCGGCTGTCGTCGGGCCGTCCGCAGCTGCACCGTGGAACGACGTCGACCGTGCCGCCCTGCCCTCGCTGACCTGTGTGATCCGGGCCGAGGGCGACGTGGGCGACGACGAGGTCGCCCTCGAGACCCTGCTCGCGGCGGACCGATCGCCGATTGTCGATGTCGACGCCGACGACATCGCGGCCATGATGTTCACCAGCGGGACCGCCGGCTCACCGCGGGCCGCCATGCTGAGCCACGGCAATCTGATCTCCAACATCGACCAGGACCTGACCGCCCGGGACCACACGATCGAGGGTGACATCGTGTACGGGGTGCTGCCGTTGTTCCACATCTTCGGCCTCAACGTCGTGCTGGGGGTGTCGTTCACCGTGGGCGCCACCGTATTGCTCGTGCAGCGCTTCGACCCGGCGACTGCTGTTCAGTCGATCGTTCAGCGTGGGGTCACCGTCGTGCCGGGTGCTCCGCCGATGTGGGTGGCGTTCAGCCATTTCGACGAGCTGCCCGATGATTCGTTCGCCTCGGTGCGCCTGGCGTTGTCCGGTGCGGCGCGTCTCCCCAATCCGGTGTACGACCGGGTGCTCGACCGGTTCGGTCTGGCGATCCATGAGGGATACGGCCTCACGGAGGCCGCTCCGGTGGTCACGAGCTCGGCCGGTCTCGATCGTCGGCCCGGTTCGGTCGGCCGGCTCCTGATCGGCCAGCAGATGCGGCTCGTCGGTGACGACGGTGACGACGTGGCGGTCGGCGACGCCGGAGAGATCTGGGTGCGCGGCGACAACGTCTTCCACGGGTACTACGACGAGCCCGAAGCCACTGCGAGGGTGCTCGTCGACGGATGGCTGCGAACAGGTGACATCGGTACGGTCGACAGCGACGGGTTCCTGTATCTCGTCGATCGTGCGAAAGACCTCGTGATCGTGTCGGGCTTCAACGTCTTCCCGGCCGAGGTCGAAGAAGTGCTCCAGACCCATCCCGGCGTGGCGGAGGTCGGAGTGCTCGGTGTGCCACACCCGCACCACGGCGAAGCGGTCAAGGCGTTCGTCGTGCCGCGTCCCGGACACGACATCGACGAGGAAGGCCTCATCGATTTCGCCAGCGACTACCTGGCTCGGTACAAGTGTCCGAGCAAGGTGGTGTTCGTCGACGAACTCCCCCGCAACGCCGCTGGCAAATCGATCCGGCGCGAACTCGAAGGCACTGTCATCGGCGGCTGACGCCCGGCGCGTCGGCATTCACCGCTGCGATGTCGAGCGCGGCACGGCGCAGACCCGCACGCAGCTCGACCGGCCGGAGTACGTCGACTCCGGTTCCGAGTGCCAGCAGGTCGCGCACCGTGCCGTTGATCGACGAGTACCGGATCGAGACCTCCACCCATCCCTGCCGCTCTTCGGGGACCGGCAGTCGTGGCCGCTCGTGGATGCCCTCGGGGCGACCGAGCAGGGTCGCGAGCCGCCGTGCCGACGGTGAGAGCAGCACGCGTGCACGATGCGCTCGGCCGGGTCGTGCCGCCGTCGACGTGGGAACGGGAAGGGCCCGATCGAATCCGTCGAGGAGTTCGAAGCCGCCGGCTGCGCCACGGACTGCGTAGACCGGCACACCGGAACCGCTGAGTGCGTCGATGTCGCGAAAGACCGTGCGAACCGACACCTCGAGTTCGTCAGCGAGTTGCTGCGCCGTCATCCGCCCTCCGCGTTGGAGCAGGAGAACGAGTTGGAGCAGTCGCCCGGCACGCACGGGTGCACGGTAGGCGCGTTCTCGGATACCTGCCAGAAGATGGCAGGTATGGCCTGTCACAGTACGGACATGACCGAATCACGCAGACTGGGGGTCGACGGCAACGGCACCGTCGATGATCCGTGGATCCTGGCCACGCCGCCGGGGCGCAGCGAGTTCGAGGCGTGGCGCGAACCCGACGCCGACCCGCCGGCACTGGTCGTGCAGGTGAAGAGCACACAGCTCCGATACCACCTCCGTTGCATCGACGACCTGCGGACGATGTTGACCGAACGTGGCGACTGGATGCTGCTCGGCAACGCCGACGAGGGCAAGCCGGTCGCGGACGACACCGTCGAGGCCTGGGCTCGCGCCGACGACAACCCGGTCGGGGGCTGGTACGGGCTCAAGAAGGGTCTTCGTGGACGCTTCGGCAACTACGTGCCACCTGTGCTCGAGGCACTCGGACTCGCCGAGGTCGAACACAACGCTCGCAACAACCGGATGCGGACGCGATGACGGTCGGTCCCTGACCGAATCGGTGGTGCGCGACATGTTCGACGTCGGCAGTTCGGACGACGAGCACCAACTGCTCACGGGCCCCGGCGTCGTCGATCGTTGGCTCCAGACGATTGGCCTCGCCCAAGTCGTGCTGTGTCGGTGAGGTCGTGTCGGGACCGGCCGACTCGATACCGCCGGTCGGCGCGGGACGCGTCTGCTGCGGCGAACCGACGGGGCCAGGAGTTCGGTGGCTGTCGATCTGATCCCGGCCGGCGAGCGCCGTACAGCGGCTTTGTGAAATCGTGCACAAGGAGCCTAGGCTGTCGGTCGATGCCCCCCCATCGCACGCGTCGCCGGATTCCCGAGGCCACGGTCGCCCGGCTGCCCGTCTACCTTCAGATCCTGATCGAACAATCGGACGGCGGCGTCGAGAGTGTGTCATCGGAAGGACTCGCGGAACTCGCCGGCGTCAACGCAGCCAAGGTGCGCAAGGACCTGAGTTACCTCGGCAGCTATGGCACACGCGGCGTCGGGTACGAGGTGGAATATCTCGTGTTCCAGGTTCGTCGCGAACTCGGACTCGACCACGAGTGGCCCGTCGTGATCGTGGGCGTGGGCAACCTCGGTCAGGCACTCGCGGGATACGGCGGCTTCAACGGCCGTGGGTTCCCGGTCGCCGGCATGGTCGACATCGACCCCGGCAAAGTCGACATGGTCGTGTCCGGCACCGCGGTACGCCCGCTCGACGAACTCCCCGACATCGTCGCCGACGGTGGCATCAGGATCGGGGTCGTGGCGACGCCCGCCGCGGCCGCGCAGGATGCCGCCGATCGACTCATCGACGCCGGCGTCACCAGCATCTTGAACTTTGCTCCGATGGTCCTCTCGGTGCCGTCGACCATCTCGGTGCGCAAGGTCGACCTGGCGGTCGAACTACAGATTCTCAGTTACCACGAACAACGCAAGGGCAACGCCGCTGCCCGCAGCGCCGACGGTGCCCAACTTCACGCTCTTCCGGCCGACCGTCAGCGAGGTGCCAGCGCCTAGGCTGGAAGCTGTCATGTCGATCCTCGTCATCGGAGTCAATCACCGCAGTGGACCCCTGAGTGTTCTCGAGCGGGTCACGATTGCTCCCACCGAGGTCCCCAAGGCGGTCGAGGGTCTGGCTCGGCTCGACAACGTTCGTGAAGTCGTCGTGCTGAGTACCTGCAACCGAACCGAGATCTACGCCGTTGCGGAGAAATTCCACGGCGCCTACGCCGACATTCGCGACTTCCTCTGCGACCTCGGCGACATCTCACCAGATGAGCTGCATCCGCACCTGTACTCGCAACACGACGAAGCGGCGGTGAGTCACCTGTTCGAGGTCGCCGCAGGTCTCGACTCCGCCGTCATCGGCGAGTCCGAGATCCTCGGTCAGCTCCGGCAGGCATGGCAGGTCTCGCAGCGCGAGGGCGGCGCCCGGTCCACACTCAACCTGCTGTTCCGACATGCCGTCGGCGTCGGGAAACGTGCCCGAACCGAGACCGGCATCGCCCGCGGAACCGCCTCGGTGAGCCACGCTGCGGTCGAGATGGCCGTCGAACACCACGGCAGCATGGCCGGACGGCGGGTGGCCCTCGTCGGTGCGGGTTCGATGGGCGAGGGAATCGCCGTCGCCCTGCACGGAGCCGGCGTCGAGGACGTCATGGTCGTGAACCGGTCACCCGAGCGTGGTCGTGCACTCGCCGACCGGATCAACGGGCGCGCACTCGGCATGGACCAGCTACGCGAGGCACTCGAGTCGGCCGACGTCGTCCTCACCTCGACCGGGGCCGGCGACCCTGTGATCACTGCCGACGTTGCCGGCGGTCTCGAGCGCCACGGTCGGCCGCTGCTCTTCGTCGACATCGCGGTACCCCGCGATGTCGCCCCCGAAGTCGGCGAGTTGCCCGACGTGAGCGTGCTCGACCTCGAAGACCTGATCGCATGGGCTGATCGTGGTCGCGCCGAACGATTCGCCGAGGTCGATCGAGTCACCGCCATCGTGAGCGAAGAAGTCGAACGGTTCGGCCTCGAGGCCGCTGCGCTGCAGGCTGCTCCTCTGGTGTCGTCGCTTCGGGAACGTGCCGAGGTACTCCGCGCCGCCGAGCTGGCTCGGCACGCCAAGCGACTCGACCAGCTCGACGAGGCACAGCGCGAGATCGTCGATGCCATCACCCGTGGCCTGGTGGCGAAGTTGCTCCACGAACCGTCGGTGCGATTGCGCACGCAGGCGGGCACACCGCAGGGTGAGCGAAACGCCGCGGCGGTCGCCGACCTGTTCGATCTCGGCTGAGCGCGCCGTGACCCGTATCGCCACGCGTGGCAGCCGGCAAGCGCTCAGCCAAGCGCAGTTCGTCGCCGATCGACTCGACCGAACGGGGCACCGATGTGAACTCGTCGTCGTCGACACGGCCGGTGACCGAACGCAGTCGGCCAACGTTCCGCTGCACTCGATCGGTGGCCAGGGTGTGTTCGTCAAGGAGGTGCAACAGGCTGTGCTCGACGGCCGCGCCGACCTGGCGGTCCACTCGGCCAAGGACCTGCCCACCGCACCGACACCGGGTCTGGTCATCGGCGCGTTCACCGAGCGCCGAAGTGCCGCGGACGCGCTCGTCGGTCGTTCGCTCGTCGACCTTCCGACTGGCGCGACGGTGGCCACCGGGTCGGTACGGCGTCGGGCACAGCTCGGCAGAGCCCGCCCCGATCTCGAGTTCGTCGAGCTTCGCGGCAACATCGCGACGCGATTGGACAAGGTGCCCGACGGTGGTTCGATCGTCATGGCGGTCGCTGCGCTCGAGGTGCTCGACATGACCGACCGGATCGCCGACGTGCTCGATCCCGCCGAGTTCGTGCCGGCGGTCGGCCAGGGGTGCGTGGCGGTCGAGTGCCGTTCAGGCGAGGGGAAGGTCATCGATGCGGTTGCCGAGGTCGACCATGCCTCGACGCGGCACGAGGTGCTCGTCGAGCGAGCATTCCTGGCCGAACTCGGGTCGGGCTGCTCGTTGCCGATCGGTGCTCACGTCGACAACCGACGGCTGTTCGTCTTCCTCGCGGACTTCGACACCGGCGTGACGATGTCCGACACGATCGAGCTGACCGACGGTGATCTCGACGCTGACGTCGAGATCGCTCGCAACGCCGCCCGTGCCGCACATGAGCACGTCACTGCGACGTGACGATGACCCGACGTCCGCTGTCGGGCCGGCAGATCGTCACCACACGCGATCGGCCCGGCCGACTCGACTCTGGTCTCGCCGTGTTGGGTGCCGACGTGATCCATGTACCGCTGATCGCGATCGAACCCCCAGCCGACGATGGCGTCGAGCTCGATGCGGCGCTCGACGAAGTCGCCGCGTTCGATTGGGTCGTCGTCACGTCCCAGCACGGCGCCCGGCGGGTCGGAGGTGCTGTCGCGGCGCATTCGAAGATCCGGCTCGCGGCCGTCGGGAGCCGAACCGCCACCATGCTCGCCGAGCTCGCCGGCCGCGAGGTCGATGTGGTCCCGGCGCGTCAGACCGCAGCCGACCTCGCTGCGGCGATGGGTGAAGGGTCAGGGCGGGTACTCGTTGCCCAGGCCGATCGTGCCGAGCCTGCCCTCGCCGAGGCGCTGATCCGGCAAGGATTCCGGGTCGTCACCGTCACCGCCTACCGGACCACACTGCGCACCCCCACGGCACGCGAGCGAGCCGCGGCACTCGGCGCCGACGCTGTGGCCCTGGCGAGTGGCTCGGCTGCGGAGGCCTGGGCCGGCGCCATCGGGGCGGCTACACCGCCGGTTGTGGCGGCGATCGGACCGGTGGCGGCGGCCGTTGCCGAGCGATGCGGGCTCAAGGTCACCCATGTTGCGACCGATCATGATGTGGAGGGTTTGCTCGCGGCGTTGGTTACCGCGCTGACTGGCACCGCCGTAGAATCCGTGCCACCGCGACCGTAGGAGACCATGGGACGAATCACCTCGACACGCCGACCACGTGCCGTGGCATCGATAGCGGCGGCGGCGATCATGCTGTCCGCCGGTGTTCCGACGCGGCCGGTCGCAGCCGACGGGCTGGTTCGGCAGGCATCGGCGTCCGTCGCCGATGCGAGCGCGCCGTCGTTGAGCGAGGACGGACGCTGGGTCGTGTTCACCGGTCGAGTCGGTGAGCGGACATCGGTCTTCCGGACCGATCTGGAGTCGGAGACGACCACCGAACTCACCCCCGTCCCACCCTCCGCGCGCCCGGGCGACACGATCCGGCCGCGAATCTCGGCGGACGGCTGTGTTGTCGTGGCGGTCACCGAGATCGCCTTCGATCTGTTCCGCGACGACGATCGGGCCGATCGATGGGACGTGTACCGCCTGCTCGTCCCCGAGTGTGGCGGCCAGCCAAACGGTTGGGAGCTGATTTCCCTCTCACAGCGGAGTGGCACGGCGATGGACGGCGTCTTCACCGAGGCGGCACCGGCGCTGACCGGCTCGGGCTCCCAGATCGCGTTCGTGCACCAGGCCATCGGGTCACCCGAGGGTGTCGGCACGATCACGATCGTCGACATCACGGTGCCGGTCAGCGCTCCGGGTCGCGAGACCACGGTCGCCGGGACACCTGCCGAGGCTCCGAACGGCGCCTACCTGTACCGAGGGTTCTCCCATCCGATCCTGTCGCAGAACGGACGACACCTCGCCTTCGTGGCCGATGCGACGGCCTCGGAGGCGTTGCCCGGCTGGGCCGACGGTCCGGTTCCGGGTGAATACGCGACCACGCAGGTCTATGTCTGGGACCGGTTCGCCGGCGACCAGCGACGAGGTGTGCGCCTCGTGTCGGGTCGTGACGGTGTGGCCGCGACCGCCGGGGCGACCTCACCGGCGATGTCCGAGGATGGTCGCGTCATCGTGTTCACGTCACGTGACCGCACACTGGTGTCGGCAGCGCTGCCGAAGTGTGTGCCGCTCTGCCCGTCGCAGGTGTACCGATTCGACCGCGACACCGACGGCAACGGCATCTTCGACGAACCACCTCGAGATGATCCGCTGGCGCTCGTGTCGGCGGTCGACGCCGGCGTGGTCGACGTCGGCGTGCCGCGAGCCGGCAACGACGCCTCGTGGGCGCCCGCCGTCAACGCGGACGGAAGTCAGATCGCGTTCGTGACCGACGCCACCAACCTGCTGCCCAGTCGTCGCGCCGGCGGAGGCGGAGGTGACGATGGCGATCTGCTCGTCGCCGAGTTCGAGCTCGGTCAGCTCCGCCGCGTGCTCGACGGTCCCGACGCCACGGGCGTCCCCGGCGCACATGGTCGCCCCGCGCTGTCGAAGTCCGGTCAGGTGATCGCGTTCGACACGATGGCCGGCGACGTCATCGATGGTGTGCGCAACGTGACCAACGCCGGCACGCGCAAGGTCGTGACCGTCACCGCCACACCGCAGTTGTCGCTCGCGTCGCTCGATTTCGGCACGGTGCTGCTCGGCTTCGAGAGCACCGAGCTGTACGCCAAGGTCCTGAATTCGGGCCCTGGAGCGTTCGAGCCGACCGAGGTCGTCGTCTCGCCGAACTTCAGGATCACCGGTGGTACCTGTGTACGAGGTGTGCTCGTGGCCGCCGGGACGTCGTGCTCGGTGAACCTCACGTTCAATCCGACGGAACCCCGAGGTTACGAAGGCACGTTGAGTGTCAGTGGGCTGGGTGCCGGTGCCCCGACGGTGGCCACGACGATTCGGGGGGCAGCGGGTGAACCCACGCTGCTGGCCGATCCTGGTGGTGTCGACCTCGAACCGGCGATCGTCGGCGAGATCGGCGGTCGAGTTGCGATCGACATCGACAACATCGGGTTCCTCCCGACCGCGGTCGGACGGATCGTGCTCGGCGGCGCGCATCCGGCCGACTTCGAGATCCAGGAGCAGAGCTGCACCAACCGTGCCCTGAACCCGAACGCGAGCTGCACGATCGAAGTCGAGTTCCGTCCGAAGGGAGTCGGCTACCGCAGCGCACTGCTCCTGGTCTCGACGCCGTCGGGCCAGTACACCTCGGCGGTACTCGGCGGATTCGCCCGCTACAGCCCGACGTTCGAGACCACCGCCCAGACCGCCGACGAACCGGCGCGGCCTGGCCAGACGCTCGGGCTCGGCGGCGGTGGCTTCCCGCCCGACTCGACCGTTGCGATCGGGTTCGACGACGGGAGCGAACCGTTCGCAACGGTGACGACCAACTCGGGCGGGAGTTTCCTCGCGATCGTCTCGCTTCCCGCACGTCTGCGTCTCGGTGAGCGCCGACTGGTGGCCACGGCCGACGACGGTGCTGTCGCCAACGTGACGATCGAGGTCCTGGGTTCCGAGTCGAGGATCAACCCGGCCGTGCCCGGATTCGGTTTCTGACCGGCCTCAGCCGTCGACCGCTACGAGCCGCCCGCCGAGGAGAACGGCGATCTCACATCCGGTGCCGCTCGTCCGACCCGCCGCAAGGCAGCTCACCGCGAGCACGACGTTGTCGTTCGGGTCGAAGGGGATCGGGGTGACCCGGGGTTGGAACTCGTTCGCCGAGTTCATCGCCCCGAGGTCGATCTCGTAGAGCACGTCGCCGTTCCGGAGCAGTTGGGCCGTGCCGATGTCGCCGTTCGTGTTCTGGAACACCACGTCGGTGAGCAGATACTGCGAGTCGGGTGGAACCGAGATCGAATCGCTGCGATCCTGGTTGATCCCGACATCGACCGCGATCCGGTAGGACACCGGTTCGCCGTCGTCAGCCTCGACGACGAGCTCGGGCACATCAGGGGTCGATATGGGTGCCGCGGCCGGCGGCGTGCCCGTCGGCTGCTCGTCGCCGTCGGTCTCGGTCACCGCATCCGCAGTCGTGAGCTCGTCGACTCGCTCGTCGACGGCATCGGCCGCAGCGTCGTCGATCGCGGGACGTACCACCCAGAACCACGACGCGATGATCGCCACGAGCACGGCGAGGGCGGCCAGTGCCTTGACAAACATGCCGGCGGGAATCGTCGGTGGCTGGATGAGAGTGGCGCGTCCGTTGGCCGGAGAGTGATCCTGTTCGGTCGCTTCGATCTCGAAGTCGAGTTGGCGTTCGCTCCGACGGAAGAAGCTGCGCTTGGCGGCGAGCTTGAGCCGGACCAGACTCGCCGAACCGGGAGCGACACCGACGGCAGGTGGGTCGAAGGAGCCATCCACCCGATTGCTCGGGTCGACGAGGTGCAGCCGGCAGCTCGCGAGGTTGTTGCCGTGGTTCTCGACCATGAACTCGAACGATGCCCGCCGGCGTCCGCGCTGGAGCGGCTGCAGGGCGGTGATGCGGCGATCGTCGAAGGCGGTGACCATGGCGATGGTCTCGGCCACCACCGCGTCGTCGGGTGCGCCTTGGGGGATCACACGCACGGCGACCGCGGTCGGGCCGGCGCTGGTGGTGTTGATCGCCGGGGGCCGGATGACGACTTCGATCACGTCACGTGAGCCCCCGAAGAGGGTGATGTTCGGCCTGGTGACGGTTGTCCAGGCGGCCGACAGCCCGGCCGGTATCACGGTGTACGACTCCGTGTGGTCACCCACGTTCTCGACGGCGAGGGACAACGACGTCGATTCACCCGGGTGCACCGAGATCTCGTCCTGAGCGAACCACACCTGCACTGACACGGACGTGACGCTACTGCGATGAGGGTCCTTCGACCGGCCACCGTCGCAGGAGCGAGTCCTGGAATCGGCGAACGACCGGGAGGCGCAGCGAAGGGCTTCGGCGACGCAGGGCCGGCGGGGGACGGGCTGCTCGCCGACCGGTGCCTACCGGAGCGTGCCGCAGGCGTGTCGGCTGCGTACCATGCCTGGCATGGCCACCGCCCGCGCCGACTTTCCCCAGCACCGGCCGCGCCGCCTTCGGTCGACACCGGCGATGCGCGATCTGGTCGCCCAGACCGAGGTCTCCGTGACCGATCTGATCGCTCCCCTCTTCGTTCGCGAAGGGATCGATGCCCCGATCGAGATCAGCTCGCTGCCCGGGGTCCATCAACACACCCGCGAGAGTCTCCGGCATGAGGTCGTCGGCCTGGCCGAGATGGGTGTGCGCGCCGTGATGTTGTTCGGGATTCCTGTCGAGAAGGATCCGACGGGGTCGGGTGCCTCCGATCCGGAGGGCATCGTGCAGTCGGCGCTCGGCGACCTCCGTGCCGAGGTCGGCGACGACGTGGTGCTGATCGCTGATCTGTGCGTCGACGAGTACACGAGCCACGGCCACTGCGGGATCGTGAGCGCCGACGGCACCGTCGACAACGACGCCACCCTCGGTCTCTACGCCGCCGCGGCGGTGGCACAAGCCCGAGCCGGAGCGCAGGTGGTCGCGCCGAGCGGCATGATGGACGGCCAGGTCGGTGCCATCCGCGCCGCACTGGACGAACACGACTTCACCGACGTCGCCGTCCTCGCTTATTCCGCGAAGTACGCCAGCGGTCTGTACGGCCCATTCCGCGACGCCGTCGACGTCACGATCGAGGGCGGGGGTGACCGCAAGGGCTATCAGCAGGACTTCCGCAACGCTCGCGAGGCGCTCGTCGAGGTGCGCGCCGACCTCGCAGAAGGCGCTGACATGGTGATGGTCAAGCCGGCGCTCTCGTACCTCGACATCATCCATGAGGTCCGGCGGCATGTCGACGTGCCGCTCGCCGCGTATCACGTCAGTGGCGAGTACTCGATGATCAAGGCGGCCGCCGCCAACGGGTGGATCGACCACGACACCGTCGCGCTCGAGCAGCTCACCGCGATCAAACGAGCCGGTGCCGACCTGATCCTCACCTATCTGACCAGGTGGTTCGCCGAACGAACCAACGAAAGGCGATCTGATGATTCCGCTGTGTGACCCTGACCGATGCACCGCTGCCGGTTGCTCGGCAACCGTGTGCGTGGGCGCCGGCGTGCCATCCAACGACGAGTTCTTCGATCGCTCGACGACGGTGATCCCCGGCGGGGTCAACTCCTCGATCCGGGCATTCTCCTCGGTGGGCGGTCGGCCGTACGTCGTGGCCCGGGCGGCCGGTGCGCACGTGTGGGACGTCGAGTCCACCGAGTACATCGATCTGGTGCAGAGCTACGGTGCCGTGATCCTGGGGCACGCCCATCCAGCGATCACGGCTGCGGTCACCCAGGCCGCAGCCGACGGCACGTCGTTCGGCGCGCCGACGCCACGGGAGATGAAGCTCGCCGAAGCAATCGCCGAGCGCGTCGAGTCGTGCGAGCAGGTCCGGTTCATGAACTCCGGCACCGAGGCGACCTCGACCGCGGTCCGCCTGGCGCGCGGTGCGACCGGGCGGGACCGGGTGGTCATCTTCCATGGCAACTTCCACGGAGCGACCGATGCGCTCCTCGCCGCCGGTGGCAGCGGAGTCGCCACGCTCGGCCTGCCCGGAACCGCCGGGGTCCCAGCGGGAGCGGTCGCCGAGACGATGGTCGTGCCGTACAACGAGGTGCCGACGCTCGACGAATCGGTGGCGTGCGTGATCGTCGAGCCAGTCGCCGCGAACATGGGGGTCATTGCACCGGAGCCGGGCTTCCTCAGCGGCCTGAGGGCCGAATGCGACCGGGTGGGCGCCCTGTTGATCTTCGACGAAGTGATCACCGGCTTCCGTCTCGGTCTCGGCGGAGCACAGGCGAAGTACGACGTGTGGCCAGATCTCACCACGTTCGGCAAGGTGATCGGCGGCGGGTTGCCGATCGGAGCCGTCGGCGGTCGGCGCGACCTGATGGAGACGCTGACACCGCTCGGCACGGTCTTCCACGCGGGCACGCTGTCGGGGAACCCGATCGCCACCGCGGCCGGCCTGGCGGCGCTCGACCTGCTCGACGGCGACCTCTACATCGAACTGATGGCCAGGGCCCGCCACTTCTCGGCGCTCATGCGCGATGCGTGCGGCGCCGCCGGCTTCCCGGCGCAGTTCCCGGTGGTGAACACGCTCGTCGGCATCGTGTGCGGCGACGTCGACCGCCCGACGGACTTCGAGGGTGCCAAGCAAACCGACGAGGCCGCGTACGCACGGTTCTTCCACGCCATGCTCGCCGAGGGTGTCGCCATGGCACCCGGGGCCTACGAGGCGATCTTCGTCGGCGCGGCCCACACCGACGACGTGATCGACGAGATCGCCGATCGAGCCCACCGGGCCGCCGTGGTGGCCGCCACGCCGTGACCTGCCCCCGATCGGATCCGGGGAGGCGGTAGTTTCGGGCGCACCATGCGGCAGATCTTCAGCGTGCGCTTCTTCGCCGCGGTCGGCGGTGTGGTCGGGCTCTTCTTCCTGCTGATGGCGATCTTCGCCACCCGCGAGGTCATCGACGGTGGCGACGACGACTCGTCGGGAGTCGAGCTCCACAAGATCGACTTCGTCGACCAGGTGTTCTCGTCGAGGAACGAACAGTTCACCGTGACCGCAGACGGCGTCGCGGCGAGCGACACCGACCTGATCCTCGATCCGTCCCGCACGGTTCGGATCGTCACGGACACCCCCGGCGTCGACCATTGCCCGGGCTTTCCCGCGATCGGCGCCTGTGCGGTAGTGGCCGACCTGCTCGGAGAAGGAGTCGTGTGGTTCGCACTCGTACCGTCCGGCACGAACCGAACGGTCGACCTTCCCGCGATCGACACGCTCGACGACGGTCTCGCCACGCTGGTGAACGGCTGGCAGCTGCCGTTCACCCCGGTGCTCGACCGTCGCTGCGACGAGGAGTTCAGCTCGTACCGCGAGTTCCGCGAGGTGCTCGGCGACGACTTCATCTCCGTCTACGACCTCGACGAGCGACGCATCGTCGCGGTGGAGTGCCGAACGAGGGTCGCCTATGCACCCGAACCGAGCGACGAAGAGTCCGAATCGGACGCAGCGATCCCCGCTCCGCCGTTCGACCTCGCTGAGCAGACCGAGCTGGAGGAAGTCATCGGGTCGGTCCTGCTCGGGCAGGGGCTCGAGAGCTCCGTCGAACGGTTGGAAGCAGCCGGTTGGAGGGTTCGAACCGGCGATCTCGACAACCCCGACGAGACGTTCACGCCGGACATCGACCCCGATCGGGTGACCGTGCAGCACCGCGACGGTGTCGTGGCCGGCGTGATCCTCGGCTGAGACCGTTCTGGCGGCGGCCGGTCCGTCGATGGGGCGTCAGTCGTCGGTGAAAGCGCCGACGGCCGTCGCCGCAGCCAGTCCGGAGTTGTAGGCACCCTCGAACTTGGGGCCTTCGAACAGATCGCCCGCCAGGACGACACGATGTTCGTCGTCGACCCAGCACGGCTCGGGCCACGGCATCACTGGCCCGGCGAATCGCCACTTCTTCACCTGGGCCTCGATCACCCTGGCAGAGCCGAGCCACGGCCTGGCCCGCTCGAGGAGCAGCTCGCGCAGTCTGTCTGCGTCGTCGTCCCAGTGTTCGACGCTCCAGGGCTGCGTCGCATGACAGGTGATCGCCGGAACGTCCGAGATGCCCTTCATCGCGTTGTCGGCGACGAAACCGAACGGTTGACCGGCATCGGCGGGATCGAACTGCACCCCACCAGGTTCGGGCACGCCGCTCGGGCCGTCGAGCACCGCGAGCAGCCCGACCGTCCTGTGGTAGTGCCGCCGGAACAACTGTTCGGGAATGTCGAGCTCGGCCTGGATCAGCAACGACCACGACTGGGGAACCGGGCACGTGAGCACCAGGGCGTCCGTCTCGATCACCTCACCATCGTCGATCACGACATCCCAACCCCCTTCGGTCGGTCGACACGTGAACACGAGCTGCTCGGTGCGGCAATCGAGCCCGGCCGCAAGGTCCTTGGCCAAGCCGTTCATGCCCAAGGTGCCGCGATAGCGCGGGTAGCCGTCCTGGGCGTCGGCGAATCCATGACACCAGATCCGCGCCACATCGCGGTCGAGCCAGTCGTCGACCTGTCGACGGAGAGCCTCACCACGCACCGTGAAGAACTGGGCGCCGTGGTCGAGCGTCGCCCCACCGATCCGCCGGGTGGCGAGCCGCCCGCCGACCGATCGGCCCTTGTCGACGACGAGCACGTCGTGGTCCGCCGACAACAGGCGGGCCGCCGTGAGCCCGGCGAGACCGGCACCGACGACGACGACGCGCATCAGCCGGCGGCGGCGGCCGGTGACGTGATCGGCACCTCGGTAGCTGCCGCATGCTCGGCGCGTTGGAGAAAGTCGAGCATGATCCGGTTGAACGTCGTGGCGTGCTCGATCATGAATCCGTGTGCAGCGCCGCTGATCACCACGAGCTCAGCCGTCGGAATGAGTTCGGCGATCTCCTCAGAATCACCACGCGGCGTGAGGATGTCCTGATTGCCGACGATCACGAGGGTCGGTGAATCGATGCCGGGGAGTTGAGCAGCGAGTCGGTCGTCGATGGACAGGATGCCGGCGACCTGACCGGCGAAGGCGTGCGCCGGCCGTGACAACCCCAGCGGCCCCATCCAGCCGAGTGCCGGTGCCAGACGCCGGAACGAGCGCGGCCCGATCACCCATCGTGCCGCCTTGGCCGTCATGGCCCCCATCCCCTCGCTCTGGGCCGTATCGGCCCAGTCGGCGAGGAGTTCCTTGCGCCACGCGTGGTGGTGACACGCCGTGCAGGCCAGGACGAGCGAACGGATTCGTTCGGGGTGGCGGATCGCCATGATCTGCGAGATGACGCCGCCCATCGACGCACCGATCACGTGTGCCGACTCGACGCCGGCATGGTCGAGGACCGCTGCAGCGTCGTCGGCCATCTGCTCCATGGTGTACGCGCCGTACGGCTTGTCGCTGCGGCCGGCTCCGCGGTTGTCGAAGGCGATCGTGCGGTACCACGGCGCCAGGGCGAGTCGCTGCAGGTTCCAGAGATGTTTGTCGGCACCGAGTCCCTGGATCATCAGCACGGGCGGCCCGGATCGCCGCCCCGACTCGCGGTAGTGCAGACGGACCCCATCGGTGGAACGTACCCACGGCATCAGAGACCCCCGATGCCGCCGGTCGGCAGCCAGTCGAGCGGTGTCCCGGTCATCGTGCCGCCCATCTCGTCGAGCATGGCGTCGATACGGAGTTGGACGAGATCGGCGGTCTCGAGTTCTTCGAGGGGTCCGCGGCGCCGCTTTCGGATCCGAACGGCCGGACCGATCTCGACGCGCGCGCTGCGGCGGAGCGGCACCGACACGGTCGCTGCCGGCAGGACCTTCACCTTGGCTGCCACGGCAGCTCCGACTTGCCGATGGTCGATCACGCCGGTCTCGCGGTTGGTGTACTCGTGGGCCGCGCCGATCACGACCACCTCGCCGGCGTGGAGGGCACCGAGGATCTCGGCCTCGACGGGAAGCAGCGCGCCGAGACGCTGCATCATCGGTCCGACCGGTGCGACATCGGGTCGCCCGACGAACCGGACCGGGCGATCGGTGGCTGCTCCGATCGCGAGCGAGGCGAACAGGGGCGCCAGCGCGAACCGTCGGGCGTTCACGACGATCAGCGCCCCCGCTCGCCGGGGGACACGATCGGCGCCGCCGACCGAGGTGCTCCATCGGAGCTGGCTGAGTGACCACACCCGATTGACGAACACGTTGTCGCGTCCCCAGTCGTCGACCTCGTTGGCGGTCCACGCTCGGAACGAGCGGACCGATGTCGACGCCATGTCGGCGGCCTGGCTGCCGACGCTGCGTGCGGGGAAGGTGATCACGTCGGCGACCTGCTGCATCGGGTTCGCCGTCATGCCGCCGCCTCTCGTGCGGGTGTGTGGATCACGCTCGGCCAGCGGTACAGCTGGTCGATCACGTCCTTGGTCGTCGTCGTGGGAGCGAAGCCCAGCACCTCAGCTGCTCGGGAATTGTCGCCGAGCCGGCCGCGGTGCAGCATCTCCTGGACATGGTCGGCGACCGGTGCTCCGGCGACGTAGGCGAAGGCGCGGGCGATCGCCCACTGTGGTCCCACGACCGGGATCGGGATGCGGTGACCCCGCCGGATCGCCTGATAGGCCGTGATCGCACCCGGGGCGACGATGTTGAGGGGCTGCTCGAGACGGTGGCGGGCGGCGGCCACGAACGCTTCGGCGGCGTCGTGCTGGTGGATCACGGCGAACGGCGGATCGGCCAGCGCGCTGAATGGCACGGCAGGCATCCGGAGCAGGCGACCGATCGCACTCGGCACGTGGGGCCCCAGCACGCTGGCGAGCCGCAGAATGCCGATCGACACCCCGATCCGGTCACCGATCGCGGCCGCCGTCTGCTCGATGTCGAACAGCGTGTGTCCGTACTCGCTCGTCGGCGTGGGCAGCACGTCCTCGTTCGGTCGGGTGACCGAGTTGCGGTGACGGCCATACACCTCGAGGCCGCTGCGAACCACGATCGATTCCAGTGCTCGACATTCGGCGGCGGCGCCGAGAATCGAGGTCGCGGCATCGTCGGTGAGATCTCTTGCGGCGTGCGGCGCAGCTCGAGCGTATGGCTCCCAGACCGCGATGTGCACCACCACGTGTGGATTGAACCGGGTGATTTCGGCCACGATCCTGTCATGCTCGCCGGCGACGATACGATGAAAGACCGTTCGCCGGAGTCGCCGGCGGGGCGGATCGACCCCGATACCTTCGAGCGATCCGACCCACTGCTCCTGCTCGAGCAGCGTGGCGACTCGGCTCCCCAACTCACCGCCCATACCGCTCACCAGCACCCGCATGCCTGCCACGAACTCCCAAGCTAGCTCCACGACCACCTTCGCGGCCCGATCCGCGCGCTGGTTCCTGTCGATCCTGTTCCTCTTCGCCGGTGCCTCGGTGGTGCGAGCCGAGCCTGGCGGGATTCTCGGGGCGGCCACGGTGTCGCAGCGAGCCGAACGGATCCCGCTCGAATCCACCGGGCTGCTGTTCCCGATCGACCCGTCACCAGTGTGTGAGGTGTTCAACAACTTCCGCGGATTCAGCAAATCGTTCGGCACCGGAGGGCATCAAGGCCTCGACATCGGTACGGACTTCCGCCAGGAGGTGTACGCCGTCGAGGACGGCGTGCTGTACCGGGAGTTCAGCGGGAGAGGCTCCGGACTCGGATGGGGCCTCCACGGTGTCACGGACACCAAGTACCGGTACTACCACCTCGATGCACTGGGCGACGACCTCGCCGTCGGCGACCGGGTGACACGTGGACAGCTCATCGGCTGGGTCGGCGACACCGGCAACGCCTCACCGGGAGGGTGGCATCTGCATTTCGAGGTGCGGCCCGGTCCCGACCCACACGGCAGGCCCGTCGACCCGGTGCCGCTGCTGGACATCCCCGCCGACTGCAACGTGTACTGACGATCATCGGTGACCGGCCCGGCCGAGGCGGCACGAGTTCGCCCATGTCACACGTTCGGCCCTCGAGTTGCCGGTCGCTCCGGGTCAATCGCGAAGGTTGGCGGCAACCATGATCACGTCACGGGCCCAGGGATCGAGCTGTCGGCCGGTGAGCCGCTCGGTGACGGCGATCGCCTTCGTGTCGTCTTCGACGAGCCCCGACCAGCGGATGTAGCCGCCCATGATGCCCACCAGGCGGTCTCCGAGCTCCTCGCCGTGCACGATCAGCTTGGCGTCGGCCTTGAGCAGATCGTCGAGTTCCCGGTAGAAGGCCTTCAACCATGCGTCGCGTTCGTCGGCCTTGAACGGCCGATGGCGGTAGGCCAGGTTGAGGTCGTCGTAGTTGTGGAGGTTGTGAGGCGCCTGGATGATCGAGATCGCGTAGTTGAACCCGTTCTCGCGGATCCAGATGATCTCTTCTTGACGGCGGACCCGACGATGGTTGTCGCCGTAGCCGCCCGGCCGCTCGCAGATCGCCAGCTTGTCCTTGAGAATCCAGGTGAAGTGGCGAGGCTTGATGCCGAGCGCCCACTTGCCACGCAGTTTGGGCGGCATCAGAGAGTTCCCGTGGGCGTATGGGTCGGAGGAAGGTGAAGCGATGACATTGCGGGGCATGACTCTACCCGGACGGCAGAGGTGAGCAATTCGGAGGGCCTGTCTTTCACAGGATCGAGATGTGGCCGATCCGGCTCCCGCAGGTTGCCGAAATGCCCTCGAACTCACGGTTCGACGACGCGAAGCCGCTGTTGTGTGCGCTGGACGCGACGGCCACCGGCCAACTCACAGGCCACGGCGTCGCCCCTCGCCACCGCCAACACCCGGTCGATCGAGGCGGCGTCCGGCGGATATCCGGCCTCGTCGAGCCAGCGCCGGAGTGCCCGGCGGGCGAGCACCGGCGACACGCCGGTCAACGCTCGGGCATCGGTCGCATCGATGGCCCCGGCGAGCTCATCGAGCAGTGTGCTCTCCTCGCGGAGCAGATCGGCGGTTCGGGTCAGGATGGGAACCGGGTCGCGGTCGGCGATGTCGGCCAGCAGCGGCATCAGTTCGGCCCTCACCCGGTTGCGCCAGACGTCGAGGCGGTCGTTGCTGATGTCGTGCACCGTGTCGATCCCGAGCAGGTCGCACAGCCGTGTGGTCTCGGACCGCCGGACTGCCAACAGCGGGTGCGTCGGACCCGGTCGGATGGCGGACAGGCCCGTACCTCCGGCTCCGCGGAGCAAACGCAGGATCACCGTCTCGGCCTGGTCATCGGCCGTGTGGCCCGTCATCGCATCGGTGGGTAGACACGCTCGACGGGCAGTTCGGGCGCGGGCCTCCAGGTTGGCGCCGGGCTCCACCTCGACGGTGTGCACGATGAACGCGACGCCGAGGTCGTCGGCGATCCGACGGGCTCGTCGGGCGTCATCGGCCGACTCCGGGCGGAGGCCGTGATCGACGTGGTGGGCGGTCACCTCGAGCCCGGCGTGTCGGGCGAGCACCACGAGAGCAGTCGAGTCGGGACCACCCGAGAATGCACAGTCGACACGTGTTCGGGCGACGGGGAACGGGCAGCGTTCGACGAGATCGTCGAGCAGGTCAACCTGCTCGCCATCGTTGGAGCAGGGCATCGGTCGTGTCCGCCGGGGTGGCGGAGGTCGCTCAGAGCTCTTGCTCGCGCTGGCGCTTGCCACCGGGATAGCGCTGGGCCGACACCTGCTTGAGATAGCCACCGATCAGGGCGAGGGTGGCACCGATCCCGGCGATCAGCATCGCGACGCCGATCCACCAGTGCCAGATCTCTGCAGCAAGCATGCGGTCAGCGTAGCGAGCCGGGACACTGCCCGTTCAAGTTCGCACCGTGAGGTCGCGGCCGCGTGCCGGCCTCAGCGAGCGCACGAGGGCTGCAGCGCCCGACCAGGCGATGTAACACGCGGCGGCGACGACGGCTCCGAGCGCCACACCGATCAGGTTGGCCACCGCATCGGAAGCTTGCACGGTTCGAGTGGTGGCATATCGGCCCTGGGCGAGTTCGAGCAGCAGGCTGGCGGCGGAGAGCGCGACGACGCCGAGCGCCAGACCTCTCCACGTCCAGATCGCAAGGCCGATCAACGAGGCGACGACCGCCCAGATCGCGACGTGGGCGATGAAGTCGGTCGACGGAACCTGGGCGTCGGGCGGCAGGTTGACGCGTTCGGCGGCGTCGATGCGAAGCCACAGGTCTCGTGCCCGGTCGCCGAACACCATCCGGACGAGGCCCGGTGCACGATCGGAGAGCAGCAACGCCGCTGCGGTCAGCATCGCACCCAGACCGATCAGACCGACGAACCCCCGTACCGCTGCCGGCGGGCGGTCCTGTGGTGCCCAGCGGTCGCACGGCTGCTCGACCTCATACCACGTCACCCGAGCCGGCTCGGTGACCGGGAACTCCAGCGTGTCCATCAGCGCAACGTACCCCGCGTGTGGAGTGAGCGGTCACCGCGCCGCTCGGGGCGCATGACTGCCACGGTGAGATACCTGCGGGGCGCGTCAGGCGCCGTCGGCGTGACCGATGACGCCATTGCCGTCGAAGTCCTCGTTGAAGCACATCTCGATACGGCCGAGGAGACCCGGGGGCAACTCGTCGGTGCTGCACTTGCGGCGGATCGCCTGCTTGAGTTCAGCCTGGAAGTCGAACGCCTGGAGGCAGTCGATGCACTCGCCGAGATGTTCGTGAATGTGTTCACGTACATCGGTCGGCAACTCACCGTCGAGGAAGGCATCGAGTTCTCGAATGGTCTCTTTGCAGTTCGCCATGTGCTTCGTCCGTCTTCGCTCAGTCGCCGTCCGTGACGTCGGCATGCTTCTCGTCGAAGGTGTGGGTCAGTCCACGTCCCTCGGCGTACTCGTACAACACGCGTTGCATCGCTTTTCTTCCCCGGTGCAGACGTGACATCACCGTGCCGATCGGGATCTCGAGCATTTCGGCGATTTCCTTGTACGCGAAGCCCTCCACGTCGGCGAGCAGCACCGGGAGACGGAAGTTCTCGGGCAGATCCTCGAGTGCCTGCTTGACCTCGTCGTCGGTGAACACGTCGAGGAACTGTTCCTCGGCCGACATGCTGGCGGCAGCCGTCTCCATCGATCCGAGCCGGCGGTACAGGTAGAGGTCCTCGATCTCGCCGAGATCGCTTTCCTGGGGACGCCGCTGTTTGGCGCGGTACTTGTTGATGTACACGTTGGTCAAGATCCGAAACAGCCAGGCCCGAAGGTTGGTGCCCTCCTGGAACGTGTGGAAGCTGCGGAAGCCGCGCAGATACGCCTCCTGTACGAGGTCTTCGGCGTCGGCCCGGTTCCGGGTCATGCGCAGCGCGGCCGAGTACAGCTGGGGCGCGAATTCCATCGCCTGGTCGGCGAAGTCCTGCTGATCGGCCACGAGGGGCGACCCTAGTGGTGTCGAGCGCGTCCTGTCCCATGCCAGCCTCACCTGCGTCGCTGCGTCGTCGTCGACGCGATGTCGGACGCACACGCCGTGTCGACGCTGGGTCTCTTCAGCGTTCGTTCGCTCCGACGCGGACTCGGCCGATCGGCGCCATCACATCCGGATCTGGACATCGAACGGCTTGCCGACGGTGTTCGTGCACCGAACGCCGACCACGCCGTCAGCGGCGGTCGTCGCCGCCGGGGAGCGATGGCCAGCGTTCCCGGCCACGGGTTCGCGAACTCTCCAGCGCCTTCGACGACCGGTTGGCGACTGGTGGGTTCCCGCCTACCGGCGCGGCGGTACCCGCTCCGCAGTGCGTTGTCGCTCGAGTTCGGTCACCAGGTCGTCGATCGAGGTGACGAAGCGTTCGAGCAACTCGGCGAACTGTTCGCGCTCGGCCGCGTCGAACGGTTCGAGCAATCGCTCCATGCCGATTGCACGGAGCCGCGCCACTTGCTTGATCATTCGCTGTCCGGAGGGCGTCGCCTTGGCGGTGACGACGCGGCGGTCCGGCTCGCTGGCACGGCGTTCTGCGAGCCCGTGCCGTTCGAGCCGAGCGATCGCCCGTGTGGCGGTGCTCGGGTCGACACGAAGAGCATCGGCGAACTCTCTCATCCTCCACCCGCCCGTTTCGCTCGCAAGGATCTCGAGTGAATCGAGCTGACTCTGTTCGAGCGGTGGTCCGTCCGACCCCAGCAGGTGGGCGCGGAGCACGGCTCCGGATGCGCCTCGTCGGAGCTCTCGCCACACGAGCGCAATTCGACGGACGGCTGTGTCGTCGGGGGGCGGGGTCACGGGCGCGCCGCGACGGACTCGCGGTCCAGACCGCGGACGATGCGCCGTTGGTCGACGTGGTCCGTGTACCACCGGTAGGTGCTCTCGAGGCCGGTCGACAGGTCGATCGTCGGTTCCCAACCGAGCTCGCGGAGTCGGGAGACATCGAGCAGCTTCCGAGGAGTTCCGTCGGGCTTGCTGGCATCCCACACGATCGTTGCGTCGGGATTGATCAGGTCGCGGATCGTCTCGGCCAACTCGCGGATCGACAGGTCGACCCCGGTACCGACGTTGATGTGCGAGTCACCGTCGTAGTGTTCGATCAAGAAGAGACATGCCGCCGCCAGGTCGTCGACATGGAGGAACTCCCGGTACGCCGAGCCCGTGCCCCAGACCTCGACGGTGTTGGCGTCGGTCGACTTGGCGTCGTGGAATTTCCGCATGAGCGCCGGCAGCACGTGGGACGAGTCCAGGTCGAAGTTGTCGCCTGGGCCGTACAGGTTGGTCGGCATGGCGGAGATGAAGTCGCACCCGTACTGTCGGCGGTACGCCTGGCACAGCTTGATGCCCGCGATCTTGGCGATTGCGTACCACTCGTTGGTCGATTCCAACGGCCCGGTGAGCAGCGCGTCTTCGGTCATCGGCTGATCGGCATCACGCGGGTAGATGCACGACGAACCGAGATACAGCAACTTCGTCACGTCGGTCTCGTATGCCGAGTGCACCACGGTGCCGTGGATCATCAGGTTGTCGTAGATGAACTCGGCCGGACGTGCGGCATTTGCGCCGATGCCGCCGACCGTTCCGGCGACGAGGAAGACGTAGTCGGGCCGATGGGACTCGAACCATCGGGACACCGCCGACTGGTGTCGGAGGTCGAGCTCCTCCCGTCCGGCGGTGAGGATGTCGGTGAAGCCTTCCGACTCGAGGTGACGAACCAACGCCGAGCCGACCAGGCCGCGGTGCCCTGCCACGTAGACCCGAGCCGAACGATCGAGCGATGCCATGGGTCAACGCTACCGAAGCCGGTGTCGGGCTGCTCGGGCGGGTTCGGATCGGGAGCTCGACGGAGTGGTCAGCGCCGTGCCGTGCCGGGCCTCATCGTGCGCCTGCGATCAACTGGTCGACCGGCGCGAAGTCGTCGGTGAGCACCAGCGCCTCGGCGAGGTACGCATCGATGTCGTCGACGACTGCGCCTTCGTCGTCGCGGTCGAGGCGCGCCGCGTTCCAGGAGTCGACATCGATCGGATCGGTGCTCGAGACCGCCACGGCGTTGCCGACGAACCCGCCGACGAGGCTCGGACCCTGCATGACACCGACGAAGGGCATCGAGGTACGCATCGTCGCCGCCTCGGCCCGCAGGAACGACTCGGCCGGACCATCGATGATGTTGGCGACGTAGATGCCGCCGGGTCGCAGGACGCGCTCGACGTCAGCCATGAATTCCTCGGTCGCCAGGTGCCACGGAACGGCGCGGCTGCCGAACGCATCACCGACGATCACGTCGGCGGAGTCGTCGGGCAGCGATCGAAGGCTGATGCGCCCGTCGCCTGTCAGGACGTCGTCGGGGGCGATCGGGAGACCGAACTCCCGCTCGACGACATCGACGAGTTCGGCATCGATCTCGAGCACGACTTGCCGCGCTCTCCGGACGGGTCACGGCGAGATATCGCGGCACGGTCATCGCGCCACCGCCGAGCGCGATCACGTCGAGCGGGCCGTCCGGAGCGAGCGTCTCGATCGCGCCGACGATCTGACGCACGTACCAGAACTCGAGGTGGGTCGGATCGTCGAGGGCCACGTAGCTGTGACGGAGATCGTCGAGCACCAGCACGCGGCCGTCGGCGCGATCCGACGCCGACTCGATCGAGATGCAGTAGTAGCTCGACTGCACGTCGCACGGTTGCTCGACCAACACCATGCCACCGACGCAGAGCGCGACCAGCGCTCCGGCGGCGAGAAGTTCCTGTGTCTCCGACCGACGGGACACCGCGGCCACGAGCACACCAGCGACGACGAGGGTCAACCCGACCGAGACGATCAGGGTCGAGACCGCCGCGTAGGCGACCAAGACGAAGCCGGCGATGAACGTGCCGGCGATCGCACCTCCGGTGCTCCATGCCGACAGCCGTCCGACGACGTGACCGGTCCGATCGAGATCGCGCAGCTGCAGCTTGATGACGGCCGGCGGAACGGCGCTGAGGACGGCGGCCGCCGGCAGGAAACCGGCGGCGGCGAGGAGCACACTGGGCGCACCCCGCCCGCCCGCGCCGGCGGTGCCGCCGAGGAAGCTCACGATCGGGATCGACGAGACTGCCAGGGCACCCCCGACGATGAGCAGCAGCGGGATCAGGCGCCGCGGATCGACGTGATCGGCGGCCGCACCCCCCAGGCGTGCGCCGAGCGCGATGCCGGCGAGAATCGTGCCGATGATCGCGGTGTACGTCTCGAGGTTGACGCCGACGTACGGCGCGAGCACCCGCCCCGCGAGTATCTCGAGGACGAGCACCGCAGCGGACGTGCCGGTGACGAGCGCGATCGCGAACCAGTCGGGTAGTTGTTCGCCGGAGCCGCGCATCGCCGACAGGCTAGGTGGGCTTCGGTCACCCCGTCAGCCGGGGCGAGAGTGATCGCCGCCGCCCACCGCGACGGCTCTGCGTGGACTTCGGTACTACTCGGCCGACGGCACCGCCGACGCCTGCGGGCCGACGATGAACCAGATCGCTCCGGCGAGTGCTGCTCCGATGGAGGGGAACACGATGAACGCCCACACCTGTCCGAGCGCCCAGTCGCCCTCGAACACGGCGGTTGCGAGTGAGCGGGCAGGGTTGACCGACGCATTCGACACCGGGATCGAGATCATGTGCACGAGTGCGAGACCCAGACCGGCAGCGATCGGGCCGAATCCGTTCGGCACGCCGTCCTTGTCCGTCGTGCCGAGCACGATCAGCACGAACACGGCCGTCACCACGATCTCGAGGATCGCCACCGAGAGCAGATCGAAACCGGCGGGGGAGTGATCGCCGTATCCGTTGGAGGCGAACCCGGCGTCCTGAGCGCGGCTGAAGTAGCCGTCGGTCCCGCTGAGGATCAGCGCGATCACGGCGGCGCCGGCGATTCCGCCCACGAACTGGCCCACGAAGTAGGGCGCCGATTTCGCGGCGTCGATCTTCTTGGTGACGATCATGCCGATCGTCACCGCCGGGTTGATGTGACAGCCGGAGATCCGACCGATGAGGTACGCCAGGCACAGCACGCTGAGACCGAACGCCAGCGAGACACCCAGGATGCCCACGCTGAAGGTCTCGTTGAAACCGCCGGTGGCGAAGATGGCGGTGCCCGGCCCACCGATCACCAGGATCGCTGTGCCGATCGCCTCGGCGAGCCCCAGTCGCACGTCGTCGTTCATGTCGAATGTCCCCTCTCGTCCGCGACCGTGTCCATCGCCCCAGTGAGCGTAGACCTCGGAACTGTCGCGGTAGGGTGATCTTTCGCTGGCGCGCTCGAATCGTGCACCGGTAGCCGGCCCACACGGAGGAGTCAGATCATCGTGGACAGCGAACTCGTCGTACTCTTTTTCGAGTCGACGGCGACAGCCGAGCACGCCCTGTCGACCCTGCACGGTCTCGAGGCCGAAGGCTTCATCGACATCGACGAGTGCGCGATCCTCGGTCGTGACGGCGACGGTCGGGTGACCGCGAAGAACGCACATCGACATGAGGTGTCTCGCGCTGCGGGTTTCGGTGGCGTCCTCGGACTGGTCGTCGGCGGTGTGGTCGGCCTCCCGGTCCTCGGCCTGCTGGGTGGTGCCGGCATCGCCGCCAAACGCAAGGTCGACTCCGACCGGCTCGAAGAGCTGGTCGCGACGATCGGTCAGGAGATGGATCGTGGCTCGGGGGTGTTGGCGCTCACGATTGCGTCGATCGACGATCCGGAAACCGTGGCGGCCCGACTCGGCATCGATCGCGACGGCATGGTTCGGGCCGACGTCCCGGCCACGCTGCGTGCCGAGATCGATCGCGCATTGGGCAGCTGACCTCCACGGGTTTCCGGTCTCTTCGCACCGGCACGTGACCGTCGGTCAGGCCGCTGGCGTGATCGTCGTGGGGTGATCGAGCTCGTGCTCGCCGAGTTCGGGGAACGTCTCGATCTCGACACCCTGACGGTGGAGGCGCCAGCGATGTGCTCCGTACGCAAGGGCCCCGAATGGGATCGGGAGCCAATACGTCACCAGCCGATAGGCCAGGGTGGCCAACACGGCGTCACCCGCACTCAGTCCCGCAAGCACCAGCGTGCTCGTCAGACCCGCCTCGACGAAGCCCAAACCGCCCGGCGTGAAGGGAATCCTCGACAGCAGCGCCGCAGCGACGAAGGCGAGGAGCAGCACCATCGAGAGGTCCTCGTGGCCGACCCCGCGCACCGCCATCACGAGCGCGAAGTATTCGAAGCCCCATTTCCCGAAGCTGGCCAGCACGACCCACTGCCACTTGTCGGCGAGGTTGGTGCGCAGCAGGTCGCGCGACTCGATCAGACGTGTCGCCCGTGGCGGTGCCTCCGGGTCGAAACGACGAAGGCGTCGGGCGATTGCATCGATCCCCTGCCCGAGGAGCACGAGTGGGCGATCCCACGTCAAGAAGACACCGCTGATGATCGCCATCGCGACGAAACCGATCACGCCGGCCACCGCGGCTCGGAGCAACAGGGACGAGATCGGCGGCCCGAACAGCAGCGCTGGGACGGCGAAGATCGGCAGCGAGAACAGCACGGCGAAGTTGAGCACGGTGACGACCGTCATTCCGGTTGCCGCTTGGCTGCTCGAGACGCCGGCGTCTCTGATCAGGCGGTACTGGACGGCCGTGGCGGTGGCTGCGCCACCGGGAACGATCCGGGCCACAGCCGAGGACGCCAACTGGCTCATGGCCATCAGCGACCACCGGCGCGTGTCGAGGCACAGGCCCAACAGGATCCAGAAACACACCAGGCTGAGCAGCGTCAGGAGCGACATGATCGCTAGGGATCCCGAGCGAAGCCGTTCGAGTTCGGGCCACGTACTGAACACCTCGACGACACTCGGGATGACGAGATACACGGAGACGGCGGTGACGGCCAGCCAGATCGCACGTTTGACGAACGTTTTCGTCGGCCTCATCGTTCGGACGGCGCATGGCGGAGCCGGACGCGACCCGGCTCGCGTGCGTATCGGCGAAGCGTGCTCATTCCGCGGACGTGCGGGCGGTCATCGGCCCGTTGACCACATGGACATCGATGTCGTCGGCGAGGCCGGGCAGTTCGTCGAGTGGCCCGAGATCCCAGTCACGCCCGAGCTGGGCGGCGACGTTGGCATCCGCCAACACCTGCCCCGGTTCCGCGAGCGAGGCGAGCGTCACCGCCACGCCGGGTGGATCCCCCCACACGCCGAACGACACCTGATCCGTACCGAGTACACCCGTCGCCACCTCGCCGGCTGCCATCCCGGTGCGGACCGTGAACGTCAGGCCGAACTCGGCACCCACCTCGGCAACCGCCGTGACGGCGGCCCACACGAACCGGGCCGCGTCTTCGGCCCGGGCGTCGTCTTCGCCGAGCCCCGCCAGGAAGAGCTGGCTCCCCGACGAGCGCCGGACACGTTCGATGCCGAAGCGGCCGGTCAGCTCGTCGGCCTCCTCGTACAGCCGGTCGTTGATCTCCAGTGCGAGATCTTGGTCGGCGCCGCCGGCGTCGGGGATCCCGTCGATGCTGATCGAGACCGCCGTTGCCGAGTCGAAGATGTCCTCGATCGCCTGCTCGCCCTCGCGGACACGGTCGACGAGGCGGGCCGGGAGAGCAGCACTCAACAGGTCGACGATGTCCTGTTCCTCGTCGATGATCGCCTGCTCCCGTGCGCTGAGCTGGCGGGCGACTCCCTCGAGCTGGCGCCCGAGGTCGCCAAGCTCGTTGCGTCCGAGGTCCTCGACCTCGGTGTCGAGGTTTCCCTGTGCGATTCGCGAAGCAGCGTCCACGAGTCGCTGGGCCGGGCGAGTGAGTGAGCGAGCGAGCAACCATCCGACGAACGCGATCGTCGGGAGCAGGACGGCGAGCACGACGAGGATCGCTCGGAGCAGCGAGTTCAGTGCCGAATTCGATTCGGCCGTGTCCTGCTCGACGATGATGGCCCAGTTCGAGCGCGCCGAGGTTCGCCGGCCCGGAGGACGCGACCACGTCCGTGCCGAGGTAGTTCGTGACCTTCCCGGCGAACTCCTCGTTGTCGAGTGCGGCGGTGACGGCCTCGTTGTCGACGGTCTGCAGCAGCACTGGCGAACCGACGGTCTCGATGAGGTCGGCACCGTCGTCATCGCCGGTGTAGTCGACATACCGGCGCAGGTAGTCGTCCTGATCCTCGATCCAGACGCGCGACTCGGAGCGGAGGGAGCCATCGTCGCCCACGAGGTATGCCTCACCGGTGTCCCCGAGGCCGAGCAACGGCCAATCCTGCCCGGCCGTCATCACGGTCGTCAGCGCCTCGGCCGGGATCTCGGTGATGACCGCACCGAGGACGTCGGAACCGGATCGGACTGCGGCAGCGACGAACAGCACGGGTTCGCCGCGGGTGGGGATGTAGAAGGTCACATCGGAGAGGATCGAGTCGCCGACCGCGACCGTGCTGAGTTGCGTGAGCGCACGGTCGATGCCACGGATGTTGCCGAGGTCGTCGCCGACCGGTGGCCACGACAGCCCGTCGGTTCCGAGTTCGATCCGCTTGGCGACCGAGTACACCACGTCGCTGGTGTCGGCGTCGACCAGCAGGAGATCGGTGGCGCCGGTGTTCTCCATGAGATCGCGCAGAATCGGGTGGTGCTCGGCATGGGCTGCGCTGTACCCCGAACCGTCACCGGCGTCGTCGAGCCGGCCGCGGTCGTCGAACCCGTTGGGGTTCTCCGCGATGTACTGGTGCTGGACGTACCTGCCCGCCGCGGTGTCCGGAACGAGAGCTTCTGCGTCGATGTCGGCTCCGGCCTCGACGAAGGGTGGGAGGAACTCGTCGTCGTAGATCTCGGTCAGACCGGCCACCTGCTCCGGCGAGATGTCGTCCTCGAGGCGCTCGAACTCGGTGCTGAGATCGTCGAGTGCAGCAACGACGCTGGGGGTGGCGGCAAGCGTCGACAACTGCGACTCGATGCGTTGGAGGCCGTTCTCGAGTGCCTCGACACGGGTGTCACGGACACTTGTGAGTTGTTCGTCGACGCTCTGGTCGATCAGGAGGCGGGCGAAGACGAAGTTGACACCCGACAGCAGGAGCACGGAGATCAATGAGACACTGACGAGCGTGAGCGACAGGCGCCTCCGGAGGTGCGTGTTGCGAGTTCGGCTCACGAAGCACCTCCCGTTGTTGAGCTCGGGTCGCTCGCTCGAACGTCGGTCGGGGCGAGGGTCCCACGCGCCATCCGGCGCACCACACGGTCGACCCGGCGACGCTGTGTCGTGCCGAGCTGGTCGAGCAGCGATGCGAGTTCGGGCTCGAGTGCGATCGCCTGTCCCGAAGCCTCCGGCGGGACTCGGATGACCTCGCAGTCGGTGACGGCGGTGATCAAGAGTTGTCGGTCGGTATCGGCCGGATCGCTGATCACACCGAGGACCTCACCCGGCTCGAGATCGAGCACGACGACGTCGTCGGCGCCGGATTCCCGGAGCAGCAGACTCGCCCGGCCGCCGTGCAACAGCAGCAGGTCGCGTCGATCGCTTCGATCGGTGATCGTCTCCCCCCGCTGATACTGGCCGATCGAGGCGTGGGTCGCGAGGTGGTCGAGCACCGCGTCGTCGAGTTCGGCGATGATCGGAACGTCGGCGAGACGCCGCCGCAGGTCGGCCGCCGTGGTCTGGCTCTCGATGGCTGTCTTGGCACCGTCGAACAGGTAGAGGTCCTGAGCGGGGTTCGGGAGCGGCACGCCGTGTCGGTACGACAGGTACCAGACCAGCGCGCCGAAGTCGGCCCTGACCTGGGGAGCGAGTGTGTAATCGTCGATCCACATCGACGCTTCGTAGTCGACGACGGGATCCGCGATCTGAATCACCCGCGCAAACGGGGGCGGGTCGGTGACGACCCCGGGTGTCGAGCGGGCCGCGTCGAGCAACATCTCGATTGCGGCAGTCGGCGGCGCAGTTCGTTCGATCTGCACGGGCACCTTCACGCGGTGCAGGCGGCTCGGCTGGTCGTAGTTGGTGATCGTCGCGTTCGCCAACTGACCGTTCGGGATCACGATGAGATCTCCGTCTCGGTTGCGAATCCGCGTGGCTCGCCAGTTGACGTCGATCACCCGGCCCTCGACGTCGTCCGATTCGATCCAGTCCCCGGGGCTGAACGGTTGGTCGGCGAGCAGCGTGAAGCCGGATGCGATACCACTGAGCGTGTCCTGGAGCGCGAACGAGATGACGAGTGAGGTCACGCCGAGCGCCGTGAGTGCCGCCGACAGATCGACACCCCAGACACCTGCGATCAGCACCCAGAGCGCGGCCAGAATCAGCAGCAGCCGCGGCAATGCGAGAATGAGCCGTGGGATCGGACGTCGCCCTGTTCGGGCGGGCTGGTCGGCCAGCCATGCGACGACGAACCGAAGCGCGGACAACGCGGCGACGGCGCCGGCGAAGAGGATCGCGCTCCCGAGCAGCCGCATGAATGTGCCGTCGGTCGAGAGATCGAAGAGTGCCCGGGCGAGAATCCACACCGTGAGCAACGGGACCACCCAGACCCGCACGGTGGAGACGGCATCCCTGAACTCCGAATCGCGCTGGCGCAGCCGCTCTTCGAACTCGCCGGTGCCGATGATCAGCAGCGGAAGGAGCACGATGACCAGCGCCGCCCAGGCTGAACTCGAGTTGGTGAAGAGCCCGCTCATGTCACACCTACCCCGTCGTTGCGCCCGGTCACCACAAAGGTGCCCGCCGTGGTCCCGTGCTCCTCGATGTCGAACGTCGACGGGAGTTGGGAGCGAGCCGCGGAGGAGACCATCACGGTGTTCGCGTCGGCGCGGCGAGCGAGGTCGGCAGCCCGCTGCACCGTCTCACCCCAGGCGTCGTAGACCAGGCCCGACCCGCCGGTGAGACCCACGGTGACGGGTCCGGAGTCGACCCCGACGCCGACCCAGATCGGTTGGCCTGTGTCGTCGGACAAGTCGTGTGCGAGGTCGCGGACATCAAGCACGAAGGCAACCGTCCTGGCCGCGTGATCGATGTGAGGTCGCACCGTGCCGCAACCGGCGACGTAGGAATCGCCGGTGAGCTGGATCCGTTCGAGGCCCCGTTGTTTGGCGAGCGCGTCGGCCTCTTCGACGAACCGATCGAGCAGGTCACGTGCCTCGTCTCGAGATCCGGAGTGCAGCAGCGGACCCATGCCCGACAGGACCACGACGGCGATCGTCGCTTGTGCGACCTGGTCGATCACGTTCCGTTCCCCGGCCTCGGCCCGCTGCACAGCCTGGGGCGGAAGCAGCCGACGAAGGAGTCTGCGGCGCTCGTCGGAGCGTCCGCGGACGTCGGCGTTCCGTTCTTCGAGTGTCGCCAGCATCGTGTCGATGTCGCCGGCGAGTTCGACGAACTCGCTCGCGCTCCCCTCGGGCAGACTCGTCGAGCCCAATCCCTCGTCGGTCGCGCCACCAGCGCGGACCGACCGCAGCTTCGAGGAGATGGCGCGAACCGGGCTGAGGAGTCGGTTGGACCACTGCGCGGCGAGGAAGGTGATCCCGACCAGGAAGAGCGCGATCGCGATCAGCAGGTTGCGAGCGAAGTCGGCGATCGGTTGTTCGATCTCCTCGCGCTCGATCTCGGTGATCATGGCCCACTCCAAGCCCTCGATGTCGAGCGCCTGTCGAGCTTGGAGCACATCGATCCCGAGGGAGTTCGTGGTTTCGTCGAGCGCGGGCGGCCCCTCGAGCGCGCCGTCGACTGCGTCATCCTCGATCGGCTGGAGGAGCACGGTCGTGCCGAGCTCGCGCATCAGGCGTATCTGGTCGTCGGATGCGGCACCTGCGTCCGCGACGAGGTCCAGGTAGCCGCTCTGGTTCTCGAGAAACGCACGCGCATCGGAACGCATGAGGTTGTCCCTGGCGACCAGGAACGATTCTCCGGTCTCGCCCTGACTGGTCCACGTTCCGTCATCGGTGGTGATCGACGTGATCGCCGCCGGCCCGAACCGGAGGGCGACGAAGCCGGCGAGCGTGCCATCGTCGATCACGGGACTGGCGATGAAACCGTTCGGCTCTCCGCCGGCCGGCGCATAGTTGGTGAAGTCGCTGATCGCCACGGATCGCTCTGCCGGATCGTCGCCGAACGAACCGATCAGGACTGCGAGCGCACTTCCGCTCTGGGGACCGGTCCGCAGGCTGGTCGCGAAGTCGATCTGCTTGCTGGTCGAGTACACGATCGTGTTGTTGGTCGGCTCGATGAGGTAGAGATCGTCGGCCCCGGCCTGGATCGCCACCTCGCTGAACGACTGGTGCAACGAGGTGTGCAGATCGGACCAGCTGCTGTCGTCGCCGGCGTCCTCGATCAGGCTCGCCTCGTCGCCGGCCCGGACGACGTAGTTCGCTTGCAGGTGGACACCGGCCGGCTGCTGAGGGACGAGGCTCGAGGCGGTCACCGGTCGCCCACGAACCTCGGAGAGCTCGGGCGCAACGACCTCGACGTAGTAGTCGTCGACGGCATCAGCGTCCTCTGCCGACGGCGGCTGGACGTCGAGTTCGTCGTATGCGGCGGCGAGTTCCTCGATCGCCTGGGCGGTGCTCGGGCTGATCGCCTGCGACACGGCGATCCGCTCGATGTTGATCACGTACCGTTCGACCTCGTCGGCGCGTGCTGCCCCGGTTGCGGTAAGCCGGTCGCGTAGGAGTCCTTGAGCCAGATCGCCGCCGCGCTGGAGGCCGACGATCGAGGTGATCACCAGGGAGATGAGCGCAACCCCGACCACGACGAGGGTCAAACGGGTCACGACCGACGTGTTGCGAACGATCCCGTGCGGAAACCCAGCGGTCTTGGTCTCCGGTGCGCGCACTGCGTGAACCTACCGCAGCCCCCCGTATCGAGTCGAAGGCGTGAGAGCGGCGAGCGACGTCATGCGATCGAAGAACGGTGTCACGCCCACGACGGCGATGTTCTCGGTCAGCCCGCCGGCGTGAGCGTTGCGCCCCAGAAAACGAGCCCTGCCGGGCACTCGTTGATCGTGGGCGCATCGAGCGTGATGCTGGCCTCGAGGTTGGTGACGGTCCGGGTGCCGTCTTCGGCCACGATGATGGAGGCCGGCCAGATGGTGATGGTGACCCGGCCCCGTCGGGGAACGTCGCCGCACGGCGGGATCGCCGTTTCGCTGTCGGTGATGCCGTACAGCCCGCCGTTGACGGCGAACAGACCTCCCTGCAAAATGCCCGGGATGGTGATGTCGAGGAAGTTCTCCGGCGTCACGCCGATGACCGCCTGGTTGGCGTTCGGCGTCGTGCCGCATCCCGTCGCGAAGTCGCAGTAGGCCTCGGTGAACGAGATCGCGTAGCTCCCGGCAACATCGAGGCCGACCAACGACGTCTCGACCGTGACGGGGAATGCTTCGTCGAACTCGGCGACCACTGCTTCCGCCTCGTCGGCACGAGCCCGTTCGGTCTCGATGGTGGCAGTCGACAATTCGTTCTCGGCTTCGGCTGCTTCGAGATCGGACGCAGCCGTTTCGACCTCCGTGGCCAATCCCGCAGCCGTGGTCTCCGACTCGTCGAGTTCGGCCGCCAGGTCGTCGCGTTCCTGCTCGGCGTCCTGGGCGCGGACGACGGCCGCATCGCGCTCTGCCGCGACTGTCGCTTGGTCGTCGTCGGCGGAAGCTGCTTGCGAGAACCCTACGATCGCCCCGATCCCGGCCAGGAGTGCGATGACCGCCAACACGCCAACCCAGATCTTGGCACTCGACGGCCACGACGTCGACGTCTCGGCGGTCGCTGCGTCGGTGGTGTTCGCCATGGTCTCGGGCGGCGGAGTGACGCCGTCGGGCGGAGTGGTGCCGTCGGGTGGAGTGGTGCCGTCGGGTGGAGTGGTGCCGTCGGGTGGAGTGGTGCCGTCGGGCGTGTCGGCACCCGCGGGCTCAGCTGGGCCGTCGGTGGGATCGGACATGGGCTGCTTCCCTTCGAGATCGATGAATCGAGCGGGTCGTGACTCCCCGACACGAACGTAGTCGTTGCGCTGCCTGCGACTCGGTACCCGGTCCGGTCGGTCCCGCCATCGGCCTGCCGATCAGCGGGCCCGTGACCATGACGACGACACGTCGCCCCCCGGCCTTCGAGCGTGAGCCGACTACCACTCGTGAACAGCAGCGGGTCGGGCGCGACCTTGCGGGCCGCGGGGCCTTTCCCCGACACCGAAGCCGGCTGCCAGTTCCACGAGCCGCGATGGGCGAACGAGAACGTTTCGCTGAGGCTGG
This sequence comes from uncultured Acidimicrobiaceae bacterium, assembly GCA_963792905.1. Taxonomy (GTDB): domain Bacteria; phylum Actinomycetota; class Acidimicrobiia; order Acidimicrobiales; family Ilumatobacteraceae; genus Ilumatobacter. The sequence goes on from CAWBYE010000006.1 coordinate 183,684, forward strand.
CGATGTCCGTCGATGGAGTGCGCACTTGCTGTCGTCGTGATCGACGTTCCGTGCGCGCTATCGAACCACGAACGTCGGCGAGGTGACGCCACCGATGAGGGCCGACACGAGGATGCCCAGAGGCAACGTGCCCCAGTACGACAGTTCGAGGCCCACGTTGCCGACGAACAGCATGAGCAGCCAGGTGGCGGGGAACGTCGCCACGAGCAAGATGACGACGGCACCGATCAGTGCACGAATCATGGATTCCTCCTTCGGGTTCGGTCGAGATCACGATGACCGCAACGTGCCGATCATACGGGTGTGTCGCGGCCACCTGCCGGACCGACACGCCTGGTCTGCTCGTGATCGAGCCGTCCCGTCGTGGAGCCAGGGTCGAGGCCGTGCCCGCTCCGCCAGGTGAGCACCTTGACCAACTGGATCCCGGCCAACACGATCTGAGCCTCGTAGTAGACCCATGACAGGGCGAGCAGAACGGCGCCGAACGCTCCGCTGAGCGACGATCCTCCGAAGGTCCGGAGATACCACCCGATCGCCTCGGTTCCGATCGCCATGAGGCCGGTCGTGACGAGCGCGGTCAGGATCGCCGCCATCCACGGCACACGATGGGGTCCGATGTAGCGGAACAGTAGGGCGAGCACGACCACGAGCGACGACGCAGAGGCCAGGGCGCCGATCAGGGTCGTCACGACGCCGACGATCTCGACGCCGCCGGGAATGATGCGCTCGATGGCGCCGCTGATCGCCGAGATCGCGAGTCCCGCAATGAGCACGAAACCGGTCGCGAGCACCATGAGGAACGCCGTCAACCGTCGGCGGACCGAGTTGCGGATGCCCGAGCGCACGGGCACATGCCAGATGGTGTTCACGGCGTCGACGAGAGCCAGGAAGACCAGGGACGAGGCAAACAGCAGTGAGCCGAGCCCCACCAGGCCGAGTGTCGACTGCGTCGACCGTCGCTCGAGTTCGGCCGCGATCGAGGCCCCAGCGGTCTCGGCCTCTGCGACGCCGAGCTGTTGGACGCGATCGATGAGGTACTGCTCGACGCCGGCGAGACCGAACAACTGCTCGGCGAGTGCTGCGGTCAGGGCGAGGAACGGCACCATCGCGAACAGGCTGTAGTACCGCGAGGCCGGCACCGAGGCGGAGCGTTCGATCGTTGCGCCATTCGTGGTAGGTCTCGAACAGGACATCGCGAACATCGGCGAGCGTCGGAATCCACTCGGGCCGCACGCGGCCGGATCCGGCGTCAGCCACGACGGGTCACGGCATGGAGGCGGTCGCCTCGTCGCTGTCTCGCTGCCACGGCCACCGGTTCTCTGCCTCGAGAACGAGGGTCCAGGCCAGGAAGGTACGGACGACGACCAGGAGCCCCAGCGCGGCGACGTTCTCGAGTGTCGGCTCGAGGGTCACGGTGCGGATCACGTCGGCGGCGATCAGCAGATCGAGTCCGATGAGCAGACCGCGTGCGATCTGTCGCTTGAAGGCGGTGATGGCGTCGGTGGTCGATCCGCGAAGTCGTATCCGGGCGGCCGTCCAGAACGCCACCAAGATGGCGAGCACGATGACGGTGATGGCGACGACCTCGATCCACTCGGAGACGTCCCGTGCGATCTCCCAGTTGCCGATCTCCAAGCTGAGCACGTCGTCTCCTTCGACGAGGGTCGGCGCCGTCCGGTACCGGACGGCCGTCACGACGACGCCCGAGCGTACCAAGCGCCCGACCCCGCCGGTCCAACGCTCTGGCGGGTCCGGTGCGTCGGAACCGACCGGCGGACGACGCAGTCGGACGGAGCCGTACATGACGACGAGACGTGCGATCAGCGTCGCCGGGAGGATCAGGCCCGCGATCGCCTCGATGGGTCATTCGTCGGACGGGCTCGTTCACGTGGGTCACGTCGCCGACAGCCGGCGCTGACGACGACGAGGCTCGGGCTCAGCTGCCGATCGGACCACAGACCGGCCGCAGCGGACCCCGCCCGCCGCGCGGCCGGATCGAGCGCCGCCCCGGCCGCTCGAGCCAGTCGGCATCCGACGTGACGACGACGAGAAATCCTGCGAGCACGACGACCACCGACGTTCCGACCTGATCCGGCGCCACAGGTCGGCGTCCTGGCTCTCGCATGTCGGCACGCTGTGGTGGGCCGGGCCGACTGCCACGGCGGTCGGTGTCGGCAGTGCACGTCCGGGTGCCCGAGGAGCGGCGGAGTCCAACTACTCTCGGCGCGGGCCGCGGTCGGCCGTTCAGCGACGAGGGACGAGGGCAACACAGCGTGGGGACGAGTGGCACGACATGCGTCGAACGAGCGTTGGGTCTGTCCTCCGATCGTTCGTTGCGCCGGCCACGTCGTCGGGTACCGATGGCAGCCGGAGCGTTGGTGGCCGGTGTGTCGTTCCTCGGTCTCACGGCGGTACCGGCGGTCGCCGATTCGCCGACGCAGAGCCCGGACGAGCCGGCGCAGCAGCTGGTCGAACGATTCGCGCCCATCATCATGGTGAAACAGCAGGACGAGGAGTGCGACACCGCTGGCGAGCAGTACCTCCCCACGTCGGTCGAGATCGTGCTCGACAACCCCGAGGTCGCTCTGCGTCAGGTCGGCCCCGGCGACCCGGTCGTCACCTGGGCGCCAGGCGCTGCCGATCTGGTCGGCCTCGGCGAGGGGTTCTTCCTCGACTTCCCCGGGAGTTCGCTGTCACCGGGCTGCATTTCGAACGCGACTTCCGCAAATACGTCGGCGATCTGCCCGCAACGGTCTACGCCCACATCGTGCAGCCGGCGGACGCGCCCGACCAGCTCGTGCTCCAGTACTGGATCTACTGGTATTACAACGACTGGAACAACAAGCACGAGAGTGATTGGGAAGGCATCTCGTTGCTCTTCGAGGCCTCGTCGATCGAGGAGGCGCTGGCGTCCGAGCCGATCGAAGTGGGGTACTCACAACACGAGGGTGGCGAGCGAGCGGAGTGGCAGGACGACAAGCTGGAGCGCGAGGGAGACCGCCCGGTCGTCTACTCGTCGGCGGGATCGCACGCCAGCTACTTCGGATCGGCGGTCTACCTGGGCAGAGGAGCCTCGGAAGGTTTCGGGTGCGACACCACGACCGGCCCGTCCGAGCGGGTCGCACCGGACGTGGTGCTGCTTCCGGATTCGGTCGCCGACCCCGACGATCCGCTCGCCTGGATCGGGTACGACGGTCGGTGGGGCGAGCGCCAGGCCGGTCCGTTCAACGGGCCGACCGGACCGGCGGTGAAAGACCGGTGGCTCGATCCACTGCCGTGGTTCGAGGAGTTGCGCACGTCGAGCGTGGTCATTCCGGCCACGGACAACGACGGTGCGTCGGTGATCTCGGTGTTCTGCGACCTGGTCGAGCGCGGGTCGGGAACGTTGATCGCGTTCACGGTGTCGCCGGCACGCGTGATCTTCGGACTGTTCGTCGCAGTGCTCCTGGTGAGGTTCCTGGTCGGTCGGACCGACTGGTCGGCAGTCGCGGTCGAACCACTTCGTCGACGTCGCAGGGCCGGCCAGATCATCCGTGCCGCCGGATCCGAGTATCGGAAGACGCCTCTGGTCTTCATCACGCTCGGGCTGCTGTTCATCCCGGCCATGGCCATCGCGGCCGCGCTGTCAGCGATTGCTCACGCGCTGCCCTTCATCGGCGACGTCTTGACGCTGGCCCAGGGTTCATCCGGTATCAACCTGTTCGTCGCGCTGTTCGCCGGGAGTCTTGCCAATCTCGCTGCCTATGTTGCGGTCAACTCGCTCGTCGCCGACTACTTGCGAGGCGTCGAACGCGGTCTCTCCGGGGTGCTGCCGGCAGCTCGGGCCACCTGGGCGAATCGCCGATCACTGCTCGGCGGGTTCCTGCGTGCGTACTTCATCGTGTTCGCGCTGCTCTTCACGGTGATCGGTATCCCGTGGGGTGTTCGACAGCTGGTGCGGTACCAGTTCGTTCCTCATGCGATCGCACACGACGGAGCGGACGCGGCCGGCTCGCTGAGGCGCAGCTCCGAGCTCGTTCGGGGCCGCTGGTTGCACACTGCGTTCGTGATCGCGGTCCTCAACGGCATCGTCTTCGTGACCGCGATGGGTTTCTCTCTGGCACTCCTGCTCATCGCCACGTCGGTCCCCATCTGGATGTTCTCCGTGCTGGTCGGTCTGGTGTTCGTGTTCGTCGCCCCGCTCGCGGCCCTCGCCATGAACCTGCTGTACGGCGACGCCGTCGCCGCCGGCGAGGGTGCTCCCGACGCCGAGCTGGTCAGCGTCGGCTGACGGTCGCGGTCGGCCGGAGTTCGATTCGTGGGTTCTGCCGCCGCTCACCGGCCACTTACCGCGGTCACCCGACCTCGATTGGCGCTCGGGAGCTGCGGCTCGTACACTCCACCGGTTCGTCGGTGTCGGGCGACGAGTTCGGAGGGAAGGCAGATGCAGGAGTCGAACCAGAGCGCGGGACACCCGAGTCGACGCCGTCGCGGCGGCCGCACTGCCGTGGCGATTGCGGTCGTTGCGCTGTTGGGCGCATGTGACGGCGACGGGTCCCTGTCGGACTTGACGTTGCCCGACGTCAGCGTGCCCGAGGGAGCTGCGCCGCCCGCGGCCACCGATGCGCCGCCCGAAGCCACCGATGCGCCGCCCGAAGCCACCGATGCGCCGCCCGAAGCCACCGATGCGCCGCCCGAAGCCACGCAGCCACCACCCGAGCAGACCGCGCCGCCGGTGTCGGTGCCCGAGGAGGACGATGGTCTGAGCGACGACAGCATCATGCTGCTCGTCCTGCTCGGCCTCGGGCTCCTGCTCGTGGCGGGGATCGCCATCTGGATGTCGTCGAGGAAACGATCGGCAGGCGCTGCCTCCGTCGCGCAACCCGGTCGGCTCACCGACGTCATGGTTCGGGCCCGATGGTTGCACGACCAAGCCTCGATGGAGCTCCTCCGGATCAACGACCCGGCGCAACTCGCTCGGACCTGGCAGTCGACGAGCCCGAGCATCGTCGAACTCGAGGGGTGGGCCGCGGGTCTGGCTGCCGGCTCGAGCGATCCAGCCACCGCTCACGCCCTCCAGAACGTGCAGGGCGCCACGGCCGGTTTGCGCGGTGCACTCCAGTCGGATGTCTCGCTTCGCACCGATCCCGCGATGGCCGGTCGTCAGGACCTCGTGCAGGCCTCGGCGCAGACCGTGCAGCAGCGCCGGGCAGATCTCGACATCGCACTCGCCGATCCGCTGCTCCGAGCTCAGTGATCCTGGAGCCCGCCGGGCTCGGCTGCCTCGTCTCGACGGTGAATTTGCCTCCAGAGGACGGACCTGCGAATCTCAGGCCCATCGAGATACCCGGACGGCCGTGTCCGGCTCGCAAGGGAGTCTGGTCATGAAGTTGCTGGTGGTAGTGGGTGCCGTAGTCGGTGGTCTGGCGTTCTGGCGTCGCAAGAGCCTGAAGCAGGACGCCGCGAAGGTGACCGACGCCGCGAAGGGCGGCGTCGAGCGCATCAAGGGCGGATCGTCAGGGGTCGCCGATCGGGTCGCCGACACCGCCTCCAGCGCTGCGGACGGCGTCGAGGAGACAGCCGGCGACGTGGCCGACCAGGCCGCTGACGCGGCCGGCGCCTGACTCTTCGAATCGCCGTCGACCCAGGTGTGGCAATCCCATGGTGGGTCGGTCGGCCGATGGCTGTGTGATGCGATCCGGTTTGTCCGGCGCAACGGCGAACGCGTTAGCGTACGTCCGTGCTGATTCTTGGAATTCTCGCCTTCGGAATGATGATCGGCGCCGTCGCTCAGATGTTGCTCGGCCGCAAGGGCCAGGGCATCGACTGGGGCATGGCGCTCATCGCCGGCATCGGCGGCTCGTTCGTCGGTGGTCTGTTGGCCAGCCTGCTCGCCGGTGACGGCATCGACCTGCGTCCGAGCGGCATCATCGGGTCGATCCTCGGCGCGCTGATCGTGAGCGCACTGTGGATTCGCTTCGGACGGTCCGGTGCGTCGACCAGCCGCCGGTAGCGATCGGCCGTCGTGAACGACCGGACGTAGGCATCCACCACCACCACCCCGACCGTCAATGGCGCACGATCGTGCCGCGGACAGCGCAACTCATGCGGGGGAGCGGACGGCGGGAACTGGTTGACCTCTCCGTGGGTGTGTAGTTTCCGTGCATTGACCGCAGTCGACGATCGTCGGACGCGGTGGGAGAACGCTGGATGACGACCAACACCTTCGAACGGCCCTCCGTAGAGGCTGCGACACGGAACGTGTTCTTCGCCGCGCCGGCCGACGATCCGCGTGCGCGTCGGCCGGTGGACGTGGCGATCCTGATCGTTGGGCTGGTGTTGCTCGTCTTCACCGGATGGGCCCATCGTGCGCCGAGCGACCTCGACTCCCGCGTGTTCGAATTCTTCTCCGATGGCATCCCGGGTTGGGTGAGCGGGACGGCGACGATCGTGTTCCTGCTCGGATCGTTCTACGTCGTGGCGTTGATCGTCGGAATCGCCGTGTTCGGACGTGGCCGGGGGGCGATCGCCCGCGACATGGTGCTCGGCGAGGTGCTCGCCTTCGGTGGCATCCTGCTGGCGGCGTACCTGACCGGACGCGAGTTCCCTGATCTGGTTCCGGAGCTCATCGAGCGCAAGGGGTCGCCGTCGTTCCCTGTTGCACGGCTGGCGATGATGGTGGCTGCCATCCGGGTCGCCTTCCCGTATCTGTCGGTGCCGATGCGCAATGTCGGACGTCGTCTCGTCATCGCCTCATCGATCAGCGCCATCGTGCTCACGTACGGAACGGTGTCGTCGGTCATCGGGGGTCTCGCCGCCGGGGCGGTGGCGGCAGCGATCATCCAGCTGATCTTCGGTTCCGGACTCGGCATCCCGGGTGCCGCTCGGATCGTTTCGGCGCTCCGGGAGGCAGGAGTGGACACCGACGAGGTCGAGTTCCTCCCGGTGCAACCGGTCGGGGCCTCGTTGGTGCAGGCGCAATCCGCCGACGGCGAACGTCTGCTCGTGAAGGTGTTCGGCCGCGATGCGTCCGATGCCGCCCGTGCGTCACGTTTGTGGCGTGCCATCTGGTACCGCGACAGTGACCGTTCGCTGCTGGCGACGAGCCAGCAACTGGCCGAACACGAGAGCCTGCTCATGTTGGCGTGTGAGCGTGCCGGGGCGCCCACGCCGCGACTGGTGACATGGAGCCGCGCTTCGACCGACGACACCCTGATCATCATGGACTGGGTCGAGGGTGCGCGGCTGTCGGAACTCGACGCCGACGAGGTCGACGACCGGCTGCTCGACCGCATCTGGAACATGCTCGCCGACCTCCACGACACCGGCGTGACCCACGGCGAGATCGACGGCCGGCGGATCGTGATCGGTGACGATCGAGTGCTGCTCATCGACCTGGCAGCGGCTCGCATCCTCGCGAACGACGACGGTCGTCTGGCTGATGCGGCGCAGCTGCTGGTTGCGACCGCGAGCGTGGTCGGTGGCGAGCGTGCGATCGGCGCCGCCCGTCGAAACCTGGGCGACGAGCGACTGCTCAGTGTGCTGAGTCAGCTCCAAGCAGCGGCCCTCCCTCGCGAGCTCCAGCACGACGCCAAGTCGGCAGACATCAAGATCAGCGGGTTGCGCAAGGAGGTTGCCGAGGCACTCGGCAGCCCGGCGCCGGAACTCGCCAAGCTGCAGCGCGTTTCGTGGGGCTCCGTCGCCATGGTCGTGCTCACCCTGTTCGCAGCCTCCACCCTGATCTCGTCACTCACCGACATCGGCTTCGACACGATCGCCGAAGAGATGGCCAATGCGAGTGTGACGTGGGTCGTCATCGCCCTCGTGCTCGCGCAGCTCACCAACCTCGGCGAGTACGTGTCCATGGTCGGCGTGGTCGGATTCCGCGTGCCGTTCGGACCCACCATGATGTTCCGCTACGCGCTGTCGTTCATCTCGTTGGCCGTCCCCGCCGATGCCGGCGCGATCGCGATGAACATCCGGTATCAGCAGAAGCTGGGCGTTCCCGCCGCTGCGGCCGTCGCTCAGGGGCCGCTGCTGACGATCGTTTCCAAGGCGTTCGACGTCATCCTGCTGTTGCTCTCCGCGAGATTCATCGGCGAGGCGATCGAAACCGACCAACTCGACCTCGGTGCGTTCGCCGACCTGCTCGTGCTCATCGTGGTGGTCGCAGTCGTCGCGACGGTGGTCGTCGCCGCGGTGCCGAAGTTGCGGACTCGAATGCTGCCACATGTGCGTGAGGGGTTCGGGGCGGTCAAGGGCAGCCTCACCGACCCCGAACGGCTGCTCAAGGTCGTCGGCGGCACGCTGATGCAGAAGATTCTCTTTGCACTCACGTTGTCGGCCGCGGTCGCGGCGTTCGGGCAGTCCCTCCAGTTCGGAGAGGCGGTGTTCGTGAACAGTGCGGTGTCGCTGTTCGTCGGTCTGATGCCCGTACCCGGCGGGGTCGGTGTCGGCGAGGCGGCACTCACCGCGGGTCTGATCGCGGTGGGCGTTCCCGAGTCGGTGGCGTTCCCCGCGGCGCTGACGCATCGGATCGTCACCGCCTATCTCCCACCGGTCTTCGGTTGGTGGAGCTCGAGGTGGTTGGCCGCCCGTGACTATCTCTGACGCGCGACCTCTGACGCGCGACGTCGATCGAGGCGATTCGGCCCCGACCGTCAAGCCGGGTCGCTGTCACGACGGACGGACGCGCAACCGGGGAGAACGTCGCGGGTCCACGCGGTCCGATCCGTCAGGCGCAGCCGAATAGGCTGTCGGTTGGTGGTCGTCGATGTCTGAACAACCAGAACCTCCGGTGGTTTCGACGAACGACGGACTGACCGCCGACCCGATCGCCGACCCGGTCGCTGAGCCGCATCCGCTCCGACGTGCGTTCCGGTTGATTGCCACCGCCATCTTCATCTACGTGATGCTGGTCGAGATCGTGCTGTCGATCGGGTTCGTGTTCCTGCTCTTCGGCATCGAACCATCGTCGTGGTTCGTCGACGTCGTCTACCGAACCGTCGATCGCACCATGCAACCGTTCCGGGGGTTGTTCACGGCGATCGAGTTCGGGACGGACTCGCCCGCTGAGGTGCAGCCGGCGGTCGAGTCGTCGATCGTGTTCGCGATGATCGTGTACGGAATCATCGCCCTGGCCGCGCACGACATGGCGGAGTGGCTCGGCCGTCCCCGACGTCACTGAAACGTCGACTTCGAGCCACGTGGTGAGGAGCGACGTGGCCGACGTCTCCGTTTCGGTGGTCGCACGATCGCGGAGCGCGGTCGGGTAGAGTCTGGCCGAGGTTTCGGGCTCCGTCGTGGGCGCGGGCGTCACTCACCAGCTCACACATGAGGAGTACCCATGCTGGCATTCTCGATCTGGAACGCATTGTGGACCGTGTTCATCGCGTTCTTGTTCATCAATCTGCTGATCATCTTCTTCTCGGTGATCGTCGACCTGTTCCGCGACCATGATCTCAGCGGTTGGGCCAAGGCCGGCTGGATCATCCTGCTGCTCGTCCTGCCGCTGCTCGGTCTGTTGATCTATGTGATCGCTCGCGGCCCGGGTATGGCCAGGCGCTCGATGGACCAGCAGGCCGAGGCCCAGGCATCGTTCGATTCGTACGTTCGAGACGTCGCCGGAGGTGGTGCCGCCTCCGAGCTCGAGAAGGCGAGCACGCTGCACGCCGAGGGTAAGATCTCCGATGACGAGTACGCCTCACTCAAGGCTCGGATCCTGGCCTGATGACATATCAAACGACACCGCCGCCGGCGACGACGCAGCTCGAACCGATCGACGACTCGACCCAGCATCCACTTCGACGGGCGACGCTGTGGGTCGCCCGGGCCCTGGCCTGGGTGCTGAACGCGTACATCTTGATCGTCGAGATCATCCTCCTGCTGGGCTTCCTCCTGCTCCTGGGTGGCGCCAATCCGTCCTCGTCGTTCGTTCAGTGGGCGTATCGGAACCTCGACCGGGCGATGAAGCCGTTCCGCGGCATCTTCGAGCCCATCGAGATCGGCACGACGTCGGCCGACGTCCCGGCGGTCGTCGAGACGTCGGTTCTGTTCGCGATGATCGTGTACGGCATCGTCCTCATCGCCGTCCAGGCGCTGATCCAATGGCTGCACGGTCGTGTCAACCGGCTCGATCGTGACGACGCGGAATATCAGCGTCAGCAGATCGCCGACCGGCAGCGACAGTACGCCGCCCAGCAGGCACCGGCACCGGCGTACGGCGTACAACCAGCGGCGAGCATGCCATCGCAACCGCCGACCCAGCCATCATCGACCCCGCCGTCGGCTCCGACCCAGCCGACACCGCCACCACCGACGGCTCCGCCACCACCCAGCTGAGTTCGTCGCCGTGGCGTCGGGTTCGACGACACCACGGTGATCGAACGCCGAATCACGACCGGCAGGCACCGGTCGACCCACGAACACTGCCGATCAACGGCGCCGAACCCCCACCTGAGGACACGACATGACCAACACCGGACCCATCGACCCGAATTCGCCGATCGACCCGGCTGCCGCTCCCACCGGCGACCCGCAAGAACCCGCCGAGCAGACGGAATCCACGCCCTGGTACAAGCGGCCGATCACCTGGATCATCGCCGTGGTCCTGCTGATCGCCATCGTGCTGGGCCTCGTGCTCGCCTTCAGCGGTGGCGACAGCGACTCCGACTACGCCACGGTGACCATCGAGCGGGTCGACGACGCCGGTGATGCGCTCGCGACCGAGATGCTCGGTTCGATCCGGGCGCCGATCAACCCGGAGGCGTACCGCTGGGTGAGTCCTTCGGCCGGCGCACCGGGCGATGCAGCCGCGACGTCGAGCGACTCCGGCACCGTGACGTTCCGGTGGGGGCCGACCAGCGAGGTCGCCGAGCCGACGGAGTGGGCGTCGATGCTCACGATGACCGAGTCGCTTCCCCCGAACGCGACGCTCGAGTCGGACGCCTTCGACTGCACGCTCCAGCGCGGTGACGAGCCCGATGCCCTGGTCGCCCTCAACGTCTCCATCGACGCACCCGCCGACCCGGAACAGCCGTCGATCGCGACCTACAGCTTCCAGAACTTCGAGTTCTTCCCCGCCGACATCATGACGTGCGAAGTCGCGAACGGAGTGCCCGGAGCCACGACGACGACGTCCACCACGACGACGACCACGGTTCCCGAGACGACCGTGCCCGAGACCACGGTGCCCGAGACCACGGTTCCAGCCACGACGGCCCCCGCTCCGACGCCGACGACTCCTCCGCCCGCGACCACGGTCCCGGCGACCACGGTCCCGGCGACCACGGTCCCGGAGACAACCGTCCCCGGGACGACCGTCATGAGCGTCGTCGAGGGCCGGGCCGACCTCTCGACCTTGGTCGGCCTCATCGACGTCGCCGGTCTTCGTCAGACGCTGAGCGATTCCAATGGAACGATCACGCTACTTGCCCCCGACAATGATGCGTGGGCAGACCTGCTCGCTTCACCTGACGCGCCCGACGTCAGCGATCCCACCGTGGTCAGTGACCTGCTGGCGGCTCACACGAACCTCGATGAGATCGTGTTGGCCGAGCAGGCTCTCGCCGACGGTCAGATCGCCGTCGTGAACGGCGGACCGCAGCCGGTCGATCCGGGTCCGCCAGCCACGGTCGGCGGCGCCGAGATCGTTGATCCCGATCTGACCGCCGACAACGGCGTGGTCCACGTGCTCGGCGGCGTGTTGGCCATCCAGCCCACCTGACGTACGAGACGCTGGTTCGCCGAACCTCCGCCGGCCCGGCTGGGTTGCGCGGATGGTTCGGCGACCCGGAAGGCTCCCCGCAGTGACGGGGTCGACGTCGTCGCTGCTCATCGGTCGGCCCCTCCACCTCGTCGGACCACGACCCGTACGTTCCTCTGGCGTCGATGATCGCAGCGTGGGACACCTCAACCGTTCCGCTGTCGGTTCGGGCGGGTCGGCGACATCGGGTCGTCCTAGACTCATGAGTCCGTGGTGGCCGTCGACCGGAACCCTGATGGTGGCGCACGACCACCGGTGATCCTGTTTCCACCTCCGCCGTCGCGGCAGCGTTGGGCGGCGGGCGACGTGCTGCGCCTCCTGACCGGTCTTGGTTTCCTCGGCTTCGGATTGTTCGCTGTCTCGTTCGCCGAGGGCACCATCTCCGGCCTCGAGAGTGATGTCGTCGATGCGGTCGCACGCATTCCGAACCGAGTCGAGCAGGCTGTGCTCGGCACCGCCCAGATCATCGCCACCTTCGTGCCGCTCGTCGCGGTCGGCGTCGTGCTGTGGAAGCGGCGCTGGAGACTGCTCCTGACGCTCTGGCTGGGGTCGACCGTCGCGAGCCTGTCGGTGGCGTTGCTGACGGCCTGGCTCGGCGATCGAGACGTCAGCTCGGCCCTGGCCGAACGAACCGTCGGAGACTCGACACTGGTGGCTGCCGACTTCCCGTCGATCCAGTACCTCGCCTCGGCGGCGGCCGGCGCGAGCGTGGGTGCGGCGTATCTGCCTCGACGTTGGAAGCGTGCGGTGTGGGCGTGGGTGGCACTGCTCGTCGTCTTGCGAATCCTCGGCCCTGGGCAGCCTCCGCTCGACATCTGGATCTCGGTGTCGCTCGGTGTCGTCGTGGGGCCACTCGCTCTCCTCGTGTTCGGTTCACCGAACCCTGAGCCGAGTCCGCAGCACGTGCTGACGGCGCTGCAGGACGTCGGGCTGGATCCGATCGAGATCCGGCGACGCGACCACCCCGGCGTACATTCGATGTATGAGACCGACGAGCGCGACGGGAGCGCCACGGTGGTCAAGCTCCGAACCCCTGACGATCGCAGCTGGGATCTGCTGGCGCGGCTCGCACGGGCCATTCGGCTGCGGTCCTCCGAAGTGGGGCGTCCGTACAGCACGCTCAAGCGTCGGGTCGAGCACGAAGCGCTCGCAGCCCGAACGGTCCGCGACAGCGGCACGCAGAGCCCCGCGGTCCTCACGGTCGGCGTCACGGTCGGGGGCGCCGCCTTCCTGGTCGAAGAGCGGATCGACGGGCGGCTCCTCGCCGATCTCGACCCGGACGAGTTCGAGGACGACGTGGTTCGCGGCACCTTCCGGGCGGTTCGCTCGGTGCACGACACTCGGACTGCGCACCACCGCTTGACGCTCGACAACTTCATCCTCGATGACGCCGGCGGCGTCTGGCTGATCGACTTCGATGAAGCGGAACTCGCCGCAGACCGGCGTGAGCGATCCCGCGACGTCGCGGAGGTGCTGGTGTCGATCGGGCTCATCGTCGGGCCCGAACGCAGTGTCGCGTTCGGAATCGAGGAGTTGGGGGACGAAGAGGTGGCTGGCTCGCTGCCGCTCATCCAGCCACTCGCCCTGAGCCGATCACTCGGCAAGTCGATCAAGAGCGAACGCGACCTGCTCGATCGTGTCCGTCACGAGATCCACGAACGGACCGGCGCCGAAGATGTCCCGCTCGAACGTCTGGCGCGTGTTCAACCTCGAACGCTGTTGATGATCTTCGCCGGCGCCCTGGCGTTCTACTCATTGCTTCCGCAGTTCGGAAACCTCGATGACACGGCCGACGCGTTCGGCCACGCCCGGTGGGAGTGGATTCCTGCGTTGGCGGCGGCTTCGCTGGTGTACTTCGTGTTCGCAACGATCTCGTTCCTCGGCTCGGTCGCCCAGTCCATGCCGGTGGCGGCGTCGGCTCGGAGTCAGGTGGCCAACGCGTTCGCTCAGCTCGTCGGACCTGCGAGTGCGGGGAAGATGGCGTTGGCCGGTCGATTCCTGCAACGCAACGGCTTGACCTCGGCCGAAGCGAGCGCTTCCGTCGCCCTCAACGCGGTTGCCGGAATCGCTACGCATCTGCTGCTCATGGCCGGGTTCTTCGCGTGGGCCGGTGGAGCGAACGTGGGCGGGATCTCCTTGCCGAGCGTCGGCACACTGCTGCTGTCGGCCGGGATCGGCCTCGCCGCGTTGGCGATCGCATCGCTGTTTCCGAGGGTCCGGCGCACGGTGCTTCGACCGGTGATCGACGGACTCCGGACGGCGGCCGGGTACGTCGCGCAGGTCGTGAGGAGCCCGATCCGCGTGGTCGCTCTCCTCGTCGGCTCGGCACTCATCACCATGAGCTACCTGTTTGCGCTCGTGTTCTCGGTCGAGGCGTTCGGCGGTGGCCTGACCGTCGCTCAGATCGGCGCGGCGTACCTCGGTGCGGCGGCGATCGCCAACATCGCCCCGACGCCGGGTGGCATCGGCCCACTCGAGGCGGCGATGATCGCAGCGCTCTCCGGCTTCGGTCTCGACGGCGGTGTGGCGATCTCTTCGGTCCTGACGTTCCGGCTCGCCACGTTCTGGCTGCCGATCGCGCCGGGCTGGCTGACGTTCATGTGGATGGAGCGTCGGGGTGAGATCTGAGGAGTCGGTGACTCACTCCGACGGCGAGCCGTCGGAGTCGAGTGTCGCGATGGCCTCGTCGATGCGAGCGGAGAAGGCATCGTAGGGCTCGGCACCCGCCACCCACGCGGAGATCTCTTCCCACAGCAGCCCTGATCCGATGCTTGCCGGCATCTGGTCGGATGCATCGAACGCCAGCGTCGAAGCCGAGGTCAGTAGTTCGGCCAGCCGTCGTTGGGCGTCATTGGGATACGCAGCTGGGTCGAACGTGGTCTTCGGTGAGAGGAACCCGCCTTGATTCGCCCACTCTTCGCCCACCTGGTCCTCGGCGAGGTACGACATGAAGGCGTCGATGTCGGGAGAACGGCTGAACTGCACCGCGAGGTCACTGCCGACGACGAGCGGCGGCATGTCCTCGGAGGCCATGGTGTCGGGGAGGACGAAGAAGTCGACATCGCCGTCTGGTCCGACGACTGTGCCGGTCGGCATCCAGCCAATGGAGAAGTCGGCCTGCTTCGCCATGGCACAGGCCGGTAGGTCGCCAAACAGTGGGTCGACGACCTGGCGGACCGGGATCTCGACGGACGCGGCGGCGGTGTCGTTCAGCCGTCCGGGCGCGAGGACGAGCTCACGGAACCGCGTGAATGCTTCGGTGATCGTGGCGCTCGAGAACGGGAGCTGACCTTTCGCCCAGCGGTCGTAGTCGTCCTGGCCGGCCAATCGGAGCACCAGGTCTTCGGCCCAGTCGGTCGCCGGCCAACCCGTCGTGGTGCCCGACTCGAGGGCGAGGCACCAGGGTGCCATCTCGCCGTCTGCCTGGATGCGCGCAACGAGTGCTTCGAGTTCGTCGAGCGAGCTGGGCGTCTCCCATCCTCGCTCGGAGAAGACGCTCGGCCGATACCACACGAGGCTCTTGATGTTGGCTCGGAACGGAACCGCGAACGCGGTTCCGTCGACCTCGCCCAACGCTCGGGCCTCGGGTGAGTAGTTGGCGGCGAGTTGTTCGTGCGCAGAGTCCGACAGTTCGGCGATTCTGGCGTCGGCCGCGAGCTCTCGGATCACGCCCGGTTGGGGCACGATGGCCACGTCGGGCGGATCGTTCCTCTCACCTGCCCGCCGCTCCAGATCCGCCACGAAGTCGGCACTCCCGGTGTACCGGATCGTGATGCCCGTACGTTCGGTGAAGGCCTCGACCGATGCCACGAAGCGGTCGGCCTCCGTGCTTCGGTACGGCCCGAACACCGTGATCTCCGCAGGGGAGTCGTCACGTGTTCCGGCGCCGCCGATGCAAGCAGAGGCGAACAGGCAGCCGACGCCGATCACCGACCAGAGTGTTGCGGTCCGTCGAACGGTGGTCCGTGCGGTCACCGGACGCTGACCACGAACAGCTCGTCGCGCTGGAAGAGCAGACGGAGGTCGACGGGTCCCTCGAATCGGCGCTCGATGGCCTCGGCGAGCTGCCATGCCGGTTTCACGGTGTTCGGGCCCGACAGCAACAACTCGACCGTGGCGAGACCGTCGTCGACGTCGGCGGCGATTTCGACGATCTGTACGCTCTCGTCCCACTCGGCCACGGCCTGGGTCACCGATCGTCGCAGGGCGACATCACGGATCGACGCACGCGTATGCAGCGTCAGCGGAATCGCGATCGCGGCGACCACGACGACCGTCACCGCGAGGCGACTCGACAGGCTGCGTCTGCTGGAGCCGGACTCTGGTCGAAAGCCGGCGAGGAGGAGCATGATCGACGCAGCGAAGATGATGGCCGCGAGGTTGGTGAGATAGAGCAGCAGTGCATTCCGGGCCTCGTCGGCGAGTCCGAGATGGGCGGTGATGCCAACCGTGGCGAGTGGAGGGACCAGCGCGACGGCGATACCGACTCCGGGGAGAGCGGACGTGACCGACCGGCGGGGTGCGATGTAGCCGGCTGCGGCTCCGGCGGTGATCGCAATCCCGAGGTCGAGCAGCCCCGGGAACGTGCGCGAGATGACCTGCTGTGGGAGGTCGTCGGGTCCGGTGATGGAGGTGCCGACGACGGCCGAGATGAGCCAACCGACGACGATGGCCAGCGATGTCCCGAACGCGATCACGAGGCCGGCCTTCACGAGCCGCCGATTGCGGGCCGTCACCATCGAAGCTGCCGCGGCCGTGATGGGTGTCATCAGCGGGGCGACGAGCATGGCGCCGATCACGACCGCCCCCGAGTCGGCGAGCAGTCCGAAGGCTGCGATCGCTGCCGACAGCGCGATCAGGGTCGAGAAGTTCCGGATGTACGGCCAGAACCCATCCCCCTCGGGGAGGAGCTCCTCGACGGCCTCGATGGCGTCGGCGTCCGGCGCCGCATCCTGCAGCAGCCGAAGGCGCCGTGTCAATGCGCCGAGCGGGCTCAGCGGAGGTTCCGACGCACGCTCGTGTTCGTCCGAGATGTCGGCACTCGTGATCGCAGGCCCGTCGTCGCTCATCGAACGAAGATCCTACGGGAGCCGGCCGAACGTCCCGCTGTCGAATGCGGCGTGGAACCCGAGCCCTCTGTCGGTCCCGCTAGGCTCGGTCGGCCGATGGTCGCGACCAGACATCGATCGGCCGTCGAACACGACCGCAACGGTTCGCCGAACCGCTGGATCGTCGTATCCCAGCGTCACGGTGCGGTGTCGTCCCCGGCTGAGAGACGGGCGTGCAGTCGAGTTCTCAATTCGTCGGCGTCCGCTTCGCGGAACTCACGTCGCTGGCGCTGGACGGCCCGGGACCCGGCGGCGACGCCGACAGCCGTCGCACCGACGATGCCCGCCAACCCGAGGATCTTCCACATGCGCACGAGCGGGTACTGTACGGCAGCCATGAGCGCATCGATGACCTTGGGCGAAGCGGCGGCGGTCACTCGTACGGGCGATGTGTTCCTCTTCCGTGGCCGAACGGTGGCCGATCACGCGATTCGCGCCGTCACCAACAGCCCCGTGAACCATGTGGGCATGGTCATCGCACTCGATGACCTCCCACCGCTGCTGTGGCACGCCGAGCTCGGTAGTTCCCTGCGCGACGTCTGGAGCGGCGAGCACCATCGCGGGACGCAGCTCCACCGTCTGACCGATGCCGTCAGCACGTGGCACCATCGCTATGGCCAGCGAGCCTGGATGCGCCCGATCGACCCTGACGTGACGGGCGCGATGGAGGACGAAGCGCTGCGAACGGTGAACGAACTCGACGGGCGCACGTTCCCGCGGACGCGTTCGCTGGCCAAGGGCTGGCTGGCAGGACGGGCGCGCCGAAAGGCCGACGTCGAGCAATTGTTCTGTGCCGAGGTGGTTGCGATCACCTACGAGCGCATGGGTCTGCTTGGTGCGAAGCGTCCGCCGAACTGGTACGACCCCGGGAAGTTCTGGAGTGGTGATCGTCTGGAGTTGATCGGGGCGAGCCTCGGAGCCGAGGTCGGGATCACGGACATTCCGACCCTCGACCGCTGACCGTGAGCGCGACTCGCCACGTTCATCTCCAGTCGTCTCCGCCAGAACGGGGCATCCTCACGGTGACAACCGACGTGTCTTGGCCCAGAGGGATCAGCTGGACGGATGACGCTCTGTCCAAGCGTCACAGCGAGAGCTTCGCGGCGATGTCCGGTCTGGTCCTTGGCCTCAATCAGTCGACCGAGCCGTCGGCGTCGACGATGATGTCGGTTTCGGCCAACGTGAAGATGCACACCTCCCCGCCAGCACCCACCCTTCGCCGACACGGCATTCGGCACGACATCACCCGGCGAGTCGTTCACATTCGATGCCAAGGGCTGCGACTCACCACACGGAAACACCGTCAAGAACCCCGCAGCCAACGGAGCGACCGCCGTCAACATTCAACCGACGGTGCGCTGTCTGGCGGCGGAGCGTCGAGTTGTCGTCGTGTCGGTCTACGCGTCCTTCAAGGGGTTCACCCCACCCGTGCAACGGACGCTCACCGACGTACTGGGTCCAACTCAGCACGTCGACGGCAATGTCCGATACCTGTCGTTACGAACTCCTTGCCTCGATCAGTTCTTCGTTGTGGGCAGGCACCGGCGAACCACCAGCGTGGGTATGCTGGCATACATGCAGAGAACCACGGTGAAGCTCCCCGATGATCTCGACGCACGGCTGCGATTTGAGGCCGAGCGTCGCGGGATCACCGTGTCGGAACTCACCCGAGAGGCAATCGAGACGCTCCTCACCGCACCGCAGGGGAAGCGGCGCCTCCACGCCGCAGGTGCCGGCGCGAGCGGCCGAGCTGACATCTCCGAGCGCATCGAGGAGATTCTCGCCAGCGAGGTTCGGCCATCGCCCTGATCGTCGACGCCGGGCCGCTGTACGCCTACATCGACCGCGATGATCGCCACCACGCTTCCAGCCTCGACCTGCTCGAAAACCATCCCGGGCCGCTGATCGTGCCCACCCTGGTGATCACGGAGGTGACCTACCTGCTGGGAACACGACTCGGCGTCGACCCCGAGGTGCGGTTCCTCGGAGACTTCGCAGCCGGCAACCTCATCGCCGAACCCGTCGCGGCATCGGACTGGCTGCGCATCGCCGAGCTCGTCGCGCGATATGCCGATCTTCCTCTGGGCACGGTCGACGCATCCGTCATCGCTGCCGCCGAGCGCCTCGGCACCAACGACATCGCAACACTCGACCGCCGCCACTTCACGGCCGCTCAATCGAACATCGGTGCGCTGAACCTGCTCCCGTGAGACCGCGGCCGAACCGGTTCGATCGGGGCGAGTGACGCGGCCGTACGCTCGTCGGGGTGATTGAGCTACAGCCTGGTCAGAAGCTCGACGAGCAGCTGATCGGCACCAATCGGAGCAACTGTCAGGCCGGCTCGACGCTTCGATTCGTCCCGTAGTCGCCATGTAGCCAATGCCAGGCGGCCTGGGCTGCGACGAATCGCTTCAACCGGAGTGGCGGGCGGCGCGGATCGTCGTCTGGCAAACGACTCAGCGCTTGGTCGTACCACTTCACTGCTTCCACTTTGGCGCCTGTGCGATCGCTCTCAGCGCCAGCCTCGGTGAACGCCTGGACTGCCTCGTCGAGCCCCGCCGCTGCGGCTGCTGCCAGATAGTGCGAAGCGATGGCGACTGTGGCCCTGGCCGACCGTGGCTGCGAACTCCACGCCCCAGCCGCGGCGACGTGGAGGTCCTCGAGGTGGAGAGCCGACATCGACGCCGTTGCGGCCTTGCGAACGATCGCGTGCGTGAACTGGTACTGGGCTTCTTCGTGGTCGACCTCGGTCAGAATCCCGGCCTGGATAGCCTCGGCAAGCGCGCCGGGCACATCGGGCACCACGCCCGCAAACTGCCGGAGCAGGCCGACCGGGGCGGCTTCACCGAGGACGGCCGCGTACTCGAGCAGCATCTGCGCCTCGGGCGACAGGCGACGCAATCGTCGCTGGACCACTTCAGCCACGCCCACGGGTACACCCTCGCGCGACCCCGTCTCAGCAATGTGACCGATGATCTCGACCGCCAGGAACGGATTGCCGTCAGTCTCGCGGTACACCCAACTGGCGATCTCATCGTCGCCGCTGAGTGGGCCAGGGGGCACCAGCAGCATCAGGTCCGTCGCAGGGAGCCCGCTCACCAACATCCGTTCCACCTGTGGTTCGGTCCGCAGGTCCGCCAGAATGTCCTCGAACAACTCGGCCGGCTCTGTCGTGCGATGCGTACCAAGGATCATCGAACCCGGCAACCGGTGCCCGGCTACCAGATAGTGCAACAATCGCAGGGTCGCAGAATCGGCCCAATGCAGGTCCTCGAGAATCAGGATCAGGCGTCCGTGGCCCTGTATCTGCTGCAGCATCCAACAGATGGTGTCGAAGCGCTCGAGCAACGTGATGTCAGCCGCGGCCGACCGGTGTCCGTCCGATCCCTGGTCGGTTGCGCGGGAATTTCTCAGAGATGGAACGACCTCCGTGGCGGCTTCCCAACGCTGTCCCATCAGCGCCTCCGCCTCCTCGTCGCCCATCGACCGGACGTGATCGGTCAGTGCTTCGATGAACGGCCGATACGGCACCGCGACGTGCTCGTCGCAGCGGCCGACCAGCACCACCGTGTCGTCGGTGGCTGCGGTCCGCGTCGACTTCCCGAGCCAGGGTGGTCTTGCCGATGCCAGGTTCGCCACCGACGAAGATCGTGTGCTGCGCACCCTTCACCGTCTGTGCCAGACGGTTCTGCAGGCGGGCGAGCTCGGCCAACCGCCCGACAATCGCCACCGGCGTCAGTGGCACGACCTGCGCGACGGCCGGAGCCGCGAGCACAGCGTCGTGATTCAGGATCTGCTGCTCGATCTCGCTCAGACGCGGACTGGGCGACACGCCCAGATCGTCGGCCAGCACGCGGCGGGCCTCGGCGATGCCGCGGAGTGCATCGACCTGTCGGTCGCTTCGGTAGAGCGCGATTGCGAGCGTTGCCCTCAGCCCTTCGCGATATGGATGCTGTTCGACCAGTTCGTCGAGTTCGGCGACCGCCTCGTGATCCGCGCCGAGGTCAAGGAGGGTCTGGGCATGAAGCTCAGCTGCATCGACCCACTGCTCGGCCAGCCTCGCAGATGCAGCAGCAAGTGGACCGCCTGGAGGATCCTCCCCCAACGGCCTGCCCGCCCAGAGTGCCAGCGCCTTGTCGAGGAGCTCGAGCGCGAGTCGCGGCTCAGCCTCTTGCGCCGCGCGGGCGTGTCGGATCAGTTCCTGAAACCGCACCACATCCACTGCGCTGGCCTCGATGACGAGCGCGTATCCGTTCTCAGTGGTCGCGATGTGCTCGTGTCCGACCATCTTGCGCACATCTGACACGTAGCCCTGCACCAGGTTCGGGGCCGACGATGGCGCGTGCTCACCCCACAGGGCATCGATGATCGAGTCGACCGACCGGCTTCGACCGACCTGCAACGCAAGAAAGGCGAGCAGCCACCGGGCCTTCGCAGCACCGATTCGAATGCCCGACTCATGATCGAGGTCGACCTCGATACAGCCCAGCAGTCGAACCTCCATCACTCCAGTCTGCCTCCAGCGCCACTCCAGGGCGTGCCTGAAGGATGCACATGACCAAGCAACACCAACCCGAAAGCGAAGGACGCCCGATGCAGAACTATTTGATCGAACGCAACTTCGGCCACATCACCCCCGAGCAACTCGCGGCTGGCGGGTCGAAGTCGAAGAAGGTGGCCGCTGACGACTTCGCCGACACGATCGTCTGGAAGCAGACGCACGCCGCCGACACCACGGACGGCCTCGTGACCTACTGCCTCTACGAAGCCGCGAGCGAAGACACCATCCGCGAGCACGCAACGGCCGCCGGACTGCCGTGTGACAAGATCAGTGCGGTGCAGGTCGTCGGGCCAGACGACTTCGAGTGAGCGGAGGGTTCGAGATCATGCCGAAGTTCTTGGTTGAGCGCGTGTGGGACCCAATGGACGAAGCCGAACTCGCCAAGATGGCCCTTCTGTCGAAGCGCATCATTGACGAGAGTTTCTCCGACATCACCTGGGAACGTTCCCAAGTGGCAGTCGACGACGACGACGTGATCCGAACCTTCTGCGTCTACGGCGCTCCCGGCAAGGAGCGAGTGCGCGAGCACTCGGCTGTGCTCGGCTGTCACCGGATCGACAACATCTACGAGATCGCTGGCGACATCGACCCCGCCGACCTCCCGTCGTGAACGGTGGTCCGGACCGATCCGGCATGTCCAGTCGCTTCTGTCGTTCAAGCCCTCGACTAATGACCGGAGACGATCGTGCCGACTGGTGAATCGATGTTGGACATGGTCGGGAACACCCCGGTTGTGCAAGTTGACCAAGGTGGTTCCGGAGGGAGCAGCCGATGTCTTCGTGAAGCTGGAGTGGTTCAACCCGACCGGCTCGTACAAGGACCGGATGGCGCTCGCAATGATCACCGAGGCGGAACGCCGCGGCGACCTGACGCCCGGCATGACGGTGGTCGAGTACACCGGCGGGAGCACGGGTTCGTCGCTCGCATACGTCTGCGCGGCGAAGGGCTACCGGTTCCGGGTCGTGTCGTCGGATGCGTTCGCCGCCGAGAAACTCAAGACGATGCGGGCGTTCGGAGCCGATCTCACGATCATCGAGAGCGACGGCGGCAAGGTGACACCCGAACTCACCCCTCGCATGATCGCGAAGGCGGCCGAGTTCGCGGCCGAGCCCGGAACCTACTGGACCGACCAGTTGAACAATGCCGACTCGTTGGTCGGCTACCGAGAGATCGGCCACGAGCTCCTCGCACAGATGGATCGTCCGATCGACGTGTTCTGCGCAATGGTCGGCACGGCCGGCCTCGCGATGGGCGTGTCCGAGCGCATTCGCCGAGGCCGGTGCCGACACTCGAATCGTCATCATCGAGCCTGCGAGCACCGCCGGTCATCTCCGGTGGCGAGCCGGGCACACACGGCGTCGAGGGGACCGGCATCGGATTCATACCGCCGCTCCTCGATGCCGGACCGCTACGACGAGGTCCGTGCGATCGACGAAGCACGACGGGCGTGCGATGGCCCGACGACTCGCCGCAGAGGAGGGCCTGCTCGCAGGAACCTCCACCGGACTGAACGTCACCGCGGCGATCGACCTCGCAGTCGAGCTCGGCGCAGGCAAGACCGTGGTCACCGTCGCGTGCGACACGGGCCTGAAGTATCTCGCTGGCGACCTCTACACCGCCTGACCACTGCAGGCCCGATCGAGGCTTCGAACCGAGGCCCGCCAGCGGTGCACGATCTGCCGACATCGATCGTGGGCGTATCTTCACGCCACGACCGGAAAGCGATCAGAATGTTCGACCAGCTGTGACTTTCGGTCCGCCCCTGTCCGACAAACGCACGAACCACCGCTTCGGCCAGCGGCCGCCGATATCGCGAGCGTCGTGGTGCGCTTGGCGGATGAAACGCTGCGGCGATGGGACCCTCGCCGGGGGCGATGTGACCGTGCCGTCGGGACCGAGCGCTACCTCGGACGCCAACGCTCGTTCCTCGAGACGTCGACGCTGGGCGTCGAGGACGCCGACCGTGGCGTCGACGAGTGCGATCCGCCGTGAGGCGTGGGTCTTGGTGTCCTTCACCACGGTGCCTCCGGCGACCGAGGCGATCGATCGCGTGATCGACCAACGTGCGCGTGCCGTGGTCGAGGTCGGACCAGCGCAGACCGCACACCTCGCCGCGCCGAGCACCGAGCGCCAGTCGCGGTCAGTACGCGCAGCACGGCGCCGTACTCGGGATCGTCCGCCTCGGCAGATCGAGCATCCGCTTGACATCGGCGATCGCCGGCGCGTTGATCTCGCGCTGACGCTGTTTCTCGGAGCCCAGAAGGGGAATTGAACCCTGACCTACGCATGACGAGTCGGCTCCGAGCCGTCCGGCTCGTACCGAATTATGCCGTCTAGCAGGTCTTTTGTTGTTGGCTCGTCCGGCTCGTGTTGCCTTGTATCGCCCAGTATCACGCTGTTTCTTGGATGAAATCTTGGATGGTGGCGGCCATTTTGGAACGACCTCGGCGTGCCTGCGCTCATCCCCACAGTGTGGAGACAGGCGCGGCGACGAGCCGATCTCCGAGTACGACTCGTTGGTGACCGGTGTGGAGGACGACACCAAGTGTGAAGCGGTCGCCGAGACGGTCGCGAAGGTAGGCAAGGTGGCGTGCGTCGCGTGGGCGCGGGGTAGCGGTTGCCTTGACTTCGATGCCGGCGACTTGTCGGCCGCGCTCGATCACCACGTCGACTTCGCGTTGATCGCGGTCGCGGTAT
Organism: uncultured Acidimicrobiaceae bacterium; assembly: GCA_963792905.1. Classification (GTDB taxonomy): domain Bacteria; phylum Actinomycetota; class Acidimicrobiia; order Acidimicrobiales; family Ilumatobacteraceae; genus Ilumatobacter. The sequence goes on from CAWBYE010000006.1 coordinate 207,793, forward strand.
TGCGCGATCGCCACCGGTCGCTCGGCCCAGGTTGCGTGTTTGGACAGTTCACCGACGACGAAGGACTCGAGGAGTGGTCCGAACCACGGACTGTCGGTGTGGGCGAGGTCGTCGCCGTTCTGATCGACGAGGTGCGCAGCGAGTGCGGTATCGACGAGGTGCGCAACGCGTCGCCGCTTGGCTCGGTTCGTCCGGCTCGTCGTCCAGCCATCGAGGAGGCGAACGAGGTAGAGCGTCTCGAGCACGTCGAGGTACGACTCCACGAGCCCGGCGCTCGCTTGCAGCTCGCGGCTGAGATCGGTGACGACGATCTCGCCGGCCGACCGTGCGGCGACCTGGTCGAGGAGTTGCCCGACGAGTTCGGGGCGCCTGATCTCGGCAGCCTGCTCGACGTTGGCGAGGGCGGTAACGGTGCGGAGGTACGACTCGCACCAGGTCGCGCGGAATCGTCGTGTCGTTCGGCCGAGCACCATTTCGGGGAAACCACCTTGGGCGATCAGCTCGGCGTAGTCGTGGCGGCGGAGGTGCGTGGCTGGCGCAGCCGGAAGCCGGGCGGCGAACAAGCCGTCAATGAAGGTCTCGCGGACGCCCATTCGCTCGCCCATTGACAGCGGCAGGAGTTCGGTCAGCCCAACTCGTCCTGTCAGCGTTTCGGAGAGCGTTCGAGTCGACAAGAACCGGGTCGATCCAGCGAGCAAGTACTGGCCCCGGTCATCGGATCGATCGAGATTGGCTTTGAGTGCGAGCAGCCGCCGAGTTGATCATCGCCAACACCTTGGAGAGGGCCGGCGTCGCCGACGACTTCGAGGCGTACAACCGGCGCGGTGTCGAGCTCGCTGCGGAGGCGCGGGCACAGGTCGCAGCCGACGGCGCTGTCGTCGCCGCCGGGATCAGCAACTGGACGTGGGAGGGCGAACATCCTCCGGTCGACACGCTGGTTCGGAACTCGGCGGACCAGGCTGCCGCGTCGCGTCGGGCGGGGCCGAGCTCCTGATCCTCGAGATGATGATCGACATCGGGCGGATGAGGGCGACGCTCGACGGTGCGATGACGGTCGGCTTGCCGATGTGGGTTGGCCTGACGTGTGGCTCGTGGGAACGTTCGCCGGTCTTTTCCTGACGGAAACGTCCGCCTGCTCGACGGCGAACCCCTGTCCGATGCGATCGACGCCCTCGGCGGGTACGACGTCGACGTCGTTGCGATCATGCACACCTCGATCGATCTGGTCCAGGCCTGCCTCGATGTGGCGCTCGATCGGTGGACGGGACCCGTCGGTGTCTACGCCCATAGCGGCGACTACGTCGACGGCGACTGGGTGTTCGACGACGTGATGTCACCAGCCGCACATCGAGCGGTCGCCAAGGGTTGGATCGACCGGGGCGTGCGCATCATCGGAGGGTGTTGCGGGATCGGCCCCGATCACATCCGGGCGCTCAGCGAGCTCAGGTGAACTCTGATCAGCACGAGCTCCTCGGCCCGTGGCGCTGACTGGTTCCGAGCGGGTCGTCCCGGCCGCGTATGCGAGCCTCGAGTCGGTGGGTGATGTGCTCGAACGACAGGTCAGCCCGGTGGACGGCCGGCGTCGCAGCTCCAGAACGCCACGACGTCCTCGGGCCGTTCGGCGGCGCGGCAGGAGGTGCCAACCTGAATCCGTCAGACCGATGACCGCCGGCAGCCCCCGGCTGCAATGGCGCGACCACATCGCCAGCGTGTAGGCGCCAACGTCGTGGATCACGACGCGATCGCCGGATCGAATCGCCGGGAGCTCGACTCCACGTCCGATCACGTCGCCTGAGAAACAGAGGGGACCCGCGATGGTCCACGGTCCGACAGCTCCGTCTCGCACGCAGCCGTCGTGGTCGAGGAGCCCGAAACGGTGGCGCCACACGTCTGGCACGTACGCCGTCCGCACCAGGAAGTCGGCCCCGAGGTGAATCACGGCGACGTCAGCTCCATCGACATGCTTCACGTACTCGACGCGCGACACGGCCGCCGCGCACCCGGCGTGCAGTGCGCGGCCGAACTCGGTGATCAGCTCGACGGAGCCGTCCATCAGGTCGGGGACGTCGCGGCGCAGTCGTGCGGCGTACTCCTGCACCGTCGGCGCCGAAGCCTCGTCGTCGTAGTCGGTGGGCAGGCCGCCACCGAGATCGACGAACCTGATCGCCTGCCGGTCGAGGCGCGCCTCGACCTCCCGACGGAGTTCACCGGCGACCCGAGCCGCGCCCGTGAGCAGATCGATGCTGCAGCCCTGGCTCCCCACGTGGACGTGGAGACCCTGGACGATCGGATGCTGTCGCATCACGGGCACCACGTGCTCGAGCACCGCGTCGATCGGCAGGCCGAATCGCGATGCTCGGCCACCCACGCTGGTCGCTGCGATCGTGCCGTCGTCGAGCTGCGGGTTCACCCGCACGCCCACGCGCGTCGATGGGTGCGCCGGCAGATGCGCCGTCACACGGGCGAGCTCGTCGAGATTGTCGACGTTGAGTGTCAAGCCGCTCTGCAGTGAGAACCGCACCTCCTCGTCGGTCTTTGCGGGCGAGTCGAAGACGATCCGTTCGGGCGGGCATCCGGCGGCGAGCGCCAGGTGAACCTCCTCGATCGAGGCCGCTTCCAGCCCCGCACCGCTCGCTACGAGCGTGCGGAGCAGTTCGACGAGCGGATTCGCCTTGATCGCCACTGCGTGCAGCGTTGGCTGCGGGAATGCTGCGATCAGCTCGGCGACTCGTCGCTGCATCAGGTCGAGGTCGTGCAGCACGAGGCTGGACTCGCGAGCGAGTTCGGGCGCCGACGCGAATGGTTCAGAGAGCTGACGAGCAACGTCGTCGGTGCTGGCACGCTCCGACCACGCAGTCACGTCACCGCCTCCTCGAGCTGAGTCGCCAGCACGTGCAGATGTTCGTCGATGGCCGTGACGGGATCGGGTGCAGCTGCGTACTCGCACAGCGTCGGTGCGCCGAGGGCCACGCGGAGCAGGCCGCGCCCGTCGTCACTGACGATCACGGGTTGGCCGATCTGGATCGGGCGGCCCCCGTCGCCGCAACCCCGCCGCCGCAGCCGCGCTTGCACCCGCCGCAGCCGATCGGGCTCGGGCATGCTGCGTATCGCGAACGAGAAGACGGTCTGTTTCGACTCGAGCAGTCGCTGGGCGTGGTCGGTGAGGAGCGGTGACGGCGAATCCTCGACCTCGACGGTGGCGACGGCGCCGAGCACGGTCGGAACTCGAGCGGCGAACGCTCGCAACACGTCGAATCTCACATCGGGCGCCACGGAGTAGTACCGCTCGATCTCGAACATCGCCGCTTCCCATCGGAGCAGAAGACCGACGTTCCCCCCACGCGGCAGGGCCGTGCGCCACGCGATCCACGACTCGGGTGCCTGCTCTGCAGTGAAATAGTCGGCGAATCCGGCTGGAGGTCGGCCGTCGTGGGTCGCTGCGTCGTACCGGTGGGGGACGAGCACGGCACCGGAGAACGGTGGACCTCCGTAGAACTTCGAGCCGGTCAGGATCACCATCCGCCGGGCACCGAGCGCATCGCGCAGGCCGCGCCGGCTGATACGACCCTGAGCGGCGTCGACGACCACGTGGAGTCGATCGGCGAAGCGCCGCTCGAGGTCCTTCAGTAGGTCGAGCGACGGTGCGTGCATCCCCGTCTTGCTGTGCGCGACGACGTGCACCAACACGTCATTGCCACACTCCACGCCACGTTCGACGAGTGCCCGCATCTCGTGGTCGATCTCCTCGGCGTCGCGTGTCGAGCCGTCGGGTCGACGGACGCCGACCGTCATCGTGGTCACGCGCTCGGCGAGCTGATGGTCGACCGGTGTGCCTCGTTTTCGGATCGATCCGCTCGGCGTCAGTTCGTCGAAGTGCAAGGCACCTGCCGCATGCACGCTGCCGCTACCGACCTCGTACGGAGCGGTGACGACGTTGAGGACGGGGCGGCCACTCTCGAGTGCAGCGAGATGCAGCGTGACGTACTCGGCGTCGGTGCCCGACGGCGCCAACATCACATCGGCATCATCGTCGGGGATCAACAGTGCTGCGAGCCGGCGGCGGATGCGTTCGTGCGCGATCTCCGTGTCCGCCGGGCTGGGTCCGTCCGCTCGGGCAATGTCGTTCAGGAGGTCGCTCGCCGCTCGAAAGCCACCCTCCGTCACCGTCGAGCCAGTGCACGAGCCGAGGTGAAGCAGGCCGGGCTCGGGACGAAAACCGCAGCCGTACCGATTCAGTCCCGTCTTGGGGTCGATGTCGAGCCGGTGATCGCCACCGGAGGCCAGCACGTCGGCGAGGGCGGTGTCGTGGTTGGGCAACATCGATCGTCGCCGAGCAGGCTATCCGCCCATCCGGCGAGAGTTCGTCCCCCGGGTTGGGCCCGGTCGAGGAGTGCGGTCCCTTCGGTGCTCTCTACCAGTACTCCTCGTAGTGAATGTTGCCGGGGGCGTTCCGACGGTCGATCGTGAAACCCCGCTCGATCAGCAACTCCACGACACCGGTGGGCTCGGGGAATCGCAGCTCGCCGTCGACTTCTTCGGGCACGCCGATCATCGCCGGGTTGCCGCAGAGGAACACGTGGCTCGTCGTCGGCGACAGCTCGACCCCGAGCTCGGTGGAGAAGTCGTCGTCGCGGACGAGATCCTGCAGGTAGCGCTTGGGGATGCCTGGCTCGCGTGTCGGCATCGGAAGGTAGTGATAGTTCGGGTAGCGACGCTCGAGCTCGTGGTGCTGCTCGGCGTACCCGAGATCGGAGCTGTTGCGCACGGTCACCGCCGACACGATCGGCCCCGTGTGACCCTTGCGGAGCAGCTCGACGACCATGCCGTTATGCGGAGCCTCACCGGTCCCGGTGGAGAAGAACACGATCTCGGCCTGCGGATCGGTGACCGAACGCAGCGTGTACCGGCCCGCCACCTTCGGTCCGAGGTAGATCCGATCGGCGACGCGCTTGAGTGCAAGCCGCGGCGTCAGCGCCGGGACGTTGTCGGGGGTCGGGGGCACCAGGACGATGTAGAACTCCAACTCGTCGAGCCCGTTGTCGTCGGTGAGGTAGCCGTGCTCGTCGAAGATCCGCGACGAGATCGAGTACGACCTGCGGATCAGCTTGTCCCATCGTTGATCGGCCTGGGGATCGTCGGCGTCGTCGATCCGCTCCTCCCAGAAACCGAGACCCAGCGACGCGTACTGGCCGGGAACGTAGGACGTGTCGCCGGTATCCGGTCTGACCCGCAGCACCCACAGGTCGGAATGCGTGGGCTCAAAGTGCGTGATCGTGGCGTTGTAGTGCTCCGCGCGCAGCTCCTCGATGGCGCCCTGGTGCCGGGCTCGGCGTTCGAGGCCGGACTTCGGCGGCCGGAGGTCGAGTTCGGGGAACACCGCCTCGGCGATCTTGTAGCCGACCTGCCAACCGGGTGCCGTCGTGGCGGGGCGGGACTCGTCGGGGTCGCCGAGAAACCAGACCTTCCCCGACTCCCCGGCGGCATCGGTGACTCCCACATCGGACGGCTCGAACATCACACGGGGCGGTGCGAACACGACGTGGTCGAACTGGAGATCCGGGGTACGTCGATCACCGAAATCGGCCATTGGGAAACCGTCGATGAGGTTGATCTCGACGGGTGACGACCGGTACAGCACCGTGACTTGCCGGTCGTGCTCGAGCTGACGGAGACGGCTGTCAGCGGCCGGTGACAGTTGGGTCAGGTCCATGCCGCTCGCCGCGAGGACCACCCGGTTGCCGGCGCCGGACAGCTGTGCGGTGAGCTCCACGGCATGGTCCGCCAAGCCCACCACGAGGACGTCGTGATCGGTGCCCGCCTCGAACTCGCCGATGTGGATGCGATCGCTCGCCGGGAGGTCGATCGGCGGCGTCCAGGTCGGATCGTCGTGGCGATCGGCAACGAGGACCGCACGCGTGCGATAGCTCAGCCGGTTGCTGTCGACGACCAGGTGCCCACCGACCACGTCGATCGAGGTCGCCGTCTCGCCGAAGCCGACATCAAGCTGGTTGGGGCCGATCAGGTCGGGCAGCGCCACGTGCGACGACGACTCGATGATCCGGATTCGTTCGAGACCGGACCGCAACGACGAGATCGCCGTCGACAGGCCCCCGGCCGAGCCGCCGATGATCACGAGGTCGTAGAGATTCGCCGTCTCGAGATCCATGCCGTCGCCAGCGTGGCACGCCGATGCACGCGGTGCACACTCCTGCACGCCGATCGCTCCGCGATCGATTCGAACTGCGCCGACGGACGCCGGAGTGGATCGACGGCGTCAGCGTCGTGGAGCAGACGTTTGATGGCGTCGGGCTCTCGGGCCAGCGGAAGGTCATGTGCGTCCCGGCTCAATCGCGGTGCCGCTCGATGAGTTCGGCCAGCCCGGCGAGACGCGCTATCCGGCGCCGTTGGCCGAGCGCCGACAGCGGTGCGACGAGCCGTTCGATGAGTGCGCTCGCCGGCCCGTTCAACCTGGCAGTGAAGCGCAGCCTGCTCCCGTCGTCGGCGGGGGCGACGACGTTGTCGTAGTCGAGCCGCCACGGACCGACCGTGGAATGCCAGGTGTAACCGCCCTCGGGAAGTACGCGTCCACGACCATCGACGTCGCCCCGGGCGAGAAGAACGCTCTGGTTGCGCCGCTCCATCCGGGTGCGACGCGCCGTGTCTCGGCGGTCACCGAGGCGACGTGCGGCGACCAGACGCTCCAGGTGTCGACGTCGACCAGCAGTTCGTGGATGGTCGACGGTGCGGCGGACGAGTCGATCTCGGTGGTGATCACCGGGCCAGGCTCGCACGCGTCTGCGCCGAGGCCGAGGTCGATCGTGCGCCGCCGAACGCCCGAAGCGTCAGAATGCTTCGATGCGTGCATCGACGACGCCGACAGTGTGGGGGCTCGGTGACCAGCTCGATCGCGTGCGTGTCGGTTGCGCTACACCATGATGAATTGGGACTCCCTGGCGCTGCGCGAGCCGGCGGGTCGTTCCGCTGTCCGTGAACGCGAGGCCGAGGTGCTCATCGGGCTCGAGGGAGGCCGACGGTGAGCGGTTCCGACCGGGCACCCAAGACATGTGTGGCCTGCGGTCGCACGATCGAGTGGCGCAAGAAGTGGGAACGCAACTGGGAGTCCGTGCGTTTCTGCTCGTCTGCCTGCCGTCGGCGAGGCGTCCGCCCGGTCGACGACGCGCTCGAGTCGGCGATCACGAGGTTGCTCGGGGCCCGGTCCGGCAAGGCGACGATCTGTCCGTCGGAGGCTGCGCAGCTGGTGGCTCGTGAGCAGGGCGCCCACGACGAGGGGTGGCGGGATCTGATGGAGCCGGCGCGTGCTGCCGCACGCCGCTTGGTCGCCGCAGGTGACGTCGAGATCGTGCAGCGCGGGCGAGTCGTCGATCCGTCGACGGCCAAGGGCGCGAGTCGGATCCGTCGCCGGGGAGTTCGATGATGTCGCTCCGGTTGACGCGCCCGAGTACCGCCGGATGACGGCGTGCGCGATCGTCAGGGGTCGGTCAGGCGAGCATCGAGCGCAGCATCCACGCCGTCTTCTCGTGGATCTGGAGGCGCTGGGTGAGCAGGTCGGCAGTCGGCTGGTCACTGGCGGTCTCGGCGGCGGTGAACGCGATGCGGCTGGTACGAGCCACCGCTTCGTGGCCGGCGACGAGATCGGCGAGCATCTCCTCGGCGGTCGGGACACTGCCGGCCTCGGCGATCGAGGTCAGTTCCGCGAACCGGGCAGAGCTGCCGGGGGCGAACTCGCCGAGCGAGCGAATGCGCTCGGCGATCAGGTCGACCGCCATCCAGAGTTCGTTGTACTGATCCTCGAACATGAGGTGCAGGGTGTTGAACATCGGCCCGGTGACGTTCCAGTGATAGTTGTGCGTCTTCAGGTACAGCGTGTACGTGTCGGCGAGGACCCGCTCCAGCTCGCTTGCGATCGCGAGCCGGTCGGACTCGGAGATTCCAATGTCGATGGTTGGTGCGGAGGTCGGTTGCATGGTGTGGGTGCTCCTTGATGGCGGTCATGCCGCAGACGGCGCAGCCGTCTGGTTCGGCTCGGGTGATGGTTGATCAGCGACCGGACCGGTTCGGGGCGGACCGGTCGAGATGGCGTCGGCGTTCTATGAACAGGTTTCTCCGGTGCTGTTCGCTGGTCGAGCCGACAGCCGGCAGAGGGGAGGGGGCGAGAAACTCAGCGACGGCGACCGAGCGTGTCGGTCGAGCTGATGCGGCGATGCCGTCGCTGGCGGTGACTGACTCTCGCACGCCTCGGTCAACGCCATGTCGTCTGATTTGTTCCCTGCAGGAGTTTTGTCTCCACCACGGTCGTGGAGACGATCAGACCGCACCATGATCGGACACGGCTCCAGCGCTTGTGGCTGATCGCCGGAGGCGTGCCAGGATCTTCGTATGGTCGATGCAGTCGTGGTGGGGTCCGGACCCAACGGTCTCGCGGCGGCGGTGACATTGGCGAGCGCAGGGCGGTCGGTGACGGTGCTCGAGGCAGCCGACCATGTCGGTGGCGGTTGTCGTTCGGCCGAGTACACGCTGCCTGGTTTCGTGCATGATGTCGGCGCCGCCGTGCATGCGTTGGGCGCCGGGTCGCCGGTGCTGAACGGGCTGCCGCTCGACCGATACGGCCTGGAGTGGGTCCACCCCGAGGTTCCGCTGGCCCACCCGCTCGACGGCGGACGCGCCGCCGTGTTGCACCGATCGTTGGACGACACGGTCGCCGGGCTCGGTGAGGACGGGAAGATGTGGAGGCGGATCTTCGGCCCACTAGTCCGGAACTGGCACGGCATCGTCGAAGACGTGCTCGGCCCCGTGCTCTCGGTACCCCGCCACCCGATCGCCATGGCCCGCTTTGGACTCGCCGCCGTGCCGCCCGCAACGCTTGCACGGCGTGTGTTCGAGACGAGCGAGGCGCAGGCCCTCTTCGGGGGTTGCGCTGCTCATGCCTTCCTGCCGCTCGAACGTGTGCTCACCTCCTCGTTCGGTACGCTCCTTGCGCTCAGCGCGGCATGCAGTCGGCTGGCCGGTCGCCCGGGGAGGATCCCAAGCGGTGCCCGACGCGCTCAGCGCCCACCTGACCGAACTGGGCGGAACGATCGAGACCGGTCGGCGTGTGAACGCACTGTCGGATCTGCCACCGCATCGAGCGGTGCTGTTCGACACCAACCCGGCACAGGTGTCGACGATCGTCGGTGACGAGCTCCCGCAGCGGTTCCGTCGCCGGCTCGAACGATTCCGACACGGTCCGGGGGCGTTCAAGATCGACTACGCGCTGACCGAACCGGTGCCGTGGACGAATCCCGATTGCGGTCGGGCCGGCACGGTCCACGTCGGCGGCTCCTTCGACGAGATGGCCGAAGCCGAAGCAGCAGTGAACGCCGGCCGTATGCCCGACCGCCCGTTCGTCCTGGTTGTCCAACAGAGCGTGTTCGACCCGACCCGTACCCCCGACGACCGGCACACACTGTGGGTGTATGCCCACGTTCCCCACGGCTACCAGGGCGACCCCATCGATGCGATCGAGCATCAGATCGAGCGGTTCGCCCCCGGGTTCAGAGACCTCGTGGCGGCCCGCCACGTGACCAGCCCATCCGATTTCCACCGGATGAACCCCAACATGGTGGGCGGCGACATCGCAGGCGGCGCCCACAACGGGACCCAGCTGGTCTTGCGACCGACGATGCGGACCTACCGGACGCCGAACCCGTCGGTGTTCATCTGCTCCGCTTCGACTCCGCCGGGAGGGGGCATCCACGGTGCTTGCGGATACCAGGCAGCCAAGCGGGTGCTGTCCGGGACGCTGCGGTTACGCAGCAGAGCGCCCGGACTCGTGGGCGCCGCCGAAGGCGGGTTCGACCCGTCTGACGACGGTCGACGGATCCGCTAGTCGGCGTCGACGAAGGCCTTTTCGGCTTCGATGGCCGGCTGGTAGCCGTCATGGGCACTCAGCTTCTGAGCGATGACGGCCAGCATGACGCCGTAGACGGCCTTCGAGGCGATGTCGGCGAAGCTGTACACCAGACTGCGGGCGACGACTCCGTTTGCCGACGCGCTGATCTGGGGCATGAGGTAGCCGAGCGGGTAGATCGTCCACGAGACCAGGAACAGGATCCAGACTGCTGCGAAGAGCCGCCGAACCTCCGGAGGCGCCTTGGCTTTGGCGTCGTTCACGGTCTGCCACGCCACGTACAGCAGCCACAGGTAGAACACGGTGCTGATGATGCCCCACACCCAGAATTGTGCGCCGCCGTCGATCTCGTCGAACTGGCCGATGTACCCCGTCCAGATCATCGCCAGTCCGGCCACGACGAACGACGCCCAGCGCTTCCGGAACGTGACGCCGGTGATGCCCGCCACGATCAGGAGCTGTGTCAGCAGCACCGGCACGTCGATGCTCCAGTTCATGTAGCGGAAGCCGTTGGAGAAGAGATCTCCGGTCAGCTCGTACACGGAGCCGTTCCACGAGAACACGTTGTTCCACCGCAGCGCCAAGAGACCGAGCTCGATCGTCGCCGACACCATGACCACGCCGGTCAGGAACGACGTCAGGCGATATCGGGGAGAGATGCCGCCGGCCGTGGCCAGCGAGTACACCAACACCGAAGCGAAGACCGCAGCGGTCAGTGTGAAGACTCCGAGCACGATTTCGAACTGTGTCGCCGAGTACGTGAAGTCATTTTCGAAGGACATGAATATCGAAATTGTCTTGAAAGACCCGGGGTTCCACGCCCGGGCTTCGTCCATCGCCTGACCCGCGCGGTTTGGGCTGGTTCGATGCCGCCGATGCGGCGCTGACGTCGCGCCTGGCCGTGCTGAACGACACCGCCGGTGGGGCGCCGCCGGCCGACCAGCACGCCAAGTGCGGAGGCGTGTCGGCGGCCGAGGGGAAGCGCAAGGAGCGGCGGTCGATCGCGATCGACGACGCGCCATCGTTCGGTGCGGCGTTGGCGACCGGCTCGATCGGTGCCGAGCTCTGCCCGACGACAATGAGTCGTTCTCAGATGAAAGCGACGTCGTCGCAGCCGACCTGAACCGACCCGGCCGAGACGCGCATCTCGGTGCGACGACAGCGCCAGGGAGCCGGCGGTACGTGACACCCCTCGACGCTCAGCCGGTTGACTACGCCGGTTGGATCTCGTTCTACCCGGGCCGGGTCCGCTGCACGGTGGATGGAGTGGTGCGACCCCAAGCCGGTGGCTTCTACGGAGGATGGATCACCGACGACGTTGTCGGCCCGTTCAAGGGTGAGCCCGGCACGTCTGGGTGGTGAGCGCCGGATGCTTTCCGATGCGGGCCGCGAAGGCACGGATCCCACGACACCGATACCGGAGACGACCACAATGCGCCCCAACGACGATCAAGCCCCATGCCGCCGCCTGGCCGACTTCGACTCCGATGAGGCCAACCAACGATGGTCTGGTCGTCAACGACGACGTGATGGGTGGCCGGTCAGTCGGTGGGCTGTCGTTCGACGTCGGGATCCTGATCTTCGAAGGAGAGATCGACACCGACGGTGGCGGCTTCTCATCGCTGCGTTTGCCGCTCGAACCGCAGGCGCTCGGCCCCTACGACCGCATCGAACTCCGGGCACGGCCCGACGACCGTGCCTACATGGTGACCTTCGACGATGACCTTGCCTCTGGCAATCGTCGAGTTTCGCACCGGGCTCTGATCGAGTTCGCCGCTCCCGGAGAGTGGCAGACCATCTCGGTTTCGTTCGACAAACTGTCCCCAGCGATCTTCGGTCGGCCCATCGACGACCTGCCCTTTCGGAAGCATCTGGCCACCCGCATGGGGCTGACTCATCAGTGACGGGGTCGACGGTCCCTTCCGTCTCGAGATCGACTGGATCGACCTGTGTCCCCAATGACCCATGGCACGCCGCGCGTGGAGGACCGGAACCTCTCGTCGCCCCAGCGCTTCTCGGCGGGCACCCGGGCCGAGACAAGCGGCCTCCTGGGTCAATGCGTAGATTCGCGGTGGCGACCAGGAACGAGCAGCTCCGCCGACATCTCATCGCGACAGGACGCGCAGATCCCGTGGGCGATCGGGGGCACCGACGAGCGCTCCAACTGGCGGGTGGCTTGAACGAATTCTTCGATATCGAGCCAACGAGATCCATCCTGGGCTCGCCCGCACCAACTGCACAGCGGAACGGGCTGAAGACCGACGTCTCGTTCTGAGTTGGTGTCGAGGAACGATACCGGCGGCCGGGCTTCCTCGAAGACCAGAACGCAACGGAATTGCACCCGGCCATCGGGCTCCGGCGTGATCGACATCTCAAACCACCGCCGGGCGTCAGGGGCATCGCATCGAAGCGGAACCTCAGCTCCCTTCTGCAAGGCTCGAACGCGCTCGACGAGTTGCTGCCACAGGTCCTTGGTCTCATCGCTGTCGAAGTAGGTCCACAAGGTACGGCCCGACGGCAGGACCACCAGCTCGGGGGCGCCGTTGTCACGGGCGATCTCGGCCCAACTCTGCCCCACGTCGATCACGACGTCGTTGGCGTCGATCAGATACTCGACGACTGTGTTCGCACGGAAGTCACGCGACGGCGGTTCCCTCCGCGACGGGGACGGGCTCGAAGTGATCGACGCCTCGATTGCTTCCCAGATCTCCGCCGGTGGGTCGAGGAGCTCGAAGTCCGCAGCCTCGAGCTCGGACAGGATCGAACGAATCCGTTCGGTGACGGAAGCGTCAACGACTGCGTCGTGTGTGTCACGCGGCACCATCCCAGCCTATGCCACCAGTGCGGCATCGGCGGTCCCTTCCCCTCCCACCAATCCCACGGCTCGGCCGAGCCAGGGCTTCACGGGTGCAGGCCGGAACGCGATACGACGTTCGCTCGACCCTGTTGGCCGGTGGCGTGGCGCAGCGCTGTTTGGGCGGGTCGAGCAGCGTCTCTGGAGACCGGTAGATGGCGGTTCGACACCGACCAATCGCGGGTCCCCTGGGGCGCCGTTCAGGGGTAAGCGGGAACGAGCGCGACGTATCGCGATCGCCAGGTGCGGTTCGCAATATGCGCCTGATATCAGGCGGTCACGGCGCGAGGAGCGGCCGGCGACCGAGCGGTTCGAGCTCGACAACGTTGCTGGTGGTGACAGAGCAGATCTGGCCGCCTTTGGCGGAACTCGGGAGAGTGCAGCGCATGCCCTCCCGTGCTGCCTGACCCTGAGAGGTTCCGTAGGGTGCTGCCCGGGAGTGGCGAGATCTTCCACAGCGGGTGGCCGCGGCGTGGGCCTGTAGTGTGGGCCCGTTCGCCAATTGGAGGGCTCTACTTGTCTATGCGCATGATCGGAAAGCTGGCTCAGACCGTCGCTGCCCTTTGGATCCTGAACGTCTGGTTCAACCGGTTCAACAAGGACACCGGCTATCGAGGCGGTGGCGCGACCAACATGAAAGAAGAGTTCGAGGAGTACGGACTCTCGGAGACCACGATGTACGCAGTCGGTGCCGTGAAGGTGAGCCTTGCGGGGCTGATGCTGGTGGGGCACGTGCAGCCACGGCTGGTCCGCCCGGCGTCGGTAGGCCTCGCGATGTTCATGCTCGGCGCGATCGGCATGCACATCAAGGTCGGCGATCCCGTGAAGCGCTACCTCCCGGCGTTGTCGGTCTTCTCGCTGTCGACCATCTCCGCGATCTTGAACGGCACGCCGTCGCAGCAGAACACGGACGTCACGAATTGAGGAACAGCACCACGAGCACCGCGTTCAGGGCTCCGAGCAACGCAGCAGGCACCATGACACGCCGTGCATCGTGAAGCCTGACGCGGACGATCAACCCGAGCATCATCAAGATCGTCAGTCCGGCAGCAGCGAGGGCTCCCAAGGGTGAGAATGCGAGCCCCAACACGACTCCGGCACCACCGAGCATCTCCACTGCGCCGACGAAATTGCGAACCCCCGGCATCCCGTACCGGGTGAACTCTTCTCTCAGTCGAGTCCGGAACAGGATCTGGAAGCCGTAGTACAGGAACGACAGTCCCGAGATGAGCGCCAGCACCACGAGGACCATGCGGCCGTGCACGCTACTGGCTCACCGCGTCACCGTGCGGCTCGATGTCGAACCGATGCCCGCTGGGCTCCTCGTCCCGGATCGGCGAAACTGTCGCGATGGAGACATCTGGACTTCCGATCGAGGGCCCGATCATGTCGGTGGCGCCGTTCCCGCAACATCCGCCGCCCGGTTTCGTGCGCAACGTGTACGAGCACCGGTGGGAGATCGGTCGCCCCCGGTCGGCGGTGTGGTCGTGGTTGTGCGACCCGGCGACGTTCGTGGACGGACAGATCCCTCCGTTCCGGGTCGAGTTCCTCACCAACCCCGCCGGCGAGTCGGGATTCTCAGAGGGGGTCTACAACGCCCACGTCGGGCCCTTCATGTCGTTTTCCGGGGTGCTGGGCACGATCGAACCCGAGCAGTACCGTGACCTGCAGTACTTCTACGGCAGCTACGCGGTCAGCCACGCCCTGTTCCGGCCGACGCGGCTCCAGTTCTGGGTGGACGACGGAGCAGCCGAGGACACGACACTGATGCGACTCCAACTCGACACCGACGTTCGCCGCCGCGCCGAAGGGTCCTGGATCCGCAGCATGAACGTGTTCTGGCGACGCTTCGGGAGTTGGTGCGAACGCGGCATCCCGAACATGTGGCTGCGGTGACTGCGCCGGTTGACGGAGAACGATGGCAACTCGGCATCGAACGCTGCAACGCCGGCATCGTCCAGCCAGGTGACCTTCGCCGTCCACTCTGCCCTCCCAGCGGGAACCACCTATCTGCGTCACCGACCCGTGTCAGCTGACCGGCGCTGCCACTCCGGGTCAAACACCCTCAAAGGCTCGATGCCTTCGATTCGCTCCAACACTGCATTGCAGATCGGACGGCACGAGAACCGCGGTACCCCAGGTCGATCGCAAGTGACGGGCCAGCGTCGCGCTGCCCGCGTGTCGGGCGTCGTCAGCGTCGCACGAAGGGTCCGTTCGGGAGGAGCGCAGCGACGGTCGACTCGCTGACCGGGGCGTCGTCTGCGACCGAGCTGGCGTAGATCGGCATCGACGGGCCACCGAGCTCGAGTGCGACCTGGAGGCAGGCGCAGCACGGCCAGGTGAGATCCTCGCCAGTTCGGGGGGCTACGAGAGCCAGCGCGAGCGGTCGGGCTCCGGCGGCGATCGTCGAGCAGAGTGCGACGCGCTCGGCGCACATCGCCAGCCCAAGCGAGACGTTCTCGACGATCACCCCCGGCACCACTTCGTCTTGATCAGTCGGCGCTGCGGCTCCGGCTCGGAACCTGGAGTAGAGAACGTGCGCGTTGGATCGACAGTCTCGGGCGGCGGCCACCAACGCAGCTGGAGTCATGACCGGCAACCCATCGAAAGTGCCACACCCGATCCGCGTGACGAGACGGCTCGTCCCGCCGTCGGGTCACCGAGGCATCGACCATCGCAGGTCCACGGCGGCGGCCGCCGGTGCCGCCGTCGACTTCAGTCGAGCTGATCGAATTCTTCGAAACAGCACCGAGTTGATCAGTTGCGATGATGTGACGCACTGGCAATGCGGACCGCCGCATCCTTCTGGCCGAGGTGTACCTCGTGATGCGGCCGGATCTCGTCGGCGTAACACGTCGATCGACGCGAGCGCAGCCCGATCGCTCCCGCCGACTGGTCGGTCGGGGCTCGTTCGGTGACTGGGAGGTTATGGCGAGAGCCCCCACGGGTGCACGCTCCGCTTGCGTCTGCCAGTGGTGCTCAATCTGCCGCCTCAGCAGCCCGTCTCACAGGCCGCCTCGACGTCGCGACGTGGTCCGCCGTGATCTCCGCAGAGGTGTCGCTCAGCCGGAGGGGACTGTCACGGATGTACTACGACACACACCCGACGTCTCACAACAGAAGCCGGCCACACCTCGCTGCGTCGACTCGCGTCGCCTGTGACGTCAAGGGCTCTGATCACTACGGCAGCACCACCGTGGTGCCCTACGAAGACCGAAGAGTTGCGTAGATCTTCGCTCACGAAATGGCGGAGATCATGGGCAACGAACCCGTCGGCGGTATTGCGCTCCGAGGTCGCCGGGGTCAGCGACAGCGGATCACGACGTGGGCGGGCCGGAGTTTTCGGCGCCTCCCTCGGGCGTGGTCGTGATCACTTCCCAGCCGTCGGCGTTGACGACCATCTTCTGGTCGGGCGGGAGCTCAGCTTTCTGCTTGCGCTTGAGCGTCACACCTCCGGCCACCACGGTGCCGTAGACCGTGATCATGAAGACGAAGATCCCAACGGCGAACAACAAGGTGTTCATGACGTCAGCACCTCCTCGCGATTTCGTTGGGCGTCGGACTCGACCGGCGAGAGGATGAGCGTGCCCAGCGAGTGGATCGATGGCACCCACAGGCCAACGAAGATCCCTGCGGTCTGCTCGTCCTGCACGAAGTAGAGCCACACCGAGAACAGGAACGAGAGGAAGCCTGCGATCAGGAACGGCAGCTTGAGACGAATTGAGTTAGTCATGATGACTCCTTTACAGACTTTCTTAACATCGTTTAGCACTATTTATTCCAAACACACCGCTCTCAACCTGGCCGACGCCAAGACCTTCCGCTCGGCACCGCACCGACCGCCGGAACAGCTCGCGGAACACGACCCGCGCCCAGCCAATGCGCCGGCGAACCCGCTCCGTTGACGCCGGCAACTCCACCAGCACGAACCGTCGACTGCTGACCCTCCGAGGGAACGACCTGGGAGGGCAGCCGTGGACACACGATCTCTCCCTGGTTGCAGCGGCGCCCGGGTCTGGCGTTCGTCCGGTCGGCGACGGTTCCTCACGAGACACATGGGGATTCGTGGAGCGTCACCACGGCGGTCATGATCATGCCCCACACGTTCGTTCTCTTCGGCGCCTCGGGCGACCTCACCAGCCGCAAGCTCGTCCCGGCGCTGTATCGCCTGCACCTCCGCAACCGCCTTCCTCCAGAGACAATGATCGTCGGCATGGCGCGGTCGCGGCCTAGGCACCGACGGGTTCCGCAACGGCCTCGAGGCCTCCGTGCGGGAGCAGCTGCCGGATGACTACTCGGCGTCTTCGTGGCAGACGTTCGCCCGATCACTGAACTACTTCACGGGCGACGTCACCGCCCTCGACGACGTCGAGCGGCTCGCCTCCCACCTCGACGAGCTCGACGGCAAGCGGGCGGACCGGATCCTGTATCTCTCCACGGCGCCCGCCCGGCACACCGCACCGACTCACCCTCGAGTCGTTCGATCACAGCCGTGTTGGTTGTGAAGCGTGCGAGGGCATCGAGCCCGTGGTTTCCACCTGACAGCTCGAACGTCTCCCCGTCGGTCATCGTCAGCCCATTCGGCAACGTCACGCTCTCAGACGCCGGGTCCCACGTCGTCCCGAACGGCAACAGCAAAGGCTCACGACTCGTTCCGGGGGAGTCCGTGATGAACAGACATGAGCCGTCGACTTCGAGCAAGCCAACGATCGCAGCCTCTTCACAGCAGAGGAACTCGTCGTCGTCATAGTCCTTCCAGTACGCGACCGGACCCAGTAGGCCGCCGCCCGGGTCAAGCGCGGAGAGCAGGCTTGTCGTCGTCACGGCAATCCTCGAGCCGAAGTCAGCCACGGTCGATGACGATTCGGTGCTCGGCATAGGGGTCGATGCGAGCCGAGATCGATGAGCTCGTGGGACTGCCAAGGGAGTCATCCGAACTGCAACTGACCAACCCGATCGCGACACTCGACGCAACGACAAGGGCTTGGATCGGCGTCACCAAGGTGTGGCGCTACTGCACGCCCACCGGTTCCCGCTCAGAGTGAACAACTTGTTCGACACGCCCGACGGCCCGTGACGCCATCGACTTCGTCTGCTCACCCACGAGACCCGCTACAGCGACCCTGATGTGCCGTTGCAGGGCACTCGAGAACGGCGCACGTAATCACGACCGAGAACAGACGAGACGCGCCGCAGATCGGCCCAAGCCGAGTGCCCGGAAATCCCGGAGCAATTGGAACCGAACGGAGCGTTCTGGTCGCTGATCTGGGCGCCCTCGACGGGCGAGCGCGCCGATCGGGATGTGCCGATCAGGAGTGGTTGGTCGGCGCGACGAGCGGTGTTGTTCATGATCGGCGTCAGCACCGCTCGCACGCCGATGTTGCGGTGCGTTTCTGCGCCGGTTGTATCCACCGCACGGATGGATCGTTTGCGGACATGGTCGCAGGGGTCGCGATCAATCCCGTCGGCCCGGCGCAACCGGGATGATCGAGTTGGTCGGCAGGTCGAATCGTGCGTCGCCGTCGACGACGCAGAGCTGCAGGTGCTCACCCGCCCGTACCTCGCCGCCGGTGAGCACGACGCACTGATCGGCTGTGCCTTCGACCGATGCGCCGGGCTCGACAACGGTTCTGCCAGCGCTCTCGACCAGATTCGCTGCCAGCAGGTTGGCCGGCGTCCCAGCGTCGATCGCCAGTCCGGTGAACGGCACGAGGTCAGCCTCGCCGTCGGCCAGTTGTCGTTTCCACAAGTCGCGGTACAGATCCTCGGTATCGGGCCCGATCCTGGCAATGGTGGCTTGGTTCATCGTCGAGAGCCCCACGAACCGCCAGAGACCGTCGAAGTCGGGCGACGCACGGTCGAGCGTGACCAGCAGACGCGTCGGTGCCTGGTCGCGTCCGCCGATGAAGTCGGCCACATCACCAAAGAGCACCGAGTCCGCGTTGAGGACAACGACGTCGCGGTCGCCGATCCATTCCTGCATGTTGTACAGCCCGCCAGCGGTACCGAGCGGGTCGGATCCCTCTTCGAACGTCGTCACACCGGGCAGCACGTGCGCTGCGAACCAGTCCGCGTGCCCACTGACGTTCAAAGCGATCTCCTCGACAAAGGGACGTACCAACTCGACCGCCCGTTCGAGCAGGCTCCTCGAGCCGACCGGAAACGACGCCTTCGGCCGAGTGTCGGAGAACGGCGCCAACCGGGTGCCCCGGCCCGCCGAGAGAATCACGCCGCACACGCCCACGCTGCTGACCATAGCGAGCAGCCCCCATCTGCACGGACCGTCCGGTGCCGGGTCGACCAGCATCCGGCAACGCCGCCACAGCGGCGCTCGCAGCGACGCCGGCGAGAACGCCTCATCCCGCTCAGTCCCGACAAGACGATCGGGCCCGGCCGCCATTCGTCCTCAGCTCCGGCGGCGCGCGTTCTCGCGCACCTGACCGAGCGCCTACGTGCCGATGTAGAGCGGGTCCAGCTGTGATGTCGTGGCGCGCGTTTCCGAGCGCTTGCGAGGTGACACGTCGTTGGTGGCGAGTTGTTCCGCCGAGGAGGGCGTGGCACAATCATGGCCATGACGACGGACTCGCTGCGCAACGTCAAGGATCGGTTCTCCGAGTTCGTCGATCGCGTCGATCGCGAACACGAACGGATCGTGGTCACCCGCAACGGTCGACCCGCAGCGGTGATGATCAGCCCCGACGACCTCGACAGCCTCGAAGAGACGCTCGCACTCCTCGGCGACACCGAGGCCGTCAAGGCGCTCGCCGAGGCCGAAGCCGCCGTCGCATCAGGCGACGTCGTTCGTGGCGTCGACGCAGTGCGCGCACTCCGCTCAAGCCCCACTCGATGACCGAGGCGATCTACGAACTCGTCGTTGCTCGCCCCGCCGCTCGAGCCATTGCAGAGGAAGTCCCTGAATCGATCGCAACCGCGGTGATCGACTTCCTGACCGGAGCCTTGATCGAGAACCCGCACCGGGTCGGTCGAGCGCTGCGCAACGAGCTCGCAGGCATTCACAGTGCACGACGTGGCACGTATCGGGTCCTGTACCGGGTCAGCGATGACACCCGAGAGGTCACGGTTCTCAGAATCGAACACCGCGGCGACGTCTACCGGAGCCGCTGACATCCACGCCCACCGACGACGCCTGGGCAGGCGAGCCCAGCGGGGCGGCAATCCCGAACGCATCCCCCGAGCTCGACGTGCCGATCAAGGGCGGCGTCGCAGGCGACGCGGACCGCGCGTTCCGAGCACCTCGCGGTCGGCCGAGAGGCCGGACCCGAGCGAGTCTGACGGCTGCGGCGGTGAGCGATCTTCGCCTGTTCGCCGCCCCTGACTTGAGTCTCGTCGGTGGGTCTGAGGACGGCCGCTGCGTTCGATGCGGTCGACCCGTTCAGCCCGACGTCGAGTATTTCGACACTCTGGAGAGCCTTGACTGGGATGTCGTGAACGCGGCCTACGACGAGTACGGCGACGGACTACGCGCTGCCGCGGAGTCTGTTCCATCTCTCCAGCGAGTCATCGTCGAACTCGCCAACTCTCTTCGCCACTATCACTACGACGGTGATGGCTGTCTCGACCCCGAGTAGCCGCGTGAAGTGATCCACCTCTGCTCGAATCGCCGAGCATTCTTGAGCGCCGAACCGAGCGCAGACGTGCCGATCCTGCGTGGGGTGCGGCCCCCTCGCCGAGGTGGGATTATGCGCCACCCGATCAGCAGTCGAAGCCCCCACACTTCGCCAGAAGTCGGTTCTCGGGTCGGGCGGTGGAGGTTGCCTCCGGGTCGTGGGGTTGGAGTCCCCGAGGGTTCTTCGATCCTGCCGGTGTCTTGTACTCATTGGCCGTCGAATCTGGCGACCGGGGGGCAACGCCCCGGTTATTGACTCGTTGGCCACTGCGCGCGATGTTGGGAATCGGTACGGGGCGAACAGGGCAATGTGGCGTGCGGACGTACGCCACAGGAGATCACGTGGGAGGTTGGTATGCCCGAGAATGATGCCGAGCAAGGCGCCGCCGTGCAGAACTCCGCCGCGCCGCATAGCGGCGAGAAGGGATATGGCGTCTTCGAGTGGATCGGTGGCAACGCCTGGCCGCTGGCGATCGTGGTCCTCTTGGTCGCCATCGCGCTTGGGGTCCTGACGCCGGTGATCGCCGACGACAGCGAGCCGTCGTTCGACCCGAGCGGGGAGATCTACGACACCGACGCCCGCGTGGTGGACCTGTTCTCCGCGTCGTCGCCGACTCGCACAGCGGCGTTCATCGCCGATGCTCCCGACGGCGGTGACGTGCTGACGAGGGACGCTCTGCTGGAACTGAAGGAGAACCAGGACGCGGTCCTCGTGGACCCCGAGTCACAGTTGCACCTCGCGACCGTGTTCAACCGCGATATCGGCGTGACGATGAATGGCGTCTACTCGATCGCCAACGCGGTCGACGAGGCGCTGCCGGGCGGTCTCGACGCCTCCTCCGATGCTGAGGTCAAGGCGGCGCTGTCCGAGTTGCTCGCCGACGGCGCGACGACGGGCTCGCTGCGGTTCCTGCTGTCGACCACCTCGACGACGCGTGAGCCGACGACGATCGATGGTGTCGACGTTGTCGTGTGGAAGTCGCCGGCGTTCTTCGTGAACGTGGTCTACGACGTCGATACGTTCGATGGCGAGAAGGTCGAGGGGTTCGACGGCGAGTCCGACCTCGACGCCGAGCGCTGGCTGCGCGACGTGCAGGACATCCTGCGGGGCGACGAGGCGTCGGTGACGTCGATCGGGCTGTTCATCGATGGCGGCCTCGTCAGCGAGGAGCAGGGTGCGGCGGCCGCTCCCTTCATCTTCGGCGCCGTCGCGTTCATTCTGATGATCGCCGGCGCGCTGTTGCGCTCGTACTGGGCGGCGATGTTCGTGGCCGCCGGGCTCGGTGTGGTGATGATGGCGTTCAACGGCATCAACGCGATGATCGGACTCAAGACCGGCTCGCCGCTGCTGATCATGATCGTGCCGATCGCATTGATCAGCTTCGGCGTCGACTTCTTCATCCACGGCAGCGGCCGCGCCCGCGAGGAGCAGGTCGACGGGCATTCGCGTGAGCGCGCGTACCCCCTCGGCGAGACCGCCGTGTTCGCCGCGCTGACCCTGGCCGTCGCCTCGTCGGCCGCGGCGTTCCTGTCCAACGCGGTCTCGGGCATCGAGGCGATCATCGAGTTCGGCATTGCCGGCGCGATCGGACTGGTGCTCTGCTACTTGGTCCTCGGCTGGGTCGTCCCCAAGCTGCTGCTGTCTGTCGAGAGTCGGCTCGGTCCGCGGCCCGCCGATCTCACCCATCTGCGCATCGCCGCTCAGAAGGTCGGGTTCGTGATCGCCGCGCTCATCGGCGGCATCGCCGTCACCCTGGCGATCGTGTTTCCCGCCGTCGGCTGGGTTGTCTACGCGGTGTTCCTCCTGTTGTTCTTGGTCGTTCCCTTCTTGCTCACGCGTCGACGCAACAGCGTGGCGGCCGCCGCCGAGCGCCCGCTGACCGACGAAGTGAAGGGGGCGGGCCACGGCTTCAAGGCCGCGGGAGATCTCGTTCACTTCCTTGCCCGATGGCGCGTGTTCACGCTCCCGGCGGTGGCGATCCTCGCCGCGCTCGGCCTCGTCGGCGCCACGCGCGTCGAGTCGGGGTTCGACGTCCGCGAGTTCTTCTCCGAGGACACCGATCTGATCAAGGGCTTCGACAAGAGCCTCGAGTACTACGGGCCGCAAGGCAACTTCGATTACGTCTTCGTCGAGGGCGACCTGACGTCGCCCACTACGCTCGCTGCGATCGAGGCGGCCCAAGTGCAGATCGAGGCAGCCGACGCCGAGTTCGTGCGCGACTTCGACGGCGACATCGACTTCCGGCCGACCGCGGCCACGGTCGTGCGGATCGCCACCGATTCGGGACCGATGCGGGACGCGATCGAGGCATCGACGGGTGTCGAGATCACCGATTCGGATGGCGACGGGCTGGCCGACACATCCGAACAGGTGGCTGCGATCTACGAATACGTCGACACCAATGCTGTCGTCGACGACACGGCCGTGGAGGTCTTCACCCCGGACCGGACTGAGACGTTTCTCTTCGTCGGCGACGGTGAACAGGCCACCCTGATCGGGGTCAGTATCGCCACGATCACCGACGAGGAAATCATCCTTCCGGCCCGCGATGCGCTCGAGGACGCCGGCCGAGCGCTGGAGGAGCAGGTCGCAGGCGACAACGTGGTCGTCCGCGTGTCCGGTGGTGCGATCATGACCCAGAACACGCTCGACGCCTTCACGGACGCGATGCTGTTGTCGCTGCCCGTGGCGTTGTTGCTGACGGCGATCCTCGTCTTCGTCGCCCTGTTCTTCGTGTTCCGCGGCTTCGGGCGGCGGACGGCGTCGATCCTCAAGCGCTCGGGTCGATACGCGGTGATCTCGCTGGTGCCGATCGTGCTCGTCGTGATGTGGATCTACGGGTTCATGTACGTGGTCGGGTACAAGATCAACGTCATCACGGCGACGATCGCGGCGATCGCGGTGGGTGTCGGTGTGGACTACGCCACTCACTTCACGATGCGTTTCGTCGAGGAGTTCGAGCACGAGCCGAGCCGGTTCCCAGCGTTACGCAGGACCGGCGAGGGCACCGGTGGGGCGCTGGCGATCTCGGCGATGACTTCGATCGGCGGCTTCCTGATCATGGCGTTGGCGCCGATGCCGATGTTCGTGACCTTCGGGGTCCTGACGGCGGTGATGATCTTCTTCTCATTGCTGGTGTCGCTGTTGGTGCTGCCGAGCCTGTTGATGATCGTCACGCCGTCGCGCAAGGGCATGGAGCGTCAGGAGCTGATCGACGAGGTGACGCACGGCGGCGACTTCGAGTACGAGCCGCACTCGCGCAAGACCGCGGTACGAGGTGGCTCCGACTGACCACGCGAGGAGCGAAGGTCGACGGCGGCCGGCGGACGACTTTGCCGTCGTACTCGAACCAGCGACCGAGGCCGCGGATCACTCGGCCTTGTCAGCCAGCAGTCCTGCCGTGTCCAGCCACGATCGGGCCACCGACTCGACCTGCTGGTTCATCGTGCGCAACGACGTCAAGGAGCGTCTTGTCGAGTGGGCGGCGATGGCCTCGATCACGAGGTTGGTGGTGGTGGAGAACGAGTCGTGGATGTCGTCGCGGAGGCCGAGGCCGCCCCGGAGTTCGAGATCGACGAATCCGTGGACCGAGGCGCGCAAGGCCCGGATGTGTACGCATATCGACGCCGGCCGGGGCCTCCTGCCCCGTCCTGGTATCGGCAAGACGATCGGCTTCCGGGCCGCACCTGCCGATCGCGCAATATCGCCCGCATCCACTCGGGAAGATGTGCCGTACCTGGGCGGCTCTCGGCGATCGGGTCAAGCGGCATTCGGATCGGGTGTGGCACGTGCGTCGGTGACAACGTGTTGCTGCGTGACGTCACCGGCCTTGACATGGGTTCGCTCGTTCATGCGTCGAGCTAGCGTCGTATTCAATGTCCGATTTCGATGGCTTCCAAGGTCGCCTGCTTGATCACGACGCCGCAACGGCGAAGCGGCATCGACGGAGCGACTCCTGATGAATCTGGCTGCGCATGGGTGAGGCTCGTCGCCTTGCTGCGATCTGGGCAGCTGACGTCGTCGGGTACTCCGCGATGGTCGAGCGGGATGAGGTGGGCACGCTGGCCCGCCTCTTCGCCTTGCGCGCGCAGGTGATTGACCCGTTGATCACCCGGCACGAGGGTCGGGTCTTCAAGACCACCGGCGACGGCGTGCTCGCCGAGTTCAAGTCGGTCGTCGACGCCGTACGGGCCACGCTCGACGTTCAGTCGGCGATCGCGAACAACCGGGGGGGGGGCGGATGACCGGCTTCAGATCAGGGTAGGGGTCCATGTGGGCGACGTAGTCGTCCGCGATGGTGATCTCTTTGGTGACTCCGTCAACCTGGCCGCTCGTCTCGAGGGTGCAGCGGAGCCGGGTGGTGTGCTGATCTCGGCTTCGACTCGTGAGAAGCTCCCGCACTCGCTCGCCGACGAGTTCGTCGATGCCGGCGAGCTGGCGCTCAAGAACATCTCGAGGTCGGTTCACGGCTGGCGATGGCGCTCAGGGGCAGGGGCGCCGACCTCGGTCGCTCGGCGTGATGGTCCAGCGGTCATCGCTGTGTTGCCGTTCGAGAACCTCTCAGGTGAGCCTGACCAGGATCATTTCGCCGATGGCATGGTCGAGGACCTCATCACGCTCTTGTCGCAGTTCCACTGGTTCCGCGTGGTTGCACGTTCGTCGTCGGAGATCGCTGGTCGTGAGGCAGCAGATGGGGTCGGTTCCGGGCGTCGGTTGGGTGCTGGTTTCGTCGTGGAGGGCAGCGTTCGACGTTCCGGTGATCACGTCCGTGCCACTGCAAGGCTGATCGATGTTCGCGGCCGGACATCCTGTCTGGTCCCAACGCTTCGATCGCGTCGTGGACGACCTGTTCCAGGTTCAGGATGAGATCGTGCGGTCGCTCGCTGCGTCGATCGTGCCGGAGTACGTGTCGGCGTGGCGAGGTCCTGGCCCGACACGCCCTTCACTCTCGTCGTGGGAACTCTCGATCCGTGCGTGGAGCGCCATCTACCGCATGGACTCGTCTGCGTCCTCCAGGCAACAGGCGCACGATCAGTTCGACCAAGCGCTCGCAACGGATCCTGAGAACACACTCGCTCTCTGCGGTCTCGCGTTCATCTTCGCGAATCCGTGGTATCAGTTCGGCGCCGAACGCAATGAGGAGCAGTCGATCTCGGCGGCGCGCCGGGCCAGCGAGATCGACCCGGGCAACTCGTTCGCCTGGTGCCTGCTTGGATTCATCGAGGCAGTGCGCAGTGAGTTCGCGCCCGCCGAGCGGCACCTGCGCCGAGCGATCGCGTTGAATCCCAGCCTCGCCCTTGCTGCGATCTGGCTCTCGATTGTCTACGGATTCCAGCGGCGACCGCGCAGGAGCGGATGAATGGGCCGATCGCGAGCGAGCTCAGCCCGTTCGATCCGATGTTGCCCGTCACCGACGTCGCTCGTGCGCTCGCCCGATTCTCAGACGGTGACTACGAGGCTGCCGCTGCGTACGCGTCCTGTTCCCTCGATGGCTCACCGCACAATCCGCCGTCGCTGCGACTCCTGGCAGCCTCGCTCGAGTTGGAGGGCGATCACGTTCGAGCCGTCGCCGTCGTTGAGGACCTGTTGGGTCTTGGCCAAATCACCATCGGATGGTTGCGTGAGAACCTGACGCCGTTCGGAGGCCCGGGGACGTTCGATCGCTACTTGGGCGCCCTTGCGCGAGCGGGAATCCCCGATTGACGCCACGACACCGTTGAGGATTGCGGTCGGCACCCGCGGATGCCTCGGAAGAACCGAGTGGGTGCAACTCGCAAGTTCGACGTTCGGCGGCCCGGCCCACAACTGTGCGCTCCGCACCTCCCCACCGCGTCGCCTCAGGGAAACCTCCTTCCGCAGGGCATCCTGGTGCCCATATCGGCAGCGCTGAGAGCCCTCGGGCCCGCTCGGGAACCGGCACGACGAGCGATACGTCGACGGCCAGCGCCGACCACCGTCAGCGATCGCGATACAGAGCGCGTTCTCGGCAGGAACGCTCCGCGGTATGTGCCGATACGCGAGCGGTCTGCGGTGCACGTTGCCGGTGATGTTCTGATTCGGCGTCTCAACTGCGTCGGCGGAGTGGCCGGAACGCTGCGACGCGGACGATTCGCGGCGATCGTAGGGGAACAACAAGTCGAGACCCGTGCCGGTGGACGGTAGGCCGTCGACCAGGTGTCACCATTGCGAGTCGTTCTCGTCCGTCTTCGCCTTCCGGGATTCCTCTTCCTTATTGATTTGTCGTAGCGCCGCTGCCAGGCCGTTCTCGGACGGGTCGGTGGTGCCACGGAGATGAGTGTTATGTGCTCATCAGGTTGTTCACACGCGCTGCATGATCGGCGGCAGCTGAACCGACAGCAATCTCGTTTGGTCAAGTGTCGGCATGGTTGATCAGGTGGGAGCGGAGTTGGTTGAGCAGTTCGGCGAGGCGCATCGACGCGCCCGTCGCCTCCAGTTCGGCGCCTCGGCCGTCGAGTTGTTGGTCGATGCGTGCGCGCAGGCGCTCGATCGCTCGAGCCACGAGGTCGTCCGACGGTGCGGCGGTTGCCGCGCTGTATGCGCCGAGCGCAACTGCTGCGGCAGCTGGATCGTCGACTCGGGTGAGATGCTCGACGATGTTCAGCACCATGTACCAGAGCAGCTCGCCGAAGTCGCCGACACCGTTGAGATCGATCGCCTCGACGTAGGTTCGGCTCGCCGCGGCAAGCTCTCCGGCCCGGGAGAGCGTGTGCTTTGAGTCTGACCCCGGTTGCTTCGGTCCAAACGTCACCGGCATCGCGGGCGACGTCGATCATCTCCTCGACGATCTCGATGGCGCGCTCGGGTTCGGTGTGGACGACGACGCCGATCAGCGGCAACAGCCCGTTGCCGATCAGCAGCGGGGCCGACGCAGCTCTGCCCACCGCGAGCGATGCTCGGGCGGATTGCTCGGCCACAGTTCGGTCGAAGGAGTCCTGGGCCATCGACAGCACGGCGAGGCCGCGCTGTTCCGTCCAGGTGTCACCGGCCGCTCGGGCGTCGGTGATCACGCGGTGCAGGAGTTGTGTGCTGCGATCGGTCTGTCGGAAGAACCAGTACATGTTGCCGAGCAGGAGAGGGACCGGGCGCGGGAGCGATCGTGCCATCCGCGTCGAGCCGCTCGAACTCGGCGATCAGCTCGTGTGCCCGCTGGCGATCCCCCCGAGAGCGGCAGCCCCACGCCGCCGACATCAGGAGCTCGCCATAGAGGGCGTGATCGCTCGGCACCCGTTCGAGGAGTTCGAGTGCCCAGGTGAACGGCTCTGCGTTGACGGCCTGCAGGCCGAAGTTGTGCATAGCCACAATGATCTTTGCGGCGTCGTGGCGCTGCCGGCTGCTGATGCGAGTCGTACTGCTTCGCGGATGTTGTCGAACTCGGAGCGCGCCGCACTATTGCGTCTCCCGCATCGGGGCCACTGAGCGCCCGATCGACGGCGGTGCACCGGTCCCCGCGTAGTGGCGGATGAACCGGTCGCGTGTGGACCCGAGGCTGGTGGGATCGATGGTGTCGGCGCTGTCTGGCGCATCGTTCCAACATCCGGTACCTGCGGCCAGATGGGGTCTCCTCTGTCTGCAGCATCGATTTGTCGACCAGCTCGGCGAGGCCGTCGGCGACGTCGATCGAGTCGAGGTCCCGAAGGCCAACACCTTTTCGGCGGCGTCCAACGCGAACCCGCCGGCGAACACACCGCCCGGCAGAACAGCTCGCGCAGCCACTCGTCGAGCAAGTCGAACGACCATTGGACCGTCGCCAGCAACGTCTGATGGCGAGAGTCGACTGCCCCACGGTCGCGGAGGAGCCGAAATCGGTGGTCGAGGTGCGTGCCCAACCCCTCCAAACCGAGCCCCCGGACGCGGGCAGCAGCCAGCTCGATCGCCAGCGGCATGCCATCAAGTCGCGTGCAGACCACCGGAATCGCCTCGAGACTGCCAATGCTGGAGAAAGCCGGGTCCGAACGCGCCGCACGCTCGATGAACAGCTGCGCAGCGGGCGCCAACTCGTCGGGCGAGTCGGTGGTCGACAGCGGCTCGACCGCCACCACATGTTCGCCGGCAATCGCCAGCGGTTCGCGACTGGTGGCCAACACGACCACCGGCGCGGCCTCTCGCGCGATGGCGAGCGCGAATCCGCGTGCACGAGCGGCAACGTGCTCACAGTTGTCCAAGATCAACAACAGATCGCGCCCGGCGATCGCCCCCACGATCGACTCGGTCAACGAACGCCCGGCCGTCTCCTGCACCCCCAACACCTCCGCGACCCCGTTGGGGACCGCCGAAGCGTCGCTCACCGACGCCAACGGCACGAACCACACCCCGTCACCGAATCGGTGACCAGCCAAGGTGCCCACCTCGATCGACAAGCGCGTCTTGCCGACACCGCCCGGACCCGTCAACGTGATCAACGACGCACCCGACAGCAACGCCGTCGCACCGGCAACCGCATCGTCACGACCGATCAACTCGTCGGTCACGTTCGGCAGGCTCTGCGATCTCGGAAGGTGAACAGCCAGCGGCGGAAACTCCTCATCCAGCCCCGGATAGCGCAGCTCGTGAACCTCCTCCACGCGCCGCAAACCACGCAACTCGACCTCGCCAAGCGGGCGGAGCATCGACGCATGGTCGAACGACCCCTCCAGGAGCCGTGCCGTCGCCCCCGACACCAGAACCTGCCCGCCGTGACCGAGTGCCATCAACCGCGACCGCCCGAATCACCGCCGGACCGAAGTAGTCACCGTCTCGCTCGTCGGCTTCGCCGGTGTGCAGACCCATTCGCACCCGCAGCTCGCACCCCGGCGGCCACGACTCCAACCGCAGAGCCCCCTGCGCCTCGATCGCCGCCGCCGTCGCCGCCTCCACCCGGGCAAACGCCACACCGAACGCGTCGCCCGCGGTCGAGAACACGAAACCATCCCACCGCTCGACCACCCCCCGGAGGATCTCGTCGTGACGACTCAACCACCCGGACATCGCGTCCGGATGCTCCTCCCACAGCCGTGTGTGGTCCTCCACGTCCGTGAACAGGAACGTCACCGTCCCCGACGGCTGCACACCAAACCCCACCCACACATGATCGCATGGGACCCACGCACGGGCGATCGAACAACGCTTCCCGAACAGGCTGGGCCGCACGCCAAGCAGGCGCATAGGCAACGGACCTCGCCGGTCTGGGTCGGAGCGTGGTCTTGTGTTGGCTCCCGTTGGCCGTTGAAATGCCACGGCCTCGGCGGGTCTGGCGGTAGCACTACGGCCTGCAACGAGTGGTGTCGGGTTCTCGGCGTCAGCGGGCGAGCCGCTGGAATGGTTTGGGATAGGTGGTTGCTGTGTCGTGTGGGGTGATCTCCGTCGGGTGGCCATCGCCTTGGTGCGTCCGGCGGGAAGGGGGATGTCATGTACAAGTTCGTGGCCACCATCGTCGTTGCATCGGTTGCGATTGCCACGCCCGTGCTCGCACATAGCGGCGAGCCGTTCTCTGCCGAGCAGGGCAAGCCGATCGGACGGTCGTCGGTGTTGAACGGTCCGAACGGGCTCGATGTCGACGCGGTGGACGGCAACGTGTACGTCGCGAGCGTGATTGGTGACGAGATCACCGTGCACAATCCACGCAACGGGGCCATCCTCGATAGGATCGGTCCGGAGCGTGGCGTGCATGGCCCCGATGACATCGTCATTGCACCCGACGGCATTATCTACTGGACCGAGATCCTCGCCGGCAACGTCGGGATGCTCGACCGGGGGAGCTACCTCGTCAAGTTCGTCGGTGAGGGCACAAACCCGATCACGTTGTCCGACGATGGTCGGTTGTTCGTCGCCCGCGACTTCCTCGGCGATGGCTTGTACGAGCTCGACCCGGAGACGTTGGCCGTCATCCGGGTCGTGATCCCTGATCTGGTCGGGTTCAACGGTATGGACTTCGGTCCTGATGGGCTGCTGTACGGGCCGTTGTTCTTCGGTCAGGCGATCGTCCGCGTCGATGTGGACGTGGCGATTCCGGACAGCCGAGATCGTTGCCGACGGTTTCCACGTACCGGGCGCGGTGGCGTTCAGCCCTGACGGTGTGCTCCACGCCGTCGACTTTGCGGAGGGCCAGGTGATCGGTGTTGATGTCGCCACCGGCGACTGGGAGGTGCTCGCCGACATCGATGGCGTGCTCGACAACCTCGCGTTCGCTGAGGACGGCACCTTGTACACGACGGCCTTCGGTGATGGACAGTTGCTCGGGTTGAACCCCGGCGGGCAGCTGCGTGAACTGAATCAGGAGGGCTTCATCGCGCCCGGGGGCGTCGCCGTGGACGGGGACGGCGATGTGTGGGTGGCGGACTTCTTCTCGGTCCGCGAGATCGGCTCGAGCCGCCATCCGCTGACGTCGTTCTACGACCGGTTCGATCCCCCCTTTGGTGGCCAGGCCTCGGCCAACACCATCGCCGTCGACGGCGACACCATCATCACGAGCGGCTGGTTCTCGAACGCCGTCCAGGTCGTCGACCAATCGACCGGCGCAGTGCTGGAAGACATCCGCACCCTCGCGGTGCCGGTCAACGCGATTCGGCACGGCGATCGTGCTCGCCGCCGCCCAGCTGGGCGGTGGCAACGTCGTCGACGCGCAGACCGGCGACGAACTCATCGGTGGCCTCGCATATCCACTCGGCCTCGCTTCGGACGGCTCGACGCTGTACGTCGGTGACTGGGCGTCGGGCGTCGTGTGGGCCAAACCTGACGGTGGTCCAGCCGTGCAGCTGGCGGATGGTCTCGTCACCCCCGAGGGTCTCGCGCTCGACGGCGATCGTCTGCTGGTCGTCGAAGAAGCCAACGAGCCGCGTCGTCGCTGTCGACCTTGCCAGCGGCGATGTGTCCATCGTCGTCGATGGACTTGCTCTCGGTGATCGCGTACTCCCGGCTGCGCTGCCTCACGGCGGCTTCAACGGCGTTGCCGTCGACGATCACGCCATCCTCGTCAGCTCCGACGTCGACAACGCCGTGTACGAGTTCAAGCGCTGAACACCAGACCGCCATCGGCGCGCCCGGACTCCCGAAACACGATCGGGAATCCACGCTGAGCGTCCGACCCGATCAGGCACCCACACGCGGACCATCCCACAAACGAGCGACGTCAGAGTCGCCCAGCGCCTCACCTCAATCCTCAATCAGCCGGCTCGGTGACGCTTCGTCCAGCGTTGAGTCCGGGTCTCAGAACGACCGCGAGGTCTCATCTCCCGAAGATCAGAGTGGCGACGGCAAAAGTGACGATCGCCAACACCACCAAGGCGACCCATACCATCACGGCGATCCCGAGGAACTGCTTGCCTGATCCCGAGCCGCCCCGGCCGACAACGGAGGCCATCGCAACGACAACCGCGATGACGGCGAGCACGAGGATCAGCGGCACAAACGACGGTACGCCCCAGGAGCCGAACCAACGGGACCCCTGCGCCCTACCGATGCCGGCTCGGGGAGCCCTACCCGGCCTCTGCGGAGGGACTTCGCGCCCTCGAACCGTACGGGGTCGACGTCGTCGATGGACAGGCCGTCGCCGACTGCGCCAAGGTCATCAAGACCCCTGAGGAGATCGACGCCATCCGCTTCGCGATGGCGGCGTGCGACGACGGCATCACCCGAATGCGCGTGCTGCGCTGCAACCCGGCATCACCGAGCAGGAACTGTGGGCCGAGTTGCACGCCGCCAACATCGAAGCCGGTGGCGAGTGGTTCGAGACGCGCCTGCTCACGTCCGGACAGCGCACCAACCCGTGGTACCAGGAGTGCTCGAACAAAGTGATCCAATCCGGTGACCTCGTCGCATTCGACACCGACATGATCGGACAGCGGCGGCTACTCGATCGACATCTCACGCACCGGGCTCGCCGGCGACGGCGGACCCACCGACGAACAGAGACGGATCTACGACGGCGCCTACCAGCAGGTTCAACACAACATCGAACTGATGAGGCCCGGTGCCACCTTCCGTGACATCGTCGAACACGCGCAGCTCCCACCCGAGCCGTACCATTCGCTCACGAACGCGTGTATCGCTCACGGCATCGGCCTGTGCAACGAATGCCCGCTCATCGTCAGCCGCGACCACTACGCCACCGGCGGCTACGACGGCGTTATCGAGGCAGGAATGGTGCTCCGCGTCGAAAGCTTGTCCAGCGAGAACGGCGGAAGAGAGTCGGTCAAGCTCGAACAGCAGATCCTCGTCACCGACGACGGACCCGTCGTGCTGTCCAGGATCGGCCAGGTCGATTGCTTCACGTAGGCGGCCGGTCGCGTATGCTGTCGCCGAAGCAATCACTGTCGTGAACGCACGGGTCGCCGGCGACAGCTCCGACTCGAGCACGGTGTGGCAGCGGCGGTAGCCCTCCTCGGGTGGGAGCCCGTCGAAGCCCAGCCACACGAGGTACGTGCCGGACAACAGCTCGGCCGCTCGCTCGGCGTCACCGCGAGCCAGCGCCCAGTCCATCGCGACCGTGGTGTTCGACCAGTCGCGCAGGGCGACCGCCACGAGCAAGTAGTCGAGGTCCTTGCGCGCCGGCGACAGCTCGGCCAAGGGGTCGTGGAACGCGGCGAAGTGCCGCTCGCGAGCCGCCTCCTCCCGTCCCGCGTCCGCGAGACCTCGGAGTCCGTAGAGCCGCACCGTGTCGAGCAGGCGATAGGTCGTCCACTCGCCCAACGAGGCGGGCACAACGAGTGACTTCGCGACCAGACGGCCCAATATTGATGTCGTCTCGGCGACAGTCAGGCCGGCCACCCGGTACGCCGGTTCGAGGGTCCACTCGCCGACGAGGACGGAGAGGTCCTCGAGCATCCGGGCCTCATCGTCGGTGAGGAGGTCCCACGACCAGTCCATCACCGCTTGCAGCGTCTGGTGGCCGTGTCGCCGCCCGCGCCGGGCCCTGGCGAGCAGCACGAACCGGTCGTCGAGTTGCGCCAGGATCTCGGCCGGAGACATGTGCGGCGTCTGGGCGGCGGCCAGCTCGATGCCGAGCGGCATCCCGTCCAGGCGGTCGCACAACTCGGCCACGACCAGTTCGTCCCAGTCGCCCGGGTCGGTCGCCGGTGACGCAGCGAGCGCCCGCTCGATGAACAGCTCGGTCGCCGGGTCGCGACGAGATCCTCGACCCGGCTCCTCCGACGGGAGTGGCGGGATCCGGTGGACGAACTCCCCGGGCACGTCGAGCGGCTCGCGACTCGTCGCCACGACCTTCGTCGGACCGTCACGCTCGAGGATCGCGTTGACCAGCTCGGCACAGTCGTCGAGGACGTGCTCGCAGTTGTCGAGCACCAGCAGGACCCCTCGCCGGTCGAGCACGTCGGCGACGGCGCCGATCCCGCCTTCGCCGCCACCGGCCATCACACCGGTCGCCTCGGCCACCGCCGCAACCACCCGCGCGCCGTCGACGACCGAGGTGAGGTCGACGACCCACACGCCGCCCTCCTGATCGGCGAGCACCTCCGCCCCGAGCGCCAACGCGAGTCGTGTCTTGCCGACACCGCCCGGCCCCGCGAGGGTGAGCAGCCGGGTGCGCCCGACGTCAATCACGAGCTGCGCCAGGATCTCCGACCGTCCGATCAGCTCGGTCCGCGCAGCAGGAAGGTTGTGGCGTGCGGCATCCAGGGTCACGGGGGGCGCGAACACGCCCGAGCCCAACTGCCAGCGGTGTTCGGCCGCCGTGAGGTCCTTCAACCGATGCTCGCCCAGGTCGAGCGCCTTCGCCGAGGGCCCGAGGAGCATCACGAAGGCACCCGAGGCCAGGATCTGGCCCGGATGGGCAGCCGCCATGATCCGCGCGGACGCGGCTTACCGTCGGGCCGAAGTAGTCGTCGTCGCGCCGGTGCGCCTCGCCGACGTGGAGCCCGATCCGC
>CAWBYE010000007.1:0-174264 GCA_963792905.1 uncultured Acidimicrobiaceae bacterium
TCCGGCTGGTCCGGTCGTTCTACTGCTCGGTTGCGACACTGCCACCGCCGACAACCGACTTACATCCTTTGTGGCCGACTTTCAGTCCCTCGGTGCGCCCGTTGTCGTCGGTACCGTCGGAGCGACCTTGGGTCGGTTCGCTGCGCCCATCGCCGGTGAACTAGTAGGGCTACTCGCCGCGAAGGATGGGCCGGACACAGTCGGCGCGGCAGTGCTTCGCGTTCGGCGTGAGACCATGGCCAAAGGATGGGTCACAGGCCTACTCGTCAACTCCTACGGCGCCGCCGACTACGCCTTCTCGAGGTGATCAGATGATAAAGACCGATATCGAGGTCGAGATGCTCCCTGCCGGGCACGGCGATGCCCTGCTCGTCACGTACGGTGACTCTCGAATCGCCGTCGCGCACGCTCGATAGATGCCGGTCCTTGGTATGCCTACAAACATGTCATGCGTCGACTGCTTGAGCTTCCTCGGGAGGAGCGCAAACTTGAACTGCTCGTCATTACGCACATCGACTGCGACCATATCGACGGCGTCATTCGACTGCTCCGAGAGGACTTGGCAGCGCACGGCATCGGCTTTGGGGATATTTGGTTCAATGGCACCGACCAGCTAAACGAGATTGCTTCGGCAGATGATGCGCTCGGATCGTAGTAGGGCGAGTACCTTCAGGCACTCATCACATCGAGACAACTACCATGGAATGCCGCATTCGGACAAGGCCCGATTCTCGCACGACCCAAAAAGCCGGTGCTGCTTAAGAGTGGTGCGAAGGTTCGAACCCGTCCCCGACGCCAAACAGTCGCTCACCGAGCTGTTGTCACACTGGACCGACGTATTATTGAGGGCGAGGGCTACACCACCGGTGACACCAACGAGGCCTTGGCCCGCCTCAAGAAGGACCGGCGACTCAACCCCCTCCGCGGAGACTCGAGCGCTCGGCACGACAGGCCACCGCACCGACGCAACACCGGACCGATCCCTGGCCAACGGCTCAAGCATTGCCTTTGTACTCGAGATCGGACGAAAGAAAGTGCTCTTCGGAGGCGATGCCCACGCCGACGTACTCGTCAACTCAATCGACCACTATGTTCCGCACGATCGGAAGCTCAAGCTCAAGGCGATCAAGGTCCCCCACCACGGCAGCCTCGCAAACATGAGCATCCCACTGCTCAACCGACTCGACTGCAAGAACTTCCTGATCTTGAGCAACGGTAGCTTCTTCGACCACCCCGACAAGATGTGCATCCAACAAATCGTTGACCACGTGGAGAAGCCTCATCTCTGGTTCAACTACGCGACACCGCAGAACGGTGTATGGCTGACGGCGAGGACGAGGCATTCTACCTCCCACTGCCCAGCCGGCATCGCCTTCGATGGGCGACGAATTCTCGGCATCGTGAGGACCACGGCGTGGACGGAGAGGCGTGGCAGTACAGACGGGCCAGGTCGGATTGGCGGGCTGTCGGTGACGCCTGGTCGAACGGTTTGGGTGCCGTGAGTTTGCCGAACTCGATCGGGGTAAGCGATCCGATCAGAACATTCGCAGCATCAGCCACAGCGACCCACTCGTGATCCGGCATTTCTTCGCACCGGTGGTGCGGGCGGAGGTGCACATAACGCGAGCGCCGTAGGACCGGGCTGACGACGATGGACGACTCGGGAACGGCCCCGGTGCGGCGTCACTGAATGCCGGTAGCTGCGCCTGACACAACGAGCGTAGAATCGTGGCATGAGCAACGCTGCAGACGATCGGCTCGATGCGCCGCACGGAACGTCATTGCTCCCGCGCGACTTGTCCGCAGACCAGTTGGACGCTGCGCCGACGCTCGCTACCACTGACGCTCTGCTCATCGAGGGTCTCACCGACCTCGAAGACGAGGCGTTTGCCGCCGCTCTTCGTTCGTGAGGCTGGTCGTCGACACCGGTGTCTTCAGCGCTGCACTGAGCCGCCGACGACGCGCCGACCTCGATCAGCAGGTCACCCTTCTCGCAGGCAATCAGATCTTCCTCGCGGCGTCGACCGTCGCGGAGTTGCGCTATGGCGCATTGCTCGCTGGCTGGGGTGAGCCTCGGCGCGCTCGGCTCGAGCAAGCCATCGAGACCACCACCGTGATTCCGGTCAGCGATGGCCTTCTCACGACACTGGCCGAACTGCGATTGGCGTGCCGCCGTGTCGGCCATCCGCTGGCTGATCCCGTTCACGCCAGCGACCTCTGGATCGCAGCGAGTGCCGTTCACACGGGACTTGCGTTGGTCACCGCCGACAGAGTGTTCGCCAATGCTCCTCGACTGGAAATCGCACCCTGAACCTCCCAGGCGGGTAGTCGCACCCGCAGCGCACATGACGTCTCGCATATTCCCGGCCAGACTGTCAGGCGACGCGTGCGACTTGGGCCCGATTGCGGCGCCGCACTTCACAGGCATGTCCGCCCAACTGCAGCGCTCGGTACCCGACACCGCAACGGCCTCGCACCGGTGCGTGATCGTGTCGGAACCCGGGCCCGACGGCCCGCAGTGATCCAGGGGATCTTGCGGCCTGAGTGGGGGAGAAGCAGTCCCCAGGTCAGGGTTGAACTGCTGCGTCGGAGCCGTGCTCGCCATCCAAGATTTCATCCAACAAACTGGGCGATACTGCGTGGGATGGAAGGATACGAGATGGACGGCGCGACGGAATAACCCCAGCTAGATGGCATCAGATGACACGAGACGGACGACTTCGAACTGACTCATAATCCCCGGGTCGTGGGTTCGATCCCCACCCGCCCCACTGAAGCGTGACGTCGATCTCGCGATCGGTCTGATGCGAGTGTCGGCGTCGGTCGTGAAGATGCCCGGCGAACCCCTGCGGGAGATCCCCACCAAGAACCGCCGCACGCGTGCGCTCGCGCTCGACGACCTGACGGTGGCGATCCTCGAGGCCCAGCTGGCCGAGGTCGACGCCGCGAGCTGCGCTCGTCCGCGTCGACCTGGTCGACGACCCGTACGTGTTCACCGACTCCGCCGACGGTTCCGAGCCGTGGAAGCCCGACACGATCTCGCAGTACTTCGGCCGCATGCGTCAGCGGGTCGGCCTCGACCATGTCGACTTCCACGACCTGCGCAAGTTGATGGAGACCTACGGCCAGGAGATGGGCTCAGCGTGACGCAGGTTGCGATGCGCGGGCCACGATCGTCATCGCCGCGAAGCACTACAGCGGTCGAGTCGCGAGACAGATCGGGCTCTCGCGAATGCTGTGGCCTCGCTGCTCGCCCCATCGCATGAGCCGAGCAGGTTGTCTGTCTGGACGCAACACCCGCCGCCCTGCGAGACGAGGCTCTTGCGCTGCCTGCCGAGCAGCGCGCCGAACTCGCAGTGGAGCTGCTCGTCAGTCTTGACGACGACATCTCGGAGGAAGATCCCGACGAGATCGACCGAGCGTGGGGCGACGAGATGCTGCGCCGCTCGGCGCAGATCGCCTCCGGCGACGTCAAGATGTTGACCTGGGACGAGGTGCTCGCCCAGGTCGCTGAGAACCGCCGTTCGCAGTGACCCGCAAGATCGAGTATCACCCCAGCGGAAGCGTGGTGTGGTGCACGAGCGGGTCGGGCGGTATCCCGTAGCGCTCGGCACGTGCACGCGGTCGCTACGCACGCTCGAGCATCACCCGGTCGACGACGGGGCCAACGAAGAGATCGCCCAGCTCGAGCTCGCCAATGCGGGCGTGCGGTACCGGCAGGGGCGGATGCGCGATCCGCGCGGCTGGTGCGAGCGTGCGGTCGAATCGGCTCTGGAGTCCGGAGCGCGGGATGTGGCGGGACAGACCCATTCCCTGCTCACGCTCGTCGACATCGCAACGGGGGTCGACAGCGGAGCCCGGCTCCTCGCACTGCCCCTCCTCGAGGAGGCGGGCGACCTCCAAGGACAGGCCAAGCTCTGGAACAACCTGGGGGTACGCGGCCCTACCTCGAACGCGATCGGGGTCGAGCGCTCCACGACTACCGCCGCAGCGAGGATCTCTGTCGTCGTCTCGGCGACCTGGTCGGCGAGGCCACGTCGATCAACAACGTCGGAGAGATCCTGTCCGATCGGGGCGAGCTGGACGAGGCGACGGAGCTGTTCGAGCAGGCTCGGGAGATCTTCGAGGCGGCGGACTATCCCACCGGTGTGGCGCTCACCCTCAGCAACCTCGGCACCGTGATGCTGCGGGCGGGCCGCCACGACGTCGCCGAACGCCTGCTCGATGAGGCGATCGACACGTTCCGGTCGATCCATGCGGGAGCCTTCGTGCTCGACACGCAGACGCGGGTGGCCGGCTGTCGTGTCGCACGTGCACGTCCGGTCGAGGGCATCCGGATCCTCGACGACGTGTCGCGACAGTTGTCCGACTCCACCGATCCGTTCGTCATGTCACCGGCCCACCGGGTGCGTGCGAACGCATTGGCGCTCTCGGCCAGCTCGATGAGGCGATGGTGCAGGCCACCGATGCCGTCGAGGTCGCGGTCGTTGCCGGAGCGCCGTTCGAGGAGGCACTCGCCCTGACGGCTCGAGCGGCGATACATCGTTCCCGCGGCGACCACGACGAGGCGGAGGCCGACGACCGACGCTCGACCGAGTTGTTCGAGCGCCTGGGCGTGCTCACGGGCGCCCGCCGTGGTGCGGAGCAGCCAACTCGTTAGAGATCTGGGCACGATCGTGATCTACATGCACTTCCAGGATCACAACCCGCAGCACTTCCACGCGATCTACGCCAAGCACGAGGCGCTGATCCGGATCGACAACGGCGAGGTCGTCCGAGGTCGACTGCCCAAGACGGCCGGAGGGCTCGTCGAGCAGTGGCGACAGCTCCACGTCGGCGATTTCGCGAGCAACTGGCAGCGGGCTCAGGAAACCACTGCACTGTCGAGCATCGGCCGCTCCGAGCTCGTGGCGTTGACGTGGTCGGACCACGCGGGGGAGCGGTTGACGATCCGCCGCTCGGTCGTCGAGCGGGTGCACACTTCGCCGCGTGAGGGCATCATCCCGGCCGCCTCGATCGAAGCAGGCGCCGCATCTACCCCGGTGCGGTGCCACGTAATCGCGTCGCCAGGGTGATCAGAGACGCTGCGTGAACTTGTTGGCACGAGGAGGAAGTCGCGCGACACGATGGTCACCGTGTCCCGCGCCCGTCCCCCTATCGAGATCGCTGGGCGCCGGGTCGTTGTCCGCCGCTACTCGTTGAGCGATGCCGTTGATTTGCACGAGGCGATCGTCGACAGCGTCGAGCACCTCGTTCCGTGGATGCCTTGGGCAAGACTCGAACCTCTGGGACTGTCTGACCGCGAGCGTCTCATCGCTGACGGGCTCGAGCGCTGGGAGCGGGGCGAGGACTTCAATTTCGGGGTGTTCGAGGACGGAACACTCGTCGGCGGGTGCGGCCTACATCGACGTGTCGGCCCGGGCGGACTCGAGATCGGCTACTGGACGCGATTCGGTGAGACCGGGCGAGGAATCGCCACCGAGGCAGCCGGATGCCTGGTCGAAGCGGCGTTCTCGATGCCTGCAGTCGAGTTCGTGGAGGTGCATCACGACGTGGCGAACCAGGCAAGCGGTCGGATCCCGCAGCACCTCGGCTTCACGCTCGTCGAGGAACGAGAAGATGGCGCCGACGCTCCAGCAGAGGTCGGGGTCGAGCGAGTGTGGCGCCTCGACCGCGCCGACTGGACAACTGCGCAGGGCGTGATGCGCACGACTTGAGCTTGGTTTTTCGGAGCCGATGACATGACGTGAGTCGTCCGTTCGAGAACCTGACAGAATCGAAGATCGGTTCCGGCGTCTTGGCGGCCGTTGGTGCGGCCGGTGGTGCTCTGGTCGCCTTGGCCGTGCTGTACGCATTTGGCCGTTTCTGGATCACTCCCTGGCTTGATTCGCTGCCACAGAGCGACACCCACATGTTCGGGCAGCCCGAAGCATGGCTCGTGGCGGCCGCGACGGTAGCGCTCGGCCCTCCGATCGTTGTCACCTCAGCCTGGTTGGTGATGAGGTCCGCGCGCCGTGCGTGGGATCTCGACGACGTCCAGCCCAGTCGCCTGCTCTTCGCACTTCTTGCCTGTGCCTTCGGCGGGGCGTCGCTGTCGGCGATCGATGTTCTGGGCAATGCTGCCGGCCTCGCAGTGGCCGGGGTTGCCGTCGGGGTTGCCGGCTTCGTGTCGAGCATGACGGGCCCGACGCGAGCGTCGACGCACCAGCACTGAGTGTTGTCGACCGACTCCGCGTGCGTTCTCGTCGATGACGAGAACAAGGGCGGCGAAGCGCCCGGTAACGGCGTCTGGTCATCCGGCTCCAACTACACCGCTCGCGCTGCACCGCGGCCCAACCATGACGCGTGATGATCCCGAAGTGGGACGCGGACCTCGGCTTCGCGGTGTCGCTTCAGATGCGTGCGGTGCACCACGAGGGGGCCCCGATCGGGGAGTGCCGAACCGAGAGGTCGACGCCCGCTCACTGAGCCGCGAACGTGGGACCGTATATGCACGGAGGGAGTACAGACACCCTCGGCTCCGGCCGTTGTGACGTGCACAGAGATCGCTGGCCTGGATGGCCGAGCGGGCACCGGTCCGCAATGTCGTTGGCCGCTGGATTTCGTGGGTCGCGATGGGACGAAACACGACAACACACCACAAATCGGTCGCTTCGAGCGTCGTCCGACGTGGGGTTTCGTGTCAGAAGTGGTCGCGTTTTGACCAGGAAGACCACCTCACAGTCCAGGGGTCGTCGGTTCGATCCCCACCCGCCACTGCAGATCGGCGGCCGCGCCGCATCGCAGAGCTGATTCGGTGCCACGAAATGGCGTCTTCGATCCGGCCTGGCGAGCAGCAGGCACCCGTCCGCAGCGCCCTGACGACGAGTTGATCCGTGGCGCACCCCAGCGGCCCTCCGCTCCGACCCAGCTCGGATCGTCGCGGTCGGCGTCGCGGTCGGCGTCGTCGCAACGTGGCGCCGGAACCGGGACGCTCGGTGAGGCTCATTGTGCTCGGCGATCAACCGCGACGGATCGGGCGCGCGGACGCGACGGGTCGGGCGAGGGCGCGCTCCCGCGCAAACACCGCCAGGCCGGCGCCGGCGATCAGGGCGATCCCGACCCACACGAATGGACCGGGAACCTCTCCGAACACCACCCAACCCCAGAAGATCGCGAGCGGCAGCGCAACGTACT
Organism: uncultured Acidimicrobiaceae bacterium; assembly: GCA_963792905.1. Classification (GTDB taxonomy): domain Bacteria; phylum Actinomycetota; class Acidimicrobiia; order Acidimicrobiales; family Ilumatobacteraceae; genus Ilumatobacter. Next base: position 7,177 of record CAWBYE010000007.1, read on the forward strand.
CGTAGGAGGCGACGACCGAGGCCGTGCCGAGGCGGTAGGCCTGGCTCAGCGAATAGCCGATGAGGGCCGACATGAGGCCGAGCACGGCGAAGACCCACAGGTCGCCCGCCGCCGGCCACACCCACGCCCGAAACAGGAACTCGAGTGCCTCGCTCTGGCCGTCACCGGCGAAGCGGCCGTCGCCGGCGACCAGGAAGAACCCGACGCTCACGACGATGAACGTGCCCTGGATGTAGATCGCCATCGCCGACGCTGCGGATTGCCCGCCGAGCTTGCGGGTGAGCACTTGCATGCCCGAGTAGCAGGCGGCAGCGGCGACCGGCAGGAGCAGGTTCCACCGCGGGATGCCGCCCCAGTCGGCGCCCGGGGCCATCATCACGGCGACGCCGACCAGCCCGACCACGATGGCAGCGATCCGGGGAGCGCCGATGGGCTCGCCGAGCACCGGGATCGCGAGCAGGGTGATGAACAGCGGCGCCACGAAGAAGAGTGCGGTCGCTGCGCCGAGGGGCATCACGGCGAGAGCGGCGAAGAAGGTCATGTTGGCGATGACGATCAACGCGGCGCGTAACGCATGGAGAGCCGGTCGGTCGGTGCGCAGCAGCGAGACACCGCCCTCCATCCGAAGGAAGACGAGGCTCGCCGTCAACCCGATCGCAGAGCGAACGAACACCATCTGATGCAACGGGTAGCCGTCGGACAGGAACTTGATCAGCGTGTCGTTGACGGTGATGCACAGCATCCCGGCAAGGATCAAGGTGATGGCGCGCGTCTCGGTGTTCAAGCCGCACAACGTACCGACGCCATGACCGCACTTCTCCGAGTGCCCTCGGCCGCACGGCTGTACGTCGCCTGAGCCTGGTCGCTCTGCGGGAGGATCGCAGCTTGGCATCCGGCGCCCAATTGCGAACCATGCGTACTGGCCAGGCACGAAGTCGATGCCGCGGTGACCCTCGGCGCGCCAGGTGAGCGTCGTCGTCCGCCCTCGCTCCTGAGTCACCGTTTCGACCCTCCAACGGTGCGCCCGCAGCCGCGTCGGTTTGCCGATCCGCACCCACACCAGCACCTCGCGGAACGCCGCGAACGTCGCGATCCAGAGCACTCGCTTCCACGTCGTGTACAGGTCGTAGTCGGCGAGCGGTTCGTGCATGAGCGAGGCGATGATCGCGGTGATCGCGCCGGACCGCGTGACACCCGAACACCGACGCGCGCCCCGGCGCCGACGGTCAGGCGACGATCGTGAGACCGTCGCCGAGCACCTTTGCGCCCAGCACTGCGAACAAGACCATCATCACCGTGTCGTTGTTCGCGGTCAGCCAGTCCTTCATCGCGGTCAGGGTGTCCGTCGCATTCGAACCCAACACCAGGTTCAAGATGACCGGCAAGGCCACCGTGGCCGAGGCGATGACGACGAACGCCACCAGCGAGGCGATCTCCTGCCCCGTCGACAAACTGGACGAGCTGACGCTCGCCATCGCCGCGATGGTCAGGCCGAGGTTCTTCGGGTTGACCGCCGACAGGGCGAGCCCGAGCCCGCCGGCCTTGACGGTCGTGAACTCGTCGATCGCCTCCATCCAGCCGGGCATCGTCGGTTCCTCGTCGCCGCGTGGTCGACTCGACCACTGCTTCACGGCCAACCCGAGGAACAGCACCCCAATCGCGATCTTGATCCAGCCGCTGGTGGTGGACTCGTCACCGTCGGACGAGTCGGGGCCGACCGCCAGCACGATCACCCCGACGAGCGTGAGCCCGGCGATCCAGCCGAACAGGAAGCTCAAGCTGTTGGCAGTGGCCTTGCCGGTGAACAGCATCAGGATCACGGCGATGATCGGCACCGGACTGATCGCGACGCCGACCGCAAACCCGAGGATCTCACCGATCGCCGCCCCCATCTGCTCCTCCCGATGCTCGTGGTGTCGTGCCTCGTTCGAGGTTCACCGCTGACGATCGTACGCCGGATCGAGCGCTCGACTCGCAGCAGCAACCCAGGATCGACCGACTGGCCGACCGTGCATGCTGCGTTCGAACTGGTCGACTCGAAGACGGCCACGGGCGATCGACGCACACGACTTCGGTGCACCGATCTCGGGACAGACGGTGAGCACCGAGCTCGACCGCCGGGGCACCTCGATGAAGCGGAGAGGAGGGCCTTCAGGCCATCGACGGTTCGGCGGTTTGCGTTCCTTCGTCCGATGCGGACGCAATGATGGTCGCACCGACCAGCGCAATGGCGAGGGCTCCGATGGCGCCGATCAGATGCCACATCGGGTCCGAGTCCAGGCGCTCCTGCAGTACCAAGGCGCCGAGTGCAACGCTGACGATCGGATTGACCACCGAGACCGTGGCCACCGAGGTGACCAACTGGCCCGTCGCCAACGACACCTGCTGCAGGTAGAACCCGACGAGGCCGGCGGTGGCCATCGTCCAGAACTCCCAGCCGCCGAGCATGGCTCCGAGCCCATCGCTGTGCCAGCTCTCCACGACCGGCTTCATCAGGGTCGCCGACACGCCGTACAGGATTCCGGCCGTTGCGCCGACGAGCGCCGCCTTGCGACCCAACTCGCCGCGGGCACCGACCACCATCAGTCCGACGCTGAGCACGGCGAGGACGAGGAGCGCTGCGATCCAGTCCGACACGGGTGCGTCGTCGACGCCGCCGGCCGGATCGCCGACCGTTGCGAATGCTGCCAACCCGACCACGATGATGACTGCGCCGATGATGTGGCGGCGGAAGATCTTCTGCTGGGTCAAGAAGTAGCCGAGCGGGAGCGCCCAAACGATCGACGTCACGAGCAACGGTTGAATGATCGCCACCCGGCCTCGGTCGAGTGCCGCAGCCTGGAGCAGGACACCGACGACTTGAGCGCCGAGTCCGAGCAACCAGACCGAATTCGTCAGGAGCGTGATCATCCCCTTTGAATCGCCCGGCTCGATGCCCTCGTTCATCGCGGCGCGCTGCCACAGAGTGGCGGCGAGCGCGAAGGCGATCGCCGCCATGATTGCGATCAGCGCAGCAACATGATCCACGATGGTTCTCTTTTCCTTGAGGTGAGGTGAGCACGTTCCGGTGCGGTTGACGAACGAACCGACGGCGAGGTGGACGTCGGCACCGGCGTGCCCCCGTGGTGACGAACCCCGGCCCCCTCCCCGCTCGATCGGTGCCCCGAACTCCGTCGGGCGAGCATCGGACTCGGCGGGATGTCGAGCGTCGCAGGCTGACTGCCCCGGCGAGCAGACCGGGAAACCATAGCGAACCGAGCAGAGGCGATCAAAGGATGAGTGCGCCGGTCGGAACCAGGCTCGATCGCGCCCCTGTGTGATCGTGAGGCGACGACGTGAGTCTCGGCTTCTGGATCGGCGTCGGTGTGACAGGATTGGTCGATGGGGACGGGGACGGGGACGGGGACGGGTGGCGATGCGACCGTCGTCAACGGAGTGTTCGAAGGCGGCGGCGCAAAGGGCCTGGTCTACGTCGGAGCACTGCGCGCCTGCGAGGAACGCGAATTGAGATTCGGTGCCGTCGCCGGCTCGTCGGCCGGTGCGATCACCGCGATGCTCGTTGCCTGCGGCTACACCGCAGACGAAGTCGAAGACAGAATGCGAGAGGGTCTCCGATCGCTCGGCCGAGTCGGTGCGGCAACAGCGTTTCTGGGCCGACGAAGCCTGCTGTCGAGCAAGAACCTCCGAGAATGGTTGGTCGACCGCATCGTCGAGAAGATCCCGGTCCAGTCCGCCGGCGGTGACCTGACGTTCGCAGAGCTCCGTAGCGCCGAACCTCACGTCACCCTCTATGTGGTCACGATGGACCTCGCCTCCGGCCAGCCATTGGTGTTCTCACCCGACCTCACTCCTCACGCGTCGATCGCGGACGCCGTCGTCGCGTCGTCAGCCATTCCGGTTGCATTCCCGGCCCAGAGGTTCGACATCGACGGGCAGGTTCACCGCCTGGTGGACGGCGGGGTGTGGGCCAACTACCCGTCGTTCGTCTTTCTGGACGACGACTTCCGGCAATGGCACCAGCCCCAAGACGGAGCAGACACTCGCGACACGATCGGTTTTGTCCTCGACAGCGTCGCGCCCAAGCCGGTTGTCCACCCAGCATCGAGGATTCACGCAAAACGACCGCGGCCGTGGAGCACCGATCAGGGCTCGGCCGCGAGGGAACTGGGACTGCTCGGAGGGCTCATCACCTCACCGTTGATCCGGTCGGCTGCGATCCTCCTCCCCGTCGTGGTCCTCGTGCTCGGAGTCAGTTGGTTCGAACGAGAGATCAATGGGGATCTGGAACTCGTCGGACGTCTCCCTGACGGCTTCGAGGACCTTGCGCTGCTCATTCTGATCGCACTCTTCGCCTTGCTCGTGGTGCAATCGATCGCGTTCGGGTACACCGTCATCCGCCTCGGTAGTGCAATGACCGACGAGGGTCTCGTCGGGACGACAGCGGCCTTGGGTGTCGGACCAAACGTTCCGTACTGGGTCGGAATCGCGAGTTCCCAACAAGCAGGCAAGCCTCGACACATCGCCATCCGTCTGATGGTGCCCAAAGCACTGACGACGCTCGCAGCCAATCCGTCCGACACGGTCAAGGCCGCTGCACTCGAGGTCGGGCGGTCGACCACACGTCGCAAGCTGGCCGAGTTCTACGGCGACGACGGGTTCGTCCAACTCGAGCCGCCGGATTTCCCGCCGCCGAACGTGCCGGAGACTCGAGGTCGTCTCGTGAGGTTCTCCCTGAACCCGATGGTGACGACCATCGTGTTCTGGATCGGCTTCTTCGTGATCTCGGGTCTCGCGTTCTCAGTGGTGCGGGCGACCGACGAGTCGCGTGTCGGTTGGCCACAGCTCATCTTCTTGTTCGTCGCGGGTGCCATGATGCTGATGTTCCACGGCTATCTGCGCACGCAGCGTGCGAAGTCGTCGGCCACCTGGCTACGTCGGCGCAAACGAGGTCTCGTCGCCTCGTCGGTCGCCCTCTTCCTCGTCGCCCTCTTCTTTGCGTCGCTGGCAATCGAGAACGACGGTGAACTCTCGATCCGACAGCGGATGACCGCCTTCACGACGACCGGAGACATCGTCGCCGTGGACAGCCCGACCGGTACGTTCGACGATGCGTATGCGTACGACGTCGTACTCGATCGACCGCTGCCGTTCCACAGTGACGACGGTGAGACGTTCTTGTACGTCGACCTCGAAGCCGACGACATCCGATCGTGCGACGACAACGAGGTCGGCAGATGCGTGACGATGCTGACGGACCACGAATTTCGCGGAGGGGGAGCGGCCGGTTGTGCGCTACGACGGCGACCAAGGCGTGGTGTTCTTCCACGTGGACCGCTGGTCGTCACCGGGATTCGGCGCGATGTGGCCGGTCCTCGCAGCGTGGTTCCTCGTTCTGAGCCTCGCGACCTGGCGAGCCCACCTCTGGCGGCGGGACAACCGTCCATCGGTGCCGATCGAGTCGTCGCCGTCCGACGCCGGGCCACATCACTCGTCGCCGACGCGCGCCACCTGAACGTTCGCGAGCTTCGGAAGCCCCAACTTCGCGGATTCCCAGCCGAGCATCGCGAGTTGTCGGAACTGATCCGCCGTGAGGAACTGATCCGCCGTCGAGTAGTTGGGGAACTCGGGATCCTGGAACGAGAACCCGATCATCGGCGTGGGCAGGTCGTCGCAGACCTGGGCTTTGATGTAGAGAATCCTGCCGACTCCGCCGCTGCCCTGTTCGTCTCCGTAGTGGATCGTGCCGACCGCTGTCGACGTGGCCGGCCGGCTGCAGTCCCCTGTGGTCCGCATCGCGCTGACGCCGTGGTCGCCGACGCTGATGTCGACGAAGGCGTCGCATTCGATCCGCGCCAGCTCGAGTGCGTCGAAGAACGTCGAGAACGAGCCCGGCTGATCCCCAGACGCATCGACGCAGATCACGGTTTCACAGCGCCGGCGGAGGAGTTCGACGAGTCCGAGATTGTCCCAATGCCCGCCGTCGGTGATGTACACGTGCGGGTCCGCCAGGTCATACCATCCCATCATCTCCTTCAGGAGATAGTTCAATCTCGCCCGCTTGGCGGGCGTCTCCTCGATTGCCACGTAGCGCGGGTTCGGTACCCATGCGCCGAGTCGCACGTTCATGCCGGCAATGAGCGTGTTCGTCGAACCCAGATCGAATCGCCCCATCGACGAGGTCACCGCCGCTCCCGACATCGCCACGGCCGCACTGACCGTGCCGAGCGACTTGGGGCGTCGAGCCGGCAGCTGCGTGAAGACCTCCCGGCCCAGCGACCGGACGTACTGCTCGGTGGGCGCCGAGTGCACCGTGACGGTCTCCGGGCCCGACTCGTACATCCGCACCTCGTCGGGGGCGAAGACGAAGCTCAGCGCAGGAATGCCGGTCGCCGTACCATTGGCCCGCGCCGCGGCACAGCACACGAGATGGGTGGGTCCGGGCGCGCCCTGATACTCATCGAGTGTCGGCTCATGCTTGCGTGACAGCGGATACAACGCCGACGACACCGCATGCCGGGCTGTCGTTCGCCGCTGGTCGGTCGTGACCGCGAACGCAGCGCGGATCCGATTGCGGTACACGGGAAACAGCGACCACCAACGCGGATCACCGAAGCTCCATGCAATCAGCGCCGCCAGGGCCAGAACGGCGTACGCGACGCCGGCCGGCACGCTGAACAACCCCACGTCGATGTCGCCGCGGAGGAAACCGTCGGGAATCGCGGCTGCACGGACGACCAGCAAGGCGAACGCCACCGCGGCCAGTGAGAAGAGGAGTCCTCCCAGCCGTATCAGACGTGGGCGGAGCACCTTGGTGAGCGTCCGCGACGCGAATGCCACGACCCCGCCGGCCGCGAAGACGCCGGTGATGGCTCCGACCGCACCTCCGAGATCGGCGATCGCGGCGATGAGCGATGGCAACACGACGAGCACGCCGGTGAGGACTACGGCGACGAGAATCAGCACGCCGACCGCAGCGTCGAGTTCGAGCCGCAGCTTCGTCCGCAGCATGAAGTTCCGGAACACGATGACGACGGCGGCGATCGACAGGACCACCAGGACTGGTGTCCACGAACGTGCTGACGCCGAGAACTGGTACGGGTCACGTGCGAACCAGGTGGGGCCGAGGACGGCCCACGAACGGGCGAGCAGACCGATCGGCCAGGCGAACACCACGACGAACAGCGCGATCAATGCCAGTTGCAGCACGATGGTCAACAACACGAATGCGACCGACACCGACATTCCGCCCCGCCCGGTGCGAAGGAACTGTCGCCGCTCCCACATGTGGGTGTACAGGCTCGGCGCGTGACCCTCATCCGGGTCGGCGTCGTCGAAGGCGGCTGTGGGCATCGTGGTGAGCTCTGTGGGATCGCCGAAGATTCCTTCGGGCCATGCGGTGTCCGCACCCTCCTCGGCGGCGTTGCCGCGGGCCACGCGCCAGGCGCCGGCCGTGTATCCCCCGCCCGACACCGAGGCGAGATAGCGCGCCGTGTCGAGGACGCCGTCGCGGTCCGCGACGGTGGCGGGTGAACCGTCCATTCGGTGGCGTTCCAGATACGACAGGACACCGAGTGAGAACGCCGACGCCCGAATGCCGCCGCCGGACACACAGATGCCGTGGCCCTCCATCGGATCGGGAGCCCAGGGGCGGCCCGGCGGAAGGTCCTCCTTGGCCGGTACGCCGGCGGAGCCGATTGCCGTCAATGCCGAGATGCCAACGGCGCCGACCGCGAGAATCGCGAATCCGGACGCCGGCCACGTCGTCGCCGCGATCGCCCGCGCATATCCGTCACTCAGACTCAGCGTGTCCCCGTCGGTCGACGCTCCGACGGCGAAGAGAATCGTGGCAATCGAACCGAGCGCCCCTGCGCCGGCCGGGACCGCGCCCATGAACGTCCAGCGGCTGAACGGTTCGGCGCGCCAACTGACCTTCCACAGCAGGTGGAGGATCGGTACGAGGAGGAACAACAACAACGAAAACGCGGCTGCCTCGAGCAGGAGGTCGTCGCGCGTCGGTCCGGCCGAGATGTCGCCGCAGGCCGCGATCGCGGCATCGAACTCACGTCGGCCGCCGGCGAACGGGACGCGCAACGACAATTCCGAGCAGCCTGACGGTCTGCTGTGACCGAACACGATCAGGGCTGCCGCTGCGAGCGCCCAGATGCCCAGTTGGATCAACAACCATCGAGTCGTCACCCGCTGTTCGCGCCCATGTGCCATGCCGACCCCCCTCCGAGTCCCCGGAGCCAACCTAACCAAGCTGCAGAAGGCCGGGCGATACTGCCGGGGAAATCGATGACACGAGAACTCATGACTCGACCTGCGCTCTGGGGACGGCGCTCCTGCTCGATCAGCGGGTGACCGCCCGAGCAGTGATGTTCGAGCTCGAGCACACGCCCGTTCGCGGACGAAGTGAGGGCACGCGGGCCGAGAGGACGACTCGCCGTTCTGATTGCGCAGTGGGGACGGCCGCTCGATTCAGCGGTTTCGGATGATGGTGCGGAAGCCCTGGTGGCTCATCCCCGTGTCGATCATCTGGGGGCGCCTTGCTGCGGGCCGGTACCGCTGACAGTAGTTGTCGGCGCAGAGAAAGGAGCCCCCTTTGACGACCCGTCGGGGGATCGAGAACTGCGGTTGCGCCGGGTCGTAGCTTGCTTCGACGCTCGGCCCCCTCGGGTTGCTCGGGACACAGCACGGCTTGTCCGCGTCTTCCGTGTGGTGATCGACGTACCAATCGGTCGTCCACTCCCACACGTTTCCGGCCATGTCGTACAACCCGTAGTCGTTCGGCGGGAACGACCCGACCGGAGCAGTTCCGGCGAAGCCGTCCTTTTCCGAGTTGCGCCAGGGAAAGTCACCCTGCCAGAAGTTGGCGAGGTACTGCCCGGCAGGGACCGCCTCGTCACCCCAGATGAAGATCCGCTGCTCATGTCCGCCGCGAGCGGCATATTCCCACTCCGCCTCGGTCGGAAGTGCGTGTCCGGCCCACTCGGCGTACGCCGCCGCATCCTCGAAGGCCACATGCACCACCGGGTGATCGAGTCGGTCACCGACGCCGCTCCCCGGCCCCTCGGGGTGTTGCCACGAGGCACCCGGCGCCCAGGTCCACCACTGGTTGATGTGCCGCAGATCCACGGGGCCGGGAGTCATGGTGAACACCAGCGAGCCAGGGGCGAGGTTCTCCTTCGGGGCGCCCGGGTAGTCGGCCGGATCGAGAGGCCGTTCGGCGACGGTGACGTAACCGGTCGCCTCGACGAAGGCGCGGAACTGGCCAGTGGTCACCGTCGTCGCGCTCATCTGGAAGCCGTCGACCGCTACGGAGTGCACCGGTGATTCTTCTCGGTAGCGGTCGTCGCAACCCATCCGGAACGTTCCGGCCGGAATACTCACGAGACGTGAACCGCTGGCATGGCTCTCCGAACTCTCGGTGTCGCTCACGAGATCGCCCCCCTCGGGTAGCGGATCAGGTGACTCCCGGAGTGTGCCATCCAACCAGTTCCCTTCCGTGCGGCAGCGCAGTGGATGCTATGTGGCACACATTGCTCACCGCACGCTCCCACTCGACGCCGACGCATCGACGACGATCAAGTCGTGCTGCCACAGGCGCTCGAAGAACGAAGGGTCGGCATCAGGAATGTCGCCGATCGCCGTGCGTCCGTCGACGGCGTCGAACATCGCCGACTCGGCAGCGTCCACGAAGAGCACGAGATCGGTGAACTCGTGCGCCCGGTTGAGCAGTGCGGCCGCAACGCCATCGGGCAGCCGTTCCAGCACCGACGTGACCGTGCGTTGCCTCAAGGCGACGTACGAGCGCCAGTCGTCGCCGTCGAACCGCACGGTTGCTTCGGCGGGACGATCGTTCCGGACGGCGATCAACGAGTGACGCACCATCGTGCCGCGGAACAGTTCGACGGCGGCGTACTGATCCTCGACCGGAAGTGCGGCGATCCGGGCGCCGTGCGGCACTGTCGAGAGCGAGCCGCATCGCGGGAGGTACGGAGCCTGGCGGACCCAGCGTGCGAACTCGAGCCCGGCGCCGTCGAGGAAGTCGAACACCTCTGGCACCGAGTACGAGCGGTCGCGGGGGTGCAGCAGAGCGTCTGCGAGTGCGTCGGCGTTCTGGAAGTCGGGGGTGTTGCGGAGCCGGTGACTCAGCGGGTGCCCCATGGGGAGTTCGCGCAGGGTCGCCACCAGATCGGCGATGTCGTCCGGCGACGTGCCGATGCCGAGCCGACGGCAGTACTCCTGGAGCATGTACACCCCTGTCCGGCCGTAGGGCGCGTACAGCATCAGCGTGAGCGCCCCGCTTGGTTCGAGCACCCCTCGGAGGGCGCGCAGCCCTTCGTCGGGGTCGGCGAGGTGGTGGAGCACGCCCGTGCACACGACATGATCGAACGACGCCGCGAGCGACCCCACTTCTTCGATCGGCATCAGGTGGAGTTCGAGGTTGTCGAGCCCGTATCGCTCGGCCAACGATCTGGTGTGGTCGAGACTGGTCGGACTGACGTCGATGCCGACGACCCGTGCCTCGGGGTGGCGGATGGCGTACTTCGCAGCCTGTGAGGTTCCGCAGCCGGCGACGAGGATCGTCGTGTCGACGCGATATGGGCGTGTGGGCCAACGCAGATGATGTTCGACGCGTCGGGTCTCGATGTCGTGAGCGTCCTCCGCATACCGATCGAGATCGGTCACCGGTGGCGGGTACGGGTGCTGGTCGTAGAACGCCGTGACCTGCTCGTCGTTCGACTCCACGGTCAGGCGCTGCCGTTCGATGCCATGCCGGCGAGTTTCGCAGCACGACCTGATCGTCGGGAGATCCGGCGGCCCCGGCTACCGTCACTCGCCGGTGTTGCGTCGCCGGAGCACCTTGATCACCTCGGCGCCGAACAGCAGGGTCTGGGCGGAGTAGTAGATGACGACGAGGCCCAACACGACACTGCTGGCGGCGCCGGTCACACTTGCGACGCCGACGAAGCGGAGATAGATCCCGTAGCCCCAGAACCCGATGCCGAGGACGACAACGACGAAGACGCTCGCGGGCAGGATTTCATGCCATCCCGGACGGCGAGTGCGCGCCGAGTATCGGTACAGCGCACCGAGCGCTGCGATGCCGATCACGATCTGTCCGATGGCACCCGCCGTGCGGAGCGCAGCGTCGATCAGCAGTCCGTCCAGAAATCCCTGCACGAAGGTCACGAGGCCCTGAACGATCATCGTGGCAGCGAGGAGCAGGCCGGCCGCGACCGGCACGAGGATCGCGAACGCCCTCGCTCGCAGGCTGGTTTCGAGGCCGGACTCGTACGGCACCTCCCAGATCAACTCGACGGAGTCGCGCCACGCCACGAAGAGCACGGATGCGGAATACAGAACCACCGCCAGGCTGAACAATGCGAAATTCGATCGATCGTTGTTCTCCCACAAGGCCGCGATCGCGTCCTCGATCTGGCGAGCGGCGTCTGCACCGAACACGCCGACGAGTTGTTCTTGCAGGCCTCCGGCGGCGGCTTCCTTGCCCACGAATGCGGCTGCGATCGCGACCGAGAACAACAGCGATGGAATGAGAGCGAACAGGGTGTAGTAGGCCAGCCCGGCGCCGAGCCGTTTCGCGCGGTCCTTCAGGAACTCGGACGCCGCGACCTTGAGCACGCCGAAGTAGGCAACTGCGTGCTTCCGGAGCCCAGGGTGGAGTGCGGCGTCAGCCACAGGGTCAGGACTCGAGGCGTCGGAGTCGGAAGGCTGTGTAGCAGATGAACAGGCCGAACGCGATGAGGTAGATGCCGGCGATCCACGCGATCACGGTGACCGTCGGTCCCGGCCATGCCAGCACGACGGCACCGGCCAGAATCGTGACCACCGCCCCGAATGCGACGAGGCCGCGGTCGCGCATGGCGGGATCGGCGATCGAGGAGATCAACTCGATCGATCCGCCCACGACCCACACCAGCCCGAGCACGGTGGCCAGCACGGCGACGGTCTCGAACGGGTTGCGCAGCACGACGACGCCGGCCATCATCCCGATCACTCCGATGAAGCCGACGAGCCCGGGCGCCGGCGAGTTCGACGAGAAGGCGCTGATCAGCCGGAACAGGCCGAACAGCAGAAGTTGGATGCCGAACAGGATCGACAACACCTTGAGGGTGCCGTCGGGCCAGGCCACGACCATCACCCCGATCACCGTCGTCGTGACTCCGACGAACATCACGACGGGCCACGCAGTGGCCAGCGCCAGGTCCAGCGGGCCCGCTTCCTCGTCGGCAATGGGTCGTGCGGTGCTCATGGTCTGTCCTCCTGTCGGGTCGCGCCGGAGCGTACCGGGACGTCCCGGCGGTTCGGGAACCCGGTCGACCATGCGGCCGCCGCGGGTCGGAAAGCGGGCCGGATTCGCGCCTACCCCAGGGTGATGCCGGTCTGATGATCGTGTGCGGCCCGAGGGTCGAGACGTGACCGGTGCGCCCTCAATCGGCGAAGACGGTCGACCAGTCGTTCTTGATGCTGGCCACGACCCACCCGAGCCGTGAAGCGGTCTCGAGGATTGTCTCGGTGGTCTCGAACGTCTCGGCTTTGCTCTCGTAGGCGTACTCGCGTTCCGCGTCGTCGTGGTCGACGAGCAGAGCGAGCGACGGGCCGTCGTACGACTGCGCGAATTGCAGCATCTCGGCATCGCCGGCCGAGTTGCCTGCGGCGACGACCGGCCGACGACCGAGGACCCGCTGAATATTGTTCGGCTTGGCCGCACCCTCGTTCGGCCCGCTGGCCACGATGTCGCCTGTGCGCACCAGCCGGAGCGAACCGTCGCCGAGGTGGTCGATGTCGTACGCGACCTGCGATCCGACGACGCCCTCGGGCTTCACGCCGTAGAAGTCCTCGGCGATCACTCTGACGAACTCGCTGCCGCCGCCGGTCACCACGTAGAAGTCGAACCCGCGTGCACGGAGTTCAGCAATCAGTTCGAGCATCGGTTGGTAGCGCTGCTCGCGATAGGGCACACCACGATCGGGGTGCCGCGGATCGATGAAGAATTCGGCGACGCGGTCGTTGAACTCCTCGGGCGTCAGGCCCGTGTGGAGGTCGACGAGAGCGAAGACGACGCGTTCGAGCCCCATCTCGGCGAGCGCAGCACGATCGTTCGCGAGCAGCGCCTGGAACTCCGGCTTGGCGCGCAGAGACGTGTCGGCACCGACCGCGGTGGCGAGTTCGGCGAGCATGAACTCCAGCTGGGGGTAGTTCGGCTTCTCGCACCACATCGTGCCGTCGTTGTCGAACACCGCGACCCGATCCTCCGGTGGGATCTCCTCGACGCGGTCGAGAAACGTCAGGATCGCCGACCGCGTCGCGCCGTTGCGCCACGATGGCAAGAGCTGTTCGGTCACGAACTCCCGACACCTTCGGCCAGATCGGCGAGCACCCGGTCGACCGCGAGGCAGCTCCGATTGGTGAGGTCGATGTCGTCTCCCCACGGGATGAAAGCGTTCGGGGTGCCATGGGGCATGGTCAGTTCCTCGGTGTCGCTGGCGGTCGAGTGCATCCGGGCTCGCCATGCAGGGGTGAAGACCCGGATGGCGCAAATCGTGGCATCTCGAACTCCTCGCAGCAAGCCGGAGCGGGCGCGTCCTGCGTGGTCGTGCAGCGTTCCGACACGCTGCGCTTCTCGATGGCGGGCTCGGAGCGGTCAGCCCGTCGGGGGAGGAGTCCGGTCGCCCGGTCGAATCCCCTCGGGACCTCCGCTGTCGGTACGGTCGGCCCAGAGGCGAAAGGAACCCACGTGAACTCGAGCACCCGGCACGACCATCGCCAGCTTCCGGTCTGGTTCTCGCGCCTGTCGCGCTACAGCTGGGGCTTCCTCGGCATCGCGGGGTCGGTCGCGGTCTTGGTGTTCGCACTCGGAGTGCTGCGCGAGCTCGTCATCCCGCTCGTGCTCGCGGCGTTCTTCGCCGTGGTCCTGGAGCCGGCGGTGAGCTGGCTCTCCGGCCGTCGCGTCCCCCGCTCGATCGGCTCGATCATCATGATCGTCGTGGTGGCGGTTGTGATCGTCGGCGCGGGCGCCGTCGTCGTGTACGGGATCGCTGAGCAGACCGACGAGATCTCCGACCGACTCACCGAGGCGCAGGCCGAGGTCGAGGATTATCTCGCACAGTCCGAAGTCGGCGGGTACGTCGAGACGCTCCGGGAAGGCATCGACGACTCCGGGTCGGTCGTCCGTGACGGGATCGGAACGAGGATCGGAACGATTCTCGGTTCCGCGGCCGGCTTCGCGTCCGGTCTGGTGCTGGGAGTGGTGCTCCTCTACTACCTGCTCAAGGACGGAGCGGCTCTCACCAGCTCGTTCATCGCGTCCCGCCGACCGGCGGATCGGGAACAGGTGATCCGAATCCTCGGGCAGGCGGCCGGGAGCGTGCGTGCGTACTTCAAGGGCAAGACCGCCCTCGCGTTCGCGGCAGGGCATCTTCGCTTGGATCGCGCTGGGCATCATGGGTGTGCCGCTGTCGGGTTCGGTGGGGGTGGTCAACTTCATCGGCGCCTACATTCCGTTCCTCGGCGCATTCATCGGTGGTGCGTTCGCCGTGTTGATGGCGATCTCCGAAGGTGGCATCGGCCTGGCGTTCGCCGCGCTGGCCGTGGTGCTCTTCATGAACCTGGTGCTCGAGAACGTGCTGGAGCCGAAGTTCCTCGGCGCATCACTGAGTCTCAACCCAATGGTGGTGCTCCTGTCGACCGTGGGTGGCGGGGTGGTCGCCGGCATGGTCGGGCTCATCCTCGGCGCCCCGCTGACCTCCATCGGTCTCAACTTGTTTCGCGAGCTCAGAGCGTCGGGCTTCTTCGCCGACGACGAGCCCGAGGCCGGCACCGACCCGCAGCCACCCGACGACGCGGCACCCGTCGACGATGGGCTGGTGCCCGAACAGGAGACGGAACCCGACGCCTGAACCTCAGTCGCGTGGATTCACCGTGCGATAGAGCAGTGCCGGGGCCGCCGAGATCACGCCGCTGACCAGCACGGCGGTCGCGGTCCCCACGATGAATCCTGCGCCGATCGACAATGACGGGCGGCTCGATCATCGCCCGCCTGACTGTGGTATCCTGATATGAGCGCGGTCGTCCCAGCATCAACTGGTCCGGCTCCCATGTTCGAATCCATCACGACCGATTGAAACAAGATGACTCACGAACAAAATGAATCTCCTCACGTCGAATCGAACCAGGAGCAACCGACTGGCGAAACCGAGAAAGGTGGAGGCTTCCTCCGGTGGTTCAAGCGAAAGTCCAGTAAGTCTGACGATGTTGCTGAGACGCGAAACAATTATCCATTGTTCTAGCCATGAGTTTTCGACCATACATCGGTAGCAGAACTCGAGAGCACTATGGCGCAGAGGCCGGACAGACACATACACTGCGGGCATACGGGTCAGACCGCAGTGGAACAATAACGTATCGCTTCAACCGATTCGGCTTTCGCGGCGATGAGCTCAATCCGGACGCTGAGAAGGTAATTTTTGTCGGCGGGTGCAGTCATACAATCGGCACCGGAAATTCCCAAGAAGATACTTGGCCGACCCCGTTCGCCAACCACTACGCAGCGCACCATGGCATGAGTTCGGAACAACTGTCTCTCCTGAACTTCGGGGAGGGCGCTACATCAAACCGGTATATCTCTCGAACGCTGATAGATCAGTGCCACGCACACAAGCCGGACTTGGCAATCGCACACTTCAGCGAGGTCGGACGCACCGAATTCCTACTCCCACCCGGGCTCTGGACCGGTTGGGTTCCGACCCCCGAGAGCAAGACCGTGGCCGCGGTGGGGCCGTGGCAGAACGCAGGCTGGCTCAAGCGCCAGGTCTGGCTGGTACGGGACTTCCGGGGCGAGGAGCGTCGTGCGGCCAAGGCGATCCTCGACTGGGCGCGCGGGTACTACGCCCACACGTACCGAGGGCGTCGTGCGGCCTACGAGACGCTGCAGGACATGCTGATGTTCCAGTTCTTCTGCCAAGCGAACGAGATCGAGTTCATGATGTGCTGTGTCGACTACCAGAAGTTGCTGGCAGCACTCGACAACCTGGCCGTGCGTATCCTCTGGGAGATGATTGACCACGAACGGCTGATGGACTTTGCCGTCTCCGACTCCGAGACGGGAGTCGACATCGCCGCTGACGGGTCGCATCCCGGGCCCGAATCCCATCGCCTGTTCGCGGAGAAGCTGTGGAAGGGCTACGTCGAGCTTCAGTCGAGCTCGAACGCATCCTTGTAGTCGAGCTTCTTCGAGGGGTCCTGAGCTGACTTCTCGAGGACGCAATCGCCCACGACCAGCATGTCCAACTCCGTGCCCATGAAGCACCGGTACGCATCCGACGGTGTACAGACGATGGGTTCGCCCCGCACGTTGAAACTCGTGTTGACGAGAACGGGACAGCCCGTCGCCTGCTTGAAGCCCGACAAGAGCCGATGGTAGATCGAATTCGAGGTCTCTGTCACGGTTTGCACTCGAGCGGTGTAGTCGACATGAGTCACCGCCGGGATGCTTGATCGACGGACCTGGAGCTTGTCGATTCCGAACAGCGATTCGCTGTCCTCAGGGACCGTCTCACGAATAGATTCCTGAATCTTGGCGACCATCAGCATGTACGGGCTCTCACCTTGGAACTCGAACCAGTCGCCGACATCCTCCTGAAGAACCGACGGAGCGAAGGGTCTGAACGATTCGCGGTACTTCACCTTCAGATTCAGCGTCTTCTGCATCGCCTGGTCACGTGGGTCAGCAATGATCGAACGGTTTCCCAACGCTCTCGGGCCGAACTCCATGCGACCCTGGAACCACCCGATCGCGTTGCCCTCGACGAGGCCGGCAATCGTTCTTTGCAGCATTGCGTCGGTCGTCAACGCTTCGAACGTGGCTCCAGCCTCGGTGAGCTGCCGCTCGATCTCCTCGGGTGAATACTCTGGACCGAGGTACGACCCTGACATGAGGTCCTGACGTCGCCCTTCGGCGCGCGGTCCGCCGTGGAACTGGTGATAGGCGAGGAGCGCCGCGCCCAGCGCCCCTCCCGCATCGCCGGCCGCCGGCTGGATCCAGATATCGCGGAAGATCCCCTTCTCGCGGAGCTGCCCGTTGGCAACGCAGTTCAGGGAAACGCCGCCGGCGAGACACAACTGATCCTCACCCGAGGTAGCGCGTAGTGACCGTGCCAGCGTGCAAACGACTTCCTCGGTCACAGCTTGAACTGATGCTGCGAGGTCCATGTCCCGTTGAGTGAGCTGCTCTTCCGGCCTCCGGGGTTTGCTCCCGATCGCCGCGTGGAACTTCTCGGAGGTCATACGGTCGCCGACGGCATAGTCGAAGTAGTCCATGTTCAGCCGAAACGACCCATCGGACTTCAGGTCGATCATCTCGTCCAGGATGAGCTGCGCATACTTCGGTTCGCCGTACGGGGCGAGACCCATGACCTTGTATTCCGCAGAGTTGACCTTGAAGCCCGTGAAATCTGTGAAGGCCGAATAGAGGAGCCCGAGCGAGTGCGGAAAGCGGATTTCCCTGAGGAGGTCGAGATCGGCCCCATTTCCTCGACCGATCGTCGTCGTCGCCCATTCACCAACGCCATCCATGGTCAAGACTGCCGCCCTGTCGAACGGCGAGGCGTAGAACGCGCTGGCGGCGTGGCTCTCGTGGTGCGAAGAAAAGAGCAGTGTTGTGTCGTCTTGCTCGAAACCCAGAGCCTCGAGTTCGCCAAGGATTTCGGTCCGCTGCCGTCCCTTCTTGGTGACCCAGGCCGCAAACGCCTGCGGGAACGTATCCGCGCCTTTGGGGGCGTACGACAAGTATGTCCCGAGGATTCTCTTCAGCTTGAGGTGCGGCTTCTCGTAGAAGACCACTGAATCGATATCTGACGGGTCCAACTTGGCAGAACGCAGGGTGAAACGGACCGCTTCGGATGGGAACGCCTCGCAATGTTTCTGCCGGTTGAATCGTTCCTCTTGTGCCGCAGCAACGGGAACACCGTCGCAAACGAGCGCGGCAGCGCTGTCGTGGTAGTAGGCCGATATGCCAAGAACATTTGTCAATGTGGTTACCTCTGGCGAGTCATGTCACTTGACCGGAGTTTCTTGCAGTCAACCCAGTAGGTGTCGGAATCTTCGTCCCCGCCGAGCGGATCCCGAGCGAACAAGCGTAAAGCCCATCCGAGTGGTGTCACGACGAGGTAAAACGCCATCAACGCAGCCAACTTGAGAATCACGCTTCAACCCGCCCTACCCGACCACCGAAGTCCGCCTATCGGATTCGTCGAAAGGTAAACATAGCCGAGTTGGTGCCGGGCCACAAACGGCCCTCGATGTCACCCCTACCGTCGCCGACCCTCCCGGACCGAGTGACGCAAGCCGAATCAACCGTCGGCTCAGACGGCGGACCACGAATGGCCGTTCGCCGACACTGGTTTCGGTGCTGGCCCGGGCAGGAAACAACGGAAACGGTCAGTCGGCGGGTTGTTCGATCGCGTCGATGAAGACGTCGACATCGGCGTCTTCGCCGCCGATGAGCCAGACCACGTTGCCTTCGCTGTCGTCGTCGCTCCAGGGCATCACGCCATCGACGTTGTACCGATCGACCGTGATGTCGTCGTCACCATCACGTACCGGGGCGATGATCGACATCTCGACCACGGCATCACCGGGATGATGGCTCAGCATGTCGATCAGCTCCGCAACGGTCAGGCCGTCACGCTCTTCGAGTTCCATGTCGTCCTCCGTCGTACCGTCAGAATTCATCGCCGAGCCAGGCGTCTGCCCGCTCGAGCAGGTACAGACTCACATGTTTGCACCGTTCGAGGGCCTGAGCGACAGACCCATCGTTGTTCATGTAGACGTCGGCGAGGTCGATGGGTATCCGCGCGACCATCGAAAGGCTGCGCTCGGGTGCATCGGTGACGCTGGCGAAGGAGTCGATCGCCGACACCTCGACCGGGAGATCGAGTCCACCGACGCCGGCGACATCGGTGGCGAGCACCAACAGATCGGGAGGGTAGGTGAGCGGCGGCAGCGTCCAGGTGAACAGCAGCGGGAAGGTGAAGCCGGGCGGCGGATCATCGTCGAGGTCTTCCATCTTCATGACCTCGTCCTCGAATCCGAGCAGCGCCCGAGGGTCGACGTCGAGTGACAAGTGGAGGTCGATCGGTCCGACACACGCCTCCTCGGGGTGCAGGTCGACCTCCCACAGCTGACGGAGCGAATAGGTCTCCACGAAGTGACGCTCGTCGTGCACGTGGAACCCGTGGTCGATCGCCTGGCTCTTGAGGTCGGCGACGAACCCCGCAACATCGATGACTGCCACGCTCCGACACTACCGTCGGTCGGCGTGATCGATCCCAAGCTGACTGCGGCCGTCGAGACGTTTCATCGTGCAGCGGACGAGGTCGCCGCGGTGTTGCGCACCAACACGGACTGGGGGGCGTCCGGAAACCGAGCCGGTCAGTACTCCGTCGATCTCGATGCAGATGCCGCCTGCCTCGATGCCCTGTACCGGGGCGGCTACCGGGTGTTGTCGGAGGAGAGCGGTGTGACCGGCCCGCCGGGGTCCGACGCCGCGCCGATCGTCGTGGTCGACCCGCTCGACGGATCCACGAACGCGTCGCGCCGCGTGCCCTGGTACGGCTCGGCCCTGTGCCTGGTCGACGACGACGGCCCCGCGGCGGCACTCGTGGTCAACCATCCGACCGGTGAGCGGTTCTCGGCCGTGCGAGGAGGTGGGCGCGCGGAACGCGACGGGTTGTCGATCTCACCGTCCGGACAGACTGAGCTCGCTGCGTCGATCCTCGGTGTGTCCGGCCTGCCGACGCACCACTACGGCTGGGGCCAGTTCCGGGCGCTCGGTGCGTCCGCGCCCGACATCTGTGCGGTGGCGTGCGGGGTGACCGACGCCTGGTGCGACATGGTCGACGGTGGCCACGGCGTGTGGGACTACCTCGCCTCGATCCTGATTCTCGAGGAGGCCGGGGGAGTCGCCACCGAGGTGTTCGGCCGCGACCTGTGCGTGCTCGACCACACCGCCCGGCGCTCACCCGTCGTCGCAGGGACGCCAGAGCTGCTCGCGGCGGTGCTCGAGCAGCGCCTCCAGCAGCGGAGCTGATCGCCGAGCCGATCGGATGTGGCGGGTGATGTCGGTGCCGGTCGCCGTGAACTCCTGACCCGAGTGTCGGGAGGCCGGTGACCGGTGACGTGAACTGCTGCGTCGTCACTGAACGCGTACGTGGATGCGGGCGTCGGGAAGCTGAGCGATGAACGTCAAGTGGACGTCGAGGGTGGCGACCGCCGCTCGCTGCCTCATATCTCCGGTCACCCGCCGTCCGACGATGCTGCTGTACGACGTTGCGGCTCGAACACCGCAGGTCAGGCCACCGGCAGGGTCCGTTTGTCACTATCGGCCGCCCTACGACGGGCGCAGTCTGAGGGCAGTTGAACTTCGCCCAGGCGGTGCGACTTCGGATCGCTCGGGTCAGATCCGAAACGGAGGAAGTGTGATGTATGGGTCCCGAGCACATCGGGGTGTCGCAGCGGTTGCCGCTGCAGCGCTCATCTTGTCGGCGGCACCCGCCGTCGCCCAGGAAGGCGGGACCGGAGACCTCTACGCCGATCTTGTCATCGCGTTACGCGACGTCGACGGCGTGCCGTTGTTGGCGGACTTCGAGGTTGAAGGTGAGTCCGGCACCGAGACACAGTATTGCGTGCAGCCGATCTCGTACGCGGAGATCCCCGGCTTGGCGTCGGAGGAGAACCCCACGGACGGACGGATGGTCTGGCGGATACCGCTCATGGGCGAAATCGGACTTCCGGTCGTGGACGAGGAAGAGGTCGAGGTCTGTGATCCGCAGCCGGACTACGCGATGTACGTCTCGGAGGTCGAACTCGAGCGTTTGAACCTCGTGCGGGCGCCCGACAGAGTCATCGACAAGAAGCTGGAAGATCTTCGGGCACGGCTCGAGGCGGCCGACACGATCACTCTCGACGCCGCCGGTCGAATCACCACGGACATCACTGGTGATGTCGACGATGCCGGTGATCCGATTCCTCCCGCGACGGTCGACGCGTCGCCTGATCAGGCGGCGATCTTCTACTCGATCATGACGACGGGGGAGATCCCCGGCCTCGGATCGTCACCTGCTGAGGTGGGTGGATTCGATGCCTGGGAGCTCGCTGCGGCTGGCGTCGGTGCGGCGGCCAGCAAGCCTGCCGAAATCAACATCGACACGATCGAGTACTACGGCCGGATCTCCTCGGTCATCGACGACTATGCCCCGGTCGCTCCGTGGTCGGTCAACTTCTTGGAAACGGATCCTGAGACCGATCGAGCAATTCATCGACTTCGGTGACTTCACCTACACCAGGTCCGACGTGTTCACGGGCTGTGCGACCTGGCTCGACGTCCCCGAGTTGACCTGGAAGGTCAGCAACCTCCTCGACCTCGTCGACTTCGGTCAGATCGGATCGAGCGCGCCCGGTGGTGACAATATCGCCGGCTTCGCGCAACTGGCCGACGACATCCGAGCGACGATCCTGTGGCTCCACGAGAACGAAG
Organism: uncultured Acidimicrobiaceae bacterium; assembly: GCA_963792905.1. GTDB lineage: Bacteria > Actinomycetota > Acidimicrobiia > Acidimicrobiales > Ilumatobacteraceae > Ilumatobacter. The sequence continues at coordinate 28,736 of CAWBYE010000007.1, forward strand.
GTGTCGAGGGCTACTTCCAGGCCGACCCGGTCTTCGAGAACACATGCGGGGCCCAGCGGGAGATCGTCAAGGACATCACCGCCGGCGACGACACCACCCCGCCAACGCTGACGTGGCTGACGGTTCCCGATGACATCACCGAGTCGACCGACGCGAGGTTCACGTTCTCCGTCGACGACGCCATCACCGTGCTCTGCACGCTCGACGCCGATGAGCCCGAGCCCTGCACCAGCCCGAAGGAATACACGTCGTTGTCGTCGGGCGATCACACGTTCACGATCACCGCGGTCGATGCGGCCAACAACTGGGCGTCGATCCAGGACGAGTGGACGATCCTGATCCCCGGGGAGCTGGTCTCCTCGAGCACTCCGATCAGGTTGGTCGACACCCGTGTGCCGTGGGTGGCGCCCGACGCTCGCTTCACGGCGACCGGTCCGGTCGCTGGTGGGACGATGATCGAGGTGCCGATCGCCGGGCGAGGCACCATTCCCATCGGCGCTCAGGCTGCGGTGCTCAACGTGACCGTCGATGGTGCAGTGGCACCTGGGTTCCTGACGGTCTTCCCGTGTGGGCCGATGCCTCTTGCGTCCAGCTTGAACTATGGGTTGGACCATCCGGTGGCCAACGAGTTGATCACCAAGCTCTCACCCAACGGCACGGTGTGCATCTATGCGTTGACGACGACCCACGTCATCGTCGATGCCGTCGGCCACGTGCCGGCCGACTCGGCCTACGAGCCGGTTGCCCCGAGCAGGTTGGTCGACACCCGTGTGCCGTGGTCGGCGGCCGACGGGGAGTTCACGGCGACCGGTCCGGTCGCTGGTGGGACGATGATCGAGGTGCCGATCGCCGGGCGAGGCGGTATCGCCGCCGATGCCGAGGCTGCGGTGCTCAACGTGACCGTCGATGGTGCAGTGGCACCTGGGTTCCTGACGGTCTTCCCGTGTGGGCCGATGCCTCTTGCGTCCAGCTTGAACTATGGGTTGGACCATCCGGTGGCCAACGAGTTGATCACCAAGCTCTCACCCAACGGCACGGTGTGCATCTATGCGTTGACGACGACCCACGTCATCGTCGACGCCGTCGGCAGCATGCCGGCCGAGCTCGGCCTACGAGCCGGTTGCCCCGAGCAGGTTGGTCGACACCCGTGTGCCGTGGTCGGCGGCCGACGGGGAGTTCACGGCGACCGGTCCGGTCGCTGGTGGGACGATGATCGAGGTGCCGATCGCCGGGCGAGGCGGTATCGCCGCCGATGCCGAGGCTGCGGTGCTCAACGTGACCGTCGATGGTGCAGTGGCACCTGGGTTCCTGACGGTCTTCCCGTGTGGGCCGATGCCTCTTGCGTCCAGCTTGAATTATGGGTTGGACCATCCGGTGGCCAACGAGTTGATCACCAAGCTCTCACCCAACGGCACGGTGTGCATCTATGCGTTGACGACGACCCACGTCATCGTCGATGCCGTCGGCAGCATGTGACGATCTCGACGCTCCGGTTCGCCGGCACCCACCTCGACACGTCGTCGAGGTGGGTGTTGGTGTTTTCCGACCGATCGGGATCGTCACTCTGTTCGTCGAGCACTCGTACGGTGGATCGCGGTGCTCGTCGCTGACACACGAGTGTCGTGCCACGTCATCGTCGGCTGACCGCTCAGGACTTCGAACCGGACCCGTTCGATTGGGTTGCGTCGGATGCGGGCGATCGTGGATCCGCCCGACGTTCGTGTACACCGGCCGTTGCCGGCTCAACGATCGGTTCCGCCGGGCCGGGATCGAGCATGCATGCCAGGAGATCGGATGTGGCCACGGCGGGGCGACTGTCGTCAACTGTCTCTCTCCGGTGTCCGAGTTCCGTCCTACGCCGCTCGGAAGGCTGTCGGGGAGAACCAGTGGCCGGCCCCGTTTCCCGGACCTTCCTCGAAGGTTGACCTCGGTTGGTGGTCTCTCCGCCGATGTCAGCCCGGTCACGCTGAGCCCACGCTTCCTCCACCACGACCCTCGACTCGGGTCGGCTTCTTGGCAGGATGTCGCCGACGCGTGTCCCGTTGACGAGGTCGGCAGAAGTGGTCTGTTCGATCGTTGAGTGGCTGGAGTCGACGCCGGAAACCGTTCGCACTGGCTTTGCACCATCGGGATCGACGGCGCGCCGAGGTCTGGGACGGCCTGAACCGCGAGGGTCGGCCGCCAGTTCACCGCGACTGCTCCCGAACAGGCTGCGGCCCCGGTCCCGTTCAGGTGCACGGCGTGGGCGGGCTCCGTGTTCGTCGCGTTCATCGCCGACGCGTTCTCCCGGCCCATCCTCGGATGGCAAGCTGCCCGGCCGTTCCAGATCGACCTCGCGCTCCACACCCTCGAGCAACCGGTCCGGGACCGGCCTCGGACGGTGTCATTTCGTCGTTCCATCGCGGCGTGCACATCCGTGTGTCGCACCGGACTCTCGACCTGTCAGGCCTGCAACGCGCTGACCGAATCGATCAATGGGCCGGCTCCCACCTGCTGTGTTCGAAGGCGGCCACCACCGTCCAACCGTCCTCGGCGTCCCGTCCCGGGACTCAGACCCACGAGCACACACGGAACCGGGCGAATCAGCGTCGCGGAGGCCGGGCGGGTCGTGGGGCGCGCCGATCGACGAGATCAGGTCAGGCGACAGTCTGATCGTCGGTGACATCCGTCGGACGCGGCGCCCTCGCCTCGTCCGACGGATCAGATCAAGTCATCAAATGGGTCGACGACGGGTGTTGGCCACGAGGACCACACCGAGGGCAACCATCAGCCCACCGATCGTCGAGGTCATCGACACCGAGTTGCCGGTGGTCGGCAACGTATTCTGTGCCACGGGCACTGAAGGCGCAGCAGTCGCCGGCAACACGGCGGTGGCCGGCTCGGCCGGGGGCGGTGGAGGCTCCGCAGGGGGCATCGTCGGTTGTCGCACCGCCACCGGTGGCGGTGGATCGTTTGCCGGTGGCGGTGGCTCGATCTCCGGTGGAAGGAGAACCTCGAGTTGGTGCATCTCGACCGTGTGCTCGCAGTACTTCGCCTCGCCACCTCCATCGGAACCTCCGCTGTGGCCCTCGTCGGAACCTTCGCTGTGGCCCTCGCCCCCGCGTGGGCAGAGCTCGCGTGCCGAGTAGGCGTCACCGTTGGCGTTGGTGACCGCCCACTGGTCCGGGGCATCGGGGTCTATCGTGACCGAGACGGTGTACGTCGCGGTCGGCCGAGCCGGAACGACCATGCCGTCGGCGCCCGACTCATGACCGGGATTCTGGAACTCGCACGTGAGCTCGTCGCTGCCCTCCGGATATGTGCATATGGCCGAGGTCGGCTTGCCCGAACCGGTCTCGCTGGCGGCCAAGAGATTGAACCACGTGCGCCATTCCGGAGTCAGCTGAAGGATCGGATCGCCCGAAGCGGCATACCAGCGAACGACGAAGATCATGCGGTATGGCTTGCCCTTCGGGCCGCCTTCCGAGTCATGGCTGTCGCCGCCGGGTTCGTGGCTGTCGCCGCCGGGTTCGTGGCTGTCGCCGCCGGGTTCGTGGCTGTCGCCGCCGGGTTCGTGGCTGTCGCCGCCGGGTTCGTGGCTGTCGCCGCCGGGTTCGTGGCTGTCGCCGCCGGGTTCGTGGTTGTCGCCGCCGGGTTCGTGGCTGTCGCCGCCGGGTTCGTGGCTGTCGCCGCCGGGTTCGTGGCTGTCGCCGCCGGGTTCGTGGCTGTCGCCGCCGGGTTCGTGGCTGTCGCCGCCGGGTTCGTGGCTGTCGCCGCCGGGTTCGTGGCTGTCGCCGTCGGGTTCGTGGCCGTCGCCGTCTGAGTCGTGGTCCGTTTCGGAACCGTGATCGCCCTCGCCGTGGTCGGTCTCCGTCAGTGCGGGGACCGAGGGAACGATGGAGTCGGGATCGTTCGGCGGTGAGGCTTGTGGTGCTCCGCCCTGTTGCTCGTCGGCGACCGGCACCGGATCGTCGGCGACCTCATCGGTCGCGGGCTCGACCACTTCTGATCCGTCGGTCGGCTCGGACACATCGGTGACAGGGTCGGGCGAGGGAGTTTCGGATGGAGACTCCACCGACATCGTGATCACGATGGGGGTATCGGGCGCATCGGGTTCGACGGGCGCGGGAGCAAGGACAGGCCGCTCCGGAACGGGCGGTGGCTCGGCTGTCGCCAACGCCATCGACGACACGACGCCTGGTGCGATGAAGGCGGCCGCAGCCGCCGCCAAGCGAATCCAACGGGTGGCGGAATGGGACATTTTGCACCTCGTCCTCGCTCTGAAGCCGTCTCGGGGATGGCCCGGACTGCACGATGGTCTCGCAGAAGACTCGTCGCGATCTGGATCTTCAGGCTCCGCGTCGATCCTCTGACGTCTCCACTTTCCGCTGACCACTCGGCCGTCGACAGGGCCAAAGGGCATGGCGCCGATGCCGATTTGGACATCCAACATCTCAGATCGGCACAGCGTTGCCGTGCGGCTGAGCCTGGTGCTCTCTCACCACGTTCGAGACGGAGCTGATCGGCCGGTCGGAGTCCTCGTCGAGCGGGGAGGGGCGGTCGAGCAGGCGTCACTTCGCTCGGCGGCACGCGATGTCTCTCGACGTGTTAGTTGGGCCGCTCTCGTTCACCGTAGTCGCCGAAGGGGCGGTCTCGTTCCGCGGACAGCTTCTCGGATCCCGACCTCACCGGAACGGTTCACGAAGTCGAGCCCCTCCTGGGTGTGCCGGGCCACGCCGTCGTACAGCGTGCCGAGGCGCCGCGACGACGTCGGGTCGTACATCTCGTCGGCGACGGCGTTGAGCGACCACGTGATCATCTCGAGCTGATTGACCGGCACACGTGCGATGCGCTGCGCCAGGTCCATGGCGTGTTCGTACAGCTCGTCGTCGGGCACGACGGCCAGCACGGCACCCATCTCGGACGCCTCGGTGGCGGTGAACTCGTCGCCCGTGAGCATGTAGCGCCGGGCGTTGTTGCAGGCCCAGGCGGGCGACCCAGTTCCAGGGCGCCTCTGGTACGCCCCACACCCTCGATGGCGGGTACCCGAATCGGGCGGACTCGGCGGCGACGATCAGGTGGGCGTTGAACACGATGTTGGTGCCACCGGCGATGCACCAGCCCTGCACCGCTGCGATGGTCGGCTTCGAGCAGTCGTGGAGCTTCGCCCAGGTGTCGGCGAACGAGCGGATCATGTGCTGGTCGCGCACCGAGTCCCAGACCGGGCCGTCGGCATCCTCTTCGCCGACCTGGGCCTCGGTACCCCAGTCCAGGTCGTAGCCGGCGCAGAACGCAGGTCCTTCGGCATCGAGCAGGATCACGCTGACGTCGCGAGTCGCGCTCGGCAGTCGTCGATGGCGGCGCCCGAGTTCGTCGCGGAGTTGCGGAGTGATCGTGTTGTAGCGCTCGGCGCCGACACAGTGTGAGTCGTCGAACGTGCCCGTGCATCTCGATGCGAACAGCTGTCATCCGTGGATCATCGCATGCGGCGAAACGCCCGGGGTGCGGCGGGCTCTTCAGGACGCGGTGGCCGACCTGTTTGCCGCTGCGTCGAGGTCGTCGAGGAATCCCGTGAAACCCTTGGTGAGTTGGCGGGCGAGGATCGGCCCCATCAACTTGCCCAACAGGCCCTTGGGCTCGTACTCGTAGTCGATCTCGGTCGTGTCGTCACCGATCGTGAAGATCGCGACGCCACGCTCGATCGGCAACTTGGTGGCTGAGTCGATGTTCACGACCATGCGCTCGCCGTCGACCCACTCGGCAATCGTCTCCTCGAGCGTGCCGAGTGGTGCGAGGTCACAGTGCCGTTGTGCCCCGACGCCTGCCGTTGCCGTGCTGGTGGCGTGGCTGGCCTTGATGCCTCCGTTCCAAGTCGAGATGTTCGGGAAGTCGGCCAACACCCCCCAGACCGCTGAGCTCGAGGCGGACATCTGCCGGGACACGTGAACCGATCGCATGGTGAAGGAAACCACGCGGCCCGATGGGTTGTTCCGGGCGCTGTCAGTCGGCGAGCAACTCAGCGCACTCGATGATCACGTCGGCGGCCGTTTCGGCGTCGTCGACGGTGGTCTTCCAGGACGACACGCTGATGCGCATGGCGGTCGCTCCCTGCCACTGAGTCGGCCCGCACCAGATCACGTCCGTCGGTCCTGGATGCGCGCGATCAGCCGCTCCGTCGTTGCCGGACCATCGACCATCGTACGAGCACCTGGTTGATGCACGACGTCGTTGAGCATCTCGAAACCGGCGTCGCGGAGCCGGTCGGCGATCGTCGTCGCACACATCGACGCTCGCTGGACGAGTTCGGCCACGCCCTGCCGGCCGAGTGTTCGCAGCACGGCCCACACTTCGACCTGCCGGGCGCCGCTGCGACGACTGCGGGGTGTGGTGCATCGCCTCGAAGCCCGACTCGGGTGGCAGATAGCCGGCCACGGCGCTGAATGTGCGCCGCAATGCGCCCTCGCGGCGGACGAACGCGATGCCGGAGTCATAGGTGACGTTCAGCCACTTGTGCGCGTCGGTGGCCCACGAGTCCGCTCGGGTCAGACCGCCGACCAGATCGGCCCGTGTCGGATCCGCGAGCGCCCACAGCCCGAACGCGCCGTCGACGTGCAGCCAGCCGTGATCGAAGCCGGCGAGCCAATCGGCCAGGTCGTCGAACGGGTCGAACGCTCCGGTGTTCACCTCGCCGGCCTGAGCACAGAGCAGCACCGGTCCGTCGCAGTGTGGCGGCGTCGGGGAGCTGATCGGACCGGATTCGGCCCTGGTCGTCGGCGGCCACGACGATGACGCGCCTCGTCCGAGCCCCACGAGTCCGAGCGACTTGCTTGAGTGTGCTGTGCGCTTGGGCGCCGATGATCACGTTGATCGGAGGTGCATCGAACAGCCCGTCGTTCTGGCACGTCCCATCCGACGTCGGCCAGGAGAGCATCCCGTGCGGCCGCGAGACAGCTCGCATTGGCGACGGTGGCGCCGGTCACGAACGCGACGTCGGTGTGTTCGCGGGAGGCCGAGCAGGTCGATCAGCCAACGACGGCTGACGTCGTAGATCGTTGCCGACACGGGCGACATCACCGGCAGCGCGGCGTTCTGATCCCATGCGTTCACGAGCATCGACGCACCGAGCGCGACCGGGAAGGTGGCACCGTTGACGAAGCCGTAGTACTGGCGACCGGTCGACGCCATCGTGGCCGGGCCGCCGACGTCGGAGAGCAGGTCGACAGCGCCGAGCGCAGCGTCGAGCCCGACGTCGGGCAGAGGTTCGTCGCAGCTGCTCGAGCGCTGCGATCGCCTCCGGCGTCGGGGTGACGGCGCGGTCGTCGATCTCTGCCGCATAGGCGAGGGCGAGTTCGCTGGCTCGCTGCAGGAGGTCGTCGTCGGACGTCATGTGTCCATCGTGGCGGATCGCGGCGTTCGGGTCGACGGGAGATCGCCGGTGCCGGACAACGGTGCCGACGTCGACACGCCGGCGTCGTCGATCGATCGGAGCGGAATCCGCCGGCACCGCCGACGTTTCACCATGCATGGCTACCGATCGCCCACGTGTCCGTGTCGAACCGAACCCGAAGTGGATCCGAGGCGTCGTCGACGGTGTGACGGTCGTCGACAGCACCCGACGCGCAATTCGTCTGGGAGCGTCCCGTACTACCCGGCCTGGTACTTCCCGGTCGACGACGTCGACCGCCGAGCTGGTCGCGAACGGGGGCACGTTCGTTCGCCGAGCCGCGGTGACGGCACCCGCTACGACCTCGCGTCGGCGAGCGCACGGTCACCGACGCGGCCTGGCGTCACCTCGACTCGCCCGTGGAAGCGTTGCGCGGATCTCGTTCGTTTCGAGTGGTCGGCGATGGACGCCTGGTTCGAGGAGGACACCGAGGTGTTCGTGCACCCCAGGAGCCCCGAGGTGCGTAGTCGATGCGCTTGCCGTCGAGCTCGGCACGTTCGGGTGTTCATCGACGGCGAGGTCGTCGCTGATTCGGTTCGACCGACGATCCTGTACGAGACCGGGCCTGCCGCCCCGCTACTACGTGCCGAAGACCGATGTTCGCATGGACCTGCTGACGGCGACCGAGACCGAGTCCGCCTGTCCCTACAAGGGGTGGGCGAACTACTGGAGCATCACCGTCGACGGTGCCACGCACGACGACGTCGCGTGGGGCTACCGGACGCCGTTGCCCGAGTCGGAGGCCATCGCCGGTCTCGTCTGCTTCTACAACGAGCAGGTCGACCTCGAGATCGACGGCCAACGGGTCGAGCGGGTCCGCACGAAGTTCTCCTGAGCTCTGCTCCGCACTGCGGGTCGGTCGTGGCAGCGGCCGCGATGATGGTGCCAGTGCCGAGCGCGATCGACGAAGTGGTCCGACAGCACGTGTTCATCGAGGCTTGGATGTCGGGCGCAACGGTCGACGCCGGCGGATGGCAAACGTTCGCCGACGTGCTCGACGACGGTTTCGTGATCGTGCCGCCCTCGGGTGTGGCAGAGCCGAAGGCCACGCTGCTCGCCGCGGTTCCACCGGCGCACGGCGTGGCGCCCGGGGTTCGGCTCGAGATCCGCAACGGCGCAGACGATTCACCGCCACCGCCGATCTCGAGATCGTTCGCTACGAGGAGTGGCAGATCCACGAGTCGCGGGGCAACCAGCGGGTGTCGACCGCGGTGTTCGCCGCCGACGAACGACATACCGCTCGGATGGCGTGGCTCACGCTGCACGAGACGGCATTGCCGATTGACGCACCGTCAGCGCAGCGGCCGAACGTGGCCCGGTAACATCGACCCATCTCCGGGCGCATAGCTCAGCTGGTTAGAGCGCTGCCCTTACAAGGCAGATGTCGGGGGTTCGAGTCCCTCTGCGCCCACAAAACACCTGGTAGAATACCCAGAATGGCCAATATGGTTCGCCACGGCGAACGATATCTTCGAGGGCCAACTCGTGCGATAAGGGCGCATTTGGAGCAGGAAACGTAGGGCACCGAGCACGTTCGAGACATACGAGCGCGACCTGCGGCGGTACATCGCCCGGTGTGACGAACGAGGTCACAGCAGCGCTGCCCTTGCCTCGACCGACGCGTGCCGTCAGACTGTCAATGCGCTCGAGAAGAGTCGAGAAGAGTCGAGAAGAGTCGAGACGCCCCAGCCTTCCTTTGGCTTCCGCCTCGCTCGGGTCCTTTCAACCACGATCGAAGACCTGTTCAACCCCAGCAACGAAGACCTCGGCTCCACCACCGGCACGACAGCCGCACACGGCTGGATCCACAAGACACGTTCTGGGCAGACTGGTTTGAAAATCCAGGCCACGTTGCCGTGCAGATCGTCACCGCTACCAGCATGCCCTGTAACCTCGGATCTCTCAGGCGAGCGACCCCGATGCGATCGACGGCGGCCGACGGGCGCGGCGTCGACGCTATCGTGGCCGCTTCGGACTGACACCCATCGAGGGAGGGCCCGTGGCCCGCGACATCATCGACGAAACCCCTGAGATCTGGGGCAAGGGCGCCTCCACCGACAGCACGACGGTCGAGAGCGACTACGACACGTTCGCCGAGACCGGCACGTACGACCAGACCTTCGACGAGTGGGGATACGTCGGGCCGCAGACTGCGGCAGCGATCCTTTTGAACTACGTGCCGGTCACCAGTCGCATTCTCGACGCTGCGTGCGGATCGGGGCTCACCGGCACTGCGTTGCACGACCTCGGCTACCGCCACACCGTGGGTATCGACATCGCCGCAGGGCTGCTGGCGCTCGCCGAGCAGACCGGTGCCTACGAAGAAGTTCGGCGCGTCGACATGCAGGCCTTCCCGCTGCCGTTCGACGACGGCGAGTTCGACGCCGTCAATTTCATCGGGGCGCTGACGTACTTCGAGACCAACGAGATCCTCCGCGAGCTGTGCCGTCTCGTTCGCAGCGGCGGTCATGTCGTGTTCTCCCATCGAGACGACATCATGCGAGATCAGCGCTACGGCGAACAGCTCGACGATCTCGAGCGCGACGGCCTCTGGAAGTGGACCTTCGGCACCGAACCCATGCCGTACCTCCCGCTCCACCCCGAGTACGGCACCGAGATCAAGGTCCAGTACTTCGTCTACGAGGTGTTGTGAGCCGCGCCTGACAGCGCCGCGGCGCCGCCGGGCCGACCTCAGGCGACGGTCGTCGCGAGGCGGCGCACCGACTCGACGTACGGCGGCGAAGCCATCAGGATCACACGATCGACGCCGATCGCGTCGTACCGCCGTGCGTCGACGCCGCCCGGGCCGGCGGAGGTCGTCACGATGAAGTCGTCGGCGTCGTGGCCGGCGTCGGCGTGAGCGGTGCGTGCGATGTCGGTGAGCCGACCGAGGCTCGGCCCGCCGGGAGCGTTGATCCCGTCGCCGATCCGCCCTGCGAGTTCGGCCATCTTCGGGCCGAACCCACCGACGATGACGGGTGGCTCCGGCTGGGGCACGAGGAACCCGCCGGTACCGCGAGCTGCGCCGGTCCAGACTTCCCGCATCGTGGCGACTGCAGTCTCGACGGACGCCCGCCGGTCGGTGTCGCCCGGCACGGGGCGGCCCAGCGCACGTTGTTCGGCCGCATACGGGGTGCCGGCGCCCCCACCCGCCCCGATTCCCAGCAGGAGGCGGCCGGCACTCACCTCCTGGAACGTCGCCGCCGCGACCGCCAACGTCGCAGGATCGCGATTCGCTGCGTTGAGGACGAGCGAGCCGACCCCGATGCGCGGCACCGTGGCGGCGATCGCCGTCATCGTCGTCCAGCATTCGAGGACGTGCGCAGCCCGATGGACCGAGCCCGAGAGATGGTCGTACAACCAGACGCCGTCGAAGCCCTCGCGGGCGGCGAGCTCCGCGGCCTCGCCGAGATCGGCCCAGCGCCCACCGAACGGATCGAACAGCACATCGAGCTGCATCCACCGAACCCTACGTGGGCTCGGGCCGTGCCTCCCGGTCAAGATCACCCGGAAGTCGCGCGCCTCGACTCGGCAATGGGAGCTGGTCAGTCCTCCGCTTCGAGCTGAGCGCCGTGTGCGACGAGCTCGGAGGGGGCGGGGACCTGGTGGGCGAGCTCGGAGACGAAGTCGTGGTCGCCGCCGATGTAGAGGGACCAGAAGTCCACGTCGGTCGCAACGAACCATCGACGATCGTCCGGCCAGAACAGGTCGGGTCGATGCCAGTCACTCGGAGAACCAGGGTCACGCAATTCGGTCGCCGCCGCGAACCGGACCCGTCAGCAGGTAGTGCGTGCGATGAGGCAGTTCGAATCGTGGAACCTCGCTCAACGCCTCACGGACCGCGGCATTTCGGCGGTCGTCCTCGCCGCGCAGCCTCGAACGCTCCTGTTCGAGCATCAGGTGGCTCGAGTCATCGAGCGGTCCTTGCCACGCGATGTGCGTCGTGCCGGTCTCGAAGCCGTGGCCATCCCACACTGCGAACCATGCCCGGTCGGCAGTGGACGTGTGCCGCACGCCGATCGAAGCGACCACCTCGAAGAGATCGGTACCTCCGCCACCAGTGCTCGACGTCCGGGTCCGGGGCATGCACGCGCAGGATCGACGGGTACTGGTTCGGCACGAGCCCGCCAACGGTGCCCCACGCTCCGCGACAGGCCCCGCGATCCACCGGGCTGACGCGACCGTCGCGGCGTACTGGACGCCGTCACCGAAGATCATCGCCACAGGCTCGCGTGTCCGAGCCGACATCGATGTGCCGGTCACCGCACCGAGAACGGCAGCGGGTGGTGCGCCTGCTGTTCTGCGACGACCAGTGCTCGGCTCCGTCGGTCTGTGTGTCCGCGTGCGAGCATGGCCCCGAGTCGAGGGAGGACGAGATGGCGGTACACGAGGTGGACGACCCGGCATCGGCGGGGGTGAGCGCCGAGCGTTTGCAGCGCATCGCGCCGGCCATGCAGGGCTACGTGGATCGAGGCGTCGTCCGCGGCATCAGCACCTTGGTCGCTCGGCGAGGACGCGTCGTACACCGCAGCCTGCACGGCGATCGTGACGCGGAGGCGGGGGTCGCCATGACCGATGACACGTTGTTTCGCATCTACTCGATGACGAAGCCGATCGTCTCGACCGCGTTGATGCTGCTTCACGAGGAAGGCCTGTTGCAGCTCGACCAGCCGATCGCGACCTTCCTGCCGGCCTTCGGCGCTCCGAAGGTGCTGCAGGAAGACGGATCGCTGGTCGATGCCAGTCGTCCGGTGACCATCGCCGACACGCTCGCCCACACGAGCGGGCTGACGTACGACTTCATGGTCGACAACCCCGCAGCTGAGCTCTATCGCGAGCACCGGATCATGCACGACGCCACGCGAACGCTCGCGGAGGTCGTCGACGCAATCGCAGGGCTGCCGCTCGCGTTCCAACCGGGAACGCGGTGGCACTACTCGGTCGGGATCGACGTCGTCGCTCGCTTGATCGAGGTCATCGCGGACCAGCCGCTCGGTGCGTTCCTCGAGCAACGCGTGTTTGCCCCGCTCGGGATGGAGGACACCGCCTTCGGCGTGCCCGACGGTCGAATCGACCGGCTCTCGGCGATGTACGGCCTTCCCGACCTGGTCGGTGAGGACTACGACGCCGGCCAGCTCGTCGAAGCGGCGCTCGCCGGATTCAACGAACGCATCGACGTGTCGGCCACCTATCCGACCTCGACACCCGATGTGTTCGTTCGTGGTGGCCTCGGGCTGTTCTCGACGGTCGACGACTACTACCGCTTCGCCCAGATGCTCGCCAACGGCGGCGAGCTGGATGGTGAACGTATCGTCGGCCGCAAGACGCTCGAACTCATGCATGCCAACCGGATCCCGGCCTCGCTGCTGCCGTTCGAAATCCTGGGGATACCGACGCCGGGCATCGGGTTCGGGTTGGGTTCGCGCGTCATGCTCGACGTCGCCGCCAGCAACGGTCCCGGATCGGTCGGGGAATTCGGCTGGGCCGGCGCGGCCAAGACCTATTACTGGGTCGACCCGGTCGAGGACCTGGTCGGGGTCTTCATGGCGCAGTACATGACCGGCCCCGAGCAACCCGACCGAACCTTTCGTTCTGTCGTGTACCAGGCCGTCGCCGATTGATGTCGTCGCTGTGTGAACAGCGTGACGGCCCCGATCGGTGGCTCAGCTCGTGGTGAGCGGTTCGGTGTCCTCCGCGAGGTCGCTCGCGTCGTCGGGAACGGCGGCCTGATCGACGATCACACCGCGGTCCCGCATCTTGCCGACCACCATGTCGGCGAGAGCGCTCCGCTTGTCGGATGGGATCTTGTCGGGCAGCTTGGCGTCGAGCTTCGAACGTGCCTCGCTCTCGGTGAGGCCGTGCCACTCCGAGTTCTGCTGCGACTTCGCCTTCTTCGCGACCACCGTGAGAACGACGAGGAGCATCACCAGCAGGATGAACGGCTTCTTCGACATGATCGGTACCTCCAGCACTCTGCGCCCGACCGGGAAGCTACCCGGAGCGTCGGCCGGCGACCAGTGCCGATCGGCACGGGCCTCGCACCGGGTGGGCCGACTGATCGTGCGGGTGTCGCCCGGCCGCGGCCAACCGCCACCGCGGCGGTGTCGCCACCCATGCCACCCGCGATTCGGAGCCCGACGAACACCGTCGCAGGAAACCACAAGGCCCGACCGATGCCGGCCGTCAGCTCTCCCCGTCACGTTTCACGGTTCTCTCTGAGCGGTCCCTCACCCGGACCGCCGGCATCCAGCGCGGGCCGGCCGTGGCGTCGATGCGGCCGACGAAGGCGTCGTGGTGAGGCTCGACGAGTTCGCAGAACGCGATCGTCGCGGCCTCACCGACCTCCTTCCACGCGGCGGCGGTGAGGGCGTCGGTTCGAGCTTCGAGATCGCGTCGGAACTGGCGCCCGGCATCGGTGAGCGCCCCGCTGGATGCCAGGCCCTTCGACTGCAGGCGTGACCAACCGGCGCTGATGGCGTCGTCGTCGCCGCCCCGGCTGCGTGCGATCCATTCCTCACCGCCGTACTCCTCGGTGTCGACCATCGCCGAGTGGAGCAGGCCGACCTCGACGTCGTCGAGGTCCTCGCTCGCGCAGAGTGCCCAGTGATTGTCGCCGCGGAACTCGCGGAGGCAGTTCGCTGCCAACCATCCCGACAACCCTGACTCGAGATCGGCGGGTCGTGGCCGAGCCCGGTGTGCGGCGAACATGGGCCGGGCGCCGTGATGGACCGAGTCGACTCCGAGCCACAGCGATGGGGCGAGTTCACCGAGCCGCTCCGGTAGGTCCGGCGAGATCTCGGCGAGACCCGGTTCGACGGCGTCGTCGCGCACGGCGAGGATCGACTCGCCGTCGGTGACATCCCGGTAGAGGTTCATCACCGCATCGACGATCATCGGACTGATCGAATAGGTCATCGCAGCCGCGGCGGCAGGCGCGATGTCGCCGAGCGAGGCGAGCCGCCAGGCGACCACCCACCCTGTTCCGTTCGGCACGCCCAAGCCCTCGAACCCGAGGATGGCGCGAGGATCCCACATCATCCAGCCGACCAGGTCGTGACAGGCGATTCCGGCGCGTGCGGTCAGCTGATCCCAGTCGGTCATCTGCGAAACGCTAGATCGTCGGCGCCGAGCGCCTGGCGTCCGGACCCGGTCGGCTGGATCGGCACCGAAGTCGCCGTCGAGTCCGCGCACAGGGCGGTAGCGATGGATCGAGCCGATACGGTCTGGTCTGATTCCGAAGGAGATGTCATGAAGGTCAAGATCCCACTCGTTCTGCTGCTGGTGCTCGCCGCCGCTGTCGGATACATGCTCGGTACCGAGAACGGCCGCGCACAGCGAGACGTGATTCTCGTCAAGTTGGGCCGGAAGGACGCCGAAGGCGTCGGCGAGGCAGCTGGCGACACGCCGGCCGACTCCGACGCATCCATCGTCTGACACCTCGAACCCGACTGGCCGAACCTCGGTCGGGGCTCACTGCACCGAACGACATCGCCGCGCCGACGGCCCGCGTCACAAATGAAGCGGGGCGCAGTTCCCAGAACGCTGCCCGATCCCTGGTCGTTGTCGATGTACATCCCCACGAGCGTGCAGGCGAGCGGTTCGCGCCGCCGGCATGTCCTGGAGGCTTGCCGGTGAGCCCGTTGGGGGGCAGAAGCTTGGTCCGTCGTACGATCTCCAGCGATATGCCTGATCGAGATGACGTCGAGCGAGTGGCCGACTGCGACAGCTCCCGTCCCGGTCTCGGCGAGGGACGGGCATCCGTGCCTGCGCCGACCCGGACGTCGCACACGATCGTCGCCCTGGCCGAGTGGGCGGTTCCGTGAGCGAGTCGGTGCTCCGATCCACATCTGACGAGTCGCCGCAGGACGCCGCGGGCACCGTCGGCCACTCCGACGACGCCGACCCTCCCGCCCTGGCCGAGGTGTCGTCGGTCGAATCATGGCGATCGGTCATCGGCGGCCGGCTGCTCGTCGCAGCCTCGGTCACCTGGCTGTGGAGTCTGCTCGACGTCGACCTTCGGGCGATGACCGACGTCGGGCTGGTCTCGGTGCTGCCGTGGACGTTCTTCGTTGCGCTCGCTCTGCTCATCGTCGGATTCCTGTTCGTGAACGAGTACCGCTCGCACCGGCGACTCCTCGTCGCCGGCTATCTCGTGGTGCTCTCGGCGATGGTCCACGCAACGCCGGCGCTGCTCTACGGCAACGTGCGGTATGCGTGGTCGTATCGGCACCTCGGAGTCGTCGACTTCATCCAACGCAACGGTGGGGTCGCCTCGGACGCCGATTTCCAGCAGATCCATCACGCATGGCCCGGGCTGTTCAGCGCAACAGCGATGCTGGCCGATGTCACGGGCATCGCCGCTCCGACGATCGTGATCTGGACGCCGTTCGCGTTCAGCCTCGTGTCGCTGTTGGCACTGTCGATCGTCTTCCGGAGCTTCGTCGACGACCCGCGGATCTGGTCGCTCGCGCTCTGGCTGTTCGTGATCGCCAACTGGGTCGGTCAGGAGTACTTCTCGCCGCAGGGGTTCGGCTACGTGCTCTACCTTGGACTGCTCGCGATCGTCATCCCGTTCGATCGGAAGAGGCGATCTCGGTCCGGCCACTTCGAGCTGCGGGCCGGCAGCGACTTCCGGCCCACCGATGCCGGCAACGTCGTCGTCTCGATCCTCGGGGTGTTGATCGTCATTGCGATCGTCGGGAGTCATCAGCTCACAGCGATCGTCGTCGTGGTGACGTTCGGTGTCCTGTCGGCATTCCGTGTCGTCCGTTCGACCTGGGTCGCCGTCGCCGCACTGGGCGCGAGTCTCGTGTGGCTCGCCGGTCCGGCGCTCACGTTCGTGCAGAACGACAACACCGATCCTGCGGACCGCTTCGGCCTGCCTGCCGAGACCCCCGACGTGACGTCGGCCGGTATCGGCGATGTCAGTGTCGGTCACGCGATCGTGATCATCACCGATCGGTTCCTGGCCCAGGCCGTCGTCGTGCTGGCCGTGGTCGGCATCATTGCGGTCTGGCGTCGTCCCCAGAGCCGGTTGCTCCTCGCGCTCAGCCTCGCACCCCTGGTGCTGTTGTTCACCGGCGACGTCGGTGAGGCGATCTATCGGTCGTATCTCTTCGCGCTGCCGTGGCTCGCTCTCACGGGTGCGTACGCTCTCAGGCTGTCGGTCGAGCGCTACTCGTTCGCCGTTCGGATCGGCGTTCGTTCGCTCGTCGTCAGCACGTTGCTGGTCGCGTTCCTGCTTGCGTATCTGGGGGAGGAACGCTCCCATCACTTCACGCAGGACGAGAACGATCTCGCGGGCTGGATCTACGACACGGCGCCGCCCGACACACTCTTGATCGAAGGGTCGAGGAACTACCCGGGCCGCGCCCGAAACGACGAGAACTTCTTCTATCTTCCCCTGTCGCGCCAGTCCGTCGACTCGCTCGAACGACTCGACGCCGATCCCGAGGCCGTGTTGTACGAGTGGATGACGGACGACTCCTACACAGCCAGCTACGTGATCCTCACCCGTTCGATGCGCAACGAGCAGCAGAGTGTTCCTGCGATGTCGCCCGGGTTGCTGGATCGGATCGACCATGCACTGAGATCGTCGGACCGGTTCCGGGTCGCGCAGAGCAACGACGACGGCGCGGTGTTCGTCGTGGTCGAGGAGGATTCGTGAGATGAACGTCACGGCTGCACCAACCGAACGCGAACAGCGTCCCACGATGCTCTGGTTGCCACGTCTGATCGTCGCCGTGACGGTGGCGGCGTTGGTACTGGTCGGCGTCGATGCCGGCGGACCGCTCCGTAGCCTCACCACGGCCGTGGTGTTGCTCGTCGTGCCGGGCCTCGCAGCGAGTTTGGCGATGGGTCCGATGTCGGTCGAAGCCCGGACTCTGGTCTCGCTCGTCGGCAGCACCGCGCTGCTCGCGGCCGTCTCGATGGTGATGGCGCTACTCGGATCGTGGTCGCCCACCACCGGCCTCTGGATCTGCTCTCTCGTCGCGTTCGCCCTGCTGTTGGTACCGTTCATTCGAGCCGGCCGGGCGGGCTCGGACACTGTTGGTCGATCCGGCATGGCAGGCGACACGAACGAGTCGGCGGCCCTTGCGTCCGGCGCGACCCGAGACGACCATCAGGACGAAGGCGGCAACGACGATGACCGATGAACGCGACGTGGAGCCCGACGATGCGGCTTCGGCAGCGCCTGCGACGGACCGTCGCAACAACGAACCACTCGTGCTCGTGCTCATCGGGGTCGGGGTGGCCGTTCTGCTCTTCGCGGCGTCAGCGCTTCCGGTGATCCTGAGCCGGGACGACGACGATGCCGCTGCACAGATCACGACGAGCACCGTGGAGGTGCCGACCGAGCAGGCCTCTCCGAGCGGTTCGCAAGCTCCGACGCCGACGTCGACCGAACCCGCAGCGACCACCGACACGGCGGTGCCGGGATCCGCATCGACCACGACGACGATCGGGACGTCGGTCACGTCCGCGCCGACGACCACGCCGACGACCACGCCGGCCGCCGATGTGCCCGAGTCGGTCGCGGTCGTGCTCGGCGGGCAGATCTTCCTGGAGGGCGCGGTCCCGGACGAGGCGTCCCACGACCAGATCGTCGAGCTCGCCGCCGGGATCTTCGGGGGCGACAACGTCATCGACAACTACGTGATCGACGAGCGCGCATCCGATCCGAGCCTTGGCAATATCCGCGTCGACGACACGGTCCTGTTCGCCCCTGACTCGGCGGAGATCTCGCCCGAGTTCGAACCGCTGCTGAATCAGGGACTCGCCCTGCTGACGATACGGCCTGCCTCGACGATCGTCGTCGAGGGTCATACCGACTCGCTCGGCGGCGATCAGTACAACCTCGAGCTGTCGCAGGCTCGCGCCGACGCCGTCGTGCAGTGGTGGGTCGACCGGGGCGTCGATCCGGAGCGTCTGACAGCCGTCGGCCGCGGCGAGGCCGAGCCGATCGATTCGAACGAGACCCGTGAGGGACGCGAGCGAAATCGTCGCATCGAAGTCACGATCGAGAACCTGCTCGTCGACGGCTGACACCCCTGACTACACCCCTGACGGAGATCATGACAGCGACCGAACTGCCACCGATCCTGCGGCACCTACCGCCTGCGCCCGACGAAGGTGCGCTGCTCGACGGGTTCACGACGTACACGTCGGTGAGCGGGATCGAGATGTATCCGGCCCAAGAAGAAGCGCTCCTCGACGTGATTGCCGGCAGCAACGTGATCCTGAACACGCCGACCGGTTCGGGGAAGTCGCTGGTGGCCGTCGCCGCACATTTCGTGGCCCTCGCCCGCGACGAGCGGAGCGTCTACACGGCCCCGATCAAGGCGCTCGTCTCCGAGAAGTTCTTCCAGCTCTGTGAGACCTTCGGGTCCGATCTGGTCGGGATGATCACCGGTGACGGCAGCGTGAACCCCGATGCTCCGATCATCTGTTGCACGGCCGAGATCCTCGCCAACTGGGCGCTCCGCGACGGCGCCCGAACCGACGTCGATGTGGTGATCGCCGACGAGTTCCACTTCTACGCCGATCCACAGCGGGGTTGGGCGTGGCAACTGCCGCTCCTCGAGTTGCCGCGCTGCCAGTTCCTCCTGATGTCGGCCACGCTCGGCTCGACGGCGTTCTTCGAGCAGGAGTTGACCGACCTGACAGGGCGCGAGACGTCGCTGGTCCGCTCGACGCAACGTCCGGTGCCCCTCGACTTCGAGTATCGGACCACGACCTTGCATCACTCGATCGAAGAGTTGCTCTCGACGGGTAGGGCGCCGATCTACCTCGTGCACTTCACGCAGCGCGAGGCCACCGAGGCGGCGCAGGGCTACCTCAGTCTCGATCCGTTGACCAAGGACGAGAAACAGCAGGTCAAGGACCTGATCGGAGGGTTCCGATTCGACTCGCCGTTCGGCCGGACGTTCCGCCGGTTCCTCGTCGGCGGTGTCGGCGTGCACCACGCCGGGCTGCTTCCGAAGTACCGGCTCCTCGTCGAGCGGCTCGCTCAGGCGGGGTTGCTGAAGATCATCTGTGGCACCGACACACTCGGTGTCGGAGTCAACGTGCCGATCCGGTCGGTCTTGTTCACGCAGTTGTGCAAGTACGACGGCAGCGCAGTTCGAGTTCTCCGGGTGCGTGAGTTCCAGCAGATCGCAGGGCGGGCCGGGCGACGTGGCTTCGACGACCGCGGCGACGTCTGGGTCCAGGCGCCGGAGCACGTGGTCGACAACCAGCGCATGGCCGAACAGGCCGAGACGGACGCGAAGAAGCGCAAGAAGATGGTCAGGAAGAAGCCACCGGAAACGCGGATACGCACATTGGGACGAAGCCACGTTCGATCGTCTCGTCGGCGGTGAACCCGAGCCGCTGACGTCGAGTTTCGATGTCAACCATCAGATGATCATGAGCCTGCTCGACAGGCCGGGCGACGGGTGTGCAGCCGTACGTCGTCTGATGGTCGAGAACCACGAACCGCGTCGTCGGCAGCGGCACCACATCCGGCGCGCGATCTCGATCTACCGGTCGCTCGCCGACGCCAATCTGCTCGAGTTCCCGGACCCGCCCGACGATCAGGGTCGGCGCGTTCGAGTCAACTTCGACCTCCAGGACGAGTTCGCGCTCCATCAACCGTTGTCGCTGTGGGCGATCGACGCCATCACACATCTCGATCGTGACCGTCAGGTCGAGGTCCGGCATTCGCAGCAGCACCCACGCCCGTCCCGGCGACGCGACGGCGAGGCCGAAACGGACGGTGGCGCCTTCGCTGGTCTCGCCGAGCTCCTCGATCTCGACGCCGACGCCGACGCGGACGCCTCGATCGACGACACCGGTGTCGACCCTGTCGACGATCCGATGGCCGTCCCCGCTGGAGAACATCGCACGGTCACGGTCGGGGCGACCGGGGACATCGACCGCGCCCTGGCGATCATGACGATCGTCGAAGCCGTGCAGGAGAACCCCGCCGTCGTGATCGCAGCGCAGCTCCGCCGCGCCAAGGACGAACTCATGAGCGAGATGAAGTCGTCGGGCGTCGAGTACGAAGAACGGATGGAACGCCTGGCCAAGGTGGAGCCACCGCGACCGCTGAAGGATTGGATCTACGCCGACTTCAACGAGTTCCGGCGCCACCACCCCTGGGTCGGTGGCGACACGGTCAAGCCCAAGTCCGTGGTCCGTGACCTGTTCGAGCGGGCGATGACGTTCGGCGAGTACATCGACCTCTACGGTCTGAAGAACTCGGAGGGTGCAGTGTTGAGGTACCTGTCCGATGTGTTCAAGGGGCTCGTCCAGAACGTTCCCGTCGAGGCCGGCAGTGCAGAACTCGACGACATGGTGCACTGGCTGGGCGCACTCGTGCGCCAGGTCGACTCGAGCCTGCTCGACGAGTGGGAGCGACTCCAACACCCCGACGATGACCAGTCGGACATCCGGCCGACGGGCGCTGCCGAGGCACCGGTGACGATCACCTCGGACGCTCGCGCATTTCGCACGATGGTCAGGAACGAGGCGTTCCGCTGGGTGGAGTCGGTGGCGCGGCGTCGACGACCGGCCGGGGCGCGGCGATGATCTCGACGTCGGTGAGGCGATGACCTCCTATTGGGACGAGTTCGATGCGATCGACGTGGGCGGCGACGCACGGCATTCATCACGGTTCGTGTTCGAACCGGAAACGGGGCGGGTCGAACAGACGATTCACGACCCTGACGGTCACGACGAGTGGCGGCTCGTCGGCGTCGTCGACCTGGAGTCGTCGCGCACGGAGAATCGGCTCGTTGCGTCGCTCGTCGACATCGTCCGTCTGTGATGATCACCGGATGGCGACCAACTTCCCAACCCAGATCGAGTCGTTGCCGGCCTTCGACGGCCCCTTCGATGCGTTCCAGCTCCACGCCGACGGTTGCGAAGTGCTCTTCGCTTCGTACCCGGCGGGGACCTCGATCGCACCACACCGTCACGACACCGACAACGTCGGCGTGATCACCCGTGGAGCCCTACGGCTCACCATCGACGAGCACGTCGTGGTCTATGGCGCGGGCGAGTGGTATCACGTTCCGGCGCAGGTGGAGCACGCTGCCGAATTCGACGTCGACTCGGCCGAGATCGAGTTCTGGTTTCGCGTCGGCTGATGGCGGGTGCCGCCTCGCCTCCACACCATTCACCGGCGACGTCCGCGGAGTCGATCGATCTGGCGCCGATCTCGCTTCGTGGGCCGACCCGAGCCCGGCTCGCGAACCCCGAAGGCGTCGTCGGTCTGACGCTCCGGCGGCGGCGGGCTGTGGTCGGCGTAGCACTCCAGGGCGACGGCAGCACCGACACGCTGGTGGATTGCTCGCTCGACCACGACGACCCGCCGTCGGCGATGGAGGTACGCCTCGACCCGGTCTCCGACCGTCACCTGAGTGGCCGGCTTGGCGGCCTTGCCGTTGACGTCGACGTGCCCGCCTCGGCAGGCGGCGGCCGCCTCGCTCCGCGTCTTGGCGAGGCGAACGGCGTGGAGCCACTGATCGATGCGCACGATGTCGATGACATCCAGTCTGCTGCATCGCGCTCGTCGCCGGCGCTGCGCGATCGGATGATCGAGCCGAACTCCGGCAGACTGACGCCGTGGACGATCGGCGAAGAACGCGGCTCGGTTCGCTCCGCGTTCGCATCATCGCCGGGTACGTGGCCCTTCTCGCACTCGCGTTGATCACGACACTCGTGCTCGTGCGCAGTGCTCTCGTCAGCCGGTTCGACAGCGACATCGATCAACGCCTCGCCGACGAGGTCGAGCAGCTCGAGGTCGTGATCCGCGAGGGCAACCCCGACACCGGGCAGGACTTCGTCGATGCCGAGGTGTTGTTCGACACCCACCTCCGGCGGGTGCTCCCTGCAGACGATGATGCCTTCTTCACAGTCGTCGACGGCGACGGATTCCTGTTCAGTTTCGATCCGCCGGCCACGCTCTTGGACGATGATGAGCTCGTGGCGTCGTGGGCCGACGTGCGCACTTCGACGTTCTCCACCGTCGACACCGAGGCGGGAACGGCTCGGGTGCTCGTGGTGCCGGTCATTCTCGACGACAACGAGGGGACGTTCGTCGCCGCGGCGTTCACCGATACCAGCCGAGCCGAGCTGACCGACCTGTTCCGCTTGGTCGCGCTCGTGGGGATACTGGTGCTATTGGCGACCGCCCTGGTCGCGGCGGCGATCGCGGCGCGGATCGTGCGGCCCGTTCGTGAACTCACCGACCTGGCGCAATCGATCACCGACGCCGACCTGTCGGCCCGAATCCCGACCGAGACCCCCGCCGACCGCGAGATCGCCGAGTTGTCCGACACGTTCAACGCGATGATGTCTCGCGCTGGAATCGGGGTTCGTGTCGCAGCGGCGGTTCCTCGACGATGTCGCCCACGAGCTGCGGACCCCGCTCACGATCATCCAGGGTCACCTCGACGTGCTCGGCGACGACCCGGTCGAACGTGAGGAGACGGTCGCCGTCCTGACCGATGAGCTTCTCGCGGATGAACCGCTACGTCGATGACCTGCTCGTGCTGGCGCAGGCGGAGCGTCCCGACTTCCTGCAAGCCGGCGACGTCGATCTCGCGGGGTTCGTCGAGGCGCTGATGGGCAAGGTCAGCGGCCTGGGCGATCGCACGTGGGTCGTCGACGCAGTGCGAAGCGGCACGGCGCGGATCGACGGTCAGCGCGTCACCCAGGCCATGCTCAACCTCTGTCAGAACGCGGTGCGGCACACTGAACAGGGCGACGAGATCGGTGTCGGTGTGCGGGTCGTCGACGGTCGTTTGCTCCTGTCGGTCCGCGACACCGGGACGGGCGTCGATCCCGACCTGATCGATGACCTGTTCGAGCGTCACATCCTGAGCGCCTCGAGCCGGACGGCCGGAGGCGTCGGACTCGGCCTGTCGATCGTTGACGCCATCGCGGTCGCACACGGTGGCAGAGTGATGGTCGAGTCGAGCACCGGCCACGGCACGACGTTCACGATCGACATCGGACTGGACACCTCATGACCCGCATTCTCATCGCCGAAGACGAGGCCCGGATCGTCAGCTTCCTCGAGAAGGGGCTGCACGCCAACGGGTACAGCACGATCGCAGTTGGCACCGGAACCGATGCCATCGCGCTGGCACGTGACGACAGCTTCGACCTGCTGATCCTCGATCTCGGACTACCTGGTGCCGACGGACACGAGGTACTCCGGCAGGTGCGGGGCCGCGGCGAACGGCTGCCGATCATCGTGTTGACCGCTCGGTCCGGCGTCGACGACACGGTCGGGGTGCTCGACGGCGGCGCCGACGACCATGTTGCCAAGCCGTTTCGATTCGAAGAACTGCTCGCACGCATCCGGTTGCGACTTCGAGACGACCAGAGCCCGGGTGGGGCGGCCGTGCTGAACGCCGGCGACATCGAGCTCGATCTGCGAAGCCGATGTGTGACGGTCGACGGGAGGGAGACCGAGCTCACCTCGCGTGAGTTCTCGCTGATGGAGACCTTCATGCGGAATCCGAACCGGGTCCTGTCCCGCATGGAGTTGTTGTCGAGCGCATGGGGATACGACTTCGACCCGAACTCCAACGTCGTCGATGTCTACGTCCGCTACCTACGAAACAAGGTGGGTGGTCATGCGATCGAAACGGTCCGCGGTGCCGGATACCGCCTGAAGGGCTGAGACGCCGCGGGACTCGTTGATGAGAGACTTCTCATCCGGCCCTCATCCGAAGCTCACGCCGACCGGGAAAGATGCATGGATGCGTCTCGTCGATCCCGCGTTGCCTGCGGTGCAGCAGCTGGTGGGCGCCGGGGCGATCGATGTGCTCAAGCTGCCGATCGAGGCGACCGGAGGCGTGATCGAGTCGGTCCGTCCAGTGCAGGTGCAGTATCGGCCGGGCTCCGATGTCGTGGTGCGCTACTCGGCGCAGGTCTCCTGGAACGGTGAGTCCGCCAAACGCGAGACGCTCGTGGCCGCGTCGAGGTCTCACGGCGTACATCCAGGGGCGTTGTTGATCACAGCCGACGGGGAGTTCGGGCCGATCGAGGTCGGAGTCTGGCGGTGGCCGTTCGATCCCGTTCTCGTCGGTCTGGGCGATGTCGTCTCGGTCTCGTCCGCGGCGGCGATGCTCGGTGTCGAGCCCGCCGGCCTCACGGTGCACGTCGTTGCCTTTCGGCCCACCGACCGTGCGGTCGTGCGAGTCGAGTACCGGGGTGATCCGATTGCTTTCATCAAGGTCGTGCCGCCGGCTCGCACGTCAGGTGTGATCCATCGTCACGAGGCGTTGATCGCCGCCGGAGTGCCGGCCGCGAAGGTGGTCGCAGCCGATGACGAGCGCGGTCTCATCGCCATGGAGGCGCTCGGTGGGCCAACGATGCGTGAGCTGATCAAGGCGGACGCCCCTGGGTGGCCCGACGCCGCCGAGTTCCTGCGAGTGAGTGATGCCATGTCCCGGACCCGGATCACCGGTGTCGGTCCTGCGTCCCGAATCACCGACGGTGCGTTGCACGCCAACATGCTGTCGGTCGTGCTACCCGAGTCGGCCGACGTGCTCGACGAACTGGCGGCGTGCTTCGAGGCGCTCGGTGTTCCACCGACCGACGGGACAGTGCATGGCGACCTCCACGAGGGACAGGTGATCGTCGACCAGGCGCGCATCGTCGGCGTCCTCGATGTCGACGACATCGGGCCCGGTGCGTCGATCGATGACCTCGCCAACATGATCGCCCGTCTTCATTTTCGGGCCGTCACCACGCCCGCGCAGAGCCCACGCCTGCAGCGGTACGCGAGCTCGCTCCGCGACGCCGGCCGGGAGCGCCACGACGTGGCAGCTCTCGACGTGCACACAGCCGCTGCACTCGTCGGGCTGGCCACGGGGCCGTTCCGAATCCAATCCGACGGCTGGCGAGCCACCGTTGCCAGGCTGCTCGACGTCGCCGCCGATCTGTCGATGAGAGAACTCTCAGCGTGACCTCATCGTCACCTCACGCTGCCGCGCACATGATGACGTCGAAGAACGCACCCCAGAAGAACAACCCCCAGGAGGAATCACCATGAGGCCCACCCGCATCAATTGGAAGCTCGCGGCCGCCGCCGGCACCGTGCTCGGCGCCGGATTCGGTGGCTATGTGCTGGCGAGCCCCTCGTTGCAGAGCCCTGACGTCCCGAGCCAGATCGAGGTCGCCACCACCGTCGAATCCGATGGTCCGACCACCGAGACGACCGAGCCCGAGGTGACGGTGCCGGAGACGACCGAACCCGAGGTGACGGTGCCGGAGACGACCGAGCCCGAGGTGACGGTGCCGGAGACGACCGAGCCCGAGGTGACGGTGCCCGAGGTCACGGTGCCCGAGCCGACCGTTGAGCCGGTGCCGGAGACGACCGTGGCGAGCCCGGTGAGTCCGGTGAGCCCGGACACGGCAGTTGCGCCGACCGACACGACCGTGCAGCCCACCCCTGACACGACGGTGGCGAGCCCGATGTCTCCTGCGTCGCCGGCCACGCCCGAATCGCCGGCCACACCTGATTCGCCGGCCACGCCCGATTCGCCGGCCACACCCGATTCGCCGGCGTCGCCGGCCAGCCCGGTGTCGCCCCCGGAGCCCCGAGTCGCCCGACAGCCCCGAGTCGCCCGACAGCCCCGAGTCGCCCGACACGCCCGACTCGGGCTCTGATTCGGAGTCCGACTCCGACTGAGTTGCGGGAACCACGACGGTTCGGCCGGCCGCTTCGGCGGCCGGCCGAGTCATCGGTCAAACTGGCGGTGTGCGCATGCGGCTTCGACAGATCGTGATGGTGGCGTCCGATCTCCGAGCAGCCGAGGAGCAGATCGAGGACCGGCTCGGACTCGAACTCTGCTACCGAGATCCGGGGGTCGCCACCTTCGGCTTGCAGAACGCACTGTTTCCGATCGGTGACCAACTCCTCGAGGTCGTCTCACCGACCCGCAGTGGCACCTCGGCAGGGCGTCAGATCGACAAGCGCGGGGGCGACAGCGGATACATGGTGATGCTCGAGGTCGACGACCTGACCCCGCTGCGGCGCCGGTTCGACGAGTTCGGAGCGCGCATCGTGTACGAGGCGGAGACCGAGGGCATCGTCGGTCTGCACCTTCACCCCGCCGACGTCGGCGGAGCGATCCTTTCGGTCGATCGTGCTGACACCTGGGGGGAGTGGCCTTGGGCCGGGCCGACGTGGCGTGATCATGTGCGAACGGCCGTGGTCAGCTCGGTCGAGGCCGTCGTCGTCGAAGCCCATGATCCGTCGGTGATGGCCTCACGCTGGGGTGAATTACTCGGCTGCGCCGTGGTCGACGAGATCGTTCCACTGAACGACGGTGGTGAGATCCGGTTCGTTCCGGTCACCGATCGCGGTGAAGGTGTCAGCGGTTTCGTGCTGCGGGCGACCAACCCGGAACATGCCGGTGACGTGACGATGTGCAACTGCACGTTCCAGCTCGTGGCCGGCTGATCGACGTCATTCGCCCGTGAACGACGGCGTTCGCTTCTCGACGAACGCCGCGGCTGCTTCGCGGTGGTCGGCGGTACTCATGGCGCGGACCATGTTCGGTGCCTCTCCGTCGAGCGCCGTGGCGAGGTCGCAGTGCAGTGCTCGGTTGATGTTCTCCTTCATGAGCCGTTGCGCGATCGGTGCTCGCTGCGCCATCGACTGGCACCATTCGATCGCCGCTTGATCGAAGCCGTCGTCAGGGAGGATCTGATTCACGAGGCCCAGCTCCAGGGCTTCTGCAGACGACAGGCGCGGTGAGGTGAAGTACAGCTCCTTCGCCTTGGCCGGACCGACGAGTTGTGTCAGGAACCAGGAGCCGCCGAAGTCGCCCGATGCGCCGACGTTGGCGAACGCCGTGACGATGATCGCGCGTTCGGCTGCGAGCCGGATGTCGGCGGCCAGCGCGATCGAGAGGCCGGCTCCCGCTGCCGCGCCCGGCAGCGCAGCAACGACGGGCTTCGGGTGTTCGTGGAGCGCCAACGACACCGCCCGCTGCCGGTGACGGAGGTAGGCGACCCGATCTTCCATGCTGTCTGGCTGCCCCTCTCGACGGCCGCCCGACCGGTTCGCTTCGTTCATGCCCTTCACGTCGCCACCGGCGCAGAACGCACCTCCGGCGCCCGTCACCATGATCACGCGGACGTCGGGATCGAGGGCCAGGACGGGGAGCACTTGCTCGAACCCGTGGTAGATGCCATTCGAGAGTGCGTTTCGGCGGTCGGGGCGGTTGAACGTGA
The DNA here is from genome assembly GCA_963792905.1 of uncultured Acidimicrobiaceae bacterium. Taxonomy (GTDB): domain Bacteria; phylum Actinomycetota; class Acidimicrobiia; order Acidimicrobiales; family Ilumatobacteraceae; genus Ilumatobacter. The sequence continues at coordinate 56,403 of CAWBYE010000007.1, forward strand.
TGATGCCGACGTTGCCGTCGACCCGGGCCAGGAGGTCGTCGGTTCCGGTCTCGATCGTGCGGGTCATGGACCGAGCTTGTCATCCGTCGACCCTGCTGCTCGACCCGGCCGCTCCAGTCGGCCGGATCGCCGTCGGTCGCGGTCTAGATTCGTCGTGGATCCGATGCGGTCGACCGTGCCGGACAACGACGAGAAGGGGACCGACATGGCCGAACTGGAACTGCTCGATCGGGGCTACGCGGCGGTGATGGCGCGGATCGTCGGACACCAAGAGGCGCCGCACTACACAGCGATCGCCACCGAACTCGACATCGAGCTCACGGCCGCCCGAGATCTCACGCACGAGCTCGTCGGCATCACACCCGGATGGGTGCACCCGGGCACCGATCTACTTGCGTCTTTTCCACCGTTCAACCTGCAGCCGACGCAGTACCGGGTCACGATCGACGGCGAGGCCGGCTGGTACGCGGCAGTGTGGATTCGAAGCGATGGCGATCCGCTGGCTCGTACCAGGCCGTTCCGTCCGAATCGACGCACCGTGCCTGTGCTGCGGCGAACCAATGGTGATCGAGATGACCGACGACGATCTCCACACGATCGATCCGGCTGAGACGGTCGGCTACACCTCGGCCGAGATCGGTGGTGAGGCATCGACCAGACCGTTCCGTTGAGCGAACATGAATCTCTTCCGGTCGGAAGAGCATGCTCGCACCTGGGACGGCTTCGACCCGGCGATGGCATCGAGTCTGATGCCCGCCGCCGAGTGGGCTGACATCTTCTCGAACCCGTTCTTCCGTGAACGCAGCAGGTCCGACTACGTCACCTGGATGCGCTCCGAAGCGGGCGCTGCCGCGTTCGCCGAACTGCGGGGCCGACTGCCTCGGCGCGCCGCCTGATGTACCTGAACGAGGTCGACGCCGGTGCCTGTTCCCCCAACCGTTCAGTGCCCGCGGCGCCGACGTCTTGAACACTGCCACCATCCGAGCGTCCGGCGAAGCGTGAGTGGCGACGCTCAGCTCAGGTCGGGTACGTCGACGTACTCGTCGATCGAACTGATCAGCCCGTCGTCGTCGATCCGCACCACCACACACGCCGCCAGACCGAGCGGGCGTCCGCTCGGGGACTCGGCGACCACCGTGTGCTCTTCGACCACCGCCCGATCGCCGACGACGCGACGAACGTCTTCGTAACGGTGGTTGCGGATGACTGCGGTGATCCCCGCAAGCCTCGGTCGGGCCTCGCTCCACGACATCGAGTGGCCGTTCTGCGTGATGGTGGCCCCGCCGGCGAGCAGTGACTCGACCGTGTCGAGGTCGTGGGCGACGAACGCATCGAACAGGCGGCTGCAGAGACGGTCGAGGTCAGGCATCCGGTGACGGTAGCGCGCGGCGAACATCTCGGTCACCGGTCTCACCGACGAACACGACCAGCCAGCAGATCGCAGCCAAGAGAACGACCGCCAGCGCCACGGATGCCGCACCGAGTCCGGCCCGGGCGCCGATCACGCCGACGAGCAGAGGCCCGGCGACGCGTCCACGTCCTGCATCGCCGCGAGTCCGGCGAGGAACGGGCCGGTTGCGTCGTCGGGAGCGAGATCGCTCCCGAATGTCAGCATCGTTCCCGAACTCAGTCCGTTGCCGACGCCGATGACCGCACCGGCGATCACGACCGAGATCGTGGTGTCGGCGAGCCCGAGCAGGACCAGGCCTGCGGCGATGAGCCCGAAAGCGGGCACCATCGCGAAGAGGCGCCCGAACCGGTCCATCACATACCCGGCGGCCGGGAACAGCAGCAGATCCGCGGTCGTGCCGACCGTGATCACGGCACCCACGGCGGTCGGGCTCAATCCGAGGTCATCACTGATCAACGGCAAGACGACGAAGCGCCCCTCTCGCACCGTCATCACGAGCAGCGGCACCACGCCGGCGAGCAGGAGGAGCCGCCGGTGGGTCCGGAGGCCCTCGATCACCCCGAACTGCTGCATGCCCTGGGCGTCGGTGCGCGGCGCGAGGTGATCCGAACCGGCCATCAGCGGCGGCAGCAGCCCGGCGGCCGTCAAGACTCCGGCCACCACGAACGTTGTCGTGAACCCTGTGACGTCGACCAGCCAACCACCCAGCAGTGGCCCGACGAGCAGGGCGAGTCGGAACGAACCGCCGATCATCGCCATCGCTCGACCACGGCGGTTGTCCGGGATGCGTCGGGCGATGTACGTCTGGCGTGAGAGCCGGAGCGCCACATTGGCTCCACCGGCGGCCATTCGAAGTGCGACCAGGGCCATCACGGTGGTCGTGATCCCCAGCAGGGCGGTACTCGCAGCCAGCGTGATGAGCGCGCCGAACAGCACGCGCCGCTCACCCCAGCGGGCGAGCAGGGACCCCACTGGCAGGCTCCCGATCGCAGCACCGAGCCCGGCCGCGGCCAACACCACCGATGTCGTGCCGAGCGAGAGCCCGGAGTCCTTCAGATAGAGGGGCAGGACCGGTATGAGGAGCGCGACACCCGATCGTCCCGGCGATGACCGGGAGGTAGACCGGAAGGACCAGCCTGCCCAGCGTGATCGCCGGATCGGTCGGGGGTGACGCAGGCAGTTCAGGCGAGCCGAGACTCGCCACGCGACTCCTGACGGTCCTGGTAGGCCGAGACGGCCCAAGCGACCGAGCCGATCGTGCCGAACAAGCCGGACAGGATGCCCGCCCTCGCGGCCCGGTTGCGGAATCCGCCCGACGACAGTCCGTCGACCAGTGCTGCGATGCTGCCGATGCCGCAGAGCACGGCAGCGATGAGGTTGAGGGTCTGACGGTCGGTCTGCACGGTTGCGATGGTAGTGACGGGGCCGTCGCCCTGCTCAGCCGGCCGGCTGGACGTGGGCGCGGACGTGGGTGCCGGCGTCGTCGAGCCAACCGCTCCGGCCGGCGTAGGCGATCATCGCGTCGTACTGCTCCGCGAACCCGGGATCGTCGGCCGCGTCCGACCCGACGGCGCGAGCGGCACTGATGTCGAGCCACACGTGATCGCTGTCGCCGGACCGACAGAGCGCCTCGAGACGGGCATCATCGATGTCGCCGTGGAGCTCGGCGTGGAGACGGTCGAAACGCTCGAGGTCCGTCAGGCGAGGTGGTTCGGTCGACGAGAGGACGATGATCATGTGCTCATCATGACGGGCCTTCGGCCGAGGGGCGAATCGCGACCCGGGTCACCACCCGACCGAATCGCCGCCGGCGGTGTCGAAGAGTTCGTGTGGGGCACACCGAAGTCGCGTTCGTGCGGGCGTTGTCGACTGGAGTGGTCAGGTTGACTTCGAGCCGATCGTGCCGGCTCGAACAGGACGAGATCGGTGTCAGTACAGGAACATGGGCTTGCCGCCCACGTGGCGGATCATCGGCTTGTACAGATCGGGGCTGTACATCTCGCCGACGTCGACCCGCTTCACGCCTTCGCCGATCAGTGAGATCGGCACGTTGGTGTACGTGCCTCCCTTGAGCCGCGACCATGCGGCCCGACTGGCCCTCGATGGCGAGGTCGGTGGCCATCACGGCGTAGTTGTTCGCGACCATCAGGTCGAGTGAGTCGGGGCTACCCGAGCGCATCAGGTAGCCGACGGTCTGATTGATGATGTTGATGCCGGTCACTTCCTTCAGCATCGATCCGAGCTGCTCGCCGATCCCGCCCAGCTTGCGATGTCCGTACAGCGTCCGCGTCGCCTCGTAGCGACATCTCGCCGCCCTCGATGACGGCACCTTCCGAAATCGTGACCATCGCGTAGTTGCTGGGATTCGATACGCGGTCGTCGACCAGGAACGCCGCGAGGCGGTCGATGTCGACCGGTACCTCGGAGATGACTGCACGGTCGACGCCGGCGAGATACACGGTGATCAACGACGTTTCGCCGCTGTACCGCCCGAACAGCTCGACGACCACGATGCGTTCGTGAGAACCGGTGCTCGTTCGCAGGTTGCTGATGAACTGGACGCCACGAGTGACGGCAGTCGAGAAGCCGATGCAGTAGTCGGTGCCGTGGACGTCGTTGTCCATCGTCTTCGGGATCACGATGACCGGCACGCCCTCTTGATGGAGTCGCAAACCGTACGACAGCGTGTCGTCACCGCCGATCGGGATCAACACGTCGATGCCGAGGGCGTCGATCACCTCGAGCGCATGTGGCGTGAAGTCGTACGGAGGTTCGGCTCCCTCCGGAGCGCTCAGGAAATCGGGTATCGCGTCGGCCTTGACCTTGCCGGGGTGCGTCCGCGAGCTGTGCAGGATCGTGCCGCCGGAGCGATCGATCGTACGAACCCAGTTGGTGTCCATCGGCTGGGTGAAGTCGGCGAGTGACTCCGGATGATTCGGGTCGGCATACAGCAGGCCCGCCCAGCCGCGTTTCAGGCCCAGGACCTCATGGCCCTGCTCCGCGGCTCTGACGACGACCGCCTTGATGGCGGCGTTGAGGCCCGGGACGTCGCCGCCCCCGGTCAAGATTCCGATACGCACGTCTCGCTCCTCTCAGGCGATCCCGACCTCGTCGCACAGGTAGACATCCTGGATCGTGTTGAGGATCGCGATGCCCTCGTTCATCGGCTTCTGGAAGGCCTTTCGGCCGGTGATGAGCCCGGTTCCGCCGGCCCGCTTGTTGACCACGGCGGTCGCCGTGGCGTCTTGCAGGTCGTTCGTTCCGGACGCTCCACCCGAGTTGATCAAGCCCATGCGGCCCATGTAGCAGTTGACGACCTGGTAGCGGGTGAGATCGATCGGATGGTCCGACGTCAGCTCGCTGTACACCTTGTCGTGGGTCTTGCCGGACTTGATCGCCGGGTAACCGCCGTTGTTCTCCGGCAGCTTCTGCTTGATGATGTCTGCCTCGAGCGTGACGCCGAGGTGGTTCGCCTGACCGGTCAGAGTCGGCGGCGGCGTGGTAATCGACACCGTCGACCTTGAACGACGGATTGCGGAGATAGCACCAGAGCACGGTGAACATACCCAGCGCGTGAGCGTGCTCGAATGCGTGGGCGATTTCCTGGAGCTGGCGGTTGGCCTCCTCGGAACCCCAGTAGATCGTGGCGCCGACGCCGACGCAGCCCATCTCGAACGCCTGGTCGATCGAGGCGAATTGGGTCTGGTCGAACGTGTTCGGTGTCGTGAGGAGTTCGTTGTGATTGAACTTCAGGATGAACGGGATCTTGTGGGCGTACGAGCGGGCGACCGAGCCCAACACGCCGAGCGTCGAGGCCACCGCGTTGCAGCCGCCCTCGATGGCGAGCTCGCAGATGTTGGCCGGATCGAAGTAGATCGGATTGGGAGCGAAGCTGGCCCCCGCCGAATGCTCGATGCCCTGGTCGACCGGGAGGATCGAGAGGTACCCGGTGCCGGCCAGACGGCCGTGGTCGTACATGGTCTGCAGGTTCCGGAGCACGGTCGGACCGCGGTCGGTCTTGGAGACGACGCGGTCGATGAAGTCGGGGCCGGGGAGATGCAGCTGATCCCTGGGGATGGTCTCGCTGGTGTGGCCGAGCAGGTACTCCGCCTGGTCGCCGAGCACCTCCTGAATACGTGCGAACATTGATGTCCTTCCTGGGTCGGGTGTCGTGAACCATCCTGGACGCGTCGGATGATGGCTCTCGTGGGCGTGTGCGTGTTCGGGTTCGCCGAGCGCTCGTCCGATCATACGCTCGCAGGCGTACCGGGTGGAAAGGGTCGAAGGGCCCGAGCCGCGGCCGATCGGCGACGAGCGAGCACTTCGATCCGTGTTCGACGCAGTGACGGGTCGAGCCGGCCGGCCGCCCTTCATCGCGGTGAAGGTACCGTGCCGCCATGCACGTCGTCGGTTTCGAGGTCGACATCCGCATTCCCGAGTCGCACTCGCTCAAGGACCGTCGGCAGGTCGTGCGGTCGTTGCTCGACGGCGCACGCCAGCGGTTCGCGGTGTCGGCGGCAGAGGTCGGCGGGCAGGATACGTGGCAGCGGGTGACGCTCGGTTTCGCGGTCGTGGCGTCCGAGGCGCGGCTCGCCGAGGAGGTCGTCGACCAGGTCGACCGGTTCCTGTGGTCGCGGCCGGAAATCGAGGTCATCGAGGCCCGGATGGCCTGGCTCGATTGAGGTCACCGACACCAGCTGACGAGGCAGGCTCGTCGGTGACGAGCAAACATGGCGAGGCCTCGGTAGCGTTGAGTCAATGTCGGCCGCCGCGGTGGTGGTCGGCGAAGTACAGAAAGCAGTTCAGCAATGGCCAACGGCACAGTGAAGTTCTTCAACGATCAGAAGGGCTTTGGTTTCATCAGCCGCGACGACGGTGACGACGTGTTCGTGCACTTCAGCAACATCGAAGGCACCGGACGCCGCACCCTCCTCGACGGTCAGCAGGTCGAGTTCGAGATCGCAGCCGGCCGCAAGGGTCCGGAAGCGACGAACGTCAAGGTCGTCTGACCAAGACTCCTGTTGATCGCGGGCGCTGAGTTCTAGCGCTCGTACGGCGTGACGTCGGTGGCGTATTGCTCCCGAAAGAGCGTCAACACTTCAAGCGGTTCGGCGTGGCGGCCGGTCTCGTGCTTCGAGTACAGAGTCCGGCCGTCCACGACGACGTCGAATACTCCCTTGGCGCCGGTCACCAGCGACAGTTCGCTGATGATGTGCTGGTAGTCGTGAATGAGATCTCGTGCAGCGCCCACGGCGCGCTCCGAATAGTCTCAAGGTACGCAGTACGTGATGCTGATGCGGTGCTCGGCCATGTGTCGAGCGTACCCAGCGACCTGCGAGTCAGCCGCTGTTGCGCAAACCCGTGGCGATCGTGTTGAGCGTCAGTTGGATGCCGCGCTCGACGAGTTCATCGCGGGATCCGGCACGATGACGACGTAACAGTTCGATCTGCATGACATGGAGCGGGTCGAGGTAGGGGAACCGGTTGCGGATGCTGCGTGCCAGTGCAGGGTTGTCGACCAGTGGGTCGTCGGAGCCCGTGAGCCGTGCGTGCCAGGCCAGCGCCAGCTCGTGCTCGCGTTCGATGTGGCCGAAGATCGAATCGCGCAGGTCGGGGTCGGCAACCAGTGCCTCGGCGTACCGGCGGCCGACGCCGAGATCCGTCTTGGCGAGCACCATGCCCATGTTGTTGAGCATCGCCCGGAAGAATGGCCAGCGGTCGTGCATGTCGTGCAGTAGCGCCGTCCGCACCTCGTCGGTTGCGTACGACTCGAACGCGGTGCCGGCACCGAACCAACCCGGCAGGTTGAGCCGACACTGGCTCCAGCCGAACACCCATGGGATCGCGCGTAGATCCTCGATTCGGTTCGAGTTCTTCCGCTTGGCCGGACGGCTCCCGACGTTGAGGCTCGAGATCTCGCTGATCGGCGTGATCGATTGGAAGAATGCGACGAAGTCGTCGGGACCGTCGAGCAGCGTTCGATAGCGCCGGTAGGCCAGCTCCGACAGCTCGGTGGTCGCATCGATGAACCGATCGTGGTCCTCGCCCAGGTCGTCGGCGTCGAGGCAACTGGCCTCCAGTGTGGCCGACAACAGCGTCTCGAGGTTTCGTCGCGCCGACGCCGGTTGTGCGTACTTGGCCGCGACCATCTCGCCCTGCTCGGTGATGCGCAACTGGCCGTGCACCGAGCCGGGGGGCTGAGCGAGGATCGCCTGGTGGGCCGGTCCGCCGCCGCGGCCGACGGTGCCTCCACGGCCGTGGAAGAGGCGGAGACGCGCTGTCGTTTCGTTCGGCGGCGGCGACCAGTGCACGCTGCGCCCGGTACAACTCCCACTGTGACGTCAGGTAGCCGCCGTCTTTGTTGGAGTCGGAGTAGCCGATCATCACCTCCTGCCAGCGGTGACGGCTCTCGACGAGCTGGGCGTACCGGGCGTGCTCGAGCATCGCGGCCAAGGTGGTGTCCGCGTTGCGGAGGTCGGCGACCGTCTCGAACAACGGCACGATGTCGACGGCGCTCGACACGCGTCCTGTGTCGACGTCGATGGCGACGAGTCCGACCTCCTTGAGGAGGACGGCCACCTCGAGCACGTCGCTGACCGACTCGGCCATCGAGATGACGTAGTGAGGGATCGACCGTTCGCCGAATCGATGGTGCGCCTGAGCAGCCTCACGAAGTACGGCGAGTTCGCCGTCGGTGCCGTCGGAGTAGGTGGCGTGGGGCGTGACAAGCGGGCGTGGGTTCCCGAGTTCGTGGGTGAGTGCGGCGATGCGCGCTGGCTCGTCCAGACCGAGATAGTCCCGCTCGACGCCCGCAACCCGGAGCAGTTCGGCGATGATGACCTCGTGGACGGCTGAGTTCTGCCGCATGTCGAGCCCGCACAGGTGGGTGCCGAAGGTGACGACGGCGCGCCGGACAGGTTCGACACGTTCGGCGGCGAGCAGCCCGGCACCGTGGGAACGCAACGATGCGATGATGACGTCGAGATCAGCTGCGATCTCGTCGGGTGCCGCGTACGGGGCGAGGTCGCGATGGGGGAGCGGCCCGGGGACGTCGTCGAGCACGGCTGCTGCCATTGCCCAGACGCGGGCATGGACACCACGGAGCGCCCGGCGGTACGGCTCGTCCGCGCGGAACGGCGAATCGTCCTCGGACGCGTCGGCCAGGGCCTGCAGCGCCGGGAGCGGTGTGATCAGACGGGCCGACATCGACAGCTGGCGCGAGAGCTCGTGAAGACTGGTGAGGTGGTGTTCGTAGGCGAGGCGGGCCTGCATCTCGACTGCGAGCCGCAGGACGTCGGCCGTCACGAACGGATTTCCGTCGCGATCGCCACCGATCCAGGAACCCATCGAGATCACACCAGGATTGGTGACTTCGACGCCCAGGCGGGCCGCGACGAGCTGCTCGACATCGCGCTGGAGGCTGGTGACGGTCTCGAAGATGCTCGACCGATAGTACCGAAGGGCCTCGTTGATCTCGTCGCGCACGCGCAGCTTCGACAGGCGCACCTCGGCCGTCTGCCACAAGGTCAACACCTCGAGGCGGAGGTGGTCATCGATCTCGTCGACCTCACTGCGGCTGTCGGCAGCATGGGTACGTCGCGCCAAGAGGTCGGCGACCTTGTCGACGTGGTCGAGAACGGTTTGGCGCCGGACCTCGGTCGGGTGTGCCGTGATCACCGGGGAGACCCGCAACTCGGAGAGTTCGTGGACGACCCGATCGGCCGCCACGCCGTTGGTGAGCAAGCGGTCGAGCCCGGCTTCGAGGCTGCCCTCCTGCCAGCCGGAACCGCTGTCGCGGTGGAAGCGTCGGCGCCGCTCGGTGTGGAGATCCTCGGCGGTGTTGGCGAGCAGTGACAACCATCCGAAGGCGCGGATCAGATGGAGCTGTTCCTCGACCGGGATGCGCTCGATCAGTTGGGCCAGTTCCTCGATGGGGTTCTCGCCGGACCGGCGTCCGCTCACGGCCGTCTGGCGAACCTGCTCGACCAGATCGAACACGTCGACGCCGGCCTGCTCGCGAAGGACGTCGCCGATGAGTCGCCCGAGCAGCCTGATGTCGTCGCTGGTGTCCGAGGTCGTGGACGCCTCGGTGGCGGACCGTTCGGTCTGGATCGGTTCGTTCATCGGTCGGTCGCACCCAGATCGACGGTGAACGTCGGCCCGCCGAATCCGTTCGCTTGATCTCTGCCCTCGATGGTGACCTCGTCGACATCGGAGGGGATCTCGACACCGGTCTGTCGACGGGTGAACGGCTGCTCGTTGGCGTGGTCGTGGGCGAGTGTGTGCACGCCGTAGACCTCGCCGTCGGGGCCCACCACTCGCCACCCATCGGCGTATCGCTCCGGTGTGTCGTATGGCGACGAGACGGTCACGGCGAACGACCAGGTGTTCGTGCCGTCGTCGAAGCTCGCCTCGGCGCCGACGATGGCGGGAAACTGCTCGTCGAGCGCTTCAGCGACGCTGGGGGTCGTGGTGGTCATCGTGGTGGTCATCGTGGTGGTCATCGTGGTGGTGGCGGCGGTTCCGTCGACTGCGTCCGGTGCGTCGGCGTCGTCGCCTGAGCAACCGATCAGGGCGATGGCGAAGACCGTCGCCGTGCCGAGCCGTCTCATGTTCCAGTCAGAGCGGCGACGACCGGAGCGAAGGGCTCGATGTCGTTCTGGCCGACGATCACATAGCTGAACCCCCATCGGTCCCGCCGCTCCTGCAGCTGATCGACGATCTGTCCCACCGGGCCGACGAGTGCGAACGGCGAGTCGGCGATGACCTGCTTCGGTGCTCCGGTGAACTCCGAGAGTGTGTCGAGTGCCTGGTCGATGTCGTCGGTGACGAACACCATGAACGCGCGCAGGTTCATCTCGATGTCGTCGAATCTGCCCGCCTCGGTCGCGGCCGACGAACCACGTCGACCTTCCGGTCGACCGCAGCGGCGGTCATCGAATCAAACGTCGATGCGTCGACGGCACCGGATGTCAACGTGGCGTTGATTCCGACGATGTCGGCTTCGCGGGCGGCGAAGGTCAACACACGCGGTCCGCCGCCACCGATCAACACCGGCGGAAGCGACTGCACCGGCTTCGGGGTTCCGTCGTAGTTCGTGATCGTGTAGTGCTCGCCCTCGAACGAGAACGGCCCGTCAGACAGCGCACCCTTGATCACGGCGAGCCCCTCGATGAAGCGGCTGACACGCACCCCCGGAGCGTCGTACTGGATGCCTGACTGTTCATAGTCGCTCACCATCCAGCCCGCACCGAGGCCGATCTCGACGCGGCCGTCGGAGAGTACGTCCATCGTCGCGAGCTCCTTGGCCAGAACGACCGGATGCTTGTAGTCGTTGTCGTAGACGAGCGCGCCGAGTCTCAGGGTGCTCGTCGCATCGGCCGCGCACTGGAGCGCAGGAACCGGTGCGAGTTGTTCGTTGAAGTGGTCAGGCATGGTGAGTGTCGCATACCCGTTCGACTCCGTTCTCCGAGCCAGATCGACCCACTCCCGGCGGCTGCCGGTGCCATTGGCTTGGACGCCGAAACGAAACGGCCGTGATGAGCTGGACACGGCGTCACTCTACGACTCGGATGTGAGCGTCGCTCAGCGCGCTCGACGCCTTCGCCGCGGCGATCTGGGTGGGTCGCTGCCACCCGGCGAGCGGATGCCGTCGGTAGTCTCGATGCCACTGTGACGCGCCTCAGCTGGGTTCTTCGAATGGCGTTGGTCGTCGGTGCGGGCGCCCTGCTCCTCACGGCCAGCGTGGTCGCGGTCGCGCCGAGGCTCTGGAGGATCGCGAACGCCCATCAGGAGATCGCGGTCGGGTTGCCCGACTTCGCCGACCTCGCCCAACGCTCGTACGTGTTCGACGTGTCGGGTCGCGAGATCGCGTCGTTCGAGGTCGAGAACAGCCAGCCGATCGGGCTCGATGACGTGCCCGACGACGTGGTCGAGGCGTTCCTGGCGGTGGAGGACAACGAGTTCTGGGTGCACCGCGGCGTCAACGTCCGCAGCCTGTTTCGAGCCACACTGTCGAACTTCGCCACCGAGGGTCCCATCCAGGGGGCTTCGACGATCACGATGCAGGTCGTGAAGAACGACTACATGGCCGGGTTCGAGCGGAACGGTCGCTACAAGGTGTTGCAGGCGACGTATGCGGTTCGGCTCGAGAAGCAGAAGTCGAAGGCGGAGATCCTCGAGCGCTACCTCAACACGGTCTTCTTCGGCCAGAACTCGTACGGCATCGGTGCGGCTGCCGAGACCTACTTCGCCAAAGCGGTGTCGGAGCTGACGTTCGTCGAGGCGGCGTTCCTCGCCGGCATGGTGCAGGCGCCTTCGAGCTACGACCCGATCGTCAATCCCGAGCGGAGCCGAGTGCGGTTTCTGCAGGTACTCGACCGCCTGGAGGAAGACGAATTGCTCACGCCCCGGGAGCGGCTCGAGGTCGAGGAGACCTTCGTGCTGCCCGAGCGCGTCAGGTCTCGCCCCGACCGGGCGACCGAGCGCACGTACTTCACCGAAGCGGTGCGCGACTACCTCTTGAACCGTTCCGACATTCTGGGTGACACCTACGAGGAGCGGTACACGAAGCTGCACCGTGGTGGACTGCGCATCACGACGACACTCGATCCGTTCCTGCAGGCCAGGGCCGAGGAAGCGCGCAACGAGCTGCCGAACAACACCCTGGGTATCGACGCGGCGCTCACCTCGGTCGATGTCGGCACCGGGGCGATCCGAGCGATGGTTGGCGGCCGCGGTTTCGTGCCGGGGCAGAACGAGGTGAACCTGGCGCTCGCGCCGAGCCAGACCGGATCGAGCATCAAGTTGTTCATCCTCGCAGCGGCGTTGCAGGCGGGAGCCACTCCCGAGGACCTCATCGACGGCACGCATCCGTGCCGACTGCCGAACGAGGGAAACCCCGAGGAGCCCTTCTTCGAGATCCGTGGCGGCGTGAACGGTGGCGTCGACACTCTGCGCAATCACACCGTGCGGTCGATCAACTGCGCGTTCGCTCGGACGTCGCAGATCGTGGGTCTCAACCGGATGGTCGACACCGTCTATCGCATGGCCGCGAACCCGTACCTCTTCCCTGGGCAGCCGGCGGACGAGCGCGAACCGATCCGGCCGTTCGCATCGTTTGCGACCGGCGGCAACGAGCTCAGCACCCTCGACATGGCATCCGGCATCCAGTCGATCGCGAACGAGGGGCTGCACCAGGATCCCTACTACGTCGAGTCGATCGACGACGCCGAAGGGAACCGGATCTACACGCATTCGAGTCCCGGAACGAGAGTGCTCGACCGTGACGTGGCTCTCACGGCGATCGACGTCATGAAGGGTGTGCTCACGGGCGGAACCGCCCGCCGCAGCCTGGCCGATTTCGCGAGCCGCCGCCCAGCCTTCGGCAAGACCGGCACCCAGCAGAGTAACTGGACGGCGTTCTTCGTCGGGGCGACGCCGGAGCTGGCGACAGCGGTCATGGTTCGGGACCCCGACCGATACACCCCGATGGTCAACGTCGACGAGTTCGTCGAGGCGGGAGTGTCGCGGGTGCAGGGCGGCACGTTCCCGGCTCGGATCTGGGGTGCGTACATGGAGGAAGTCGCACTCGGTCAGCTCAGCGAGCAGTTCGAGTTCGCCGACTGGGACTCGCCGGAATCACCACCGCGCGGGCCGGCACGCCTGTATCTGCCGGGCAACGAGTGCCTGTTCCAGATCATCGGCTACGAGCAGCAGACACCGCCGTCCGTGCCCGAAGCGCCCGAGACGCCCGCACCCGAGGGTTTCCGTACCCCGCAGGCGCCACCACCTGGTGGTACGGCGCCACCGACGGGCACCGTCCCCCCGGAGACGACCCCGAGCACCACCTTGCCGCCGAAGCCGATCTTCGGCCAGGTCGACGGTGGCACTACCATCCCTCCCGATGTCCTCGATCCCAACGCACCGCTGCCGTCCGCACCGACTGAGCAGCTCGTCCGGCCCTGTCGCTAGGCCGACATCGTGACGCATCCGATCCTCGAGCTGCAGGCGGCCGACACGATGGCCGATCAGCTCCGGCACCGGCGCGACAATCTTCCCGAACGTGAACAATTGCAGGCGGCGAAGAACGCACTGGTCCGCTGGAACGAGGCGCGTCTGGTCACCCGGAGGCGGGTCGAGGAACTCGGTGCGACGATCGAGCAGGCCGAGCAGGATTCACGAGAGATCGACACTCATCTCGCTCGGCTGAACCAGCAGATGAAGTCCGTCATCGCGCCTCGCGAGGCCGAAGCGCTGCAACACGAGATCGCGACGTTGAAGCAACGGCGGAGCGGGCTCGATGACGTGGAACTGGCAGCGTTGGAGGACCAGAGTCGGGCCGACGACGAGCTGTCGGCGCTGCTCGAGCAGGAGGGCCAGCTCACCGAGGCGTTCATGGCCGCTGATCAGGAAGCGAGTTCCGCAGAGACCGACATCGACGGCGAGCTGGCCCGAATCGCTTCCCGCCTCGAGGCACTTCGGGGAGCCGTGGAGACCAAGGCGCTCAAGCGGTACGACCGCCTGCGTCAGCAGCACCTGATTGCGGCCGCGACGCTGTCGGGGTCGCGCTGCGACGGTTGCCATCTCGACCTGTCGCCCGCCGAGGTCGACATCGTCAAGGACCATGCCGCCAAGGGCGGTCTGGCCGACTGTCCGCAGTGCGGTCGCCTGCTCGCTGTCTGAACCTCGATGTTCTTCTGGTTCATCGGCACCGCCGTGGTCACGGTGTGGTTCGTGTTCCGTGATCCCGCGTTCGACTACCGGCTGCTGATCGTCGGTTCGGTGCTCCCGGGCATCGTCGACGCGGTGTTCGGCGGTGCCCGTGTCCTTCACAGCCTGACCTTCAGTGTCGGGTTGCTCGCCGTTCTGATGCTGGCCACGTCGGGCCGCAAGCCGATCCGCAAGATGCTGCTCGGGTTGCCGGTCGGCACGCTGCTGCATCTGGTGTACACCGGAGCCTGGACCGAGACGACGGTGTTCTGGTGGCCGTTCTTCGGGCTCTCGTTCGACGACGCGCTGCATCCGATCGCCGAGCGCGGGTGGTGGAACGTGCCGCTCGAACTGATCGGCCTCGGGCTGTGCTGGTGGGTCGTGCAGCGTGCGGATCTGAGCGACCCGGCACGACGGGCGTGGTTCCGGCAGACCGGTCAGCTCGCACTACCGGTGCAGTGAGGTGTTTTGTGCTTCACTGACGGCGTGCTGTATCTGGTCCGTCACGGACGCACCGACGCGAACGCCAAGGGTCTCCTCCAGGGACGTCTCGATCCTCCACTCGACGACATCGGCTGCAAGCAGGCCGAGGCGATCGCGGCGCTGATCGGTGAGATCGACGAAGTGATCTCGAGTCCGCTCGTGCGGGCCCAGCAGACGGCGTCGTTCTTCGGGCACGACGTCGTGGTGGACGATGCCTGGATCGAGCTCGCGTACGGCGAGTACGAGGGCGTGCCGGCGGGGGAGGTGCCGCCGGAGGTCTGGCAGTCGTGGAAGACGAACACGATGTATGCGACCAAGGGTGGTGAGAGCTTCGGTGCGCTCGATGCACGTGTGCGAGCGGCGTGTGAGGCGCTGGCGGACCGGATCCACACGCGGAACATCGTCGTGGTCAGTCATGTGTCGCCGATCAAGGCAGCCGTCGGCTGGGCGCTGAACACCACGATGGACATCATGTTCCACTGTCATCTCGGCCAGGCCAGCCTGTGTCGCGTCGACATGGGACGTTTCGGACCGCTGCTGCACACGTTCAACGAGCAGGCAACCGTCGGCCCGGACTGACGATTCGGGAGTCAGACCGGCGCGGTCAGCACGTCGGGTCGTGGGGGAGCGGTCGAGTCGCGAACGACGAGTTCGATCGGCAATTCGATGTGCCGTGCTGGTCGGTGGTCGATCAACTCGAGCAACAGATCCGCGGCGACCCGGCCCTTGTCGAGCAGCGGCTGGCGGATCGTCGTGAGCGGTGGGTCCCACGTCGAAGCCCGCGGGATGTCGTCGAACCCGATGAGCGACAGATCGTCGGGCACTCGTCGTCCGGCGCGTGCTGCTGCCTGGGACGCGCCGATGGCGAGCTGGTCACTGAAGCACAGCAGGCCGGTGAGTTCCGGATGCGTTCGCAACATCTCGTCGGCGGCGCGTCGGCCGCTGTCGGGATCGTTGCCGCCGGATTCCCACAGCACGAGCTCGCCCGGGTCGAGTCCTGCGGCCGCAACTGCGGCCCGATACCCGGCGATCCGACTCCGAGCGACGCGAATGGAGCTCGCGGATTCTCTCGCTGCGTCCGCCGGCCCGCATCTGACGTCGGCGTTCAGTCTCCCGAGCAGCACACCGAGTCGCCGGTGGCCGAGAGCGAGCAGATGACCTGCCGCCAACTCCGCGCCCGCGACGTCGTCGATGCCGACGAACGACGTCCGGTCGCCGAGATCCGGTTCGTCGATCGTGACGATCGGTCGCCCCGCTCCGACCAGCGCGTCGACAGCGGGATGCCGGCGGTCGACCGAGAAGATGAGGTGTCCGTCGGCGGCGACCGACCCGACCGCACTGTCGGCCAGGTCCATGCCGGGTGGGATGGGGAGCAGTGTCACTCCGCTCCCGGCGAGTGCGCTGGTCTCGGCGACGCCGCGCATGAACAGCATGGTGTCCGGATCGGTGAACACGTAGCGGAGGTCTTCGGTGAACAGCAGCCCGATCGATCGCGTTCGGCCGGTGCGGAGCATGCGAGCAGCAGCGTCGGGGCCGTGATAGTCGAGCCGACTCGCTGTTTCGAGGATTCGTTCGCGCAGCGCGGGACTGAGCTGGTCCGGACGGTTGTACGCGTTCGACACGGTTGCCCGCGACACACCCACCTCGTCGGCGATCGTCTGGAGCGTCACCCGGGAGGACACGTCGACATCCTGTCCGATCGTGCCACTCGCGGCTCGGTCAGGCGGCGAGTTGCTCCGCGAGCACGCCGGCGAACCGGTTCGCAGCCCAGAGCTTGGTCGTGCCCGAGTCATGCGGTGACCACGGGATCTCCACGCGCAGCTCGGTGAGGCGGTGCGATCCGCCGACGGTGAGCTCGGTGCCGGTCAACGTGTCCAGACCGCCCTCGATCTGCAGTCCGTCGCGGATGGGTGTCGTGACGACGTCGACTCGGGGAGCGGCAGCCCGTTCAGCGGCGGCGTCCAGCCCGGCTGTCACGGCGGTGACGAGTCGTGCCGAGACGGCGTCGGGATCTGCGTCGATGTACTGGGTGAAGATCAGCTTCATGGTGGTCACCTTTCGGCATCGGTGTTCTGAATCGATTGAGTTACTGAACCGATACAGTACCGACGGAGGGCGCTGTTCGCACCATGACGGTCGTCACAGGTGTCGACGTGGGCGCGACGTTGCCGGAGATGGGGGTGGGGGGGCTCGGGTGGGGCGAGCGGCGTGATCGCGGCCACCAGCGTGTGGATGGCCGCGGCGAGCGCGGTGGGTGTGTGCAGCTCGTACCGATCGATGTGGAGCGGCAGCGCGATGACCCCGTGGACACCGGCCCACCTGTCTCGTGTTGGCGAGTGCTCACGACTCCCGCAACCATGGTTCGATGAAGCCGATTCGTCCGTGGAGAAACTTCCGTGCCGATCCGTCGTCGCTCCGCTACGCCACGGCCGCATTGATCAGCCTGACGGTCGCCCTGGTTGCGGTGGGAGCCGTGATGATCCGGACCTTGGACGCCGACGAGTACCCGACGATCGGTGATGCGCTGTGGTTCATGCTCCAAACCGTGACGACCGTCGGCTACGGGGACAACACGCCCGAGTCGTCAGTGGGACGGGTCGTCACGTCGGTCGCGATGCTGTCATCGATCGGTCTGATCACGGTGATCACCGCGGCCGTCACCTCGCTGTTCATCCAATCGGTCGGCGATGAGCAGCGGCGGTCCGACCAGGACGACATCGCCGCCGGTCTGGCCCGGATCGAAGCCTCGCTCGCCGCAACCCAGCAACGTCTCGACCGCATCGAGGGGCACGTCGCCCAACGATCGTCGGGCGGCGTGGACCCCGGCGGGGCCGACTGACGCCGACCGGCGCAATGGTGAGTCGGCCTGTAAGCGGGATTCTGTGGTCAGTTGCCTGACCGGTGACCATCCATCTGTGCAGTCCACCCGAGGGGGACCCGTGACCACATCACTGCGATCACGGGTGGACGGGCAGCCCGTCCCCTCTGCTTGACCTTGCTCCGGGTGGAGTTTGCCGAGCCGTCCGGGTCGCCCCGCACGCTGGTGCGCTCTTACCGCACCGTTTCACCCTCACCTGTGGCCCTCACGTCGCCGCGACGGCCCATCGGCGGTCTCTCTCTGTTGCACTGTTCGTGAGGTTGCCCCCACCTGGCTCGCACCAGCACCCTGCCCTGAGGAGTCCCGACTTTCCTCGACACGGTCGAGCCGTGCCGCGGCCACCCGGCCAACTCACCATCGCAGTGGAAAGTGTATGGGTTCGGTCAAGACTTGAGCCCCGGACGCCGAGTTTCCGAGATTGGTGACGGTCGCCGCTGATCGGCGTCTCAAGTCGGGCGCACGAGTGTCGATGGATTGTGCGTTCACGAACCCCAGTTGGGCAGACCGCTCCGCTGACCGTCACAGAAGGAGCACGACCATGTCACTTGCCCGCTCACGATGGGCTGCCTTTGGGGCAGCCATCGCCGTTTCAGCCGGGGCCGGAGGCATCGGCCTCGTCCAGGCGTCCGGCGGCGTCGAGTCCACCGTCACGCCGGTTGCGCCTTGTCGACTGGTCGACACCCGCACCCCTGGCACCATCGGTGTTCGCAACACGCCACTCGGCGCAGACCAGACCATGACCGTTTCGGCGGTCGGCGTTTCCGGCGAGTGTGACTCGGTCCCAGCGGGGGCGACGGCGTTGAACATCAACCTGACCTCGGTCGGCGCCACCGCTGCATCGTTCGTGGCCGCCTACCCCTCCGATCTCGAGGAACGGCCTGGTGTCTCCCATCTCAATCCGACGCCGGGTCTGTTCGTCTCGACGAACGGCATCATGGTGACACTGTCGAACGACGGATCGTTCAACGTGTACAACGCAGCCGGAAGCACCGACATCATCGTCGACGTGCTCGGCTACTACTCCCCGGGCTCGCCCGGCGACAAGGGCGACAAGGGCGACAAGGGCGCCGCTGGCGCGAAGGGCGCTGTCGGAGCGAAGGGCGAGACAGGCGCACAGGGCGTGCCGGGCGTCAAGGGTGATACCGGTGAGACCGGTGCTCAGGGCGACCAGGGTCTGCCGGGCGTCAAGGGTGATACCGGTGAGACCGGTGCTCAGGGCGACCAGGGTCTGCCGGGCGTCAAGGGTGATACCGGTGAGACCGGTGCTCAGGGCGACCAGGGTCTGCCGGGCGTCAAGGGGGATACCGGTGAGACCGGTGCTCAGGGCGACCAGGGTCTGCCGGGCGTCAAGGGTGATACCGGCGAGACCGGTGGGCAGGGCGACCAGGGTCTGCCGGGTGCCAAGGGTGATACCGGCGAGACCGGTGGGCAGGGCGACCAGGGTCTGCCGGGTGTCAAGGGTGATACCGGCGAGACCGGTGCTCAGGGCGACCGGGGTCTGCCAGGTGCCAAGGGCGATACCGGCGAGACCGGTGCCAAGGGTGACACGGGCGAAGCCGGCCCGCAGGGTCCGATCGGTCCCTCCGGCGGCCCGGTCGGTCCGGCTGGACCTGCTGGTCCGAAGGGTGACACCGGTGACACCGGTGACACCGGAGCGCAGGGCGACCAGGGTCTCAAGGGTGACACCGGCGAGACGGGTGCCAAGGGCGACACCGGTGATACCGGTGCGGCCGGTCCTCAGGGTCTGCCGGGTGACACCGGTCCGCAGGGTCCGCAGGGTCCGCAGGGTCCGAACGGTGACACCGGTGCGGCCGGAGCGCAGGGCGACCAGGGTCTCAAGGGTGACACTGGCGAGACGGGTGCCAAGGGCGACACGGGTGACACCGGCGCTCCCGGTGCCACGGGTGAGACCGGAGCTACCGGAGCGCAGGGCGTGCCCGGTGCCGTTGGTCCCATGGGCGAGACCGGTGCTACCGGGGCCCAGGGTCCGGCCGGAACACCTGGCATGCAGAACCTCTCGAGGCAGAACGGCGTCGTCGTGACGTCGACAGCGTCGCAGGCAACCACCGCCAACATCACCTGCCCGGCGGGCCAGTACGTGATCAGCGGTGGCCACATCGTCTCCGCAGTGAGCGGCACGGCGCCGAGGATCCTGTCGAGCTACCCGTTCAACGCCAACACATGGCGGGTCGTCGCGAACGCCACGACCGGCTCGTACCAACTGCAGGCGATCGCACTGTGTGCGATTCTGCCCGGCCAGGTGTAAGCGGCTGAATCTCCCCTCGTCGTCGACGAGCTGCTGATGTGCGAGGAGGGCCCGAACGTCCGGGCCCTCCTCGTCGCGTCGGTGGCCGGCACGGCAATCGCCGCCTGAGTTCGTCAGGGGTGCAGCACGTGGGCGATGTCGGGGTTCGTGTGGCCCTCGAGTGTTTCGACGTACACGTCGGTGACCGCCTCGGGACCGCTGCTGTGTTCGACCGACACCCAGTCTGACACCTTGTCGATGAACGGGCCCCACGCTTCGGCGAGCTTCGACTCCACGACGCCCGAGCCCCAGTCGCGGTGCCGCTTCTCGATCTGGGTGGGAGCGAAGAAGAACGTCTGCTCCGGCCCGGGCAGGGCGTCGGCGCTGCCGACCCGATCCTCCCAGTGGGTGAGGCCGACGACGTTCGAGTGGGTCAGGTCGCTGCCGTACCGTTCGTGAACCGCCCTCACGACCGACGCGTTGCCACTCATGTCGACGAGCGCCGCCGGCCCCTCGGGCAGGAGCGCGATGTCGTCGTACGTGAGGACCTGGTCGTAGCAGCCGAGCCCATCGACGAACCCGACGTTGCCGGGTGACGTCAACCCGACCACGGTGAGGCCCCCACGCTGGTGGAGCAGGTGCGCCGTGCCGAACGCCGTCTTGCTCGATGCGCTCGCCAACACGACCGTCGACGCCCCGAAGAACTCGTTGTCATCGAGGAAGTCGTCGATCAGGAACGACGTGAAGAACAGCGGACGGTACAGCATCAGCTCCTCCTCGTCGGCCCGGTCGTACATGGGGTCTGTCGAACAGCGGAGGTACTGGTTGTAGACGGCGGGGAGCGCCGCGCGGTGTTCGGCGCCGTCGACCAGACCGGCATCCGACACGCGGGTCGGCGTCATCACCAGTTCGGTCGACATCGGGAAATACCCGTACAGCCGATCACCGACGACGACGGGATCCGAGCGCGACTCGACGACATCGGCGAACCCCCACACCGGCACGCGACCCCACGTGACGTCGTCGCCGAGGTCGGGAGCAGGGAAGAACGCCCAGTAGCCGATCATGTCGCCGGCCGCGGCGTAGGTGACGTTGTTGGCGGTGAAGCCGAACGCATCGACGCGAACCCGGATCTCGCCGTCTCCCAGATGCTCCGGTTCGAACTCGACCACCTTGGTGTGGCGGTAGTCGTTGCGGTCGACGAGGAAGTGCCAATCGGTCATCGCCCGACGTTAGTGGCGGCCGTTGCTGCATCCGCCGCCGCGCGTCGACGCCGTGACAAGCTGGTCCGAATGTTCGACCGACTGCTGACGATTGCGAGTTCAACGCCGACGTCGACCGAACCGGTCGACGAGGAGCTGACGCCTACGGACGACAGCGTCGCCTCGAGTCTGACCGACGTCTTCAGTGTGATGGTGGACAATCTCGGCAACAACGGATATCAGACGGGCGTCGCGCTCGTCGCCGCGACTGCGGCGCTCATCGCCATGCTCAATGCCAAGGTTCACGTGCTGATCATCGTTCCGGTGACCCTGGGGGCCTTCTGGGCAGGGTGGCTCGGTTGGAACACCGTCACCGGGCAGGACAACCCGCTGTTCCCCAGCAACGTGAGTCCGACGAAGCTGTGGGACGTTGCGTTCAACGGGGCCAACGGGTTCCTGCTCGTCGCTGGTGTCGCTTGTGTCGCGGCCATCTTCCTGTGGAAGAAGAACATGTCGCTCGCAGCCAGGCTGTGGCTGCTGCTCGGCGCGGTGCTCGGTGCGTCGTTCCTGTACAACCTGGTCGAAGCCGTCAGGTTCGCCTGAGCGCGTCGTCCGCTCGGAGTTGCGGGCTCAGCAGCTCAGGTAGTCGTACACGAGCGAGTTGGCAGCGGGCGTCTGCAACTGGATCGAGAAGCGGGTGCCCTCGTCGTCTCGTGCGCCGACCACCAGGTTGATGCCGGTGAGTTGGCCGAACGTCGACGGGATCACGTACGGGATCGGGAATCCGGCATCGTCCATCTCGTCCACGCCACCCAGCAACGCAGGGCTGATCAACTGGTCCGGATTGATGGCGGCGGCGAGCGCCGCCGCATGGCGCTGCTCCTCACCGCCGATCGACATGGCGGACGCGCGCAACGCCTTGTCCTCGAGGGTGCCGACCAACGCCTGGTAGGACGCTCCGGCGAACGCCTCGATGGCGTACGCGATGTTGAGAACATCCCGGTTGAGGTCATCGGTTCCGTCGAGCGCACCCAGAGCGGGAGTGACCGCTCGGTCCATGAGGAACGGGTTCGGACAGGTGAATTCCTCGGCGCCGATGCCGGTGGCCAGCGTCCCGACGTCGGCCGCGTGGCGCTGGTGGTCCTCCACGAAGCGCTCGACGAGAGCCGCCTCGGTGGGATCGAGCACGTCGAGGCCAGAGGCTGCCTCGTAGACCGCGAGTGCGGTGTATTCGAGCGACTGGGCCGTGCGGAGCAAGACGCCGTCGTCGACCTCGGCTTCGGGCAGCGTGGGTGCCGGCTCGGCGACTCCCAGACGACCGGGGTCGTCGCTGCCGCCACGTTCACTTCCGCAGGCAGCGATGACCGCACCGAACGAGAGCAGCAGGCCGCCGTTGCGCAGCAGCGAGCGCCGGTCGAAGGAGGGATTCGGAACGCTGTTCATGATCATGCCTCCGGCGATACTGCTGTTGCGGTGTTCGAGAACAGAGCATCGGCGTCGTCGTCGCCCGACAGCAACGTCCACATCGTCGCCTGACGCGACTCGATCGACACGAACGAGGCGAGGGCGGCGGCAATGCCCACGTCGTCCACCATTCCGATCAACTCGGTGTTGGTCGCAGCCACGGTGTTCTCGAGATCGGCTGCGGCCTCCGTCGGATCGTTCGCGGAGAAGGCGACCCGTAGCAGCTCGAACGTCGGCTCGTCCCGGCTCTGCGCGGAGATGCCCGAGATTCCGGCCAGGCGTTGGGCGTATGCCTCGTGCTGCTGGGGCATCGTGGTCCACGTGTCGTCGTCGGCACCTGCCGCGATCGCAGCGTCGTACAGATCTCGGGCGGTGAGTTCGAGCGAAATCGCAAAACCGGTCAGCGCGAGGTCGCTCTCGGACAGCCCGGAGGTGCCCGCGGCCGTTGGTCGGGAGCCGGCCAGTGCGAGCGCCGCCCCGATTGCGCCGGCGCCGAGCAGGGCTCGACGCGTGGACCGCTGGGGTGCTGCGTGATCCGCGGTGGCGGAGTCAGTCACGGGTGGGTGTCCTTTCGACGTGTTCGGCTGCATGGCGAACCACATGATGGTGGCTGGGGCCGCGGAGATGCCAGTTTAGGACGCTGACGCACGATCCAACCGCCTCCCCTCCATCCACGAGCGGCGCGAAGACACCGCACCTCGTCGACTCGCCTCAGAAGTCGAGTGCTGACAGCTCTGGGATCCAGGCGGCCGCACGATCGAGCGCGGATCGCCACGCCGTACGATCGAGCGGTGTTCCCGGTTCGACCGTGGACGCGGGTGTCGAGGTCGAGGAGGCCTCTGACAGGTCCGACCACGTGCCGATCGCTGACCCGGCGAGGAACGCTGCGCCGAGCGTGGTCGACTCGACGACGGGGGACACGTCGACCGGCTTGCCCGTCGCATCAGCGAGCGCCTGGACGAACGTGGGATTCTGGCTCATACCACCGTCGACCCGGAGTGTCGGGATCGAGAGCCCGGTGTCGGCCTCGGCTGCGGCGACGAGATCCGCACCTCGGTGGGCGATCCCTTCGAGCACGGCGCGGACGATGTGTGGACGTCCGGTACCGCGGGTGAGACCGAGCAGCGTGCCGCGGGCCCCGTAATCCCAGCTGGGTGTGCCGGTGCCCAAGAGCGCCGGCACGTAGACCACGCCATCGCTGGACTCGCAGGCCGATGCGACAGCGTGGCTGTCGGCGGGTGAGTCGATCAACTCCATGTCGTCGACCAGCCATTCGACGTTGGTGCCGGCCGAGAGCATGATCGCCTCGACACCCCACGCGACCTGATGAGCGTCGGTCCAGGCGACGATCGGGAAGGTACCGTTCGGTGAACGACGACCCGATGACGGTGCGACGTCGCCCGTGCAGATGTCGAGCATCCCACCGGTCCCGAACGTGATCTTGGCCCGCCCCGGCCGAATGCAGCCCTGGCCGATCATCGACGCTTGCTGGTCGCCGACCAGTGCCGCGATCGGCGGCGCCCCGGGCAGCGCGGTGGCCGCACCGATCGCGCCCGCCGAGTCGACGATGGTGGGCAGCATCGTCATGTCGATGCCCAACGCGGCACAGACGGCCGGGTCGAACTCCATTCGTTCGTACGAATACAGGCCGGTGACCCCGGCATTCGTGTGGTCGGTGACATGCGACCGTCCGCCGGTGAGAGTCCACGCGATCCACGAATCGACCGTGCCGAAGCACAGGTCGGCCGGGTCGCGATCGGCGCCCGAGTTGGCGAGGATCCATGCGATCTTCGTGGCCGACTGGTTCGGTGCGAGGGTGAGGTCGTGCTCGGCTCTGGCGGTCAGGCACTCGCCGATCGTCCGCAGGTCCTGCCAGCCGAGACCGGGCCCGATCGGCGTTCCCGTCGCACGGTCCCACACGATCGTGCTGGCACGCTGATCGGCGATGCCGACTGCGGCGATCGGTTCACCGGCCGCGGCACCGATGGCTGCTCGAGCAGCGTCGAGCACGAGCCGAGCCATCTCAGCGGCGTCGAACTCGACGAGGCCGGGGAACGGCGACTCGGGGGCGAACGCCCGGTACTCGACGTGCGAAATCGCCGCGTCGTCGCGGACGAGCGCAACCCGGAGACCCGTGGTGCCGACGTCGATCACGAGAATCATCAGGTGCCCTCCATGCCCGAGGGCCGGAACCCCTTGTCGCGGAGGCGCTTGCCGAGCAGCCCTCCGATCAAGCCCGCGCCGGCCATCACGGACAGGTTGAACAGAGCGGCGAACCAGTTGACGTCGCTGCCCCGCACGAGTTTGATCAGGATGAACACCGTCTGCGCGATGGCGTAGGTGCCGATGGCGGTGGCCAGCCCGTGCGAGAGCGGGAGGTCCTTGCGCTGTACCCAAGCGGCGCATCCGGCACCGAGGACGAAACCGAGTACCGCCCCGACCGACAACCACAACGCAAGTGCACTGTCGTCGTTGTCCGCGGCCAGCGTCGCCCCGATCGAGAACGGCACCGCGAACACCAGCGCGACGACACCGCCGGCCCGGAGGGCGACCAGATCCCAGCGGTCCCCGTTCACGGCCACACCGGTTCGCCGAAAGGTGAAGGGAGCCCGAGCTTGCCCGGGTTCAGGATTCCGCCTGGGTCGAGTGCCTGTTTGAGTGCAACCAGCACGTCGAATGCGGGCCCCAGCGCCTCGGCCATGAACCGGCCCCGGTTGAGGCCGATGCCGTGGTGGTGCGACAGGTTGCCGCCGCCGGCGAGCACCGCCCGTTGGCCGGCATCCCACATCGCCCGGTAGGTCGGCGTCGATGTCGTCGGCGGGTGGTCGCGCCGCGAACGAGAAGTACAGGCACGCCCCGTCGAGGTAGCTGTGGGACAGATGGCAGCTGGCGACGAGCGCGTGCGGAACCGTCATGATGGCGCGGGTGGTCGCGGTGTGGATGTCGCCGAGCCTGCTCCATGGTGCCGCGACCTCCATCGTGTCGACGACGAATCCCTTGCGGGTGAGCCCCTGGAGCGCAGTCGTGTCGTTGCGATGTGCCGTCCAGTCGTCGACGAGCCGTGTGTCGGCGCGGGTGCCGGCGACGCCGCACACGTCGTCGACCACGTCCATCGTTGCGGCGACGATCGCGTCGTCGCCCTCGTCGAGCACGAGCAGCGCACAGACCGTGCCGTCACCGCCGTGGCCACGTGCCGTCTCGACCCCGTCGTACAGGCGGAGCACGGCCGGTGTCGCGCCCAGCCGCAGAATCGTGCGGCAGGCCTCGAATCCGTCGGCCAGCGTGTGGAAGTGGTAGGCAGCCCGTCGTTCGGCGTCGGCCACCGGGTGGGCCCGGAGCCAGATGCGGGTGATCACACCGAGCGTTCCCTCCGACCCGATGAACACCTGGTCGAGGTCGGGCCCGACTGCAGCGGCAGGGCTCCCACCCGTCCGGATGACCCGGCCGTCAGCGAGCACGACTTCCAGCCCGACGACCATGTCGTCGATCTTGCCGTAGCGCGTCGAGTACTGGCCGGCCCCGCGGCACGCGACCCAACCGCCGACCGTGGCGATGTCGAAGCTCTGCGGGAAGTGGCCGATCGTGAGGTCGTGATGGGTGTTGAGCACCCGCTCCAGGTCAGGGCCGAAGACGCCCGAGTCGACCTCGACCACCCCGGAGATCTCGTCGACGTCGCCGATCCGGTCGAGGGCCGTGAGGTCGAGCACGACGCCGCCATATGCGGGAACGCTCGCGCCGCAGACCCCGCTGCGGCCACCGGCGGCCGTCACCGGAACACCGGACACGTTCGCGATGGTGAGCACCTCGGCCACCTGATCGGTCGAGGACGGACGTGCCACGATTGCTGCGCGCCGCGGCACGCGGCCGTCGATCGACCAGTGCAGCGCAATCGGCCACCAGTCGCGACTGGCCTCGGCCACCTCGGCGAGATCGGTCACCGTGTCGCACACGGCGGCGAGACGGTCGGCGAATCCGTCGGGCAGCACCACGCCGGAGCCTTCGAATCGTTCGTCGGTTCCCGTCAGCTCGATCGGGGGAGTTGGCGACGTCATGAGACCTCCACGTGACGTAGGTCGGGTCGTGCCGCCGCGTCCAGTTCGGCCCGGCACAGTGCCCGATAGCCGGCAACCTGCCGTTCGACCTCGGCATCGTCCCATCCGAGCTCGGCGCCGATCAGCGCAGCGACGTCGTGGGCTGCCGCCAGACACGCCCCTCGGTCTTGCAGATGCGCCCGTGTCCGTCGCGTCAACACGTCGACCAGGGTGCCCGCCATCTCGTGTCGAACGGCGAACAGCGCCTCGGCCCGCAGGTATCGCAGACCGGGAACAAGCGGCTCCAGGAGGGTCGGGTCGTCGTCGGCGAGCGCACGCACGCTCGCGGCTTCGGTGCCGTAGCGCCCGCCGAGCCGGGCGCCGGCCGATGGTGGCGCGGCGCGGGACTCCGCACCGACGAGACGTAGCGACCTGGTCCGACACCTGGCGTTGCGTCCGAGCCGCTCGAGTACCAGGTCGACGGTGTCTTCGGCCATCTCGCGGTAGGTCGTGAGTTTGCCGCCGGTGACCGTGATGACGCCGGACGTGCTCGTGCCGATCGAATGCCGACGAGAGAGATCGGCCGTCCGGCCCGATGACGCCTGCTTGACGAGCGGTCGGAGCCCGGCCCACACCCCGGTCACGTCGTCGCGGGTGATCGTCGTGGCCAGCGAGCGATTGACGGCCCCCAACACGTAGTCGAGGTCGTCATCGTTGGTCTGCGGGCTGCCGAGGTCGCCGATGAAATCGGTGTCCGTGGTCCCGATGTAGCAGTGGTCGAACCCGCCTTCGGGGCGATCGACCCACGGCACGAGGAACAGGCTCCGCTTGTCGCCCGGGACAGAGATGATGACCGCGATGTCGTTGCGGACGAGATCCCACGGCACCGTCAGGTGCACTCCTTTGGCCGGGCGGAGTGAGTCGGGGTCGACACCGTCGGCGAGCGTGCGGACGGTATCTGCCCACACACCGGTGGCAGACACGACGGCTCGGGCGCGAACCGTGATCTCTCCATCGCCGGTGTCGACGCGTGCGCCATCGACCCGGCCGTCGTCGTCGCTCGTGAACCCGATGACCGCACATCGGTTCGCGACTGCGGCGCCATGGGCGGCCGCGGTACGGACGACGGACAGCGTGAGGCGGGCGTCGTCGGCTGACGCGTCGTAGTAGACGAAGCCCGACGAGAGCTTCTCCGCCGGCATCGTCGGGCAGTGGGCATGGGCCTGCCCGGCGTCGAGCCGGCGGTGGCGCTTGCCGATTCGCAGACCGCCGGTCAGGTCGTACATCCACAGTGCCGATCGGAGCGCCTTGGCGATCTTCTTCGACACCGGTCCGTCCTTCGTGAGGACCGGGATGAGGAACGGAAGCACCGACACCAGGTGGGAGGCGTTGCGGAGCAGCCGTTGCCGTTCTCGCAGCGCCTGGTAGACGAGCCGGACGTCACCCTGCTGCAGATAGCGCAGCCCGCCGTGGATCAACTTGGAGCTCTTCGACGAGGTGCCCGAGGCGAAGTCGTCGCGCTCGACGAGAGCGACCGACAGCCCGCGACTCGCGGCGTCGAGCCCGACGCCTGCGCCCGTGATTCCACCGCCGACGACGAGCAGGTCGAAGGTCTCCCGCTCGAGTCGTTCGAGCATGGTCGCACGCTCGAACGGAATGTCGGACATTCCCGTCATGATAGGGCCGAGCACGACCGGGCGAGCCGGTCTGAAGTCGGCGGGAGCGGGACCGCCGGGCGCATCGGCGCCGTGCCCATCTGCACGAGTTGCGAACGTGCAATCGTTGCGTCTATGGTCTCGTTCGTGCAGGCACCGGCCGACCTCGTCGAGGCATTCCGAGCACAGGGGCTGAAGGTCACTCCGCAACGGCAGTTGCTCTTCCGACTCTTGCACGACAACGACCGTCACCCGACGGCCGAGGCGTTGTTCGCCGAGGCGAGCGAACAGATGCCCGGGATCTCGCTGCGGACCGTCTACCAGACGCTGACCGACCTGACCACGATGGGCGAACTCCGACAGGTCACGTTCGACAGCGGCCCCGGCCACTTCGATCCGAACACCCGCGATCACCATCACGCCGTCTGTGACGCCTGCGGCTCCATCACCGACGTCTATGTCGCCGGGGCCGACCAGCTCGCGGTCGACGGCTTGGACGGCTTCGCCGCCGACTCGACGTCGATCGTGTTCAACGGCACGTGCCAGACGTGCCGGATCGGGAGCAGCATCGCCCGATGACCGGAACGAGGACCTCGTCGTCGCCGCCGCTCACGCCCGATTCGACCATCACCCGCCAACAACCACTGAGTTCAAGGAGAACACCATGACCGACCAGGACGTCTGGGACATCAACGAGAGCAGCGCCGGCTGCCCGGTGATGCACGGACCCAACGCAGCCGCCACCGCCATGGGCTCCACGGCGAACGAGCACTGGTGGCCGAACCAGCTGAACCTGAAGATCCTTCACCAGGGCCATCCGGCCTCGAACCCGCTCGGCGACGACTTCGACTACGCCGAGGCGTTCCAGGGCATCGACTACAACGCTCTGAAGCAGGACCTCACCCACCTGATGACCGACTCGCAGGAGTGGTGGCCCGCCGACTACGGCCACTACGGCGGCCTCTTCATCCGCATGGCCTGGCACAGCGCCGGCACGTACCGCACCGAAGACGGTCGCGGCGGAGGCGGCAACGGAACACAGCGGTTCGCGCCGCTCAACAGCTGGCCGGACAACGGCAACCTCGACAAGGCGCGGGTGTTGCTGCAACCGATCAAGCAGAAGTACGGCAACCAGATCTCGTGGGGCGACCTGATGCTCCTCGCCGGCAACGTCGCACTCGAGTCGATGGGTTTCGAAACCTTCGGCTTCGCCGGTGGTCGCGCCGACGTGTGGGCACCCGAGGACGACATCTACTGGGGCCCCGAGACCACGTGGCTCGGCGACGAGCGCTACAGCGGTGATCGTGAGCTGGACGATCCGCTCGGCGCGGTCCAGATGGGCCTGATCTACGTCAATCCCGAGGGCCCGAACGGCAACCCCGACCCGTTGGCATCGGCGCGTGACATCCGCGAGACGTTCGCCCGGATGGCGATGAACGACGAGGAGACCGTCGCGCTCACCGCCGGCGGTCACACGTTCGGCAAGGCCCACGGCGCCGGCGACCCCGACCTCGTGGGACCCGAGCCCGAGGGTGCCCCGCTCGAGCAGATGGGTCTCGGGTGGAAGAACGCCTACGCATCGGGCAAGGGCACCGATACCACGACGAGCGGGATCGAGGGCGCTTGGACCCCTACGCCGACGCAGTGGGACAACAGCTACTTCGAGACGCTGTTCGGCTACGAATGGGAGCTCACCGAGAGTCCCGCCGGAGCCAAGCAGTGGACGGCGATCGGTGGCGAGAACACCGTGCCCGACGCCGCCACCGGCGAGCTCAAGCACGCTCCGATGATGACGACCGCCGACATGGCGATGCGGATGGACCCGGTGTACGAGGAGATCTCGCGCCGGTTCCTCGAGAATCCCGATCAGCTCGCGGACGCGTTCGCCCGTGCCTGGTTCAAGCTGCTCCATCGCGACATGGGCTCCGGTCAGCCGGTACCTCGGCCCAGAGGTGCCGCAGGAGGAGCTCATCTGGCAGGACCCGTCCCAGCCGGCCGTGGCGATCGGCGATGCCGACGTCGCGGCGCTCAAGGGCGAAGATCCTGGACTCCGGTCTGAGCGTCTCGGAACTGGTCGGCGACCGCATGGGCGTCGGCTTCGACCTACCGCGACAGCGACAAGCGTGGCGGCGCCAATGGCGCCCGGCTCCGGCTCGAGCCGCAGATCGGCTGGGAGTCCAACGACCCCGACCAGCTCCGCCGCGTGCTCAGCACGCTGGAGGGCATCCAGTCGGACTCCGGGACGGACGTCTCGTTGGCCGATCTGATCGTCCTGGGTGGTTGCGCGGCCGTCGAGGCCGCTGCGAAGGCCGCGGGTCACGACGTCACCGTGCCGTTCACGCCGGGCCGAGGCGACGCATCCGCGGAGCAGACCGACGCCGAGTCATTCGCCGTGCTCGAACCGAAGGCGGACGGTTTCCGCAACTACCTCGGCAAGGGCAACGACCTCCGTGCGGAAGCGCTCATGGTCGACAAGGCTCAGCTGCTGACCCTGAGTGCCCCGGAGATGACGGTGCTCGTCGGTGGGCTCCGTGCCCTCGGTGCCAACACGAACGGGACGCCGCACGGTGTCTTCACCGACAGGGTCGGAACGCTCACGAACGACTTCTTCGTGAACGTGCTCGACCTCGCCACCGAGTGGCAGCCGACCGACGAATCGGAGTCGATGTTCGAAGGCCGCGATCGGGCCTCCGGAAGCGTCAAGTGGACCGCCACCCGCTGCGACCTCGTCTTCGGTTCGAACTCGCAGCTCCGGGCGATCTCGGAGGTCTACGGGTCGAGCGACTCCGACGAGAGGTTCGTCAACGACTTCGTGGCCGCGTGGAACAAGGTCATGAACCTCGACCGGTTCGACCTCGACTGACCCGGACCAGCAGGACGCGCCGAGCGGCCCCGTCGACGCCCACGTGGCACCGGCGGGGCCGTGGCGCGTGCTGGTGTGACGACCGAGAACTCATCCGACGGAGACATCGATGCCCGACCTGACCGGTAGCGAGACGCATGCCAATCTCCTGCGGGCGTTTCGCGCGAGAGCGAGGCCAACCGGCGGTACCTCTGGTTCGCGGAGCAGGCCGATGTCGAGGGGCATCCTGCGGATCGCGTCGTTGTTCCGATCCGTTGCCGACGGTGAGACCGGGCATGCCAGCGGCTTGCTCGAGTTCCTCGCCCGGGTCGGTGATCCAGCGTCCGGTGAGCCCATCGGCGACAGCGCGGAGAACCTGCGAGCGGCGGTCGTGAGCGAGACCGAGGATGCCACGCAGCGTTATCCACAGTACGCCCGGATCGCCCACGACGAGGGCTTCCAAGACATCGCGGACTGGTTCGAAACGTTGGTTCGTGCCGAGCAGCACCAGTTGCAGCGCTTCCGAGCCGGCCTCGACGAACTCGCGTGACGGCCGCCTGCCGGCGACACGACCCGCGTAGAGTCGGACCAACGCTCCGATCATGACGCCCTACGACCCGCACGACCCGACGTACCACGACGAGAAGTCGGTGCGCGACGAACTGACCCGGGTCTTCGACGTGTGCCACGGCTGCCGCAGCTGTGTCGAACTCTGTTCGTCGTTCCCGAAGCTGTTCGAACTGCTCGACGGCGTCGCCGACGGCGACGCCGGCCGCCTGACACTCGCCGAGCAGGACGTGGTCGTCGATCGGTGCTTCCAGTGCAAGCGCTGCGCGACGGAGTGTCCGTACACGCCCGCTCGGCACGAATTGACTATCGACGTTCCCCGGTTGATGCTCCGCTCGGTGGCGATGCGCCGGCGCACCGGCCAGTTGCCGGCTCGTGGCCGGGTGACCGCCAACGTCCTCGGTCGCAGCGACTTCTTCGGGAGGCTGGGTGCCTCCGGGGCTCCGCTCGTCGCACGATCACTCGCTGCGAAGCCGGGTTCATTCCTCCGTCGGTTGCTGTCGAGCGTGACGGGGGTGACGGCGGTTCGCGAGTTGACGCCCTTCGCATCGCAGCGCTTCTCCATCTGGTTCGGGGAGCGGACGAGTGGTACGCCCGAAGGTCCGAATGCCGACGCAATCGTCTTCGCCACCTGTCTGATCGAATACCAGGACCCCGCCGTCGGCCGAGACCTCGTCGGCGTGTACGAGCAGCACGGGATCGAGTGCACCGTGAGTGGCGCCGGGTGCTGCGGAGCACCGTGGCAACATGCCGGAGACGTCGAGCGGTTCACTCGGATCGCAGAGCGAAACGTCTCGGTGCTTGCCGCAGAGATCCGTGCGGGTGGGCGCGTCGTCGTACCGCAACCGACGTGCGGCTACGTGATCAGGCACGATTACGTCGACTATGTCGACCCGTCGTCGCGCGACGACGCCGAACTGGTCGCTCGGAACACGTTCGACGCCGTCGAGTTCCTCGCCCGTCAGCACCTGGCCGCCGGCGCGGTGCCTGCGACCGACGCCCTGCGGAGCACTCCCGCCACGGTCACGTATCACGTGTCCGGACATCTGGACGCGCTCGGGATCGGATACCCCGCCCGTGACCTCCTGGAGCGGGCGGGTGCCGAGGTCCAACTGGTTCGTCAGAGTTCGGGCGCCGAGAGCCTGTGGGAGTTGCGCTCTGCGAACGACTCGAACGCACACACGAGTGTCGATCGTCTCGTGACGGGAATCGAGCGCACGCATGGCGACGTGGTGATCGGTGACTGTCAACTGAGCAATGCCCAGTCAGCGGCGCGAATCGGCCGGCCGGTCGCACATCCGATCCAGCTGATCGCCAGCGTGTGCGGGATCAGCGACGAGGAGTCCGGCCCGAGTCCATGACTCGAGCGCGGTCGGAAGGTCTCGACCGCGGCCCGGCCCAGCCGGCACACATTCACGAAGTTCCTCTGGAATTCGAGCAGAGCCCGTTCTAGTGTCCCGACCGAGGCAACGGTCCACTGGGGGGCGACGTGTCAGCACATGAACTGGAATGGAGAATGCTCGGAGCGTGTCGGGGTCTCGACGCCAGCATCTTCTATCCCGACAACGACGAGGACGCGCAGGTGGCGACGCAGGTGTGTGAGGAGTGCGGCGTCAGAACTGCCTGTCTCGAGTTTGCGTTGACGCAACGCGAGAAGGCCGGGGTCTGGGGTGGGGCCAGCGAGCGTGAGCGGCGCCGGATCCTGCGCCAGCGCCGCCGTTCCGCCTGAGGATTCCCTGGAGGTCCGCAGGCCGAGCGGCCAGTAGCCTGCCACGACATGTCGACGATCGACGATCATGGCGGGTGGCCCGCGCTGTTGACCCTTCTTCTGGATCGCAACCACCTCACGGCGTCGCAGGCGGCGTCAGCGATGGGGACGATCCTGTCGGGCGACGCCACATCGGCGCAGCTGATCGCATTCGTGGTCGCGTTGCGGGCCAAGGGCGAGAGTTCAGCCGAGCTCGCCGGCTTGTTGGACGCAGTGCTCGCACACGCGTCGCTCGTGCCCCTCACCGATGAGCAACGGGACACGGCTGTCGACATCGTCGGCACAGGCGGCGACCAATCACATTCCATCAACGTGTCGACGATGGCGTCGATCGTGACGGCCGGCGCCGGGGTTCCCGTCTGCAAGCACGGGGCACGCGGCGCCTCCTCGAAGTGTGGGACCGCCGACGTGCTCGAGGAACTCGGCGTCCGGATCGATCTGTCCCCCGAACAAGTTCGTCACTGCATCGACGAGTCGGGCATGGGCTTCTGCTTTGCCCCGGCGTTCCATGCGGCGTTCCGATTCGCGGCACCGTCGCGAGCAGAGATCGGCATCCCGACGGTGTTCAATCTGCTGGGGCCGATGGCGAACCCCGGTCGTGTACGACGTCAGGTGATCGGTGTCGCGAACGCCGCCTTCGCAGAGCGAATGATCGAAACGCTTCGGACACACGGGTCGATCCACTCGTGGGTGGTTCACGGAGGTGGGCTCGACGAGCTGACCACGACCGGTCCGAGCGAGGTGATCGAGCTCCGCGACGGAGAGATCGACCACTTCTCGGTCGATCCGGTTGCGCTCGGTCTGGCGCGGGCCCGGTCCGAAGATCTGACCGGTGGTGACCGTGAGGTCAACGCATCGGCGGTCCGCGCCGTGATGGCGGGCGAACGCGGGCCGCATCGCGACATCGTCCTGCTCAATGCGGCGGCCGGCATCGTCGTCGGTGGCGCTGCGGAGTCACTCGCCGATGGGCTCGAGTTGGCTGCTCGCTCGGTCGATTCGGGCGCCGCAGCGGGCACGCTGGAGCGCCTTGCGTCTGCGTCGCAGGCGACGACGTGACCGACGACTGGGCGATCAGGGTCCCGGCCTCGTCGGCCAATCTCGGCGCCGGGTTCGACGTGCTCGGCATGGCGGTGACGCTGCACGCCGAGATCGGCGTCGGTGCGCCGCCCGGCGGTGCGATCACCGCCGACGACCATCATCCCGCTGCCGTCGCGTATCGCGCCCTCGGTGGGTCGGACGTGCCGTGGGTCCGTTCTCCGATCCCGATGGGCCGTGGGCTCGGGTTCAGCGGGGCGGTCCGGGTGGGAGGAGCGGTCGCTGCGCTCGTGCAACGCGAGGGCCGCGGAGTGCTCGACGATCGGGACTCGTTGGAAACGGTCGTCACCGAGGTCGCACGACTCGAGGGCCACGCCGACAATGCAGCCGCTTCCCTCCACGGCGGCATCGTGGTCGTCGCCGGAGACGTGGCGACCCAGGTGCCGCTGGCGTTCGATCCCGCCGTCGTGGTGTGGATTCCGGACGACGTCACGACATCGACCGATCGGTCGCAGCGCCACGCTCTCCGAGACCGTGTTGCGCTCTGATGCCGTGTTCAACCTGGGGCGCGTCGGGACCTTCGTGGCCACGTGTGCACGTGGTGACGTTGCGATGCTTCGACGGGCAACGGAGGATCGACTGCATCAGTCGTCCCGGCTCGCGGCCGTGCCGGCGACGGACGCCGCACTGCGAGCCGGTCTCGAGGCGGGAGTCTGGGCCGCCTGGCTGTCGGGTAGCGGACCCGCGGTCGCGATGCTGTGCGAGTCGTCCCGCTCCGACGAGGTCGCCGCTGCGCTCCCCGCCGGAGGGCACACGAAACAGCTCCGGATCGATCACGAGGGGGCAACGGTGATCGACGCCACCGACGACGAGGACGACACCGTGGACACGTCGACCGGAACGACCGACGACCCTCGGAGCTGAACGTCGAGGCGGGGCATCTCGGTCGCAGCGGTCAGCGGAAACGCCCAGGTGCCGGCACAGCTGACGACGTCGAGTCGGGCAGCGTGTTTGTCGAAGTACTTCGCCAGGCAGAGCGCCTCGTCGACGTGGTGGCGACGCAGTGGCCGATCGGCCCCCGGCGGCTCGGGCGGATCGACCGGCAGCCCCCGCCCGACCTCGCCGGCGATCGTCACGTCGACGAGCCGGCCGTCGTCGATCACCCAGCTCACATCGCCGCGTCGAACCAGGCAGTGTCCGCTCTGCAGCAGCGCCGACGTGAGCTGCTGTCGACGGATCGCCGACAGCAGTGCGGACAGACGATCGCGGACGAGCGCTGCCTCCTCGTACCGTTGGGCGGCTGCGAGGTCGGCGAGCCGGCTCGTGAGTCGAATGACGATCGACTCGGGGTCGCCTCCGAACACGCGGGCGGTCGTGGCGACCGCCGAGTCGTAGGCGGCTCGGTCCGCCTGCCCGGCGCACGGGCACTGGCTGACACCCAGCTGTGCGGAACTGCACGGTGTCGCGTCGGCGTTCGGTGTGTGCCGGGCGCCCAGGCGCATCGAGCAACGCCGGAGCGGCACGGCTGACTGAATCGCCTCCACGACGAGGTTCGCCATCGACCGGGACGGCAGTGGGCCGAGGTGGAGGCCGGACGCCGAGGGTTCCTTGACGACGGCGAGCCGAGGCCACGGGCTGTCGACGTCGAGCCGGACATAGCAGTATTTGTCGGACCGGGTGCCCGCCCGGTTGTACCTCGGCAGCATCCGGGCGATCAGGCGCAACTCGACGATCTCGGCCGAGAGCGGATCGGTCAGCTCGAGGTGGCGGACACGCTGCATCTCACGGAGCATCGGTCCGATTCGGCGACGGTCATCTCGCCCGAAGTAGCTGCGGACCCGTTGGCGCAGGTTCGTCGCCTTGCCGACGTACAGCACCTCATCGCGATGGCCGCAGAACATGTACACGCCGGGTGAGCGGGGGAGTGACGTCGTCATCGTCAACTTGCGGGCCTGGGGATGGCCGGCGAGCTTGGCCAGCGACACGAGGTCGTCGAGCCCCAGCACGCCGAGACCTGCCGCACGCTCGAGCAGGAGATGCAGCAGGTCGGTGGTTGCCAGTGCATCGTCGAGTGCCCGATGGGTGGGCGTGTGATCGAGTCGAAGCCGCGACGCCAGAGTGCCGAGTTTGCAGTTCGGCACCTCGTCGCGGCAGGAGCCTGCGGGCCAGCGCCGCAGTGTCGACCACGGTCGGGTGATACTCCGCGCGGCTGTCGCGTGTGCGAGGGCGGCGCGTACGAACCCGAGATCGAACGCGGCGTTGTGAGCGACGAACACCGAATCGCCCAGAAAGTCGACGAGCGAGCCGAGCACGGTCTCGATACGCGGAGCGTCGTAGACGATCGCATCGGTGAGGCCTGTGAACACCGTGATCTGGGGCGGAATCGCGCGACCGGATTGATCAGCGTGTGAAACGTGCCGAGGCACTCGCCGCCCCGCACCTTGACCGCACCGATCTCCGTGATCATGTCGTCGTTGCGGCTTCCACCCGTGGTCTCGAGGTCGAGGACGCAGAACGTCGTGTCGTGGAGCGGTGTGCCCAGGTCGTCGAAGCTTCGCTGTCCCAACATCAGAGCTGACATGTCCGCCGATGCAATCACGAACATACGTTCCCGTCAAGAACATGTGTTCGGAAACGTGCGTTCGCCTGCGCGGTACGATGAGGTGATGTCCACCCCGACGGTCGAGCCCCGGCACTTGCGTTCGGC
The DNA here is from genome assembly GCA_963792905.1 of uncultured Acidimicrobiaceae bacterium. Classification (GTDB taxonomy): domain Bacteria; phylum Actinomycetota; class Acidimicrobiia; order Acidimicrobiales; family Ilumatobacteraceae; genus Ilumatobacter. The sequence continues at coordinate 93,402 of CAWBYE010000007.1, forward strand.
GCTCGAGTTCGCTGTGTTGATGGCGGCGGAAGGGCAGAAGTTCAAGCCGCCGATGGCCTATCCGGCGGGGCTCAAGAAGTACTTCAAGGTCGATCGGATCCCGACGAGTTCGTCGGCGTCCATCCGCCGGATGATCGATCAGGACGAGACGTTCCGCACCCGCATCGCCGCCGGCGCGTTGCCCGAACTCGTCGACCCGATCGGCAAACTCTGGCTGGAGCGCCCCGACGGTTGGTATGGCGATGTCGAGCGGCTCGCAGCCGAGGCAGATGCGGCCGTCGAGGCGGCCGATGCCGATCGGCGCCTCAAGAAGGCAGAGAAGCGGCGTGACGCCGCCGAGCAGGCGGCAGCGCGGTCGCGAGCCGAGATCGTGGTGCTCGCCGACGAGGTGGCCCGACGCGACGAGGTCATCGACGGCTTGCGATCTGATCTCCAGAAGCTGACCGACGAGATCGCCGAGCTGCGCGCCGGGCTGACCGACACCCGCAACGACGTTCGGCATGCCCGAGATCGGGAAGCGTCGGCTCTGCAGCGTCTCGCCGCCGCCGAAGAGGCAGCGAGGGCGGCGGCCGCCGCCCGCGGCACCGCCGAAGGCGTGCGTGACGAGGTGCTGGCCGACCGGGCAGTCGTCGCCGCCGAGCGATCCGAGCTGGCGCGACTGGCGTCGGCAGCTGCGGCTCTGGCCGATCAGCTCGCCGGGGTCGCTTCGCCGGCGCACGACGGAGCACCCGACCGTGTGCGTCGCAAGCCGCTCGCGATGCCGGGTGGTGTGATGGGCAGCTCCGCTGCTGCTGGAGAGTTCCTGCTGCGCTCGGGGGCGAGTGTGCTGATCGACGGATACAACGTCGCCAAGCAGGCGTGGCCGAGCCTCGATCTCGCCGGTCAGCGAGTCGTCCTGCTCGATGCGGCCGAGAACCTCGTACGTCGGTTCGGGTCCGACATCACGGTCGTGTTCGATGGCGCGGACGTCGTCGGCGCATCATCCGACAGGCGTCGCGTCGTTCGCGTCGTGTTCTCGCCGGACGGTGTGATCGCCGATGACGTCATCCGTGACGAAGTTCGGCGTCTCCCGGCGACCCGCCAGGTGGTGGTGGTCACGAACGATCGTGCAATCGTCAACGACACGCGGGCGCTGGGCGCGAATACGATGAGCAGCGATCAGCTCATCGAACTGATGCGCTGAGGTACGGCGAGCGTTCAGCTGCGGCGAGCTTCGGCCTTGGCCCGCTTGGCCACCCGCTTGGCCGCCCGACCGATCGGCTCGATGTTGCGCTGGTCGAGATCGCCGACCTCGGCTCCGTTGTCGAACAGCACGCGATAGCGCTGCCAGTTGAAACCGTTGGCGAGCAGTATCCGCCCGTGAGTGCCCGTCGGTACTCCGTGCAGGTCGACGATCGTCCGGACCTTGTCGCCCATCTTGAGGTCGAGCTGGCCCTCGTGGGGTGTCGCGAGCGAGTGGGGCTTCCAGAACTGCACGGGGCCATTGTGCCCCATCGTGGACGGATCGTGCACGTTCATCACCGACACGCTCGCCGCATCAGGCGTGATCGGCGCACAGCCCCGCCATCGTCACCGGTCGCCGATAGGGTTTTCGACCTGTGAAATCTTCGGTCGAACCCCTCGAGGGGAACAAAGTCAAACTGTACGTCGAGGTCGACGAAGCCGAGTTCGAGAAGGACATCGAGCAGGCGTTCCGGGCCATCGCCCGCGAGGTCAAGTTGCCCGGGTTCCGCAACGGCAAGGCACCTCGGCGGGTGCTCGAGGCCCGCATCGGCATCGGACCGGCGCGCGAACAGGCGCTCCGCGATGCGATCCCGCAGTACCTGGGCAAGGCGGTTCGCGAACACGAAGTCGATTTGGTGGCCACGCCCGAGGTCGAGATCACCGGCGGCCAAGACGACGGCCTCGTCGAGTTCGAGGCCGAGTGCGAGGTCCGCCCCGAGGTCACGGTGCCCGGGTATGCCGGTTTGCGCATCGAACTCGATTCCCCGGTCCCGACCGATGACGAGATCGCCGAAGCTCGCAACGAGGAGCTCAAGCAGGGCGGCTCGCTGGCCGACGTCGATCGGCCCGCCGAGGCGGGCGACTTCCTGACGCTCGACCTCGCAGCGACCCGCGATGGCGAAGAGGTCATGGGGCTCAACACGGAGGACTGGTCGTATGAACTCGGCCAGGGTTGGGTCGCCGATGACTTCGACGAGCAGCTCACCGGCGCGACCGCCGGCGACGTCTTGACGTTCACGACCACGCCCAAGGGCACCGAGGAGCCCGCCGAAATGACGGTGACCGTCAAGGCGATTCAGGCGCTCGAACTGCCAGAACTCAGCGACGAATGGGTGGCCGACAACACCGGCGAGTTCGAGACGATCGAGGAGTGGGAGGGATCGATCCGCGATCGGCTCACCGAGCAGAAGCTGCAGAGCGTTCGGCAAACCGTTGGCTTCCGGCTCAACGAGGCGCTCGTCGAGTTGGTCGAGTTCGAGGCCCCCGAGTCGATGGTCCGCACCGAGATGCAGAACCAGGCCGAGCAGATGGTGCGCCAACTCCAGGCGCAGGGCATCGACTTCCAGGCGTGGATGTCGGCCACCGGGCAGGATCCGCAGCAGTTCATCGAGTCGACTCGGCCGCAGGCCGAGCAGGCGGTCAAGGCCGATCTCGCGCTCCGGGCGGTGGCAACCGCCGAACAGATCGGGGTCGACGACCACGAACTCGAGATGGAGTACTCACGGATGGCGATGCAGTACGGCCAGAAGGCGAAGGAGATCCGCAAGGCGTACGAGCAGAACGACGCAGTGCCCGAACTCCTGGCCCAGATCCGGAAGTCGAAGGCGATGGACTGGCTGCTGCACCAAGTCGAGATGGTCGACCACGACGGAGATGTGATCGATCGTGATCTCGTACTCGGCCACACTCACGACCACGACCACGACCACGACCACGACCACGACCCGGCGGCTGCCGCGGGTCGGATCATCGCCGAGACCGACGCTGCCACCAGCGACGAATCGGCCGACGACGAACCGAACGACGACGAGACCCAAGGAGCTTCAGAATGAACCTCGATGCCCAGAACTACCTGGTCCCCAACGTCGTCGAGACGACGAGTCGCGGCGAGCGGGCGTACGACCTGTACAGCCGGCTGCTGAAGGACAACATCATCTTCCTGCAGACGCCGATCGACGACCAGATCGCCTCGCTGCTCTGTGCACAGCTCGTGCACCTCGAGTCGGAGAACCCCGACAAGGACATCAACATCTACATCAACAGTCCCGGCGGCGACATCACGTCGCTGTTCGCGATCTACGACACGATGCAGTTCATCCGCAACGACATCGCGACCATCTGCCTGGGTCAGGCCGCTTCCGCCGCTGCCGTGTTGCTCGCTGCCGGTACGAAGGGAAAACGTCTGGCCCTGCCGCACAGCCGGATCCTGCTGCACCAGCCGCACGGTCAGGTCGGCTATGGCCAGGTGACCGATCTCGAGCTCGCTGCCAAGGAGATCCTGCGAATGCGCGACCTGCTCGAGCAGATTCTGGCGGAGCACACAGGCCAGACGCTGGAGAAGATTCACGGCGACACCGACCGCGATTTCGTCCTGGAGGCGAATGAGGCGCTCGAGTATGGCATCATCGATCAGGTCATCGACTCGCGCAACGGGGTCGACCAGATGTCGGCGATCCGCTGATCGAGGCAGCGCATTCACTAATGTCACCGTTGGAACCCACTCCCTGAGCTGGTGGCCACGAAGACGATTCACTCGGAGAGGGGGCGACACAGATGGCGAAGTTCGGTGACACCGGAGAACTTCTGAAGTGCTCGTTCTGTGGCAAGTCCCAGAAGCAGGTCAAGAAGTTGATTGCCGGTCCCGGCGTCTACATCTGTGACGAGTGCATCGACCTGTGCAACGAGATCATCGAAGAGGAGCTCACCGACACCGGCGAGCTGACCTTCGACGAGGTCCCGAACCCCCGTGAGATCCGGGCGTTCCTCGATGACTACGTCGTGGGGCAGGATGAGGCCAAGAAGATCCTCGCCGTGGCGGTGTACAACCACTACAAGCGGATCCAGTATCAGCAGGCGGCCGGTATCGGCCGCCGCGACGACGTCGAACTGCAGAAGTCGAACATCTTGATGCTCGGTCCGACCGGTTGCGGCAAGACCCACCTGGCCGAGACGCTGGCGCGAATGCTGAACGTACCCTTCGCGGTCGCCGACGCGACCGCTCTCACCGAGGCCGGCTACGTCGGCGAAGATGTCGAGAACATCCTGTTGAAGCTGATCCAGGCCGCCGACTTCGACACGAAGCGGGCCGAGACCGGCATCGTGTACATCGACGAGATCGACAAGGTCGCTCGCAAGAGTGAGAACCCCTCGATCACACGTGACGTCTCCGGCGAAGGGGTGCAGCAGGCGCTGCTGAAGATCCTCGAGGGGACGCAGGCGTCGGTGCCGCCGCAGGGCGGCCGCAAGCACCCGCATCAGGAGTTCATCACGATCGACACGACGAACGTGTTGTTCATCCTCGGTGGAGCGTTCTCGGGGCTCGAGCAGATCATCGAGCAACGTGTCGGCCAGCAGGGAGTCGGTTTCCACGGCACGGTCACGAGCAAGTCGGATCGAGACCCGGGCGAACTGTTCTTGCAGGTGCTCCCCGAAGACCTCGTCAAGTTCGGGATGATCCCCGAGTTCATCGGGCGGCTGCCGATGGTCGGTGTGGTCCGGTCGCTCGACCGTGAGGCACTCGTGCAGATCCTGACCGAACCCAAGAACTCGTTGGTCAAGCAGTACCAGAAGGTGTTTGCCTTCGAAGACGTCGAGTTGGAGTTCACCGAGGACGGTCTCGAGGCGGTTGCCGAGCTGGCGATCCTGCGCGAAACCGGTGCCCGCGGTCTCCGTGCGATCCTCGAAGAGGTCCTGCTGAACACGATGTACGACCTTCCCGGACGTGGTGACGTGGCCACCGTGGTGATCGACGACGACACGGTCCGGAACAAGACGAACCCGACCGTCGTCCAGCGCAAGAAGACGACGTCGAGTCGGCCCCGCCGGGCTGCGAGCTGACGCTCGCCCTCGCGCGAACCCGCCGCCATGGAGTACGACGCTGCGCTCGCCTACCTCGACGACCATGCGTCCTACGACAAGACCGGCCGGATCGACGAGCCGTCGACCGAGTCGATCGCGACATTGTGCGCCGCCATGGGGGACCCGCAACTGGCCCAGCCGGTCATCCACGTCACCGGCACGAACGGCAAGGGGTCGACGGTGCAGATCATCAGCCGACTGCTCGTCGCCCAGGGGCTGACCGTCGGCACCTACACGAGCCCGCATCTCGAACGCATCAACGAGCGGATCAAGCGCAACGGTGAACCGATCTCCGACGAGGACTTCGCGGAACAGGTCGCCGGCATCGCCGACATCGAGGTCATCACGGGGGTGCGGCCGACGTACTTCGAAGCGGTGACGGCTGCTGCGTTCCGTTGGTTCGCAGACGTCGCGGTCGATGTCGCCGTCGTCGAGGTCGGGATGCTCGGGCGCTGGGATGCCACGAACATCGTCGACGCCCAGGTGGCCGTGGTGACCAACATCGGCCTCGACCACACCGAGTTCGCCGGCCCATCGCTCACCGACATCGCGACCGAAAAGGCGGGGATCATCAAGCCGGGGAGCGCGGCGGTGATCGGCGAGACCGATCCGGAGTTGGTGCAGATCTTCCGCGACGAGGGCGGCGCGAGCATTCTGGTACGCGGCGACGACTTCGACGTCGCCGACAACTCGCTGGCGATCGGCGGTCGAGCCCTCGATCTGCGGACGCCGACCACGATCTACTCCGACGTGTTCCTCCCGCTCCACGGTGCCCATCAGGGTGACAATGCCTCCGTGGCGCTCGCCGCGGTCGAGACGTTCTTCGCGTCTCCGCTGGCCGAGGACGTGGTGCACGAAGGTTTCGCCAACGTCGTCATGCCGGGGCGCTTCGAAGTGCTCGGTGTTCAGCCGCTCGCGATCATCGACGGCGCTCACAACCCGCCAGGCGCCGACGTCTGCGCCGAGGTCTTCTTCGGTGATTTCCATCCCGAGGGCCGACGGATCCTCGTGGTCGGCACACTCCGAGAGCCCGGCGAGATGCTCGCAGCGTTGCGGGCCGACGAGTTCGATGTCGTTCACGCCTGCACGGCGCCGTCGCCTCGTGGGGTGCCAGGCAGTGAGGTCGCCGCCGCAGCCCGCGCCCTGGGCTGTGACGAGGTCTACGCGCACGACAGCGTCGAGCTCGCCTGCCGGGCGGCGATGCAGTACGCCGACGCTGACGACGCAATCCTCGCGGCGGGCAGCATCTACGTCGCGGGTGACGCGAGACCAGCCCTGCGCAGGTACGCCAACTGACACGTCGCCGCTCAGAACAGGCCGACGAGCGTCGAGAGACCGAACACGAGGAGTGACCAGAAGATCGGCGCGCCGAACAGCACCGCCGACATCATCCGAATCGGCGCGGGTCGGGGTGACTGTTCACCCACGAGCACGTACTGGATCGAGTAGGTCGTCCAGCCGTCGTCGTCATCATCGGTGGCGACGGCAGGTCGGGGCCGCACGAGCGTCCAGACGACCACAGTGGCGGTGGGGATCGCCCAGAGCCCGATCAGGAGCCAGGTCGGACTGCCGAGCCAGGCGAGCAGCCACATGACCGCACCGAGGATCACGCCGCCCGTGATGGCGATTCCTGCGAACGTGAGCAGTGCCGCTCGGCCGCGTTGAGTCGACGTCGTCCGGGTTCGCCACTTGGGACCCCGGATGAACTCGTTCCGCTCCACTCCGATGGTCGCTGAAACTACCCGGCGTCGGCGCACGACCGACCACGAAACGGGTATTGGTTGCCGTCGGTGGCGATAGCGTTGTCGGCCATGTCTGATCGCACACTCGTCCTGCTCAAGCCCGATACCGTCGAGCGCAAGCTCGTCGGTGAGGTCGTGTCGCGTTTCGAGGCCAAGAACCTCGACATCGTCGCCATGGATCTTCGGGAGCTCGACGGTGACACCCTCGCCCGCCACTACGAGGAGCACGTCGGCAAGGGCTTCTACGACGACCTCGTGGCGTTCATGAGCCGCGGGCCGGTCGTGGCGATGGTGATCGAGGGGCCGGAGGACACCTGGGAGGTCGTCCGCGCCATGATGGGGGCGACAAACCCCCGGACGGCCGCGCCCGGCACGATTCGTGGCGACCTCGGCATCTTGTTCACCGAAAACCTCGTGCACGGCAGTGATTCACTGGCCAGCGCCGAGCGCGAGATCGGCATCTTCTTTCCGACTCTGTAACATCCAGACGTACGAGTCTGGTGAGTGCCACCGACCGGCTCGCACCGCACCCGTTGCGACAGCGCACTCGTCCTGAAAGGAGGTCGACATGGCACGGAGCAACCCACTGAGTCTCGGGCGTGACCTCGCCATCGACCTCGGAACCGCCAACACCCTGATCTACGCCCGCGGCACCGGGATCGTGCTCGACGAGCCGTCGGTCGTGGCGATCAACGTCAATGACGGCCGTCCGGTCGCGGTCGGCGTCGAGGCCAAGCGCATGATGGGTCGAACGCCCAACCACATCAAGGCCATCCGGCCGCTCAAGGACGGCGTCATCGCCGACTTCGAGGTGTGCGAGAAGATGCTTCGCTACTTCATCCAGAAGGTGCACGCATCGAAGTGGTCGAAGCCCCGGATGATCATCTGCGTGCCCTCCGGCATCACCGGAGTCGAACAGCGCGCCGTCAAGGACGCAGCCGAGTACGCCGGCGCTCGCAAGCCGGTCCACATCATCGAAGAGCCGATGGCGGCGGCGATCGGCGCAGACCTGCCGGTGCACGAGCCGAGCGGCAACATGGTCGTCGACATCGGCGGTGGCACCACCGAGGTCGCCGTCATCTCGCTCGGCGGCATCGTGACCGCGCAGTCGGTGCGGGTTGCGGGAGACGAGCTCGACGATGCGATCCTGCAGTACGTCAAGAAGGAATACTCCTTGGCGATCGGTGACCGCACGTCCGAGGAGATCAAGATCCAGATGGGCTCGGCCTGGCCCATGGAGGAAGAACTCACCGCCGACATCCGCGGTCGCGATCTGGTCTCCGGCCTGCCTCGAACGATCCAGCTGACGACCGAGCACGTACGCGAAGCCCTGGCGGAGCCTGTGAGTGCCATTGTTGATGCCGTGAAGACGACACTCGACAAGACGCCGCCGGAGTTGGCGGCCGACATCATGGAAGACGGCATCATGCTCACGGGCGGCGGCGCACTGCTCGGTGGCCTCGACCAACGACTGTCGCATGAAACCGGCATGCCGATCCGCGTCGCGGACGAGCCGCTGTACAGCGTCGTCATCGGCTCGGGGCGCGCACTCGAGAACATCGATGCGATGCGCGGGCTGATGTCGCTCGGCGGCGACGACTGACCGGGGGCGCCCTGTGGCGATCTATTCGGCCGGCCGACGGCGCACCATCATCATCCTCCTGTTGACGTCGGTGCTGTTGATCACCCTCGATCTCCGCGGGAACGCCGTCTTCAACACGGCGCGGAGCGGCTTCTCGTATGCGATTCGACCGTTCGAGATCGCGGGCGACGTGATCACGCAACCGGTCGAACGGGTCTGGAGCGGCGTCGCCGAAGTCGACGAGTTGAAGGAGCGGAATGAGCGCCTGCAGCGGCTGGTCGACGAGCAGCGCAACGTCCAGGTCGCCGGATTGAACGCGATGATCGAGAACCGGCGGTTGCGCGCCCTGCTCGACCTCGAGTCGCTCGCAGCCTACGACCGCGTCAGCGGCGAGATCATCGGTTCGTCGCCGAGCAACTTCGACCAGCGGGTCGAGATCAACCGTGGGTCGCTCAAGGGGATCAGGGTCGGCATGCCCGTGGTGAACGACGCCGGCCTGGTCGGCAAGATCACCCAGGTCAATCCCGAGACGTCGATCGTCATGCTCATCACCGACCCGCTGTACCACGTACCGGTCAAGGTGGTGGCCGAGGTCTTTCCGACGCCAAGCACGGTGCCGCCCGTCACGGTCCCGAGTGGGCTGCCCGTCGACGACGTGACCACGACCACGTCGTCGACGACGACGACCACCACCACGGTGCCGCCATCGGACGCCGCCGGTGCGGCGACGCCGGCCGCGACCACGTCGTCGACGACCAGCACGACCAGCACGACGTCGACGACCAGCACGACGCTGCCCGAACCGATCGAGGAGACTCGCGAGACCGGTGATCTCAACGGCTTCGGAGGTGATCTCCTGCCGCGTGTGCGCTTCATCGCCGACTCGCCGCAGTTCGGTCGCATCGAGGTCGGCGACCAGGTGCTGACCGCCGGCGGCAGCCTCAGCCTGGCGCCACCGGGCATTCCGGTCGGCACGGTTGCCAACATCATCGAACGGGCCGGCACGGCTGGGCTCGAGCTCGAAGTCGAGCCGAACGCCGATCTGGGACGACTGAGCTTCCTGTCGGTCATCCTGTATCAGCCGCCGACCGAGCTGCGATGATCGCAGCGCTTCTGACGAGTTCGCTGACCCGCATCATCCCGATCGGCATGATGCTGCTTGCGCTCCAGAAGACGCTGTTCGTCGAACTGCAGCCGTTCGGCGTGATCATTCAGGTGGTGTTGGCGTTTGCCGCATCTGCCGGAGCAGCCGGTGGACCCGAGCGTGGGGCGATCACCGGTTTCGTGCTGGGCATCATGTTCGACCTGTCCGTTGGATCACCGCTGGGCTCCTCGGCGATCGTGATGGGTCTCGCCGGATACGTCGCAGGCTGGGTTGACCTGATCCGGATCGACACCACCTGGTGGCTGGCGGCGATCTTCGTCGGCGTCGGCGCTGGGGTCGGTGAAGCGACTGTGCCGGTCGTTCGACGCTTCATCGGAGAGCAGGATGCGTTCGTGCCCGAGATGGCCAAGATCGTGCCGGTCGTCGCGGTGACGTCAGCGATCGCCAGTATCGTGCTGGTCCCCCTCGCTCGCTGGTCGCTCAAGCTGGGCAGACCCGAGTGGAAGGTGCTCACCGATGACTGACGCGCCGCACGAACCCGTTCCGAACACGCGAGAATCCCGTCATGGCGATTGACCGGCGCGCGACTCGACTCGGCGTCTTGGCACTCGTCGGGATCATGCTGTTCTCGTTGTTGGGCGTGCGATTGTGGTTCCTGCAGACGGTCAAGGCGGAAGAGCTCCAGGAGTCGGTGACCTTCGCAAAGACGCGGACGGTCCCGATCGCTCCCGAGCGGGGCCGGATCTTCGACGCCGACATGCGAATCCTGGCCGACAACGAGCGCGTGCTCACCGTGGCCGTCGACTGGCAGGTGTTGCGCCGGAAGTCGCAACGCGACGAGATCTTCCGGCGGCTCTCGGGTTGGGTCGATGTTCCGATCGCCGAGATGGAGCGCCGGTTCGAGTCCAACGTGTACAGCCCGTTCCTCCCGATGCCGATCGCGGAGGACGTTGACGAACCCACCGCCATTGCACTGCTCGAACGGATCGAGGACTTCCCGGGTGTCGAGATCCTCACCGAGTCTCGGCGCGTCTACCCGTACGCCCCGAACGCCGCACATGTGGTCGGCTACATGGGTGCCATCACCGCAGAACAACTCGACGAGCGGCTCGACGAGGGATACCTCCGCAACGAGCGGGTCGGCCAGTTCGGGATCGAGCTCGAGCTCGAACAGGTGTTGCACGGCGCCTGGGGATACAAGAAGGTGGAGGTCGACGGCGCCAACCGGCCGGTGCGTGTCATCGAAGAGGTGCCGCCGGTCAACGGATTCGACGTGCAGCTCACGATCGACCTCGATGTCCAGAAGTACGCCGAACAGTTGCTCGAGACCACACTCGAACAGCGCCGCACCCAGCTGGCCCCCAACCCGATCGTGAAGAAGCCGGACGGTTCGCGTCAGCGCATGGATCTCAACCAGGGGCCGGCGGTGCCCTACAAATCGCCGGCGGGTTCGACGGTCGTGATGAACTACGAGACCGGTGCGATCACCGCGATGGCCAGCTATCCGACGTTCGACAACCGCTGGTTCGAAGCCGGCTTGTCGGGCACGAAGTTCCGTGAGATCTTCCCCGAGACCGACGACCCCGATCAATCGATCCTCGTCAACCGTGCCGTTCAGGGGCGGTACAACCTCGGTTCGACGTTCAAACTGTTCACCGCGTATGCCGCGCTCAACAGCGATCTGATGGGCGCCGGCGAGTACTACAACGACCGGGGGACGTACACACTGAGTCGGGCGGCCGTCAGCGACCGCGCGGCGTGCGACTCGGGGCTCATCCGCTGTGAGTTCAAGAACGCAGTCTGCAGCTTCAACGGCCGACCGTGTGTGTACGGCTCGGTGAATGTCGAAGATGCCCTTGCGGTGTCATCCGACGCGTTCTTCTACCGGATCGGCGACCGGATCATGGTCGAGAACGACTTCCAACCCGTGTTGCAGGAGCAGGTCCGTCTCTTCGGGTTCGGCGCCGACACCGGCGTCGAGTTGCCGTTCGAGTTCGACGGAACTGTTCCCGACGCTGCGCTCAAGGAGCGGTACGCCGAGATCGGGGTGATCAGCGAGGACGAGGGCCGCGGCTACTACGTGGGCGACAACGTGCAGCTCGCGATCGGGCAGGGACTGCTCTCGGCGACGCCGCTGCATCTGGCCACCGGCTATGGCGCCGTGGCGAATGGCGGATTCGTGGTGCAGCCGACGGTCGTGAAGAACATCTGGCAGCCGGGCACGCCCGACGCCGAGCCGGGCTACGCCGACCCCGAACGGGGCTCGGTGTTCTCCGACGAATCCGAGCCGAACCTGATCCGCCAGATCCCGATGCCGTCGTCGATCCGAACGCCGCTGGTCCGCGGTCTCCGGCGCGTCACGACCGGGCCCGGAACGAACGGACGTAGCACGACGGCGGAGGAGCTGTTCACCGGTTATCCGTCCGATGCGATCCAAGTTGCCGGCAAGACCGGCACCGCGCAGGGAGCCGGCAACTACCCGTGGAACGACTCCTCGGTGTTCACGGGTTTCGCCGTCGACACGGCCACCAACGAATACCTTCCCGATGACGACGATCCGTACGTGATCGCGGCGTATCTCGAGAAGGCGGGCTACGGCTCCCAAGCGGCTGCGCCGGTGGTGAAGTGCATGTTCCTGGCGCTCTCCGGTGAGACCGCACTCGACCCGGTGTTGCCGTCGGATCCACTCGACCTCGACGCCACGACCGCAGCACCCTCCCAGTCGGTCGGCGACACGTCGTGCTACGTCGGGCGGGACGGCAATGCCGTCACCGGTCAACGACAGGGCGCGATCGAGTAGTGGCGCTCACCTTCCTCGCCCGACGGCCGGACAGCGGTCTCGGCAACATCCGGTCGAGCCCGGGCGATCCGAGCCGCAACGTCGATTGGGTGCTGCTCGTCACGCAGGGCCTGCTCACGATCATCGGCTGCTTCGTCGTGTACTCCGCATCGTGGACGACCGTCGAGGGTGACCCCTTCGCGTTCGTCAACCGTCAGGTGATCTTTGCGATCACGGCCAGTGTCGTGATGGTGGCTGTGATGGCGGTCGATTACGAGTGGTTTCGCGAACGTGCTGCGGTGCTCTACGGCGGAACGGTTGCGCTGTTGCTGCTCCTGATCCTGATGGGCATCGCCCAAGGCCTCGACCGGATCTCGTTCGACCTCGGCCCGATCAACTTCCAGCCTGCTGAGCTCGCCAAATTGACGACCCTGCTGGCCCTCGCGTCGTTCCTGGCGGAGGAACGCACCGATGAAGTCAGCTATGCGCGTTTCGTCGGCGGGTTGATTCTCGTCGGTGTGCCGGCGGTGCTGATCATCCTGCAGCCCGACCTCGGGTCGGCATCCGTGGTCGTCACGATCGCGATGGGCGTGCTGCTGGTTGCAGGGGCCAAGCCCAAGTACATCGCGCTGATCTCGTTCCTGTCGGTCGCCACCGTGACGTCGGCCTTCGTCGGCGGCTTCGTCAACAGCTACCAGACCGAGCGGCTCCGGGTGTTCCTCGGCCAGGAGACCGATGAGAACTCGATCTACCAGGTACGCAACGCGATCCGCGCCGTCGGTACCGGGGGCGTCTGGGGCAAGGGCTGGCTCGAGGGGCCGTTGACGAACGGGCGCGACGTGCCGGTGATGTGGGCCGACTTCCCGTTCGCCGCCGTCGGCGAGCAGTTCGGGCTCGTCGGATGCGCCGTACTCCTGTCGCTCTTCGTCGTCGCGCTGATGCGGATCTGGCGCATCGCTTCGCTGTCGCGTGACCTGTTCGGCACCTACATCTCCGCGGGTGTCTTCACCATGCTGCTGTGGCAGGTGTTCCAGAACGTCGGCATGACGCTCGGCATCATGCCCGTGACCGGCCTCCCCATGCCCTTCATCAGCTACGGCGGGTCGAGTCTGCTCGTGTACTTCGCGATGTTCGGGATGGTGCAGTCCGTGCACATGCGCCGCATGCGCTGACTGCTTCGTTGGTGCACGGCGCGTGAGAGCACGCGACTCGACGGTGGTGTGCCCGACCCGAATGGTTGGCGGGGGCCGTCGTCCGGGTGGGAGTGAGGTGTCGTGCATCCGGGGTGAAATCGGTCACGCCGGGTAAGATCGTCGCGATATGTCAACACTCTGGGCGCGGATCGAACCGCTCTTGGCCCGGGTGCAGAAACCCGCTCGCTACATCGGTTGCGAGGACGGCGCCGTCACCCCCGAGGCAGACCTGTTCGGACGACCCGATGTCGTCGAGTGGTTGCTGGCGTATCCCGACACCTACGAGATCGGGTTGCCCAACCAGGGGCTCCAGATCCTCTTCGAGATCCTGAACGAACGCGACGACGCGGTGGCCGAGCGCACCTATGCGCCCTGGGCCGACATGAACGACGAGATGCGGGCGGCGAGCGTGCCGCTGTTCAGCGTCGACCACCATCGTCCGGCGGCAGAGTTCGATGTGCTGGCGTTCAATCTGTCGAGTGAGCTCGTCTACACGAACGTCCTCAACATGATCGACCTCGCCGGTGCACCGGTGCGGGCCGGCGACCGGGAAGACAGCGATCTGATCGTGATCGTCGGGGGGCACGCGGCGTTCAACCCCGAGCCGCTCGCCGACTTCATCGATGCTGCCGTCCTCGGTGAGGGTGAAGAGGTCGTGGCCGACATCACCGCGGCAGTGCGCAACTGGAAGATCGCCGGGCGGACCGACCGGACGGCGTTCCTGCGTGAGCTGTCGAAGGTTCCCGGCGTCTACGTCCCGTCGATGTACGAGGTGTCCTACGACGGCGACCGAATCGCCACGGTCGAACCACGATTCGGCGACGTTCCCGCCACGGTTGACAAGCGCACCGTCGCCGACCTGGGGGAATGGCCGTATCCCAAGAGCCCGATCGTGCCGTTGACCGAGGTCGTGCACGATCGCCTGAGCGTCGAGGTGTTCCGAGGTTGTACCCGGGGGTGCCGTTTCTGCCAGGCAGGCATGATCACCCGACCTGTTCGCGAGCGACCTGCCGAGCAGGTCCGCACCATGATCCGCGAGGGTTTGCGTTCGACTGGCTACGACGAGGTGAGCCTGACATCGCTGTCGACCGCTGACTTCTCCGACATCGAACCGGTCGTTCGTGGCGTTCTCGAGGACGCTCAGAACATCCCCGGATCGTGCGACACGATGACGATCAACCTCCCGTCGCTGCGTGTCGATGCGTTCACGGTCGGCCTCGCCGGCGAAGTCAACAACGGCCGTCGGAGCGGCCTCACGTTCGCACCCGAGGCGGGATCGTGGCGACTCCGCAAGGTGATCAACAAGCTGATCCTCGAAGAAGACCTCTACGGAGCCGTCGAATCTGCGTTCAGCCAGGGCTGGACCCGCATGAAGCTCTACTTCCTGACCGGACTCCCCACCGAGACCGACGAGGACACGTTGGGCATCGTCGAGCTCGCGAAGAACTGTGTCGAGATCGGCAAGCGCCACACCAACCGGGCGTCCGTCACGGTGAGCCTCGGCGGGTTCGTGCCGAAACCGCACACTCCGTTCCAGTGGTTCGGGCAGAACACCGAAGACGAACTTCGTCGGAAGATCAACCTGGTGCGTGACGCGGCCAAGAAGGCCAAGGGCGTGAACGTCAAGTGGCATCACCCTGACGCGAGCGTCGCCGAGGGCCTCGCCACACGTGGCGACCGACGCGTCGGCGCGGCCATCGAACGGGTGTGGCGTGAGGGTGGGCTGTTCCAGGAGTGGGGCGAGCACTTCGACCTCAGCCTCTGGACGGCAGCGATGGAGGCCGAGGGCCTCTCGATGGACTGGTACGTCTTCCGGCATCGCGACGAGGGTGAGATCCTGCCATGGTCGCACTTGACGGCCGGCCTTCACGAGGACTTCCTGTGGGGCGACTGGCTCGACGCACTGGCGGAGTCCGGCGTCGAGGACTGTCGCTGGACACCCTGCTACGACTGCGGCGTGTGCACGGGCTACGGCATCGAACACGTCGTAGCGTCCCCGATCGCACCCGCCGGCGGCAGCCAGGGCACGGGTCAGGATCTCGAGCGTGGCGGCGAGGTGCCGGTGACGCTGATGCCGACCCGGCGTGAACCGGTCATGTCCGGCGACGGGGTCGGGGTCGGCGCGTGAAGATCCGTGTTCGTGCCACCAAGATCGGCAAGGTTCGATTCACGAGTCATCGTGACGCCGCCCGCATGTGGGAACGTGCGCTCAGACCGCGCCGGCATGCCGGTTGCATTCACCGAGGGGTTCACACCCCGAGCCAAGATCAGCTTCGGCCTGGCGCTCCCAACGGGTGCCGAGTCGATTGCGGAATACGTCGACATCGAGCTGCAGCGTGACGTCTCAGCCGAAGATGTCGATCTCGACACCCTCCCGGCGCGTCTGTCCGATGCGCTCCCCGGCGGCTTCGACGCAATTGCGGGCATCGAACGGGACATGGGAGCCGAATCGCTCCAGGAGGCCGTCACGTCGTGCACGTGGCAGCTCTGGAGCACTCAGCTCGCTGCTGAGGAACATCGCGATGCCTGTCGACTCTTGGAGTCGACCGAACTCGTGCTCGAACGGGAACGCAAGGGGAAACGGAGCGCAGACGACGTGCGCCCGATGATCCTCGACCTGCGGCCCGACCCCACCGGCGATCGACTGATCGCCGATCTGGTCACGATCGGGAGGGCGCTCCGACCTGGAGAGCTCGCCGAGTTGGCCTATCCGCACATCGATGCACGCGATGTCCGGGCACTCCGTACTCACCAATGGCTTGACGACGACGGCACACGACGCGAGGTCATACCTCTGCCGGCCGACGTCGATGCGAGCACCCTGGCGGTGCTCGCATGAGAAGGGACCGACATGGACGACACCTCCACCGAGACCGGCGACGCCTCCGAGGCGCCTGCAGGACGAACTGACACGAACGGAGACCAACAAGCTTCCCGGCCGAACGCAAAGCCGACGACCGAGGGATCACCGTCCACCGGAGGGTCCACCAAGCGGCGTCGCGGGTCCCGCGGCGGGCAGGGCCGCAAGAAGCCCGCCGCATCCGGCTCGCCGACCGAGTCGGAGGCGCCCGACGCGGCGTCCGACCATCGGGACCCAGAAGAGTTGCCTGAACCGATGGGAGAGGGCAAGGTCAGAGATCCCGAGGTTGCCGAACGTGCACTGGTGCGCAAACCGAAGATCGGTGACACTCGAGCGCCGCTCGTGCCGTCCAGGCCACCTCCGGGCCCGGCAGTCGCCAAGGAATCCGGCAACGAGGGTGCCGGAAACAAGACGGGCGACTCCGGAGGCAAGCGCCGCAAACGCGGGGCCAAGTCGGGCGCGGAGACCGGCACCGACGGCAAACAGAAGTCGAAGGGCAACCAACGCCAGGGCGGCCGCGACGGGGTGCCCGACGCACAGAAGAAGCGACGCCGCGGTGGACACGTTCGGGCGAAGCAGTCCGCAGCCGAGCAGGAGTTGATCGAGCAGCGAGGCGGACGCGAACGCAACGGAAAACCGATCGGCCGCTACTTCATGTGTGTCCAGGTGCGTCCGGGCATGGCCCAGGTGGCCGTGATGGAAGGACGGAACCTGATCGAGCACTATGTCAGCCGACCTGCCGACGACGTCAGCCAGATCCACGGCAACATCTATCTCGGCCGGGTGCAGAACGTGCTCCCTGGCATGGAGGCGGCCTTCGTCGACATCGCAACGCCCAAGAACGCAGTGCTCTATCGCGGCGACGTGCAGTACGACCAGGAGGACATCGAGCAGAAGGGCAAGAACGCCCGCATCGAGGACATCCTCAAGGCCCGGCAGATGATCATGTCCCAGGTCACGAAGAACCCGATCGGCGCCAAGGGGGCACGGCTCACGCAGGAGGTCTCGCTGCCCGGCCGCTTCGTCGTCCTGATTCCGAACTCGAAAACGTACGGCATCTCGAAGCGGCTGCCCGACGACACGCGCAAGCGACTCCGCAACATCCTCGATCGGGTGAAGCCCGAGCAGCACGGACTGATCGTGCGGACCGCAGCCGAACACGCCACCGAGTCGGACCTCGAGGCCGACATGGACATCCTGCTCCGCCAGTGGGACGACATCGAACGCAAAGCCGCCAAGGCCAACAAGCCGACGCTGCTCTACCGGGAACCCGAGCTGGCCGTTCGAGTGATCCGCGAGGAGTTCAACCCCGACTACCGCGGTGTCGTCATCGACGACCAGCGCCTGTTCGAGGAAGTTCGCGACTACGTCAAGGCGTTCAACCCCGAGCTCGCCGATCGCATCGAGTACTACGACGCCGAAGCCGAAGGTCTGTCGCTGTTCGAGCGTCACCACGTACACGAGCAGGTGCACAAGGCGCTCGATCGAAAGGTGTGGCTGCCATCGGGCGGATCGCTCATCATCGAGCACACCGAGGCGCTCAGTGTGATCGACGTCAACACCGGCAAGAACGTCGGCAAGTCGAACCTCGAAGAAACGGTGTTCCACAACAACATGGAGGCCGCCGAGGAGATCGCCAAGCAGCTCCGACTCCGTGACATCGGTGGCATCATCGTGATCGACTTCATCGACATGGAGATCCGCGACAACCGCGCCAAGGTCGTCGCTGCCTTCCGAGAGGCGCTGGCCCGTGACAAGACGCGCACCCAGGTGTTCGACATCACCGAGCTGGGGCTGGTCGAGATGACCCGGAAACGCATCGGTGAGGGGTTGCTCACCGAGTTCTCGGAGAGCTGCCCCGACTGCGACGGCCGCGGCGTCAAGATCGACCATCACCTGCTCGACTAGGGCGCACCCAGGCCTCGCGGGCTGGTTCGGGCGACGGGAATCGAGCTCGGTGTGCAGTAGGTTTCCTGGTGATGCAACTGGAGATCACTGACGAAGCCCGCACGCTGCTCGACAAGCGTGGTGGCACGATGACGATCGACTTCATCAAGCCCACCGGTTGAGGCAAGGTGGCTGAGGTGTCGGTCGACACCAACACGACGAACAAGAACCTGACCCCGTACAGCCGAATCCGGCATCCGGAGTATCGAATCCTGGTGACCCCGGTGCTGAGCGGTATGGCCTCGCGCATGCGCATCACGACGAAGGGGCGATTCGTGAAGAACCTCGTCGTCGAGCTGTCCGACGAGCGGCACCGTCCGGTGTACGCCACCGGCGACGATTGCTGATCCGTGTTCCGGCTCGACGGAAAGGTCGCTCTCGTCACGGGCAGTACTCGTGGTCTCGGCTTCGCGATGGCGGAAGCGATGATCGCCCAGGGTGCGCACGTCGTGATCAACGGTCGAACCGACGAGGCGGTGATGGGAACGGTCGCCGAACTGAACCTCGACGGGCGTGCCGCATCGGGGTCGGCGTTCGATGTGGCCGACACGGCGGTCGCGGTTGCTGCGATCGACACGATCGTCCGACGTCATGGGGCGATCGACATCCTCGTGAACAACGCCGGTATCAACCGTCGGGCTCCGGTCGGTGAGTTCGGCGACGACGACTGGCGAGACGTGCTCGCCGTCAACCTCGATGCACCATTCGTGCTCTGCCACGCTGCCGCCGGTCACATGAGCTCGGCCGGCCGCGGCCGCATCATCAACACGGCGTCGATCATGGGGACGGTCGCCCGGCCCACGATCCCCGCCTATGTCACCAGCAAGGCCGGCCTGGTCGGCATGACCAAGGCGCTGGCGGTCGAACTGGGGCCGACCGGCATCACGGTGAACGCCATCGGTCCTGGTTACGTCGCCACCGAGATGAACGCGGCGCTCGTCGAAGATCCAGAGTTCAACGCCATGGTCATCGACAGCACGCCCGTCGGTCGCTGGGGCCGGCCCGACGAGATCGCCGCGGCGGCGGTGTTCCTCGCGTCGATGAGGGCTTCGTACGTCAACGGCCAGACCATCCTGGTCGACGGCGGCATGACCACCGCACTCTGAGATCGCTGTCGCCGTCAATGCCGAGCTCCTTCGAGCGCCGGTTGGGGTGGGTCGGTGCCGCAGATAGCATCTCTCAAGCTATGTACGCAGTGATCGCCTCCGGCGGCAAACAGGAAAAAGTGACCGAAGGCCAGCAGGTCGAACTCGAGTTGCTCAAGGGCGACGAGGGCAGCGAGGTCTCGCTGACCCCGGTGATGCTCGTGGACGGCGATGACGTCATCGCGGGGTCCGATGCACTCTCGGGTGCGTCGGTCACCGGCAAGATCGTCGGCACCACGAAGGGCCCGAAGATCAACGGGTTCACCTACAAGCGTCGCACCAACAACCGCCGTCGCTACGGCCATCGCCAGAACTACACGGTGGTCGAGATCACCTCGATCAAGAAGAGCTGAGGAACTGACATGTCGAAGACCAAAGGTGGCGGCTCAACTCGCAACGGTCGCGATTCCAACTCCCAACGCCTGGGTGTCAAGGCGTTCGGCGGCGAACAGATCACCGCCGGCACGATCCTGATCCGCCAGCGTGGGACCAAATTCCACCCGGGCACCAACGTCGGCAAGGGTGGCGATGACACGCTGTTCGCACTGGTGGACGGCTCGGTGCAGTTCGGCACCCGCAAGGGCCGGAAGGTGATCGACGTCAACCCGGTGGGCTGACGAAGCACCAAGATCTGAACGACGGCGGGGCGCTTCGGCGCTCCGCCGTCGCCGTTTTCAGACGTCGATGCCGACCGGCAACCGGCTGCGGTCCCATCCGAGCAGTGCCAGGGCCTGGCGGCATGCGAACCGGTCGGTCATGCCGCCCACGTACGCCACCGATGAACGCAGCGCCGCCGGAGAGCCGGCGTCGAGCCCGTGCGCATCGGGCAGGAGGTTCGGCCGGTCGGCGTAGTGCTCGACGAGCGCTTGCAGCAGCGCGATCACGGCGTCGGCCTGCGCAACGCTCGCCGGTCGGAGGTAGACGTGCTCGTAGTTGAAACGCCGGAACGCCGCCAACGCCTCGGCGATCGGTTCGACCATGCCGATCCTGCCCGAATTCGCGGTGGCCTGGATCATCGCCCTGACGAACGTTCCGAGCTGTCCGGAGCGATCGGTGCCGACCCGACCGCTCACGAGACCGGGGAGCATGTCGTCCGACACGATGCCGGCCGCGACCGCGTCTTCGAAGTCGTGACACACGTACGCGATCCGATCGGCCCAGGAGACGACTTCGCCCTCGGGTGTCGCTGGGGCAGGACGGCTCCACGAGTGGTTCCGCACGCCGTCGATCGTCTCCCGGCAGAGGTTCAGGTGGGCCAGAGTCACGTCAGCGCCCCACACCGCGTGATCGAAGCCTTCCTCGACATAGGGCGTCAGAGCGTCCTCGCTGGCGTGCCCTCCGGGGCCGTGGCCGCAGTCGTGGCCGATAGCGATCGCCTCGGTGAGTGCAACGTTGAGCCCGATGGCCGTCGACACCGATCGAGCCACCTGTGCGACCTCGAGCGCATGCGTCAGTCGGGTTCGCTGGTGATCGTCGGGGAACACGAACACCTGCGTCTTCCCGGCGAGCCGACGAAACGACGTATCGTGCAGAATGCGGTCACGATCCCGTTCGAAACAGGTGCGGAACGGGTCGGGCTCCTCGTCGAGGGGTCGATCACCGGCATCGGAGGCCTTCGTGGCGAGCGGTGCAAGCCGTTCGTCTTCAACCTCCTCGCGAGCCCGCCGATCGAGCGTTGCCGCGCTGCCGGGGCGGGCCCACGAATCCACGTGGGCCAGGGCGACGCCGTCGGCACGGTGACCGCGCATGGTCGACGCCCAACGCTGGGCACGTTCCTGCATGGTGTCGTCGACATCGACCATCGCCCGTCACGTTAACGGCGCCGTGGAGCGCTCGCGATGAGCACCTGGGCCCCGTCGGTAGGATCGCCCCGATGTCCCAGTTCGTCGACGAAGCCCAGCTCAACGTCCGCGGTGGAGACGGCGGTGCCGGCTGCGTGTCGTTCCGGCGCGAGGGCCCGGTCGTCATGGGCGGCCCGAACGGCGGCGACGGCGGCAAGGGCGGGGACATCTGGATGGTTGCCGACCACAACGTCTCGTCACTGATCGCATTTCGTGACTATCCCCACCGACGCGCCGAGAGCGGCGTCCACGGCAAGGGAAAAGACATGCACGGGGCGCGCGGGGACTCACTCGAGATTCGAGTGCCCGAGGGCACCGTCGTCACCGACATGTACACGGGCGACGTGCTGGCCGAGCTCTACCGCCATGGCGACAAGTTCTTGGCGGCGGCCGGAGGTCGAGGCGGTCGGGGAAATGCGAAGTTCCTTTCGAACAAGCGGCGTGAACCCACCTTCGCGGAGCAGGGCGAGCATGGCGAGGAGCGGTGGCTGAAGCTCGAGATCCACCTGATGGCCGATGTCGCCCTGGTGGGCTTCCCGAGCGCCGGCAAGAGCACGCTCATCAGCGTGATATCGGCCGCCAAGCCGAAGATCGCCGACTATCCCTTCACCACGCTCGAACCGAACCTCGGCGTCGTGAGCCTCGATGACGACACGAACTTCGTCGTCGCGGACATCCCGGGGTTGATCGAGGGTGCCAGCGAGGGTCGCGGGCTGGGCCATCAGTTCCTTCGGCACATCGAACGAGCTCGTGTGCTGTGCCTCCTCATCGACCTGGCACCGATGGACGCGACACCGGCGGTGGAACAACAACGTGTCTTGCTGCACGAGCTCGGCGCCTACCAGCCCGACCTGCTCGATCGGCCCCGGCTGATCGTCGGGACGAAGGCCGACGTGGTGCTGCCCGAGACACTGCAGGAGATCGGTTGGGAGCACCCCGTCATCTCCGCGGTCACGGGCCAGGGTGTGCGCGAACTGGTCGGTCGGATGGCGACGCTCGTGCACGAGGCCCGCCAGGACATGCCCGAGCCAGAGGGGCTGGTCGTGATCCGCCCCGACATCGAAGGTGCATTGGTCGAACGGCTCGATGACGGCGAATTCCGTCTGGTCGGCCGTGAGGTCGAACGTGTCGTGGCGCTCAACGACGTCACCACGGCGACCGCACTCGGGTACATCGACTACCGCCTCAAACAGATGGGCGTGTTCAAGATGCTGGGACGGGCCGGAGCGACAGACGGTGACGTCGTCTGGATCGGCGACTTCAGCTTCGAGTATCAGCCCGACCTGTGATGTGGAGCCGGGCATGAGGGTCGTTGCGAAGATCGGCACCGCGTCGATCACCGACGACCAGGGGCACATCTCGACCCGTGCGATCGCCAAGCTCGTCGACGAGGTTGCCGCGTTGCGTTCGGATGATCACGAGGTGATCATCGTGTCGTCGGGTGCTGTCGCCGCAGGTGTTGCCGCGCTGGGCCTTGCCGCCCGTCCGTCCGACATGCGAACGCTGCAGGCGGTTTCGGCGGTGGGCCAAGCTCGGCTCGTCGAGGCCTACGACGTCGAGCTGGGGCGACACGGACTCGTCGGCGCGCAACTGCTCGTCGATCCGTACGACTTCGTCGAACGCACGCAGTACCTGCATCTCCGATCGACACTCGACCGTCTGATCGAGCTCGGAGTCGTTCCGATCGTCAACGAGAACGACGCGATCGCCAACGACGAGCTCCGCTATGGCGACAACGACCGGATCGCAGCATTGATCGCGAACAGTGTGCGAGCCGACGTGCTCGTGCTGTTGACCGACATGGACGGCGTGTACACCGCCGACCCCCGGATCGAGCCGGGGGCACGGTTGATTCCGCTCGTTCAGTCCGATGATCCGCTGCTCGCCATCTCTGCCGGCGCGGGCGGCAGCGGACGCGGCAGCGGCGGGATGGCGAGCAAGCTCACGGCTGCCCGGATGGCTTCATGGTCGGGGATCCGGTGCGTGATCGGACGGGCCGACCGGCCGGGCATCGTCGGAGGGGCGGTGTCTGACGACTTGATCGGGACGACGTTCGCCGCTCACGACCGTACACTTTCGGCCCGTAAGCTGTGGATCGCGTTCGCTGCCGATGTGGCCGGGACGGTCTCGGTCGACGCCGGTGCACGCCGGGCGTTGATCGAGGAGCCGAACAGTCTGCTGCCGGCCGGCGTCGTGGCTGCGTCCGGTTCGTTCGACACCGGCCAGGTGATCGACGTGGCGGATCCCGAAGGAACGGCGTTCGCACGCGGTCGAGTCTCGATGTCGGCGGCTGACCTTCGATCGGTGCTGGGTCGGCGTACACACGACCTCCCCGACGGCATGGTGCACGAGGTCGTACATCGTGACGATCTCGTGATTCTCGAACCGGTCACCTCGATCGGCGCTCGGTTCAACCGATCCTGATCAGCCGGTTCCGCCTTCGACCTGCGGGGAAGCCTGTGTGGCGCTGTCCAGCCCGAGTTCGGCCCGGAGCTCGGACAGGCGGCCCTGCGCCTCGACGTTCGCGGTGGCCTGTTCGACCTCGAGAACCCGTGACTCGACCGACGCCTCGGTGAGCTCGCTCGCCGCCTTCGCCTTTGCGTAGCGGACCTGGATCTTCTCCTCGACTTCCTTCAACGTCGGCACGTCATCGCCGACGGTTTCGTTGAGCTGATCCATGGCGACGTTCATCTCTTCTTGCATCTTCGCCTGTTCGAGTTGGCTGACCAGCTTCGACTTCTCGGCGATGCGCTCTTGGAGCAGGCGGCTGTTCTGGGCGACAGCGGCCTTGGCGGCGTCGGCGGCCTCTGTGCTCTCGAGCACCATGGATTTGAGGCTTTCGATGTCGCGCTCGACCTGGATCAGCTGTCCGGCGATCGTTTCAGCGGCGTTGGTGTACTGCGCAGACTTGCCGGCGTCTCCGGCCTGCTCCGCGTCGGCTGCCATGATCAACGCCTGGCGCGCATTGGCGTTCAGCTTCTCCAGCTCGGTCATCTTGCCGTTCAGACGGATCTCGGCCTGCTTCTGGCCGGCGATGACGTTGGTGGCCTGCTCCTTCAGACGCTTGTGCTGTGATTGTGCTTCGGAGATCGCCTGCTCGAGCTGGACCTTCGGGTCAGCGCGCTCCTCGAACGATCCGGTCAGCTTGGCAGTCATGTAGTTCCACCACTTGCGTGTGAGCTTGAACATGCGAAGAGCCTAACCGCCGACATCGTGGTGATCATGGGGAGCGCACCGGCGGGAGTCAGCCGGTGCGTCGCACGACGCGGCGCCGGAGTGCTTCGAGTTCGCCGGTCCGCAGGATCAGCAACACGACGACGTACACCACGAGCCCGGCGAGGCCACCGACGAGGATCTGACCGAGTGCCTGCCACCCGGTGTCGGTCGTCGAATCGCGGGTGACGAACCAGATGGCCTCGGCCATCAAGACCGCAGCCAGCACCATCTTCCACAAGCTGCCGAGGGCAGCTCGAACCGAGAATCCCTGCACCTTGTCTCGCAGCACGGTGAGTGCCCAGACCGACGACAGCAGATACGCGCCGGAGTATGCGAGTCCCAGCCCGAGAACTCCCCATCGGCCGACGAGCAGGAACGCGAAGACGATGTTCAGGAGGTTCTCTCCGACGTTCAGCACGAACGGTGTCCGGGTGTCCTGGTGGGCGTAGAAGCCGCGGAGCACGAAGAGGTAGACCGAGAAGCCGACGAGTCCGATCGAGAGCCCGGCCAGCGCACGGGTCGTGTTGAACGCATCGACCGAGTCGAACTGCCCGCGCTGCATCAGGCCGATGATCGGTTCGCGCAGTACGAACATCCCGGCCGCCGCCGGCAGCGTGAGGAGGACGATCATCCGCACCCCGAGCGACGTCCGATCGATGAACCCGGGTCGGTCCTTGCGGACGACCGATCGTGCCATCTCCGGCTGGAAGGTGGTGGCGATCGAGACGGCGAGCAGCCCGTGGGGGAGCACGAACCAGGTGAACGCGTCGAAGTACGCGGCGGCGATTCCCGGACCCTCCCCGAGCGCGAGGTTCCTCACGACGAGCAGGGCGACCTGGTTGGCGGCGACGAACCCGATCGTCCAGACCGACAGGACGAGCAGCTTGCGCACGGCGGGGTGACGCCACTCGAACGCGGGCCGGAATCGCAGACCTGCGGCGACCATTGCCGGCACGACGGCGAGCGCCATCGCTGCGATGCCGGCCGTCGCCCCGAGTCCGAGCGTCCAGCGCAGGCGATCGTCGGTCAGAACGTCGTCGAGCGTCCACGCTGTTTCGCCGGCGCCGGGCAGCGACAGCAGTGTGACGATGATGATGAGGTTGGGAAGGATCGGGCTCCAGGCGGCCACGAAGAATCGGCGCCGGCTGTTGAGGTAGGCGTTGGCGATGCCCGTCAGCCCGTAGAACAGGATCTGGACGAGGAAGATCCGTGTGAGCGTGGTGCCGACGTCGCGGAACAGGCCGACGTCGACCTCGTCGGAGACGTTGAGGCTGTACAGCCGGAAGATCAACGGGGCGATGGCGACCGCCGCCACCGTGATCACGACCATCAGCGAGGCAGCGACCGTGATCACCACGTTCGTCGCGTGGTCGTCCGGCTCCTCGTCGTCGGTTCCCATGAATGACGAGAAGAGGGGGACGAGTGTCGCCGACAGGACGCCTCCGATCAGGAGGTCGTAGACGATGTTCGGCGTTTCGTTCGCGACCTTGTAGTTGTCGGCCAGCAACGTCTGCCCGATGACGTACGCGAACACCATCACCCGGAGCAGTCCGGTGATTCGGGACAGAGCGGTGCCGGCCGCGACCGTCAGGTTCGACTTGAGCAGTTTGCTCACGCGGTGCGGGTCTCCTCGACCGCTTGGTGCAGTGCTTCGAGCCGGATGACGAGATCGTCGACTTCGCGCCGGTAACCCTCGGTGTCGATGGTGCCGATCCGGACCTCGCTGGCTCGCGCGACGAGCTCGTCGAGGTAGGTCTGGTTCAGCCGCAGCGAAGCGGCCGTATCTGCCGACTGTTGCTTCAACCGGTCCGCAGTCTCGAGTTGTCGCTCCACCGAGACGACGGCCGCGTCGGCCTCAGCAGATGGTGACGTCTCGCGTCGGGCTCGCATCGTCTCGAGCTTGGAACGCAACGATGTCGGATCGAGGCGTCGCACGGCATCGTCGATCTCGTCTCCACGCTTGGCGATCTCCCACGCCTCGTCGAGCCCGTGTTCGAGCTGTTCGACGATTCCCTCCATGGTCGAACGCAGTGGGCCGTCCTCGGCATCGGCGACGGTCGAGCGGAGTCTGCGTGCGGCGCCCTGGGCCTGTTGCATCAGCTGCCGCCACGGCTCACTGAGCACGAATGGGTCGATCGCCGGTCGAGATCGTCGGCGCGGCATCGCTCGCACGATCGTCACCGCGTACGCAGCGATGCCGGCGGCGCCGGCGGCGGCGATCGGCAGCCCTGCGACACCGAGCGCAGCGCCGACACCGATTCCGACCAGGATCCGCCACGAGAGCAGCGCCTTTGCCGTGGTCGGCGTGTAGAACCGGTCGCGAAAGCTCATGTGAGCTCAACGCTAATCCGGGAACGGCTGACTCATGGCACATCGTCGCGTCCGGGGCACACCACGACCGAGGTCGATGACCGCCAGTGGCGGTGCGACCGCCTCGGCGGTACCGTTGACCCGTGACCGCCGAAGACGGACGAACCCGAGCTCGGGGACGACGATGAGCTTGGGTCGCCGCCGCTTTCTCGGTCTGGCCGCCGTGACCGGTGCCGGCGCACTGGCCGGCCCGCTGCGACCGCAGCTGGAGGCGTTGGCATCCGCGGCTCGCTCCGGGGACGACTACGGACCGCTCGGACCGCCGGACGCTCTCGGCCTGCGCCTCCCGGCCGGTTTCACGGCGAGTCTCGTCGGCGTCAGCGGCCAGAGCGTCGCCGGAACTCCCCACCGCTGGCACGATGCGCCCGACGGGGGCGCCTGCTTTTCGGTCCCGAACGGTGACGGACACGTCTATGTGTCCAACAGCGAGGTGCCAGATGGTGGCGGTGGGGTGTCCGCCGTCGAGTTCGACGTCGAGGGCCGCGTGACCGCAGCGCGGAGCGTGCTGAGCGGGACATCGATGAACTGTTCGGGCGGAGCGACACCCTGGGGCACGTGGTTGAGTTGTGAGGAAGTGACGTCGACCGGGCTCGTCTGGGAGGTCGACCCACACGGTGGCCCGGCACACGTTCGCCCGGCGCTGGGAGCGTTCCGGCACGAGGCTGCGGCGGTCGACGAGGCCCGACGTCAGATCTTCCTGACCGAGGATCGCGACAACGGCCGCCTGTACCGGTTCGTGCCCGACTTCTGGCCCGACCTCGACTCGGGCCAGCTGTACGCAGCGCGGGTGCTGGCCGGTGAGGTCACCTGGGTGGAGACCTCGGCTGACGGCCCGGATCGGTCCTCGATGACCACACCGTTCGATGGCGGCGAGGGCGCCGTGATCGCTGGGCGATCGTTGATGTTCGCCACCAAGGGAGACCGCCGAATCTGGGAGCTGGGTCTCGACGACGGACGCCTCGACGTGTTCCACGACTGTGTCGCAGACACCAGCACTCCCTTGACCCACGTGGACAACCTCGCCGTCCATCCCGTGACCGGTCATCTGTTCGTCGCCGAAGACGGCGGGGACATGGATGTGTGTGTGCTCGTCGCGACGCCCTCTGGCCCGCTGATCAGCCGGATGGTGCAGTTCATCGGGCACGACGACTCCGAGGTGGCAGGTCCCGCGTTCTCACCCGACGGCCGCTTCCTCTACGTGTCCTCCCAGCGCGGCACCGATGGGGCCGGTGTGACGGTGCAGATCGAGGGCCCGTTCGCCCCGTGGATCACGTCGATCACCGAGAGTGCGACGGTGAGCAGTCCCGCCCGCCGCGTCGGGAACCCGCAGGCGATCGACCGCTGAGGCCAGGCCGGCCGGATGGGCTCAGGCCGGTGCGATGTCGGCGGCTTCGAGCGTGGTCAGCTCCTCGACCGTGGGCGTCGCGATGTCGGTCAGGCGCACGGCTTGCATGGCCACTGCCTGCTCGAACACGTTGCGCGTGAACCGGGCATTGCCGAACCCTCGGCCGCGCGGCTCGGCTTCGATCACCTCGTGCAAGCGGCGCCTTGCGTCGTCGTCGAGTTCGTACCGCTTCGAACCGGCGATCAGTTCGAAGATCGCGATCAGCTCGTCGCTCGTGTAGTCGGGAAACTCGAGCGTGCGTGCGAACCGACTGTCGAGTCCGGGGTTGGCGTCGATCAGCTCGTGCATCTCGACGGGGTAGCCGGCCACGACCACCGCCAGGTCGTCGCGGTGATCCTCCATGAACTTGACCAGCGTGTCGATCGCTTCGCGACCGAAGTCGTTGTCGCCACCCCGAGCCAGGGAGTACGCCTCGTCGATCAGCAGCGTGCCGCCCAGCGACGAGGTGAGTACGGCCTGTGTCTTGGTTGCGGTCTGCCCGACGAAGCCCGCGACCAGGTCGGCGCGATCGGTCTCGATCAGATGCCCCTTGGACACGACGTCGAGGCTGCGATACAGCTCGCTGAGCAGGCGGGCCACGGTCGTCTTGCCCGTTCCCGGATTGCCGACGAACACCAGGTGTCTGCTCGTCTCGATGACCGGCAGGTCGTGCTCGGCCCGGAGCTGCTGGACTCGAAGCAGACTCGTGAGCCGGCGCACCTCGGTCTTCACATGGTCGAGCCCGATGAGCGCGTCGAGCTCGGCGAGGACCTCCTCGACCGGTCGCTCGGGCGGGAGATCAGGTTCCGGACGCACCGGGGGAGCGGCACCGGCGTCGGGCGTGACCGCGGCGCGACCCGGGTGTCCGGGTCGAGGAACCCCCGCGCTGTCCATCGCGGCGAGCAACACAGAGCGGAACCGATCGATCGCCGCGACCTCGTCGGGTGACGGGACGAGATCGATCGCGGCGACGGCGTGAGCGAGCTCGAGCGCGAGGTCGTAGTAGGTGGCCGACCGTTTCGCGCCATCTCGGCCGTCGGCCTTCACGAGCAGGTCGAAGAGGGTGCTGGGCGCGGCGATCCACCCGAGCTTCGAGGTGATCAGGTCGCTCTCACGGAGCTGTTGCGAGGTGGTCCTGACGGGTGGGGTGAGATGTGCGCCGACATCGTCGAGCCACGCCTCGAGTTCGGTCATCGTGAGGCGGCCGTCGCTCGCGAGGATCGCCGAGACCAGATCGGCCGCCTCGACGAAGCACTCCTGCCGGTGTGCCGTTCCTGAGAGATCCGACAGCTCGGCGCCGACGCCGTCGACGAAGGCTCCGACGTACTTGGCAAGTGCACCCGACATCGGTCGAAGCGTAGGCGACCGGCTCCGCCCCGCCGGTCAGTCGGTTCGCCCGCCGCGGGCATACTGCTCGAGCAGCCGCGGCCCGTCGATGACCTGGACGAACTGCAGCGGATCGAGCGCCACATCGATCACGTCGTCGGTCAACTGTCGGACCACGACCGATACCAACTCGCCCGGATCCCACGGCTTGGAGAAATACCAGTCGGGTCTTGCCTCGTTGATCGCCCGAATCGTGTCCTGGTGGCCGGCCTGGCCGGTGATCAGCACGGTGCGGATGTGATGAAGCTCGCCTTCGGCATTGATCGACACCAGGAGGTCGACACCGCGCTCGCCGGGGAGCCGGTGGTCGGCGAGGATCAACCCGACGCGGTCGTTCACCAGTCGTCGGGCGTCGTCGACGGCGGTGTCGCCGATGTCGACGATGTCGATGATGCGGTCGGCCAGGTGTCGGTCGCCGAGGGCCGTGAAGCGGGCCGACCTCACGAGTTGCGCACGTGCCTCGGACAGCGCGCCCAGACTCCGATCGAGCTCCATCTGATCACGCAGACGGATCCTCGGTCGGCCGTGATCCGATTGACCGTCGGGTCAAGTGGGGTTGTAGCGTTTACCGCATGGTAGATGAGGCGTCGAACCGGTTCGAGAGTGTCCAGGAGGTACACGCGCGGGTCTCAAGAGCGTCAACTACCTCGCCGACGACGGCATTTCTGGTGTGGCGTTCCTGGCCGATCGTCTGGGCAAGCCGGTCCTCGTCGAAGGACCCGCCGGCACCGGCAAGACGCAGCTCGCCAAATCGATCGCCGAAATGACGGGCGCCCGTCTCATCCGGCTGCAGTGCTACGAAGGGCTCGACGAAAGCCGTGCGCTGTACGAGTGGAACTACAAGAAGCAGTTGCTCCGGATTCAGGCCGACAACAGCTCCGACTCGTGGACCGAGGTCCACGACGACATCTTCTCCGACGAATTCCTGCTCACTCGGCCGCTGCTCGAGGCAATCAGCGCCGAGGATCCCGTCGTGCTGCTGATCGACGAGGTCGACCGAGTCGAGGTCGAGACCGAGGCACTGCTCCTCGAGATCCTCTCCGACTATCAGGTCTCGATCCCCGAGCTGGGCACGATCGAGGCGAAGCAGATACCGCTGGTCTTCCTCACGTCGAACAACACCCGCGAGCTGTCCGAGGCGCTCAAGCGCCGGTGCCTCTACCTGCACGTCGACTACCCGACGATGGAACGCGGAAAGGAGATCGTGCTGACCAAGGTGCCCGAGGTGACGGAGCACCTCGCCGACCAGGTCAGCCGCATCGTCCGGTCGATCCGCATGCTCGATCTGAAGAAGGCGCCGAGCGTGTCGGAGACGCTCGACTGGACGCGGACCCTTCTGCTGCTCAACATCGAGACGATCGACGAGCAGACTGCCAAGGAGACACTCCACATCCTGCTGAAGTACCAGACCGACATCGCCAAGGCCACCAAGGAACTCACCGTCGACGACGCCTGACACTGATCTGATGAGCACCACCACCAACATCAGCGGGCAACCGCCGAAGTCGATGGTCGACCTCCTCGACGGGTTCGTCATCGAGCTGCGCAACGCCGGCCTGCCGGTCAGCCTGACCGAGAATCTCGACGCCATGGAGGCGGTCCAGTACATCCCGATCGAGGATCGGGACGCCTTCAAGTATGCGCTCGGCGCCACACTGATCAAGAACAACTCGCACTGGCGCGCATTCGAGACGGTGTTCGAGGTGTACTTCTCGCTGCGAGGCCCCGAGTACCGGATCGCCGAGGGCGACGAGTCCGAACTCGACGATCTGTGGCCGCGAAATGCAGGAGGGCGATCAGGAGGGTGAGGGCGCAGCCGGTGGGGGAGCGATGGACGCACTCACCCCTGAAGAGATCGCGCAGATGCTCATGCAGGCGCTGTTGAACGGCGACCAGGCGATGATGCGGGCCCTGGCCAAGCAAGCCGTGAAACGGTTCGCCGGGATGGAGCCGGGCCGGCCCGTCGGCGGCACCTACTACCTGTACCGCACGCTTCGGAACCTCGATCTCGACGGCATGCTCGACGAGCTGATGGACCAAACGCAGCAGGACGCGCCGGGCGGCGAGCTCACCAACCTCGAGGAGCGGCTCGAGCGCGACGAGTTCGAGCACCGCATCGACGAGTTCAAGAAGGAGATCGAGGCCGAGATCCGTCGGCGTCTGGTCGCCGACCGGGGTGTGGAGGCGATGGCCAAGACGCTCCGCAAGCCGCTGCCTGAAGACGTCGAGTTCATGCACGCCTCCCGCGACGAGATGCAGTCGCTCAAGAAGGCATTGCAGCCGCTCACCCGCAAGCTCGCCGCCCGCCTCGCTCGCAAGCGAAAGCATGGTCGCAAGGGCCCGCTCGATTTTCGCAACACCGTTCGTCACTCACTCAGCTACGGCGGCGTGCCCGCTGAGCCCAAGTTCAAGTACCCACGCCCGTCCAAACCCGAACTGATGGTCGTGGCCGACATCTCGGGCTCGGTCGCCGCATTCGCTCGCTTCACCCTGATGCTCGTCTACGCGATCTCCGGCCAGTTCTCGAAGGTGCGCTCCTTCGTGTTCATCGACGGCATCGACGAAGTGACCGACTACTTCCGGTCGACCGACGACATCCAAGAGGCCATCCACCGCGTCAACACCGAGGCCGACGTGGTCTGGGTCGACGGCCACAGCGACTACGGCCACGCATTCGAGGTGTTCTGGGAGCGTTACGGCAAGGACGTCGGCCCCAAGACGACGGTGCTCCTCCTCGGCGACGCCAGGAACAACTACCACGCCAGTCAGTCGTGGGTGGTGAGGGAGATCCAGCACAAGGCCCGCCACGTGTACTGGCTGAACCCCGAGCCGAAGTCCTACTGGAACACCGGGGACTCGATCGTCGGCGACTACGGAGCCCACACAGACGGCGTCTACGAGTGCCGCAACCTGCGTCAGCTCGAATCGTTCGTCGAGAAACTCGCCTGACGCCGGTTGCCGCACCTCTGGTTCACACGAGCACGCCGTAGAACACGAACTCGGTACGCCTGTTGAGCGCCAGAGCGCTGGCGTCGTCCTCGAGAGTGAGGAGGTCGGTCTCGCCGGCCCCTCGCATCGACAGCCTGGTCGGATCGATCCCGAGGTAGGTGAGGTAGTCGACCACGGTGCTCGCCCGGTCCTCGGAGAGCTCACGGTTGCGCTGGTCGTCGCCGCGCTGGTCGGCGTGCCCGATCACCAACACGCTGACGTGGGGGAGTGCCTGCAGAACGGCTGCCACCCGATCGAACTGCACGGTGTGCTCGGTGATCAGCTGGGCGTCCCCCTCGCCGAACCTGGCCGAGTTCATCTCGATCACCCGGACGCCGACCGACTGAGGAACGTCGGCGTTCACGAACAGATTGTCGATCACCGCGATGTCGGGTTCCTGGCTGTTGGCCTGCGCCAGCCCGACCAATCGAGCGCGTGCGTCATCGCTGGGCACGGCGCCGGTCAGTGTGACCCTGCCGGTGTCGTAGCTGACGATGACCGGCAGCGGCGAACCGTCAGGGGCGGCGGGGTACCCGAGATCGGCGGTCGGCTCCGTCGTCGGCGCCGTCGGTTCGGGCGAAGCGATCGTGGTCGTTGGTGCGGGCACCGGTGTGGCAGCAACCGTCGTGGTGGCGCCCTCGGACCCGGTGACGACGGGTGTCGTGGTCGTCGGGGTCGTCGGGGTCGACGCGATCGTCGTGGTCGTCGGGGCGGCGGATTCCGTCGTGGTCGGAGCACCGAGTTCGTCCGGCTCGGCAGTCCCACTCGGAGCGATGGTCGCAGCTGCGGTCGTCTCGACCGACAGGGCATTGGCTCGCATCGTACGGTCCTGCTGATCGCGGAGCATCGTGAATCCCAGGGCGCCGACAATGCCCAGGACCACGGTGACAACGATCCACTTGCCGAGGTTGCGATCTTCGAGGTCGTAGCGGTTGTCCTCGTCGTACATGACTTCCTCCTCGCCGACCCGTGCGGGTGAGCCGACACAACAGAGAGCGCGAACGAGCGATCCTGATACATCGACATGGCGGGTGGTCCCCGTCGGGGTTCAGGGCATGTTGCCGACGACCGTCATGATCTCGTCGATCGGCTTGCGACCGAGGTCGGGAACGAGGCATCCCGGCTCCGGATAGCCGATGGGAAAGAGCACGAATGGACGCTCATTCTCCGGTCGTTCGAGCACCTTGGCCAGGAACGCCATCGGGCTCGGGGTGTGGGTGAGCGTTGCGAGGCCCATCTGGTGGAGCGCCGTGATGAAGAGGCCGGCGGCGATGCCGCACGATTCCTTCACGTAGTAGTGGTGGCGGCGATCGCCGGTGGCCGTCACCCCGTACCGTTCCTCGAACAGCACGACGATCCAGGGTGCCACCTCCAGGAACTCCTTGTGCCAGTCGGTGCCGATCGGAGCCAGCTCCCGTCGCCACTCTTCGTTGATGCGGCCATCGTCGTAGTTGATGCGCTCTTCGTCTTCGGCCGCGTCTCGAATCCGGCGTTTGACGTCGGGATCACCGGTGACGACGAACTGCCAGGGCTGGTGATGGGCTCCCGAGGGTGCCGTGCCGGCGGCACGGATCGCCAGTTCGATCAGCTCGAACGGCACCGGATCGTCCGACAGCATCCGAACGGATCGCCGTCCGTCGACGAGCTCGTGAAACTCTTCGCCGCGCCGTCGCATCTCGCCCAGTGGCCGCCGCTCGAACTCGAGTGGGATGAACGGGTGTTGCTCCCGGAGTTCGGGCGCCGGGTACGGGAACTCGTAGCGACTCATCGTTCGGCAGCTTGCCAGATCCATCGATCACGGGTCGTTCAACCGTCGCCCGGCTCCTCCCAGAGGCCGATTCGCAGCGAGGGGTCCCTCCAGATCAGCTCGGCTCCGGCCTCGATCATCTCGGGATCCTCGAGTGGAGCGAACACGAACGGCCCGACGTCGTCGTCGACGCCTCGGTCGCGCACGAACGAGCGCTCGGGGAGGAAGAGCTGGTACAGCTGAAATCGCTGTCGTTGTGGAACCCAGTCCACGACGGGATCTCGGGAGTTCGGGACCGGTCGAACGCCGAGGGATAGGCCGGGCGGCACCAGCGCGTCGACGGCTGCCACCTCCGCCGTCACCGTCCAGCCGTTGAGCCGGAGGTCGGCCACGTGTTCGGTGCGGACCGCAGCGACGGTCAGCACGCCGACGGCGAGTGCCGCTCCCAGGCCGAGCACCGCGCGACCACGACGTTCGGGAAGCCATCTCGCGGTCGCGAGCCGGGCCAGGCCGATGACGGCGAGAAACAGGGCGGTGGCGATGATCGACGTCCGCCACACGTCGAGCGTGTTGCTGCCGTCGACGTAGGGCAGCAGGCCTGCGATCATGCCGCGAACGCCGTACCGCTCCCTGATTGCGTCACCGTGGAGCCGGTCGACTGCAAGCCCGAGCCCCATGATCGACACGCCGGTCGCAGCGGCGAGCACGAGGTGACGTCGCTCGAAGCCTCTGGTGATACGACGACCGATCCAGGCGATCCCGACGACCAGGATCGGCCAGACCACGGCGTCGTTGTAGCGCCCGTAGATGAACTGATCGGGACGCGTGCGACCGGACATGAACACCGCCGACAGCACCAGCATGGGCAGGGTGGTCACGGCGACGATGCGGGCGTCGACGACACGGAGGTGTTCGATCGGCTCGGACGATCGGGGCCGTAGCGCAGCCCGGGCGATGACGATGGTCCCGATCATGGCGATCCCGACGGTCGCGGCCAGTTGGTACCACGCCTGTCCGAGGAGCGATTCGGCCACGTCCAGCGGATTCTTGATCCGTTTCCAGACCGCCCCGACCGTGTTCTGGTCACTCGGGTCGTCCCAGACGTTGGCGAGAATTCGCCGCGTCCATGCTGCCGATGCGATGAACACGAGTGCCGCGGTCACTGCGAGGGCCCCAGCGTTGACCCAGCGCCGACGCCACAACTCCATCCCGACCGTCAGCAGCACCGTCGTGCCCACGAGCGTCAGCAGCCGCGAGTGCGACGTGTAACCGCCGACTGCGACGGCGATCGCCGCCATCGCCGTGAGCAGGTGGTCCGTGTCGAACCAGCGAATGAGCATGACGATGGTGAGCAGGAAGCTCAAGGACACGAGTGGTTCCGCCCACACGAACGACGATGCGGAGAGCGAAGCCGGCGTCACGGCGGCCAGGGTCGCCGCCACGCCACACCACAGCGCAGACAGCCCGGTCAGGCGGCGGCACAGCAGCACCAGCACAGCTGCCGACAGTCCGCCGATGGCGGCATTCACCGCGAGCGCCGCGCGGACGGCCAGTTCACCGTCGTCGGTGAACCAGTAGATGGGTGTGAGCAGCGTGCCGAGACCCGGCTGCCAGGTTGCGTGATCGAACATGTTCCAGCGACGTCCACCGGCGAGCCAGCGTGCGATCGCGAGCTGGCTCGGTTCGTCGGGTGAGACGTGGAACACGCGACGGTCCCCGCTGAACGCCCATCGTGCGCCCGCGACGACGAGACCGGTCATCAGCATCGACACGGCGAGCGCCCGGCGGTTCGCCGTCGGTACCGTCTCCCCGTCGCCCGTCATCACCAGCGGAGGCTAGGCACTGCGAGGGGGTTTGCGGCGGCACTCGGCCGCCACCACCGGTCGATTGTGGCGGCTGAACGCGGCGACGGGCCCCCGACCTCGAGTGCGGATTTCCCTAGGCTGGTCCGCAGTGCAGTGTCAGATCCTCGGTCCGCTCCGCGTCGTCGACGATGCCGGCCACGAACGCGTCATCGGGAGCGCACAGCAACGTCGAGTCGTCACCCTGTTGGCCGCTCACGCGCCGGAACGTGTGTCGGTCTCGACGTTGGAGGACGTGTTGTGGTCAGGCGGTGCGCCATCGGCGAACGCTCTGCAAGCGCTGATCTCGAAGATTCGCAAGGTGATCGCTCCGGCGACGATCGTCGCGGATGGTGACGGGTATGTGTTGCACGGGATGACCACCGACGTGGCGGTGTTCGAGCGTCTGGTGAACGACGGGCGGTTCGGCGAGGCCGAGCAGATGCTGCGCGGAGAGCCACTGACCGATCTCGGCGACGCTGCCGTGGTGCTCGCTCGGCGGGCGCGACTGAATACGATCGTGGAGGCGTCACGAGTCAAGCGGCTGGAACTGGCCGTCGAGTCCGATGCGGTCGCAGCGATGGCGGAACTTCGCTCCCTGGTCGTGAACGAGCCGCTCGTCGAGACCTGGTGGAGGTTGCTGATGCTGGCCGAGTACCGGTCGGGTCAGACGGCCGGTGCACTCGAGACCTACCAGCGGGCGCGCACGACCCTGATCGACGAAGTCGGTGTCGAGCCGGGCCCGCAGCTGCGCGATCTCGAACGCCGGATTCTCGAACACGATCCCGCACTCGGTTCGGATATGCCGATGCAGGCGCCGATCCGTGGCCGTCGGATCCCGGCACGGCTGAGTTCGTTCGTGGGCCGCGGCTCGGAACTCGGGGCGCTCGAGACGGCATTGTCGTCGAACCGGTTGGTGACCCTGGTCGGGCCGGGTGGTGCCGGCAAGACGACCACTGCGCTCGAGCTGGCCCGGCGCATCGCACCCGACATCTCACGATGGGCCGAGCTCGCACCGCTCGACGATCGTGATGCCATCGTCAGAGCGCTTGCCACGGCGGTCGGTCTCCCGGAGTCCGATCAGGGTGTCCCGGGTGTGATCGCTCCGTACAGCGAACCGCTCGACCGAGTGATCGACCTGCTCACGGCCACGGACGGGCTGATCGTGCTCGACAACTGTGAGCACGTCGTGGCGACGATCGCCGAGGTCGTCCATCGTCTGCTGGTCGACTGCCCACGGCTTCGGATCGTGGCAACCAGTCGGGAGGCGCTCGGCGTGCCGGGGGAACACCGGTACAGGTTGCCGCCGCTCCCGCCGACCGATGCGATCGGGTTGTTCGTCGAACGGGCCGCGGACCACGGCGTCGTCATCGATCGAGAGGGCGACGGGGCGCGGCATCTCCGATCTCTGCGTCCGCCTGGACGGCCTGCCGCTCGCGATCGAGTTGGCGGCGGCCCGCCTCAGGACGATGACGCTGTCGGAGCTGCTCGACGGACTTGCCGATCGATTCGCCGTGCTCACGAGCGGTGCCCGGACCGTCGATCCGCGCCAACAGACGTTGCGCTCGGTCATCGACTGGAGCCACGCGCTGCTCGAGCCGATCGACCGTGTTGCGTTCCGTCGCCTGTCGGTGTTCGTCGGAGGTTGTCGGGCCGCTGCTGCTCGCGCCGTGCTCTCCGGCTCGTCAGCCGAGGACGTCACGATCGAGCCGAACGTCGTCGACGCTGTGCTCGAACGACTGGTCGACAAGTCGCTCGTCGTCGCGACGCCCACCGAGTCGGGCATGCGGTTCGACCTGCTGGAGACGATGAACGCATACGCCCGCGAGCGACTGGTCGAGGCCGGGGAGCTGGAAGTGACCCTCGTTCGTCATGCGCAGTACTTCGCCGACTTCGTGCAACCGGCGCTCAAGGGGCTGACCGGCCCCGACCAGCCCGAATGGATCCGTGTGCTCCCGATCGAACGACAGAACATCGACGCGGCGCTCGCGACGGCGGTGGCCCGTGACGACGCCCAGCTCGCGCTCGAAGTGGCCGCACCGCTGGGTTGGTACTTCTTCATGGCCGGTGACCTGGACGGCGGCAGTGCGATGCTTGAGCGACGCACTGACCTGCTCGGGCGATACCGAGCCGGAACTGCGTGCGATCGGGCTGGGCATGTACGGATGGCTCGCGACAAACGGCCCGAACGTCGAAAGTGCGGTCGCGATCACGAGCGAGGCGGCCGGCATGCTCGACCACGTCTCCGATCCGTGGGTTCGTGGCATCATCTCGAACACCCACGCCATGGCACAGTTCTTCGCCGGTCGGATCGACGCGGTGGAGCGGTCGCTCCCAGAGGTCAAGGAGGCAGCGGAGTCCTCCGGTGACCCGTGGGTGATCGCGATCACGCAGGTCGTGACCGGCGAGATCCTGCAGTTCGCCGGCGAAGCGCTCGCTGCCGAGCAGGTCTTCGTCGAGGCCGCGGCGGAGAGTTCGACCAGGTGGGTGATCAGTTCGCCTCGGCAATCGGCGATGACCGAGGCGTCGGAGGTGGCCGAGCAGTTCGGACACTACGACCGAGCCGCGAGCACTGCTCGAACACGGGATCGAGATCGCCGCCGACGTCGGGTTCTCGAGCCACCCCTCGGCCATGCGGGCACGACTCGGCAACATCGAGATCCTGCGCGGCAACCTCGACCTGGCCGAACAGCACCATCGGCACTGATCGACGACTCGATCGCCGCCGGTGTGCCGTGGCTGCAGGCGATGTCCCGGTTCGGACTTGTCGATGATCGCCCGTCGCCGCGGTCAACTCGACGAGGCCGGGAACACCTCGATGCCGCCTGGCGATGCCCTCGGACGCGGGCGGTGCCGCTACCTTCGAGCGCTGTTGCAGGTCGGCAGGGGGTACCTCGCCGACCAACGTGGTGACGTGGACCGAGGCGCTCGCGTTCCAGCGGCAGCGTCGGGGATCGACCGAACAACTCCGGACACCTCGTGGTACCGCCTACGCACTCGAGGGGTGCGCCGGTGCGTATGCACTTGCTGTCGACGACGACGCAGTGAGGCTCGGGGCCCGGCTCCTGGGTCATGCGGATCGCTCCGGCGAGACGGTGGCGCGCTCGATGCCTGCCGCCGAACGATTCGATCTCGATCGGGCCGAGGGCCGGTTGCGGGCGGCACTCGGCGACGACTTCGACACCGAGTTCGCTTCCGGAACGGCTGCGGACACCTCCACTGTGATCGCGGCAGTGAACGCCGCACCGTCGATCGCCTGAGTCGCGAGCCGATCGAGGTCAGCGGGAGGTCAGCGCCGGTCAGCCGGCGTCGAGTCTGCGGTCAGCGACATGTCGTTGGATGTCGGTGGACGGCTGACGAGAGGCGTCGGCCATCGACCCGGAGGAGTTCCCAATGTCCAACTACCTGTACCGCTGGGGGAGGGCTGCCGCCCGGCACCCGTGGCGGATGATCAGCGCTTGGCTCGTCGTCGCGGCGGCTGTCTTGACCCTGCAGATGACCGTCGGTGGCGAGACGACCGACGACTTCACGATTCCCGGCACCGAAGCCCAGCTCGGTGTCGATCTGTTGCGTGATCGGTTCCCGTCCGAGGGCGGCGTGAGTGGCCGCATCGTGTTCTCCGACCCCGACGGGGATGTCACCGACCCAGCTGCGCAGGCAGTCATCGCGGCCACGCTCGCCGACATCGCCGACGATGACGAAGTGCTCGGAGTGACCGACCCATTCGATCCGGCCAACGCCTCGGTGAGCGAATCCGGCGAGGTTGCCTTCGCAACCGTTCGCTACAGCGTCGACCCGCCTGGTCCCGAGCAGGGTGAGGCCGCGGAAGCCGCGGTGGAGATCGCTCGCGACGCCGGTCTCGTTGCTGAGCTGTCGAGCGACATCGTCCGGGGGAGCGAGGAGGTCGAGGGCAGCGAGTCCATCGGGCTCGTCGTGGCTCTGATCGTGCTGTTGGTTGCGTTCGGTTCGGTGATCGCTGCGGGGATTCCGATCGGATCGGCGCTGTTCGGCATCTTCGTCGGGCTCGGGTTGATCACGGTCATGGCCGGGTTCACCGAGGTGCCGTCGATCTCGCCGATGATCGCCTCGATGATCGGCATCGGCGTCGGCATCGACTACGCGCTGTTCATCGTCACGAGGCACCGTGGGTTCCTGGATGAGGGCAAGGATCCGGTCGAGGCAGCGGCGCTCGCCAACGCCACCTCGGGGACCGCCGTGCTCTTCGCCGGCACCACCGTCGTCGTGGCGCTCGCCGGATTGTTGCTCGCAGGCATCCCGTCGATCTCGATGATGGGCTACTCCGCAGCGATCACGGTCGCTGTGGCGATGATCGGCGCCGTGACGTTGCTGCCGGCGTTCCTGGGGCTCGCCGGGCACCGGATCGACCGATGGAAGGTCGGGCGTCGCACCCGCACGGGTGAGCTGTCCGTCGACTCCTCGCAGACCTGGTCGGGCCGATGGGCGGATCACGTCGGGCCGCCATCCGTGGCGGTACGCGATCGCGAGCTTCGTGGCGCTCGTGGCGATCACTGCGCCGGTTCTCGACATGCGCACGGGCATCGCCGACGACGGCTCTGCCGCCACCGAGCACACGTACCGGCAGGCGTACGATCTGCTGGCCGAAGGGTTCGGGCCGGGGTTCAACGGTCCGCTCACGGTGGCCGTTGATGCCGGCGAGGGCGCTTCGTTCGATCCGGGTCAGATCGAATCCCTGGCTTCGGAGGTCACGGCGACCGACGGTGTCGCATTCGTCACGAGCCCGATGGTGAATCCAGCCGGCGACACCGCGGTGCTCACGGTGTACCCGACGACGTCGCCGCAGGACGAAGCGACCGGTGGACTGGTGCAAACGTTCCGCGACGACGTGCTGCCGTCGGCGATGGACTCCGAGGTGTACCTGACGGGGAACACGGCCGGCTACATCGACATCAGTGAGCGGCTGGGTGCCCGCCTGCCGTGGTTCATCGGCGCAGTCGTCGGACTGTCGTTCCTGTTGCTCATGCTCGTCTTCCGGTCGGTCGTCGTGCCGTTCAAGGCCGCGATCATGAACCTGCTGTCGATCGGTGGCGCCTACGGCGTCGTGGTCGCTGTGTTCCAGTGGGGCTGGGGCAACGAGCTGATCGGTGTCGAGTCGACGGTGCCCATCAGTCCGTTCCTGCCGATGATCATGTTCGCCATCCTCTTCGGGCTGTCGATGGACTACGAGGTGTTCCTGCTCAGCAGGGTTCGCGAGGAATTCGTTCGCACAGGAGACAGCCACCAGAGCGTGGTCGACGGCCTCGCCGCCACGGCGAGAGTGATCACGTCCGCCGCTCTGATCATGATCAGCGTGTTCTCGGCGTTCCTGCTGACACCGGATGTCGAGGTCAAGATGTTCGCCGTCGGTCTCACCGTTGCGGTCCTCGTCGACGCCTCGGTTGTCCGCATGATCTTCGTGCCGTCATCGATGGCGCTCATGGGGGATGCCAACTGGTGGCTCCCCGGCTGGCTCGACCGGCTGCTCCCGCACATCGACGTCGAGGGAGCCGCAGTGCTGGGACATGGGGCCGACACGGTGATCGACGTGCCCGACGACATCTCGGAGCTGGGCATCGACATCGAAGCGGACGCCGGCAAGGAGCTGGTGGGGTCATGAGTGAGCTGCTCGGAATCGCCCACGCATTCGGCTACATCCCGAAACAGAAGTAGTCCGACAGGACGAAGC
This sequence comes from uncultured Acidimicrobiaceae bacterium, assembly GCA_963792905.1. GTDB lineage: Bacteria > Actinomycetota > Acidimicrobiia > Acidimicrobiales > Ilumatobacteraceae > Ilumatobacter. Next base: position 135,314 of record CAWBYE010000007.1, read on the forward strand.
CGACCCACTCCGGGTCAGCACCCGGCACGGATCCCGCCCCGTGCCGGGTGTCGTCGGTCCGAATGTCCGATGGCCCGACATCGTTCTGAGAAGAAAACGTCACATGACCGTAATATTCGGCGTAGTGCTGGCAGACTGCCGCCGTGATCCACACACTCACTTCCTGGTTGTCCGGCTCGGCGAGCTCGGCACCGTTCGTTCTGCTGGCCGTTACGTTGTCCGCTCTGCTGGCGACACGCGTGTCACGGATCGTGATCCGGGGCTCGATCCGCGGGATCGCGAGTCGAAGCCGAAGCTCAGAATCGAGATCGGAATCGATGTGGAGGACCCGCTCGGCGCGAACCGACGGCGAGACGAGCGAGGTCGGCGAACAACGACGACGGCAGCGGATCGACGCCGCGAGCCGGATGGTCAATCATCTCGTCTCGGTCGTCGTCTGGATCGTTGCGTTGATCGTCGTGTTCCATCTGCTCGATGTCGACCCTGCGTTCTTCCTGTCGAGCGCCGGGTTCATCGGTGCCGCACTGGCCATCGGAGGCCAGCACAAGGTCAACGACTACCTGACCGGGCTCAGCGTGCACTTCGAGGACCGCTATGGGGTGGGCGATCAGATCCTGGCCGACGTCGGCTGGGCTGAACCGGTGCGTGGTGTGGTCGACCACGTCGGTCTGTTCAGCACCCGGGTGCACGACCGAGCGAGCACCATGCACTTTCACAACAGCGCACTCACCAACGTCCGCAATCTGTCACAGGAGTCCTCGACATCGACGATCCGCCTCCGTGTGCCCCGGGATGCCGACGCCGCTGACGCTGCCGACCTGTTGAGAGGGCTCGCCGGAACGGACGGCCTCACCGATGTGTTCTTCGTCGACGATCTCGAGACGAATGAGGCGGCAACCGGTGAAGTCGAAGTTCGAGTCCCGACCGGCCGTGCCCTGGATGATCGCTCCAGAGAGCGTCTCGTCGATCGCGCCGAGCAGGTCTGGAACGCCGGAGGCAACCAGGGCTGACGCCCCGAGATCTTGTCAACCGAGCGGAGCGCCCGTCAGCTGCGCTGGTAGTTGGGCGCTTCCTTCGTGATCGTGACGTCGTGAGGATGGCTTTCTTCACGCCCTGCCGTGGTGACGCGCATGAACCGCGCACCCGTTCGGAGGCCCTCCAGATCGGCGGCACCGGCGTACCCCATGCCCGAACGGAGGCCACCGACGAGCTGGTAGATCGTGTCGCCGAGTGGTCCGGAGTAGGGGACACGACCTTCGATCCCCTCGGGTACCAACTTGCGGCTCGTGGCGGCGACGGACGACTGAGCGGTGGCGTACCGATCCGCGCCGAGACCCTGCATGGCGCCCAGCGATCCCATGCCGCGGTAGCTCTTGAAACGGCGGCCCTCGAACAGTTCGGTCTCTCCCGGGCTCTCCTCGGTGCCGGCGAGCAACGATCCGAGCATGACGGTCGACGATCCGGCGGCGATCGCCTTGACGACATCGCCCGAATACGTGATGCCGCCGTCGCCGATGATCGGCACGCCCAAGCTGCGGGCACGCTTGGCGGTCGTGAAGATCGCCGACAGCTGCGGCATACCGGCGCCGGAGATGATGCGGGTCGTGCAGATGGACCCGGCGCCGACACCGACCTTCACGGCATCGGCACCTGCCTTCGCCAGCGCTTCGACGCCGTCCTCGGTCACGACGTTGCCGGCCGTGACGGCGAGCTCGGGCCACGAGCCCTTGATGCGTTCGATCGTCTTGATCACGCCGGCCGAATGGCCGTGGGCGGTGTCGATTGCTACGGCATCGACACCCATCGCGACGAGGGCCTCGACCCGGTCTTCGACATCGTCGCCCACCCCGCACGCAGCCGCGCACCGAAGCCGTCCACGGTCGTCACGCGAGGCGTTCGGGTAGTCGAGGCGCTTCTGGATGTCCTTGACCGTGATGAGTCCGGCGAGTTTGCCGTGATCGTCGACGAGTGGCAGCTTCTCGATTCGGTACTGCTGGAGCAGGAGTTTGGCCTCGTCGAGCGAGGTGCCGACCTTGGCGGTGACCAACCGGTCGCTGGTCATGAACTCGCTGATCGGACGCTCGTAGTCGCTGCCCTCGCAGAACCGGATGTCGCGGTTCGTCAGGATGCCGACCAGCTCGCCTGCAGTGTTCGTGATCGGGACGCCAGAGAACTTGAACCGGTGCATGAGTTCCTCGGCCTCGAACAACTTCGCATCCTTCGGGAGGGTGACCGGGTCGGAGATCATGCCGCTCTGGCTGCGCTTGACCTTCTGGACCTCGGCGGACTGCTCGTCGATCGACATGTTGCGGTGGATGACGCCGATTCCGCCGTAGCGCGCCATGGCGATCGCCATGCGTCCTTCGGTGACCTTGTCCATCGCCGCGGACACGAGGGGCACGTTCAGTTCGATGTCACGAGCGAACACGGTCGACGTGTCGACCGCATCGGGAAGCGTCTCCGAGTATCCGGGAACGACGACCACATCGTCGAACGTGAGGGCCTCGTACCGGTCGAACAGGCCGTCGTTGATCTGGCTCATGCGTGGATCTCCGTGGTATGTGAGCTGCGTTGCTCGCAGAGTTGGCGAATGGTGGCGACGAGCAGGCGGTGCTCGACGGCATGGATGCGTTCCTCGAGCACGTCGAGGGTGTCGTCCGGGAGAATCGGGACGTCGGCCGTGGCGAGGACGGGGCCGTCGTCGATGCCCTCGTCGGGCACGAGGTGGACCATGACGCCGGTGACCTCGCGTTCGCCGGCGAGTGCTTCGTGCCACGCTCGTTCGATGGCGTGTGTACCGGGAAGTTCACCGGGTCGGGCGGGATGGAGGTTGATGACCCGGTTCGGGAACCACCCGAGGAAGCTCGTCGTGAGAATGCGCATCCATCCTGCGAGCACGATCAGGTCTGGATCGAACCCGGCCACGACGTCTGCGAGCCGAGCGTCGTAGTCGGAGCGAGCCTCGTTGGTCTGGCGGCCGATGTGGACCGATGGCACGCCGGCGAGACCTGCCCGCTTGAGGGCGTACGAGTCGTACCTGTCGGAAACGACAGCGACGACCTCGGCGTGGTTGTCGAGCGCGCCGAGGTCGTCGCAGGCATCCAGGATGGCTTGGAGGTTCGTACCGCTCCCCGAGACGAGCACCACCACTCGGGTTCTCGAGCGGTGTGGTGCCTCCATGAGGGAACGGTAGGCGCGCGTCCCGGGCGAGTGGCGCGCCGTGAACGAAAAGTTCGCGATTCCCGCCGTTCGGAGCGTTCAGATCGGTCAGGCGGCGTGGTCGGGGTGGTCGGGGTGGTCGGCGAAGTCGGGGCAGTCGGCGACGTCGAGCGGCGTCCGCCATCGGGTTCGCCGGCGTGTGAGTTCGTCCGGGTGGGTCCACCCGAGGCCGATCCAGTCCCAGTCGAACCGGCCGAGGAGCGGCGGGTGGTACGGCGCCGAGGGCCTGGGCGGTGGTGCGTGCGGTGTCGTCGGGGGAGCGGAGCCTGCGATCGGCCTTCCTCGTCGATCGGTGAACGTCAGCCCGTCGAAGTCGTCCGCATTGCCGCTGATGCCCAGCTCGTCCCGATGGTGGAGCCGGTGGTGGGCCGGGCAGAGACTGACGAGGTTGGGCGTGTCGGTCGCCCCACCGTCGAGCCAGTGTTCGATGTGGTGGATCTCGACGTACCGGTCGGCAGTGCAGCCGGGCACCCTGCAGCCGCGGTCGCGTCGCTCGACGATACGTCGGGTCCGGTCGGGGACGATTCGATGGGTGCGGCCGACGGAGAATGGGACCCCGTCGCGCTCCCACACGGGTTGCACGACGCCGTCACACAGCGCGTGGTGTCGGACTGCCTCGGGAATCCGCCAACCGTCGGTCGTGGTGGCATCACCCGACGTGACGTCGAGGTGGATCCAGGTGCGGTACTGGTCGCGCCGTGAGGGCGACTCGACCGCACCGAGCGATCGAGCGCAGCAGTCGGAGAGTGTTTGGGGCCAGGTGACCGACTCGTCGCCGGCGGTGAACAGGGCGTCGCGCCGTTCGGTCAGCGCGGCTTCGATGCGCCGACCGTCGTCGATGCCGAACTCGCCGTTGATCCGCCAGCGGCCGTTGCCCGCTACCCCGAAGGACAGTCGGTCGGCGGCCTGTTTGGGCCCGGTCGTGGCTTCGCCGGGCTGGACTGGTTCGCCGTCGAACATCGTCGAGCGCATCGCTCGCCGGAGTTTCGTGACGGTCGAGATGGAGGCGATGTCGAGGAGTTGTGCATCGGCCCAGGCCGGGGCCTTCACGACCTCGACGACCTGCTCCAAGGACAACTCTCCTCGATCGAATGCACCGACGATGGTCGGAAACGAGCTGCGATGCTCGGCGACCCGCACGATCTGGCGCGCCCGTTCCGGCGACAGCCCGAGGCGCCAGGCAAGGTATTGGGCCGGTGATTTCATCCCGTTCTCGCGCCACTCGCCGGACGCCGACACCCGATCCGCTGTGGCCACCAGCCGGGCGTTCAGCAGATTCAACTGCCCGGCGATCTCGCCGAGTTCCGCGTCGAGATCACCATGACCCGCAACCGCTGAACCCGCTCGATTCGACATGAGTAGAGCGTACATGTGTTCGATCAAGGTCGCAAATCTCCAGCGTATGGATGATGCAGATAGTTCGAACCCCGAGATCGCTTTCCGTGATGCAGTGAGGAAATCAGGTTCGAGACAGCACGGCATCCCAGTCTCGTCCGCAGGGGTTGTGCCCATCTCCACGAGCGCTGACCCCAGCCCTGCCATGGCATTCGTCGCGCCCGCCAACCGCGACGAGATACCAGTGCGGCCCGTCAACGGACTTGTGGAAGGCCTCCGTCTCGGAGAGTGATTGGATGAATCGACGGCTTCCCGTCACCCCGCTGCGGAACGGCATCTTGACCATGCCCACGCGGAGCAGCTCTCCGGCGGTCGCCGTCATGGCCGCGGATTGGCTGGCTCCTGCTCCCATCGTGAAGCTAGGACCGTTCCTCGTTCAGTGGGCCAACCAGTTCGGCCCTCGACCCACTCGACGGCGTCAGACAGCACGAAAATCGCAAGAGCCCCTGTGCCGCGCCCGGGATCGCCCGACCCGATCACCCAACCCTCAGATCCGAACCGCCGTTTTCGGTCCTCCAACACCACTGTTCACGACCCCGGCGCGGAGACCAGTTGGCGGTACGCGATGGCGCAACTCGGTCCTCCGACGTGAACCTCCACTCGTGTTGACGGTTGTCGAACTCGGCCGGCCGGCACCGGCGCGCACGTGAGTTGCGCGCGTGTCGCCGAGCCACCATGCGACCGCCGGCGAGGCCACGCCACACGGGGAATGCACGGGCGGACGCAGCGGTTCCGAATGTGTGCGATGGACCGTCCTGCTGCTGGTGACGTCGGCGCTGGTGACGGCGTGCAACTCGGGTGCCCAGATGTCGTCGGACATCGCCGAACGGACCACATCGCAGCCCAAGGCGTCGACGACAGACGACCCGGCACCCGTACCGTCGGCGGCGCCGATTTCGACGGTGTTCGAGGAGTATCCCGACCTGGCGGTGCGTGAGCACCGCCGAGCGATGCAGGCGCCTCGACCGGTCGAGGGGTCGGCGATGCCACCCAAACACCTCAACGAGGAGTGGTTTCCCAACGCCCTGGTCGACCGCACCGAGATCGTGCCCGGCGGACCGCCACCCGATGGCATCCGGTCGATCGACGACCCGGTGTTCGCGCCGATCGACGAGGTCGACGATCTCGAGTCGAACGAGGCCGTGCTCGTGTTCGAGCACGGTGACGACACGAGGATCTACCCGATCCGGATCATGATCTGGCACGAGATCGTCAACGACGTCGTCGGCGGCGCGCCGATCACGGTGACCTACTGCCCGCTGTGCAACTCGGCCATCGCATTCGTGCGAACCGTCAAGGATCGTGTGCTCGACTTCGGGACCAGCGGCCACCTCTACCGATCAGGCATGGTGATGTACGACCGTCAGACGGAGTCGTTGTGGACCCACTTCGACGGGCTCGCAGTCGTCGGCGCGGCGATTGGCACACAACTCGAGCGCCTGCCCATCGCCACCGTTTCCTGGTCGCAGGCGACCGAGGCGCACCCCGATGCGTGGGTCCTGCGCAGCGACCCCGACGACCCCAAGCCGTACGGCACCAACCGGTACGCCGGGTACGACCAGCGTGACCAACCCTTGCCGGGTTGGTTCACTACCGACATCCCCGAACCGGTGCCACCGATGACCAGGGTGGTCGGCATCCGGACCGGCGAGGGAGAACTGGCGATTCCGACCGACCTGCTCGCCGAACGAGGCGTCGTCACATCGTCGATCTCCAATCAGGAATTCGCCGTGTTCTTCGAGCGCGGAACTGCGTCACCGCTCCAGCGCCGCGATGTCGCCGACGGCGACGACATCGGATCGTCCGGCGTCTTCGACACACAAGTCGACGGTCGCCGGTTGACGTTCAGGAGCGAGTCGGGCGTCGTGACCGACCTGGAGACCCGATCGGTCTGGAATATCCGGGGACGAGCGATCGTCGGACCGCTCGTCGGCATCGAGCTCGGCGAGCTGGAGCACCTCGACACGTTCTGGTTCGCATGGGTCGCGAACCATCCCGACACGGCCGTCGTGGTTCCCGACACGGACTGACTCCGATCCTCGGCCCCACAGGCCCATCGACGAGGATGGAGCCATGAGCGATGATCGCCCCCCACGTACCGCACATGAGCTCCGTTCCACCGTGAGCGACGAAGGTCGCGTCACCTTGGCGATCCGCGAGTTCGACCTCGCGGAGCCCGGCGATGACGAGGTCGTCGTCCGCGTCGAGGCTGCGCCGATCAATCCGTCGGACCTCGGCATGCTCTTCGCCATGGCCGATCTCGACGCGGGCGAGGCGACGGGAACCGGCGACCTGCCGGCGCTGAGTGCACCCCTGAGCGAGCGTGTGCTCGCCGCCCAGAAGGGCCGGTGGAACACGGCCATGCCCGTCGGCAACGAGGGAGGCGGCACCGTGGTTGCCGCGGGCTCGTCGAAGCCGGCGCAGGCACTCGTCGGCAAGGTGGTCGGGTTCCTGTCGGGCAACGCGTACGCCACCTATCGAACCATCAACGTCGCAAGCTGTCTGGGGATGCACGACGGCACGACGGCCGAGCAGGCTGCAGCGTGTTTCGTCAACCCCCTCACCGCACTCGGCATGGTCGAGACCATGGTCGCCGAAGGCCACGCTGCATTGGTGCATACGGTCGGCGCCTCGAACCTCGGCAAGATGCTGCACCGGATCTGCCGAGACGACGGGGTCGGCTTGGTCAACATCGTCCGCAAACCGGAACACGTTGCGGAGCTCCGTGCCTCCGGCGCGGAACACGTCGTCGACACGAGCGCCGAGTCGTTCCCCGACGACTTGGTCGATGCGCTTCGGGCGACGGGCGCAACGATCGCGTTCGACGCGATCGGTGGTGGCGAACTCGCCGGCACGCTGCTGTCGTGCATGGAGAAGGTGGCGAGCGAGGGGGGCGAGTTCAGTCGCTACGGATCGAACGTCCACAAGCAGGTGTACATCTACGGCGGTCTCGATCGCAGTCCCACCGTCTTGCGACGGGACTTCGGCATGAACTGGTCGGTCGGCGGGTGGCTGCTCACGCCATTCCTCGCCAAGATCGGCGCCGGCGGCACCGAACGGCTCCGTCAACGGGTCGCCGACGAGATCGACACGACGTTCGCGAGCAGCTACGGGATGAAGGTGACGCTGCAGGAAGCCGTCGACCCCGCCACCGTCCGCCGGTACGTGCGCATGGCGACGGGCGAGAAGGCGCTCGTCACCCCGCACGGCTGAACGTCAGGACGTGGGTCGCTCCTGGGTGCAGTAGAGGCGGGAGTCGGCCAGGCTTCCGGCACGGATCTCCGAGGGGTACTCCGGGTCGCTCGTCATCTCGAAGAACGCCTGGAGGGTCGGATACTCGACGAGCACGATCTCGTCCCAGTCCTCACCGCCGATCGCGGTTGCGGCGACATCACCGAGATACCGGACGGTCGCGCCCGACTTGATCAGGAACGGCATCGCGGCGGCGCCGTACCGGCGATACTCCGCGTCGCCGCCGTCGGGTCGGAAGCGGAGCAGGTTCAACATGGTCACCGGGCCGTCGAGGTCGAGGGCCCGCAGGGCCTCGATGTTCTCCGGTGACGGGTTGATGTAGGTCTCGGGCATGCCGGGCAGCCTGACAGCACACCGCCACGGTCAGACGAGATGGACGGTCCGGCTGCCGGACTCGCCGCCGACGAGTGCGCCGATCACCCACGTCTGTTCCGGGATCGAGGCCTGCACGTCATCGGCGTCGTCGGGCGAGCACACGACGACCATTCCGATACCCATGTTCAGCATGCGATGAAGCTCGTGGACGTCGACGCCGGTCGCGAGCTCGGAGATCAATTCGAACAGCGGGCTGCGGGGCCACGAGCCCAGCGCGATCTCGGCGTCGACGCCGTCGGGCAGCACCCTGGGAAGGTTCTCCGGGAGGCCACCACCGGTGATGTGGGCGAGTGCCTTCACCCGTCCCGACGCCAAGGCGTCAGCGAGCACCGGCAGGTACGAGCGGTGCGGTTCGAGCAGCGCGTCGCCGAGCGACCGCTCGAAGCCGGGCGGGGTGACGTCCATCGGCACCCAGTCGAACAGCTTGCGGAGGAACGAGAAGCCGTTGGTGTGGGGACCGCTCGATGCGACGCCGATCAGCACGTCGCCGGGTACGACATCGGCTCGTGGAAGCAGCTCGCTCCGCTCGGCGAGGCCGACCAGTGTGCCGGCGACATCGAAGGCGCCGTCGGCGTACACCCCCGGCATCTCTGCTGTTTCGCCGCCGAGGAGCACACAACCCGCCGCTTCGCAGGCTTCGGCCATGCCGGTCACCACGTCGGCGACCAGATCGGCGTCGAGCGAGCCGGCGGCGATGTAGTCGAGGAAGAAGAGCGGTTTCGCCGACTGGACGAGGACGTCGTCGATGCAGTGGTTGACGATGTCGACACCGACTCCGTGCACCTTGCCGAGGCGTGCTGCGAGCTCCACCTTCGTTCCGACCCCGTCGGCCGATGCCACCAGCACCGGATCGTCCAGGGCGAGGATCGGGCGAGCCGACATCACGCCGCCGAAGGATCCGACGCCCCGGAGCACATCGGGACCGAGGGTCCGCTCGACGGCTCCGGTCATTCGCTCGACCGCGCGGGCGCCTTCGTCGATGTCGACGCCGACCTCGGCGTACGACGAGAGCATCGCGCCCGGGGCGCGCCGATCCGATGTCGCGTCGGACGTGCATGTTGGCGAAGTGGACGCCGTCCATCCCGCGGTAGGCCGCGGCGCGGGCGGCTGCGAGGTCGTCACCCACACCGGTCACTGCGAGGACCCGGCCGCCGGCGGTCTTGCCGTCCCGAACCCCGGCGGGGAACAGAATTGCGTCGGGTTCGATCGTCGAGCGGTTCGCCCACTCGGTCGTGGAGAAGCCGTTCAGCGTGACGCTCGTGCCCGTGAGCGGCTTCACCGGATATCCGGGAGCGGCGGCCACGACCACGCACGACGCACCGGATCTGATCTCGATCCGTTCGTCGGCGACCGCATGGTTCGTGCACGCCAGGATGTGAGCCGCCAGGTCCGACTCGAGCAGGGGCAGCACCGCTTGCGTCTCGGGGTCGCCGAATCGGCAGTTGTACTCGACGAGGCGAGGACCGTCGGCCGTGAGCATCAGGCCCGCGTACAGCACACCGACGTACGGGGTCGACGCCGCTGCGAAATAGTCGATGATCGGCTGGACGAACGTGTCGAGCAACTCGCCAGACGCCTCACGCAACGGGGCAGGTGCATAGGCGCCCATGCCGCCCGTGTTCGGGCCGGTGTCGCCCTCGCCGATGCGTTTGTGGTCCTGGGCCAGTGGTAGCGAGACCGCCGTGGCGCCGTCGCACAGTGCGAGAAGCGAGCATTCGGGACCCGCCATCATCTCCTCGAGCACGAACGGTCCGAGCAGCGCCGTGCGACGGATTGCGGCCTCGGTCTCGGCGTCGTCCGAGGGGACGACCACGCCCTTGCCGGCTGCCAATCCGTCGAGCTTGACCACGACCGGCCCCCCGAACTGCCGCCACCAGGCGATCGCGCCGGCGGCGTCGTTCTCGTCGAACCGCTGGTAGTCGGGTCCCGGCACGCCGAGACTGTGCGCGAGCTGGCGGCTGAACCCCTTCGAGGACTCGATGCGAGCCTGCTTCGACGTCGGGCCGAAACACGGGATCTTGCGGAACGAACACTCGTCGGCGATGCCCGCGACCAACACGGACTCCGGACCCGGGATGACGAGGTCGACGTCCTCTGCCGTGGCCCCACCCAGCTCGTTCGCCATGGTGACGGTGTGTCCGTGCTGCTCACAGGCCCAGGCGATGGCGTGCTCGCGGCCGCCGTTCCCGACGACGAGCACGCGCATCAGGCGATCGCCCCTTCGAACGAGAGCTTGGCCTGAGCGTCGCCGACGGCCAGCGGATAGTCACCGGTGAAACACGCGTTGCAGTAGCCGTCGGCGGCTCCGACCGCCCGCATCATCCCGTCGAGCGACAGGAACGCCAAGCTGTCGGCGCCGATGTGTCCACGCATCTCGTCGACGGTTCGCTGGGCGGCCATGAGGTCACCGTCATGGCCCATGTCGACGCCGAAGTGGCAGGCATGCGTGATCGGCGGACACGTGATCCGCATGTGGACCTCGGTGGCGCCGGCATCCCGAACGAGTTTGACCAGCGGGCCGGCGGTCGTGCCCCGCACGAGCGAGTCGTCGATCATCAGGACTCTCTTGCCTGCGAGGTTCTCGCTCAGCGCGTTGAACTTCAACGCAACGCCGCGTTCACGCATCGACTGGGTCGGCTCGATGAACGTTCGTCCGATGTAGCGGTTCTTGATGAGTCCGTCGTTGTGGGGGATACCGCTCTCGGACGAGTAGCCGATCGCTGCGGGGATCGAGGAGTCGGGCACCGGGATCACGACGTCGGCATCGATGCCGCTCTCGCGGGCGAGCTCGACGCCGAGTCGTTGGCGGACGTGGTGCACGTTCTGACCGTCCCAGACCGAGTCGGGCCGGGAGAAGTAGACGAACTCGAACGTGCACCGTGCGCTCTTGGCAGCGGGTGTGAGCGCTTGGATACGTTCGATCTCGGAACCGCGGAGCGTGATGATCTCGCCAGGCTTCACCTCGTCGATCTCGAGGCAGCCGAGCGTCGCCAGCGCACACGTCTCGCTGGCAACGGCCCAGCCGCCCTGCGGCAGGCGGCCGACGGACAGCGGGCGGAATCCCCAGGGGTCTCGAACGGCGATCACCTCGTCGGCTGCGAGCAGCACCAGCGAGAACGCACCCTTCCAAGCGGGCAGGGTGCGTTCGAGGCGTTCCTGCCACGTTCGGCCGCCGGCGGCGGCGAGCATCAGCGCGATGACCTCGGTGTCGCTGGTGGCGGTGAGACCGAAACCCCGGTTGAGGAGCTCTTCGCGGAGCGCGCTGGCGTTGACGATGTTGCCGTTGTGGGCGACCGCCAAGGGGCCGTGCATCGTCTCGACCAGGAACGGCTGATGATTGCGTTGAGCGTTCGACCCGGTCGTCGAGTACCGCGTGTGGCCGATCGAGTGGTAGCCGGTGAGCGGTGCCATCGCGTCGGGTGTGAACACGTTGGCGACGAGGCCGTCGTCCTTGTGCAGCCGGGCCCGCTGACCGTCGCTGACCGCGATGCCGGCTGCTTCCTGGCCGCGGTGCTGGAGCGCGAACAGACCGAAGAAGGTCAGCTCGGCGACCCCGTCGCCGTGCGGCGTGGAGATGCCGAGCACTCCGCACTCCTCCTTGGGGTGGTCGTTGATGCTGACGGGCGTGGTGGTCACAGCAGGCCTGCTTCTCTCAGGTTGTCGGTGAGTCGTTCGGCGATCGGGTATCCACCGGGCCCGAACGGGGCGCCGGTCAGGCGTTCGAAGGCGGTGATGTAGCGAGCGGTCGTCGCTGACCACACCTCGCCGGGCACCTCGGGAACGGGGCCGTCGCCCTTGTAGCCGATCTCGGCGTACGCCCGCCGGACGACCTCCTTGTCGAGGCTCTCGGGTTCCTCACCGGCGGTGACGCGTTCGTCATAGCTCTCGGCGATCCACCACCGCGACGAATCGGGCGTGTGGACCTCGTCGATCAGGATCAGATCGCCCTCGGCCGTCGTGCCGAACTCGTACTTCGTGTCGGCCAGGATCAGACCGGCCTCGGTGCCGAGACGGACGCCGCGATCGAAGACATCGAGCGCTGCAGCGGTCACCCGATCCCAGAGCTCGGGCTCCAGGAGTCCGCGTTCGGTCACTTCGGAGCACGACAGCGGTTCGTCGTGGCCACCGGACTGCGCCTTGGTCGTCGGCGTCACGATGTGGTGGGGGAGCGGCGTGTTCTTGCGAAGACCGTCGGGTAGCTCGTAGCCGTACATCGTTCGAGCGCCCGATTCGTACATGCCCCACAGTGAGGTGTCGGTGACTCCCGTGATGTGGCTTCTGACGACGACCTCGACCGGCAGTGGCTGCGCCTCGTGGGCGAGGAGTGCGTTCGGGTCGGGTACGGAGATGACGTGATTGTCGATGATGTCCGCGGTCCGTTCGAACCACCACGCCGAGAGCTGGTTGAGCACTTGCCCCTTGTACGGCACGCCGGCGAGCACACGGTCGAATGCCGACAGACGATCGGTGGTGACGATCAAACGTCGGCGGTCCCCCGCCGACCATGAGGCCCGCACCTTGCCGTCGCGGCGATCCGGCAAGGGGAGATCGATCTCCATGAACGGATCGAACAGGCTCGTTCGCATCGGGTGTTCACATCTCCTTGGCGGCCGTCACGCCGTTGCGGAACAGTCCGAGACCCAGGTTTTCCATGCCGGCACCTCGGAGGTGGTGCGGGTGTTGGCGACCGACGACGAAGTTCTCGGGGTGCGGCATGAGACCCAACACGTTGCCGGCGGCGTTGCACACCCCGGCGATGTCGGCAACCGAACCGTTGGGGTTGGTGCTCCGATACCGGAGCGCGATCTGGCCGGCGTCGGCCAGTGCATCGGGATCGGGGTGGACGTAGCGACCCTCGCCGTGGGCGATGGGGCAGTGGATCGGCTGATCGAGTCCCTTGGTCCAGACGGACCGCGACTTCGGTTGCGGCTCCAGCACGACCCATCGGCACTCGAACCGCCCGTGAGCGTTGTGGCCGAGTGCACCCGGCAGCAACTTCGATCGGGTCAGCACCTGGAACCCGTTGCAGATACCGATCACCGGGCGCCCGCTGGCGACGAATTCCGTCATCTCGTCGCCGATGCCGGCCATGAGGTCGAGTGCCAGCATGCGCCCCGCACCGAGCGAGTCGCCATACGAGAAACCGCCGGCCAGCCCGACCAGCCGGGCCTCGCGGACCAGCTCGGGGCGTTCGACGAGTTCGTCGACGAGCGCAACGGTCACCTCGGCACCGGCGAGTTCGAGCGCGAAGGCGAGGTCTCGATCGCGATTCGTGCCCGGACCGGCGATGACGAGTGCGGGGACGCCGCTCATCTGTCGGCTCCCAGCGGGTCGGGGACGACGATACGGTTGAAGGCGTCGGCCAGGGCCTCGACGGTGATCGGCTCGACGCCCGGCAGCCGCAGCTCGGGTTCGTCGGTCACCCGGCCGAGCACATGAACCTCTTCGTGCATGACGCGCGAGAAGCGGCTGACGTCGTCGTCGGCGACCTCGACCACGAGTCGGCTCTGCGATTCGGCGAACAGGCCGGCGACCACGCTGTCATGGGGAAGATCGGTGATCTCGGCGCCCAGGCGGCCAGCGATGCACATCTCGGCCAGCGTGACCGCCAGCCCACCCTCGCTGACATCGTGGCAAGCCCGCACGAGGCCGTCGAGTATGGCCTGATGCAGGTTGCGATAGCGGCTGGGTGCGTCGGGGTCGGGCGCCGGCGCACTGCCGGGTTCGGCGGGCTCGCCGTATACGAGATCGAGATGACTGCCGGCGAACTCGCGGCTGGTTGTGCCGAGCTGAATGAGTACGTTGCCGGCCTGCTGCAGCATCGGCGTGACGATTCGGTCGGCGTCGGGGACGTGGGCCACGGCAGTGATCACCAACGTCGGAGGCACCGAGTGTCGCTGGCCGTCGGCGCCGGTGTACTCGTTGTTCAGCGAGTCCTTGCCCGACACGAACGGCGCGCGATACGCCATCGCCGCAGCGCAGCAGCCGTCGACGGCCGCGACCAGCTCGCCGAGCGTCGACTCCCGCTGGGGGTCGCCCCAGGAGAAGTTGTCCAGCAGGGCGATGCGGTCAGGATCGGCGCCGACGGCGACGACGTTGCGGATCGCCTCGTCGACGGCGCCGTAGGCCATGGCCTCGGGGTCGGTCATGCCGTGCCACGGGTTGAGGCCGATTCCGATCGCGAAGCCTGACGTCTCGGACGGTTCGGCGATGACGACCCCGTCGGCGGGCGCGTCCGACAGTCGGCCGACGAACGGGCGGACGGAGGTCGCTCCGAGGATTTCGTGGTCGTATCGGTGGATCGTCCGAGACTTCGACGCGATGTTGCGGTGGGCGAGCAGACGCAAGACGGCGTCTCTCGGGTCGGCGACGTCCCTGCCGACGTACTCTCCCCGACGCGGCTGCGGCATGGTGGCGGTCAGCTCGCGCTGCGGGCGGCCGTCGTGGAGGAACTCGGTGGTCATCTCGAGCACGATCTCGCCGCCGCTCCGCACGGTCAGGACACCGTCGCCGGTGAAACCACCGATGTCCGACATCTCGACGCCGTGCCGTCGACAGCGAGCTTCGAGTTCCCCGATCTTTGCGCTTCCGACCGCGATGATCATTCGTTCCTGAGCTTCCGACAGCCAGATCTCCCATGGTTCGAGCCCGGCGTACTTGAGCGGTACCCGATCGAGGTCGACGTCGGCGCCGACACCCTCGGCCATCTCGCCGACTGCCGAGGACAGGCCGCCGGCCCCACAGTCGGTGATCGCGGTGTAGAGATCGGACGCATCGGCGAGCACGTCGATCAGCAGCTTCTCGACGATCGGATCGCCGATCTGTACCGAGGCGCCGGCAACCTCGCCCGTCGAGGCATCCATCGTGAGCGAACTGAACGTGGCACCACGGATGCCGTCACGTCCGGTCCTTCCGCCGAGCAGGATCACGCGGTCACCTGGGAAGGGGCCCCGATCGGGCTCCCAACCGTCAGCGGAGCCGATGCAGCCGGCGAACACGAGCGGGTTGGTGGTGTAACCCGGGTCGTACACGATCGCTCCGGCCACGGTCGGCAGACCGATCTTGTTGCCGTAGTCGGCGACCCCGGCGATCACCCCCTCGCGGATCCGCAGCGGATGGAGCGCTCCGTCGGGAACGTCCTCCAGGCGGGTCTCCGGGAGCCCGAAGCAGAGCACGTCGGTGATCGCGAGCGGCCGGTGGCCGATGCCGAGGATGTCACGTATCACTCCGCCGACGCCGGTGTTCGCGCCGCCGAAGGGTTCGACCGCCGACGGGTGGTTGTGCGTTTCAGCTTTGAGCGCCAACGTGCTGTCGCCCTCGAAGCCGATGATCCCGGCGTTGCCGACGAACGACGACTTCACGTACGGGGCGTCGATCGCGTTCGTCGTCTCGCGCAGCATGTCGATGAGCGGGGATCGGTCCTCGCCGTCGTCGGTCGTGATGACCGCTCGGAACGTCTTGTGTGCGCAGTGCTCGCTCCAGGTCTGGGCCAGCGTTTCGAGTTCGATGTCGGTGGGCTCTCGGCCGAGTTCGGCGTAGTGGACTTGGATCACCTCGAGTTCGGCCGGGTCGAGGGCGAGCGCCCGCTCCGCGCCGATCTGCGCCAGCTCATCGGAGGTTCGACCGGCGATCGGCACGGTTTCGGGTGCTCCCGCCGCGTGGGCGACCGGGTGGAACGTCGGCTCGACGCAGCCGTGCTTCCACCGCTCGATGACCGGGTTGGCGATGATCCGTTTCACGAGGCCCTCGCGCCGTGTCGCATCGACTGATTCACCGAATTCGATCCGGCGACCGGTGGCCGTGCCCGTGACGTCGAAGCCGAGACGGTGACAGGCTTGCATGAGCGTGGCGGCGGCGTTGTCGGTGACCCCGGGGAGGAACGTGATCTCCGTGCCGTCGGACGTCGGATCGTTCCACGAGCCCTTCTGGAGCAGCGGATCGACGAGGAATCCGTGCAGCCTGTTCTGCTCGTCCTGATCGAGTTCACCCTCGATGAAGTAGAGGTCGGCGACCTCGACGTCTTCCGGGCGCTGGAGATCAGTACCGAGTTGCTCGGCTGCCGCCGCGATGGCCGCCGCTCGCGGATCGGGTTCGATGGACCGGATGGTCAGACGGTGCCGTGGGGCCACTGGCGCGAACCTAGGAGGTCGCGTCAGGTTCGATGGGTGTTTGAACGAAATTTCTTCGCGCAATCGTGTGAACTTCGACGGGTCCTCACGGCAGGTGTCGGCGCTACGGTCGACGGGGTGGCGAAGTGGCTGTTGAAATCCGAACCCGACGATTTCGGCTTTGACGATCTCGTGCGCAACAAGCGTGAGGGATGGGATGGCGTGCGGAACTATCAGGCCCGAAACTTCATGCGTGAGATGAAGCGGGGTGACCGGGCGATCTTCTATCACTCGAACGCCAGGCCGCCGGGTGTGGCCGGCATCTGCAAGATCGTCAAGGGCGCCGAGCCCGACCCCACACAATTCGACCCGACGGCCAAGTACCACGACCCGAGATCCGACCCCGGGGATCCTCGCTGGGACTGGGTGACGGTCGCCCCGGACCGTGGCCTCGACTTCGTCTCGCTCGCCGAGTTGAAGCGGATCCCGGAGCTGGTCGACTGCCGGCTACTGGCCCGCGGCAACCGTCTGTCGGTGTTGCCGCTGTCCGACGACGAGTACGACGCGATCGTGGCGTACGCCGATGCGAAGGGGGCGACGGCATGAGCGACGGCGTGGGCGCCGACGGGTTCACGCCGGTCAGGTTGGTGCTGGTCCGCCACGGCGAGTCGAACACGACGGTCGCGCGTGTGCTCGGCGGCCCGCGGAGCTGCTCGGGGCTCTCACCATTGGGGCGGCGTCAGGCCGAACGGTTGCGGGACCGCATCGCAGAGACCGGTGAGTTGGCCGGCGCGACCGTGCTGTACTCGAGCGAGTACCCCCGTGCCGCCGAGACGGCCGAGATCATCGCGCCGGCCCTCGATCTCGACGTGTACACCGATGCGCGGTTCGGCGAGCACGACCCGGGTCCGGACTGCGACGGGCTCACCTTCGAGGAGTTCGTCGAGCGTCACGGCATGCCCGACTGGCACGGGGACCCTCACGGAGAGCGGTTTCCCGGTGGCGAGACGCTGGCCACGTTCCATCACCGGGTCGGTGAGGTCGTGTCGGAGGTCGTGACTGCGAACCCGGGCGGTGTGATCGTCGTGGCGTGCCACGGTGGTGTCGTCGATGCCTCGTTCCGTCAACTGCTGCGACTCCCGCAGGCGGGTGGGTTCGAGCTGCACACGGTCAACACCTCGCTCACCGATTTCGTGCAGACCAGACCGGGCCGATGGAGATTGGCCCGCTACAACGATGCCGCGCACCTGGCAGGCCTGCCGAAGGAGACCCCGCGGGAGACAGGATGACACGTTGGCTGATCGTCGGTGGCGGCTCCGCAGGATGCGTCGTCGCGGCGCGATTGAGCGAGCTGGAATCGAACGCGGTCACGCTCGTCGAAGCCGGTCCCGATCACGGCGCCGGCGTCGGAGCACCCGGTGAACCGGTGCTCGACCGACCGGAACGGATCGCCGCACGGACGCTCGTGGTGCGGCGACCCGGGTTCGCCCCACAGACGTATGCGCAGGGCTCGGGACTGGGCGGCTCCTCGTTGATCAACGGGGGCGTCATCATCGGTGATCCTGCCGACGCCGCTGCCGGTCATGCGTTCCCGACGGAGCCGGTCACCGACCTGGGTCCGGTCGCGACCGCCGTCATCGGGGCGACGTCTGATGCGGCCCCCGTGTCGCTGATCCGGCGCGACGGCCGACGGGTCTCGGCGGCCGATGCCTATCTGCGGCCGGCGGCCTCCCGGGAGAATCTGACCGTGATGTGCGACACGGTCGTCGATCGGATCGTCTTCGACGGCAGACGGACCGTCGGTGTCGTCGTGCGGTCGGGCGACGAACTGGAAGCCGATCGTGTCGTGCTGTGCGCCGGAGCGATTCGAACGCCGGAGCTCCTGTTGCGATCGGGCGTCGATACGCCGGGTGTCGGTGCCGGTCTCCAGGATCACGTGGGTGTGGCGATCTCGTTCGACCTGCGGCAGCCCACTGATGCCGGGGTCACGATCGGGGTCACGGTGGAGCGACCGGAGCGTCAGATCGTCGTCATGGATCGCCTTCCGGGACGGCCGGAAATGGGCGCTGTGCTCGCCGGTCACCTGGCGATCGAGAGCGTGGGACAGGTGACACTGCCGGACCCCGAGGGAGCACCGTTGGTGGAGCTGAACCAACTGTCTTCGCCCGCAGATCTGGATGGGCTCGTCCTGGTGGTGAGCGAAGCACTCGCTCTGCTGAGTTCTCCCGGCGTGCAGTCGGTGGTGGGGGAACGATATGTCGACCGGCACGGCACGTCGGCGTCGACGCTCGAGGGCGACGAGGCGGCGCTCCGGGCCTGGCTCCCCGGCAACCTCGGCGGGTACCACCACATCGCCGGGTCGTGCCGGATCGGCACGGCCCTCGACCGGCGCGGAGCGCTGCTCGGGTACGAGGGTCTGTTCGTGGCCGACGCATCTGCGCTGTCGGACGGTCCACCGCGAAACCTGTACGCGACGGTGATACGTCAGGCCGAAGCGATGGCACGCCACTGGATGCCGGCCTGAAATTGTTCACGAGCCTCGGCCGCATGCCCACGTACAGTGAGATAGCGAAGCTCTCTTGCGCACAGAGTGATCTGGCCGTAAGGTTGGGCGACACGACCTCACAAGTGGTCGACAACGCAAAGGGGCGGACATGTTGAAGAAGATTCTCGTACCGACGGTGATCGCAGGATTCACCGTCGGCTCCATGGCGATCGGCGGCGTCGCATCAGCGCACAGTCCCGGGCTCGAGGCCCAGGTGGTGTGCGCTGACGAAGGCGGACCGGCGATTCAGTACACGTCGACGGCGTGGACCCCGGCCGATGGGGACCCGACCGATGATCTCAGGCGAGCGAACTCGCAGGTCGACATCGCGCTCCAGAACGTTGTCGTCGACTCGGGTGCGTACGTGGCGCCGAGCTATTCGTTCTCGGGGTCGATTCCGCTGCCCGACGGAGCGCAGGTCGGCCAGTTGTTGTTGATGTCGGCGACTGCGGTCGCCGACTGGGGCGGCGGCGCTCCGGGCGGTTCCGGCAAATCGATATGGGTCGAGGTGCCGGAACTCGACTGTGAACCGCCCGTCGTCGAGGGCGAGGGCCGCTTCACCGGTGGTGGCCATCAGATCCGCGTCGACGGCGTGCGGGTGACACGTGGCCTCACGATCCACTGCGACCTGCTGCTCTCGAACAACCTCGAGATCAACTGGAGCGGCAACCAGTTCCACATGCTGGAGCACCTGACCACGGTTGCGTGCACCGACGACCCGGACATCATCCAGGCCCCGCCGCCCGCACCACTCGACACGTTGATCGGAACGGGTGAGGGTCGCTACAACGGCGACGAGGGATATTCGATCGAATTCACCCTCGTCGACTACGGCGAGCCCGGTCGTGACGACCAGATGGCGATCCACGTCTACGAGACGGCGAACCCGGCGAACGTCGTGCTCGAGGTGCCGCTGCAGACGCTCAGTGGAGGCAACCTCCAGGCCCATTACGACCAGCCACACAAGTGAGCTGACGAGCAGCCTGACGGGGCCACCGACGCGACGGGGATCGAGCGCCGGTGGCCCCGTCGTCGCGCCCGGCCGGCGTTGCACTCGACACGAGCCCGAGATGGTTGCACGTTGTCGGTGCGAGACGTCTCGGGATGGAGTGGGATGCGAGTCGCTGCGGTGTTGTTCTCACCCATCGTGAGATAGCAAAGTTCTCTTGCGCTCAGGGTGGCAATCGTCTACGGTGAGACCAGGCGGGAACACAACCAGCGCCTGACAGGCTCCTCCGCCTCACCACAAGAGGCGAGCAACCTTCAGGCGCACCTCGATCGGCCGAACACGTGGCGGATCGTCGGCTTGACGGGGTCGCCGGAGCGCTTGGGGATGCGCACCGGCGGCCCCGTCGACATGTGCGAGCGAGCATCGCGACTCGACACGAGCCCAAGACTGCTGCGAGCCTGGTCTGCCCGACTCCCCAGGTCGGCGGTGAGGAGATGAACATGGCTGTGACGAACGTGCGGATCAACGGGGTGCACCACCTCGCGATCAGTACCGCCGACATCAAGGGGCAGATCGAGTTCTTCTCCGACGTGCTCGGTGCCGAACTCGAGGCGCTGTTCTGGATGCACGGTGTCCCGGGCGGTTGGCACGGGTTCTGCCGGCTGAACGACTTCTGCTCGGTGGCGTTCGTGCAACTGCCGCGGCAACGACGAGATCGGCTCGGAAATCGGCGTGACGCACGCCGGTTCCGGAGCCGGCAAGTCGGCGCCCGGCACGATGCAGCATGTCGCGTTCAACGTCGACACGCGCGAGGAACTCCTGGCGATCCGCGACCGCATCCGCTCCCGGGGCGTCAACGTGATCGGTGAGATCGATCACGGCATGTGCCAGTCGATCTACTTCGCCGGCCCCGAGGGTCTCACGCTCGAAGTCGCGACCTCCCAGGAGGCGATCGATCCTGAGGCCTGGATCGACCCGGAGGTCGTCGAGCTGGCCGGCATCTCGGCCGACGAGCTCGACCGGTTCAAGAACCCGACGGCGTACGCAGGCGAGGGTGGCGCCGTGGAACAACCGCCCATGGACCCGTCGAAGCCGCACCTGAACTATCCGCCGAATCGATACGAGCAGGTACTGGCGCTCTCGGATGCGGAGATCACGGCGCTGAGCAGTTTTGCCGACCCACCCGTGAAGGTCTGACGGTGTCGGACGACAACGCCCCGGGCACGCCGCCCGGGTGCGAGCGGGTCGCGTACGTACTCGTTCACCGTGAGGACGCTGCGTTCAGCGACACCTACGGCGGTGGCGGCAACATCATCGGGCTCGACTGCCACCTCGTCCGCCCGACGGCGACACCCAGCAAGCGGGTCCTGGTCTTCATGCACCCGACGGGCGGCGGGATGTACCTGCCGATCGTGCCGGGCCTGGCCGCCGCCGGCCACCATGTCATCTGGGCGAACTCGCGATACCGCGGCACCGACTCGGCGTTGATCATGGAGAAGGTGGTCGCCGACCTCGGCCAGGTGGTGAAGGACGCCAAGGAGCGACTCGGCTACGAGCACGTCGTGCTCGCGGGATGGTCGGGTGGCGGCTCGCTGTCGGCCTACTACCAGGCGGTTGCGAACGCCGGGGAGGGCATCGTGGACACCCCGGCCGGCGAGCCGTATGTCGTCGGACCCGAGAACCTGCCGCCCGCCGATGCGCTGATGATGCTCGCTGCTCACATCTCGCGCCACGAGACGTTGACCGAATGGATGGACGCATCGATCACCGACGAAGCAAGGCCGTTCGAACGTGACCCGAAGCTGAATCTCTACGACCCCACGAACGCGAACCAGCCGCCCTACTCGCTCGAGTTCGTGGCGGAGTACCGGGCGGCGCAGCACGTGAGGAATCGGCGGATCACGGCATGGGTGCAGGGCGAGTTGGCGGCGCTGCACGAAGTGGGCGAGCCGCACGCCGAGAGAGCGTTCGTCGTTCACGGCACGATGGCCGACCCGAGATGGCTCGACCCGACGATCGATCCGAGCGATCGGAAGCCCGGCTGGTGCTTCCTCGGTGACCCGCGGGTGGTCAACGACGGCCCGGTCGGTCTGGCCAGGTTCTGCACGCTACGGAGCTGGTTGAGTCAGTGGAGCCTCGACCACGCCCGGGGCGACGCGCAGAAGAGTCTGCCGAGCGTGACCCAGCCGGTCCTGGTGGTCGGCAACACCGCCGACGATGCCTGCACCCCGAGCCACACGATGCGCCTGTTCGAAGCGGTACCCCACGACGACAAGCGACTCCACCAGGTGCGCGGTGCCACCCACTACTACACCGGGCACGACGGCAGGAAGCATCTCGCTGAGGCGATCGGCGTGATCGGCGACTTCGTCGACGACCACCTCGACGTTCACCTCGACGACCACCTCGACGACCACCTCGACGACCACCTCGACGACCACCTCGACTGAACGGTTCTCGTCATCCGACGTGCCGCTCCGGGTGCTCCGGGATCGTGTGAGTCGACCGCTGGCAGGATTGTCAGAGCCCGTCGTCGGCCGGAGGCGCTAGCCGCCGATGGCGATGGTCCATTCCCGGACGTGGGCCACCTGGCCACCGTGCTCGACGGCAGGATCAGCCTCGGCGATGCCGACTGCCTCGTCGCGGTCGGCGGCGTCGAACATCACGAGGCCAGCCGTCGGATTGTCGAGAGGGCCCGCTGCGATCAGAATCCCGTCAGCGTGAAGGCCCTGGAGATACGCCCCGTGGGCTGCGAGTACCTCGTCGCCGAGTGCAGGACTGTCGGGTGCCGTTGGTGAGAGGACGCAGATGAAGCGCGGCATGCGTGGATCGTAGTTCGCGGGCCGCTTCCGTGGTTCCGTGGGTTGCCTCGACGGCATCAGAGAACGGCCACGACGAGAGTCTGGGGGTGTGCGTTGAGCTCACTGACGTCGGCCCTCCGAAGGTGTGCGAACAGACTTCGTCCGAGCCACAGCAACGGCAGGTCCACCTGACGCCCTGCTGGCGAGCGAGTGCGTGCAGGAGGGCGCCTCGGGCGTCGTTCGGTCAGAGCTGAACGACGACAGGGGCCTCGGATGAGCGCTTCGTGCTGCCGTCGCCTCGAACCACACGGACGAGGTTGCCGCCGCCCGCCCGCGAGATCTCGATCACAGCGTCGTCGTCACTTCCAGGGGTACTCGGTGCGATGACCGTAGGCCGTGTCGCCGCGTAGGAAGCGCTCGCGCATCTCGGGATCCGTGGCAGCATCGATGCAGGTCCAGGCCATCGCCGTGGCGCCGTCGATCACCGCTTTGTCGGCCTCGTCGGTTCGACAATGGGCGGCGAACTCGGGCTGGTGGTTGACGTGCGGCGCGCAGTTCAACCCGATGCTCGGGTGGATTGTGGGCATGATGAGCGAGAGGTTCGCCATGTCGGTCGAGCCGGCGGCACCGCCCACCCGCGGCTTGAACACCCGGCCGATCTCCTGGGCGTTGCCGCGGTACGCGTTCGCGAGTGCGTCGTCGTGGACGAACTCGCTGTAGCGCCCGTGGGAGAACGACTCGATCTCGAGCTCGGCGCCCGTCGCGAGTGCCCCGGCTTCGAAGCAGCGATGAACTCGCGGCTCGAGCTGTTTGAGCGCTTCGAGGGTCGGAGCCCGCATCACGTACTTCGCCTCGGCGAGGGCCGGCACGACGTTGGGGGCCTCCCCGCCCCTGGTCACGATGCCGTGGATCTGGTCACCCGGCTCGAGGTGCTGGCGAAGGAGGCCCATGGCCACCTGGGCGATCGTGATCGCATCGGCGGCGTTCACGCCGAGGTTCGGCGCAAGCGACGCGTGCGCGTTCTTGCCGTGGAGCCGGTAGCAGCACTTGCTGCTCGCCAGCGTGGGGAAGACGTCGCTCTCGAACGGACTGGGATGCACCATCATCGCAAGATGTACGCCGTCGAAGGCGCCCTGCTCGGCCATGAGGATCTTGCCGCCCCCGCCTTCCTCGGCCGGCGTGCCGTAGACGCGTACCGTGATCCCGAGTTCGTCCGCCAACCGTGCGAGGCCGATGCCGGCGCCGATGGCCGACGCGGCGATCATGTTGTGCCCGCAGGCGTGGCCGATGTCGGGGAGCGCGTCGTACTCCGCGCAGATGCCGACGACGAGATCGCCCGTGCCGTGCTCGGCCACGAACGAGGTCTCGAGGCCACCGATGGCACTGGTGACATCGAAGCCGGCCCGATCGAGCGCGTCGCTGCACACCTCGGCCGAGTGGAACTCTTCGAAGGCCAGTTCGGGGTTGTCCCACAGCTCGTGCGATACCGCCACGAGTCCGTCGGCCGCCGCCTCCACTCCGTGCTGAACGGCTTGCTTTTCCCGGGTGATCACCATGCGCCGAGTCTCCCACACCGTGGGAGCGACACTCCGTGGCAACCCGGAGTGCTCTGACCACAAGATGTCGACCCTGTGGTTCCGATTGGGGACATATGCTCGCCCGATGGTCGACCGAACGGGCTCAACATCGAGTGACCAACCCGGGCGGTGCACGCTGACCGTCGAGCATGACGGAGAGTCGCTGTACGTCGAGGTGCTGGGCGAGGGAGGGGTCCCGCTCGTACTGAGCCATGGCCTCGGTGGCAACCATGCGGTCTGGATCCACCAAGCGACTCACTTTGCTCGGGACCGGACCGTCGTGCTGTGGGACCACCGCGGCTTCGGCCGCTCGACCGATCACGCCGACCGTACGGGTCCTTCGGTCGCCGCCGCCGACCTGTTGGTGATCCTCGATCACCTCGGCATCGAGCGCGCCGATCTGGTCGGACAATCGATGGGCGGTTGGACCAGCCTGGGCGCTGCGCTCGCGCGCCGCGGGCTGTGCGCTCGCTCGTGCTCGCCGACTCGTTGGGAGGACTGACGTCCGGTGCGGTGTCGGCTGCGATGAGCGCGCGGCCACCCGCCCCGGACATCACCGATCGCCTCGGAGCGCATCCTGCGATCGACCCGTCACTCGCCGAGCGCGATCCGGCCCGCGCCCTGCTGTACCAGCAGCTCGGAGGAATGGGCACGATGGATCCCAGCGTGGTGATGCCGAGGATCCTCGGTACCACACACGATCAGTCCGACGCCGATCGCCTCACCATGCCCATCCTCTGCATCGTCGGCGACCGCGACCCACTGTTTCCGCCCGCCGCGGTCCACGCGGCGGCAGACATGCTTCCCGATGCCCGCGTCGTCGAGATCGCTGGGTCGGGGCACTCGCCGTACTTCGAGGATCCGGTCACCTGGAACGACGAAATGAGTCGCTTCCTCGCATGTCTCGACCGCGAGACGGTTGAGAGCGCCGGGGATCTTGGGTCGTGATGAAGGCGACGACCGCCCGCAGATCGACGTCGTCCTGTTGGTTGACGCAGCGACCCCTGTCGCGTGGGCACTTCGGTCGACGTCAGCCGGCGGGTTCGGCGGCGAGTCGCACGGTCCGGCATCGGTCGAACTCGGTGCTCTCGATCAGGGCGATCGACTCGAGGTGCGGCACGCAGGAGTGGACGAGTTCCCACAGATGCCGAGCGATCTCTTCGACCGTCGGCTCGCGTTCCCACACGATGGGTTGATAGCCCTTCCACTCCCCGACGTCTTCGTGGGTGAGGTAGTGCTTCTCCCAGGGGGCGACGGTCTCGTGCAGTAGTTGCTCGAGCTCGTCGGCGGGTATGACCATCGGCGCGTCGGTCGGCCCGGCCACGGTGGCCTCGACCGTCCACGCATGAGTATGGATCAGCCCGTCGACACGGTGCCCCCACCGGGCGGTGATCGCTGCCGTCATCGTCAACTTCATCGTGGTCTCCGTTCTGCAGTGTTCGGCAGTACCCACGGGGTCAGTCCGATTCGTGATAACAACCCTATTCCTCTTCGTGGACCGGTGCCAGTGTTTGGTCGCCACTGCCCGCTGCGAGGCGCCACGGGTGCCGATCGGGCTACCGTGCTGCATCGCCTCCGCCTGGAAATGTCGACCATGAGCCGCGGATTCGAACACCTCGACAGTCAGCAGACGAGCATGGGTGAGATCAGCCTGCGTCGCCGGCTGGAGCCGACGCTGCAGGTCGACGTCTGGGAGGTCAAACTCGGTGAGGACTTCCTGATGTCGTCCCTGTTCACGGCCGGTGAGGAGGCGGTCGCGAACCTCGGACTCGCCGCAGTGGCGGGCGACGATCTACGGGTCGTGGTCGGCGGTCTCGGGCTGGGGCACACGACGCACGCAGCGCTGCGCGATCCGCGAGTCGAATCGATTCACGTCGTCGATGCTCTCGCCGCGGTGATCGCCTGGCACGACTGTCACCTCGTGCCGCTCGGCGCCGAACTGGCCGCCGATCCGCGCTGCACGTTCGTACACGGTGACTTCTTCGCCATGATCGACGAAGGCTTCCCGGCCGAACTGGGTGACGGACTCGATGCGATCCTGCTCGACATCGACCACACCCCGAGCCATCTCTTGAACGCCAGTCATGCCGGCTTCTACCGCCCAGACGGGCTCCGCCGGGTGGTCGACCATCTGCGGCCCGGCGGCGTCTTCTCGCTCTGGTCCGACGAGTTCTCACCGAATGAGGAGTTCGTCGATGTGATGCGCACGGTCTTCGCCACCGTCGAACCACACGTGGTGGCCTTTCCGAACCACTACACCGGTCGCAACTCGACCAGCACGATCTATGTGGCCACGGCGCCAGGCGCTGGGCGCGGCTGACGCTATCGTCGACCGTCATGGCCGAACAGAAGTCGTTGAAGGAACTCGAGGCAGAGCGGATCGCTCGCCAGGAGGCGAAGGCGAAGAAGCCGGCCAGCAACTACTCCGACGCCGAGAAGGCCGCGCGCAAGGAACGTGTCGCGAAGGCCAAGGACGCGCTGTCACGGTCGGCCGGCATGAAGGGTGAGCACGTCGCTCCGGCCCGCTCGGCGCTCAAGAACTACCTGCGCAACCTGAACGACAAGAACCAACCGGACGACGCACGATTCGAGCTGTTGATCGAGGCGCCGTTCAAGGCGCCGCCGAAGAAGCGTTCGAACGACCGCTACTGACGATCAGCCGTCCCGATAATCGGCCTCGGTCCGAAGGAACGCCGGCAAATCGATCATCTCGTTGAACTCGGCGAACGGATCGTCGCCGAACGCCCCGGGCGTCGTCGTTCCGGTCTCACGGATCGCCGCGAGCGTTTCCTGCATCGCCCGGGTCGCCGCCAGGAGCAGCGAGATCGGAAGGAGCAGGACCTGATATCCGAGCTCGCTGATCACATGTGCTGGCAGCGCCGGGGACCGGCCACCCTCCACCCAGTTGTAGACGAGCGGCACGCCGAACCCAGCTGCGCCGACCCGAGCGAACTCGTCGATCGACTCGAGTGCTTCGACGAACACGAGGTCGGCCCCGGCGTCGACGTAGGCGTGCGCCCGATCGATCGCTGCGTCGAGCCCCTCGGACGCTCGGGCGTCGGTGCGGGCGATCACCAGCATCTCATCGCGGGCGTCGATCGCGGCACGAACCTTGCCGACCATCTCGCCGGTCGAGACGACCGACTTGTCGGCCATGTGCCCGCACCGCTTCGGCATGACTTGATCCTCGAGCTGAATCGCTGCGGCTCCGGCCCGCTCGTAGGCGCCGACCGTCCGGGCGACATTGATCGCATTCCCGTACCCGGTGTCGCCATCCGCGATCACCGGCAGCGCCGTCGCCGCGGCGATCCGCCCGGCGTTCGTCGCCATCTCGGCCCCGGTGAGCAGGCCGACGTCGGGTTGGCCGAGCAGGGTCGCGGACGACCCGAAACCGGTCATGTAGGCGGCATCGAACCCCGCCTGCTCGATGAGCCGCGCTCCCAGCGCGTCGGAACAGCCCGGCACCGTGAGCAACCGGCCATCTTCGAGCAACTCGCGCAGCATCGAGGCGGCAGCGGGAACGGTCGTCACGAGCGAGAACCTATCCCTCCCGCCTGGTCAGACGCCCGAGCGGAACTGGTTCATGGTCGCCAACAGGTCGGCGTCGTCCGCGCCGGTCGCGTCGGCCCTCGTCGTGCGACGGCGTCAACCCGGGCAGCAGACGACCGACCCGCCGGAGACATCGCTCCGTCGCCCACGTCTCCCACGCTCGGCTCGGGACCGCAAGCAGGACGCCATCGTGGTAGGCCATCGGCATGAGCGATCGCGAGACGAGCCTGACCGAAGTGGGCGACGGATGCCTGGCGTACCTGCAGGGCGATGGCGGTTGGGGATGGAGCAACGCTGGGCTCGTCGTCGGTGACGGCACGTCGTTGCTGGTCGACACGTTGTTCGATCTGCATCTGACGCAACGAATGCTCGATGCGATGACCGACCACACCCGATCCGCGCCGATCGCGACCGTCGTCAACACACACGCCAACGGCGACCACTGCTACGGCAACCAGCTCGTCGGTGACGCTCAGATCGTCGCGACGACCGCTGCCGCCGAGGAGATGGCCGAAGTGCCGCCGTCGATGCTCGCCGCGCTCAACCAGGCACCCGGTGAGGTCGGTGAACTCTTCCGGAGCTTCTTCGGCGAGTTCGAGTTCGACGGCATCGTGTTGCGAGAGCCCGACCGCACATTCGACGGACGGCTCGAACTCGATGTCGGCGGTCGAACCGTCGAACTGATCGAGGTCGGTCCGGCGCACACGGCGGGCGACTCGATCGCCGTCGTGCCGGATGCCGGCGTCGTTTACACCGGCGACATCCTCTTCATCGGTGGCACGCCGATCGTGTGGGCCGGACCACTGTCGAATTGGGTCGACGCCTGCGACCTCATGCTCGGTCTGGACGTCGACCGGGTCGTGCCCGGTCACGGCCCCGTCACCGACAAGTCGGGCGTCACTGCGGTGCGCGACTACCTCGCGTTCGTCGACCAGGAGGCCACGGCGCGCCACGCCGCCGGGATCGATGCGTTCGATGCCGCACGCGACATCGCCCGGGCGATCGGCGCCTCCGAGGACTTCGCCCGACTCGGCGAGTTCGGGCGCATCGCCGTCAACGTCGAGGCGGTGTACCGGCAGCTCGACCCCAACCATCACAGCCCCGACGTCGTCGAACAGTTCCGTCGGATGGCGACGATCGAACGGGCGTGAAAATCGATCGTGAGCACCGATCGTCGCGGAAACCACGATCGTCGAGGCCTAGTTCCGAAGCCGGTAGTCGTCCTCGATCGTGACGTCGGTGGACAGGTCGGCGTGAGACGGTGGTGGCTCGACAGCGGGTTCGTCTGCCGGGGCAGTCGCCTGGCCTTCAGCTGACTCGCCGGCCCGCCCGCGCTGTCGAGTCCGTGCCGAACGCCGGACGGCCAGGAACCAGCCGGCGGCGGCAGCAATCGAGAAGATGAACCACTGTGCTGCGTACGAGAGGTGACTGCCCTCGCTGAGGTCGGGGGCGACCACCGTCTCGGGCAGCCCGTCCATCTCGGGCGGCGTCGACGCGATCAGATCGATGTACATCGGCAGTACCGGACTCTCGAACTGCGGGGCCAGGCGGTCGAGGTCGATCCGCTGCGCCTCACGCAGCACACCATCGCTCGGGTCGGAGAGTTGGATGCTTCGCCGCTCCTGCGACGGCCGGAGGCGGCCGGTGACGGTCACCTCGACACCGGGAACCGGGGGAGTGTCGGTCGCCAGCGGAACGAAGCCTCGGTTGACCAGGAGAATGCGGCCGTCATCGAGCCGCAACGGCACGACCGAGTTGACGCCGGCGCGCCCGTTCTGCGAGCGGTTGACGATCAGGATCCCCTCGTCGGGGAGGTAGGTGCCGGCTGCAGTCACGGGTCGCCACGACACCTCGTCGGGGTCGGAGCCGGTGGTGAGCAGATCATCGATCGGCAGCGGTGTGGTGTCGTATCGCGCTTCGATCACGGCGTTGAACTCGCGGCGCTCGTCGAGCCGGCGGAGCTGCCAGAAACCGAAGTTGATCATGGCGATGACCGCTGCCACGACGACGAGGTGGAAGATGATCCACCTGGGTCGAAGCAGGAAGCGGTACATGCCCCTCGAACGGTACCGGCGAAATCCGGCTGGCTGATCTTCGGAGCCGTGACCGGTCTGTCGCCGCCGATGGCAGGATGGTCACATGGAGTTGCCCGACTTCCGCATCCCGCACGCCGAGAAGATCGAGTGGATGATCGAGACCAACGGCTGGGCACTCGAACCAGTTGCACCCAGCTCCGACACCGACCCGCCGACGCCCTCCTACGCCTACACGATCGGTGTTCCGGAACTGGCCGGATTCCCGGAGGTGGCCGTGTTCGGGCTCACGCCGATCGCAGCCAACGGGTTGATCGGCTTGGTCGTCGATGCGCTTCGAGGAGGAACCGAGATCCCGCTCGGTGTCGAGTTGGTCGGGTTACTCGACAACGACCTGCGTTGCTTGTTCGCACCGATCGACGTGACCGAACACATCGCAGCGTTCGCCACGGCGGCCGCCTGGTACCGGGGAGCGCCGTTCTCGATGACGCAGCTGATGTACCCCGATCGGAACGGCTTCATGCCCTACGAGACCGGATTCGAACAACGCCTGCGCCTGGCGCAGCCGGTGCTCGGCGAGGTAGGAGGGATCGAGCCGTGAACGCAACTGCGCCCGACTCGTCGCAGGCTCGGCCCGTGCTGGTGTTCGACGGCGACTGTGCGTTCTGCACGACCTCCGCTCGCACGGGGCAGCGCTGGCTCGGCCTCGAGCACGTCGAGCCGTGGCAGTTCCTCGACCTCGAGTCACTACAACTCACGCAAGCACAGTGTGAGGAAGCGGTGCAATGGGTCGACGCCGACGGCAGCGTGCGATCAGCGCAGTACGCCGTGATCGCCTCGCTCCGCCACGCCGGCAGAGTCTGGGGTGTCCTCGGTCGCTTGATGGCACTGCCGGGGATACATCAGCTCTCGGGCGTCGTCTACCGGTGGGTCGCTCGCAACCGTCACCGGCTGCCGGGCGGGACGCCGGCGTGCCAGCTTCCTCGCCGCTGATCGGTACGTTCGCGTCATGGTGATGATCCGTGGTGTCGACATCGAGTACGACCTGGCGGGCACCGGGCCCGACGTGGTGTGGGGGCACGGCCTCACCAGCTCGATGGCGTCGGAGGACGAACTCGGCCTGTTCGACTGGTCCGCCGTTCGCGCCAGTCATCGACTGCTGCGATACGACGCTCGCGGCCACGGAACATCAGGCTCGACCCCGGACGCCAAGGACTCCTCGTGGCGTGAGCTCGCCCTCGACCAGTTGGCGGTGGCCGATCATCTCGGTCTCGACTCGTACGTCGCCGGCGGCGCGTCGATGGGCTGCGCGACGGCCTTGCACGCCTCGGTGCTGGCCCCCGACCGGATCCGAGGGCTCCTGCTCGTCATCCCGCCGACCGGCTGGGAGACCAGGGCGGTTCAGGTCGGCGCCTACGGCGCGATGGCCGATCTGATCGAAGCCGGCGACCACGCCACCCTTCTCGCCGGAGCAGCGGCCCAGCCGGTGCCCGACCCGTTCGTCGGTGACCCGAGGTGGACCGACCGGTTCCGCGAACTCTTGGCCACCACCGATCCTGTCCGTTTGGCACGAGTGTTCCGGGGTGCTGCCACCGCCGACCTGCCGGCCCCCGATGCGATCGCAGCGATCGACGTGCCGGCGTTGATCCTCGCCTGGACGGGTGACCCCGGCCATCCGGCACGAACGGCGGCGCGTCTCCAGGAGTTGCTTCCGGATGCCGAGCTCGCTCTTGCAGCCACTCCAGCAGGCATTGCGTCGTGGACCGATCGCGCCCGGGGTTTCCTCGGTCAGTTCTGAGCAGCCAGGCAGAACCCGGCAACCTCGTCGACCCAGCGCGGCCACAACTCGGGGGGATAGTCGTGACCCATCCCGTCGATCTCGACGAACGTCGCACCAGGGATCAGTTCGGCAGTGCGTCGGCCGCCGCTGATGTCGATCAAGGTGTCGGCCGTACCGTGCATCACCAGGGTCGGCGTGGTCACGCCCGGCAGCTCGGCAGCCCACGAGCCAGAGGCGAGCACCGCGAAGTACTGACGGCCGACCCCAGATGGATCGAACGACCGCTCGAATGCACGATCGGCATCGGCGGCCCATCGTTCCTCGTCGGCGAGCTCGGGAGTGCCCCAGATCCGCAGGCCCTCGATGCTGCTCGCGATCGCCGAGGCGCGATCGGTCGCCGGAGCGCCGGTGAGCCGGGCGCTCGCCTCCGGCGTCGCCCGCCCGAAGTCGGCCTCGCCGGTGCGTGACATCACCGACACCATCGACAGCAGGCGATCTCGATGGTGGATCGCCAGGTGCTGGACGATCATCCCGCCCATCGACAGACCCATCACGTGCGCACGCTCGACACCGGCGGCGTCGAGCACTGCGACGGCATCGTCGGCCATGTCGGTCAACCGATAGGCAGCGCCGTTCCCGTCGACGGGCGCTTCGTTGAAATGGGTCGACAACCCGACGTCGCGGTTGTCGAACCGGATGACGTGGAACCCGGCGTCGACGAACATCGTGCACCAAGCCGTGGCGTAGTTGATGCACTGCGAACCCAGCCCATTGACCATGAGCAGCGTCGGATCGTCGAGCGAACCGAACGTCTCGTAGTGGAGCGTGCAGTTGCCATTGGTCGCATGAGGCACGGCTGAAGGGTAACGACCCTTCCGACCCGATCGGAACGCGGACGTGGACCTCCTCGTGACGGCCGATGGTCGCACCGGTGCAGTCGAGACAGCCGTTGCGCTCGCGGACTGCGACGGTCTCGGTCGGTGTGCTCGGTCGGCCGGTGGTCCCAGCGGTACCGGACGCCAGCGTCGTGATCGATCTCGCGAGCCGATCCTCCGTACGTCCTTCGATCGCGGCTCGGCGTTCGACGTCGCGTGGCCGGGTCGGGCGTTCACCGATTCGTTGACACACGCCGTGGCGTCAGCGCGTCGTCTGGTCGGCGCCCGAACGGCGCCCGCCGAGGAACCCCCTCCGCCGCACCGATGCTGCGCTGGTACGATGCGCATCGCATCAAGAGTGGTTCGACCGGTCCTCCGGTCGGGCCCGGCAACCTGGGCGACGTCTCCAAGGTGCCTCCCATCCCCATGACGAAACGTCGGACGAAACGTCGGCGGGGTGGAATGTGGTCGGCTCGCTGACAAACCGGCGTCACGGCCGCTCTCGATGTGTGATCGGAACCAGGCCATCGAGAAAGGAGCGACCGTGACCCAGCATGCACTCCCGGTCACCGGTGCATGGCGTCCCGGCGACGACCCCGGAAGTCGCCGCTTCCACACGTTCGCCACCGACCATCCGTTCGCCGTCGAGAGCGGTGCAGTCCTGCGCGACGTGACGATCGCCTACGAGACATGGGGCACCCTGAACTCCGACGCGTCGAATGCGATCCTCGTGCTGCACGCCTGGACCGGCGACTCACATGCGGCAGGGCGTGCCGAGCGTGGTCACGAGACACCCGGCTGGTGGGATGATGTGATCGGGCCCGGCAAGTACGTGGACACCGACGAGTGGTTCGTCGTGTGCCCGAACGTGCTCGGTGGCTGTCAGGGTTCGACCGGCCCGGCGTCGCCGCATCCGGACGACGGCGAGCCGTACGGGTCGCGGTTCCCGGTCGTCACGATCCGCGACATGGTCAGAGCACAGGCGAACCTGATGCCACACCTCGGCATCACGAAGTGGGCTTCGGTGATGGGCGGCTCCATGGGCGGCATGCAGGTGCTCGAGTGGGCCACGACGTATCGGCGTCGTGTCCGGTCGATCGTTCCGATCGCCAGTTGTATGCAGGCGAGCGCGCAGCAGATCGCGTGGGGCGTGATCGGCCGACGTGCGATCCGGCTCGATCCGCGATGGCGTGGCGGCGACTACTACGACGCCGACCCGGGGGACGGGCCGGCGGAGGGTCTCGCGATCGCCCGTCAGGTCGCCCAGGTCACCTTCCGGAGTGACAATGCGTTCACACAGCGATTCGGCCGCAACCTGACCGACCGCGCCCAGTTCGGCGACTCGTTCGGGCTCTGGCAGGAGTTCGAGGTCGAGCGGTACCTGCACTACCACGGCGACAAGCTCGTCCGCCGGTTCGATGCGAACAGCTACCTGATCATCGGCAAGGCCATGGATCTGCACGATCTCGCCCGTGGCCGTGGCTCGGTCGAGCGGGCCATGTCGCTCGTCGACATGGCGAATCTCACGATCGGGATCAACAGCGACATCCTCTACCCGCCGTACCAGCAGGAGCACCTGTCGCGGCTGCTCCACCGCGACGGTCTGGTGAACGAGTACGTGGAGATCGACTCGATCCACGGCCACGACGCCTTTCTCATCCACTTCGATGAGGTCGGTGAGCCGATCCGTCGTTTCCTCGGACGACTCGACTGATCCCACGGGACGATGCCGGAGGGACTCGAAGCAGAGTTGTACCGGCGTGGAGCCGAGCGGGCTCTGCGTCGGCGGATCGATGCCGTGATGGTCGATGACCGACAGCCGTGGAGCAACGAGATCCGCTCGACACTGATCGGCGCTTCGTTCACTTCGTCACGCCGGATCGGCAAGCTGGTGCTCCTCGATGTCGGCGCCCCGGCCGCGGCCGACGTCCTCGGCGTGCACTTCGGGATGACCGGGCGGCTCGTCGTCGACGACATCGCGCCGATCGACTCACTCGAGTACAGCAGCGGGCGTGACGATCCGGCATGGGACCGACTGATCGTGACCTTCGGGGACGGAGGTGTCCTGCGGGTCAACGACCCGCGACGGTGGGCGCGGTTCGTCCTCGACCCGTCGACCGATCGGCTGGGTCCTGACTTCCTCGACGTCTCGGCCGAGCACCTCGCCGTCGCCTGCGCGCGCCGCCGTGTCGCAGTCAAGACGGTGCTCCTCGATCAAGCCGTCGTCGCCGGGTACGGCAACATGAGCATCGACGAGGTGCTCTGGCAGACCGGGATCTCGCCGGTCGCGCCAGCGAAAGACATTCCGGCCTCGGCGATCGAGCGGCTCGTCGAGTTCTCCCGACCCCATCTGCTGGGCATGTTGAAACGCGGTGGAAGCCATCGCGGCACGATCGATCCCGAGATTCGAGCGGTTCTCCCGCCGTGTCCGCGCGACGGTGGCCCGATGCGCCGCGAACAGGTCGGGGGCCGCACCACGGTCTGGTGCCCGCACCATCAGACCGTTGGCACGGTCGCGTGACGTCACCGATTTCCTGCGTGGTTCGTGGCAAACTGGTCTCGGCGTGTGGACCGACTTGACTTCCCCGACGAACCTGCTCGCCACGATCGGCGACCCCGACGGCACCCGTACGGTCACGTCGATCGTCGGCCTGCTCGTCGCCCTCGGCCTGGCGCTCGTGATGATCGCGGTCTGGCTGTACCGGACCACCCGTCCGGATCCCGAGCTGTTGGCTCCGCTCGAGGTGATGGGCGAACGAAAGTGGCGCCGATCCGATCCGGTTGCGCAGCGCCGCACGCTCGACGCGGTTCGTCCGGAAGGGGCCGAGCCGCTCACGCCGAGCGCCGCGCCACCGGCCCTCGACGAGGCATTCGACGCAGGACCAAACGCGCCCGGGTTCGACGACCTCGGCGAGGACCACGAATCCGAGGTTCAATCGGTCCGCCCGACGCAGCTTCCGAACTGGCCGCCCGTGGGGGAGGTCACACCTCAACAGATCGATCGGCCGGAGGTCGACGGGTTCAGCGACGTGTTCAGCCACGAGATCGATCCCGACGTGTTGGCCGCTGCCGCGGCCGAACTCGAAGCCGAACTCGAGGCCGAACTCCCGCGGGAGGTTGGTCTCGAAGGCGAGTCCCACGACGACGCCGCCGAGCTGCATGTCGACATGGATGTCGAAGTGCGCAGCGAGGCCGACGCCGACTGACCGGCGACGATACGATCGCAGCCATGGCAACGATCGACACCGACGCGATGATCGCCCGTTTCAAGGACCGGGCATTGGCTGTCAAGCAGCGTCCGCTGCCCCCGGTCGCCGGTGAGGAGCGTCAGCAGTTCATCAACCAGGCGAAGATCGACTATCAGGACTTCGCGATCGTCGGCGATGCCACGGCAAGCATCGACGACGGCATCCTCACGCTCCGGGTCGACCTGCGCCCTGAGGATCAGCGCGACT
The DNA here is from genome assembly GCA_963792905.1 of uncultured Acidimicrobiaceae bacterium. Taxonomy (GTDB): domain Bacteria; phylum Actinomycetota; class Acidimicrobiia; order Acidimicrobiales; family Ilumatobacteraceae; genus Ilumatobacter. The sequence goes on from CAWBYE010000007.1 coordinate 171,227, forward strand.
GACACGACGAGTGCCCGGCGTTGTCCGGTCGAGGCGACCGGCTGATATTCTGGTGTGCGCTGCGGACGTGGCTCAGTTGGTAGAGCATCACCTTGCCAAGGTGAGGGTCGCGAGTTCGAATCTCGTCGTCCGCTCCAGAAGAACAGCAGGTCAGCGGCCCCGTTGGGGCCGCTGATTCGCGTGTGGGGCTCGCTCGCTCTACCATTCTGCTCCACCATCGGGGTAGAAGAGTGGCCTCAAGCCTGCGCGATGGGGGTGCGGATCATGGCCCAATCGAAGGGTGACGACGCACGCAAGGCGGGTCGCGGCCGCCAGCAGGGCGCCGCGACGCAAGGGCAGCGGCGGCATCGTGCTCGTTCGTCCCGGAGTGTGGCGAGTCGATATCGAGTTGACGCGGGATCCGGTCACAGGCCGCCGGCGCCGGATCAGCCGGCAGATCGAGGGGACCCGCAAGGATGCTGAGGTGGCGCTGGCGCGAGTGAAGGTCGCCCGGGAGGAACGGCGGCTTCCGGTCGGCGGTGCAATGCCGCAGATCACGACCGTCGCGGTCCGGTCGATTCGTAGACCGCGCATCGGCCGCAGCCGTGCTTTGAGCCGTCCGTGATCGCTCCTCGCGTCGGGTGCCCGGCTGACTGCAAACGGGGGATTCGAATGAACCTCGGTTGCGAACTGCACCGAAGCTGGCACCAGCGTCGACACGGGCCTGCGTGACCTTGGACTGAACACACGCCCGACCTTTGCACCCGATGGACGGCGCTGGTTCCACACGCGAGAATCCCAACTATGACGACGCGATCCACTGCTGCCGAAATCGACGCCCGAATCGCTGGCCTGACGATTCCGAAACAGTTCCTGCAACTCGCCGACAACCACCCAGGTGCAGCGTCGCTGAGTGCGATGGACGCTGATGGCGGTTGGGTCCGGTTCTCCGTCGGCGACGTCCGCACACGCGCCGCGCAGGTCGCGGCTGGGTTGCTTGCGCACGACGTGACCCCCGGCGAACGGGTCTTGCTCATGATGCGCAACCGGCCGGACTTTCACTGGTTCGATCTCGGCGCTCAGTTCGTGCGGGCGACACCCGTGTCGATCTACAACTCGTCGTCGCCCGATGAGATCCAGTACCTGGCCGACCACGCCGAAGCCGAGGTCGCGATCCTCGAAGACGATTCGTTCCTCCAACGCATGCTGAAGGTTCGCGACGAGCTTCCTCAGTTGAAGAAGATCTTCGTCGTTGACCCGCTCGAAGGCCCTCTGCCCGACGGTGTGTTCCCGGCCGACGACCTCTTCGCTCACGGCGAGGCCGATCTCGAGGCGCTCGCCACCGAGACCAGCCCCGATGACCTTGCCACCCTCATCTACACCTCCGGCACGACAGGCCCGCCGAAGGGCGTGATGCTCAGCCAGTACAACGTCGTGTTCACCGTCGAGCTGCTGCTCGAGTGCTTCGATCGCACCCACGAGGAAGCACTCGGTTGGCGGGTTGTGTCCTACCTGCCGATGGCCCACATAGCGGAGCGTGCGACCAGCCACTACGGCGCCCTTGTGTTCGGCTACGACGTCGCGTGTTGCCCTGATCCAAACGAGCTGACGACCTACCTCAAAGAGGTGCACCCGCAGCTGCTGTTCGGCGTGCCGCGGGTGTTCGAGAAGCTCTACGCAGGCGTCAACGCTGCGTTGGCCGCTGATCCGGAGAGGCAGCGGCAATTCAACGACGGAGTAGCAGCGGCAATCGAGATCAACCGCGCCAAGTTCGACGGCACGGCCACTCAGGAACAACTGGACACCCTTGCCTTCCTCAACGCCGTGGCATTCGACGCTGTCCGAGGTCTCGTCGGACTTGACGCGTTGGAGCTGGCCATCACGGGTGCTGCGCCGCTGCCGGCCCAGATCCTCGAGTGGTTCAATGCCATCGGGGTACCACTGTCGGAGATCTACGGCATGTCGGAGTCGACCGGCCCGATGACGTGGTCGCCACTACGCAACAAGCCCGGCTACGTCGGCCAGGCGATCCCGGGAATGGAAGTGAAGATCGCCGAGGACGGCGAGGTCATCGCCCGTGGCGGCAACGTCTTCCAGGGCTACCTCAAGCAGCCGGACAAGACGAGCGAGACCGTGATCGACGGCTGGTTGCATTCAGGCGACATCGGCGAGATGGACGAAGCGGGCTACCTCAAGATCGTCGACCGCAAGAAGGAGCTGATCATCACCTCGGGCGGCAAGAACATCAGCCCAGCCAACCTCGAGGCCGCGTTGAAGATGATCCCGCTCGTCGGGCAGGCATGCGCCATCGGTGATCAGCGCAAGTTCTGCTCGGCGCTTCTCGTTCTCGACCCGGAAGCGGCGCCGATCTGGGCCGCCGCCAACGGCAAGCAAGGCATGAGCCTCAAGGACCTCGCCGCCGATCCCGACGTCCGGGCTGCGATCCAGTCGGGCGTCGATGAGATCAACCAGCAATTCGCCCAGGTCGAACAGATCAAAAAGTTCGTCGTGCTCGGTGAAGAGTGGCTACCCGACTCCGACGTGCTGACCCCGACATCCAAGCTCAAACGCCGAGGCATCCACGCCAACTACGTCGAATCAATCGAGTCGATGTACGCCTGACCCAAGCGGCCGCAGCGAGACCAGCACACGCCGCTACCGATCCTTCACTCCCAGAGACCCTCCGCGGACACCGACGCGCCACTGCCCACGGCAATCCCTGATGCCACGAGCAGTACCGACAGGCCGCCCAGCGCCCTTCCTACGTGCCCCCGGCGACGCCTCAGCCAAATAGACCCATCGGTCCTCACGGCCACTCTCCTCGCGCTACGCCCTCCTTCTACACGACCCTTTGCACCCTGGGGTAGAGGCCTACGGCCCAGGAACTGGTCGGGACTGTTCGGCGTCGTAACTGACCTGGTCGCGATGGCCGCAGGGTCGATCGCCATGGCCATCGGAGCCAGCCGGACGCCGTGATCGGACTCTGGCCCTGGTATGCGAGCCGTGGTGTCGGAGCACCGACGTCAGTGATCTCAAAGGCTGTCGCGAATGTCTGACCA
>CAWBYE010000008.1:0-30604 GCA_963792905.1 uncultured Acidimicrobiaceae bacterium
GACGGCGTCGTCGGGACGCAGCCCAGTGGAGCCGTCAGCGGCCGGTGCGGCGGCGCTCGCGCCGGCCTCGAGCGTCGGCGAGCCACAGGCGCATCACCAGGACGAACGCTTCACCGATGATGCTCTTGTTCAACTTCGACTCGCCGGCTGTGCGCTCGCTGAAGGCGATCGGGAACTCGACGATCCGACCGCCGATCCCGACCAGGCGATGCGTCATCTCGACCTGGAAGCCGTAGCCGTCGGCCATGACCGTTTCGTAGTCCATCCGGCGGAGCGCGTCGGCCGAGTAGGCGCGAAAGCCGCTCGTGGCGTCGTTGACCGCCAAGCCGAGCACGCCGGCGGCATACCGGTTCCCCCAGCGAGAGAGCATCCGCCGCTGCCGGGGCCAGTCCACCGTTCGTCCGCCCGGCACATACCTGCTGCCGATCGCCAGGTCGGCACCGTGCTCGATGTTGGCGACGAGCGCCGGCACCACGGCAGGATCGTGTGACAGGTCGGCATCGAGTTGCACGCACACCTCGGCGCCCCGCTCCAACGCCTCCCGGAAGCCGGCGCGGTACGCCGCACCCAGGCCACCCTTGGCCGCTTGTTCGACCAGCGTGATCGGGCCGAGATCGGCGGCGATCCTGCGGGCTGCTTCGGCGGTGCCGTCAGGGCTGGCGTCGTCGACGACCAGCACCTCGGCATCGGGCAGTACCGCTCGAACGCGACGGCACAGCGGCTCGATGTTCCCGACCTCGTTGTACGTCGGAACGACGATCACCACGCGCACGGCGGGCACTCTCATAGCGGTCGATGGTGCGCGATACTGGCCACACAGAAAGTGCCTCCCGAACTTGGGTGAGTTGTGACGTTGAACACCACAATCATCCCAGTTCAGGAGGCCTTTTTGGTGGACGCGCCAGCCACGATCAACCCGCCACGCCGGTGCATCGAGGCTAAGGACTCGCGCGGGTAGGTAGCGAAAGGTGACCATCCACCGGTCGGGAGGTTGGCTCGATTTTCATATCGAGTGCGACCCAAACACGACGACCGGGGAGGTCACCGCACATCATGCGCGCTCTCGAACGCGATGTCCAGGATGCCGTCTGGCAAACCATCAAACCCTTGCTCCCAGACCCGCCCGATCATCCACTCGGCTGTCACCGACCACGCATCTCAGACCGGCTCTGCTTCCGTGGGATCCTGATCCGACTCACCACCGGAGCATCATGGGTCGACATCGAATCGATCCTCGACTACGCAGTCTCCGACACCACCCTGCGGGCCCGTCGCGATGAATGGATCGCGGCCGGTGTGTTCGACCAGATCCACACCGAAGCCCTCGCCGCGTTCGACAAGATCGTCGGCCTCGACCTATCGGAAGTCTCCATCGACGGGTCGTTGCACAAAGCGCCCTATGGCGGCGAAGGCACGGGCCGCAACCCGACCGATCGGGCCAAACTCGGCTGGAAGTGGTCCGTCGGCGTCGACCTGCACGGCGTGCCGATCGGCTGGGCGATCGATGGAGCGAACCGAAATGACGTCAAGCTCCTCGAGCCCACACTCGACTCGATCGCAGCACACGGACTGCTCGACGATGTCGACACGATGCACCTCGACCGTGGCTACGACTACCCCAAGATCCGACGCCAACTGAACGCTGCGGGCCTCGACGACCTCGTCATCCAACGCCGCCGCCAACCTGGCGACGCCGACCGGCCGATGCCCATGCGACTCGGGCTGCGATGGATCGTCGAGGCCACCAACTCATGGTTGTCGAACTTCGGTCAACTCCGCCGCAACACCGACCGCCGAACCCACCATCGACACGCCGCCCTCTGCTTGGCCACCACCATCTTGATCACGATGAAACTCATCGTCTGGCGCGACCGCTACTGCACGACCTGACCGCCTATCCGCTCAAGTCCTAAGCCCTCACGCGAGCGCCTGCCTCCACTCGCACGCTCGTAGGCTGATGACGTGTCCGAATCGCGACCACTCTCGGCGATCCCGCCCGTGGCTGCCCGAGTCATCGCATTCGTGGCGATCCTGCTCGGAGGCCTCGCCGGCGCACTGATCGGGTTCGCTCTCGTCGACATCCAGTGTGACGGCGACTGCGCGCTCCCCAAAGGCCTGGGTTTGCTCGCCGGTGCGGTCACGAGCGCAGGCGGTATGGCCATCGTCGCCGTCCTGGCGCTCCGAGCGATGGGTGAGTGGCGGGAGTTCGCCGATCGGGAACAGGCCGGGCATGCCCCACGCTGACGACTTCGTCACCGACGAGTTGCCCGAGTTGCGCAGCCTGTGCGAGCGGCTCGCCCGGGGTGCCGGCGAGATCGCTCTGGCAGGACGCCGCCACGCGATCGGGGCAACCGAGCTCGCCGGAACGACGAAGTCCTCATCAACGGACATCGCCACCGAACTCGACCAAGCCGCCGAGGCGCATGTCGTCGGCTTGATCCGCGAGCTCCGACCCGATGACGCCATCATCGGCGAAGAGGGCACGGCCGACCCCGGCACCAGCGGATACGCATGGTACGTCGACCCGATCGACGGGACCACGAATTACGTGTACGACCAACCCGCCTGGTCCAACTCGGTCGCAATCGCCCGCGGCGACGAGATGGTCGCGGCAGCGGTCTACGTCCCTCCGCTCGACGAGATGTTCACGGCCGCCGCCGGACAGGGCGCGACGATGAACGGCCGGTCGATCGGCGCCAGCGGCGAAACGGACCTGTCACTTGCGCTCGTCGGCACCGGGTTCGGCTACCAGCCGTCGACCCGCCGGGAGCAGGCCGAACGGCTCGTCGGCCTGATCACGAAGGTCCGGGATGTGCGTCGTCTCGGATCGGCCGCCGTCGATCTCTGCATGGTGGCCTGTGGTCGCCTCGACGTGTACTACGAGCTGTACCTCAACTCCTGGGATGCCGCGGCCGGTGAGCTGATCGCTCGGGAAGCGGGCGCTGTCACGACCGATTTCTCCGGCGACCGGGCCCGACCCGAGGAGATGCTGGCTGCTGCACCGGGCGTCCATGCCGCGTTCCTGCAAGCACTGCAAATGTCCTGACCTGCGCATTGATCGCACTTCACCGTCGATTTGCGGCATCATGGGGGTGTGGGAACCCGCATCCTGGCCGTGGAAGACGACGAGCGCATCCGCTCCGCGGTGAAACTCGCCCTCGAGGACGAAGGCTGGACCGTCGACGAGGCGGAGAGCGGCGAGCAGGCAATCGACCTGTTCAACATCGCCGCTCCCGACGTGGTGCTCATCGACATCATGCTCCCCGGGATCGACGGCTTCGAACTGTGCCGGACCATCCGACGCACGAGCGACGTGCCGGTCGTGATGGTCACCGCCCGCAACGACACGCACGACATCGTCGCCGGGCTCGAGGCAGGTGCCGACGACTACCTGACCAAGCCGTTTGCGGCCAAAGAACTGTCGGCCCGGATCCGGGCGCTCCTTCGGCGCATCCGACCAACCTCGCCGGCCCACGAGCGGCTGGTGTTCGGTGATCTCGAGCTGATCCCCGAGGAGGGCAAGGTCCTGCGCGACGGCGAAGAGGTCCACCTCACCAAGACAGAATTCCGCCTGCTCTGCGAGTTGGCCGAGAATCCCGGCAAGGTGTTCAGCCGCGAAGCCCTGCTCGACAAAGTGTGGGGCTACGACTACTTCGGTGACGGTCGGCTCGTCGACGTGCACGTGCGTCGGCTGCGCACCAAGGTCGAGGCCGATGCGGCGAACCCTCGTCATGTCGTGACCGTGCGCGGGCTGGGCTACCGGCTCCAGACGTGACTACTGCGGCCGCAGAGATACCGGCGGTCGTCTCCGACACTCGCACGTTCCCGCGACCGAGTCCGCGACGGAAGTGGGGTTTGCGCCGACGGATCCTGTTGATCTTCACGTTGGGCGCCCTGATGCTCTCGGTCGTGCTTGCGTTCGTCACCTACGGATTGGCTCGATCGAGCGTCGTCCAGCAGCAGGACGAGGCCGCCCGAGATCTCGCCCGTCGCAACGCGTCGACCGCAGAGTTCGAACTCCGCGGCAACCCGAGCGGCGGGCAGCCTGCGGTCGACCGCCTCGTCGAGCTCGGCGTTCAGAACCCGCTCATTCTGTACAACGGCGACTGGGCGCTCGGACGGACCGGCTTCGACGAGACCCAGCTTCCGCAGGAACTCCGAAATCGTGTGATCGAGGACGGGCTCGCCTCGCGCATGATCGTCGAGATCGAGAGCGAGCCGTACCTGGCGATCGGCTATCGCATCCAACCGAACGCGGCGTACTTCGAGTTCTTCAGCCTCGAGGACGTGAACAGCACGTTGAGCTCGGTTCGGCTCTCGCTCGTCGTCGGCACGATCATCACGACAGCGCTCGGTGTGGCGGCCGGATCCTTCGCAGCCCGGCGTGCGGTCCGTCCCGTCGGCGTCGCCGCCCAAGCTGCGAAGGCGATCGCCGGTGGGCGACTCGACACGCGGCTCGAGCTGACCGAGGACCCAGACCTGAGCGTGCTCGCGAACTCGTTCAACGACATGGCGACGGCACTCGAGGAACGAATCGAACGCGACGCCCGCTTCGCCTCCGACGTCAGCCACGAACTCCGGTCACCACTGATGACGCTGTCGGCGTCGGTCGAGGTGATGGACGCCAGACGCGATGAGCTGCCCGAGCGTGGCCAAGCGGCGCTCGATCTCCTCAAGGGTGATGTCGTTCGGTTCCAAGGCCTCGTCGAGGACTTGCTGGAGATCAGCCGATTCGATGCCGGCGCCGTACGGCTCCACCTCGAGGAGTTGCTCGTTGCCGAGTTCGTCCGCCAGGCAGTGCGGATCAGCAGCGTGCCCGGCACGGTCGTCGACGTGTCCGAACGTGCGGAGATGGTGCTCATCAACGGGGATAGGCGCCGTCTCGCCCGGGTTGTCGCCAACCTGATCGACAACGCCAGAATCCACGGTGACGGTGAGCCCGAGGTGTCGATCCGTGTCGTCGATGCCGACGGCCAGCCGGTCACGAAAGTGCGAATCGCCGTCGAGGACCACGGCGCCGGCGTGCCGGAGCACGAGCGAACACTCGTGTTCGAACGGTTCGCCAGAGGCGGCGTGGCCGGCCGCCGAGCAGGGAATGACGGTGCCGGACTCGGGCTGTCGCTCGTCGACGAGCACGTCCGGATGCACGGTGGCCGCGTCTGGGTCGAAGAACGTCTCGACGGTGAACCGGGTGCCAGGTTCGTGATCGAGCTCGACGCCGAGGAGCTGGACGAGTGATCCGACGATCTGCCCTTCTGCTGGCGGTTGCGCTCCTCTCCGCATGTGGGCTCAGTGCCGACGCTTTCCCACGCGACCTCCCGGAGGACGAACAGAGCCTTGCGCCGTCCCAGACCGGCACCGGCCTCCAGGCCGGAGGCCAGGACCGCATCTACCTCGGTGCTCCGGGTGAGGACCGACTCTTGCGCTCCGTTCCTCGCGACGCCATCTCGCGACGTGACCTTATGGACATTCTGCTGGCGGGCCCCAACGACGACGAGCTCGAACAACAGTTCACGACGTTCCTGCCACCGAACCTCGAGCTGCACGAAACGTTCAAACAGGGCCCACTGCTCTTCCTCGACCTCAGCCAAGACCTCACCGAGCTCACGGGACAACCACTCTCCCAGGCGCTCGCCCAGATCGTGTACACGGCCACCGAGCTCGATGGGGTCGAGCGGGTGCAGATCAACGTCGACGGCAAGCCGGTCTCGTGGCCCCGTCCCGTCGGCGGTAACACGTCCGCGCCGCTCAGCGTGTACGACTACCCGGGCTTCGTGCAATCGGCGCAACCGGCGTTTCCGCCGCTTCCCGCCGGAGCTTGACCGGCCGAGGCCTCGTGTCAGGCGAAGAAGACCTGGGCGACGTCCTCGTAGAGCGAGGTGTCGACCGGACGGGTCCGACCGACGACTTCTGACAACGGTGTGTCGACGATCCGGTCGGCTCGCAACGCGACCATCTGACCCCACGCACCTCGGTGGACGGCGTCGATCGCCGCGACGCCGAATCGCGTTGACAGCACTCGGTCGTAGGCGGTCGGCGTGCCGCCGCGCTGAACGTGCCCGAGGAGTACGGGCCGTGTCTCGAAACCCGTTCGTTCACCGATCTCGTGCGCAACGAGTTGGCCGACACCGCCGAGTCGAATGTGCCCGAAGCGATCCACCTCCCCATCACCGACCTCGAGCGTTCCTTCCTTCGGCAGCGCCCCCTCGGCGACCACGACGATCAACGCATAGCGTCCGCGCTGCTGTCGGCGGATCAGCCGATCGCACACTTCGTCGATATCGAACGGACGCTCGGGGATGAGGACGGCCGTTGCACCGCCGGCGATGCCCGCGTAGGTGGCGATCCAGCCGGCATGTCGGCCCATCACCTCGACGACCATCACTCGAACGTGGCTCTCGGCGGTGGTGTGGAGCCGGTCGATCGCATCGGTGGCGATCTGGACCGCCGTGTTGAAACCAAACGTGACCTCGGTGCCTTCGATGTCGTTGTCGATCGTCTTCGGCACCCCGACGATCGGTAGGCCACGTTGGGAGTGCAGATCACACGCGACGCTCAGCGATCCGTTGCCGCCGATCACGATCAGCCCGTCGAGGCCCATGTCGGCCATCGTCGCTTCGACCATCTCGACGCCGCCGTGCACCTGGAACGGACTGCCACGCCGTGTGCCGAGCACCGTGCCACCACGAGGCAGCATGCCGCGCATCGACTCGACGGTCAGCGGCATGGTGCGTCGCTCCATCACGCCGTCCCATGCGTCGAGGAAGCCGACGATCTCGTCGCCGAAAGCCCGTTCCCCCTTGCGAACGATGGCACGAAGCACCGCGTTCAAACCCGGGCAGTCACCCCCACCGGTCAACACTCCAACGCGCACGTCGTGGAGCCTATGAGGGCTTCGTGACGCTGCAACCGCTTGCAGCCTTCGCCACGACGCTTCTGGCAACCGTGGCTCAGATGCTAGGAAGGGGCTGTGGCGTGGGATTCGAATCGGCCGGTCCCCTGGCAGCGGCTCGTACGGGAATGGCTGATCTACGTCACGATCATGGCTGCGGTCTTCGCAGTGTTCTTCCGGGACCGAGGGCTGTTCGGGATCCTCGCCGGGCTCCTCATCAGCGGACCGCTCTATCTGGCGATCGGCTACACGATGGCCAAGCTCGGCTTCCAGCGCAAGCAACTGAAGGAGCTCCGGGGTGAGGCTCGCACTCCGGCGGCCGAACCCGTCGCCGACGCAGTCGACCGACCGCGCCCGCGACCGGCGCCGACGAAGCGGACCGGAGGCGGTGCGCGCCCGAACCGGTCCGGCAAGCGGCGTCGCTGACCGGCGAACACGGCCGAATCACCTCGCTGACGTCACGTCACCAGCCGACGTTCCGGGTGAGGCACCGCCTCGGGTACGGTCGGGATCGTGAGCACCGACACCTCCTCAGACACCTGTGTGATCGCGATCGACGCCGGCACGACCGGGGTACGAAGCCGTGCCGTGTTCGTCGGTCCTCACGACACCGTGGCGGCGTACCGCGAGTTCACACAGCACTACCCACATCCCGGTTGGGTGGAACACGATGTCACCGAGATCTGGGATGCGGCGCTCGCGACCCTCAACGAGGTGATCGACACCGTCGGGCGTGAGAACGTTGCTGCAATCGGCATCACCAATCAACGCGAAACCGTCGTGGCGTGGAACCGATCGACGGGCGAGCCCTACGGCACGGCCATCGTGTGGCAGGACCGACGAACCGCGACGAGATGCGATCAACTCGAAGCCGACGGACATCTCGACATGGTGCGGGCCACGACCGGCCTGGTGCTCGACCCCTACTTCAGCGGCACCAAGTTCGAGTGGCTACTGCGAGAGCGCGACATCCCGGTCGGCCCCGAACTCGCACTCGGCACGATCGATGCCTGGCTGATCTGGAATCTCACGGGCGGCGAGTCGTTCGTCACCGACGTCACGAACGCGAGTCGGACGCTGCTCTATGACATCGTCCGGCGCGAGTGGAGCGCCGAGATGTGTGACCTCCTGAACGTGCCGCTCGAAGCCCTCCCCGAGGTCAGGCCGTCGAGCGGCCGCTTCGGGAGCACGTCCGACCGATGCGGCGCGCCCGGCGGAATCCCGGTCAGCGGCGTTGCCGGCGATCAGCAGGCGGCGCTGTTCGGCCAGGCCTGCTTCCAACCGGGTATGGCCAAGAACACCTACGGCACCGGATCGTTCGTCCTCCTCAACGTCGGCGATACGTGCCCACCGCCGACCGAGGGCATGCTGACCACGATCGCCTGGGAACTCAGCGACGGCACCGTCGCGTACGCGCTCGAGGGCGCCATCTTCGTCACCGGTGCAGCGATCCAGTGGTTGCGCGACGGCATCAACATCATCGACGACGCAGCGGAGACCGGCCCGCTCGCCGAGAGCGTGCCCGACACGGGCGGCGTGATGGTCGTGCCGGCGTTCACAGGCCTGGGCGCTCCATGGTGGGACCCCTACGCCCGCGGCACGATCGTCGGCATCACCCGCGGCACGACACACGCCCACATCACCCGAGCGGTCGTCGAGTCGATGACCTACCAGACGCGGGACGTCGTCGACGCCATGGTCGCAGCGAGTGGCACACCGATCGTCGATCTCCGGGTCGACGGCGGGGCATCCGTCATGGACTTCATGCTGCAGATGCAGGCCGACCAGCTCGGGGTGACCGTGCACCGTCCCGCCGACCAGGAGACGACCGCGCTCGGAGCCGCGTTTCTCGCCGGCCTCGCGGAGGGCGTGTGGCCCGACCTCGCCGCGATCCAAGCGACGTGGCAACTCGACGCCACGTTCGAACCCGAACCCGACCGCACGTTCACCGATCTCGCTCATCAGCAGTGGCTGCGCGCGGTCGAACGGGCGAAGGGTTGGGCGTCAGCCGACTGACACCTCGGCGAGCAGCGCATCGGCGATCCGGGCGAAGAGGTCGAGACGCACCCGCTCACGGTCGTGCACCGTTCGCCCCTCGCGTCCGGCCGCGATCCACATCGACGACATCGGCAGATCACTCCAGAACATGTCGCTCGAGGTGGCGTGTGGATCGCCGAGGTGACGGCTGCCCGCCAGCAGCGACGTCACCCACTCGGCCGACGGCACCTCGCCGACCGAACCGATCACCTGACCGTCGCAGGCCAACATTGCCCAGGTGGCCTCGGTCAACCGGACGACACCGTCGAGAAAGACCGCGACGCGCTCGATTGGCTCGCTCTCTGCCAACTCGGCCGCAGCCGACAACGACAGCACACTGGCGTCGGCGTGGCCACCGCCGATCTCACGGACGTGTTCGACCGACACACCGTCGATCGCGTGCACCTCGTTCATCATGAGATCGACCAGCGACCTGTCGGGGAGCGCGACCACCAGTTCGTCGATCACGCGCCCACCGCCGACTTCGAGGATCTCGATGGCCAGCACATCACCACGGACCGACCCGATCCTGCTCGCGACCAGTCCGAGCGCACCGGGACGGTCGGGCAGCCAGACTCGAACGACAACGGTGTGCACGGGACCGAGGGTAGGCGTGACGTGTGTCGGGAACGTGTCGGGAAGGTGTCGGCTCGGCGAGGACCGGTCAGCCGAGCTTGGTGAGACCCCGGCGGAGATTGCGGACCGCCTGGTTGATCCGCTGCTCGTTCTCGATCAGCGCGAATCGGGCATAGCCCTCGCCACCCGGGCCGAAGCCGAGACCGGGTGAGAGGGACACGTCGCAGTCGCGCACGAGCATCGAGCAGAACTCGACCGAGTCCATCTCCGTGTACGGCTCCGGGATCGGCGCCCACACGAACATCGTCCCACCCGGTTTCGGCACATCCCACCCGATTCGGCCGAGCCCGTCGATCAAGGCATCGCAGCGACGCTCGTAGGTCGCGCAGACTTCTTGGGGGAAGTCGGCTGCCTCGTTCAAGGTGACCGTCGAGGCGATCTGCACCGGCTGGAACATCCCGTAGTCGAGGTAGCTCTTCAGCTTGACGAGGGCCTGGACCACCTCGGCGTTGCCGAGCAGGAAGGCACTGCGCCAGCCCGCCATCGAGAAGCTCTTCGTCATCGAATACTGCTCGACGGCGACGTCCTTGGCACCCTCGGCCTGCAGGATGCTCGGTGGCTTCACGCCGTCGAAACCCACATCGGCATAGGCGAAGTCGTGGACCACGATCATCTCCCGCTCACGACAGAAGTCGACCACACGCTGCATGAACGCGAGGTCGACGCACGCACCGGTGGGATTGTGGGGGAATGAGATCACCAGTACCCGCGGTTTGGGCCAACCGACGTCGTAGGCGGTGTGAAGGCTGTCGAAGAAGTCTTCAGCGAAGTTCTCGCGCGCCTCAGGATTGGTGAGTCCCTTGATCGGCACCTGACGCAGGTCGGCGCCGGCGAACAGTGGGCCGTACATGTGGATCGGATAGCTCGGCGTGGGCACGATCGCCGCGTCGCCCCTGTCGAGCAGCACCCACATCAGGTGGCTGAACCCTTCCTTGGACCCGATCGTATTGGTGATCTCGAGCTCGGGATCGATGTCGACGTCCCACGTGCGCCGATAGTACGCCGCCATCGCCTCCCGCAGCTTCGGCAGGCCACGGCTGAGCGAGTATCGGTGGTTGCGCGGGTTCTCGGCCGCCTCGGCGAGCTTGCGGACGGCGATGTCAGGCGAGGGGATATCCGGGTTGCCGAACCCGAGATCGATCACATCGTGGCCGGCCCGCCGAGCCTCGATCTTCAGGTTGTTGATGATCGTGAAGACGTACGGGGGCAAGTTCTCGATTCGGCGGAACTCCATGACCACGACGCTAGCGGTTCACTCTCGGTGACGCTGATGGTGTTGCGCCTAGGATCCGGCCATGAACAAGATGCCGGCCGATGGCAACATCTACGTGGTCGTCGAGATCCCCCGAGGGAGCCGCAACAAGTACGAGATCGACCATGACGGAGGTCGTGTGTTCCTCGATCGGCGACTGTTCACGGCCATGGCGTACCCGGCGGACTACGGCTTCGTGCCCGACACGCTCGCCGGTGACGGTGATCCGCTCGACGCGCTCGTGCTCCTCGAGGATCCCGTGTTCCCAGGGGTCTGGGTGGAGGCTCGCCCGATCGGCGTGCTCTACATGCGCGACGAAGCGGGTGAGGACGCCAAGCTCATCTGCGTCCCGCCCAAGGAGCCCCGTTGGGCGAAAGTGCAGGACGTCGCCGACCTCACGCCCGAGCTGCGAGCTGAGATCCAGCACTTCTTCGAGGTGTACAAAGCGCTCGAACCCGACAAGTACACGTCGTCGCAGGGCATGGCCGGACGCGACGAGGCGTGGCGCGAGATCGAGGAGTCACGGGCGAACTGGGCCGCCCGGGCCTGAGGCTGCCCAGCCGGTCGACCGCATCAGCTCCGCTCGTGGACCGAGTGCAGGAGGGCGGCCCCGACCGCACCCGCTCGCTCGTTCCAGCGGGCGAACGCCACCTCGGGCATCGGACGGAGCTCAGGCTGGTAGATCAGCTCTCCGAACCACTTCCGGATCGGCTCGATGTACAGGTCGGCGCCTGCCGCCAGACCACCCCCGAGCACGAATCGCTCCGGATCGAGCACATTCGTGAGGTTCACCAGTCCGAGCGCCACCCAGCGGCCGAAGTCGTCGATCACCGCGAGCGCATCGGCATCGCCCTCACGCGCTGCCTGCTGCACCATCTCACCCCGAACGGCTTCGGGATCGCCACCGGCGATCTCGATCACACGGTTGACCCGCCGACCGACTGCCGCTTCGCGAGCCAGGCGTGCCAGACCCGAGCCCGACGCGTAGCGTTCCCAGCACCCTCGCCGCCCGCACGGGCACGGCGGGCCGGCCGGATCGACGACCATGTGGCCGTACTCGCCGGCGAATCCGTTTTCGCCGCGCTGCAGACGACCGCCGGCGACCAGGCCGCCGCCGATCCCCGTTCCGAGCGTGACGAGCACCATGTCGCTCGAGCCCTGCCCGGCGCCGAACTGCCACTCGGCAACGGCGGCGCACGTGGCGTCGTTGTCGACGAACACTCGCCGACCGAGGCGCTCGCCGAGCAACCCGGCCACGTCGAAGTCGGCGACGCCGTCGAGGTTCGGCGCCGCCCTGAGGACACCGTCGTGGGTGACCAGCCCGGGCACACCGACACCGAGCTCGTCGAAGGGGCCGAGTTCGGTGGCGAGCTCGGCCAACGTGTCGATGAGTTTCGGCAGGCTTCCATCGCCGCGCGGTGTGGGTCGCCGATCTTCCGAAACGATCCGACCGTTCTCGTCAAGAGCAACCCCGAGCGCCTTCGTGCCGCCGACGTCGATACCGACCGTGCGACGACTCACGTTTCTGCGAACGCCTTGAGCTCCTTGATGGCATTGAGAATTCGACGTTCGGCGCGGCGCTTGACGAAGCCCGGCAGGGGGACGACGAGTTCGATCGCGAGGTCGTACTGCACGGTCGTGCCACCGTCGAGCGTCGGCGTGAAGCGGTAGGCACCCTCGATCGAGCGCTGGATGTCGCCTTTCACCATGGTCCAGGCGAGCACACCGGGTGCTTCGGAGTAGTCGTATCGGAGCGTGTAGTGCGTGCTTCGCCCGAGCGCCGACGTGCGGAACTCGACCTGTTCGGGCCGACCGTAGATGTCCCGGCTCGTGATCAAGACGTCTTTGACGTCGTGTGCCCACTGGGGGTAGCGCTCGAGATCGGTGGCGATCTGCCACACCTGTTCACGTGGTGCCGCAATGGTGATCGTCTCGGTTGCGGTCTCAGCCATGGTCTGCATTCTGCCTGATTTCTGAGGTCGAGGGTGGGAGCTTGACGCGTGTGGCGAAGTTGCCGTGTGACGAGGCCCAGAGGCCGTTGAGCCCGAAACCGAGCATCGGAACGAGGAAGCCGACCGCCAGTGACGAGCCCGGGTTGCCGTCCGGCCCGTTCGGGCGGGCCAGCGTGGTGATGGTGGCGATGCCGATCTGCATGACGAGTGTGAGGTTCATCGTGCGCCGGACCGGAGCGGGGATGGCGTCACCCATGAGCAGGTAGAGCTGGGTCACCGAGATCTCGTCGGTGCGGCTGCGTTGCACGGCGTTCCAGTAGGACCACAGAAACGCGAACACACCGATCGCGAACAGGACCATGGCGGTGACGGCCCCGATCCACTGCGCGGTCGTGGAGAACACTGCGGCGGCGTACGACGCGGTGATGGCGAACACCGCCGTCAGGGCCAGATTGGCCCGGATGATCAGGTCGTCTGCCGCCACGGTCTCAGGATACCCGCGTTCGATCACTCGACGCCGAGGGCGGCACCGAGTCGACGGGCGAGCACGTCGTACGAGAACCGATCGACGGCGCGCTGCCGCGATGCCACCGCCATCGCGTGTCGGAGTGCGTGGTCTCCGAGGAGCTGGGAAAAGGCCGCCACGGTATCCCTGACAGCGTTGTCGCCGCCAGGCGGGTCGACGATCAAGCCCGTCGCGCCGTGTTCGACTGCCTCGGCAGCTCCCCCGCTCTCACCGGCGACCTGGGGCACACCGCACGCCGCCGCCTCCACGAACACGATGCCGAACCCTTCCTGCTCGAGCCCTCCCCAACGTGTGCGGCAGATCATCGTGAACACGTCACCACAGCCGAACACCCGCGGCAGGTCATCGTGCCCGACCCGTCCGAGGAAGACGACCGGTGCCCCGAGGTCGGTGGCGAGCCTCTCGAGCCGTTTGGCATCACGGCCGCTGCCGGCGATGGCGAGTACGAGATCGGGGTGGCTCGAACGCATTTCGGCGACGGCTCGGATCGCAGTGTCGAACCCCTTGCGGGGCACCAGTCGGGAGACCCCGACGATGACCTGGCCGTCGACAGGCAGCCCGAAGTCACGGCGCGCCGCGGCCCGCTCGTCGGCATCGAGCGGCCGGAAACGTTCGACGTCGACGCCTGGCGGGACGACCGTCGCCGGCAGCTGACGGGCGGCCGCACGGTTCGCCTCGTCGAGGGAGTACTGACCGGCGGCGATCACATGCCGGGCGCCGCGTAGCACGTAGGCGAGCCCCTGCTTCGTGCCGGGCAACCGACCCGGCACGGTGACTTCGGCACCGTGGAGCACGACGTCGTAGGGCCGGTCGAGCGATGGGCCGATCAAACCGAGCGGGACGGCCGGATCGAGCACGACGAGCTCGGCACCGACGTCGACAGCCAGCTCGTTGACCCGCTTGACCATCAGCGGATGCGGGAGCAGGACGGGTTCGGGCACGCGCTCGATGCGGTACTCCTGTTCGGCGTCGAACTCGGCTGCACCCGCGTACGGACTGGTCAGCACGGCGAACTGCTCCGGAGGCAACCGCCGCCACCACTCCCAGAGCAGGTTCTGGATGCCGCCGATCTTGGGTGGGTAGTCGTTGGTGACGAGCAGGTGTTTCACGTTCGCACCCGGGCCGCCAGGCGATCTGCGGCCCAGCCGGCGTGTTCGCGGAGGATCTCGTCGTCGTGCGTTCGGTAGCGCTCGATCACCCGGCGGGTTCGTTCGTCGTCACCATCGCCGGTGTTGCCGAGCACGATCAAGGCGTTGCGGCGCAACCAGACGGGATCGCGATCGGCGAGGTACCAGCGACCATGGCGTTCGAGCAGCTCGTGGTCGGTGGCGTCGAGCAGGCCGAGCACGTCGACCCAGGCCTGCACACGCTCACCCGTGTCGGTCAGATCGACACGGTGCCGGTCGCCGAGCCGAACGGCGGGCGGGCAGACCTCCTGGCAGTCATCGCAGCCGTAGAGTCGGTCGCCGAGCACCTCGCGGTACTCGACCGGAAAGGTCCCGGAACGCTGGACGAGCCAGGCGAGGCATTTGTTCGCGTCGATGACGCCGGGGGCGACGATCGCGCCCGTCGGGCAGCCGTCGAGACACCGACGACACGATCCGCAGCCGTCGGCGACCGGTTCACTGACCGGATACTCGGCGGTCGTGATGATGGAGCCCAGCACGAAGAAGCTGCCGGCGCCGGGCAGCAAGATGTTCGCGTTCTTGCCGAACCAGCCGAGACCGCCGAGGTAGGCGACCTCGCGGTCGACCACCGAGTTGTCGTCAGCGAATGCGACCGCACGGTGGTCAGCTCCTTTGATCCGTGCGACGATCGCGCGCAACCCGGTGCGCAGTGGGGCGTAGTGATCGACCCACACGTATCGGGCGATTCGAGCCTGGGGGCCGGGCGGTCGTTCGGGTTCGTCGACCGCCCGATACGGTCGGGCGGCGACGATGATGCTGCGAGCCTGTTCGACCGCCCGCTGCGGGTCGGTCGAGCGTTCCGGGTTCCGGTAGGTGAAGCCCATGTCGGCGTGCAACCCGGCATCGCGCCGTTCGAACAGTGCGGTGCGTGCCCGTTCGAGCACGTCGGCCGGGGCGACGCCCAGGCGCTCGATTCCGTGCTCGGCCGCGATCGCCTCGATCTCGTCCCAGGTCGGAAGCGGTGATGGCCGACGCACGCCCCCGGTCTATCGGAGATGGAGCAGAATTCGCGATGATCAGCCGGCGACGCGATACTTGAGGTCGGGCACGAGGCCCGCCCGGCCGAGAAGTCGGACCACACGCGCCTGGTCGAGGTCGAGAACCAGCGAGTCGTCGTCGTGCCGCCCGACCAGATACGTGACGACGCAATCGTCGCACGCAGCCGTGCGCCGCATCGAACAGTCGTCACACGAGATCGACAGCGCCTCTCTTGCATCGATCGCCCCGACCGTCGAGAGGCTCATCTCATCGGGCCGGTCCCGATGGTCGGACCGCTCGCCCTCGACGCTGTGATCGGTGATGTCATCCATGCCGTCATCTTGACGATGGGGTGTCACACTGTTCCGATGCCCCCGCAGCAACCATCGTTCGATCTCGTCGTGTTCGGTGCCACCAGCTTCGTCGGGCAGATCCTGACGAAACGGCTCGTCGATCGGATCGGTGTCGATGGCGAGGTGTCGTGGGCGATCGCCGGCCGGAATGCCGCCAAACTCGAGCAGGTCGCCGGCGAGACCGGCGCCGATGTCGAACGCGTCGTCGCTGATGCCGACGATGCCGACGCCATGGCCCAGATCGCGCGGTCGTCGAGAGTCGTAGCGTCGACCGTCGGCCCGTACGCGCTCTACGGCTCCGAGTTGGTGGCGGCGGTTGCGGCAGCTGGAACCGACTACTGCGACCTCACGGGCGAACCGCAGTGGATGCGAGGCATGATCGACGCCCATCAGGACGAGGCGGCTGCCAGCGGCGCCCGCATCGTGCATGCGTGCGGCTTCGACTCGATCCCGTCCGACCTCGGCGTCTGGTTCACGCAACAGCAGGCGATCGAGCGGTTCGGGGAGGCCTGCACATCGATCCGGCTTCGTGTCAAGGCGATGAAGGGTGGAGCGAGCGGCGGCACCATCGCCAGCGGCCTCAACATGATCGAGGAGGCCCGAAGGGACCCCGAGCTTCGCAAGATTCTCGGAAATCCCTACGCCCTCGCCCCGGACGGCATGCGTGAGGGCCCGAATCAGCCCAACGTTGCGTGGCCCCGACGCGACGACGCATCGGGCCAGTGGGCGGCACCGTTCATCATGGCGGCGACGAATACTCGTGTCGTGCAGCGCACTCACGCCCTGCTCGGTCGCCCGTGGGGCGACGGGTTCGAGTACGACGAGGCGATGCTCGTCGGCGAAGGCCCCATCGGCATGGCCAAGGCCTCGGTGGTCGCCGGCGCGATGGGTGCATTCGCCGGGATGGCCGCGTTCGGACCCGGCCGCAAGCTGCTCGGCACCGTCCTCCCCGACCCGGGCGAAGGGCCCAGCCCCGAGGCGCAGGAGGCCGGGTACTTCGATCTCCGACTGTACGGCGAAACCGCCGACGGTCGGATGCTCGTCACGAAGGTCACCGGCGATCGCGACCCCGGATACGGGTCGACGGCGAAGATGCTCGCCGAATCGGCGCTCGCATTCCTCGATGTGCCGCGAACACGGGTCGGGGGAGGCTTCTGGACCCCGGCCACGGCGTTCGGCGATCTGCTGGTCGGCCGCCTCGTCGAGCACGCCGGACTCACCTTCGAAACGCTCTGACGAACGACGGGCGCCCCATCGGCACCCGTCTCGGATCATTCGGGGCGGGTTCGGGGCCGCCGTGCTCACCGTTCACGCAATCACGATGTCGCAGGCCGAAATTGCACAGAAAATGCACACACGACCACAGAGGGTGTGTTAGGCATCCGGGGATCCCCGTCCACCACGGTGGACATCAACGCATCGGAGTTCCCATGTCATCGTCTCCGCGACCATCTTCGTGGTCGTCCTTCTGGTCATCCCGCGGCACCGCGATCGCGGCTGCGGCAGCCGTGTCGATCGCAGCCGGCGGACTGGGCATCGCTCGTGCGGCGTCGTCGGAGCCGTCGGTGTTCTCACCGAATGTGCCCTGCCGGTTGATCGACTCGCGCGACCTTCACGCCCAACCCGGCTGGCCCCTCGGTCCCGACCAGAGCCAGACCATCGAAGCGGTCGGCGACTGCGGGATCCTCGCCGGAGCAACCGCGTTGTCAGTCAACATCGTGGCCGTGTCGCCGACGCTGGCGACCCACATCACGCTGCATCCATCCGACAATCCCCTGCCCCTCGCATCGCACCTGAACATCGGGCCCGGCGATGTGGTCAGCAACGGCGTCGACGTCCAACTCTCGGACGACGGACGTTTCGACGTGTACAACGCCGCCGGCTCGGTCGACATCGTGATCGATGTCCTCGGCGCCTACTACACGGGTTCGGGCGCCGCCGGCCCGGCCGGGCCGGCCGGTCCCTCAGGTGACGACGGGCCACAGGGCGACCAGGGGCCGCAGGGCGACGAGGGCGACATCGGGCCCGCCGGGCCACAGGGCGACCCGGGCCCCACCGGACCCACCGGCCCCCAGGGAGACCCGGGCACACCAGGATCCACCGGACCACAAGGCGACCCAGGCCCCACCGGACCCACCGGCCCCCAGGGAGACCCGGGCACACCAGGATCCACCGGACCACAAGGCGACCCAGGCCCCACCGGGCCGCAGGGCGACCCCGGCGCCGCGGGAGCCACCGGCCCCCAGGGAGATCCGGGCACACCAGGATCCACCGGACCACAAGGCGACCCAGGCCCCACCGGGCCGCAGGGCGACCCCGGCGTCGCGGGAGCCACCGGACCTGCGGGTCCGACGGGTCCACAGGGTCCCGCAGGAGCGGGTTCCTCTGCCTATGGCGATGGGACCGCCGGCACTCTCCAGGTCACGAGCAACACGAACTGGTCGACGACCCCGCCGGCCAACGGCAACTTCCAGTTCGCCGACTGCATCATCAGCGCAGGTGTCACGCTCACCGTGCCGAGCGGCACCGTCATCCGGTGCAGCGGGACGTTCACCAACCAGGGCACGGTGAACGTACAATTCGGCGTGCCGGCGCTCGTCTGGGCCGGCAACCCTGACCCGTTCCCGTCCGAGCGTGGCCTCGCCATGAACACCCCGGGGCGCGGCGGTGCACTCACCGGGGCACGAGCCTTCCCCGTTCCGGTGCTGCGGAACATCCTCGACCCTGGCCCCTACGCCGGCGGCAACGGAGAACGCGGCAACGGATCACCGGACAACGACGGAGGAGCCGGCGGCGGCTCGTTGGTCGTGCTCGCCCAGAGCGGGATCGTCAACGGGGGGTTGATCGCCGCCGATGGCGGCGACGCACCCGACCCGACCTGTGACTGTGGGGCCGCAGGCGGCGGAGGCGGCGGGTTCATCATCCTCGCCGCTGCAGCCAACATCGACAACGGAAGCGGCACCATCCGCAGCACCGGCGGCGACGGCGGCGACGCCCTCGCCGGCGGCGACGACCACGGCGGTGGCGGCGGAGGCGGCGGTGTGATCCACCTGCTCGGCCCGAACGGCAACAGTGTCGGAGGGACACTCACCGTGACCGGTGGTGCCGCCGGCGCCGACCGAGGCGCGGGCAGCGATGCCGGCAGCGGCTCGGCGATGGGCGGCCGTGGTGGCGACGGTGGCGAGGACGGATTCGCCCCGACCGGCGGCGGTGCCGGTGTGATCATCCGGAGTCAGATGGCCGATCCGGGCTCACTGTTCAGCTGATCGATACGGCTCAACCGGCGCGTCGGACGGGTTCGATGACCGTGACATAGTCGGCCAGGCGAGCGGCGACCTCGATCGCAGCGTCCACGTCGTCCGGGTCAGGCGGGCCCCATGTCTCCGAGACCCGGCGCCACCGGTCGGCACCGAGGAACTCCCCCGCGACGGGCTCATCACCGAGATCTGCCCGCCAGGTCGATTCGTCGGACATGAGACGAGCGAGGACGGCGTCGTTCTCCGTTGCCTTCGGGTGCTCGGCGTGGAAACCGATCTCGAGTGCCGGTTGGCCGTCGAGTCGGATCAACTGCGCCTCGTAATGCTCGCGAGTCGCCTCATCGAACCACACCTTCAGGCCTCGCTTGTGCGCCGAGGCGTGGAGCTCACCGTCGACGTCGGCCACCATCCCCTCGAAGACGTCTTGCACCTGATGGAAGAACGATCGCTCCACCGCGGGCAGGGTATTGCCCCGGTGCCGACAGCATGCGTCAGGTGCACCCGTGGCTCACACCCGGACGTCGAACGATCCCTCCGCGACCACGGTTCCGGCGACCTGGAGTTCGACACGATGCGTTCCGGGTCGGTACGTCCGGGTCGAGGCTTGTCGAATGAGCCGTCGCTTCTCCAACGTCCGATGCTCGCCTGGGGTCAGATCGATCGTCGCCCACTTGAACACCTTCGGCGAGGTGGCCCCCGACGCGTGGACGTGATGCACGACGAAGTCGACCACCAGCCGTTGCACCACCGACCCGGTCGACCGGAGATCAGCGTTCAGCGTGATGTGGTCACCCATCTCGACCACGCCGGGGACAACACTGAAACCCTCGACCGTGACCTGCGCTTCCGTCGTGAAACCCAGTGTCTCCAGCGCGCCCGGGTCGCCACACTTGACCAGCGTTCGCAGCGCATGAGACACCATGCGACGGTCGGTGTCGGCCTCGGTCATCCAGCTGCCGACGGTCGCGACGACGAGTTCCGGGTGCTCCTTCGCGACATCGTTGAGGTGATTGGCCACCGAACGCCGCACCGTCTCGGAGGGGTCGTGTCGAAGCCGCTGGAGGAGGGCGATGCCCGGCGCCGGGTCGTCGAGGAGCCGCTGCACTTTCATCCCCCACGGCAATCTCGGCCGGGTGCCCTCCGACGGGAGCCGTCGCACCTGCTCGTCGTCGTGTCGCGTGAACGTCTCCAGTGTGGCGTAGGTGACGTCGAAGTGATCGCGCAGAAACGGTCGAACGGCGAACTCGCAGCTCATCCGTTTCGTCACGTGCTCCATCGCGGCGAGAGACACATCGGGATGGTCGAGTCCGAAGAGCTCGATCACTGTCGGGAGCGGCCACGCAGCCCATGCCTCGATCGGCGGCTCGGCGCGTGCGACCGTCACGATGCTGGCCAGTGCCGCCGGATAATCGTCGTCGAGCCACGCCCGAAGCTGACGGGCGATCAACTCGATGCGAGCCTTCAGCTCGAGCGCCTCGAGCCGGGGTTCGGTCGCGGCGACGAAGCCGGATGCATCGAACCGGTCGTCGACGGCCGCGAATCGATCGGCGAGGTCGGCGACCACGGTGGGATCGACGAAGTCCTTGAGGGGTGGTGCCACGACGCGGACCGTAGTGCGCACGGCACGGTCATTCGTCGATGAACACGCGCAGGCTTCCGGTGTAGTTGGCCACCCACACCTGCCGCGTGTCGGCGTCGTACGCGATGCCGACCGGATGCACACCGGAGTCGACGGTCTGCAGCACCGTCATGTCGCTCGTGCGAACCTTGCCGACGGTGCCGTCGCGGTAGTTGACGACGTAGAGGCTCTCGCCGTCGTCGGAGAGCGCCATGGTTCGAGTCTCGGTCCCCGTGCGGGCAAGACCGACCACCCGGTCGGTGGCGAGGTCGATCTTGCGCACTGTGTTCAGTTGGTTGTTCGACACGAACAGGAACCGACCATCGTTCGACAGCAGCAGGTGACGCGGCGTGGTTCCCGCCGCGGCACCGATCGAGTGGACCACCCGCAACGTCAGCAGATCGATGACGTCGATCCGGGCCACGCCCATCACGGCGACGAAGGCGTACCGGGAGTCGCGGCTGATGGCGACGCCCCTCGGGTGGCGACCGACGTCGATGCGGGTGAGGGCTGTGTCGGTCTTCGTGTCGATGACGGTGACATCGAAACCGCACCAGTTCGACACGACGACCCGTGAACCGTCGGGTGACACCGCCAGGTGTTTCGGGACCGCACCGGTCGGAATCACGCCGACGATACGAAAGCTCGCGACGTCGATCTTGTACACGTAGCTGTCGTCCCAGTTGCCGCGCCCACAGTTGTCGCTGGCGTCGGAGCGGAATCCTGGGCCGTACATCTTGTAGTTCGAGACGTAGACGTAGCGCCCGTCGGGTGTGAACGCTGCCTCGACCGGAGCGCCGCTGGCAACCACTCCCCCGGGTACGCCGAACGCTGCGAGGTCGACGGTGTCGGGGATGGTGGCGAGCTTCCCGCCCGCCCGGTCGAAGACCGAGATGGTGTGGCGGTACATCATGTTCTGGGCGAAGAACAGACCACTGCCCGAGGCAACGACACTCTTCGGCTGGAGCGTTGCGTCGGCGATCGTGAATGCAGACCGGAGTCGACGATCCGCCGACGAGGGGCTGTTCTCGACCGCTGGCCGAATCCGTTCAGCAGGTGCTGACACTTCGGCACCCGCGAAGTCACGAATGCCCGCGAACACGGCCGACACCGAGACGGCGAACGCTGCGCCGACCAGCGCACCGACGATGAGTTGACGACGGACGATCCGCGCGAACGTAGTCGGCGCGGGCGCCCAGCCCGACCGACCTCTTTGCCCGCGACCATCGATGCGGCGCGACGAACCCACGGCCGTCGGAGACAGAGCGGCCGGTACACTTCCAGACGCGCTCGGCGACGAGCGCGACACGGGATGTGGCGCAGCCTGGCTAGCGCACCTGCTTTGGGAGCAGGGGGTCGGGAGTTCGAATCTCCCCATCCCGACTGGATCTACCTGGTGTTTTGCACCAGCGGTCAAGTCGCCGGGTTGACCATGTATCAGTGATGTATCAGACTCTGAGGCACGACGAGTGCTCGGAGACGACATGGCGTGGAAGGCAACGGGGCAGCCGACGGTCCGCAAGCAGCGCGACAAGTGGGTCGTGCGCGTCGACGGCATCGACACCGTGACCGGGCGGCATCGGCCGAAACAGGTCGGGACTTATCTGTCGCAGCGCTCCGCAACCGCTGCTGCCCGCTCGATGAGGGCCGACGACCGCTCGACCGAACGAGGCACGGTGAGTTGGTTGGTTCGCCGCTACGTCGCAGGTCGGACCGACATCACCGAGAAGGCGCAGCAGCAGTACGAGTGGGCGATCCCCCACATCGAGAACGGGTTGGGTGCGATCCCGCTGGCGACCCTGGATCGTGAGGACGTTGCTCGCTGGATCGAGGCGCTCGCCGCTGGCGGCCGCCTGTCGAAGCGCAGTGTCCAGATTTGTCGGACGGTATTGCGGGCAGCGCTATCGGAGGCGGTCGACGAGGGTCTGATCCCGCGGTCCCCGGCTGCTCGAGTGGGCCTGCCACGCGTGGTGGCGAAACCGGTGAAGGAGAAGGAGACGGTCGCGTGGACCGCCGAGCAGGTCGACCGCTTCCTCGCCGCCACCTCCGATCATCGTTGGGCGATCGCGTTCCGTATCGGGGTGCTGTACGGGCTGCGTCGGAGTGAGGTGCTCGCGTTGCGATGGGACGATGTCGACACGAAGGCGAGCACGTTGCGGATCGACGAGAGCCTCGTCGCAACGAACACCGGCGCCGCGTGGAGCAACGCCAAGAACGAGAGGTCGCGGCGCACGATACCGATCGACGACGACACGATGCGAGTCTTCGCCAAGCGCCGAGCCGAACAGGCCGCCGAGCGCCTCGCTGCCGGCAGCGAATGGGAGGACAACAACCTCATCATCACGACTCGGTTGGGCGGGTTGGTGCTCCCCCGCTCCTACGACCGAGCGCTCGCGAGGATCGTCGACAACACCGGCTTGCCTCGGCTGACGTCCCACGGTCTGCGACACACGGCGGCGTCTCACATGGTTCAGCGAGCGGCCGACCTCGGCGAGCTGCGCGCAATCGCCGACCTGCTCGGCCACAGCCCCGAAATACTGATGACCACCTACGCCCACGCCCTACCGAACAGCCAGGCAGCCGTCGTCGAACGACTCCGACGAACGTGATGAAATGGCGTGATTATGCAGCGCCCCCTTCTTCCGTCGACCTCCAACAGTACGCCGGCGGTGCGGCGCGGTGGAGTGTTCGCACCGGGATTATCGGTCTGTGGCTGCGATGTGGGCCTCGTGTCGTCCGAGGAGCTCGAGGGCTTCGACACACATCGCTGCGGCCGCCTGCGGGTCGAGTGTGACGGTATCGCTACCTTCTGCCGACCGCCATTCGAACTCCCCAAGCTCGCGGGCGTGCCCGGAGGCTTCGCGACCGAACTCGCCGGCTCGCTGTCGTAGAGCGTCCTACTCAGCGCCGGATCAGGACTCGTCGGCGATCCGGCCCGGCGGCCAGCTGTGTTCACCGCTACCTCCGCACCGGGCGTCCACCTCTCGACACAGCTCGAGCGCTCGCGTAGGTGGGCGTCTCGACTCCGCCCTGATGCCTGGCGCGGCGCTCGGTCGGGTACGGACCTCGATTCGTTCCCACGGCCAGAGCAGTCCAACGACCTCGTCGTCAGGGTGAGGATGTCGGGATGTTCGCCCGTCAGCGAGCTGGCGAGTACCAGCAGCGAGGTCAGGTCGAGGAAACCGGGTCGGACTGAGAAGTCGTCCGAGCTGACGATGTCGAGCTAGGGAGCGATGAGCCCGTGCGTACTCCCCGACGGCCAGGCGAGCGCGGCATGAGCGCGCCGACGGCAAGTCGAGCCTTCACGCGCCAGCCGCGCGCTGCGGGTCGACCACCCTCCGGAGGTCCGTGATGGCAGATCACTGCGGTCTCGACGTCACCGAGCGCCAGCGATGTCTGGGCCTCGATCGACAGCGACTCGGCGTCGGGTCTACCAGGCCGAGCGGCACTCCGGTGAGACGGGCGGCCTTGACTCGGCCAGCCACCGCTTAGCGCCCGCGGCCGTGCAACCGGTACATGCTCGCACCGCGCGATGTGGGCGTAGGCCGGAGTAGATGGAGGTCGCCGGATCGTTCGAGCGCTTCCACGAATTCGTCTGCCGCCACCTCGCCTCCCGAGACGGGGGTCGCAGTCGGCCATCACCCGGAACAGACGCAGACCCGTGTACCCGCGCCCAGGTCGGGTCGTCGTGCTCGGACGAACCATACGGTGTGCCTCGTCGAGCAGTGTCGCCGCCTGACTCGAAGTCGTCGGTTCGGGTCAGCACATCGCCGCAGATCGACAGGCGAGCATTCGAGTTCGATCGTCTCCGGACCAGACAGCTCGTCGGGCTGCCGCTTCGGCCTCGGTCGCCAGCGACCGGGCGTGATCGGTGTCGGTCTCGTTGGACGAGCTGTGCTGCACCGGCGAGCAGCAGCGCGGATGCGCACGGTGGCTCGTCAGGTTCTCGATCACCACGAGCGTCCATCGCAGCCCCTCGTCGTCTGGCTGGCGGCGGTGCGCCACCACGGCGTCAGCCGGAGCGCGACTGGACCGAGTCGTCGCGGTCGTCTCCTGCTGTGACCGCTCTTCGAGGGCCTGCTGGATCTCGAGGCGCTCCTGACGGAGGCGGGGGAAAACCGACGGCTGGTCGCTCCCGGTCAGTCCGAGGGCGAGTCGCTCGGTCAGCTCGCGCATCGTCGCCAGGTCGCGGCGGTCGAGTCGGTCCTCGCCGTGGTGGGCGACGACGTCGTGACCGTCGGCACGCGTCGGTGTCGAGCAGCTCGTACCGGTCGGGCGTCGCCGCCCGATCCGGCGGACAGGGATCGGAGCCACAGTGCCTCGAGGTGATCGGCGATGCGATCGTGATCGTCGGGTCCATCGGCACACCCTGGGGCGAGCACGTCGGACGTCGAAGCTCGCTGCGAACACGGAGAGGCGAGTGAAGACGACCTGCTGATCTGGTGTGAGCAGACTCGTACGACCAGTCGAGCATCGCTCGCAGCGTTTGGTGCCGTGCGCCGACGTCGCCGTGCTGGACCAACGAGAATCGCTCGTCGAGTCGCAACTGCGATCTGCTGCGGGGTGCGTAGGCCGATCATCGCCGCCGCCATCTCGATCGCGAGCGGGAGGCCGTCGAGGCTGCGCACGATGTCGGCGATCGCGGTCGCGTTGACGGAGGTGATTCGGAACCCGGAGTGATGATGGGCGGTGGCGCTCGCTCGAAGAGGGCTGCCGCCTCCGAGACGGCGATCTCCTCCGGGTCGGCGTCGGTGCCGGGGACTCGGAGCGGGCCGATCTCCACCAGCCGCTCGTCGGCGAGCCCGAGCGGGATCCTGCTCGTCGCCACGATCATGATGTCGGGAGCACGGTCGCGCAGCGCTGCGATCGAGGTGCGTGATGTCGTCGAGCACGTGTTCGCAGTTGTCGAACGCGATGACCAGTCTGCTGCGCAGCGAGCGCATCGGCGATGGCGTCGACGTCGCCGGCATCGGAGTGGTCGCAGCCCGAGCGCGTCGGCGATCGTCGACGAGCTGGCGTCCGCCGACCGGTGCCAATGGTACGAGCCACGTTCCGGCCGGCACGTCGGGGTTGGAACGTCGGAGCAGTTCTTCGGCGAGTCGGGTCTTGCCCACGCCACCCGGCCCGATCAATGTCACGAGGCTGCCAGGTCGAACGAGCCTCTCCAGCTCGGCGAGTTCGGTCGAGCGGCCGACGAAGGCGTCGTCGCGCACGGTCATGTTGTTCGGGTTCGGAAGTCGCGGGACGGTCTCGGCAGGATCGTCGCCCGAGCGGACGGACGGGTCAGACGCAGCAACGCGCCGCCCCAGCTCGCGAAGCTCGTGGCCCGGGACCAGTCCGATCTCGGCGAGCTGGTCGTGCGCTCGCTGATAGGCGCGCAGCGGCATCGGCCAAGCGGTTACCGCGGAACAGCACGACGACGAGGTGTCGCCACAGGTCCTCGCGGTACGGGTCGTCGGCAACTGCCGCCTCCAACTCGCCGACCAACTCCGGCCCGGCACCGCGCTCGAGTTCCGTTTGGTAGAGCAGTTGAACCGCCGCCCGCGTTCTTCCGACAGCACGGTGCCGGCAGCGATCGCGAATGGCACGTCCGCCAAATCCCCGAGCGGACGACTAGGCCACTCGGACAGGGCCGCCCGGAGCGATTCGATCACGGCCGTCGGTCGTCCTTGTTCGACAGCGTCGCGGGCTGCCCCGGACCAGGCCACGACAACGGGCGACGTCGATCTCATCGGGCTCGACCTGCAGGGCATAGCCACCCGTGGTGAGTTCGATTCGGTCGGGGCCGAGCACCCGTCGCAGCCGGGACACGTAGCTCTGCAGCGTGCCCGGAGCGCTCGCCGGGGGATCCTCGCCCCACACGCCGGCGATCACACCGATCGATTCCGACCGGGGCGGGCGCAGCCAGCGCCAGCAGCGCCAAGACGCTGCGCTGACGCTTGCCGCCGAGGTCGAGGCGAGCACCGTCCGGACCGTCTGCCTCGACGCCCGGAAGCAATCGGATCGCAATGCGTCCGCCCGTCGGAGTCACTACACGATGGTAGGTCACTCCGACGGACGGGGCGACACCCCGCCGGGCTCACGGGACCCGGGTCACGTCGAAGTATCCACTCGCAGCGGGTTCGGGCCGGCAGTTCGAGGGGGTGATGGATTGGCGCGACGCCGTCGTCACGCGCCACCCCCGACATCCGATCGCCGTCGATCGAGGCCGAGAAGGCGAGCTCCGACGTCACCTGCGTAGGTCCAGAGAGCACGTTGCCGTCCAGCTGGGCGAAGTACGTACGGTTCTGCAGGAATCGCCCTCCGCGTCGCGAGTTCCGACCACCAGTACTCGAACAGGATCCGATACACACCCTCGCCGGCACGGGGTGGCGGTGATCCGTGCCGTCCCGCTCCGGGCGACGGGTTGGGGAACCGGAAGTCGTTTCGCGGTCCCGTCCCATGTCCCCAGGGCACCTCGGGGGCGACGATCTCGACGACCACGATCCCGACCGCGTCGGGGTCGTCCACGCTCGTCGCCCACACCGAGTAGCTGCCCGGCCTGGCTGCCCGCGGTGTACAGCCCGGTCGGCGGTGATCGAACCGCCGGTGGCGCTGCCAGATGACGTCACCGGTCGCCGCCGGACCTGGATCTGGGCGAAGAACTGCACGGTCTGGCCCGGAGGCGGAGGGTCGGCTGCGCGGGGACGACCGTGACGATCAGCGGGTCGCTCACGTTGATGGTCACGCTGTCGGCGAACGTCTCACCGGCGTGCTCCTCCTCGGCGGTGATCACGATCTGTCCCGCCCACGGTCGCTGCGGTGTACGTGAAGGTGGATTGACCGAGCGGATTGGTGACGCCACTGGTCGCACTGAGCTCACCACCACTTCCGACGAACGAATACTCGACGGTCTGGGCGTCGAGATCGGGCCCGGCGAGGCGGACGGCCAGTTCGATCTGCTCGCCCGGTTCCGACCGAGGCCGATCGAGTCGCCGTACACGGTGTCGCCCTGACGACGCACGAGCAGCTCGACGCGATCCCGGGTGGGGACCCGCTCCTGGAACTCGCCGCCGGTGACGAGCAGCTCGAGTTCCTCGGTCGGCAGGGTGACGTCGAGGTCCAGCACGAAGTCCGTCTCGTCCGGTGACGCGCTCGGCCGCACGGTCGTGTTCCAGGTGCCGACCTCGTCGCTCGTGTCGGCGAGGGCGAGGCCGTCGCCGGTGGGTTCGAACCGCTTGAAGCGCATGGCCAGGTCGTTGCGTGGCTCGCCGTTCCAGGAGTCGAGCACGGCGGAGACCGAGACGGGGTTCTCGATGCCCTTGGCGAGCGGGTCGGGGTACGACACATCGGTGATCCGGATCGAGGCGCAGGCTCCGATCACATCGACGGGGAGGTATCGGCTGGAGAGGTCGTTCGCCCGCTCCAGCTGGCCCGAGATGTCGATGCCCAGGATCGCCATCGCCACCCCGAGCTTGACGATCGGCCGGAGCGAGGTGGCGGGGTCGGTCCCGTCGCACTGCGCCAGCAGGCGGCGTGCGACCTCGGCGGTGGTCTCGGAGACAAGGGGCAACAGGTGACTCTGCTCCTTCGCGAACTCGTCGTCGAGGCCGAACCGCTGGAGGTTGGCAACCCATGCGTTCCAGTCCGACAGGGCGAACTCCAGGTACTGGGGCGACCCGTTGACGGCCTCGAGCCCGCGCACGACGTCGTCGAACCAGATCGCCATCGCGATCGCCGCCCGGCCGATCTGGTCGAGATCGTCACCGAACTCGGCCCTCGCCTCGGCGAGCCGCTGCAGGGCGAGATCTTCACCGCGCGACAGGATCCGCTCGGTGGTGATCCGGATCACCTCCTGGCGGGCCTCCCAGACGCCCACGATCGTGAAGTGGGTGACGTCGATCGAGATCTCGGCCGCGTCGACATCGTGCGGGATCAGCGAGACGTCGGAGCCGTCACTCGCTCCGTGCGCCGACAGCACGGGGAACCCCGGTGATGGCACGCGGACCGTGACCGGCTTCAGGAAGTGCAGTCCCTCCGGTGCCAGACACGCGCCCGGCCACGAAGGCGTCGTCGAACGGCGGGTCGTCCACGGCGAGAATCGGTGTCACGGTGATCTCCACGTCTCCGGCGAGTGCGTCGGCCGGGACATCCAACACGATGCCGCCGGCCGAGATCGAACCACCTGCTCGGCCGATCGTCGCACTCGCCGCTCGATCGGCGTCGTCGACGAACGAGAGGTTGCCGTCCCATCGCACCTGCAGCTCACCGCTCGCTGTCTGCCCGCCCGGATTCGTCAGCACGATCGGGACGGTGCCGAACGGAGCATCGTCAGGCACCCGAACGACGACCTCGTGCCCGTTCGCACGGATGACGGTCGACGTCGCCCCGCCGACCGTCACGCTCACGTTCCTGGCGCCGAGTCCGTTTGCGGCAACGGTCACTTCGTCGCCCCGGTCGACCGTGCCGGGGAGATCGACGAGATCGCCATGCGGGCCGCGACCGGGCCGGACGTGGGATGGACGATGCCGATCGCAGCGAGGAACAAAGCCACGACGACGAGCAGTGCTCGCTGCGGCGTGACGGTGACAGGTCGGCGGCGGTTTCCCATTCGCGAAGTTGAAGGTGTGGCTGGTCTGTGAATCGTCATGCCGATCGCTCCCTTTGTACGAGTTGTTGACCAACCCTCGACCGGAGCGCTTGCAAATGGCTTGAGACGGAGGGTTCACCCCCGATCCGTCGGCGTCCTGGTGCTCTCACAGCACATCGAGATCAGCGCACGATACGCACTCGATAATCCGGCCATCGTTTCTCCGACCGCGCCGCACCACGGCCCAAGTTCTGCGTCACGTAATCGCGTCCCCGAGCCGGCGATAGGTGGCGCTTCCAGCGGGACGCGACCGCCGGGATGCGGGACACTGGGCTCGTGGCCGAAGATCGCACGGCGCCGACGAGCGGTCCGACGTGATTCTTCGGAACGATATCGAGGTCGTGTCGCGGCTGTTATTGCTGAATCACTGCGATCTCCGAGGACCCAGCTCCGAGACAGAGGTCGAGTCGTTCGATCACAGCCGTGTTGGTTGTGAAGCGTGCGAGGGCATCGAGCCCGTGGTTTCCACCTGACGACTCGAACGTCTCACCGTCGGTCATCGTCAGCCCATTCGGCAACGTCACGCTCTCAGCCTGAATGCACCGATCGGCTGAGTTGGGCGGATGGGGGTGGTGGAGTGTCGGCGCCGTCTGGACGTGTCCGCGGAGGGGTGTTGGGGCGTGTGGTCGGTGAAGCGGTCGTGCTCGGTGGGGGTGTCAGCGCTGGGTGGGGTGCTGCGGTGCGCCGGTCCGCTGGGCTGCGGTTCTATCCGGCGGGGCCGGGTTGGGCGCGCATCGCACGCAGCAGGTTGGTGAAGGTGTCGGCCCATGGCCAGCGGGTGGGCATGCGCCAGGTGTGGCGGCCGGAGCGGTTGACCGAAACGGCGGGAATGGCGGTGATGCGGGTCCGGAACATGGCGCATGGTGATGGTCGGCTGATCGGCGAGCAGGCAGGCCCAGCGACCGAGGTTGTAGGGCGATCACGGCGCAGGTGAACCAGGCGGCGTTGGCTGGGTAGTGGCCCGATGGAATGTGCGCAGCGCCGCTGGCTTTGAGGTCGCGGATGGCGAGTTCGACCACGGCGTGGTGGCGGTGGAACCGGTCGGCTTCGATGGTGTCGAGGTCGGTGCGGTTGGTGATGAAGGCGTGGTGTCGCCAGAGTGGGAACAGGCGGGCTTGGGTGGTGTCGGCGAGGCGGGTGCGTCGCACGACCAACCGGACGGTGCGACGGTGTTTCTTGCGTCGTCCGCCGCCGACGTAGCTGGTCTCGGCGACTTGGGCGTCGCCGCCGTCGGTGTAGTCGATCTGTTGCCAGGCATAGTCGGGGATCTGGGCGATCGCGGTCTAT
>CAWBYE010000009.1:0-216885 GCA_963792905.1 uncultured Acidimicrobiaceae bacterium
GCGGCGTCGAACGTGTGCGGTGCACGTCTCGGTCCGGTGGCCTGACACCGGGTGCTGACCGCACGCCGGTGGCGCACTGGAGCGGCGGTGCTGACGGGGGCGGCAGACGT
Source organism: uncultured Acidimicrobiaceae bacterium (assembly GCA_963792905.1). Lineage (GTDB taxonomy): Bacteria > Actinomycetota > Acidimicrobiia > Acidimicrobiales > Ilumatobacteraceae > Ilumatobacter. The sequence continues at coordinate 111 of CAWBYE010000009.1, forward strand.
CCACCGTGTCAGCACCTCACCGGGTACGCCCTCATGGAACTGCATCGGCGCCGCCGTCCGGATCAGCCGGGCAGGCGGTCCACGGTCGGCACCTCGATCCGACCGTGGTGCAGTCGGACGAGGTCGTCGGAGACGAGCCCCTGCAACGCTCGGTTGGCGGTCGGCCGCGTCGTGCCGGCCAACGACGCAAGTTCCTCTTGGGTGACCGGGATCAGGGCCCGGCCGTCCTGCTCGAACGCCCGCGCCAACCGGCGCAGCTGTTTGAGGACCCGCTCGTCGGCCGACAGCGTGTGAGCATCAATCAACTGATCCGACAACCGGCGGACCTGGGACGCGAGCATCCCGACCAACACGCTCGACACCGCCGGCTGACTGCGTTGGAGATCGAGGAACCCGCTGCGATGCAGCATCAACGTTTCGACGTCACCGATCGCCGCGACCGACGCCGTGCGCCGGTGATCGGGTGACACGATTGCCTGCTCGCCGAAGCTGCCCCCTGGCTCCAGGATGTCGAGCGTGATCGTCTCGCCACGACGGCTCACGATCCTGATGGCGACGTGGCCCTTGTCGAGGAGGTGGAAGCTGTCACCAGGATCACCCTGGTGGAACAGGCTGTCCCCGTTCCGGTACCGGCGCCGCACCGCCGTCTGGAGAACGGCGCGCCGCTGCTCCTCGCTGAGCGGCTCCAAGATCTCCCACCGTTGCACGACGCCAGTATCGCGGAGGTCGGCCTCGCCGACCGCAACGGCAGGTCTGACGAACACACGAAGACCGACCGACCCGCCGACACGATGGGGAGCGGAATCAGGTGGGGATCCGCACGGCGCCCGAGACGATCAAGAGCACGACCGACCCGGTGCGATCACGTCGGCGCTGGGGTCGACGAGCCGATTGGGTGGCGCCCGCGAGTGCCCTGTCAGCTCCGCCGTTCGCTGATTCGCCGCTCGGCGTAGCCTGCGGGCGTCATGGTCGATCGCAACGTGGTGCTCACCGGGTTCATGGGAACCGGCAAGACCACCGTCGGCCGTGTCGTCGCCGAGCGTCTCGGCTACGAGTTCGCCGACACCGACGCCGTGATCGAGGCGCGGCACGGGCCGATCCCGACGATCTTCGCAGAGCACGGCGAACGGGCATTCCGGCGTTACGAACGCGACGTCGCCGACGAACTCGCGGATCGTCACGGCCTGGTGATCGCAACCGGCGGGCGGATGATGGTCGACGCGGTCAACGCGCAGCGGCTCGCCGCGACCGGCGACGTGTTCTGCCTCGTCGCGACGATCGACACGATCCTCGAACGGGTCGCAACGGGCGACGGCGCCGAATCCCGCCCGATGCTGGCGGGCGAGGACGTCCGGGGGCGCATCGAGCACCTGCTCGCCGAGCGCGCCGAGGCGTACGGCGCCTTCCGGTCGATCGACACCGACGGTCGGGATCCGGCGGCCGTCGCCAACGAGATCGTCGCGTTCGTTCGCCCCTGAGCGCTCCGCGCCGTCGATGCGTCAGACGACGTCGACCGGCGCGCCATCAGAAGGGGTCGTTCCGAAGCAACTGTGGGACCGTGAGTGCGTGCTGATGGCGATCCGCGACGAAGTGGCCTCGATTCACATCTCGCTGCGGGTCTCGATGGCAACGATCGGTACCACCCGGAGTCGAGTCGCGTGCGATCGCCGAACTCGCACGCGATGTCACCTTCGTCGAGGACTGGAAGGACGGCGTGCCGCCCGAGCAGTTCGACTCCGTCGTTCGTGAGGTCCTCGCGGATCGCACACCCTGATCGTGGCGCGGATCCTCAGAAGCTGCCCTCGGCGACGCGATCGATCCGTTGGACCACGATGAGGTCCTCGTGGAGCTCCATCCAGATGTCGTGGAAGGACTCGCACATGACGCCGGTGAACTTCTTCGGGTCACCGGCGGCGACGCCGGCAGCCGCTGCCGCCAACCGATCTGCGTAGCGAGCCAATCGCGGCATCACGGCCCCGATCTTGCGGATCACCGGCCCGGCATCTGCTGCCAGTCGTGCGAGTTCGTCGGTGCACCGGCGGTCGTAGGCGTCGTCGGTGTGGTCGTTCGGTTCGCCGTCGCGGACCTGCCAGGTCGTGCACAGGGCTTTGAAGCGATCGTTCAGCACCAGGAAGCGCTCGTAGGCCGGGCGTAAGGACGCAGCGGTCTCGAGCGGCGCAAGCGCGTCGAGCAGACTCGGCGTGCCGGTCCTTGCCGATCGGCAGCAGGCCGTACATGTCGCGGCGCCTCGAAGTGGCGCACCATACCGCCGTCGAGCAGTTCGTCCAGGATCGTCGCCGGGTGTTGGCCGAGCGTCTCGACGAACGCGTCGGGCGTCACGAACCCCCGGATCCGCATGGTGTGCAGCACGATCGCCTCGTCGATCTCGATCGTGACCAGGCTGGCAGACCCCGACGTACCGGCTGCGCCATCCGGTGACGTGGCGGCTGTGGTCCCAGCGGCGTCACCGGAGGGTGCCGCCCGCCGCTCGGCGGCGATGGCACGCAGACGGTCGAGATCGATGTCGTTGACGTTCACCCGGCCGCAGGCGAGCAGCGCCTGGGCCACGGCGAGCCGAGCCAACGGCACCCGGAACGGTGAGCAGCTCACGGAGTCGATGCCGAGCCGCACCAGGAAGTTCGCCGACTCCGGGTGCCCGGCGTGTTCGCCACACGCCCCCAACTTGGTCGACGGCGAGGCGGCACGTGTCGCTTCGCACGCGATGCGCACGAGTTCGCCGACGCCCGCCTCGTCGAGTTCGGCGAACGGGTTGGCCGGCAGGATGCCGTGCGCCAGGTAGGTGGGCAACAACCGCGATTCGACGTCGTCGCGGCTGAACGCGTACGTCAGCTGGGTGAGATCGTTCGTGCCGAACGAGAAGAAGTCGGCGTGCTCGGCGAGCGCACCGGCTGTCAGTGCCGCTCGCGGTGTTTCGATCATGGCGCCGACGGTGATCACGTCGGAGGCCAGCTCCGGATGGCCGATCTCGTCGAGCACGCCGGTGACCCAGCTGCGCGCGAGCCGGAGCTCTTCGGCGTCGATCACGAGCGGGATCATGATCTCGACGTGGGGACGTTGCCCACGCTCGAACAGATTGGCGGCGGCCGTGCACAGCGCTCGAACCTGCATTTCATAGAGGCCACTGCGGACGATCCCCAGCCGCACCCCGCGGGTACCGATCATCGGGTTGGTCTCGTGCAGCCGTCGGACCGCGTCGAGCTCGACCCTCCCGTCCTGGTCGAGCTCGTTCCGGGCGGCTCTGGCACTCAAGTCGATCAGGTCGGGCAGGAACTCGTGGAGCGGCGGGTCGAGCAACCGGACGGTGACCGGGAGACCGTCCATCGCCGCGAGCACGGACTCGAAGTCGGTGATCTGCGCCCGCTCGAGTTCGGCCAACGCCGCGGCCTCGGTCGACTCGTCGTCGCTCAGAATGAAGCGGCGCATGATCGGCAACCGGTCGGCAGCCAGGAACATGTGCTCGGTGCGGCACAGGCCGATGCCACGCGCACCGTGTTGGCGCCCCTGAGTGGCGTCACCTTCGGTGTCGGCGTTGGCTCGGACCTCGACGTGGCCGGTCGCGACGACATCCGCCCACGCCAGGAGGGTGTCGAGTTCGGGAGGTGGCTCGGAGCTCGTGGTCGCCAGCAGGCCGGCGTAGATCGCTCCGCTGCTGCCGTCGATCGTGATCTCGTCACCGGCCCGCATCGTGCGGTCTCCGATCGTGACCGCGTCACCGTCGATCACGATCTCCGACGCACCGACCACCGCCGGGATGCCCCAGCCGCGTGCCACGACGGCGGCATGGCTGACGAGCCCGCCACGCACGGTCAGGACACCCTGCGCGGCCTGCATGCCCAGCACGTCGTCGGGCGTCGTCTCCTGCCGGAGAAGGATGGTCGCCTCGCCGCGATCCCCGCGGCGATCGCGTCGGCGGCGGTCAGCACGATTCGACCGCTCGCCGCGCCGGGGATGCCGGCAGGCCCTGACCGATGGGCGGCGCACCGCCCTCGGTGGCCAGGCTCGTGTGGAAGAACGCCTGCAGGTCGTCGGGGTCGACACAATGGAGAGCCGCCGCGACGGCGAGCCGGTCGCCGGCACCGATCGCGTCGTGAACGGCGGTCGCGATCGTCGTGGCCAGTTCGCTCGTCATGGTCCGCGACGCTAGTGATCCCGCCGTGCCCGGCATGACGCGTCACACGTCGCGTCGGCCGGGGACGCCGACCAACGGGTCGGTGGCACGATCGCACCGTCGACGACCGAAATCGGCGGCGCGCCGCCGTCGATCCGTGAGAACATCGATCCATGACGGTGCTGCGCGACCATTCCTACGAACGCTCCTACTTTCGGGTGGACCTCGGCGACGACACTGGCCCGGCGGCGTTCCGGACGGTCCAGTTGCCGGTCGCGACGACCGACGTCGTGGTGTCACGATCGGGGAACGACAAGGTCCTCGAGCCGGAGAAGCGGCCAGGTCTCGTCACCTACTCGAATCTGGTCCTGGTGCGGGGCCTCACCGGTCGCACCGATCTGTTCGACTGGTGGGAGCAGGTTCGGTCCGGCGAGACGGAGGTCCGACGCGATGTGACGGTGTCGCTCACCGACGAACGACACGAGACGGTCTGGTCGTGGAGGTTCACCAACGCCTTTCCTGCCGCGTATCGCTTCTCAGCGTTGGAGGCGGACAGCAGCCAGCCGGTCAACGAAATCCTCGAAGCTCGCGTTCACGCGGATGTCGATCGCCTGACGCGATCACGCAGTGGCGAGTGCGGCGCTGACCTGGTCGGCGATCTGCACGGCGGTGGCTCCGGGCGTGAGCACCGTCGAGATGCCTGCCTCCCGCAGTGCCTCGAGATCGTGGTCGGGCACGATGCCGCCCAGAATCACGGGGATCTCACTGCCGCGTTTGCGGACCTCGTCCACGACGAGCGGGGCGAGCGTCATGTGTGCGCCCGACAGCATCGACAACCCGATCGCGTCGACGTCCTCGTCGACGGCCGCTGCAGCCACCGTCTCAGGGGTCTGGAACAGCCCCGTGTAGATCACCTCGAATCCGGCGTCGCGGAGGATGCGGGCGACAACTTTGATGCCCCGGTCGTGGCCGTCCAGTCCGACCTTGGCGATCAGGATGCGTTCACCACTCATGATCGACCTCCATCAGATCACCGGTACCTCGACGTGGCGGCCGAACTCGGCCTCCATCGTGTGCATGACCTCGCCCAGTGTCGCCGAGACCTTGACCGCGTCGATGAGCGCCGGCATCAAGTTGACGTTCGGGTCGGCGGCATCCGAGCGCACTCTCGTGAGCGCAGTGTCGACGGCGGCCTGGTCACGGTCCTGGCGGACCTGGTCGAGGCGCTTGCGCTGGCGGGCCTCGTCCTCGGTCGTGATCCGGAGCAGGTCGATCTGGTCTTCGTCGTTGCCGTCGGTATAGGCGTTGACACCGACCGTGACCCGGCGCCCGGCGTTGAGCTTGCGTTCGAGGTCGTAGGCGCTGTCGGAGATCTTGCCCTGGAACCAGTTCTCCTCGATGCCCTTGATCGCCCCCTCGAGCATCGAGCCCTCGCCGAGCTCGTCGAGATGGGCGAACAGCTCCTCGGCCTGTCGTTCCATCTCGTCGGTGAGTTCCTCGACGAAGTGTGAACCGCCGAGCGGGTCGGCGACGTGGGCGACGTTGGTCTCGCTCGCGATCACCTGCTGGGTGCGCAGTGCGATCCGTGCCGCCCTCTCGGTGGGCAGGGCGAGCGCCTCGTCCATCGAGTTGGTGTGCAGTGACTGGGCGCCACCGAGCACCCCGGCCAACGCCTCGATCGCCGTGCGCACGATGTTGACCTCCGGCTGCTGTGCGGTCAGCGACACGCCCGCTGTCTGGCAGTGGAAGCGCAGCTGCATCGAGCGTTCGTGCTCGGCGCCGTAGCGCTCCTTCATCCAGCGCGCCCAGATTCGGCGGGCGGCCCGGTACTTCGCGATCTCCTCGAAGAAGTCGATGTGGGCATTGAAGAAGAAGCTGAGCCGAGGCGCGAACGCGTCGACCGGGAGGCCGGTTTGCATGGCGAGTTCGACGTAGGCGAAGCCGTTGGCGAGCGTGAACGCGAGCTCCTCGGCTGCCGTCGAGCCGGCCTCGCGGATGTGGTAGCCGGAGATCGAGATCGAGTGCCAGCGAGGCATCTCCGCCGCCGTGAAGTCGATCGTGTCGCGCACGAGCCGCATCGATTGGCGCGGTGGGAACACGAATTCCTTCTGCGCCTGGTACTCCTTCAGGATGTCGTTCTGGAGCGTGCCGCCGAGTCGGGCGCGGGGAATGCCGGCCTGTTCGGCCTGGGCCACGAACATCGCGAAGATGACGGCGGCCGGCGAGTTGATCGTCATCGACGTGGTGATCGCACCGACGTCGATGTCGCGGTAGAGATCGGCCATGTCGGCGATCGTGTCGATCGCCACACCGCAGCGCCCGACCTCGCCGAGCGCCATCGGGTCGTCGGAGTCGAGGCCCAGCAGCGTTGGCATGTCGAACGCCGTCGACAAGCCGTCGCCCCCCGCCTTGATGATCTCCTTGAAGCGCCAGTTGGTGTCGTCGGCAGTGCCGAATCCGGCGAACATGCGCATGGTCCAGAGCTTCGAGCGGTACATCGACGGGTACGGCCCACGCGTGTACGGGTACAGCCCGGGGAATTCGCCGTCGTCGGGTCCGTAGACCGGATCGAGCGGGATGCCCGACATGGTCTCGAAGTCGGCGTCACGCAGTGGCGACGATTCGAACGCCTCCTGCCACCGTTGGCGGTTGGTCGGCTCATTCGATGCCATGGATCGACAGAGTACTTCGATGTCCGAGTACCAGCACGTGGTGGAGTTCGTCGCCGAGCCATCGGTCGAGGAATCCGTTGCAGCCGAGCGGCAGGACCCGATCGATGTCGACCATCGGAACCGGGTGGAACTCGGCAGGGGCCGATGCGCCGAGGCGGGTGAACCCCGGTCTGCCGTCCAGGCTGCGACGGCCATGGCCTAGCGTCACGTCATGGACATCCGTCAGGAGATCATCGACGCCGACACCACCGCTGGACCGATGGCGGTGCTCCACACCCAACCGGTCGACCCCGGACCTTGGAAGCGGGTCGGCATCTTCTTCGACGCTCCCGGCATCCGGGATGCCACTGAGGCCTTCTGCGCCAGGCTGGCCGCCGAAGGGTACGAGATCGTCGTGCCCGATCTGTACCACCGCGACGCGCGGCTCTTCAGCGTCACGCCCGAGCAGCGCGCCGCGGACCCGTCGGTCGTCGACCGGATGCGGGCCCTGATGGGCACCCTCACCGACGACGGCATCCAGCAGGACATGGACGATGCGATGGCGTCGGTCGGGTGGGCCGACGGTCCGGTCGGCTGCGTCGGGTTCTGCCTCGGCGCTCGTGCGGTCCACCGTGCGATGACGAGGCGACCGGACCGCTTCGTCGCAGGGTCGATGTTCCATCCGTCGTTCCTGACTGACGACTCACCCGAGTCGCCCCATCTGACCGTCGACGAATTGACCGGCGAGCTGCACATCGGGATCGGCACGGCCGACGAGGTGCAGTCCATCGAAATGCACCGGCGATACTTCGACGCCGTCGAGCCGATGCCGAATGTCAACGTCCGAATCTTCGACGGAGCGGATCACGGGTTCACGTGGCCCGGCTACGCGACGTACCACCAGGAGGCCAGCGACACGTGCTTCGCGGCGACCGTCGCACTCTTCTCGGATCGTCTGTAGTCGCGCCCACGGTCGGGTCTACACGTACTGCTCGGTCAGGGTGCGCATCACGTGCTCGCTCTGCGCACCGATCACCGTGTTGACGACCTCACCGTCACGCATGAACAACAGCATCGGAATGCTCTGGGCCCGGTACTGCTGGGCGACCTGGGGTGACTCGTCGACATTCACCTTGACCACCTTGAGGCGCCCGGCGTACTGCCGTGACAGATTCTCGACGATGGGGGCGACCATCCGGCACGGCCCGCACCAGGGTGCCCACAGGTCCACCAGCACCAGCGGTCGTGTCGTCACCGCCCGTTCGAAGTCGGTGTCGCCGGCCTCGACCGACCAGGGCAGATCGGCGTGGCAACTCGCACAACGTGGGTGCCCGGAAGCAACGACCGGAACCCGATTCTTCGTGTCGCACGACGTGCACACCACGACCTGGCTCGCCATGGCGTCAGCGTAGCGGCCGGCGTGGATCGATCGGCTCGTGTTCGTCCACGCCGAGCGCCGCCCGATCGGTGAGGTGGGTCAGGAGTCGCCCGCGATCGCCACTGCCGGACAGGCTGGCAACGAGCACGAGGAGGAGCACATGTATCCAGGCGCGTACGCGGAGCAGCATCCGGACCGGCCGGCGTTCATCATGGCGTCGACCCGGGAATCGGTCAGCTACCGCGAGTTCGAGGACCGATCCAACCGGCTCGCGCATCTGCTGCGAGCGCACGGCCTGGAGCGGCTCGACCACTACTCGATCTACATGGAGAACAACGACCGCTATCTCGAGGCGTGTGCCGCCGGCGAGCGAGCGGGTCTGTACTACACGTGCGTGAACTCGTACGTGACCGCGGACGAGTTGGCCTACATCGTGCAGAACTCGGAGTCGAAGGTGCTGATCACGTCGCAGTCACGCCTGGCGGTGGCGACCGAAGCGCTCGCCCAATGTCCTGAGGTCACCCTGATGCTCGTCGTCGATGACACCGGCGGCCACCTCGATGACCGGGTTCGGAACTACCTGACTGCCGTGGCGGATCACCCGAGCGACCCGATCGCGGACGAATCGCTCGGAGGGGCGATGCTCTACTCGTCCGGAACGACAGGTCGCCCGAAGGGCATCATCCGACCTCTCGCCGAGGAATCGCCGTCGTTCACGGCGCCACTGTTCGCATTCCTGTCGAACCTCTGGCAGTACCGCGAGGACATGATCTACCTCTCGCCGGCACCGCTCTACCACTCGGCACCGCAGGCGGCTGTCAACCTGACGATCCGCAAGGGCGGCACTGCGATCATCATGGAAAGCTTCGACGCCTACGAGTACCTCCAGCTGATCGAGCGCTACTCGGCGACCCACACGCAACTCGTGCCCACCATGTTCAGTCGCTTGCTCAAGCTGCCCGAGGAGCAACGGAGCAGCGCCGACCTGTCGTCACTCGAGTTCGCCGTGCACGCTGCGGCACCATGCCCGGTGCAGGTGAAGGAGCAAATGATCGAGTGGTGGGGTCCAATCGTCCACGAGTACTACGGAGCCACCGAAGGCTTGGGCTTCACGGCGTGCAACAGCGAGGAGTGGCTCGCACACAAGGGATCGGTCGGCAAGGTGATCCTCGGCGACCTGCACATCCTCGATGACGAGATGAATCCGCTCCCACAAGGTGTCCCTGGCACGATCTGGTTCAAGACGGCCACCGTGTTCGAGTACCACAACGATCCCGGCAAGACGGCCGAGGCGACGTCGCCCGACGGCACGATGACAACCGTCGGTGACGTGGGATACGTGGACGACGACAACTATCTCTATCTCACCGACCGGGCGACGTTCATGATCATCTCGGGTGGTGTGAACATCTATCCGCAGGAGACCGAGAATCTGCTGATCACACATCCCAAGGTCGCCGACGCGGCCGTGTTCGGGGTTCCGAATGCCGACCTCGGCGAAGAGGTCAAGGCTGCCGTTCAACTGATGCCCGGCAATGAGCCGAACGAGGCGATGGTCGCCGAGCTGTTGGCGTTCTGTCGAGAGCACCTGTCGCGGCAGAAGGTCCCACGCTCGATCGACTTCGAGGACGAGTTGCCGCGGCTGCCCACCGGCAAGTTGTACAAGCGGGTGCTGCGCGACCGCTACTGGGGCGACGGCGTGAACAAGATCGTCTGATCAGGCGCGAGTCGCGGTGAAGGCGTAGCACCCGCCGGTGACGTTGCGGCCGTGGACGAAGTCGACGTCGGGTTCGTCGAAGAGTTCGACCACCTGATCGGTCGACGACGCGCCGGCAGGCACCTGACGCACGCAGTGGTATGCGATCCGCCGGTCGTGCCCGTACGGCCGCAGCACCATCGCTCTGACGTCGAGTTCGGACGGCAGCCGTTCGAAATCCGTCGGAGTGTCACACCCACCAGCGTGCACGACGATCGGACCGACCTCGGCATACGGCCCGGTCCATGGCATCGGAGACCAGGCGATGATCGCGATCCGGGCGTCCCGTCGCGAATCGGTGAGGCAGCAACGAAGCGGCCAGCCGCCGTCGGGGTCGGCGAACGGCTCGATCGGGTTTCCGCCGTGGTCGATTCCGGAGGCGAGTACACGCCCGAGTTCGGCGGTGTCGATGCCGGTGAAGGTCGGGGCCATGGTGTCGACCATACGGGCCCGCCTGTCGTGATGCGTGCGGGATTCGGTCGCCGCGTTCGGAGCGACCGGGTCAGGCCTCGTCGCGGATCATCTGGAGGCCGCCGGGATCGACGAGGCTGCCGTGGACCCGATGGTTGTGATTGTGGCCCACGTGATGGAGCCCGAACGCCGATTGGATCGAGGTGTACATGCCCATCGCATCGAGCGAGTTGTTGACGCTCTGCTTCGACAACGTGAGGCCGATCATCGGCCGGCGTGCGATGTGTTCGGCCATCGCCAGCGTCTCGGCCTCGAGGTCGTCGCGAGCCACGACCTTGTTGACCATGCCGTGCCGTAACGCCTCGTCCGCAGTGATCGCCCGCCCGGTGAACAGCATCTCCTTCGCGAGGCGTGCACCCGCCTCGTACGGGTGGGTGAAGTATTCGTGGCCGTTGACACCGAACGCCACGACCGGGTCGGCGAACGACGCGTCGTCGCTGCACACGACGAGATCCATCGGCCACACGAGCATCAGGCCCCCTGCGATGACTTTGCCCTGCACCTGGGCGATCGTCGGCTTGGGGATGTTGCGCCACCGCCAGCACAAGCCGACGTACATCTCGGCCTCGGTCGCCATGTAGCCCTCGGCGCCTTCGGCGTCGAAGCAGCACCAGGTGCCGACCGGGTCGACATCGGACATGTCGGTGCCGGCGCGCAAGTCGTGACCTGACGAGAAGTGGTTGCCGTCGGCCGCCAGGATGACGACGCGCACCTTGTCGTCACGTGCGGCACGATCGAACGCCGCGTTGAGCTCGGTGAGCATCTGGTAGTCCTGTGCGTTCGCGGCCTGGGGGCGGGCGAGCACGATGCGCGCCACCCGATCGGCGGGCTGCTCGTACCGGATGTGTTCCCAGGTGTCGGTCATCGGTCGAGTCTCGCATCGAGGCCAGTGGGCGCTCGACGCGAACGCTCCTGCCTCGCGGATGACCATTGGCGAAGCGGTCGTGTCCACGGAGTGGCGAGGACGTTCCCGCTTCGTCCGTCATCGTGTTGGCTCATCCGGACCGATCGCTCGAGTCTCTGAACTTCGGTCGGACCTTGAACCTCCCGGCAGGCCAGGAGCGGGAACCGATGCCCGATCTGCTCGACATCTGCGCCGACCGAGAATGGAACCGACGCGTCAGCGGCGACGCGCCCGGAAGAAGTCGACCAGGAGCGCGCCGCATTCGTCGGCCAGGACATCCGTCGTGCGAGCGACCCGGTGATTGAGAACCTGACCGTCGACGAGGTCGAACCGGCTGCCCGCTGCGCCGGCTTTCGGATCGGTGGCGCCGTAGACGAGGTGTCCGAGCCGAGCGTTGACCATCGCGCCGGCGCACATCGTGCACGGCTCGAGCGTCACCACCAGTGTGCAGTCGTCGAGGCGCCAGTGACCGATCTGCTCGGAGGCATCACGCATCGCCAGGATCTCGGCGTGGGCCGTCGGGTCGCCCGTGAGCTCACGTTCGTTGTGGCGGGCAGCGATGACCGCTCCGTCGCGAAGCACGACCGCGCCGACCGGGACGTCATCGTGATCCAGCGCCGCCCGGGCTTCGTCGAGCGCGAGGTTCATCAGCGCCTCGTCGTCACGTTGCGTCACGTTCGCAGTCTGTCACTGCTGAATGATCAGCACCGGTGGCTCGACCAGTTGTTCGGCGATCACACCGACCAGCGCCGTCGCCGCGGCCACCGTCTCACCCGGAACCGTCCGAGCGACCTGATGAACTCGGGGGAGCGGCGGCAGCGATTCGCCGCGTGGCCAATCGATGATGTCGTCGCCGAGGTACCACGAGCTGAGCACCCCGACGCCGAGCCCGGCTTGAACCGCCGCGAGCACCCCTCTCGTGGCTGATCCGGAGAAGGCGTTGGTGTGGTCGATGCCGGCTGCGTCGAGAATCGGCTCGCTGAGCTTGCGGTAGAAGCAGAGGTCGCCGAACGTGACCAGCGGCACCGTGCCCTCGTCGTAGGTCCACTCGGAACTGGTCACCCAGTGCAGGTCGTCGGTCCACAACACCGTGTCGTTCTTTCGGAGCTGTCGGTCGGTGACCTGCATGAGAGCGACATCGATCATCCCGCTGTCGACCAAGGTCGCGAGGCGTTCGGTGTGGTCGATCACGAACTCGATCGTGGCGTTCGGATGCGACCGTTTGAACCGCCCGAGCAGCGATGCGATGTGGGTCGCGTCGATTTCCTCGTTGGACCCGAGCTTGATCTTGCCGGTCAGTTCCGGGCTGCGCAGGCGCCAGACGGCGCCGTCGTGGAGTTCGACGATCGTGCGGGCGTCATCGAGCAGCGCTCGCCCGTCGCGTGTCGGGCGAACGGTGTGCCCGTCGCGGATCAGGAGTGGACGGCCGACACGTTCTTCGAGGCGCTTGATCTTCCAGCTGACGGCCGACTGCGTGACGTCGAGACGCTCCGCGGCACGGGTCATCCCACCGGTGTCGAGCACCGCGAGATAGGTGCGCAGCGACTCCACATCGAGCTGCAGATCAGCCATGTGAGCAGTATGACGATCTGTCATCGAAAACACAATGCATTGAGTGTTGAGTCATGGAGTTTCCGGTCCGATACTGGAGTCATGACCATGATCGAAACCCCCCGAGCCATCACCGAGCCAGCCCACCCTCGCCGCAACCATCCGTCGGTCCGCCGTCGGATGCAACGACTCGTGGGCTACGCCGGTCCCACGAACTCACCGAGCGAGACGGCCATCCGGTCGATCCACGAGAAGCGCTCGACGCCTCGCTGGTGATCCGTGTCTGCGACGTGTCTGACGTCGCACACAATGACCGGCATGCGCTCCGTCGAGTGAATGCGCGGTTCGGACTCGTTCGACGTCGAGCGGTCGAACGACGGCGGCCCGTTCTTGAGCGGAGAGGGTGGGATTCGAACCCACGGACCCGTGAAGGTCACACGCTTTCCAAGCGTGCCGATTCGGCCGCTCTCGCACCCCTCCAGGTGTTGCACCGCAACGATATCTGCCGGGTAACGTAGACGCACTCGCCGGGTTCCCGGCGGGTGAGGTGACGGTCGGGTCCTGTGCAATGGGCGCCCGTGAACCAGGTCAGGCCAGGAATGGAGCAGCCTTCATCGGCATCGCTCGTGTGCCGCAGATCGCCTGGCCGTCACCTCACTCGCCAGGAGCGCGGCGTTTGTTCGTGTCGTGCCGTGGCCGGGGAACGCAGCAACCGAGAGATTGAACCCGTCGTGTGGTGCGAGTGAGGGAGCGCCAGCGAGTGAGCGTCCAGTCCGCGGCCTGCGTGGCCGGGGAACGCTGCAGCGGTCAGCGCCGGCGAGTGAGCGTCCTGTCCGCGGCCTGCGTGGCCGGGGAACGCTGCAGCGGGCGGCGCCGGCGAGTGAGCGTCCTGTCCGCGGCCTGCGTGGCCGGGGAACGCTGCAGCGGTCGGCGCCGGCGAGTGAGCGTCCTGTCGCGGCCTGCGTGGCCGGGGAACGCTGCAGTACGGTGCGGATCGTGAAGGTGCATCTGGTCGACGGCACGTACGAGTTGTTCCGGCAGCACTTCGGAAGCGCGAACCGGCGGGGCGAATCGGGTCGGGAGCCCGGCGAGTTCGACGCCACGGTCGGCGTTCTGACCTCGACCCTCCAGCTGATCGAGGACGGGGCCACCCACGTCGGTGTGGCGAGCGACCACGTCATCGAATCGTTTCGCAACGACCTGTGGGACGGCTACAAGACGAGCGAGGGCATGCTGCCGGAGCTGCTCCATCAGATTCCCGTGATGGAGGACGCACTCGTCGCCATGGGTGTGACCACTTGGGCCATGGTCGAGTGGGAGGCAGACGATGCACTCGCCGCCGCCGCCCACGTCGCCGAGCGTGACGAGCGGGTCGAGCAGGTGCTGATCGTGACCCCTGACAAAGATCTCGGGCAGTGCGTGACGGGTGGACGCGTCGTGCAGTACGACCGGCGCAAGCGCGAGATCATCGACGAAGACGCCGTGCACGAGAAGTTCGGTGTGAGCCCGGAGTCGATCCCGGACTACCTGGGCTTGGTGGGCGACACCGCCGACGGGTTTCCCGGTCTGGCGGGGTGGGGCGCGAAGTCCGCGTCGCGGGTGCTCGACAGGTACGGACACCTCGAGCAGATCCCACCCGAGGCGAGCCTCTGGGAGGTCGAAGGGCTGCGAGGCGCGGCGAAGCTGTCGAAGACACTTCAGGAGAACATGGAGCTCGCGTTGCTGTTTCGGATCATCGCCACCGTCGACCGGGAGGTTCCGGTGGGGGCCGTCGACGACTGGCGGTGGGACGGTCCGACGGACGGGTTCCCGGAGGTCTGTGATCGTCTCGGCGTGCCGGCGCTCGCGACCCGAGCCGCTGCGCTCGCACCCTGACGCTCCGTGGACATGATGGTCTGTTCGCGGTGGTTGGTCGCGGGTCGACCGTGGCCGTGCCGGGCGCTGCGTGCCACAGCGTCACGGCACGGCCGTGGCCGTCCGCGGGATCTCATTGACCGTTTCTGGTCGGGTGGTCTGTTGGGTGGTTGGTCGCGGGTCGACCGTGGCCGTGCCGGGCGCTGCGTGCCACAGCGTCACGGCACGGCCGTGGCCGTCCGCGGGATCTCATTGACCTACGGGGGCTGCTTGGGCCTGTTCCCTGCGGAGCGCGAGCTCGACCAGGGCGATCAGGCCGTTCTTGACGTCCACACGCTCGCGGGCGTCGCAGAACAGCATCGGGACTTCGTTGTGGACCTGTACCGCTTCTCGGATGGCGTCGATCTCATGCGTCTTCTGACCGTCGAACGGATTGACGGCAACGATGAAGGGCATCGAACGTGCCTCGAAGTAGTCGATCGCCGCGAAGCAGTCACCGAGTCGTCGGGTGTCGGCGAGGATCACCGCGCCGATCGCGCCACGGGACAGCTCGTTCCACATGAAGTGGAAACGCTCCTGACCGGGTGTTCCGAACAGGTAGAGGATGATTTCCGGCGTGAGCGAGATGCGACCGAAGTCCATCGCGACCGTCGTTGTCTCCTTGGTGGCGATGTGCGACAGGTCGTCGACCTGCGCCGAGGCGGTGGTCATCATGGCTTCGGATCGGAGCGGTTCGATCTCGGAGATGGTGTTGACGAAGGTGGACTTGCCAACCCCGAAACCTCCGGCGATGACGATCTTGACGGGGATCTTGCCCGGCGATGCAGTGGGATCAGAGATTGCGGACACCGTCGAGCACCCTTTCCAAGAGACTTCCATAGGGCTGTGCGGCGACGGGCGTGTGCAACACGACGGCACCGTCGGTGATGAGGTCGGCGACCAGGACGCGAGCAACGCCGACGGGGAGCTCGAGCCGGGCCGCGAGTTCGATCAGCGCCATCGGGGTCTGGACCAGTTCGATGAGCTGGGCCGCCTCCCAGCGGTACGCACCGAGGTGCTGTGACGCTCGGGTGTTGGCCTGGATCTGTGATTCGAGGCCGATCTCGATATCGCCGCCGGTTCGGCCGCCAGTGATCGCGTACGGCCGGATCAACCGGCCGGTGCTCTCCAGCCCGTCGTCGGCATCGACCTGTTCGACGCGGAGTTCGGTGTCATCGACCATGGTCACCCCCTCGAGAGCATGAGGCTCTTGAGTTCCTCGCGCACCTCGGGGGTCAGGACGTCGCCGGCTCGGTCGGCGAAGACGGCGATCTCGTAGCCGATCGTGCCGATGTCGGCATCTGCGCCGGTCACGACGCACATGAGTGACCCGTCGCGGATGCCCGTGACGAACATCCAGCCTTGCTCCATCTCGACGATCACGTTCGACACCGCACCGGCGCCGAAGCGGCCGGCTGATCCATAGGCGAGACCGATCATGCCGGAGGCGACGGCGGCGAGTCGCTCGCCCGCCTCGCGGTCGACACCATCGGATGCCGCGAGCGGGAGACCGTCCGAGGAGACGACGACCGCCTGACGGACGGCGGCGACTTGCTGGACGAAGCGTCCGACGAGCCAGTTGAGATTCTCTGCTGCTGCGTTCATCGGGATTCCCCTCCGGGACCACGGTCGTTCTGGCCGTGGTGGTCGTTTCGGTCGCTGTAGATGTCGGAGCCGGCGGTGGCGTCACCGTTGGCGTTCGTGAACTCTGATTGGAATGCCCGGAGTCGATCTCGGAGAGCGCTCGGGTCGACCCGGCTCTGTGTGACCGCCTGGGGCTCGTCGAACTGTCCAACGGCCTCGGTACCACGAGGTCGAGTCGGGAGGTCACCGGCCGGTTCGGAGTGCAAAGCCGAGCGGCCGCTGTCGAACGCGGCGAGCGCGGCTTGCAGCGCTCCCGGCTCGCTCGTTGTCACCGCGCTGTCGCCACCGGGCGTCATTGCCGGATTGGCGAGCCGGTCGGGGCCCTCGGGTCCGGTGCCACGCTGCGTGCGGGTCGGCAGCGCGGGAGCAGTGTCGCCGGTCGGGGTCGGCACCGGTGCAGGCCGCGCCGTGTCGGGTGTGACCGGGCGCTGCGCAAGACCGTTGGCGCCGATCGGCGGCGCCGGCGGGATGTCGAACTCGCCCGGCGAGTGGGCCGGTGGAGGCGGCGGGAGATCGACGAGTCCGTCGGCGTGCACCGGCTCAGCGGCCCGCGCGGGCGCCTCGACGGCGTGCTCGTCGGCGCCAGTGGTCGGCTCGAACTCGGAGAGGTCGAGCGACATCTTCGTCCAGTCCGCCGCAGGGGTCTGAGCGGCCGGAGCGACAGAGCCGGGTTCCCCGACTTCATCGACGCGGGGTGTGAGGCTCTCGGGCGTCGGCGGGGGAGCCACCTGCTCGGCGAACACCCCAGGGGTCGGCTCCGTCACGATCGGCGGATCGACAGGCGGGGTGTCGAACGTCGGGGCGATTGCGACCGGCGCCTCGACAGGAGGTGCGTCGATCCGGGGTGCGTCGATCCGGGGTGCGTCGATCGGGGGTGCGTCGATCGGGGCTTCCTCGACCGCAGGAGCCTCGGTGCCGTTGGGCTGGTCGTTCCAGGCGACGATCTGCTCGGTCGGCTGCGCGGAGTCGGCCGCGGCGAGCGGCTGCTCGGCAGGTGCATCCATGGGACCGAACAGCGAGCTCGGCAGGACCACATCGACGGTCAGGCCGGGACTGCCGGCGCTCAGTGTGACCTCGATACCGTGCTTGTTGGCCAACAGCGACACGACGGACACGCCGAGTGTCGACTCGACCGAGAGGCCGACGATCGGCGGCTCACGGAGGAGCTCGTTGAGTTCGGAGAGGCGGTCGGGGCTGATGCCGACGCCGTCGTCGACGATTCGCAGCATGTACGAGTCGTCGGCACGACGACCACCCACCCGCACCGGACTTCCCGGCGGGCTGAACGACGTCGCGTTGTCCAGGAGTTCCGCGAGCAGGTGTGAGATGTCCGCGACGACGGTGCCACGGACCTGCAAGCTCTCCAGGTGCTGGATCTCGATGCGGCGGTAGTCCTCGACCTCACCGATCGAGGCCCGAACGACATCGTCGATCTCGGTCGCCTTGACCCGACGGCGCTTCGGTTCTGCGTTGGCGAGGACCAGCAGCGATTCGCTGTTGCGGCGCATGCGGGTCGCCAAGTGGTCGAGTTGGTAGTAGTTCGACAAGACGTCGGGGTCGTCGACGCCGGCTTCGAACTCGTCGAGCATCGACAACTGCCGGTCGATCAGCGATCGGTTGCGGCGGGCCATCGTGATGAAGATGTCCGAGACGCCACGGCGGAGCACCTCCACCTGCTCGTGGGCGACATCGATGAGCGTCTCCTGCATCGAGTTGAACGCACGCGCGAGCTCTGCGAGGTCGTCGCTCCCGCGGGCATTGACGGGCTCGATGTCCGGCAGAACCGCCTTTCCACGCGGGTCGCGGAGCGCTTCGACGAGTGCGGGGAGCTGCTCGGTCGCGACCCGATTGGCGTTGTCTGCCACGGCCTTGATCCGGCGTGTGATCGAGCGGGTCACGAACCAGGCGACCAGTGCCGCCACCAGCACGACTGCGAGGATGATGCCGATGCGGCGCAGGGCGGCGCTCTCGGCGGCATCGGCCTGCGCGTTCGCTCGGTCGACGATCGATTCGCTGATCACCCTCTGGAAGGCGACTCCCTGGTTGACGACGGCGGCGAACCCTTCGGTGTCGAAGGTCTCGACCTGACCGGCGTCGGCTGCACGTGCGACGTTGTCGAGGTCGGTGCCGTAGCTCGCCATCGTGGTACTGAAGCCCGACTGGCGGAACTCGGCCGCCCACTCGTCGGGTGCGATCGCCTCGAACTCGCCGAGCGTGCTCTGCATGCTGGCGAACGCATCACGGGCCTGTGCGATCGGTGTGCGGTCGTTCGTCTCGTTCGGCCAGTTGTTGGTGCCGATGATCACGTCGTTCGCATGGAGCTTCGCCTCGGCCGACTTCACGACGGCGAGCAACTCACGACCCAACTGGGCGTCGCCGGCCTCCGACGGAAGGAGCTGGCCGACGGCGACGAACTCTCGGGTGGCGGCGACATAGGCCTCGACCGGGTCGATGTCGCCGGCCATCTCCGGTGCGATGGCGGCCATGTCGATGTTGCGACGGGCTGCCGAGAGCGCTGAGCGACCGTCGGTGATGTGGGCGCCGGCCGCCTCTGCTGCTCCGATCCCTTCGATGGAGGCCCTGACGTCGTTGATGGCCTGGTCGGTCGCGCGGCGGGTTGCGGCGGCGTCAGGCGTCTCGGAGGTCGGGTCGGCGTCATCGGAGTCGGACAGGAGCGCCGCCTCGGTTTCGACCGCGTTGAGTGCCGTGATCAGCGGCTCCCAGACACCACCGAGCTCAGCGCCGCTGCGCGACCGCTCGATCTCGTTGAGGTCGCTTCGGACGGTCAGCGCAAGCAGGCCACCGACCGCGACGATGAGTGGGAGTGCGGCGGCGAACAGCTTGGTCGACAGTGAGAGACGTCGCATGAGAGGCGTTTCCTTCGGTTGGTTCCTGTCGAGCACCGGGTCGTCGGCCCTTCGGTGCGATCCCGTCGTGGCCAGGTAGGCGGAGTGATACTCGAACGTGTCGAGTCTCTATCGGGGCCGTTATGGAGTATCTTGAGAAAAAGCGAACACTCACCGACACAAGAGTGTTCGCCGGGTCAGGAGACCACTCATCATGGGTGTCGCAGGCCGGAATCGGTTTCTCTGCGATTCCTCAAGCTTCCCGGAGCTTCGACCGATAGGTGCCTCGTGACCCACGCTCGAGTGACACCACCGGTGGACCTCGAGTTGACAGCAAGGGTTCGAGTCAGCGGCGCAGCGTCAGCGGGTCGCCGGCCCGAACCAGGGGTTCGCCGCCACGAACCTGTGGCGGTCCAGCGGGAGGATCGTTTCTGACATGACGACGGAGATCGACGAGTTTCGGAAGGGCTTGGTAGCTGCGGTGCAGGCCGAGCTCGAACGGCACGCGTCCGCAGTCGTGGCCGAGGTCGATCGCCTCCGCGAAGAGGGCCAGCGCGAGCGTGCCGAGATGCGCCGGGAGTTCCGGGAACAGATGGCTGCGATTGCCGCATCGGTCGATCAATCCCATGCCCGGGCCGAGGCCTACACCGATCGCTCTCGCGAGACGCTCGAACAGCGGCTGTCCGATTCGGAAAGCCGTCAGACGCGCCGGGTCGATGATGCGACGTCCGGCCTTGAAGGTCTGGTCAGCGAGGCGGTCCGACCGGTGGTCGGTGGGCTCAAGGACGACTACGAGGCGATGGCCCACAAAGTCGACGGCCTCGACGCCAATCTCCGCCGGTTCGACGAGCAGGCGGCTCGCATGGTCACCTATTTCAACGATGTGTCGTCGACCATGGAGGCCAAGCAGGACGAGTTGAGCGCGACGCTCAAGACCGAGGTCGCCGCCGAGATCGACACGCTCAAGAAGCTGGTCGACGACAACGATTCGGCGATCCGACGATTCCAGAACGAAGTCGGCCAGTCGGTTTCGGCCAAGGTGAACGACGCAGAAGACCGGTTCAACAACCGTCTGCTCGCCGCCGAGAGCCGCATGAAGGAGGACGCCGGCACCAAGATCGCCGAGATCCAGGCCCACGTCGGCCGGATCAACACCGGGCTCGACGAGACGATGACGGTGCTCAACGATCGTGTGGCTGCGCTCGACGACCGAATCGTCGAGACCGACCGTCGCATCGAATACGTGGCGCAATCGGTCGCGGGCATCGATCAGGAGGCGCTCGAGGAGCTGAAGGACAAGATGTCGAGCGCCGCCGGTGAGGCGATGCTCGTGCGTATCGAGATGGAACGCATGGAGAAGGGTGTCGCCGAGAAGACCGACGGTCTCGCAGTGCGCATGACCGATGTCGAAACGCAGCTGCAGGACGCCACGATGGACGTGTCGACCGCAGTCCAGCTCGACCGTCTCGAGGAAATCGAGCGTTCATTGCTCGAACTCAACCCGGACCAGTTCGTCCGCAGAGACGAATCATCCAATGAATCAGTGAAGAACCACGCTACGGCTGCCGATGGAGACCTCGGCGTGTCCGCGAGCGACGGATACGAGATCTAACGGGGACCAAGATGGCACTTCGCAAGAACAAAGACGACAAGCGAGCACCCGAGGCAAACGGCGCGTCCGGTGGCGTCGCCGTCGACGAACGCCCCGGCGAGAGCGTCGAGGAGTGCGTCGCCCTCGGGCAGGCACTCGTCGAGGCAGGACATCTCCCAGCGGACTCCCTGGCCGAGGCGCTCACCGACGGCGCTGGTGACCTGTGGTTGTTCGGCAACACGGCGCTCACGAAGTACGGCGTCGGCCGACGCGAGTACGCCGCAGCACTCGGCCGGGCCGTCGGCCTGCCGGTGGCCGACACGCAGGCCACCGAAGCCAACCCCGACGCGGGCGACCTCGTCGAAGAAGCGGTCGCCCGCAAGTTCTACCTCGTTCCGATCGCCGACCAGGGCGGCACGGTCGTCGTCTGGGGCGCCGATTGTTCACCGGCCAAACGCGAGGCGGCTCAGACGGCTGCCGGGAAGCGGTTCGAGTGGCTCGCCACCGATCCGAAGACCGTGACCTCCTACACCGAGCAGCTCTGGCGTTCGGACGCCGACATCGGGCGCCTCGTGGCGTCGTTCCAGGAAACCGACGCCGCCACCCAGGCAGCGGAAGAGGCCATCAACTCTGTCAGCCTCGACGACCAGGCGCCGGTGGTTCAGCTCGTTTCCCGGATCGTCGGTCAGGCGCTGCGCGACCGGGCTTCCGACATCCACATCGAGCCGCTCGACAAGGACGTCCGTGTCCGCTACCGCATCGATGGTCAGCTCGTCGAGGCCGTCAAGTTGCCGATGTCGGCCCACAATCCGCTCGTCAGCCGCCTGAAGATCATGTCGGCGATGAACATCGTCGAGAAGCGTGCGCCGCAGGACGGTCAGTTCTCGACCGTCGTCGACGGTCGTCCGCTCGACGTTCGCGTCTCGACCGTGGCCACGGTGTTCGGTGAGAAGGTCGTCATGCGTCTGCTCGACAAGAGCAAGTCGATGGTCGGCCTCCACGAGCTCGGCATGCCGCGCGAGACATACAACACCTATTCGAAGATCGTGCATGCCCCGTACGGCATGGTGATCTGCGCCGGTCCGACCGGAGCGGGCAAGACCACGACGTTGTACGCGACGCTGCTCGAGATCAACTCGACCGGGAAGAACGTGACCACGATCGAAGACCCCGTCGAGTATGTGTTCCCGGGAATCAACCAGGTGGGCACGAACGAGCGGGCGGGTCTCACGTTCGCCACCGGCCTCAAGGCTCTGCTCCGACAGGACCCCGACGTGATCCTCGTCGGTGAGGTCCGCGACGCCGACACCGCACGCATCGCCGTGCAGTCGGCCCTCACCGGTCACTTCGTACTGTCGTCCCTGCACGGCAACGACTCCGTCGCCGCCGTCCACCGCCTGCTCGACATGGGCATCGAGGCGTTCCTCGTCGCCTCGGCCGTCGTGGCCGTGGTCTCCCAGCGCCTCGTGCGCCGGCTGTGCGACAACTGCAAGGAAGAGTACGAGCCGACCGCCGACGAGATCGCCGTGTTCCGCCAGCATTCCGGCGGCAGCGACAAGGTCCACTTCTTCCGCGGCAAAGGGTGCAGCTACTGCAGCAACACCGGCTTCCACGGCCGGATCGGCGTGTACGAGTTGTTGAAGATCACACCCGAGCTGCGCCGCTTGATCGTCGGTTGGGCCACCACCGAAGAGCTTCGTCGCCTCGCCGTGGCGCAGGGTATGCGCACGATGCTTCGTGAAGCCATGCAACTCGTCGAAGACGATGTCACCACCATTCCCGAAGTCGTGAAGACGCTGTTCGCCTCATGATCTTCCCCTCCCTCACCTCCCGGAGCATCTGATGCCCAAGTTCGCATATTCCGCCATCGACGCTGCCGGCGCCGAGATCGAAGGCACCACCAAGGCCGACACGATCGGTACTGCCCGGTCGATCCTGGTCGAACAGAACCTGTTCCCGATCAAGATCGAGGAAGCCCGAGGTCTGTTCGACTTCGAGCTCACCAAGGAGAAGGTCAAGAAGAAGAACCTGATGAACTTCACCCGCCAGCTGGCGGTGTTCGTCAAGGCGGGTATCCCGATCACCGATGCGCTCACCACGATCGGCGACGAGTCCACCGACCCGGCCTTGCGCCGTGCCCTCGGGGAGATGGTGGACGACCTCCGGAACGGCGGTCTGTTCTCGGCGTCGGCCGCTCAGCATCCGCAGGTGTTCCCGAACTACTACATCGGCATCCTGCAGGCTGCCGAACTCACCGGTCGCCTGGATGAGTCGCTCGACTCGCTCGCCGAGTTCATCAAGCGCGAGATGGACACCCGCTCGAAGGTGGTCGGGGCGCTCGCGTATCCGCTCGTCGTCATGTCGATGTCGTTGGTGACCGTGCTCGTGCTCGCCGGCTACGTCTTGCCGCAGTTCAAGCCGCTGTTCGAGGAACTCGACGCGGACCTGCCGTTGCCGACCCGCATGATGCTGTTCTTCGCTCGATTCTTCGGTGACCTCTGGTACATCACGGTGATCTTCTTCCTGTTGATCATCGGCACCGCCATGTTCCTGTCGATGCATCCGACGGGCAAGGAGCTCTGGCAGCGGTTGTCGTTGAAGATCCCGGTCATCGGCGGCATCATCGAGTACGCCATCCTCGAACGTTTCTGCGCAGTACTCGGCACCATGCTGGTCGCGGGCGTCGCCGTCCCATCGGCCATGGAGACGACGACCGAAGCGGTCGCGAACGTGGTCTACCGGGAGCAGCTCG
This sequence comes from uncultured Acidimicrobiaceae bacterium, assembly GCA_963792905.1. Lineage (GTDB taxonomy): Bacteria > Actinomycetota > Acidimicrobiia > Acidimicrobiales > Ilumatobacteraceae > Ilumatobacter. The sequence goes on from CAWBYE010000009.1 coordinate 23,677, forward strand.
ACATCGCCCGCCAGCAGATGCTGGAGGGTTCGGGATTCACCCAACCACTGATCGAGACCGAGCTGTTCCCCGGCGCCGCCCGGCAGATGTTCAAGGTCGGTGAGGAGACCGGTACCCTCGATCAGCAGCTCGAGGTGGCCGCCGAGTACTTCAACCGTGAACTCGAGTTCCGGATCGAGCGGTTCACGACGATGTTCGAGCCGATCATGATTCTCTTCGTCGGCTTCGTCGTCGGCTTCGTGGCGATCGCGCTCGTGTCGGCCATGTACGGCGTCTTGAACGGTGTGCAGGAAGACGTGTGATCAGCCATGCCAGATCAGATTCACGATGTCCTGGCCGATGAACACGGCGATGACCGTGCCGGCCGCCAGGAACGGGCCGAACGGGAGGGCCGTCTTGCGCCCCGCCTCGCCCACGCTCATGGCGATCACTCCCACGACGGCTCCGAGCAGGAAGCCCAAGAACAACCCGATCGGCACGATGCCGGGGTTCAGGTAGCCGAGGTGCATCCCGAGCAGCGGCGCCAGACGAACGTCGCCGTCGCCCATGCCGCCCCGGCTGAACAGGTAGATCAGCCACATGATCGCGAGTGCAATGGCGGCCCCGAGGGCCGCCTGCCAGATTCGCTCGGGTTCGTCGTCCACGAGCGCAGCCACGACCAGCACCGGTGCGCTGAGCGCCATCGCCGTGTACGTGATCTCTCTTGGCAGCCGCTTGGTGTGCAGGTCGATCCAGACCTGTGCCACGAGCGCTGCGCCCATGATGCAGAACGCAATCAGCGCGACGTCAGCGCCGAACTTCAGACCGAACGCCACGAAGAGTGCGGCGGTCGCCGTCTCGATGATCAGCGGCTCCGTGCCGATCGGAGTGCCGCAGTGACGGCACTTCCCGCGCAGGGCCACCCAGCTCCCGATCGGTACCAGATCGAGCGCCGTCAGTCGATTGCCGCAGGAGCCACACGCGCTCGGCGGCTGAACCACCGAACCGCCACGCGGCACGCGATCGACCACCACGGTCAAGAACGAGCCGATCAACAAACCCATCACGGCGCAGGCAACCAGAACCAGTGTCGTCTCCATCTCGTCAGCACGCTAGGCCCCGTGGGTCGTCGCGGAAGGGAACTCTGATGTTCGATCCAGATCCAGTACTCGTCACGTTGTTGCAGGCAACCGTCAACAGCGGCGCCTCCGACCTCCACCTCACCGTCGGCCGTGCGCCGACAGCTCGTCGCGACGGGACACTCGTCAGCTTCGAGAACGTGAAGCTGCTCGAGGGCGCCGACACCGAACGCATGGTCATTTCGTTGCTCGACGACAATCAGAAGCGTGAGCTGCAGGAGATGTACCAGGTCGACTTCTCGTTCGGTATCCCCGGCCTCGGCCGTTTCCGTGCGAACGCCTTCCACCAACGCAACTCGATGGCGCTGGCGCTTCGCGTCATCCCGTTTCGGGTTCGTTCGCTCGAAGAACTCGGCTGCCCGCGTTCGGTGACGACGATGCTGAACCGTCCGTACGGACTCGTGCTCGCCGTGGGGCCCACCGGCTCTGGCAAGTCGACCACGTTGGCGGCCATGATCGACCGGATCAACGAGACCAAGCCGGTCCACATCCTCACCATCGAGGATCCCGTCGAGTATCTCCACCATCACAAGGTGGCGATGGTCAACCAGCGTGAGGTCGGTACCGATGCGGTGTCGTTCGAACAGGGCCTTCGCAGTGCACTTCGTGAGGACCCCGACGTCGTGCTGCTCGGCGAGATGCGAGATCTGGAGTCGATCCAGATCGCACTCAGCCTGGCCGAGACCGGCCACCTCGTGTTCGCCACTCTGCACACCAACGACGCATCTCAGGCGCTCGACCGAATGATCGACGTGTTCCCGAGCGACAAGCGCGACCAGATCCAGACGATGCTGGCCGGTGCCCTGCAGGGTGTGCTGTCGCAGCGTCTCCTGCCGGCGATCAGTGGTGGGCGCGTTGCCGCCTACGAGGTGCTGATGGGCTCGGAGGCCGTCAAGAACTTGATTCGTGAGGGTAAGAGCCGTCAGCTCCGCAACGTCATCGCGACCGGTGGCCCGGAAGGCATGCAGACGATCGAGATGGACCTCGCCCGTCTCGTGACGTCGGGGCTCGTGACGATGGAGATGGCTCAGTCGATCTCCGCCTATCCGGCAGAGATCCAGGCCCAGGTCTCCACGCTGCGGTCGCAAGCCCAGGCGCAGGCGACAGCGGCGTCCGGCCAGTCGGCCACCTCGGGCTCCGGTGTTCGCTCCGGCGACGAGACGGCGTCGGGAGGCACGAACGGTGACGGTTCGATCGAGACCAATCGGGCCGGTCAACCGGCCGAGCCGGCACCCACCGGCTGATCGATGGCCGGCCCTCGCGACAATCCCTTCAAGGCGATCGGCGGCGTGACGCCCTGCCCGGGTGGATGGCTCGTGTTGCCTGCCCGCCTGGCGGGCGTCACCACCGTCGCCGAGGAGGCGTTCGTCCTCAAGACGTTGATGGAGGTGCTCGACTACCGACCCAAGTTCGATTTTGCGGCGATCAACATCCCCTTCGGGTACCCCGAGCACCCCCAGGGTCAGTTCCGCGAGTGCGACAGCCAGGCTCGCGAGATGATCGGGTGGCCGCGGCGCGTCAGTCTGCGTCCCGTGCCGTCACGACCGGCGCTGTTCGCGAAGAGTCGGAAGGAAGCGCTACAACTCGAGCCGTGGTTGACGAAGAACGACTTCCGCCGTTTTCGGTGGATGAAGGAAGCCGCGACCGAGATCCAGCCGTTCCACAGCCGGTCGGTGTACAGCGGGAACGCTGCGCTGTCGTTCCAGCATCTCAACGGCGACGTGCCGCTGCGGACTTCGCCGTACCACGAGGACGGACGGGTCGAGCGTCTGGAGTTGATTCGTGCGAAGTTGCCGGGTGTCGACGACGTGATCGAACGTGTGCCGCCTCAGGGCGCCGGCCAGGTGCACATGTACGAGGCGGCCGCGATGCTGTGGACCGCACGTCGCGCCTCCGGACGGGCGATCTCTCGCCTCCCGATGGATCCCGAGTGGGATGAGGGCGGCATCCGCATCGAGCTCGTGCGGTAGGTCGCCCCGTCAGTCCGGTGCCGGACCGAGCGAGCCGTGTGCCGGTCCGTGTCGTCGGTCGCTGCCGCTGGTGAACGGCTCGGGCTCAGAGGAGTGAGAGGCCGGCGACGGGCTCGCCGCGTTGTTCGGCCAGGACCGTGTCGAGGAAGGCGGTCATCGTGTCGGCGAGCTCGTTCTGGCGCAGGAAGCACCGGTCCATCGTGTGGGCGAGTTCGTCCACCCGGCGTTGGATGCCGGCGATGCGGTCGTTCATGTCGTTCGTCGACGGGCCCGGTACCGATCCGGCGATGTGTTCGGATCGTTCGGAGCGCACTTGTTCGATGAGTCCGATCAATGTGTCGCGGCTTCGGCCGAGGTCGGCGCGTGCCTCACCGCGTGCGAACTCCGCCTGCTGGCGGGCGATCTCCGCGTGGGCCGCGATCGTTGTGAACTGGGAGTCAACTCGGTCCTTGAGTTCGCCGACTTCCGTGCGGAGTTGTTCGACAGTGCTCAAGAGCTCGGCGACGGCCTCGTCACCGAGAATTCCACGTTCTCCCAGCGTATGTTGTGTTTCTCGGCGGTTGAACACACGACCCTACTTCACTCGTTGTGGCGGCATGGGTGCGCAGAGCACCTCTCGTGAATGTCATCGGCAAGCGTCCCAGTTTTCTTGAACTTTCGCTCTTGTGGGAATTTCCCGCCGATTCTCCTAAAGTGTCCCTGGCGCAGTGCCGAAGACCACAATGCGCAACCGGGAGCCTGTCTCACGGTGCGGTACACCAAGTGAGATAGCTTGCCCATCCTGGGCGGAAGGAAACAAAGGAAACCATCATGAAGAAGCAAGACGAGGGCTTTACGCTCATCGAACTCCTGATCGTCATCGTGATTCTCGGCATCCTGGCCACCGTCGTGGTGTTCTCGGTCCGTGGTATCACCGATCAGGGCAAGGACAACGCCTGTGACACTGACATCCGCACGGTCGAGGTGGCGCTGGAGTCGTACTACGCCAAGTACGGCAACACCGCCGTCCCGACGCAGGCTCAGATCGAGTCGGCCGGTCTGATCCGTGACGCCTCGGTGAACGCATCGATCGTCGCCGCCAGCGGCGACGTCACCGCCGCCGGCGACTGCGCCTGATCCCACGACGCTGAACGAGCCCCGCGGCCTTCGGGCCGCGGGGCTCGTTCGCGCTCTAGCATGTTCCCACCTGGTCGAGACCCACCGAACAGCATGCACACCACATTGACAAGTCCACCTCCCGATCGACTCGCCGAGTCGGTGGCAGGAGTGGAAACTCGCAACGCAGGGGTGCCATCGGTCCGCCTCCTCGTCGGCGTGGCGGTCGGTGTCGCGATCGCCCGCTGGTTGTTCGCCGCCGATCGAGTGGTGGTACACGCATTCCCTGACGGGTTCGCGCAGCTCGCCATGGCCCGATGGATCGCCGGCGGCACCGAGTGGTCGATGCTCGATCACGCCACGTGGCAGCCCGGTCTGGCAACGTTGCTCGCGCCGATCTACTGGTTCACGGACGACCCTGGGACCGTGTACCGAGCGGCGATTGGCGTGAACTGCCTGCTTGCGGGAATCTCAGCCGCCCTCGCCGCCCGTTTGATTCACCGCCTGACGCGCCTTCCTGAGAGGTCGTGCGTCATGCTCGCCGTCGTCGTTGCGATGCTCCCCGCGTCGATCTCCGCCTCCGCCTACGTGTGGGCCGAGCCGCTGGTCACGCTCTGCTTCCTGGCCACCGTGTTGTCGGCGATGCGATTCGTCGATCATCCGTCGCCGAGCACGGCGTATCAACCGATCGTGTGGTCGGCTCTGGGGTATCTCACCCACGGCCGACTCCTCCCGATGTTGGCGGTCGCCGTCCTCCTCGTAGTGGTGGTGGCGTGGCGCCGTGCCAATCGGCGGCTCGTCGGGGGAGCACTCACCCTGGGCGTGTTGCTCCTCGGAACAGTGCAGCTCTATACGGGAATGGTCCATCGTGCTGTCTGGACGGACCCGGATCGAACGAACACCGTCGGCGAGACACTTCGCCGGCTCGGCAGACCGCGGGACCTCGTCGAGTGGGGTGTCGGTCAGCTGTGGTATCAGTTGGTGGCCACCGCCGGGCTGTTCGGTGTCGGCATGTTCGTGCTTCTCCGGGCCGGGATCCGAGCGGGGAACGAGCCGGTCAACGGCTTGCGACCTCGAGACGTTCGAGTGTTGTTGGCCTTTCTGCTTCCACTCATGGCGTTGTCGGTCCTCTTCATGGCCGGGCGGCCCGCGCGGCGATCACATGATCTACGGCCGCTATACGGATGCCATTGCCTGGCCGGTGATCGCCGTTGCGATCGCGTGGCTGATCCGGGTCACGGCGATCGGTCGGCAGCGAGATCTCGCCCCGATGATCGTCGGCGTCGGCGTCGTGTGTCTCTCCTCGGCGCTCGTCGTGCACCTGCGATTCGGTGACGTCCTTCGCGACGACATCGGTGTGGAGGCGATGGTTGCCGGGCTGCTCCCGTACATCGGCGATCGAGAATCGACCGGTGTGCTCGTACCAACGGCCCTGGCACTCGTCGTCCTCTCGATCGTGTTACTCGTGAACGCCGCCCCTCGCCTGCGCGAGTCCGTGCTGCTGATGACCGCTGCCGGTCTGCTCGTGGTCGGCGCGCTCCAGACGGCCAACGGCCTCAGCGCCGGCCTCAACTGGTATGCCTGGGCGAGCCAGGTCACAGCAGTTCGCGAAATCGTTCCACCCGGGACCACGATCGGTTACCACTTCGTTCCCAAGGACCAGCCCTCCACGGTTTTCGTCGACGCACAGCGGCACACGGCGCGCAGCTGTACCAGATGTATCTGCCGGAGTATCGATTTCGAGTGGACGAGGGGCTCGACGACGCAGTGGGCCCCTATGTATTTGCGCCTCGGCAAGACCCGGAACTCACCGAGGCCGGCGCGACGACCTTGTGGGAATCCGACAATATCGGCATGGCACTCTGGCTCGAGCCGTCGGGACCCTGAGGATTGTCACCCGTCGTCGCACAGCTCCTCGATGACCAGGCAACCCCGCGTCCGGGCGATGACGATCAGTTCGTCGTCGTCGAGTGCCGACCCGATGGCGGCTGCGACCTGGAGGGCGTACGGGTTGTACGGATCGACCTCGAGTGCGATTCGGATCGTGCGCACCGACTCGTCGGTGCGGCCGGCATCGAACAGGCGGATCGCGTGTTCGGTGATGACCACTGCGTCCCTCGGCTCGAGTTCGACGGCCCGCTCCGACCATTCCAGGCCCGAGCTCCGGAATCCGGAACGAGTATTCACGCTTGCTGTGGTCACGGCGACCACCGGGTCATCGGGAGCGATGTCCGCCCATGTGTTCAGCGCCCCGACGTCTCCTCGCGCAACCGCCTGATCGAGCTGCCGGTCGAGGCCGAGGAGGGCGCCGCTGATGAGGAGCCCGAGAACCAACAAGAGGAGCTCGGTCCGCTGCCGTGTCGAATTTCGCGTCGCCGGACTCCGGAGCACCGGTCGGTCGTGAGGCCGGCCGTGAGCTCGCGATGCCGAGCCAGATCGCGGCGATCGGCGCCGTCACCAAGGTGACCGGTTGCAGGAGCCAGCTGATCGTGAGCGCACCGACGGCCCAGGCCGCAGGACCGTGAGCGAGTCGGCCGGCGAGAACGGCGAAGGCCAGGAGGCTCGCCACGGTGAACACTCCACCGACGACTGCGTACTGCACGATCACGTTGTGGGCATCGGGCCAGGCGACTCCGCCGCCTCCCGCGAGGTATTCGGCGACGAACTCGGGCTCGAAGTACCCCTGTACGGCGACCCGGAACTGCCCGAGGCCGTAGCCGGTCAGTGGCTTGTCGGCGAACGCGTCCCATGCGTACGTCCAGACGTCCCATCGACCGTCGGACCCTCCCGTTGCACGCTCCAACGTGTCCCGACCGCCGGACAGCCTCGTGATCACGGCCGAGCCGGCGAGGCCTCCCGCAGTGCCCACGCCGATCACGATCCTCGACCGAGCCGTGTCAGCGACCGCCAACGCTGCGACGATGCCGACCCCGAGCCCGATCATCGCCGCTCGCGACCCGGACAGATTGGCCAACGTCACGAACAGCACGACGGCGCCGATTCGCATCCCGGTCGAGCGGCGCGCCGACAGGTGGGCGACGAACACCGCTGCGCCTGCCATTGCCGGACCGAAGTACACGGGGTTCACCATGAGGCCGCTCGGTCTCGATCCGATCATCTGCAGGAAGCCAGTCGGCTCGACCATGAGTTGGACGAAGCCGATCACGCCGGTGGTCGCCAGGCCGAGGAGTGATCCCCCCGTGATGAGCTTTCGACCCTCGACCGAGGTATCTCTCGCGAGCGCCCACAGCGAAAAGAACCCACCAAGGAACACCAGACTCGATTCCCGACCGAAGCCGCCCCGAAGGTTCCACAGCGGGGTGTCGCCGACGATGGTCGCCGCAGCACACAACACCAGGAACAGGAGCGCTGACAACGCGGCGAGGGTCGCGGCCCCATGCGGCCCGAACGAGGCGTACTCCTCCGATCGGCAGCACGACGAGTACGAGGGCCATTCGTGGGGTGAACGATGGCACCAGGAACGCATCGACGTAGGCGAGCGGGAAGAGGAAGGCGAGGATGGCGAGCAGCCAGTGGACGCCGCCGAACGACGTCGGCTCGCCATCATGTTCGGCTGTGTCTTCCCCGATCGCCGACACCCACGAACGGGCTGTCGTGAGCAGGTTGGTCACAGCAACAAGCTACTGCGACCGGTCACCGCCAGTGCCGATGGCGCCGAGCCCCGACACGATACGGTCGGCCACGATGATGATCGATCCGGGAGGCGCCGACGACGTGCGCACCGAAGACGACGATGGGCGGATCGATACATCACGGTCGACGCTCGCGCAGCTCGGATTGTCGGGGTGGGATGCCGCCGCACTCGGTGCGGCGGGCCTGGCGATCATGCTGTTCGCACCGCCGCTGTTCCTGGAGAGCTGGACGCCACGGATGGCGCTCGTCCTCGCGTTCGGTCCGGTCGGCCTCGTGGCCCTTGCTCGGTTCGCCCGCTCCGGTGACCGTTCGAGCCAGCTGCTCGTCGGGGCCCTGATCTGGACCGTGTTCATCTCGGTCGTCGGCCCGGCGTCACGGTCGTCCCTCTTCGGTTTCGCAGGTCGTGATCTGAGCGCGCTGACCGTGGCGACCTCGGCCGGCTTCTGGATGCTCGGGCGCCTGATGAGTGACCGAGGCCGGCAGTTGTTGTGCGACGTGATCGTCTGGGCCGCCGCCCTGAGCGGCGCGATCGGCATTGCCCAGGTGCTTGCCGAGGTCGACAGCGGCTCGTTGGCGCTCGCCTCGGGGCGTCCGACCGGCCTGGCCTCGAACCCGGTGTACTTCGGTGCAGTGTCGGCAGCCGGTCTCACGGTGTGCATCGCGAGTTGGACTGCCACGACATGGAAACGATACGTTGCCCCGCTGGTCGTGTTGGGCGCAGCGACCAGCCTGTCGGGTTCGAGAGTTGCCCTGCTGGCGGCGGTCCTCGCAATCGTCGCCCACACCATCGCGCGTCGTGATCGTGTGGCGTCGGTGGCTGGGGGGGTCGGCATCATGTCACTTGCGGCCGGCGTTGCACTCGACCGTGTCGCAGGCGCCGGTCGCAATGCCGCAGATCGCCTCGCCGAGAGTTCAGGTGGCGGGCGCTCCACGGTCTGGCGCTACGGACTCGACGCGTTCACCGAACGTCCGGTCCTCGGGTACGGCTTCGGGCGCTTCCGCTCCGCCGTGCAGGACAAGTTCTCGGTCGACTTCGTTCGCGACTACTCGATCGACGAGGTGACCCAAGCCTGGTTCGACCCGCACAACGTCGGGATCGGAGTGCTCGTCGCGGTCGGCATTGTCGGCACTGCCCTCTTCCTCGCTTGGACCCTGAGTTGGATCCCGGCCCTTCGTGGGCCACTCGCGTGGGCGCTGCTGCCACTTGCACTTCACTGGCTGCTCCAGCCGGTGTCGCTGTTCACGTTGCCCCTCGCCATGCTGCTGTTCGGGGCCGCCGGAACGATGCGATCCGTCGAGAACCCACCCGGGCGTCGGGCCACGATGGCCGCAGCGACGTTCGGCGTGGCACTCGCAGGAACCCTGGTGGTCGGCGACTTCGTGTTCCAGCGCGCCGCAGACGAACTCGACGCCGACACGATGGCAGCGGTCGCGTCCGCAGCTGGCGACGATCCGATTCTCGGCGACGTGGTCGCTCGGGCTTACGAGTTGGAGGCCCCATCGCCCGAGGGTTCGTCGGATGCGCTCGACTGGCGGCGCCGAGTGGCCGAATCCGAGCCGGACCGCCCGTTCTGGTGGTCTCAGCTCGCGCGAGAAGCAGTTGGCGGCCGACCTGGTGGCCGATGCGGAGCAGTCGATCCGCACGGCGTTGGAGCTCCAACCAAACAACACGCGGTCGCTTCGTGTCGAGATCCTGCTGGCGATTCGAGCCGAGGACGAGGAACGTCTGTCCGCCGCGCTCGAATTGATGTGCGACCTCGGCCAGAGCGACTGCGACATCGATGCAGGCGAGCTCATCGACGAGTATCTGGTGTCCACGGCCGATGGCGGTTGATCAGCGACGGCACCTGATCGAACCGACGTCGGCCGCACCTCCCACCCCTGTGATAGCCATGCGCAAATGACGGTCATCTACGAAGGCGCAATCTCGTCGCAGGCGATCGGCGGGGCACGGCTCCACTTCCGAGGGATGGCCAGAGCGCTGGACAGGGCGAGGTTGGGGCGCCTCGTCATCGTGCTGCCCAGATTCCACGGCGAGCCGACGTTCGACGCCGGCGTCGGCGAGCGTGCCCGTGTGATCGGGATCCGGTGTCCGCGACGATCCTTGTTCGGTCACCTTGTGTACGAAGTGTTCAAGACCGTGTTGATCGGCGCATTGCGGGTCACCGATGTCCTCCGACGACGCCGCACCGTTCACATGATGAGAATCTCTCCGATCGGCGTCTCTCCGATCGTCTCGCGGGTGCTGCGCGCAACCGTCGTGGTCGAGGTCAACGGTTTGCCTGACGGTGAGTTCGAGTCACGGGGCTTCTCGAAGCTGATCGTGCGCGGGGTGCGCACGATCACGGGCATTCAGTTGCGTTGTGCAACCCACGTCGTCGCGGTGACAGCCGGTCTTGCTCGCGCATGTGGTGAGAGAACCGATGCTCGGATCCTCCGTCTGGAGAATGCCGTCGATCTCGACGATCTGGCCTCCATGATCAATCGATCCGGCGAGGGAGCCCCGCACACGATCACATATTCGGGTGCATTCGCGCCGTGGCAGGAGTTGGAACTGCTCGTTGATGCATTCGCACAGCTCGTGGTCCGGGACCCAACGAATCCGTGGCGCCTCGTCCTCATCGGTGACGGGGAGGAGCGTGCACGGATCGAAGCCAGCGATCGACCGCTGCGGCGTCGCTGATCGGGTCGCGATCACCGGGTGGGTCGATCGCGATACCGCAGCGGAACGAGTGCTGGACGGCGCGGTGGCGGTCGTTCCGCTGACACCCAAGACCGACTCCGGCATCTGCGGCTCTCCGTTGAAGCTGTTCGAGTACCTCGCGCTCGGCCGTCGCGTCGTTGGTTCAGACGTCGACGGCATCGTGGAACTGGAGGACTACCCCGTCACGGTGTACGACCATGGTGACGTGGAGAGTCTGGTCGGTGCACTCGAGTCGGCGGTGTCGAGCGGCCACCTGACGGCCACCTCCACGGGCCTGATGGATATGTTGTCCTGGGACGATCGGAGTAGGCGGTTGCTCGTGTTCCTGGGCCTGGGGTCTGGTCACGTGTGAACGCGAAGATGGCCCAGGCGGTCAGTCGATCGTTCCGAGGATGTCGACCCAGTCCGATCGGGCACACGCCACCGAAAATCGCTCGTCGTACGCTGTCGACGCCGATCTTTGCAGCGCCAGCAGGCGCCCGTCGAGGGCGGACCGCATGAGCGTCGACGCCGTGGTCATCAGTGCATCGACGTCGTCGGGGCGCACGAGTTCGAGTGCCTCAACATCCCCGTGTCGCTCGATCTCTCGACCTGCTGCTGTGATCACGGGGAGGCCGAGTGAGAGCGCGTCGTAGACCTTGGTAGGTATCACGACGTCTCGCTGCGGAGTGTCGCCGAACTGGCCGAGCAACACGTGCGAGGTCGTCATGAGCTCGTACAGATCGGCCGCTGCCAGCGGTCGGTGAATCGTCACGTTCGGCGGTAGCACGAGGTCCTCGGGTGCTCGACCAACGAGATCGAGGCTGTACTGCGCACCGAGGCGCGCCATTGACTCGATCATGATTGAGACGCCCTGGATCGGAAAGAAGTTTCCGTAGTGAACGAATCGAAGTATCCCGTCGAACGGCGCTGGGCCGCGAGCAACCAGGTCCGGCCGGAGCAATTCGACTGCCGAGCCCAGTCTTGCCGCTTGGACGGGTACTCGGAGGCGTCTGGCGATCAGCGATGCGTGCGAGTCGGTGTCGGATACGACGAGATCGGCCAACCGCGCCATCAGGAGGTCGGCGCTGCGGTACGCCAGTGCTGTGGGGTGGTACCGATGCTCCTCCTGCCGGTCGATGATGCGCGAGTCGTGGAGCAACACGAGCGGGACGGCGATGATCTTGACGCTCCGACCGACGTTGATCGATGCGTGGCGGAAGATCCGTCGGTGGGCGGGGTACGGCACCACGAGGGTTGCGTTCGGAGGTACCCGTCGACGCCGGCCTGACGACCCTGGTTCGAGGACATCCGCGCCGAGAGCCTCGAGCACTGAGCGAAGGACGACATTGCTCGGATAGTCGGGCAATTCACGGAGGTCGAGCAGCAGCGGCGATGAAATCTCTGGTTGAAGCATGAGTCGTCGTGATCGTCGAGCGCCCGGCCGGCACGTAGGCAGGGACCCTACTGGCCGACCGCTGGGGCGGTACCGTTCCGTCGTGGGTTCGAGTCCTCCACTCCCGACGCAGCGCGGCTGCGATGTCTGAGCCGCAACCATCGGTGACGGACGAATCGAACCGCCGGTTGGGCGCGGCTCGCGTCGGTTTCGTGCGGAGCTCTGCTGCCCTCATCGGGCTACGGGCCGTCGGGTTCGGTGCATCCTTCCTGTTCAGTCTCGTTCTCGCGAGCTCGGCAGGTGCTGACGGGGCGGGCCAGTATTACCTGGCGGTTGCAGTCACGACCTTGGGCTATGTCGCTTCGAAACTGGGAACCGACGGCTCGCTGCTTCGTCTGATCGGAGAGGGTGATCCAGACAGCGCATCGATGCGTCAGGCGACGATGTATCGATCGGCTTGGATCCTGGTGGGTGGCTCGAGCCTGATCGTGACCGTGTTCCTGGTCGTGGCCGCACCATGGATCGCGACCGGCATCTACGGCGACGCGTCCATCGCTGCGCCGTTGCGGATCACTGCGCTCGGCATCCCTGCGATGGCCTTGACATCGGTGACGGGACGCTCCCTCCTCGCGATCGGTCGGCCCTTCGTCGGAAGCGCGGTTGAAGGAGGCGCACTGTCTGTCGTGCAACTGCTCGTCTACCTCGTCGCCCTTCGTGGCGCCGGTGTCGTCGGCGCGGCCGCATCCCTGCTGATTGCCAACGTCGCCCTGCTGATCGTTGGCGTGTGGCGTTGGTCGGCGGCGTCACACAACTCCTCACCGGCGAAGCCCGAGGTGAAGCGGCTGCTGTCCGAGTCGATTCCCTTCCTCTCGACTGATGTGTTGAGCGTCGTGTCCGGGTTCGTCGGCACCGTCGCCCTCGGCGCGCTGGCAACGACTGCCGACGCCGGGGTATATGCGGTCGGCAGCCGAGTCGCGAAACTCGGCGCATTGGCGTTGATCCCGTTGACGACGCTCATCGCTCCCCAGTTCGCCCGGGCCGGTCGCGAGAGGGACCTCGTCGAGCTTCGTCGGCACCTTCGTGCCAGCAGCTTCTGGCTCGCCGGACTTGCGTTGGTGGTCACTGCCGCGGTCGTGGCCGTGGCCCCACTCGCGGCGAGTTTGCTGGGGCGCGACTTCACCGACAGTGTCAGCACGATGAGGCTGCTGGCGATCGGCTACGGCATCAACATCGGAACGGGTGCATCGGTGGTGATGCTCCAGATGACGGGCCGAGCGGTGGTGGTGACCCACGCAATGGTCGCGGCGACTGTTTTGCAGATCGTGCTGTCGGTACTGCTGATCCCGGAGTTCGGTCCCGAGGGCGCTGCGCTCGCATCGGTCGCTGCGATCGTCCTGAAGTCGGTTGCGTGTACATGGGTGTCGATCACTGCATCGTCTCCGGGTCGTGATGATGGGTCGGGATCGAGTTGACACGAGCGCTCCCGATCGTGCTGTACGCCAACTCCGACAAGTACGACTACCTTCACGCCTCGCTGATCCAAGGCTTGACGCGGCGGACCGACGGGTGAGGACGATCCGGGCCTCGTGCAGCTCGGGGCCGTGAGCCCCGCTCGGCCGAACGACCACCGGCACAAGAACGCGTATCACGACTTCCTGCGCGAGAGCCGTGCGTCCATTTCGTTTCCTGGTGGCGGCTTCGATACCGCTCGGTTCTGGGAGATCGCCGCTGCCGGTTCACTCGTGATCTCGAAGGCCATCACGCTGGACATGCGTCACTCGTTGCAGCCCTGGGAGCACGACGTTCCGTTGGACACCCTGGAGGAGTTGAGTGATGCCATCCGTTTCGTCCACACCGTGCCGACGACATCCGTGCTGCAGGCCGGCAACACGTGCTCCGATACCACTCGCCAGACGCCTGCGCGGAGTACGTCGTCGCCCGGATCATCGCCGCGGGTCGGTTCGATCGAAGCGGCGAGCAGAAGGATGCGGAAGATCGGCCTGGTCGGCGGACCGATGGTCGGTGCACCAAGGATTCGTCGTGACGACGGGCCTGATATCAGGGTGCTTCAGTAGGTTCGTTCGGCGTCGGGGCTGAGGTTCGCTCGAGCACGAAGCGCAGTTCTGCGCACGGCCAGAGCCACACGAGGCGGCGTTCATAGAACTCTCGGAATCGGACCCAGCGGTTGACCGCGAGTTCGAGCGGTCTGGCGACCACGAACTCGAGCGGCCGTCGGACGCTGGTCTTGAACGAGTATCGCACCTCGACGAGTCGGAAGTGCGGCTCCGAATCAACAGCGTACTCGTCGAGCTGGCGCCGATGGATGGCGTCCGCTGCGTGGTACGACATCGAGTACAAGCCGAACTGGAGCCGGTGTGTCGGGTCGCTGTAGTAGTACGGGTTCGAGAAGTGCGGCACCACGGCGATGAACGTCCCGGCAGGCCGAAGGATGCGGCGACACTCGGCCATGAGTTCGTCGATGTCATCGAGATGCTCCAGGAAGTGGTGGGAAAACACGATGTCGACCGAACTCGATCGGACGTCCGCGAGCGCCGCCGGGAGCGCGCCGACGATGTCGACTCCGGGGAAGGCGAGAGCGTCGATGCCGGTGGAGTCGGGTCGGAGCTTGCTCCTTCCGCATCCGAGTTCGATCGTGACGTCGGCGGGAATCGTCGGGAACGGCTCATTCGGAGTCGCGCCGAGCGCGGCTCGAAGTCGGGCGGACAGGCTACTCATGGCGCTCGCTTTGCTGATCGGTTGTCGGATTCGTACACGCTGAGCAGTTCCTCCCAGACCTGACGCTGTCCGAACTGCTCGGTGACCCAGCGGATTGGCGCGTCCGAGTCATCGGGCCCACCATCGATGTGCGGACCGTGCAGCTGTCGTTCGATGGCCGTTGCGAGCGCATCGACATCGCCGGTCGGAACGATCTCGTTGGGTGCGCCGGGGAAGACGGCGTCGATCGTGCCGGTCGAGCCGTACGCGATCACCGGTACGCCGCAGAGCTGAGCTTCGAGGGGCACGTTCGGCAAACCCTCCCGGTACGACGGGAAGACGAGGAGATCCATCGCCGGGTAGATCGTGCGCGGGTCGTCGACCCACGGGAGATGGATGATGTTCGGAGCGGTCTCGATGCCGTGCTGCGTCGCACTCGGGACCGGATCGCCTGGTTCGAAGTCACCCACGAGGAGGAGAACGGTGTCGTCGTCAGCCCGGACGGATTGGACCAGGTCGACGACTCCCTTGTCGCGGGTGAGGCGCCCGACGAATCCGACCACGTCGGCGTCCGGTGGCAGGCCGAGCGCCCTACGGGAGTCGTCACGACTCGGCAGGTCGCGGAAACGGTCGACGTCGATTCCGTTGCCCGAACCGCCGGCGAGCACGACGCCGCGGCCCGATCGGACGGAGCGCTCGCGCTCGGCGACGGTGAGCAGGCTCCGGCTGTTGTAGACGACGTCGGTGGCGCACGCCGTGGTCAGTCGCTCCAACCAACGCAGGATGCCACGACCGAAGCCCGAGGCAGTCTCGAAGCGCAGCCCACGAACCACGTAGACCCGCTGGGGGACCCGGAGCAGCCAGGCGGCGAGCATTCCGATCAGTGCGGCCTTCGGGGTGGACGCGTTGACGATCGTCGGTCGAACCCTCCTGATGAGCGCGATCACCGCGAACAGGCCGCGGAGATCCGCGACCGGGCTCGGCTCACGTTCGAGTGGAAGGTCGTGAATCTGGACACCATCGTCGAAGGCGGCGGCCCGCTCGGACAGCCGGGTGCCGACGGCGACCTCGTACCCGTGATCGATCAGGAACTCCAGCTGGCCGCGCAAGAACCGCGCGCTGATGTCGCTCGTCACGGCGTACAGCACGCGTCGGGGTCGTGCGACGTCAGAGGATCTCACCGTCGAACGCGACGCCGCGCATGATGTTCTTCGTGTCGAGCACCAACCGGGCGTGCTCGGCGATCGTTGCGGGCTCGAACTCCGGGTGATCGACGAGAACCACGGCGATATCCGCCGAGGCGAGCACCTCGGGCTCGTACGACACGAGCGGGAACTGCAGATCGACCGTGTTCACCTCGGGGATGTACGGGTCGCAGAACACGATGTCGGCGCCGCTGGCGGCCAAACGCTCGGCGACGTGTACCGACGGGCTCTCGCGCCAGTCGCCGGTGCCCTTCTTGTACGCGAGGCCGAGCAACACGATCCTGCTGCCGTTCACCGACTTGCGGCCGGCGTTGAGCATCGCGGTGATCCGGTCGTGGACGTAGTCGGGCATGTGCTCGTTGACGTCGTTGGCGAGCTCGACGAACCGGAACGTGTGCCCGAGGTGCTGTTTGACGCGCCAGGCGAGGTAGCTCGGATCGATCGGAAGGCAGTGCCCACCGACACCGGGGCCTGGCGTGAACCGCATGTAACCGAACGGCTTGGTGGACGCCGCGTCGATCGACCGCCAGACGTCGACGCCCAGGTCGCGGGCGAACATCGCCAACTCGTTGACGAGCGCGATGTTGACGTGGCGGAACGTGTTCTCGAGCAGCTTCACCAGCTCGGCCTCCTCGCACGATCCGACCGGCACGGTCTCGTCGACGAGCGTGTCGAAGAAGGCCTGAACCGCCTCGAGTGCGGCTTCGTCGGCACCGCTGACCACCTTGGGCGTGTTGACCAGCCCGTACGTCGTGTTGCCAGGATCGATGCGTTCGGGCGAGTAACCGAGGTGATAGTCGCCACGACGCAGGCCGGATGCCTCTTCGAGGATCGGGGCGAAGAACTCGTTCGTCGTGCCGGGATAGGTGGTGCTCTCGAGGATCACGCACGAACCAGGTCGGAGGTATCGGCCGAGAGAACGTGCGGCCTGTTCGATGTACGTCAGGTCGGGAAGCCCGTCCTTGAGTGGCGTCGGCACACTGACGACGGCGACGTCGAAACCGGCACAGTCGCGCACTTCTGTGGTCGCTTGATAGCCGTTCGCCAGTGCCGTGGCGAGCTCGTCGTCGGACACGTCACCGACGTAGCTCTCGCCGACCTGGAGTGCTTTGACCCGTTCGGCGGAGGCGTCGAGGCCGACGACGCCGAACCCGACGGCGGAAGCGCGCATGGCGACCGGCAGACCGACGTATCCCTGACCGACGACGACGATCTTGGCGGAACGATCACGAACACGTTCGAGGAGTTCTGTCACGTCTGTCTCATCGGTCGGTCGAGCATGCATCTTGAGTGAACCTTGACGAATCAGGTGGTGAGGGATCGACGGGTGGCCGGCAGCGGCGTCGCCGGGACGCCGACGACCGTCGCCCGGGGTTCGACGTCGCGGGTCACGACCGCGCCTGCCCCGACGAACGCATGCTCGCCGACCTCGACGCCCGGCAACACGTTGGCGCCGGTTCCGACCGTCACGCCACCGCCGAGCACCACCGAGCCGCTGATCGTGGCGCCGGGGAACACCGAGACGAAGTCGTTGAGCACAGCGTCGTGACCCACGGTGCTGTTGGCGTGTAGTTGGACGTGTCGACCGATCGTGACGTTGGTGGTCACGCGAGCGCCCGCGTTCAGGATCGTGCCGGCCCCGATCCGGCAGTCCGATCCGAGCGTTGCCTGCGGATGGACCAGGACGGCGGCCGACAACCCTCGCCCGGTGAGCTGCTCGTCGATTCGCCGTCGCGCTGCACCGTCCCCGATCGCGATCACATAGCGTGCGGCCGGTGGCGCTGCCGTGACCGGCCCCAGGCACGACGTGTTCCGGCGCCGCAGCAGAGCGGGATCGCCGCCACTGTCGTCGAGGAAGCCGAGAAACTCGAGTGCTGCTCCGTCTCGTTCGAGCGCTTCGACGATGTCGAGGCATTCGCGACCGAAGCCTCCCGCACCGACGATCACGATGGGCCCGGGATCGACGGTCGTCCTCACGGGAGCAACCTACCCTGGGTGGCGTGACCACGCGATGGATCTCCTCGGGCCGGGCGAAACGTGCCGTCGACCTCGCTCTGGCGGTGCCCGCCCTCGTCGTGCTGGCTCCGGTCTCCGCGCTGGTGGCGCTGGCGGTGCGGCGGCGGCTGGGATCGCCGGTGCTGTTCCGACAAGAGCGAGCGGGCCGAGGAGCCGACTCGATTCGGGTGCCCAAGTTCCGGTCGATGACCGACGACCGCGATGCCGTCGGGAACCTGCTGCCCGACGAGCATCGCCTCACAGCATTCGGAGCGAAACTTCGGTCGACCAGCTTGGATGAGCTGCCGCAGCTGTGGACGGTGATCACGGGCGACATGAGCTTGGTCGGTCCGCGACCCCTGCCGATGGCCTACGTCGACCGTTACTCGGAGCGTCAGCGCCGTCGTCTCGAAGTTCGCCCTGGCATCACCGGCTGGGCACAGGTCAACGGGCGCAACGCCACGTCGTGGCCCGAGCGGCTCGAACACGACGTCTGGTACGTCGAGAACGCATCCCTGCGCCTCGACCTCCGGATCCTCGCGATGACGGTCACGACTGCGCTCCGCCGGGACGGCGTCGCGGCCGACGGCCACGTGACCATGCAGGAGTTCACGGGCGAGACCTGACGGTCGACGCGTGCGGGTCGCTCCGGAGAGAAACTGAACCGCGGATCGCAGGGGCCGTACCGGGTGATTGGTGCGAGCCACACTCGAGCGGGTGGCCGTCGGTGGCTGCCGATCAGATCGTGGTCTGGGCGGTCTCGACCACGCGGTCGATGTCGTGGTCGGTGAGCACGCTGCCACTCGGCAGACACAGGCCGTGGCGGAACAGGGCTTCGCTCGTGCCGTCGACGTGAGCGGTGGCGCCGGCGAACGCGGGTTGCAGGTGGAGGGGCTTCCAGAGTGGTCGGGATTCGATGTCGACGGCGTCGAGCGCGTTCATCACGACGTCGCGCACATCGGGGTCGTCGAACACGACACACGTCAACCAGCCATTCCAGCGACTCCAGTCGGGAACGGGCATGAAGGTCAGCGGCGCATCGGTGAAGGCGGCCCGATAGCGAGCGTTGATGTCGAGCGCGGCGCGCGATCATGTCCGGGAGTCGTTCGAGTTGCGCGCGACCGAGCGCCGCGAGCAGGTTGCTCAGCCGGTAGTTGAAGCCGATCTCGGTGTGTTCGTAGTGCACGGCGGGCCGGCGGGCCTGGGTGGCGAGGTAGCGGGCACGATCGGCCGTCTCGATGTCGTCGGCGAGCAGGACGCCGCCGCCGCTGGTCGTCATGATCTTGTTGCCGTTGAAGGACAGCACGGCGATGTCGCCCATCGAACCCGCAGGGCGATCACGGTAGGTGGCGCCGAGCGCCTCGGCGGCGTCCTCGACCACGGCGACGCCGTACTCGCGGCACAGATCCACGATCGGGTCGTAGTCGGCGCACTGGCCGTACAGGTCGACCACGACGACCGCCTTGGGGAGGCGGCCGGACCGTGCCGCGTCTGCGAGCGCTGTGGCGAGCAGCGCCGGGCTCATGTTCCACGATGTCAGGTCGCTGTCGACGAACACCGGGTTCGCGCCGCAGTAGGCGACGGCGTTCGCCGATGCAGCGAACGTGAACGTCGAGACGAACACGTCGTCTCCGGCTTGCACACCTACGGCGAGCAGCGCCAGGTGGAGGGCCGCCGTGCCACTCGACAACGCGACCGCGTGCCGACCGACCTGCCGTGCGATCGCGGCCTCGAATGCGTCGAGGTCGGGGCCGACCGGTGCGATCCAGCCGCTGTCGAACGCACGGAGCATGGCATCGCGTTCGGCGTCGCCCACATCGGGCGACGACAGGAAGATACGGCTCATGCGATGGCCGTCGCCGACGCGCCCGACCGCGTTGCGAAGCGCTGGCGTGAGCGCCTCGGCGGGCAGCGCGCCGAGGTGCCGAACCTGCTCGAACGCGAGGTCTGGTGCTTGGACGTGGGTGATCAGCGGGTGGAAAGGACGCCCGCCGGCCTCGTCGAGTGCCGACGAGGTCCTCGTGCAGCTTCTCACCGGGCCGGAGCCCGGTGAACACGATCTCGAGTGGCGGATGGTGCTGGTCGGCGAATCGCTGTGCGACGTCGGCGATCTTGACCGGTTCGCCCATGTCGAGCACGAGCACCTCGCCGTCGCGACCGATCGCCCCGGCGTTGATCACGAGTAGTGACGCCTCTTCGACGAGCATGAAGTAGCGGGTGATGTCGCGATGCGTCACGGTGATCGGACCGCCCTGCTTGGCCTGCTCCCGGAAAGCGGGCAGAACCGAACCCCGCGAGCCGAGCACGTTGCCGAACCGCACCGACACGTAGGTGCCCGGGGCGGTGAGGCCCTTGTGTGCCGTGAGGCGTTCGGTCAGGAGCTTGGTGTACCCGAGCACGCTCGTGGGGTTGGCGGCCTTGTCGGTGCTGACGTTCACGAAGTGGGTCACCCCGACCCGCTCGGCCGCCTCGAGCAGGTTCTGGGTACCGACCACGTTCGTTTTCCATCCCTCCTGCGGAGCGGCTTCGAGCAGGGGCAGGTGCTTCAGAGCGGCGGCGTGGAACACGACGTCGGGTCGGAGCTCGTCGAACACCTCGATCACACGGTCGCGGTCGCGGATGTCGGCGAGGATGAGGTCGTCGCCATCGAGCAGCGCACGACCGTGGATCGACAACTGCACGGCATGCAATCCGCTCTCGTCGCGGTCGAGCTTGAGCAGTGCTGCGGGTTCGAAGCGAGCCAGCTGACGACAGAGCTCGCTGCCGATCGAACCGCCGGCACCGGTCACGAGCACGCGGCGGCCGGTCACGTAGCTCGACACGGCGTCAGCGTCGATGTCGGCAGGACGGCGACCGAGCAGGTCGGCCTCTGACACGGGACGGATGTCTCCGACTCCGAGCTCGCCGAACATCTCGTGCACCGAAGGCACGGTGAGCAGTCGGAGTCCGGCGTTGTTCGCGATCGTGTCGACGTCGCGGACGACTTCGCTGGTGGCACTCGGAACAGCAAGGAGTACGTCGCGAGCGCCGTACCGGGCTGCGACCTCACGCATCTGGCTGACCGGCCCGCGCACTCGGACACCGGAGATCGACAGACGACTGCGGTTCGGGTCGTCGTCGAGCAACGCCACTGGTTGGTACTGGCTCGTCGGGTCGGCGAGCAGGGCCCTCACGATCTGCTCGGCGCCCTCACCGGCACCGACGATCACGAGCGGTTCGGCATCCTGCAGTTCGAGCCGGGTCTGCTTCTGCCGATACAGGCGCCAGATCGAACGAACAGCGACGGTGCCGGCGAGTGCCACGGCGGCCGTGAGCGCAGGCACGGATCGTGGTGCTCCGTCCATGAACCACCCGAAGTGCACGACGGAGAGGAGCAGGCCGGTCAGCAGCACGGTCGAGGCCAGTGCCGCCACCTCGTCGAAGCTGCCGTACCGCCAACGGCGGGTGTAGAGCCCTGTCGCCAGCCCGAACACGCCCTGGCCGACCACCGCGATCACCCACGACCGAGTTGTTGCGTCGAGTTCGAGTTCGTCGATGCTGAAGTCGTACCGACTGAACGTCGTCAGTGGCAGGGCGACCAGCCAGACGAGGCAGTCGACGAGGTAGTGGACGACGGGGAGCCGACGCCGCACGGCGACCATCGCACGCTCGAACATCGTGTCGTCGTTGTCGGTCACGTCACTCCTCGGTGGCGGGTGTCGAACCATGGTAGGTCCGGTCGGGGCGGTGTGCGATCCCCGTCGGTTCGGCGTCTGAACTCTTGTCGGTGAACTCTTGTCGGCAGAACTTGCTGCAACCTTGAAGCTCGATGATCCACCACGAACCACATCTTTGTCATTAACATACTTGACGTGAAGTTTACGGAGTCACCTGAAGCGGTCGTTTCACCACATGATGGACGGCATGCCGATCCGGGGATCTCGTTGATCGAGATGTTGATCGTCGTCGTCATCGTCGGCTCGCTGATGGCCGTTGCGGTCCTCGCCGTCCGCGGCGTCGCGGACAACGGGACGGAGATCGCTTGTGCGCAGGATCGTCGAGTGGTGTCGACGGCCGTGGAGTCGTACTTCGCGAATCACCACGTCGACCGTCTTCCCGATCAACCGCCGTCGGACGGTGACGAGTTCGAGCGCGGTCTCGTTGTCGCGTCGGTGATCCGTGACGTCTCGGCGTACTACGACGTGGCGGCCGATGGTTCGCTGGTCCCCGAAGCCGGGTCACCGTGTTCGTGACGTAACCGCAATAACGCGCGCCCTCAAGCCGCCCGGCGAGGCGGCCGATGAATGGGCATGTCCAGTTCTGACAACGGCCCGGCCCGGCCCGACGGTTTCACGATGATCGAACTCCTGATCGTCATCGTGGTGCTCGGTGTGCTGGCAACCGTCGTCGTCGGCAGCGTGGCGGGCATCGTCGATCGAGGCGAGGAAGCCACCTGTGAAGACGAGGCGCACGTGCTCTCGGTGGCCGCCGAGTCGTACTTCGCGCAGGTTGGTGGCACGGTCATCCCGGCCACCGGTGCCGACGCCGATCGGTACGAGCGGACCCTCATGTTGCAGGGCCTGGTGCGCGAGCCGTCCGATCTCTACGACATCGACGGCAGCGGAGAGGTGGTCATCTCACCGAACTCGCGTTGTACGACGCTCTGAGACGACGTGTCCGTCATCTCACGCGAGATGCATGCGCATCCAGGCGATCGTGGCGACGAGGCCGTCGTCGAGCGACACCGGTTCGATGTCGGGGAACAACGATCGCAGCGAATCGTTCCGGGCCTGGCTGTGTTTCACGTCGCCCGCTCGGGAATCGACGTGCTCGATCCGCACCGACGCGCCGAGCAGCGACTCGATCAATTCGACCACCTCGAGCAGCGTGACGCGGGTGCCGAACGCCAGGTTGACGGGTTGGGGGTGACTGACCCGGCGCCGCACGGCGTCCAAGATGACCTCGGTCACCGTGCCGACGTAGGTGAAGTCACGTGACTGCAGGCCGTCGCCGTGAACGATCAGCGGCTCGTCGGTCAATGCCGCGGCAACGAAGGCCGGCACCACCGCGGCGTACGCGTGGCCCGGAGCCTGACGTGGACCGAAGACGTTGAAGAAGCGGAAGGCCAGTGTCGCCATGTCGTAGCTGTGCTGCCACGCGAGCGTGTACTGCTCGGTCGCGAGCTTGCTGGCGGCGTACGGGCTGACCGGCATCGGCACCATGCCCTCGTGCTTGGGCAGCTCCGGGTTCGCACCGTACACCGACGACGACGACGCAACGATCACCTGTGGGTCGAGGCCGTTCGCACGTGCCGCCTCGAGCACCCGCATCGTGCCGGTTGCATTTGCTTCGTGGCTTGCGGCCGGGTCGACGATCGACCTCGGCACCGACGGGCGGGCTGCGAGGTGCACGACCGCATCGACACCGTGCATCGCGGCGCCCAGGGCGTCGGCATCCAGGATCGACCCTTCGATCAACTCGCAGTCGATGCCCTCGAGGTTGGAGCGGTGACCTGTCGACAGATCGTCGATCCCCACGACTTCACCCTCGAGTGACCACTGCTCGGCAACGTGCGATCCGATGAATCCGGCTGCACCGGTGACCAGCAACTTCATGCACGGCACCCTAAGGCGCCGGCGCGGACTTCGAACTCACCCCAGGGGACGCGGACGAACGTCTCGAGATTCCGCTTCAGTTCTCGGAGGGCCCGACCGATAGACAGCTATGGGCCGCAACAGCTCGCTTCAGCAGCAGCCGGTGAACCCGCTGGCCGCACCGAGCGTCTACGGGCTCGAAGCCGGCCGCGAAGCGGCGCGCCGGAATCAACGCCGACACCGGATGCGAGACTCTGCCACGTCCTGGATCGGTGCGCTCGTGGGGATCGCCGTGCTGGCAGCCTTGGCGTACGTCGGCTATTCGATCTACGGCGAGCAACAGGTGAACGACCGCGCCGAGTTCGAGCTGCGTCGTGCCCAAATCGAACAGGAGCGATCGGGCTACGACGTCAGCGATGCGATCGATGAACTCGAGGACCAGCCGATCTGGAACGGCCCGGGCAACCCGAACTTCGGCGTCGGCGACGGCGGCTGAGGGCCTGCGGTCGTCACCGGGTCGCTCCCGCCGACGACTGCCGATCCGACGCTGCTCGGCCACCGACCTCGATCGGACGCGGTCGGCGTGACAGACTGAGCCGAGGATGACCACACCATCCGATCCCGATGGGGCCGGACAGACCGACGAACTGCCGTACCTGCCGCCGGCGCGCCTCACCGCACCCGCGGTGCCCTTCGATGCTGCCTCGCGCCCGCAGCTCTCCGAATCGCGGGTCACGCCCCCCGAACCACCGCTGCCCACGCTGTCAGCGGCACCGGTCACGCCGATCCCGACTGCCGATTCGAGAGCGCCGTCGGTCGCTCCGACGCTGCCGGTCCTGCCGACCGAACCGCTCGTGGCCCCACCGTCACCGGCCCCACCGTCCGTGGCGCCGACCCTGGCGCGACCCTGGCGCCCGTGCACCCGTTGGCAGGCTCACCAACACCTTCGTCCGGTGCACCCGACCAGGTCGGCCCCGACCTCCCCGGACCGACGAAGCCACATGGCGATCAGCCGAACCGTGACGCGGCAGCTCGTGCGACGGTCAGCGACGACGGTGATGTTGCCACACGACAGCTGCGGGCCGAAGCGCAGAGAAAGCGGCGCCGCAACGCACGACTCGGATGGATCGCAGCCGTCGTGTTGTTCGCAGTTGCGGTGGTGGCAGGGTGGAGCGTGTATCGAGCGTTCGAGAACGAGACCGGCGGTGGCGGCGCCCGCGTCTCGGGTCCGGCGCCCGGTGCCGAGGCAGAGCGTGTTCGAACCGATGGGTCCGGCGGCCTCGGTCGAGCAGTCGATGGCGCTCGCGAGGTCCTGTCGAGACCCGAATCCGCAGGGGAGCCCGTCCCAGGCCGCGATGGCACTATCGCATCCGGCGATGACACACCCGCATCCGGCGACGGCATCGCCGGACCGGAGACGGTGCCGCCCGATCAGAGCGGCCCGCCTCCACGCATCGCCAACCCACCCGAGTATCGGACCCTGCTGTACGCCGTGCGGGTCGACGACGGTGGGGAGGGAAGTGAGGCCCATCACCACGTGAACATCACGTACGACACCGTGGCCGACGACTACTTCGGTGTCATCGGCGACACCGAGAACGGCGAGACCGAGGTCGTCGCGTTCGCAGATGAGTGGCGTTACTCGATCGGGTCCGACGGCATTCACCGCCGTGTTCGCCGCAGCCCGTCGAGCCTGCGACCCGAACCCGATACACCGTTCGCAGATCTCCTCACCGAGACCGCCGTGTTGCCGCTGCCGGCACGACCGTTCGCACGGCTCGTCTCCGAAGAGCCGACCGGCGAGGTCGGCATCGACGGAACGAACACGACCGTCTACAGCTACGTGGTCGACACCGAGGCATTCAGAACCGCCGATCCCGGCGCGTCCGCCCAGTGGCGGGCGATGTGGGCTGCCGGCGCGCACGACGACGCCGACCTGATCGTGCCAGGCACCGAACAGGTGCAACTGCGTGAGGTGACCGGGTTCGAGTTGCCGGACAACCACGCACCATTCACCGTGCCCGACGTCGATGTGACGCCGTTGGCCGGTCAGATGGGCGTCGTCTTCCGGGTCACCGACCGCGGGGTCGTCGACCGGGTGGTGCTCCGATCCCCGGACGACGGCGTACGCATCCAGTACATCGCATCCGAGTACCACGACGAGCCGGCGACCTTGCTGTTCTCCCAGGAGGCCTGGGTCGAGGCGCCCTGAACGATCTCAACTCGACAGATTCGATGGTTCGGCAGGAGACGGCTGGTCGACCCGGATGTCGATGCCGAGACCCTCGGCGAGCAACTCTGCGCGTTCCCGAGCGGCGTAGATCTCGACGTCGAGATCGATGCCCGGCTCGGAGACCGGCTCGATCCGGATGCGATCGTCGTCGATGAAGACCCGCACGGACCGCACCGACGCCGCGTGACGACGATCGAGCCCGATCGCCACTCGCAGCAGCCCGGCCAGGATGCGCACCAGCTGCTGGTCGGACGTCGACAGTGCGCCGAACTCGGCGTGTTTGTCGGCCGGCAGGCTCTTGCGGTGATAGCGCGCGACGACGGCGATCAACTCGATTTCGTGATCGGTGAAGCCGGTCATCTGCTCGCTGTTGCGGACGACGTAGTACGAGTGCTTGTGATGACTCGAGTGGCTGATGAACAACCCGACGTTGTGCACCATCGCGGCCGCGTGGAGGAGTTCGCGAGCATGGTCGTCGAGCCCGTGCACGGATGCGGTGCGATCGAACAGCTCGGTCGACAAGCGGGCGGTGTGTTCGGCGTGTTCGGGGTCGGGGTCGAGCTGTCGAGCGAGACGGCGGACGTTGGTGGTGCGGAGGCCGCTGAGCTCGCGTCCTGCATCACCACCGAATCGATCGAACAGGACGCCCTCGCGTAGCGCGTAGTCCGAGATGGTCATCTCGTCGATCGCGAATGCTCGGAAGGCCTCGTCGAGCAGGAGGGCGCCCGCGATGATGATGTCGACCCGCTTGTGGTCGAGCCCTGGGAGTTCGAGGCGTTCGGCGGTGGTGCGCGACGTCAACGTGTCGACCATCCCGTGCAGCTCCTCGGCCGTGAACGTGGTGCCGTTGAGCTGGTGCGGTTTCTCACCTCGCTGTGCGAGTGCCATCGTGGCGAGCGTCGTCGCGGTGCCCGAGCTGCCGACGAACACCTCCGGCTGATGGCCCCCCAGCTCGTGGGCGACCGGCGCCAAGGCAGATCGCACGTACCTCCGGCACTCCTTGACCGCCTTGGAACGCACCGATCCGTCGTGGTCGGCGGCGGCGATGTCGGCGAAGAATCGCTGTGTCAGACGAATCGCACCGAGCTTCATACTCCCGCGCTTCGATGACACGTTCGCCGCTGCCGATGCAGAACTCGGTGCTCCCGCCGCCGATGTCGACCACGAGCAACCTGCGATCGAAGACCGGCAGTGCCTGCAGGACCCCGAGATGGATCAGGCGAGCTTCCTCGAATCCGCTGATCACCTCGACCGGCACACCGACGCGGTCGCGTGCCGGCCCGAGGAAGTCGTTGCGGTTGCGAGCCTCGCGGACCGCGCTGGTCGCTACGGCGGCGATCTCGACGTCCCCGAAACTGCCGGCAACCTCCTTCATGCGTGCGAGTGCGTTCAGGCTGCGTTCGATCGCGTCGGGCGCGAGCGACTTCATCTCGCCGGCGCCCTGTCCGAGGCGGACCATCTCCTTTTCGCTCGTGAGCATCTCGAAGCCTCCGTGGTCGGCGAGGCGTGCCACTACCAGGTGCATCGAGTTCGTCCCGATGTCGATCGCCGCCTTGAACTCCGTGTGCTCCATCGTGGCCAGTGTGACAGCTTCGCCACTCCGGTGTTCGCTTGCGTTCAGATCAGCCGGCCCCGTCGCAGTTCCGACCGGGCGTTCGGCTCAGGACGCCGATTCGGCCGCCAGGCGGAGCACTTCGTCCTCGTCGAACGCGCCGAGCCACGCGCCCAACACCTCACCGTCCGGTGCAAGCATCGCCGCAGCGGGCTGGCTGCGAATCCCGAACTGTTCCCACGACACGAATGTCTCGTCCCAGTACATCGGGAAGCTGTAGGTGCCGCCGCGTTCGACGAAGTCGACCGCCATGTCCGTGTCGTCCTGGGTGCCGAGACCGATCACGTTCACCCGGTCTCCGTGCTGTCGAGCGAACTGCTCGACGTCGGGTGCTTCCCGACGGCAGACCGGTCAATGTGGTGCCCAGAACCAGACGAGCAGTGGTTTGTCAGCCGGGAGTTCGTTCTTGAGCTGGACGAATCCACCGTCGCCGTTGAGTTGCCTGACGGTCACCTCCGGGAGTGGGCTCCCGACTGCGGCGTCCGGGGTCACGGGGAGGGCGGGGAGCGGCCCTGACTCCGGTTCCGGCAGCGTGACCGCCGTGCCGTCGGCGTCGACCGGCGCAGGAGGGTTGCTGCCGCACGCCGCGAGTGTGATGACGCCTGCGATCACGGCCGCAACGATCCGATGTTGCATGCCGCCGGAACCCGGACCGACCGGGGGCTATTCCATCGTCGACTGCTCGTGGCCGGGCCCGCACTCCGTGGGTGTCGCTCGGTCGTCTGGATTTCGTCAAGGATGCCCACGGCGCGTGAAACGACCGGTGCGCAATGTTGATGACCTCCAGAAACCTTCTGGCCCTCTTGATCCACCCTTCCGTCAAGTTCGTGCAAACTTGATGTCAAGCAACGGACCAGTTCACCCAGGACGCAGAGAGCAGCACATCGTGCATCACAGCCACCACCTCATCCGAGACCCAGCCGTAGACACCCGCCCATGTCCCAGCGAAGGGCGTGATTCGGGCTTCTCGGTCCTCGAGGTGATCGTGGTGGTGTTGATCGTCGGCCTCCTGGCGTCGGTGATCGTTGCGGCCGTCGGGGGAATGCATGCCGACGCCGCCGAAGCCTCCTGCGCCGCCGACGTCCGAACACTCGCCGTGGCAGCCGAGGCCTACCAGGTCGAGCACGGCACCGACCCGATTCCCGCCACGGGCATCGACGACGACCGCTACGAGCGCACGCTCGTCGATGCCGGCCTCCTGCGGGCCGTCAGCGCCACCCATGACATCGACGCCGCCGGCGTCATCGACCCCGAAGGGACCTCGCGATGCTGAAGCTCCGCAAGCGTCACCAACCCGCCATGACGACCGATGCACGCACCGGTGACCTCGAGATCCGCAACCTGCTCGACGATCCGCAGCTCCGGGCGCTCATGGGTGACGCCGCCGGCATCGCGGTCGTCACGCCGATTCGCCTCGAATGGACCCGTTCGGAGCCGGCGGTTCGCCCCTGGTTGGGTCGCCGGCTGATGCAGCGAGCGGCCTGAGCCCGTCGGAGCCGGGGCCCCGGCCAGGCTCACCGCTCAGGCCTCGCTGCGATCAGCGCGTGCGCGTCGCACACGGTCCACTCGCGGCTGTTTGGTCGGTCGTGCGCAGTCGGTGACGACGACCGTCAGGAGGCTGCAGCGAGTTGCAGGACTTCGTCTTCCGGGAAACGTCCCAACCAGCCACCGAGCGGTTCACCGTCGGCCGAGAGCAGCACCGCCGCCGGCTGGCCGGCGATGCCGAACGCCGTCCATGACTCGAACGTCTCGTCCCAGTACATCGGGAACGAATAGGTCTCGTGGTTCCGCACGAAGTCTGCGGCCTCATCGCCGGTGTCCTGGGTGCCGAGTCCGATCACTCGGATCTCGTCAGCGTGTTGCCGAGCGAACTGCTCGACGTCCGGGGCCTCTGCCCGGCAGGTGGGTCAATGTGGAGCGTAGAACCACACCAGGATCGGTTGCGATGCCGGGAGTTCGTTCTTGATGTTCACCCACCCGCCGTCACAGTTGATCCGTCGGACGGCCAGATCGGGAAGGGCGTTGGCAACCGATTCGGCGCGAACCTCGAGGCTCGGGACCGGGCCGTCGGCGACGTCGGTCGCCGTTGGAGAGTTGTCCGCCGAGCAGCCGTCGTCCGGTGGCGCAGGAGGGGGCGGATCGGTCGCCGGGGCTGCGGTGGCAGCCGGCGCTTCGGTGGCAGCGGGCGGTGGTGCCGGATCACTCGTGTCGCCGCCGTCGGTCGCGTCGGGCGCAGCTGTCGCCGACGCATTCGACGGTTCGGTCGGAGCGGCCTCGTCGGCCACTACCGACTCCGGCGGTGCTTCGGTGGCCGTCGGTGCCGGGTTCGAACTCGCGGCGGCCGGCGTGTCCGCCTCGTCCGTCGTGGATCCGCAGGCGGCGAGTACGAGCGTGCCCGCGATCAGCGTCGACAAGATTCGTACGCGCATGGCGGCAGTCTGGCATCGGACTTCATCCGCTGTGCCGCGTTTCGCAAATCTTTCGCAGCTCGAGCGTGGCTGCTCAGCCCGCCGAATCCGCGGCGAGCGGGTCGCGACTGGCGGCCACGACGGAGTCCCACACCTCGTCGTCCTCGTAGCCGAGCGCCCACACGGAGACACCGCCCCAACCCGCTCGGCGTGCGATCTCAGCCCTCGCTGCCGCACCTTCGGCATCGACCCAGTGCACACGCCGGCTCTGGACGCACGAGACCTCGCCGTCGTCGACGGTGAGTGAATAGGTGAAGGACCATTCGCCGGTTCCGGCGTCGAAGACCGGGATGCCGCCCCGACGTGCCGCAAGGTCGAGGACCGAGCGGGCGAACACGTTGGTGCGCCCCTCGGCCGTGGCAGGGCATTCCCCGACGGTCGCCACCGACCAGTTGCGGCCATATGGGCCGACGCCGAGCACGAGCTTGTCGTGGTACTCCTGAGGAACGACGGCTGAGGTGCTCGCCACGGCGTCGGCGACCCACCAGATCGGCGCGATCGGTCCGGCCTCCTCGACGGAGTAGTCGTACGCCATGATCCGGATCGCGTCGACCACGGGTGCGATCGCTCCGTGGTCGTAGACCCAGTAGCCCTCGGCTGTCTCGATGGGAATGGTTTTCGTCGTACCGTCGTCCTCGGCGCTTGCACGGGCGGCTTCGATGGCCCGCGGGGGAAGGCCCCACACGGGCGGGATGCTGACGGTGAGGGTGCGATCGTCTGCATGGAGTGCGTCGGCCAACTCGGTCACGAAGGCGACCCAGTTCGGCCGGGTCTCCGCCCAGGTGCCGCGGCCGTCCGAGAAGGCGAACTTCTCGTAGTCGAGGTCGATACCGTCGACATCGAGGTCGTCAGCGAACTCGACGATGGTGGCGACGTGTTCTGTGCGGGTCGAGCGATCGGCGAGGATCGCCGCCATCCCTCCCGCCGGCATCTCGTCGTTGATCGATGGGACGAAACGGGCGGGCGAGCCGGCCAAACGGTCGGTGAATTCGGCCGTGAGTCCAGTCGGCGCGTTCTCGTCGATCACGATCTGGTCGACGCCGCGGGCGCCGTACCAGAACGGTGATGCCTCACGGAGGTCGTCGAGCCGGGTGTCGGTCTCGGGGAGCACGTCGTCGAGTGTCCAGTAGGGCACCCACGCATCAACGGGGATTGCACCCGGCGGCAAGGCCACCGGCTGGGGTTTGCCGTCGCCGCGAGTCGCGAACCACACCACCCCGATCACGAGTGTGAGCACGGCGAGGGCGCCGACCACCCGGGCCCGCGGCGAGGCCGTCAGATCGAGAGCCGACAGTTTCCCCGTTGGCTCGAGTGGTGCGGCCATGATGCCCGGGAGGTCTGCGGCGCGCACGTCATCGAGGGACTCGACGACGGTCAGCCCGGGCTCGCGGCGCAGGGCTCTGATGTTCGGCACACCGAGCACTCGGCACCCGGCGTCGAGTGCGGAACGCACACCGGTCGGCGAGTCCTCGATCGCGAGGCACTGATCGGCCTCGACGCCGCACGCCTCGGCGGCGGCGAGGTACGGGTCGGGCTGAGGCTTGCCACGACCGAGGGGGATCTCGTCGCCGGTGACGATGGTGACGAACGAGCCGTCGGGCAGCGCGGCCATGACCGGGTCGACGAACCGTCGCCATGACATCGTGACCAGCGCACAGGTCACGCCGGCGTCGTTGAGCTCCGCGAGGAGTTCCCGCGCACCGGGGCGCCACGGGATCTTCCGGTGCAGCCGGGCGATCACACCGTCGAGCAGACGCTCGACGATCTCGTCGGTGGGAAGCTCGACTCCACCGTGTTCCTGCATGTAGGCGGCCGAATCGCGCAGGTCGAACCCGACCATGGCGTGGGCATGGTGATCGGGCCACTGGCCGTGACCGAACCGATCGACGAGGTCACGTTCGGATGCGAACCAGTACGGTTCGGTGTCGACGAGCGTGCCGTCCATGTCCCACAGGACGGCCGCCGGCAGCAGGATCTGACCTTCGGGTTCGACCCTGCTGGCGTTCGTGGTCGTCACTCCTGCACGAGTTCGATCAGGGTGCCGAAGCTGCCCTTCGGATGCACGAACGCCACGGTCGTGCCGCGGCTGCCCGGTCGAGGCTCCGTGTCGATCGGTGTGGCGCCGGCGTCGACCATCGATTGCAGCGCTGCGGCACAGTCATCGACGCGGTAGCCGATGTGGTGCAACCCCTCGCCGCGCCTGTCCAGGAACTTCGCAATCGGAGAATCGTCCCGAACGGAGGCCGTGAGTTGGATGTAGCTGTCGGCGACCTTGACGAGCGCCTCCTCGATGCCGTCGCTCTCGACGATCTCTCGATGGTGCACCTCGGCGCCGAACGCCTCGGCGTAGTAGGCGATCGCAGCCTCGAGGTCGCGAACGGCAATGGCCACATGGTCGATCTCGGTCAGGATCATGCCTCCATTCTGCCGGGGATCGGAGCACCCGAGGCGGTCACCGCCGGAACAGATCCTTGGAGTCGCCGTCGCCGAGTTGCGCGAGCAGGTCGTCCAGGCGGGCATCATCATGGGTGGGTCATCGCGCGTTCTCCTTCTCCAGTGAGTGCTTTCGCAGGTCTCACCAAGGGTCACGCGATGGCCCACGTCATCGATGGACCAGCTCCACGACACCACCACCTCACTCAGTGGACGCCGAACCGCCGGGAACGAACATTGCGTCGAGTGTCACGTCATCGAACTTGTCGGTTGCGGTGAGTATTCCAGCATGAAGTTGATCACGTGTGTGCCGGCGCGCACCGTCGTGGCGCCGTTGGTGGTGCAGTGACAGTCGCGACCGGCGACGCTGAACCCGACGCGACGCTCGGTGTCATCGAGATCGTCTGCTCCTGCATTGCTGATGACGCCCGCACCTTTGGTCAGCCGGCGCTGTACCGACCGACGTTGGGACTGAGGATGCTTGCGCTGGCGTTGATCAGGATCGTGCCTGCCACGTCTGTCTCCAGGGTCACCGACAGTCCGATTCCTCCCCGTGCGCCCGCGCCGTTGGCGGCGGCTGCAGCCGTGCTCGGCGCGAGCGGTGCACGGGCGATGATTGCGGCGTCGCCTTCGGCGTCGTAGTGGTCGTCGTCGCAGGCACCGACCCGACCTCGCCCGCCGGGCGATGGAGCTCGGCGGGCGCGTCGGTTCGCGTGCTGTATCGAGGTCAGTCGCTGTTGACCGCGAGGGGGGATGTCTCGCCCGAGGTCTTCGCTGCGGTGGATGTCGGAATGGTGATGCCATCCCGGTCGGGTCGGACCGTACGTCTCGTTGACGCTCGCCGCGACAGTTGCCGCTCAGCTCATCGGCCGTGCAGCGAAGCCGATGCTCGCCGGGTGGAGTCGGCTCACGTGAGTCGTGCCGGTCGCAGGAATTGGATGGGTCGCGGTCGAGCAACCGCGAACCATCTCGTCTTGGCCCTGAATATGAAAGAGCGTCCCGGCGGCCGGTTGAAGCGTGACTGCGACGCTCAGATCGGTGTCAGCCGGATCGGTGTCAGCCGCAGGTTGTTCCGTCCTCGGTCGTGGTGCAGTTCCTCGGCCGCGCTGCTGGGGTAGCGGCGCGATCGGCGACCGGCGCATCGAGCAGCGCATTGATGTCATTCGGCTGGCTCAAACGGACGTCGAATGACGTTCCGCAATTCACGGGAGCCCCAGAGGAATCAAACGTACGAATCTGGAAGGAGAGATTGGTGAGGAGTGGTGGGTTCCCGCCGTAGCTGGTCCAATCGGCAGTGGCCGTCGCGCCGGCAGTGCACGGGTGCGGCACGGCTACGACAACCGGCGGAAAGCTCAGACCGTTGGATGGGTCGTACGGCAGTCCGAACGGTAGAAGGTCGCTGAAGGTGACGAAGTAGACGCCGGTTCCCGATGTCGAGACCGTGAACAGACCCGTCCCGAGCTTGGTGCCACCAGAGCTGACCCGCCCGACGAACTCGATATCGGCGTACCGGAGCGCGTCGGCTTCGGTCTTGGTGTAGACGTCGGCGCTGTCGGCCTTGGGTCCGACCGCTGCCGCAACAGCTGCGTCGGTTTCGGTCTTGGTGTAGACGTCGGCGCTGTCGGCCTTCGGTGCAACTGCCGCTGCGACGGCAGTGTCGACCTCACCTTCGGTGTAGTAGCGGTCGTCGTGGGTGTGTCCGATGGTGTAGCCGACGACGTCGATCAACACGTCGGCGGTGCCCGTGTTGGAGGATGTTTCCACCCAGATCTGGATCTTGCCGTCGTTCAGGTCGACGGTTGCCCCGTTGGGTTCGATCGCGCCGGGGAAGAAGTTCACGGTGCTGGTGGTGGGTTCGCCGGTCGCGCCCTGCGGTCGTAGCGACAGGAACCCCTCGTGCGTCGGCGTGACGACGGTGACGTTCACCAAGACGCCGATCGCGTCGGCCGGGACGACGGTCTTGCTGCCGCCGGACGCGGTCGGCACGGAGCCGGTGACCTGGAGGTCACGCGGGGCGCCATCGGCGAACCGGCCCGAGAGCCCGAGGTTGGTGCGGGTGTCGAGGATGCGTTCTGCGGCGATCGAGACGGTGACCGGTCGGTCGCCGGTGTCGATGGCGGCTTGGGCCATGCTGAGGCCTCCGGCTCCGAGTGTGACGGCGACGGCCGCGCCGATGGCGCTCCATCGAGTTCGTAGGAGCCCGTGGCGGGTTCGGTGCTCTCTCATGATCATCCCCATTTCGGTTGTGCCGGGCGCCGTGCCCGGTCACGTCGGACCATAGGTGACCCGGTCAGAGCCGACAAGTGACATTCGACATGGTTGTCGACGCACGGCCGGAGCATCGGTCACATCCGAGGTTCACCACGGTGGTCCATGGTGGCCCGGTGGTCGGAACTCGGGCGTCGCGGTCGCCGTGGCGACGTTGCCTGCTGCGTCGGTGCACGTGACGGTGAGTTCGAACTCGGGTCCCTTGAAGATGAAGAACGACGGTGTCTCGACGTGGGGCCGTGGCCGAGGGGACAGGATGAGCAGCACCACGTCGCCGTCGGACACCGGCACGCCGTTGAACGTCACGTCGGTCGTCACACCTGGACGGTCATCTGAGCAGGCCGCTGCGATGCGGAAACGGCCGACCTGTCGCCCGACGAGCAACGGGTCGAGTGCGGCTGACGCCTCGGGAGGCACCAGGTCGGGTCCGCGTTCGACGAACACCGCCGTCGTCCGGGCCGGCACCGAGAACGTCCCGGTCGAGGGATCGAACGAGGACGACGCGACGACCGGGTCGACCGAGTCGACGAGTGTCTCGTGCAACTCGACATCTGCGCCGACGAGATCGGCAACGGCGAACTCGATCGGATCTCGGGTCGGGTTGAACCACGTGATCACCGAGTCGTAGTCCTCATCGAGGTCGACGACGCCGTCGCTCGGGTCGGCGATCCGCATCGAGATCAGCCCCGGGATCTGGTTCGCGCCCGTGTTCAGAAACGACACCCGCTCCTGAATGTCGGCAGCAGTCTCCAGGCTGAACAGCGGTGTACTGCCGCGGACCTCCAGCCACTCTCGGGTGACCGCGGCGTTGAACGAGATGTCGGTCGGTCCGGCGAGGAGGTCGGGGTTCGCGAGCAGTGGACCCTGGATCGGCCAGTTCGACTCGTTCTTCTCGGCGACCGGCAGCCCGACGCCCCAATTGTTCGACTGGTACGTGACGTCGAACCGGTTGAACCAGTCGCCGGAGTTGAACGAGTCGCGGTCGAGGGACTTCGAACGCAGCATGTCCTGTCCGGCGTGGAAGAAGTTCACACCCTGGGCGAGTGCGGTGATCGCGTTGCCGAGGTTCTGCGCGCGCACGCGGTCGTTCATCGAGGTGTCGACCGGATGGTGATACTGACCGATGTCGAACAGGGTCTGGTTGTCGTGCGCTGCGACGTAGACGATGTTCTCTTGCGGATCAGCGGTGTAGCCGGCCGGTGAGCCGTTGTAGTCCACGTCCGCACCGGTGACCAAGCTGCCGTTGCGGTCGACGAACTCGTAGCTCGCCAGGTTTCCGGCGAGGCCGACACGGATCTGGTCGGCCGACAGCAGCAACTCGTCCAGGGCGTTTTCCTCGCTCAGCCCGCCGTTCCCGTCGTACCAGAGACCGTTGATGTAGCCCTGGTTGTCGAGCAGCGACTGGCCGTCGTCGAAGGGACCGCCGCCACGAACGGCGTCGCGGAGCCGGTCGGAGAACGTGCCGATGCCGGTGCCCGCCATCTCGAGCTGGGTCGCCTGCACGAAGCGGGCGTTGTCCGCGACCTCGCCGAAGTTCCACCCCTCGCCGTAGATGTAGATCGACGAGCCGTCGACGCCGTCGTCCGCGAGCGTCAGGGCGTCGAGGGCCGCCCGCAGGTCGAGCATGTTCTGCTTGGTGTGGTGACCCATCAGATCGAAGCGGAAGCCGTCGACCTTGTGCTCCTTCGCCCAGGTCACGACCGAGTCGATCATGAGCTTGCCCATCATCTCGTGCTCGGTCGCGGTGTTGGCGCAGCACGTCGACGTGGCCACGTTGCCCGCCTCGTCGAGGCGGTGGTAGTAGCCGGGCACGATCCGGTCGAGCACCGAGGTGCCGGCCTGGCCGGACGCGTTGGTGTGGTTGTAGACGACATCCATCACGACCCGCAGCCCGGTCTCGTTGAGTGACTGCACCATCTCGCGGAACTCCACGATGCGCTGCGGCCCGTCGGGGTCGGTCGAGTAGGAGCCTTCGGGTGTCGTGTAGTGGAACGGGTCGTAGCCCCAGTTGAACCCGTCGAGGTCGGCGACGGCGGCGATCGCTGCCTGCTGTTCCTCGGAGTCGGGCGGATACGTCGCCAGTACCGACGGGTCGGGCTCGACCCGCTCGGCTGCGTTCTCGTTGATCGTCGCGATGTCGAACGACGGGAGCAGGTGGACATGACTGAGGCCCGCGTCGGCCAGCTGCGCCAGGTGCTCCATCCCGTCCGAGTCGCCGTCGGTGAACGCCGCGAACGTGCCGCGCTCGGCCGCGTCGACCGTCTCGTCGAAGATCGAGAAGTCGCGGACGTGGAGCTCGTAGATCGAGATGTCCTCGGGGCGCTCGAGGTCCGGTTTGGTGACGGCATCCCAGCCGTCGGGGGCCAGCGCCGGGTCGGTGAGGTCGACGATCTGGCTCCGCGTCGAGTTCATCGACAGCGACACCGAGTACGGGTCGGTGACGAGGTTGGTCTCGACCGCGCCGGTCGACGGTACGTAGACCTCGATCTCGAAGAGGTAGTACTTCCGGGCCCATCCGGCGTCGCCGGTCGCCGACCAGGCACCGGTCGCCGGGTCGAACGCCATCGGGTACGTCGTCGACGTGGTCGCCGGGTCGGCGTCGTCGAAGACGTGCAGGGTCACGTTCTTCGCCGTCGGTGCCCACAGGCGCAGCATCGGGATGTCGGCATCCCACACGGCGCCGAGTTCGACGTCGGTGGCGTACAGGTCGTCGAGCACGCCCGGGACCTGGAGACCCGTGGCGTCGACCCGGAGCCCCCCGGCGACCGCCACCACGGCGACCTGTCCGGTCAGGATCGACGGTACATCGGCGAGCGAGCCGGCCGGGACCGTCAGCGTCGGCAGCCCGTCGAGGTGGAGGAACCCGTCACCGGCGGAATACGGAGCGCCAGGCGCCAGGTCGATGCAGGTGCCACCGTCGATGCCGGCAGCTCCGAGCGTCAGTCCGCCGGTCGGGGCGTGACACAGCGCGTAGTCGAGGCTCGGGTCACCGGCGGTCGCCCAGGCGATCGTGTCGTCGTCGACCCAATGCGCCCGCTGTTCGCCGAGGTCGCCCGGGGCGGCGCCGGTGCCGACGATCGGCAGGACGTAGTGCGGCTCGGCCGGATCGGACGGGTCCTCACCGGTCAGTTGCCAGACCTCGTATCCCCACGGGTCGAACGTCAGGAACTGGTCGGGCCCTGGGTCCTTCTGGTCGCCGCGGTGGATGATGTAGGCGAGCTGCGGCGCGCCGTCCCGGACGGGCACCTCGAAACGCGGCCCGAACACGTCGATGTCGTTCCACCGGACCGGGTCGGGCCACTCGGTCGGACTGACCGAGCCCTCCCACACATGGAGCCCCCAGAAGTCGTTGAAGTCGGGGCTCGTGGGGTCGCCGTAGTCGCCGTCGTCACGGTGGTAGTGGATGACAGCAGTGTCCTCTGCTGCCCCGCGCGACGGGTAGATCTCGGCGTCGCCGGACTGTTTCCAGACGGTCGGCGTGTCGAACGGGACGAAGCTCTCGTCAGGTCCGGGGTCCTTCGTGTCGCCGCGATGGATGATGAAGTTCAGCGGCTGCGTCGAGTCGGCGAGCTGCACCTCCCAGTAGGCGCCGTAGTCGTCGATGCCGTCCGGCGGCTTGGGCGACGTCCAGTCGGTCCCCTCGGCCGAATCGATCGCGTCACCCCACAGATGGAGGCCCCAGAACGTGGTGAAGTCGGGGCTCGGTGTGCCGTAGTCGCCGTCGTCGCGGTGATAGCGGATCGTGGCGAATCCCTGGGCGTCGGCCTGGCTGAGGTGGATCGTCGCGTCACCCTCGTTGATCCAGATCTCCGGGTTGGCGTCGGCGTCGAAGAATCGGTCGGGGTCGGTGTCCTTGGCATCGCCCTGGTGGACGATGAAGTTGACCTGGCTGCCATCGCCGCCACGGCGGATCCACGCGAAGCGGCCGAACTCGTCTTCGCCGAGGAACGGCTTGGGCGACGTCCACTCGGTGACCTCGGCCGGATCGATCGCGTCGCCCCACAGGTGCAGGCCCCAGAAGTCGTTGAAATCACCGGTCGTGTGGTCGCCGTAGTCGCCGGCCGGTCGGTTGTAGTGCACGACGGCGTAGTCGAACCCGCCGAACGTCGGCGGTTCCTCGCTGCCGACGACCGCTGCGACCTTGTCGGACGAGATGTTGCCCGACATGTTGTCGGCGATCGCCTTGAACTCGAGCGTCGTGCCGGCCGGATACTGCGACACGTCGTGGAACACGCGGTACGGCGCGTTGTCGTCGGTGCCGATCGGGGCGTAGGGAGCGCTGTCCACCGAGACGGCGAACGTCACCTCGGTGAACCCGGGGAGCGAGAGGTCGGCGCCGACCTCGACGCGGTCGGACACCTCCGCGCCGGCGGCGGGTGCGGTCATCGTGACCACAGGGGCGGCCGGCGGCACCGCGACGCCCCCGTCGGCGCGGTACACCCTGGCCGCGAGCGCCGGGATGTCGACCGTCATGTCGCCCGTGGCGTCGGCCGTGAACGCCGGCCCGCCACCCGGCCAGATCTCGGTGAACGACGTCGACGGTGAGTCGGTGCGGAACGTCGCCGACGCGGCTGCCTCGCTGTTGTTCAGCGCAACGACGTACTCGACCTTTTCGGTCCGTTCGATCCGGCTGAACGCATAGATGCCGGCCGATGCCTGGCTGAACCGGTGGAGCTGAGCGCCGCGGGTCAGCGCCGGGTGGGCGTCGATGACGGCGCCATAGTCGGCAAGGGTCAGGTAGAGCGGGTGGGTCGGGTCGAAGTTGGCATCGGCCGTGGTGGCGTTCGTGCCGATCAGGTCGTCGTCGTTGTACGACGCGACCTGGCTCGGCATCATGTCCTGGCGGGCGTCCTGGTCGCCGCCGTCGCCGGTGAAGCCCTGCTCGTCACCGTAGTAGACGACCGGCATGCCGCGTCCGAAGTACATCAGCGCGTGGGCGAGTTCGGTGCGGGCGACCAACTCGGCGTCAGAGGCGCCCGGATTGTCCTGCTGCATGAACAGCCCGGTCCGGCCGATGTCGTGGTTGCCGAGGAACAGCGGCAACGAGTACGCGTTGCTGTCGGCGTCGGTGTAGTAGTCGTCGGCGGCGTAGAAGCCGGTGAGCGTGTCGGTCGGGCCGCCCTGGCCGGCGAAGTTGCGTGCCGTGCCCTGGAACCCGAAGTCGAGCACTGCGTCGAGCGGCAGGTCGGTGCTGAAGCGCGACAGGAACGGCACGTCGAAGCTGAACACCTCGCCGAACATGAAGAAGTCGTCCTTGCCGAGCGCGCCCGCGTGGGCCTTCAGCTCGGGGCCGAAGTTCTCCCAGAATTCGTCGTTCACATGCTTGACGGTGTCGATCCGGAAGCCGTCGATGTCGTAGTCGGTGACCATGTCCTTGAAGACGTCGATCAGTCCGTCCTGCACCTCGGGTTTCTCGGTGAACAGGTCGTCGAGGCCGAAGAAGTCGCCGTACAGGCTGTTCTCGCCGGTGAACGTGCTGTTCCCGCGGTTGTGGTAGTTGGTCGGGTCGTTGAGGAACGGCGGTGACTTGACCGTCCCGTCGGCCGCGGTCGGGAACGTGGGCGTGTACGGAAAGCTGAGGTCGGCATCGAGCGCCGGGAACGTGCCGGTGCCGGCGTAGTCGCGATCGTCGAACGGCGCGCCCGTGGCATCGAGGTACGGAGAGGTGGCCTTGTCGATGTAGGGCGGGTTGTCACCCTCGGTGTAGGTGATCACGTCGCCGGTGTGGTTGGCGACGATGTCGAAGTAGATGTCGATGCCGAGTGCATGTGCGTCGTCGACGAGCTGCTGCATCTCGACGTTGGTGCCGAAGTGGGGGTCGATCGAGGAGTAGTCGATCTGCCAGTAGCCGTGGTAGCCGGCACTGGTGCCGCCCGGCGTGCCCTCGCCCTGCACCCATCGGTTGGTGAACTGCGGGGTCAGCCAGATCGCGTTGATACCGAGCCCGTCGAGGTACGGCAGTTGTGCGTTCAGTCCGGCGAGATCGCCGCCGTGGTAGAAGCCCTTGTGGGTCGGGTCGAGGCCGTTGACGAGCGGGTCGCCCGACAGGTCGCCACCGGCGTCGTTGCTCGTGTCGCCGTTGTCGAAGCGGTCGGGCATCACGAAGTAGAACACGTTCTCCTGCGCGTCGACCCGAACCGGCGGTCGGACGAGGAGTTCGTCGCCCGGTTCGGCGGTTCCGCCGCCGTTGGCGCCGGTGTCGACGGTGAACTCGTTGGACGGCGAGTCGAACGAGAACGTGACCGGTTGGTCGGTGACCGTGAACGCCACGTTGCCGGCCGGGTAGCTCTCGTCCCAAGCCTCTCCGATCGCCGCCTTGGCCTCGTAGTCACCAGGTGGGATGGCGGCGGTGGTGAAGTCGTACACCTCGTCGCCATCGGGGTCGGTCAGCAGCGACAGCAGACAGTCGGGCTGCCAGTCGCCGGGGCAGCCGATCGCCGCCTGGTAGCTGCCCGGGGCGGTGACGATGCGGTTGTTGACCGTGTCGCCGACCCACGTGGTGGCGAGGTCGAAGTAGAACGTGACATCGGTCGGCGTGGCCAACTCGAGCGCGACGTTGGCGGCGGGGTGGCTGATGTCCCAGGTGTCGTTCAGTGCGACCTTGTAGTTCCAGGTACCGGCCGGGATCGTGAACGTCGCCTTGAACACGTCCCCGATCACATTGGTCAGTTCGGTGTCGGCGCAGTCGGGTTGCCAGTCGCCCGGACAACCGAGCTCGCTCTGGAAGTCGCCGACGACGGCCGCACCGGTCGCGGGCGGCACGAACGGGGTCACCGTCACCCCGACGTCGTCGGTTGCCGTGTCGTAGGTGAACGTGACCGTGTCGCCGGGATCGGTGGAGAGCGGCACGTTGGCGGAGGGGAATGACGTCGTCCAGTCCTCGTCGAGGG
The DNA here is from genome assembly GCA_963792905.1 of uncultured Acidimicrobiaceae bacterium. GTDB lineage: Bacteria > Actinomycetota > Acidimicrobiia > Acidimicrobiales > Ilumatobacteraceae > Ilumatobacter. The sequence continues at coordinate 64,985 of CAWBYE010000009.1, forward strand.
CGACCTTGAACTCGTAGGCGCCCGCAGGCAGGGTGTCCGTCGAGAACTCGTAGACGCCGTCGCCGTCGGCGTCCTGCATCCACGATCGGAGGCACCAGGGTTGCCAGTCGCCGGCGCAGCCGAGCTCGGACTGGAAGTCGCCCGCCACGGTCGCGATCGTCGAGTTGACGTCGTCGGCGACCCAGTGCGTTTCGTGGTCGTAGTAGAACCGCACATCGGTCGACGCACCGAGCGAGAGGCCGATGTTGGGCCCGTCGGGTGTCGCGTTGGCGCCGTAGTTCTCGTCCCATGAGTCGTCGAGGGCTGCCTTGTACTCGTAGCTGCCTGCCGGGAGATCGAAGGTGCCCTGCCACACTCCGTCCTCGGCATCGAACGTGAGGTCGGTGTCGGCACACTCGGGTTGCCAGTCGCCAGGACAGCCGAGTTCTGATTGCAGGCTGCCGGCGACGGCCACCGATTCCGGATCGGGGGTGTGGCCGGCTTGACTACCTGCGGGCAGGGCTGCGGTGGCCAGCAGGCAGAGTGCTGCGGTGGCGGCGACGTGACGGCGAAGTTGCATGGTGCGCTCCCGGATGGTGCCCGATGTCTGCTCGTCCGGCTGATGGCCGGCGACCCGCCTGGCACGATCCTCTCGCGGATCGGTTCCCGAGAAAAGTGCTGACGATGACTTTCAAGAACTTTCAGCGCCTTCGGGGCTCTCGCGGAAACCGCCACGCCGGCGACCGAGGCGATCTCGACGGGACTCACCGGTTCAGGTGACCCCCCGGGGTACGTGGGGCCGCTCAGCGAACGAGGTGGCCGAGCACGTTCACCATCAACCAACCGCCGCCGATCGCGGCTGCCCAGCCGATCGATCCGGCGACGCACCACGCTGCCACGTGACTGACGCGCACGTTTTCCTGCTCGTCGCGACGGAGCACGTCGGGATCACAGGGCCGGACCGTCCGCGGGAGCGGTCGCTCGCGACACGAGGTCGGAATGACGGGGCGTTCGAGGCCTGACGGCCAGGTGATGGATTGCACGGATGTCCTCCGAGGGCGGTCGCTCGTGGAACCTGGTGATCACGAGTTGGTGACACCATACGTGGTTGCCTGGGCGCGTTGGGTGACCCTCGCGAGATTTGAGTGACAGTTGTCACGGTTCACATGGAGCGCAACCGTGGCGCGCCGAGCGGCTCACACGGAGCGGAAGCGAGTGATCTTGTCCTCGCCGATGCGTGCCCGCTTCTCGGGGTCGTCGATGCCCAGGCCCTCCTCGGGAGCGAGACACAGCACGCCGAGTTTGCCCTCGGCCTGGTTGTGGTGCACCGCGAGGGCGGCGTCACCGACGTGATCGAGCGAGTAGACGTCGCTCATGATCGGATGGATCTTGCCCTGGTAGATGAGCTTGTTGGCGGCTGCCGCCTCGTGGTAGTTGGCGAAGTGCGACGAGATCAGCTTCTTGAGCTTCATCCAGAAGTGGCGGTTGTCGAACTCGACCATGTAGCCCGACGTCGCCGCGCAGGTGACGACGGTGCCGCCGCGCTTGACGGCGAAGATCGAAGCACCCATCGTCGAGCGCCCCGGGTGCTCGAAGATGATGTCGGGATCCTCGCCGACGAGCTCGCGGATCTTCTTGCCGAACCGGCGCCACTCGGTTTCGTCCTGGGTGTGTTCGTCCTTCCAGAACTGGTAGCCCTCGGCGCGCCGGTCGATGACGGCCTCGCACCCCATCTCGTTCAGCAGGGCGGCCCGCTCGGGCGACGACACCACTCCGATCGGCGTGCCACCGCCGTTGAGCACGTACTGGATCGCGTAGCCACCGATCCCGCCGGTTGCGCCCCAGACGAGCACGTCGTCGCCTTGTTTCATGCGTGCCCCGTTCTGGCCGACCAGCATGCGGTACGAGGTCGAGTTGCAGAGGGCGTTGACTGCGGCCTCCTCCCACGACAGGTGGGTCGGCTTCGGCATCAGCTGGTTGGCCTTCACGACCGCGAGGTCGGCAAGGCCGCCGTAGTTGGTCTCGAAGCCCCAGATCCGCTGGTTGAGAGCGAGCATCGAGTCGTCGTGAGCGGTTGGATCCTGGTCGTCGACGTGGTTGCAGTGGACGGTGACCCGGTCGCCCGGCTTCCAGTTGCGCACCGCGCTCCCAACTCTCAACACGACCCCGGAAGCGTCCGAGCCGATCACGTGATACGGCTGCGAATGACGTGCCGCCAGTTCGCTTTCGCGTGCGAGTCGGTCGAGGAACCCGAATGTCGGGAGCGGTTCGAAGATCGACGTCCACACAGTGTTGAAGTTGATCGAGCTCGCCATCACGGCGATGTACGCCTCGTCCGGTGCCAGCTCGGGGGTGGCGATGTCGTCGATGTGAATCGACTGGCGCGGGTCCTTGTCGCTGGACGCCACACCTTCGAACATCTCGGTCTCGTCCCGTCGCACGAACGCAGCGCGGAACGACTCGGGAATCGGGATCGCCGCGACCTCGTCGCCGGATGCGTTGGCCTGGATCGCTTCGAGGATCTGCTCCATGCCCGGGACATTACCCGCCGGTAACCACGCAGGGCCAGGCGAGACGGATCGGGTGATCAGACAGGGGCTCGCAGATCGCGCAGGCCTATCCGGCGGCCCGTCTGGACGATGGCGCGACGGAACACGACAGCACCGACCCGCGCGACCGCGACGATCGCGAGAACCAACAACACCGCCGATACCACATACTCGACCGGCGACCCGGCTCCGATCGCGATCCGGTAGGGCTCGATCATCGGGGACAGCAGCGGTACGTACGCGAGCACGGCGCCGAGCGGCGTGTCGGCCGCCGAGATCGCAATGACGTAGCCGACGACGAGGAACATCGTGAGCGGCACGACCACGGCCCCCGCTTCCTCCTGGCGGGCGACCAGTGCACCGAGCGCACCGGCCAGGATCAGGTACAACGCCAAGCCGCCCACGAACCATGCCGCTGACGCCGCGAGGGTGCGCCCGAGGCCGGCGGGGAGATCGCCACCCGCCAGGAGGCGAATCATCACCGGTGTGACGCCGGCCAGCAGCGTGACCAGCCCGACGCAGCCGACCCCGATCACCTTGCCGAACAGCAGCGATCGGGGCGGCACGATCGCCAACAGCACCTCGCTGACCCGATTCGACTTCTCCACCGCGACACCACCGGCGACCTGGCTCGTCAACACGACGGTGAGGATGTACAGCACGAGCGTGATCCCGAACGCCGACGCCTCGCGGCCTGCCCGTTCGACATCGATCGGCTCGATCCCCGGGACGGCTCCCTCGAACGCCGAGCGGACACGATCCGGGTCGATTCCGACGTCGGCGAGGCGCGTGGCCACCGTCTGATCGGCGACGACGCCGGCCACGATCTCGACGAGCCGGGAGCCCTCGTCCTCCACGAGCAGGGTCGGGCCCGCCTCGAGGATCACCGCCAGATCGACATCGCCCGCCGCAATTGCCGCCGTGGCGTCGGCGCGGTCGGTGCCGGTCGACACCTCCAGCGTCGGCTGTGCGACCGAGCCGAGCGCATCGGTCAGGCCGATCTCGTCGACACCGACGACCATGACCTGGTCGCTGTCGTCGTCGGGAATCAGATTCGGGGCCAGCGCCAGCGCGCTCGCCCCGACGAACGTCAGGATCACGAGCGCCCAGACTCCTTTGCGCCGCGCCGACTCCCGAACCTCGCGTTCGATCACGAGTCGGGTGGCGCGCCCGCTCACGACGCGGGCCTCGTGGCGGCCAGGAAGAGCTCGGCCAGCGTCGGAGCCTCGACCCCGAAGTCGTGCACCGTGGTCTGACGGCGGATCGCATCGAGCACCTCACCCGCATCGACCGTCGGGTCGAGGGCCAGTCGGGTTCCGGTCGCATCGGTCGACGTGATGCGGGCGGGCAATGACGCGACCCAGCCCGGCTCCACGGATGCGTCGACCCGCAGCGAACGGTTACTGCTGGCACGCTTCAGGTCGCGGACCCCGCCGCTCAGCACGACCCGACCGTCGTGGAGCATCACGATCGACTCGCACAGGTTCTCGACGAGGTCGAGTTGATGGCTCGAGAACACCAGGGTTCCGCCGCGTCGAACGTGATCGTGGATGACGTCGGTGAGGAATTCGATCGCCCCTGGATCGAGCCCGGCGAACGGTTCGTCGAGTACCAACAGTTCGGGGCCGTGCACCATCGCGGCGGCCAACTGCACGCGCTGCGCCATGCCGCCAGACAGTTCACGAATCGGATCGCGCTGCCGGTCGGCGAGGCCCAGACGTTCCAGAAGGTCGGTCGCACGAACCCGCGCCTCTGCCCGATCGATGCCGTACAGGCGGGCGAGCCAGACCAGGTGGTCGAGCGTTCGCATCTCCCGGTAGAGACCTCGTTCCTGTGGCATGTATCCCCAGCGGCGCCGGTCCGCGGCCGTGGCCGGAGCGCCCCGCCAGCGCACGACGCCGGCCTGTGCGTCGAGCACTCCGAACACGATTCGCATCAGGGTCGTCTTGCCGGCGCCGTTCGGTCCGAGCAGACCGACGACGCGCCCGGCCGGCACCTCGAGGTCGACCTGGTCGAGCACCCGTCGCCCGTCGAACTCGTGGGTGGCCCCGGCCACGACGAGTGACGTCGGCTTCAGGTCGTCGACGGTCATCGTCCGAGGGTGTAGCACATGACCGGATGTGACCAACGGCTGCAGACTCGGATCGCCCGCCGGAGTACCGTTTCACCCATGACTGGAACCGTGATCGTCGCAGGTGCTCGTACTCCCATCGGGAAGATGTCGGGAGCGTTGGGATCGATGTCGGCAGCCGAGCTCGGTGGCGTCGCCGTCGCCGAGGCGCTCCGACGGGCCGGGGTCGAACCCGATCAGGTCGAACACGTCATCATGGGGCAGGTGCTGATGGCCGGTCAGGGTCAGGTGCCTGCCCGGCAAGCGGCCGTCAATGCCGGCATCCCGATGCGGGTGCCGTCGGTCAACGTCAACAAGGTCTGTCTGTCCGGTCTCAACTCGATCTATCAGGCACACCTGATGATCCAGTCCGGCGACGCGGACGTCGTCGTCGCCGGTGGCATGGAATCGATGACGAATGCGCCCTACCTCGCCAAAGGGGCCCGAGCCGGATTCCGCTACGGGCACACCCAACTCGAGGACGCGATCATCACCGACGGTCTGTGGTGTTCGTTCGACGCTTGCCTGATGGGCCTCGGAACCGACCGCTATACGGGCGACTCGATCAGCCGGGCCGAGATGGACGAGGTGTCGGCGATGTCGCACGAGCGTGCCGCCACGGCGACCAAGGACGGCATCCTGGCCGACGAGATCGTGCCCGTGTCGATTCCTCAGCGCAAGGGGGATCCGATCCTGGTCGAACACGACGAGGGAGTGCGACCCGGCACCACGGCCGAGAGCCTCGGCAAGCTCCGCCCGGCGTTCGATCCAGAGGGCACGATCACGGCCGGCAACGCGTCGCAGCTCAGCGATGGTGCTTCGGCGGTCGTCGTCATGTCCGAAGCGGCGGCTGCCGCGGCGGGTGTCGATCCGCTCGGTGAGATCGTCGGCTACGGCATGGTCGCCGGCCCCGACAACGCGTCACTGAATTGGCAGCCGGCGAACGCGATCGAGCGAGCGCTGTCGAGAACCGATCTGGAGGTCGGCGACATCGACGTGTTCGAGCTCAACGAGGCGTTCGCCGCCGTCGGGATCGCCTCGTCACGGCAGCTCGGCATCGATCTCGACCGGGTCAACGTCAACGGCGGAGCGATCGCGCTCGGTCACCCGATCGGCATGAGCGGCAACCGGCTCGCGCTGACCGTGCTGCACGAGTTGCGCCGCCGCGGCGGTGGCGTGGGCGCGGCGGCGCTGTGCGGAGGCGGCGGTCAGGGCGACGCCATCATCGTGCGCTCGCGTTGAGCCGAGAACAACGTTCTCGTGAGTGTCAGAGCGCGGCTGATTGGTTGACCGGAACTTTGCGTGTCGAACGTTGACACGGGATCGTCATTTCCGTAACGTAACTGACACATACGAATGAGGCGTCATTGCAACCGAGCCGGCCCGTCCGCCCGCTACCGACTCGGGAGCAATGGCGCCTCACTCGTTGTCCCGGCCGCGAGTCGCCGGTCGGGGTGACCCGTTCAGGAGATCTCGGTTCAGTCGATCGAGCGGCGGCCCTCGAGTGCCCGTCCGAGTGTCAGTTCGTCGGCGTACTCGAGATCGCCGCCGACGGGCAGGCCTGACGCCAACCGGGTGACCTCGAGTCCCAGCGGCTTGAGCATGCGTGCGAGGTACATCGCCGTGACCTCGCCTTCGGTGTTCGGATTCGTGCACACGATGACTTCGCGTACACCCTCGGGACCGAGCCGGTTGAGCAGCTCGCGGATCTTCAGTTGTTCGGGGCCGATGCCTTCGAGCGGGCTCATCGCACCGAGGAGAACGTGGTACCGACCGTTGAACTCGCCGGTGCGCTCGACCGACACGATGTCGCGGGACTCCTCGACCACGCAGATGATCGACGAATCACGACGGTCGTCCGTGCAGAATGAGCACAGCTCGTCCTCGGAGACGTTGAAGCACCGTTCGCAGAACCGGACCTTGTCCTTGGCCTCGCGGATGGCGTGAGCGAGCCGGTTGGCGTCGTCAGCCGGCAGCTTCAGCAGATGGAACGCAATGCGCTGCGCCGACTTGGGGCCGATGCCTGGCAGCCGTCCGAGCTCGTCGATCAGTGCTTGAACAGGTGGGGTGTATGCGCTGGCCATACGGATCGGTCGCGGTCAGTCGTCGGACATCAGCTCGGAGCCGGGGAACGCCTCCGCCAGCCGATCGATCGGGGTCTTGACCGACTCGGGCGGCGCGTCGGTCAGCTCGTGCAGGTCGACGTCCTCGTCGGCCTCGGGCACATGTGGCGCCGGCTCGGACTCGGACTCGCTGTCGGCCACGCGCTGGACGTCGGTGCGGCGGCGGATCGTTCGGGCGCTGTCGCTGTCGGCAAAGGTTGGGCCGGCGGCGTCGCGGGTGCAGCCGCCGCAGCAGGCGGCTCGGCGTCGGCGATCGGTGACCCGCCACTGACGAACTCGATCGTGACGTCGCTGCCGATCACCTTCGACAGCGCCGCTTCGACGTCGGTCCGATGCTCGTCGCACTTGCTGCCGTGCGCCTCGTTCGGCACCGAGAACAGCCAGGTGTCACCACGATTCCCGACGAACGATCCGGCCGAGTACAGGGCACGCACGAGTGGCTTGACCTGGCTCTTGACCGTCTGCTCCCACGCATCGGGCACCGACACGGCTGCCGGCACCGGTTCGTCGGAGGAGCTCGTCGCCGGAGCGGTGCTTGCGGGTGGCGGGGTCTCGGCGGACGCCTCGGCATGCGGCTGATCGTCGGATCGGATGTCGGCCCGTTCGGCCCGTTCGGGACGCCGCGCCGCGCCGCCGAGTACGGCCCTGCCGGTCGCCGGATCCTTCGGGACCGCCGACGCCGAGCCGGCACCCTGGACCTTCAGTTGCTTCACCGTCGTCTCCAGCCGTTCGATCCGAGCCACGAGCGCATCGGCGTCGGTTCCGGTGCCGTCGTGCGTCAACTGCACGAGTGCGACCTCCACCAGGATGCGCGGGTCGGGGGCGTGTCGCATGTCGACGAGTGCCGACCCGAGCCGCTCGATCGCCCGGACGATCGCGGCCGCTCCGAGTTGTTGTGCCTGATCGGCGATCGTGTCGATCCGATCGGACGGCAGCATCACCAGCTCGGGCGCCAGCAACGACAGGAACGCGTTGCGGAGGTGCCGCACCAGCTCTTCGGTGATCGTGCGAGGGTCGCGACCGAGGTTGACCGCGTGGCCCATCGCCGTCAGCACACGACCCGAATCGCGTTCGATCAGCCCGATCAGGAACTCGTCGAGGTCGATCACGTCACTGACGTCGCCCCCGGTGGATGCCAGGAGCTTCGAGCGCCGACAAGGTGTCACGGGCGGAGCCGCCACCTTGGGTCAGGGCCGCGTCGAGTGCCGCCTGCGACAGGTCGAGCCCGGCCTCGCCGGCGACCCACCGCACGTGCTCGGCGAGCGTGTCGGACGGCAGGAGGTGGAACTGCAGATGCTGGGTTCGTGATCGGATCGTGTCGCTCATCTTCTGCGGGTCCGTGGTGGCCAGCACGAACACCACGTGCGGCGGCGGTTCCTCCAGCGTCTTCAGCAGCGCAGCCTCCGCCGCTTTGGAGAGCATGTGGACCTCGTCGAGGATGTACACCTTGTGGCGCCCCGGAGTGCCGAGTGACGCCTTCTCGACCAGGTCGCGGATCGAGTCGACGCCGTTGTTCGACGCCGCGTCGAGTTCGTGGACGTCGTAGCTCGTGCCGCGCTCGACCGAGAGGCAGGACTCGCACTCGCAGCAGGGCTCGCCGGCGACGACATTGTCGCAATTGAGGACCTTGGCCAGGATGCGAGCCGACGTCGTCTTGCCCGTGCCGCGCGGCCCGGAGAACAGGTAGGCCTGGCCTTCCCGCCCGGTCGCGACGGCGTCGCGCAACGCCTTGACGACGTGATCCTGCCCCTTGAGTTCGCTGAAGCGGCGTGGCCGATACCGGCGGTAGAGGGACTGAGTCGCCATCGATGCGAGCCTACTCAGTGGGTGGTCGGTCGGGGTCGGCCCGCCGCGGCGTCGTCTGCGGCGAGCCTCTGAAGCGTCCAGTGGTGAGGCCGTGTGACGAGATGATGTCGAACGGAGGGTCCCCGGCGTGGCTACCGTGGTCGATGTGAGTGTCCGAACCTCTGTTCCCTCGCGCCAGGGCGCTCGTGCGGTCGGCTTGTCGACGAACACCATCGGACGCGCCGGCACGTTGCTGCTGGCAGCGATGGTCTCGGCCGTCGCCGTCTTGACGATGGCATCGTCGGTCGCAGCACAGGAGCCGAATTCACTCAACTCGATCGAGCCGGCCGACGGGGCGTCGCTCGCCGAACGACCGACCGAGATCCAGCTCGTCTTCAACCAGGAAATCGCCGATGACGACGCCGTCGTGGTCAACCTCTCCTGCAGCTTCCAGCCGCAAGAGCTCGGTGAACAGGAGATCGACGACGATCGCCTCATCGTCACCTTCTCCGTGATCTCCGTGCTCCCCAAGGGCGCGTGCACGATCGGATGGTCACTCCGGAACGTCGACGGAGAGACGTTGCTCAGCAGCACCACCAGCTTCACGGTCACCTCCGATGCACCGGCTCAGTCAACTCCCACGTCGGTCGACGGAACGGCCGGGGGCACCGCGGCAACGACGACGACCGACCCCTTCATCCGGCAATCGACAACGCAGACCAGTGGCACCGCGAGCGAGCCCGTCGATCAGGGCAGCACCGGCGGCGCCCTGTGGTTCGGGCGCCTGCTGTCGACGCTCGGAATCCTCGTGGTGTTCGGCAGCCTCACCCTGATCAGCGTCGGCTGGCCCGAAGGCCCCGAATACGTGGTCACCGTTCGTTTCCTGCGGGCTGCCTGGGTCCTGTCGCTGCTCGGGACGGTGCTGTACGTCGTCGCCTACGCCGCCGACTTCAACGGTACGTCCCTGGGTGCGGCGCTGAGCCCTGGCGAATGGCTCGATCTCTACGACGACGGTTGGCGGGGTCGCGGCGCGCTGTTGCGCCTGGTCTTCATCGCCGCGTCGGGATGGGTGGCGATCCGGCCCGAGCGCATCATCGACCCTCAGACCGCCATGTGGGCGTGGGCATTCCCAGGCGCCGCACTCATTGCCGTCTCCATGAGCCGCGTCGACGGGCCGGCGCCATTGTTGGGCTTCATCATCGGGATGGCCCACGTGTTCTCCGTCGCCGTGTGGTTCGGTGGTGCCGCCCTCGTGGCGAGGGTGGTGCTCGCCGGCCCCGGCGAGGACGACCTGGTGCAGGCGACACGTACCTTCAGCCGGATCTCGATCCCGGCGATCGTCGTGGCGTGTGCGACCGGGATCGCGCAGATGATCCGGCTCGACGGTGGCGACCTGTTCAGCACCAGCCACGGCCGGGTTCTGTTGCTCAAGGTCGTCGCGGTTGCGGCGATGCTCGCGGTGGCGTTGGCAGCTCGTCAGCAGGTGACGATGCGGCTGGATCGGGCCCACGAGCTCACGGTTCCGGCGGCCGACCGTTTCCGGCGGGCATTCGGCGCCGAGGCTGCGTTCGGCGTGGTCGCGCTGGCGTTCAGCGGGTGGCTGCTCGGCCTCACGCCACCCAATATCGAGCAGTTTCCCGGCGAGACCTACACCCGCGAGATCACGTTCAACGACGAGTCCACCGGACTCGAAGCGGTCGTCAAGATCGGCCCGGCCCGCGTCGGCCTGAACGGATTCCGCATCGAGGTCGAGAATCCACCGGACAACATCAATGACCTCACGCTCGTGTTCGAACCGCCGGACGGGTCGAACGCACCATCGCTTGCCCAACCGATTCCGCTCCAGACCTGGGGCACCGCTCAGCTCGACATCGCCGACGGGCTGCCGTTCCAGGTCGGAGGCGTCTGGACGCTCAAGTTGAGTGTCAGCACGGCGACCGGCACGCTCCAGGATGCGACATCGACGTTCCAGGTGCTGGACGCCGAGGGGAACGAGGTGCTCGAGCCAGAGGTGCTCGGCAGCACGCCGACCCAGGTGGAGATCATCGACCAGACCACCACCACAGCACCGTTCGCAACGACCACGACGGTCGCTCCTCCGACGTCGCCGCCGACGTCGGAGCCGTCCGGCTGACGATCGACGATCCGTCAGCCGGATTCGGCGAGGAGCTCGTCGAATCGAACCGGGCAGGCGACCTCGAGCTGGTCGTACCTGCATGACTCCGGCGTGCGGTCGGGACGCCATCGTTGGAACTTGACCCCATGCCGGAACCGGCCGCCCTCGAGCTGTCCGAACGTGACCTCGACGACCCGTTCGACCCGCAGCGGCACGAACGAGAGGTCCTTGTTCACGTTCCAACGCGAGAACCCACCGGGCATCCGCTGGGTGCTGTCGGCCTGTGTCTCCGCCCAACTGCGCCACGGGTGTGCGTCGAGCGCGTCCTCGGTCAACGGACCGAGTTCGTCGATCAACTGCTTTCGGAACGCGGCCGTGAACGCGGCGCACACGCCGACGTGGTGAAGGCGGTCGTCGTCGCCGTACAGGCCGAGCAGCAGGGAACCGACGCCTTCGCCGTCTTTGTGGATGCGGAAGCCGGCGACCGCACACTCGGCAGTGCGTTCGTGCTTCACCTTCACGAGGCTGCGCTTGTCGGGCGTGTAGGTGCCGTCGAGCGGCTTGACCATCAGACCGTCGAGCCCTGCGCCCTCGAAACGGGTGAACCATCGCTCAGCGATCTCGGGATCGGTGGTCGCAGGGGTCAGGTGCACGCTCGAGTTCGGCACGAGACGTTGCTCGAGCAGCGTGCGCCGCTGACCGAACGGCGTCGCCATGAGGTCGTCGTCATCGAGCGCCAGCAGGTCGAACGCCACGAACTCCGACGGCGTCTGCTCGGCCAGCATCCGCACGCGTGAGTCGGCGGGGTGGATCCGTTGCTGGAGGGCGTCGAAGTCGAGGCCCCGGCCCTCGGCATGGGCGACGACGATCTCGCCGTCGACCACGCAACGGTCGGGGAGCGCCTCGGCCAGCACGGGCACCAGCTCGGGAAAGTAGCGGTTGAACGGCTTCTGATTCCTGCTCGTCAATCGGATCTCGTCGCCGTCGCGGAACACGATGCAGCGGAACCCGTCCCACTTCGGTTCGTACAGCACGCCGTCGGAATCCGGGATCGTGCGCGCCAGCTTGGCCAGCATCGGCTTGATCGGTGGTTCGATCGGCAGGCTCATGAGCGGCGGGTGTACGAGATCGCCCAGTTCTCGGTCCAGTTCTCGCGGTCAGGCGACGATTCCCACCGCCACCGGAACGAGACGGCGGAGATGTCGGAGAAGACCATGCGCTTGTACAGCGACGGTTCGTCGACCGGTGTCGGGGTGGCGAACGCCGGATCGCCGTCGACCCGTCCTCCGACGAAATGCCAGTACGCACCATCCTGGTCGACCCACGTCTGTTGCCAGACGTGCAGGTGCGGATGGAAGACCGACACGCTCGTGCCGTTCCACACCTGCGGGGTATCCATGGCGAAGCGCTCGCGGATCACGTTGCCCTCGAGCTCGCGACTGACGGTGTTCACCGCATGTCCACCGTCGAATTCGCAGTCCCAGACCCCGATCCAGAAGTCGAAGGCATCGGCCCCGAACTCGTCCATGTCCCGACAGTACGCCACTCACCGGAACTGCTCGGCAGCGTCGCCCATGCGGCTGCGCAACACTCGGGGTCGACCGAGCCACGACTCGGCTCGTCACGCTGCGCGAGGCTGGTCGCATGATCCGCTGGACCACGGCGTTCGTCGACCGACCGGCTCCGTCGTTCGATGCCACGCGCACGTTCTGGCAGCGGGTGACCGGCACCACCGTCTCGCCGACGAGGGGCGAGTTGGGGGAGTTCTCGACATTCGAGCCGCTGGGCGCCGATGCGTGTCTTCGGCTGCAGCGCGTCAACGATGACGCCGGTGGCACGCACGTCGACCTGCACGTCGACGACGTCCGGGCGAGCACGGACGCGGCAACCCGCCACGACGCCACCGAGATCGCGGACCGCAACGGCGTGATCGTGCTCCGGTCGCCGGGTGGGCTCACCTTCTGCGTCGTCGCCCACCACGGCGAGTCGAGGCGGCCGCGGCCGACGGGCCGACCCGGAGCGCGCACGATCGTCGATCAGCTCTGCCTCGACATCGCCCCCGATCGTTTCGACGTCGAATGCGAGTTCTGGACGTCGTTGACCGGGTGGCAGCTCGATGACGGACGGGAGTCGGAGTACCGGGCTCTGGCGCGGCCGCCGACGATGCCGCTGCGTTTCCTGCTGCAGCGACGGGGCGAACGGGACCGAGGCCTTGATGCCGAGTGCCACCTCGACGTGGCATGTGACGATGTCGACGTGGCGACGCGTGCTCACACCGTGCTCGGGGCCGCGGTCGTCGAACGGTTCCCCTGGTGGACGGTTATGGCCGATCCCGCCGACGTCCGCTACTGCCTGACGGCCCGCAGCCCGGATACCGGCCTGCCGGCTCCGCTCTGACGGTCTCGTCGTCGGGCCGACGCCGGATCAGTCGATGTCGAAGCTGACGCCTTGCGCAAGTGGCAACTCGGTCGAGTAGTTGACCGTGTTGGTCTGGCGACGCATGTAGCCCTTCCAGGCGTCGCTCCCCGACTCACGTCCGCCGCCAGTTTCCTTCTCGCCGCCGAACGCCCCGCCGATCTCGGCACCCGACGGGCCGATGTTGACGTTCGCGATACCGCAGTCGCTCCCCGAGGCGCTCATGAACCGTTCGGCCTCGCGGATGTCTGTCGTGAAGACCGACGACGCCAAGCCTTGGGGAACCCCGTTGTGGAGTGCCATCGCCTCGTCGAAGTCGCCGTAGGTCATCGAGTAGAGGATCGGGGCGAACGTCTCGGCGCGCACGACGTCGGTCTGACCCGGCATCGTCACGATGGCGGGGCGGGCGTAGAAGGCATCCGGCGCATCGTCGGCGAGGGCACGCTCGCCTCCGGCGACCACGGTTCCTCCGTCGGACTCCGCCGTCCGGAGCGACTGCTGCATGCGATCGAAGGAGCCACCATCGACGAGCGGACCGACCAGTGTGTCCTCGGACAAGGGGTTGCCGATGGGCAGCGATTCGTACGCCCGGCCGATCCGCTCCACGAGTTCGTCGTGAACGGTGTGGTGGACGATCAGCCGGCGCAGGGTCGTGCAACGCTGGCCTGCGGTTCCGGCGGCGGAGAACACGATGCCGCGTAGCGCGAGATCGAGGTCGGCTGACGGAGCGATGATCGCTGCGTTGTTGCCACCGAGTTCGAGAATCGCCCGACCGAACCGGGCAGCGACGACCGGCGCGACCTTGCGGCCCATCGCAGTCGAACCGGTCGCAGAGAGCACCGGCACGCCGTCGTGGGCCACGAGCGCAGCACCGACGTCGGCGCCGCCCAACACCACCTGCACCAGGTCGTCGGGTGCGCCGGTCTCGGAAACTGCCTGCTGGAGCAGTCCGTTGCAGGCGAGTGCCGTCAGAGGGGTCTTGTCGCTCGGCTTCCAGATCACCGGGTTGCCGGCGACGAGTGCGAGCGTCGTGTTCCACGACCAGACCGCGACGGGGAAGTTGAACGCACTGATCACGCCGACGGGTCCCATCGGCTGCCAGGTCTCCATGAGTCGGTGCCCTGGTCGTTCGGACGCAATCGTCAATCCGTGGAGTTGGCGTGAGAGACCGACGGCGAAGTCGCAGATGTCGATCATCTCCTGGACCTCACCGAGGCCCTCCGACCTGATCTTGCCGGCCTCGATCGACACGAGCTCACCCAGTTCGTGCTTGTGCTCCCGGAGCAATTCACCGAGCCTGCGCACGACGTTGCCGCGGACCGGTGCCGGCGTGGTGCGCCATGTGTCGAATGTTGCGGTGGCTCGATCGACGATGTCGTCGACGTTCCCGGCCGGTCCGGCCGATCCGAGGGAGCCGCCGGTGATGGGGGTGCGTGCCGACTGGTTGCCGTCGGTGGTCTCGGCGCCACAGGCGGCAAGCAGTGTCGCCGCTCGCATGACGAGGTCATCGTGGTTCGGAATCGAGCTCATCGGGCCACCGCCTCACAGGCGTCAGCGACGATCGCCAAGGCGATCACAGTTTGCTCCTCCGTGATCACGAGCGGCGGAGCGAACCGGAAGCCACGCTTGCCGCACGTGAGCCCGAGCAGGCCGCGCTCGAAACACGCAGTCTCGAGCGCGACGGCGGTGTCGTGGTCGGGGAGGTCGAAGCCGATCATCAGACCGCGACCTCGGACGCCGGTGATCAGCGGTTGGCGCTCGGCGAGTGCACGCATCCCGGCGAGCAACTCCTCGCCACGTGCCGTTGCGTTGGCCATCAACTCGCGCTCGACGAGGTCGAGCGTCGCGAGCGCGGCGGCGCACGCCACGGGATTGCCGCCGAACGTCGAGCCGTGCTTGCCGGGAGCCCAGTCCATGATCGAGCCGCGAGCGATGATCGCCGACAGCGGGAGCCCGCTCGCCAGGCCCTTGCCGGCGGTGATGATGTCGGGCACCACGCCGTCGTGTTCGCACGCCCACATGGTGCCGGTCCGACCGATGCCCGACTGCACCTCGTCCATCACCAGCAGGATCCCGTGCTCGTCGCAGAGGTCACGCAGGTCCTGCAGCCAGCCGGCGGGAGGCACGATGTAGCCGCCCTCGCCCTGCACCGGCTCGACGAAGACCGCGGCCACGTCACCCGGTTCGGTCATGTGCTGGAACAGCACGGTGCGGATGTAGTCGGCACCGGTGACCTCGCCATCGAACGCGAACGGAGCGTGGTAGCTCCCCGGCGTGACGATGCCGAAGCCGCTGCGGTACTTGGCCTTCGACGAGGTGAGTGAGAGGCTGCCGAGCGAACGACCGTGGAACGCGCCGTAGAACGCGATCACGTTGGGGCGACCGGTGTGATGCCGGGCGAGCTTGAGTGCGCCCTCGACGGCTTCGGTGCCAGAGTTCGCGAGGAAGACCCTGGCCGGACCCATGCCGTCGGGCACGGAAGCGGCGAGACGTTCGCAGAGTTCGGCATGGACGGGGTGGTAGAAGTCGCTCGAGCAGTAGTGCAGGCACGCGTCGACCTGCCGGTGGACAGCTGCGAGCACCTCGGGATGGGCATGACCGGTGGCATTGACCCCGATCCCGGCGTTGAAGTCCAGGAAGCGGTTGCCGTCGACGTCATGGATGATGGCGCCACGGCCATGGTCGACCACCAGTGGATAGACCCGCGTCAGCGATGGACTCGACACCGCTTCGTCCTGTGTGATGACGGCACGGGCCGCAGGCCCGGGCAGCTCGGTGGTGATGTCGGGAGCCGACTCGTCCGCGGTTGGCTGGCGTGTCTCGAGCGTGGACATCGTCCCATTCTGACAGGTCTGTTCCAGCCTGTCATCAGGACTGGAACGAACTGTCCGGTTCGCCCCGGTCGGTTGCATCGCACGGGCCGCGCCCGGGAGTGTCGCCACGCCCGCACTACGGTGACCCCAGTGAGTAGAGCGAACCGCACAACGAACCGGCACCCGTCCGTCCTCGGCGCGATCGGACTCGCGGGCTGCCTGATCGTCGCCTCCTGCGGAAGCAGCACCGAAGTGGCGTCGTCGACAGTGGCGACCACATCGCCGGTCGAGACCACGGTGCCGCCGACCACGCCGCCGACCACGCCGCCGACCACGACGCCGACCCGCGGCCATCCACGACCGCGCCACCCACCACGGTGCCCGACACGACGGCACCGCCCACGACCGTGCCCGCCACGACGGCGCCCGCCGTCACGACCGCGCCTCCGACGACTGCGCCACCCGGCGGCACCGCTCCGACACCGGTCACTGCCTATCTGACTGCCGACAATCAGTTGCTGGAGGTCGATGCGGCCTCGGGTGAGACCGTTCGCGTGCTCGACGAATTCTTCAGCGGTGACGGTGTCTTTCGAGGTGGGCTCCGCCTGAGTCCCGACCGTGCGACGATCTGGTTCAGCGAGGGGTACGAGGACAGCTGGTACTCGTGTGAGTCCTCCGTCGGCAGCTGGGGGCGCCTCGACACAACCACCGGCGAGATGCAGCTGCTCGGAAGCGGTTCGGGAGTCGAGCCGTCGTCGAACGGCGAACTCGTGTCGTACGTGACGTCAGGTGTCTGCGTGCCCGATCCCGAGGAACCGGATTTGTGGGTCCTGACCCCGAATGACCGGGTCGTCGTCCGCGACCTCGCCAGCGGCGACGAGCGAGTGTTCGAGACCGACACAACGCCCGCCGACTACGCGGCGCCGGGCGCTGTGGTCGGAGCCAACTTCGGTCCCGGCGGGAGCCTGCTCGTGCTCATGGGCGACGGGCGACTGTTCGACGTGGACCTCGACGGTTCGAGTGTGATCCAGGACCATCCGGTTGCGGTCGACGAGGTGCTCGGCGACCCGGTGTCGTCCACCGACGACGCGCTGATCACCGTCGACTTCGGCGACGAGGGCAGCAGCGACGTGTACGCGGTCGACCTCGCTTCCGGCGAGCCGACCCTGCTCGTGTCCTCCGGTGCGTTCATGGCGGTGGGCGTGAGCGCCGGCGGCCAGATCGCGGTGTCGTCGTTCGAACCGGTCACCGTGACGCCTGGTGCCTCGGTGACGGTGATCGAGCTGCCCGACGATCCGTTCGTGTTCGACCTCGACTGGTAGGCGAGCGCAGCGCTCGCGCCTGCGTCTCTGGGTGGCGCGGGAGCGACGAGTTCGTAGCCTGAGCCCATGTCCGTCGTGAAGATCAACGCCATCGAGATTCCCGAGGGGGCCGGTCCCGAGCTCGAGCGACGGTTCGCCGCCCGAGCCGGGATGGTCGACCGGGAACCCGGCTTCGAGGAGTTCATGCTGCTTCGTCCCACCGCAGGCGACGACCGCTACTTCGTGCTCACGCGATGGGAGTCCGAGGAGGCCTTCCAGAACTGGCGCGAGGGTCAGGCCTTCCAGCATCAACACCGGGAGACCCATGACGACGACGGCAAGGGCGAGGCCAAGCCGCAACACCCGGTCGCCACGGGCGCGAGCCTTCTCGAGTTCGACGTCGTTGCGCTCACTCAGGCCGACTGACCGCTCCTGATCCGCCGTCTCCCCGTCGTCGTGGGCCGGTGACGGGTCGGGCGGGTGACCATCATTGCCGGAGCGTCCGTGGTGACCGATTGGATCGTCCACGGAGAGTGCCGATACGATCACGGTGTGCGGTATCTCCCCTGTCGCTGCCGTGATCGCCACATCCCTGATCGCCTCCGTCGAGGTCGTCGGCCCGGTCGCGACATCCGGTCCGGTCGCCGAGGCACAGGCCGGTCCGGTCGCCAATCCGCCGATCGCCGACTCGTGTGGCACCGACGTCGTGCAACGGCCTGCTCGACGCCGGCGAGACGTGGGTCTACCGGTGCACACAGGTGCTCGACTCGCCCGACGACCCGGGAACGCCGGGTGTGGAGAACGAGATCGTGAACGAGGCGCTGGTCGGCGCCGTCGGCCCGCTCGGGAATGTCTACGTCCGCGACGCGACGGCGACCGTGCAGGTCTTCGATCCGCAGATCGATCTCGTGAAAGAGGTCGACGACGGATTCGTACCGATCGGAACCGAAGTCAACTACACGTTCACGGTCACCAACAACGGTGACGACGTCACTCTCGACGAGCTGACCGGCATCCTGCTCGCCGACTCGTCGGCGCCGCCACAACCGTCGTGCGAGAACCCGACCATCGTCGACCAGGGCGACGGCGACGACATCCTCGACGTCGGGGAAGTATGGCGGTACACGTGTACTGCGGTCATCGAGGCCCCGACCTTGAACCTGGCCGCTGTCAGCGGCACCGACGTCGGCGGTGGCCTCGTCGTCGACGTCGACGCCGCATACGTCGAGGTCTACGACGCAGGCATCGACGTCGTGAAGTCGGCGACCCCGACGGTGCTCGACGATCCGGGCGGACCGGTCACCTACAGCTACGAGGTCACGAACACCGGGGACGTACCGCTGTCGAACGTCGCGTCACGTGTGGTCGACGACACCTGCTCGCCCGTCACCTTCGTCGGCGGCGACGACGACGGCAACGACCTGCTCACGGGTGCCGGCGACCTCTTCGAGACAGGACCACCGGAGACCTGGCGGTTCGAGTGCACGACCGATGTCGACCGGGACACGACCAACATCGTCACCGTCGCAGGCACACCGGTGCGGCCCGGCGCCGGACCGCCCGACGTGCTCGGACCCGACGTCACCGCGACCGACACCGCGTTCGTCGAGGTCGTCCCGACCACGACGACCACCACGACGACGACCACGATGACGACCACCACGACGACGACCACCACGATTCCCACCTCGTCGACGGCGCCGATCCTGCCGCCACAGCCGACGACGACGATTTCGACCGAACTCCCCTCGACGGGCGGGGAACCGGGCCCGTCGCTCCGCACCGCGGTCCTGCTGGTCGGGCTCGGCGTCGGATTGACGTTGCTCGCCCGCCGTCGACGCTGGTCGAACTGACCGGACTCGCCGGGCGGAAGAGCTCCGGCGAGTCTCGCCCGGGACCTCACTCGTCGACGGCGGTCGCATCAGGTCAGCACGGGCAGCAGTGCGCGGCTGCCGTCGGCGGGGGCCTCCTCAGCGTTCACTACATTCGACACGACCCGACGGTTCGGCCGGCGTGGGATCTCTTGCAGGGGTCGCTCTGGCGCGGGCCGGGATCAGCCGCTCGAGATCCGGGGGCGGGCGGGTGGCACGAACCGGTGGGCGCGGTCGCCGCAGGCGGCCAATAGGCTCTCGTACCCGTGGCCCTGATCGTGCAGAAGTACGGCGGCACCTCCGTCGCCGACCCCGACCGGATCCGGGCGTGCGCGGACAACGTCGCCATCACGAAGCGCCGTGGTAACGACGTCATCGTCGTTGTCTCTGCGATGGGCAAGGCGACCGACAACCTGATCGCACTCGCCGACCAGGTCGCCACGAACCAATCGGGCCGTGAGATGGACATGTTGCTCACGACCGGCGAGCGCCAGACGGCAGCGCTCATCACGATGGCGCTCGCCGACCGTGGTATCGATGCCATCAGCTTCACCGGCAGCCAGGTCGGAATCATCACCGATACCGCGCATCGCAAAGCGAAGATCCTCGAGGTCAAAGGTGACCGGGTCCGAGCTTCTCTCGCCGAGGGCAAGGTGTGTGTGATCGCCGGGTTCCAGGGAACGAGCACCGACAGGGAGATCACCACCATGGGCCGTGGCGCATCCGACCTCACCGCGTCCGCACTGGCTCAGGCGATGAACGCCGACGCGTGCGAGATCTACACCGACGTGACCGGTGTGTTCACCGCCGACCCCCGGATCGTCCCGCAGGCGCGCAAGCTCGAGAAGATCCATTTCGACGAGATGCTCGAGATGGCCGGTGCCGGCTCGAAGGTGCTCGCCCTGCGGTCCGTCGAGTTCGCCCGCAACCATGATGTCCCACTCCACGTGCGTTCGGCTTTCACCTGGGAGCCCGGCACGATGGTCAGCAACGAGGAGCCCTCCGTGGAAGATCCGATCATCTCCGGCGTCGTCACCGACATGACCGAGGCCAAGGTCACCGTGCTCGGTGTACCCGACCGTCCGGGCGTTTCCGCAGCGCTGTTCGAACCGCTCGCCGAGGCGAACGTCAACGTCGACATGATCGTGCAGAACACATCGACCGAGGGCACGACCGACATCAGCTTCACGATGCCGATGGCCGACATGGCGCAGTCGGAGTCGATCGTGCAGCGGGTGGCCGAGGAGATCGGCGCCACCGCCGTCACCCACGACGACGACATCGCCAAGGTCTCGTTGGTCGGTGCGGGGATGAAGTCCTCACCGGGCATTGCGGCGAAGATGTTCCGCGTTCTCGCCGAGGAAGACGTCAACATCCAGATGATCTCGACGTCCACGATCCGGGTATCGGTCATCTTGCCGGCGAACGACATGGAGCGGGCGGCCCGGGCGCTGCACACTGCGTTCGGGTTGGACTCGGGCGCGGCGTATTCCGCACCGCTCCCCGAGCGGAAGTAGCGGCGGCGCCGTACACGTCGTGATCACGACCGTCAGGTCGAACCCGGTTCGATCGACGAACTCGCGGCACGGTCGACGAGACGAACGGTGCCCCTCGTTGCGAACCACGACGATCGGCTCGCCGCCGATTCCACCGCAGATCGGTCGTTCGTGACCGTGGTCGCTCAGTGGGCGAATGTTGCGCCCTACGCAGCGCTGCCTGCCGGCGATGGGAATCGATCGACGATCGCCCGGTTCGCCACCCGATTCACCGACCTGCCACGAGTCACGGTCCACGTGGTCCACGTGATGTGACCGACGAGATGAGACTTGCGGCGGCCGTTGAACGGTCGGTCCTGCCGTCTGGCACAATTGGGACGATGAGACGTCGGAGTCAGCTCGTGCCGTGGAAAGTGGCCGGACGCGTCTCGGAGCAGATGGCCACCGGCGACGATGTCGTCCGCGAAACCGGATGGGTGTTCAACAATGCCACCGGCGACGAGTTGACGCTCGCCGAGTTCGTGGCAACCGGCGATGACGAGGTGCCGGCGTATCTCGAGACGTTCGGTCTGCGCGGTGCCCACACCCAGCAGCAGACGATCGTCGAGATCGGCGCCGGGATCGGCCGGATGACATGTGCGTTCACCCGCGAGTTCGGCAGCGTCATCGCATGTGACCTCGATCAGGGATTTCTCGAACGCTGCATCGAGACCGTCGGTCGCTTCGGCAAGCCTGACCGGCTGCGTACGCTCGAGGTCGCCGACGGCCGCACGCTCGACCTGGCACCGAACACCGCAGACCTCGCGTTCAGCTACATCACGCTGCAGCACTGCGACGAGGACGACGCACTCGAACTCGCTTCCGAGGCGGTTCGCGTCGTGAAGCCGGGCGGCAAGATCGCTTTGAACTTCCGCGGCCCGGCGCTCGGCGACCGTCTCGTGGTGCCGGCTGGGGCGGCAGTACGCAGCATGTACCGCGTGCCGAGGGTCGGCGACTGGCTGTCGCGCCAACGGCCCGTCACCCGACTCGCATGGCAGGCCTCGCGGCTCCACCCCGATCAGGTCATCGGCCCCATGGCGCCGCAGCTCACCGGCATCGAGGTGTGGAAGAACCCGAAGAGCAAGCTCAGTGCCTACGGCGCGACGATGCGGACCTTCGAAGGCGTCAACCCCCACCACTGGTGGTTGATCGCCGAGGTCACGTAGGTCAGGCTCGGCCCGAGACGTCACTGGCTCCATCTCTTGGCACACTGGCCTCCATGACCAGTCGATGGCTGCTCGGGTGTCTCGCTGCCGGTGCACTCGCCTCGGTCGCCGGGTGCGCCGCGTCGGACGATCAGGCAGCGGATGGGCCGCTGCCAACGGCGGTGACGACCGTTCGGACAGCGGACGACGACCCTCCGCCGAACACGGAGCCACCCGACGCACCCCAGACCAGCGCAGCTCCGGAGCCACTGCGTGACTTCTCGAAGGTGGGGTCGACACTGCGCTCGCTCGTCGACGCAAACGGACTCAACGGCGCCGGTCTCGTCGTCGTGGAACGCGAGAACGGAATCGTCCACGAGGAGTACGTCGGGGAGTTCGACGCAGACCGGGTGTCGCTCATCGCGTCCTCGTCGAAGATGATCACGGCCGGCGTGTTGCTGCACCTCGCCGACGAAGGTCTCCTCGATCTCGACGCACCCGTCGCCGATGCGGTCGATTGGGGGGCGGGAAATCCTGACGTCACGCCCGCGCAACTCGTCTCGAACAGTTCGGGTCTCGTCGGCTTGAATCCCATCCCGATCTACGGGCCGTATCTGTGCCAGTTCCTCCCGAATCGAGAGCTGGAAGAGTGCGCCGCCGAGATCTTCCAGACCGCAGGCGATGACGACGACGTGATCCCTCCCGACACCGAGTTCCGCTATGGCGGCGCCCAGTGGCAAGTGGCCGGCGCCGTCGCCGAAGCAGTGTCAGGTCAGACGTGGTCGGAGCTGATCGAGGAGATCTATGTCGAGCCGTGCGGCGTGACCTCGCTCGGGTACAACAATCATTGGTCGGAGGCCGGCGGGTTCGACTACCCCTCCGACCTCGACCCGGCTGATCTCCCACCGACGGAGAACCCCCAGATGGAGGGCGGCGCCTACATCACACCGCCGGACTACGCCGCCCTGCTCCTGATGCACCTGCGGGGAGGAGTGTGTGACGGCGGGCGTGTGCTGTCGGAGAAGTCGGTCGCCCGAGCGCATGCGGACCGCGTCGCAGCGGCCTACGGCGAGAACGGAGACGATCATCCGGGGTACGGCATGGGCTGGTGGGTCGATCGGACGACGGGCGTCATCAGCGACGGCGGCGCGTATGGCTCGTTGCCCTGGCTCGACGTCGAGGACGGCTACGGCGCCTACCTCGTGATCGAGGCGGACTCTGGTCTCGGTGCGCGGATGTTCGGCCAGTTGGCACCGCTCGTCGAGTCGATCATGACGTGACCCGCCGAACTGCGTTCACCGGAATCGACCGACTCTCGACCGAGTGCCCGTGTGGGCCGGCGATCCTTCGGCCCGTCGACGACGAAACGCGCCGTTCGGTGTACCTGCCTCGCCGTTAGCCTTTCGACATGCGCGTTGGAGTGGTTGGAGCAACCGGGCAGGTCGGCGGCGTGATGCGTCGATTGCTCGAAGAGCGGAAGTTCCCGGTCGATGAGATCCGGTACTTCTCGTCGGCCCGGTCGGCCGGAACGACGTTGCCGTGGCAGGACATCGAGATCACGGTCGAGGATGCCGAGACCGCCGACCCATCCGGGATCGACATCGCACTGTTCTCGGCCGGGGCCACCGGCTCCCGTGCGTTGGCCCCGAGGTTCGCGGCTGCGGGCGCGATCGTGATCGACAACTCGTCGGCGTTCCGCATGGATCCCGACGTGCCGCTGATCGTCAGCGAGGTGAACGGTCATCTCATCCGTGAGACACCCAAGGGCATCATCGCCAACCCGAACTGCACCACGATGGCTGCGATGCCCGTTCTCAAGCCGCTGCACGACGCGGCTGGTCTGACCCGACTGATCGCCTCCACATACCAGGCGGTGTCAGGCGGTGGCCTCGCTGGTGTGGACGAACTCGACAAGCAGGCCCGCCAGGTCGTCGACCGGGCTGCCGAGCTGGCCCACGACGGGTCGGCGATTCCGTTCCCGACGCCCGAGAAGTTCGCACAGCCGATCGCGTTCAACGTGTTGCCGCTCGCGGGTTCGATCGTCGACGACGGCGAGTTCGAGACCGACGAGGAGAAGAAGCTCCGCAACGAGAGCCGCAAGATCCTCGACATCCCCGACTTGCACGTGTCGGGCACGTGCGTGCGGGTACCGGTGTTCACCGGTCACTCGCTGTCGATCAATGCCGAGTTCGCCCGCCCGATCACGGTCGGGCAGGCCTACGAAGTGCTCGGCCGGGCCCCGGGCGTCGCGATCAGCGAGGTGCCAACGCCGCTCGAAGCCGCGGGTCAGGACCCGTGCTACGTCGGCCGCATCCGCCGGGACCCGGGCGTGCCCGACGGGCGGGGTCTGGCACTGTTCGTCAGCAACGACAACCTCCGCAAGGGTGCCGCTCTCAATACGATCCAGATCGCCGAGCTCTTCGTCGACTGATCAGTGACCTGATCGCGTCGGTCCGGTCTCGTAGCATGTGCGACCCATGTCGCGCTCCCATGCCGTCCTCGCTGTCGCCTTGCTCGGCATCGCAGTTCTGGCCGGCGTCGTTCGCTTGACACAATCGCCTGACGGAACGGCTGCCGTCGCCGCCGGAGCGCCCGAGGCCGATGGGCAGCGCGAGCGGGTCGTGCCGCCCGACGGGAACCGGGCCGGTGCCGAATCGGCCGCGGCGATCAGCGATGAACTCGGCCTCGAACCCCTTGCCGTCGTCGTTCCCGACTGTCCCCTCACCGTGCCGCTCCGGTTCGGCACCGATCATCCGGACGTCACGTGTCTCGAGGCGCAGCTGATCGATGCCGGAGTGCTCGTGAACTCGACGCCCGACGAGCACTTCGACGAGGCGACCGACGCAGCCGTCCGTTCGTTCCAAGAGCAGAACGACCTCGCCGTCGACGGCGTCGTCGGCTCCCGCACGGCCTCGCTGCTCGGGTTGTGGGTCGGCCCTCACGCGCTTCCTCCCGACCCCGACACGTGCTCCGGGTCGGGCCGTGAGGCGGTGATCGATCGCTACAACCAGCGCGCCTGGCTGTGCGAGGGCGGGGGCATCGCCGACGTGATGCCGCTGACCTCCGCGCTCTCCCAGCCCGATCCGGGCACGTACGAGGTCTACGCCAAGGAACTCGTCGGATCCTCGACCATCGGCGGTGGCTACTCCGAGATGACGCACTTCGTGGCGTTCTCGCACGGTAGGAATCAGGGGGCGCGGATCGCCTTCCACAGCGTCCCGACGTACCCGAACGGCCAGTTCGTCCAATCGCTCGACAGCGTCGGTACCGCCGAATTGCACGGGGCGTCGGCCGGGTGTATCCGGGTGCTGCCCGAGGACGCAGAGCTGATCTGGAGCTGGCTCGAGATCGGTGACCGCGTCACCGTCGTGACCTGACGTCTCGCTGGACCGCTTCGTTCTTGGATGATCAGCCGAGGCCGATCACGAGCTCCGTCGGCGTCGGAGCATGGGTCGAGGCCCCGGTGTTCGCCGTCGCCTCCCACACGCTCGGCCGGATGAGCTCGCACCGATCGACGGCGACGAAACGCTCGACCACCGTGCTGATCTCCATTCGCGCGAGCGGCGCGCCGATACAGGTGTGCGGGCCGTGACCGAACGCCACGTGCCGATTCGGGGTGCGATCGATGACGACACGGTCCGGCTGGTCGAATGCCCGACCGTCGCGGTTGGCCGCCGCGAATCCGAGCGCGACTCGTTCGCCCGAGCGGATCGCCACGCCGCTCAGCTCATGATCGTTCGTGGCGGTGCGTCCGATCATCGGGAGCGGTGAGAAGAAGCGGAGCAGTTCGTCGATCGCCACGGGGAGCAGTGCCGTGTTCGTGCGAAGCAGTCGGCGATCGTTCGGAGACGTCGTCAGATGCGCAACCGCACCCGCGATCGCGGCGATCACCGTGTCGCGTCCGCCGGCGAGCACGAGATAGCCGAACCCGAGGATCTCGTCTCGATCGAGTGCGCGTCCGTCGAGTCGGGCTCGGGCGAGGTCCCCGAAGATGTCGTCACGCGGATCGGCGATCGCCTCGTCGGTCCGGTCGGCGAGGTACCGATCCAGATCGGCGTTTGCGCTGCGCGTGCCGGTCGCAGGGTCACGGAACACGTGCAGCCCCCAGGAGGCGAATCGGTCGGCATCGCCAGGGCGGCCCATCGTCTCGGCGATCGATGCCGTCACGACGGGCAGCGCGAGGTCGCCGACGACGTCGAGGTGGCCCAGCCCACACGAGTCGCTGATCACCTGATCGACCAGCCGTGCGATCGTCGGGCGGATCCCTTCCGCTGCACTGCGGCTGAAGCGGTGCTCGATCAGTTGCCGGTACGCCCGGTGCTGGGGTGGGTCCGTCTCGATCGGCAGCTGGCGGACCGGGCGGACATCCGATTCCTCGGGGATGGGGACGCGGAACGGCGTCGCCGACGTGTAGGTCGTCCAATCCCGGGCCGTCTCCCTGAGCAAGCCGTGTCCGCACACGACCGCAACCGATTCTGTTCCGATCGTGGTCCGGGCGACGTCAGTCATCCTGAGCCTTGCCAGCGTCGACGAGCGGTGCGCTCGGCCTCGGGAGCGTCCACGGAAGCGGCTCGCGGAAGCACCGCGTATGGGCCGCGTCAACAGGCACAGGGGATCGCCTCGCACTTGGGACAACCGTCGGCAAATCGGTCGACCACGGTCGTGAGGTCGACGTCGACCTGGTTGGCGAGGCTCGCGACCCAGGCGAGCACGTCGCTGAACTCGTGCTCGATCTGCTCCCGGGTTCCTTTGCGGACCGCCTGTGCGAGTTCGCCGAACTCCTCGGCCATCCACGCGACGGTGTGCGCCACGCTGCGGCCACGGTCACGTTCACCGTACGTCCGCTCGATCACGTCCTGCAGTTCGATCAGGTCCACGCCGTCGACCGTAGCCCGGGGTTCCGAAGCCCGTGAGCGAGCACGGTCGCGCATGTCATGCGCGCATGCGCGTCCCGGCTCGGCTCACCACCAGGGAATCCGCCAGTCCGGCGGGACCGGAAATGCGAGCCGACCGTCCTCGGAGCGGATGATGACATCGGCCGTCTCCATCTTCGTTCTGATGATCCGCGAGTTCGGCTCGTCGACGTCACGGACCCAGGCAGCGGCGTCCGCACCCGACCGGCCGCTTTCGATGTGGCGGGCGATCAACCGGACGATCCTGGTCGAGTAGTTGCAGTCGACGTACCAGCACTCGTCGAGCAGCGGCCGAACCAGATCCCAACCGCCTGCGTCGTGCATGAGGTAGTTGCCCTCGGTGATCACCGTGGTGTGGCAGGGCTCGACTGCGATGGCGTTCGCCAGCGACTCCTCGATCCGGCGTTCGAACCGAGGGGCGTACACGGTGGAGGTGGAATCGGATCGGAGTCGTCGCAGCAAGGCCACGTAGCCGTCGACGTCGAACGTGTCGGGGGCACCCTTGCGGTCGGCTCGGCCGAGACGGCGGAGCTGCTCGTTGGCGAGATGGAAGCCGTCCATCGGCACCAGCACGTGCGTCTCGGGATGCTCGGCGACCAGACCGGCCGCCAGCGTCGACTTGCCCGAGCCGGGGCAGCCGGCGATCCCGACGATGCGACGTGGCGACATGCCCTCAGTCTGACCGCTGACCGGTGGGCCCCGCGGCAACGCTGTCTACAGTGACCACATGTCATCGATCCATGACCTCCAGATGCAGAGCATCACCGGCGAGCAGGTCGACTTCGACCAGTTTCGCGATCAGGTGCTGCTCATCGTCAACGTCGCCAGCAATTGAGGCCTCACTCCCCAGTACGCAGGTCTGCGTGCTCTCCACCACCAGTTCGACGATGTGGAGGTGCTGGGCTTCCCCTGCAATCAGTTCGGTGGCCAGGAACCCGGTACCGACGAGGAGATCCTCGCGTTTCGCGACATCGAAGTTCGACGCCGACTTCCCGATGTTCTCCAAGATCGAGGTGAACGGTGACGGAGCCTGCGAACTCTACCGGATGCTGAAGGAGGCGCAGCCCGGTGATGGCGACAGTGCCGACATCACGTGGAATTTCGAGAAGTTCCTGGTCGACAAGTCGGGCAACATCGTGCGACGGTTCCCGCCGCAGACGACCCCCGATGACGTCGCCGCGGTGATCCCCGAATATCGGTGACATCGCCGGTGGTTCGCGGCGTGCAGCCGGAGCTGCCGTCGCCGACGTCGAACCCCTAACGTCGATCGTCGTGAGCACTCTCGAACCGCGAACCGTCAAGTTGCCGGGCGCCGGGCTGTCATTGGCGGCCGATCTGTACGGCGCCGAGACCGATCCCCCCGTGGTGTTGCTCCACGGTGGCGGCCAGACGCGCCATGCCTGGGGCGGAGCCGCGGCGGCGTTCGCAGGCGGCGGGCGGTTCGCGATCTCGATCGACCTCCGCGGACACGGACACAGCGACTGGTCGCCCGATGGCGTGTACGGGATGACCGAGTTCGCCGCCGACGTCCGCACGCTTGCGTCCAGCCTCGGTCGGCCACCCGCTCTCGTCGGTGCGTCCTTGGGTGGGTTGGCCTCGTTGGTCGCGGTCGGGGAGGCCGACATCGACGTCGCGACCTCGCTCGTGCTCGTCGACGTGACGCCCCGCATCGAGGTGGAGGGGCGCGTGAAGATCCAGGACTTCATGCGAGCGGGGATGCGGGGGTTCGACACCCTCGACGACGCCGCCGATTCGGTCGCGGCGTTCATTCCGCACCGGCCGCGGCCCAGCGACTTGTCGGGGCTGCGCAAGAACCTCCGCCACCGCGGAGACGGTCGTTGGTACTGGCACTGGGATCCGCGCTGGTTGGGCAACAACGAAGGTGTCGACGGTCAGGGCGGACTGGTGCATCACGACCGGATGTGTGCGGCGGCCCGGGCGATCACGATCCCGACGATGCTCGTGCGCGGGCGGATGAGCGACATCGTCAGTGATGAGAGCGTGAGCGAACTCCGTGAGTTGATCCCCCACGCCGAGGTCGTCGACGTCGCCGGGGCGGGCCACATGGTGGCCGGGGACCGCAACGATGCGTTCAACGCCGCCGTGATCGAGTTCGTCGGGCGAACCTCAACGATGTGAAGTGTCGCCTCGTCGACCGACCGGAACCCATCCGACGTTGGTGTAGACCGCCCCGGTCGGTTCGAGACGGCTCTCGACGAGACGGATGTCGTCGAGGGTGAAGCAGCCCTCGACCGGCTGACCCTCGATCGGCGATGTCGCATCTCGACGAACTCGGGCGAGCGTGAGGTGGCCGAAGAACTCGTCCCGACTCGGCCGGCCCAGCCCCTCGGTCGCGAGTCGAACGGCGGTGGCCAGGTCTTCGGCACCGTCGACTCGTACGACAAGTTGCCGCTCGCCGAGGCGGGTGACCTCTGGGCCGAATCGGGCGACAGCCGCAATGAGGTCAGCCTGTGCGAGACGCTCGGTGACCGCTCCGGCGTCGACGTCTCCGAGAAATCGGAGCGTCACGTGGAGGTGGTCGACCGGCACCGGGCGAACCCCCACGTGCTCGCCTTCCACGAGTCGGGCGAGCCGTTCGGCCACCGCGATCGGCGGCCAGGCTGCGACGAACAGCCTCGTCACGCCATGGCGAGTGCCGGTTTCGGGCATCCGCCGGCGAGTTCGGCGATCAGGCCCGCTGCTCGGAGTGTGGTGCGATCGTGCAGGTACGGACCGACGATCTGGACGCCGATCGGGAGTCCGTCGTCGCCCAGGCCGATCGGAACGACGGTCGCCGGGAGGTAGGCCGCGCCGGCCGGACCCGTCCAGCCGAACAGGTCGAGGTACGGCCGGTCGACACCATCGATGTCGACTGTACGTTCCCACTGCGGCAGCGAATGATCGTGTGGAATGGCGCCACGGGGCTGGACGGGCAGCAGCATCAGGTCGTGACGCTCGAAGAACAGCCGCCACCGCTCGCGGATCTGCAGCCTGCGCTCGTTGTGGCCCAACCATTCGCGGTGCCGCATCGCCGTGGACCGCTTCGCGCGCTCGGCGGCCGTCGTGCCGGCCGTCTGTGCCAGCTCGTCGAGCTGACTCGCCGGTGTGCCGCCGGCGAGCGCGGCCATCAGCAGGTCGCGGAACACGGTGTCGGCCTTCTCCAGCGTGAACCCGGGGCGGGCGTCGGTGTCCACGTGGCCGCCGGCGTGTTCGATCAGACCGACCAGCTGATCGAGGAGGCGGCGCGTCGACGAGTCGACCGGGCAGTGCGGATCGTCGAACCAGCCTGCGATCCGGAGGTCGGCGAGCGAGTCGGCACGGGCGGGTGGTAGCTCCACCCGCCAGGCCGGGGCGTTCCACCGGTCGGGCCCGACCAGCAGACCGAGCGCGAGTTCGAGATCGCGCACCGATCGTGACATCGGTCCGGCGACCGCCAGGTCGGCCTGGGTGAATGTGCCGGGCATGCCGGGGATCTGCCCGTGGGCCGGCACGATGCCGTAGCTGGGCTTGTGGCCCGACACCCCCGAGTAGTGGGCGGGAACGCGGATCGACCCGCCGATGTCGGAGCCCAATTCGAGTGCTGTGAAGCCCATCGCGAGTGCCGCAGCGGACCCTCCCGACGAGCCGCCGCAGGTGCGGTCGATGTCGTGGGGATTGTTCGTGGTGCCGTAGACGTCGTTGAAGCTCTGGATGTCACCGGCGAAGATCGGCAGGTTGGTCTTGGCGAACGGAATCGCACCCGCTGCACGGAGCCGGGCGACAGGTGCGGCGTCCTCGGTCGGGACGAAGTCTGCGAGTTCGGGAGCTCCGGACGTGGTGATGCACCCTTCGGTCTGGAACGAGTCCTTGATCGTGATCGGGACACCGTGGAGTGGGCCGACGTCGTCGCCGGCAGCCACCGCAGTATCGGCATCTCGAGCAGCGGCTCGGGCGCGATCGAGGTCCCACTGCACGACCGCATTGATCGGGCCGTCGAGCTGCTCGACGCGTTCGACCTGGTGTTCGAGCGCCTCGGTTGCGGAGACCTCTCGCCCCCGGATCGCGGCCGCGAGGTCAGAGGCCGACCACCAGTGCAGATCCGTCATGTCGCTCCTCCCGTCGCATACGGCCGGGATGTCCGGCCGACTCGGTGCGACATTAGCCCTGGACCCGACGCATGGTCGGGGCCGGATGGGCTCGATCCGACGACCGACTACCGTGTCGCCGACGAATCGAGGGAGGCGCACCATGCGCAATGCCGACATCTGGCATCGGACGTGCATCACACGGGTTTGCCATGAGCTGGAGACCGTCGCAGGCGGGTCTGCCGCCTCAGCGGTGCTGGACGGCGGCGCGACGTGATCGAGTTGCCCCCGGGCTGCGAACTCGTTCGAACCACTCGCGAGTTCGACCAGCACTCGGTGCCCGACGGCCTGCTCTCTGCTCATCGTGTGGCCGACGGAGTGTGGGGCCGTCTGGTGGTTCGTGAGGGTGCGCTCCGATTCGGCTTCGACGACGAGGCGGAGGAGCGGCTCGTCGTCGCCGGCGCGTCGCAGGTGATTCCACCGGGGCGGTTCCACCACCTGGCGATCGACGGCGCGACGCGGTTCGTGGTCGAGTTCCACCGTCAGGGCGGCACCGGTACCGTGGCGACATGAGTCTGATCGGATGGATCGCAGTCGGCTTGCTCGCCGGCTGGCTGGCCCGCTGGATCGTGCAGGACGACCGCGCCGGATGCATCTACACGATGGTCGTCGGTGTCGTCGGTGCGGTGGTCGGGGGGTGGCTCATGGCGACCATCGACGAGGACGGTGTCAACGAGTTCTCGTTCCGCAGCATCCTGGTGGCCGCCCTCGGTGCCGTCGTGTTCCTGCTCGTGCTCCAGGCGCTCGCCGGAATCGGCCCACGGCGTCGCCGCTGATCCCTCACATCATGTTCAGACGTCGATGACGTCGATCACGACGGGGGCGTGGTCGCTGCTCCGTGCGCGGCCACGTTCGGCGGTGTCGATCCGGACGCGTTCGACCCGTTCGGCGATGCCGGGGGTGCAGAGCATGAGGTCGATCCGCATTCCACGGTTGCGGGCGAACTGTTCTGCAGCGTGGTTCCACCAGGTGTAGATGCCGGGATCGGGGTGGGCCTCCCGGACGACATCGCGGAGGCCGAGTTCGATGAACGCTGCGAGCGCCGCTCGTTCCTCGGGCGTCGCGTGGTTCCTGTTCCGCCACCGCCGGGGGTCGTAGACATCGATGTCGGCTCGCTGGACGTTGAAGTCGCCGGCCACGATCGTCGGGGAATCGACATCGACGATCGACCGGGCGCGATGCAGCCACGCCAGCTTCGCTTCCCAGTGCGCCGAGTACGCCTGGCGACCGTTCGGTACGTAGACGTTGTGGACACGCACACCCGAGCAGGTCGCAGTCAGCAGGCGCGGCTCGATCATGACCCGCGCCGACCGGTCGATGTGCTCCTGGCCGTCCGGCGCGTGTGGTCGATCTGCGGATTCCGCTCGGCGCCGCACAGCGGAACTCGTCGGCTGCTGATCGTCCGAGTCGGGGAATCCGGCGACAGCGTCGTCCAGCCCGACTCGGCTGGCGATCGCAACGCCGTTGTAGTGGTCGGTGCCGTGATGAGCGACGGTGTATCCGCTCTGTTCCAGCCGACCGCGCAACGTCAACGTGTCGAAGACGGCGTCGCTGCACTTCGTCTCCTGGAGGAGGAGGACGTCGGGTTGGTGCGACTCCGCCCAGGCCACGACCGCATCGATCCGTGCCCGAATCGAGTTGACGTTCCAGGTGGCGATACGCACCGGACGCTCACAACCGCCCGGCGACGGGGTGCTCGACGCGCATCGCGTGGATCGCCGCCGACGCATGCGCCGGCAAGGCGGCCGGGCGCGAACCGGGTGCGCGCAGTGCGTGGAGCGTGCGACTGTCGTGACGGCTCTGCGTGCAGGCGAACGTGGGTATCCGCGTCGGGATCTGACGGGTGACGACGCCACCCTCGTCGACCCGCACGACCTGGGAACCGACCATGGGCCGATCGAAGTCGGAGTTCCAGAGCGTGCCGTCGTTCCGAGGTGGTCCCTCGCCGCCGCCGACGCCGTCCTCCAGCAGGTTCCGGGCGCCCATTCCCGAAACCTACGACGGAACCGCCGATCGGGTCGTGCTCCGGCGCCCGCCCGGGTCGTTGGGCCTGGAGGAGCACGGCACGGGGTCGTCCTTCGACCCGCCGCCGCCGAGGCAACGTCGAGTGGGACGTACCATCGGGCGATGGCGTTCGACACACCCATCGCCTCGATCGAGGACGGTGCACGTCGTGGTCCGGAGCGTCGGCCGGACATCGTGACGATCGACCTCGACACCCCGAACGGCAACCTCTACCCGTTCTCGTTGCGCCGCAAGCTCGGCGGCATCACCGAGCCCAGCTCGTGGTACGAGTCGGCGGACAACCCGTGGGGACGCCCGATCCTGCCGTTCGAGATGTACAGCGTGCTCGCTCACAAGGCCGGCAATCACGTGCCCGTGCGGGGCCCCGCCGTTGGCTTGTTCATCGATCTCGAAGTTCGGGCGGTCGACGGCCCGTTCTTCGTCGGTGAGGAGTACGTCCTCGAACGCGAGGTGCTCGCGGTCGGGCAGAGCCGGCGGGTCGAGTCGCACTGGATGCTGACCACGATTCGCAGTGCGTCGGCGGGTCGTCACGCCGCCACGGTGCTCCTCCACGCCGGAGTGTTCAAGGCGTCCTACGCCGACTATCCGGCCGATCGCCTCTGAGACCTACGGTGGCGGGATGAGCACGACAGCCGATGACACACCGGTCCGGATCGGTGACGACTTCGACGGCGCACACGTCGTCGACGCTCTCAACCGACTCCTGCGTCTGCGCACCACCCCGATCGGGATGAAACGCTTCGCCACGGTGGCGGAGATGGAAACCGTCGCGAAGATCCGCCGACCATCGTCGATCCATACCACCGATCAGATCGTCGGCCAGGCCACGCGCAACGGCTGGACGGTCGGGATCACGAAAGCCGACCTGGTCGGTGACCAGTGCGCCGCAGTCATCGGGCTGCACCCCCGAGACGACGAGTGGTTGGAGGGCCGTCGGTACGCAGGTGTGTGGTACTCGACACCCGAGGATGCCGCGAAGCATCAGGCCGCGATGGACCTGCCGTCGTTCGGCACGCACGAAGCGCTCGCTGTGTCGCCGCTGGCGAGTGGTCGCCTCGACCCGCCCGATATCTGCCTGATCTACGCCACGCCCGCACAGATGATCCTGTTCATCAACGGGCTCCAGTGGACCGGGTACCGGAAGCTCGAATGGGGGTGCGTCGGAGAGTCGTCGTGCGCCGACTCGTGGGGTCGTGCGCTTGCGACCGGTGAACCGAGCCTCTCGATTCCGTGCTTCGCCGAGCGGCGCTACGGCGGTGTGATGGAGGACGAGCTGTTGATGGCGATCCCGCCGTCGTTCCTGCCGAAGGTCATCGACGGCCTGACCGCGCTGTCCCGGAACGGGCTCCGGTACCCGATCCCGCCGTACGGCGTGAACGCCGACGCGAGGGTGGGCCTGGGCGTCAGCTACGGCGACTGAGACGCGTCGATGCTGATCAAGAACGTCGTGCTCGACCGCATCGTGGCCGGCGAGATCGACACGCTGTTCAGGCGCCAGAAGCGTCCGACGGTCAAGACGGGAGGAACCCTCCGTACCCGGATCGGCATGCTCGACATCATCCGGGTGGATCGGATCGAACTGGGCGACATCACGAAACGGGACGCGAAGCGGGGTGGGTTCGCGTCCGTCGAGGACGCCGTCGACGAGCTCACCCAGAAACCGGAGGGCGACTTCTATCGCGTGCGAGTCCGCATCGGGGGCCCCGACCCACGTGACGCGCTTCGTGACCGCTCGGCGCTGGAACCCGCCGAAATTGGCGGCCGTTCTGGCAGCGCTGGACGGATTCGACCGGCGCAGCAGTCGTGGCCCGT
This sequence comes from uncultured Acidimicrobiaceae bacterium, assembly GCA_963792905.1. Classification (GTDB taxonomy): domain Bacteria; phylum Actinomycetota; class Acidimicrobiia; order Acidimicrobiales; family Ilumatobacteraceae; genus Ilumatobacter. Next base: position 99,601 of record CAWBYE010000009.1, read on the forward strand.
GGACGAAGCGGTTTCTGTCGATGCTCTCACGTCAGCCCCACGTCCGCGCCCCGGACCTGGCCGAATCGATCGGTTGGGAGACGCAACCGTTCAAGGATCATGTCCGCAAGCTGAAGGGCCTGGGCCTCACGATCAGCCACAGTCCCGGGTACGAATCTGTCGCCGCGCGGTCGAGCCGTGCTCGCCGCGATCGACTGACCTCCGCGACGCAGGCGCTCCGGGTCCGCCGTAGTCTCCCTGTCATGTGGGCGATGCAGATCGATGAGACCGGTGGACCCGAGGTGATGCAGTGGCGCGAGCTGCCGGATCCGGAACCGGGCGAGGGGCAGATCGTGGTCGACGTGGTGGCGGCCGGCCTCAACTTCATCGACACGTACCAACGCACGGGCTTGTATCCCGTCCCGATGCCGTATGTGCTCGGACTCGAGGGCTCGGGCGTCGTGTCCGCTGTGGGGCAGGACACCGACCGCTGGTCGGTCGGTGATCGCGTTGCGTGGCCTGGCAGCCCCGGTTCGTACGCCACGAAGGTCGCCCTGCCTGCCGAGCGCGTCGTGGCCGTGCCCGAGTCGGTCGACCTCGACGTGGCTGCAGCGATCCCTCTGCAAGGCATGACGGCGCATTACCTCGTAATCGACACGTTCGCCCTCCAGGGCGGCAACCGCTGCCTGGTGCACGCGGGTGCCGGTGGGGTCGGTCTGCTGTTGATCCAGATGGCCAAGCTGCTCGGCGCCGAGGTCTTCACGACCGTCGGGACGACGGAGAAGGCCGAGCTGGCGAGCGCGGCCGGTGCCGATCACACGATCCTGTATCGGGACGTCGACTTCGCCGCGGCGGTCACCGAGATCGCCGGACCTCGGCCGCTCGACGTGGTGTACGACGGCGTCGGCAAGTCGGTGTTCGATCAGAGCCTCACGCTGCTCCGCCCGCGGGGCATGATGGTCACGTACGGGAACGCCTCGGGGCCGGTCGATCCGGTGTCGCCACTTGCGCTCTCGAGCAATGGTTCGATCTTCCTGACCCGCCCGACGCTGTTCGACTACATCGCCGACCGGAGCGATCTCGAACGTCGCGCCGCAGATCTGTACGACTGGATCGGGGACGGCCGGCTCGATGTACGGGTCGGTCATCGGTTCGATCTCGCCGACGCCGCTGCGGCTCACCGAGCCATCGAGGGGCGAACGACCACCGGCAAGGTGCTGCTGACCACCGAGGTCAGCGCCACGCCAACGTGAGATCTGCACGACCGAGCGACGAGACGCGCCCGGCGCCGTCTCCCGCCCGACCGTGCTTGCTTCGCCGCAACGACGACCGATCGCTCGCCGGTCGTGTGATCGGGATCAGGACGGGATCGGCGACGGCTCTGCCATCGACCCCTCCGGGTCTGACTCGGGCGTTTCGAACTGCGTCGCGAGGGCGCCGTAGACGTACGACATCGCCGCAGCACCGACCGGCACGAGCACGACGTAGATGATCGAACTGAGCACGTTGAAGAGCCAGAGGGGGATTGCCGTCACCGTGAGGAGCACCACCAGTGCGGCAGCCACACCGGCGATCGCGACCGTGATCTGCACGATCGCGATGATGCCGGCGGTCCACCACCAGCGGCCGCGCACGAGCTCGGTACTGCGTGCGAGCGCAGTCCGTGCGTCGCTTCCCTCCAGTGCGATCACCTGGGGAACCATCTGGTAGCGGACCAGTTGGCGGATTCCCCAAGGGATTCCGACGACCGACACGAACAGTGCGAGCACGATCGCGACTGCTCGGCCGACGGCGAAGAGGAGCCGTCGGAGCGACCTCGCGGGCCACCTGATTCCATCGATCGGCATGTCGGCCGGATGATCCATCGCGGCTGCGACGACCATCGAGACGAAGGTGAACGCGAAGAGATTGCCGATTCCACCCACGAACACGGCGAGCAGTGCCGCGATCCCGCTCCGGGCGCCGGCGAGTTCGACGAGGTCGTCGATGAGCGGGAGATTCAGGATGATCGTCTGCAGGATCGACGACACGATCGAGACCGGTACGTAGACGAGGCCGATCGTCAGCATGGTGGCCGGATGATCACGCCAGACGCGCAGTGCGCTCCGCAGGATCTGACCCGTCGCGCGCTCGATCCGGAGCGGTCTCGTCGTGACCGGCGACCAGCGGGTTCGGCGTGACGCCACGATGATCGCCGTCAGTGTCGCTCCGAGCGCGATCACGAGCACCAGCGGCGAGCGCAGTCCGATGATCAGCAGCGACGATCCGAACTCGACGGTCCCACAGAAGGTGGCGAGGACGCCGCCCCCGAGCCGATCTCCGGCTGGAATGACCACACTGGCATCGCGCAGATCCTCCGACCAGGTGACAGGCTCGGTCCAGCGTTCTTTGGCAGCGGGGCCGGTGGGCCCGTTGAAGAAGCCGACTTCGCGCTGGCCCCATCTGCCCTGGAAGGCGAGCCAGGCGAATTCACCGTGTGGGTCCGTGACCTCTTCTGGGAGCAGGACGACCTCGGGGTGGAGGCGTCGCGAAGGGCCGTCGGTGTTGTCGCATCCAAATCCCTCGGCGCCGCTCCGACCGAGGTAGAGCGCTTGGCCGAAGTAGCTGGCGTGCGACCCACGTGCGGCGTACACGACGGGACGGTCGTCCTCCTTCTCGAGCTTCGGGTCGTCCCAATCGCCGCGCTCACCGCCGGTGTGTTGCGCGTACCCGACCGACACCGGCTCGGACGTGAGCGCATCCTCGACCGTCCCGACATCGAACAGCAGCTGGATGAACTCCCAGTCGCCCTCGTGGTCGTTCTTGGCTGGGTTGTGGTACCAGAAGAACCAGTACTGCAGGGCGAGCTGGTCCGGACGGCCGGGCTCGGTGGCGACATGGGCGTAGGTGACGCTGCGACCGTCGGAGAAGCGACGGAAGTCCTCCTCGAAGATGCAGCCGGGTTCGAGGGCGTCTCCGGGGAAGTCCAGGTACCAACCCTCGCGGAGATCGAAGATGTCGGATGCTCCCGGTCCGCTCATCTTCACCGGATCGTCGTTGCCGACCTGCCGGAGGAAGACCTCGGGGTTGTCGAGAACGATCTCGACCGGGGCAGGTTCGAACGGCTCGCCGTGCGTGTCACACGGTTCACTCTGATCACGGACGACCACAACCGGGGCGAACCGCTCGGCGAGCTGCCGGGCGTCGTCGTCGACGTCGGACGCCGCGACCGATGCGGGTTCGGCCGCGATCGTGGTGAAGGCGGCGGCGAACACGGCCGTGGCCACGACGACCCACCGACCGAGCGTTGGCTCGCCTCTCATCAGCTGTCCTCGCACTTCTCGTCGTCATCCGTCCCGAGATCCGAAGCAGAGCATGCCACCACATCGGCCCGTCCGCCGACCGAGGCCGACGGTCTCCGCTCACCGTGATCTCGCACCGAGGGAACGGAGGTTCAGCAGTCGGCGAACACGAAGGTCGGATGGCGGCCGGCCCGAAGCTCGTTCACAGTGACCTCCGAGGGGTCCGGGTCGCCGGCGACGAACTCACCGCTGTCGTCGGGTGCCGCGAACGGTTCGGTCGAACTGATCAGCACCACGTCGACACCGCCTGCATCGGCGTAGCCGACCTGGAAGCAGCTGTCGAACGGATCGATGGTGATGATGTCCACGTGGTCCGCCCATGTCGAACCGATCGCGATGCCGTCCTCGGTGACGAGATCGGCCGATGCCTCTTCGGCGAGTCTCCATCCGGTGAGGATCAGCGTCTCGGGCGCACCGGCGCCGAACTGGACACACAGCGCGTCGGCGAAGCACACCGTTCGGCCGAACGGCGAGACAAACGACTGTTCGCCGGTCTCGTCGAAGAACGAGCCCTCGTCGGCGACCGGGAACGCAGCCAGCACGTCGTTGACCGGATTGCCCAGAATCGCAGCCAAACCCGGCACGACATCGACGTCACGATCACCGAATCGCCACGGGCCGATGCTGTCGAACGTCAGCACGAGATCGTCCGGCGAGTCGGGCACTTCGGTCGATGTGGTCGTGGTCGCCGCTGCCGTGCTCGGTGGCCGCGTGCCGGTCGTCGGCGCGGTCGTCGGCGCAACGGTGGAGGACGTGGTCGTCGGGGGCTCGGGAGCTGTGCTGTCGGTGGTGGGCGTCGATCGGTCGGTTTCCTCCGGAGCCACCGATGTCTGGGTGCTGTCGGCGGGTGGCGGTGGCACGGTCTCCCGCACGGAATCCTCGTCCTCGGGCCGGGTGCAGCTCCCCACGATCAATACCCCTGCGAGGATCACCATTGCCCGGCCGCGCCACGACGTCATCGAGATCACGTTACCCATCGTGCCGATGGCCAGTGATTCGGTGTCCGTTGCCGATGCAGGTCGCCGGACGTCTGAGCCCGTTGCCCGGTGGACGTCGAGGCTTCGGGAACGTCTGCCTTCACGCGCGCCGGCCCTTCACGGCGCCAGCTCGGCATCGTCGACCCATCGCGCCTCCGATCGGAAACGTGCAGCGGTGGCGGCAGCCGATGTCGCATCTCAGTCGATCCGTGCGAGCCATGCCTTGGCGTCGACCATCATCTCGATCCGTTGGCTGTGTGCCATGTCGTATCCGTGGGTCGACACGTTCCAATCGGCATCGGCGAGCGCCGACGCCGCGGCGCGCCCACGATCCGGGGTGATGATCGGATCGAGCTCGCCGACCTGGATCAGCGCCTCCCGACCGCCGCCGCTGCCGGCCGACAGATCCAGTGCGACTCCCTGGACGTCGGCGAGTCCGCAGCACATCGCCCACACGCCTCCGTAGCGAGGCGCTCCAGCGCGCAGCACCAGCGACAGCGCAAGGAAGCCGCCCTGGGAGAACCCACCGATCACCGTTCGTTCGGGACCGATGCCCGACCGTTCCATCTTGGCGGCGACGTAGCTGTCCAGGGCGTCGAGGGCGGCAACGTACGACTCGGAGACCGGTCCGGTCTCAGTTCGGTCGTACCACGACGCACCGTCGCCGTCGGGCAGATCGTCGGGCGCGGCGAGGACAGAACGCCGTGAACCGTTCCTCGGGGTCGACCAGTGGCACGTACGCGGCGAGGTGATGCTGCTCGGCACTCCAGCCGTGGAGCAGGATCATCTGCCGTTCGGCGCCATCGCGGATCATCGGGTAGGTCGTGAGCTTCACGGTCGTCACACTGTCAGACGAGTGGGCGGTCACGATCACCCGACGGTGGGCCCGCTTGCGCCATCAGTCCGGGCAGGGATCGGGGGCGCCGGGAACCCGTGCGAGGTTGGAATCGTTCGGTCGCGGCATACCGTCGAGTTCATGAGCTCCCCCCGCAAGATTCTCGTCGTCGGTGGCACCGGCTACGTCGGAGGTCGTTTGGTGCCGCTACTGCTCGATGCCGGTCACGAGGTCCGAGTGCTCGCGAGGTCGCCGGTCCGTGCGCAACGATTCCAATGGTCCGACGACGTCGAGCTCGTGCAGGGCGATGTCCTGGAACGTGAGTCGCTCGATGCTGCGTTCGTCGGGTGTTCGGCGGCGTACTACCTCGTTCACTCGATGGGGTCGGCCACCGACTTCGAGGAGACCGACCAACGTGCTGCGACCAACTTTCGTGATGCGGCCGACGCTGCCGGCGTCGAACGGATCGTGTACCTCGGTGGGATGGGCGACGGCGACGAACTGTCCGCGCACCTGTCGAGTCGGCAGGAGGTCGGCCAGATCCTCGCGTCCGGTACGACACCGTGCACCGAGCTGCGCGCTGCCGTGATCATCGGATCGGGTTCCTTGTCGTTCGAGATGCTTCGCTATCTGACCGAGGTGCTCCCGGTCATGACGACTCCCACCTGGGTGCGCACACGGTGCCAGCCCATCGCCATTCGCGACGTGCTGCACTATCTGGTCGGCGTATTGAACGATTCGGAGCGGGTCGACCGGCGGCTCGACATCGGTGGCCCCGACGTGCTCAGCTACCAGGAGATGATGCAGGTCTTCGCCGAAGAGGCGGGTCTTCGGCGACGGGTGATCGTCCCGGTGCCGGTGCTGTCGCCCGGGCTGTCGTCGCGGTGGGTCGGGCTCGTCACTCCGTTGCCGTCGGGCATCGCCCGGCCACTGATCGATTCGCTCCGCCACGAGGTCGTGATGTCCGATCACGCCATCGACGACCTGGTGCCGCACCAACCGATCGGTTTCGATCGGCAGTCGAGCTCGCACTGCGCCGGACGCGGACCGAAGCGGTCGACACACGGTGGAGCGACGCCGGGTTCACGCCGGCCGACACGATCCCGGGCGACCCCGACTGGGCCGGCGGTGCGACCTACAGCGACCACCAGACCGTCCAGACGTCCGCTGCGCCGATCGATCTGTACCGGGCGTTCGCACGAATCGGCGGGGCCAACGGCTACTACGTGGCGAACTGGGCGTGGCGGTTGAGGGGCGTGCTCGACGCGCTCATCGGCGGCCCGGGGCTCCGTCGTGGCCGGCGCCACCCCGTCGATCTCCGGCCGGGTGAGTCACTCGACTTCTGGCGGGTCTCGACCGTCGACGTGGGCAGGCAACTTCGTCTGGAGGCACAGATGCGGGTGCCCGGCCGAGCCTGGCTGTCATGGACCGTCGTCGACGACGACCCTGAAGACGGTCGGATCGAACTGCACCAGGTCGCGGAGTTCGCACCGCGGGGTCTCTGGGGACGGGCGTACTGGTGGGCCATGTTGCCGTTCCACTGGGCGATCTTCGCCCGCATGGCCCGGTCGATCACACGATTCGCCGAGACGACGGGCCCGAACGGGACATCGCAGCCGGCTGAGGTCGCCCGAGCCGCCCGCCCGCTGCGGCGCGGGTGATCGTTCAGCCCAGGGTCACGCCGATTCTCGGCAGCACCTCGTTGGCCGTCATCTCGAGCTGCTCGTCCATCTGCTCCTGGGTGAGGCCCGGCATGTCGAAGAACAGCACGACGTGCTCGACGCCGACCTCGTCGCGATACCGGCCGAGCAGGTCGGCGCACTCTTCGGGTGATCCGATCAGCATCATGTCCTGCTCGATCGAGTCTTCGACGGTCGGACGGAAGTCGAACGGCACCGGGCTGCCATCCGGCATCGTGTAGGCGCGGAATCGACCGTACGGAGCGAGGAACCGGATCCACTCGTCGTGTGCGTTGCGCCCGGTTCGGATCGCATCGTCCCGGGTCGGACCGACATGCATGTTGATCGCGAGACAGCGACCTTCACCGCGTTCGAGCTCCCAGCCGCCGGCGGCCGCCTTGTCCCCGAAGTCGTCCCACCACTGCTTCGTGCTGGCGAGACCCCGGGCGGGCAAGACGGCGTGATGGCGGGCTCGGGCGGCGTAGTCGAGCGTCGGGGGCGACGTGACTGCCTGCCAGACGTCGATCGGTGCGATCGGCTTCGGGATCAGCGTCAGGTCCTGCACCGTCGAACCACGATCGGGGATGCCGGGCGGGGGGAGCACGAAGTGCTTGCCGGTGAACGAGAATCGTTCGTTCCACCACGCCGCCTTGATGATCTCCATCGACTCCTCGAAGATCTCGCGGTTGACACGGTCGAGCTCTGCGGACATCTCGTTGTCGCCCGACGCCACCACCCCACCGAGTGATTCGGCCTCGCGCGGGACCGTGCCGCGGCCCACGCCGAACTGCATGCGGTCGTTCGTGAGGATCTGCATCATGGCCGCGTCTTCGGCCAGACGAAGTGGGTGCCACTGCGGCACGACGTTGAACATCTGCCCGAGGCGAAGGCGTTCGGTCTCCTTCGCGAGATGGAGGCCGAACAGGATCAGGTTCGGCGTGACCTCGTAGCCCTCGTACTGGAAGTGGTGCTCGGTGAGCCACATCGTGTCGTAGCCGAGTCGGTCCATCGTCTTCGACCAGTGCGTGAGATGGTCGTAGCAGGCAAGGAAGTCATCGCTGCCGTATCGCCGGTCGACCGGCTGAGGGCCCTCGTTGCCCGCATCGGGCATCGGGACGGATCCGTAGAAGTTGGCGTCGACACGCATGCCGCCAGTCTCGCAGGCGAGTGTTTCCTCTGGATGAATCGTGCTGCGAGGCAGAGGTTGCCCGGCGGCGATCCGTCACGGGGTCGCGGCCAGAAACCTGCGCAAGCGCTGAAGGGCGTACGGGATGAAACGAATCTTCTGGATCGGTTGGAGTGCAAGCGGGACCGCGGCCATGGCGTACATGAAGTCCGAGAGGGGGATCGCCAGACGCGTCTCGGCGACGAGTCGGTCGAGTTCACCCTGGCGTGCGGCGGACGAGGCGAACGATCGGTTGTCGAGGTAGTAGCCGACGAACTGTGCGAGGTCGTCGTCGGTGAACTCGGGGTCGACGATGCTGAAATGTGGCGGCTTGTCGAGTCCGTGGCGCATCACCGTCTCGGCGAAGAGGTTCGCGAAGTCGAACGCGATGTGACCACGACAGGAGAACTCGAAGTCGAGCAACTTGATGGAGCCGTCGGTCAACTGCATCACGTTCCCGTGGTAGGTGTCGTTGTGGCAGAACACCGGCGGCCGATCGGGCTGATGGAGCCTGACCTTCTCGATCGTCGGTGCGGCGTAGAGTTCGAGCAGTTCGTCGCACAGGGCCTGCTCGTCGGGCGGGAGTTCGTGACGGCGGTCGGTCAGTACGGGCCGGCCGAGTTCGCCCCAGCGAAGGTTGAGGAGCTCGAAGAACGGTTGATCGGGGAGGCCAACCGGTTCGAGTTGGTGGAGGCGGAAGAGTTCGTTCGCGACGCCGCGTCGAACGTTCGGGTCGAAGACATCGGCTCGTGTCAGCGTCCGCCCGTCGTGGAAGGCCTCGACTCGGCAGGTCTCGTCGGCGTGATAGCAGTGCGCGGCGATCTCGTGCTCACCCAGCAGGAAGAAGACGTTGCGTTCGGCGTCGGCGTCGAGGATCGCGTTCTCCTTCCCGTCGAGATGCCGGTAGAGCACCGCCGGCGGGTCGGCCGGTCTCTTGGCGCGCACCCCCATGGTGAACGACGAGAACCCCTTGGGCGCATCGAAGTGGAAGTCGTCGACCCAGAGGTTGCGCCATCCGGGCAGCACTGCCTGGCATCGCACGAGCACATCGCGTTGCACGTCGTCGGACATGCCTGCGATCATCGCATCCGCATTGGTCGGGCATGACACTCGCCACCGCGATCATCCCCGGTGCCGAGTATCCCATCGAGCGCACCTGCATCGATATCGTCGGGTCATGGGCTGGTACTCCGAGCGCGTGCTTCCTCACGTCATCCACGTCGCCTGCGGAGCACCTGGCGTGCGCGAGCAGCGTGAACGAGTCGTTTCGCTGGCCGCCGGGCGGGTGCTGGAGGTCGGCATGGGCTCCGGCCTGAACCTTCCGTTCTACGACCGTGAGCGCGTCGAGTTCGTGTGGGGTCTCGAACCGTCTGCCGGAATGCGGCGCAAGGCGGAACCGGCGATCGAGGCCTCTGACATCGAGGTCCGAGTACTCGATCAGCCAGGTGAACGTATCCCGCTCGATGATGCGTCCATCGACACGGTCGTGTTGACCTACACCCTGTGTTCGATCGCCGACTGGCGCGCAGCGATGGAGCAGATGCGTCGAGTTCTGAAGCCTGACGGCACGTTGGTCTTCTCGGAGCACGGTCTGGCACCCGACGAGCGGGTTCGACGCTGGCAGCACCGCGTGAACCCGATGTGGAACGTCCTCGCCGGCGGTTGTCATCTCAACCGACCGATCGTCGAGGGGCTCGAAGGGTCGGGGTTCCGGATCGATCAGGTCGACGCCGAGTACCGGGGCCGTCCGCATGCTGCATCGTTCACCTCCTGGGGCGTTTGCTCCCGGCGCTGAGCGACCCTTCGGGCTCACGACCGGCGGGCGATGACGACGTCCTGCACGTATCTCGAATCCGGCCGCGGTGAGCATGTCCTCGGCGACACCTGGTCGTGCAATGTTGTTGATCGACACCATGCCGTCGACATGGTCGCGGTCGAGATGGGCAGCGACGGCGAAGAAGAACGGTCGAAGATCGAGTGGTTCATCCTTGTCCCGGAAACTGATGCCGATCGTGCCGCCGGGTCGCAGGACACGGTGTGCCTCGCGGAGTGCATCCTCGCCCCCGCCCCAGATCCCGTTGATCGAGACGACGGCGTCGAAGGTTTGTGGCGCCCACGGCAGGTCGAACATCGACCCGTGCACGATCTCGCTGTGCGGGTTTCGTTCGACAGCGATGTCGAGCAGTCGTGCCGCAGCGTCGATGCCGGCGACGTCGGCGCCGAGCCCGCTCAACGGGCCGAAGGCGGCTGGGGTGCGGCCCGACTCGGCGAGGTACGTCGAGACGTCGATCGGTTCTCGGTCAGACGCTGACCGTGCCCCGTTGCCGAGCTCGCGTGTTCCGCCACAGCTGTGATGCCGCTGCCACGCAGCCGATCGCGACGACGGTGCTGAACACGTGCACCCAGGCCAGGCCGTCCCGGACTGCATCGAGTGTGGCCGACGACGCCGCGCACGTCCTCGCCGCCCAGCACGTCGCGTACGGCCTCGACGTCCCCGGTCTGGCGGTCGACGACGAGCAGCAGGATCGCTCCGCCGACCGCGACGCCGTAGGTGATGCACAGTGTGCGGACGAACTGATGGGCGCTGTTGACACGGCCCATCTCGTTGTCCGCAGCGCTTGCCTGGAGGAGCGTGAGTCCGGACGTCGACACGAAGCCGATCGACGTGCCCATGAAGAAGAACGCTGCGAAGATGATCGGCAGCGACCAGGTCAGCGCCACGCCGAGCCCGCCGACTGACCACCGACGGCACCATCAGACAGGAACCGAGCAGGATCGCGTCGGCCTCACGCCACTGATGTTCGAGCAGTCGGCTGACGCCGAACGCGGCTGCGGTCCATCCGACCGTGAGGAACAGCACCGAGAATGCCGCGAAGGACTCCGAGCGGCCCCGCGTGGTCTGCATGTACAGCGGGAGGTAGTTGTCGGCAGCCAGCCCGGCGATCAGCACGAGTCCGGAGGTCACGTGGATGCGCTTGAGGGGGAAGCGAACGATGTGCATGCGTGCGACGAGCGGGTCGGCGGCGCGCCCCGAATGTGTCCAGAAGGCTCCGCCGAGGGCGACCGCTGCCGCTGCTCCGATGCCCGCGAGCCACCAACGAACTCCGATCTGTGACACCGCGAGCAGTGACGCAGCAACGAGCCCGGCGATCAGCACGATGCCGCGACCGTCCATGACGATCCGCTGTGGCTTGGCACGTGTACTCGGCAAGGTCCGCCAGCCGGCAGCCAGGGCGAGCGCGGTGATCGGGAGTTGGATCACGAAGATCATCCGCCACCCGGCGAACGAGAGGAGCCCGGCCGTGATGACCGGCCCGCCGAACCCCATCACGCCCCACACCATCGAGTTGGCGGCAAACGCCCGCGGACGAAGCCGGTTGGGGTAGGCCAGGCCGACAGCAGCGAGTGCCACCGAGATGACGAGCCCGCCGCCGATCCCCTGCAGCGCCCTTGCGGCGACGAGCAGTGGCATGGTCGGTGCGGCGGCCGCGGCGGCACTGGCGAGGAGGAACCAGACGCCGGTCACTCGGAACGTCCTCCGGACGCCGATCGCGTCGATGACCGGCCCGGCGGTGATGCCGGCGACCGCCGATGTCGCGAGAAACGCGGTGATCACCCAGGGCAGCAACGCCACGTCGCCGAGATCGTCGGCGATCGTGGGGAGCGCCGCGACCAGCGCGAGGCCGTCGTACGCCGCGATCGCCACGATCGTGAGGTTGGCGAGCGTGACGGGCAGATAGGCCGATGACCAGATACCGCCGCCGGCGGTTCCCTGGTCGCTGTCCGATGCCACTCGGGCACGCTACTTGCCGCGAGCGGCTGCGATCCGAAGGGGGAGATGGGAGGTCGCGGCGGGCAATGTCGTCATCGTGCACCCGTCGACGACGGTCGACGGGCTGATCGAGGATTTGGCATCGCCCTATCGCTCGGCCGAACAACGCGCGCACAATGGGGTTCCTGCCCGACAGCGGGTGGGACTGGGGTGGGGCCAGATGGGGTGGTCGCACAAGACATCGCGCGTACGGGAGTTCGCGCATCGAAGGAGGGGGTCTCGATGACGAGGCGACGACTGACGCGAGCTCTGCCGGTGACACTGGCATTCGGGCTGATGATGAGTATGACCGTGGCGGGGGCAGTGCAAGGGAGCGGGGGTGGCGGACCGGCCCACGGGTTCCTGACCGACGCCGACCCCTACATCACGCTCACCGATCCCGGCGAGGTGACACCGATCATGACGGTCGGAGACGAAATCGGTGACTTCACGTTCGAAGGCATTCCGGACGGCATCGGACTCACGCGCGGAGACAAGCACGGCACGGTCGACGTCTATGTCGCCCACGAGCAGTCGGAGGTTCCGTTCCCGCCCCTCAGCGGTGCGATCGGCCCGCCAAGGACCGACTTCCAGGATGCCTCCGTGTCGAAGCTGACCCTGAGCAAGTACAACTCGTCGGTCCTCGATGCGAGCGTCGCCATCTCGCCGGACGAGGGCTACATCCGGTTCTGCTCGGCGTTCATGGCCACCGAGCACGACGGCTTCCGTCACCCGACGTTCTTCGTCGGCGAGGAGTCCAACGACATCCTCGACGTCCCGGCTGGCGCGGCGTACGGGCCCGACCCGGGTATTGCACCTCAGCGTCAGGCCGGCTACGTCGTGGCGTACGACACGGTGACCGAGACGGCCACACCGATTCCGGGCATGGGCCGACTGAACCACGAGAACAACATCGTGGTCCCGGGCGGATGGAGGAAGACGGCGATCCTGACCACCGACGACACGTTCGACGGTCCGTCAGCCCAGCTGTACATGTACCTCGCCGGCAACGACAAGAAGGTCATCAAGGACCGTGGTCATCTGTGGGCGTTCCAGGTGACCCACAAGAACGGCACACGCGTCAAGCGCAACGATCCGTTCAACAACGCGAACGACTATCTCGACATCAAGCCGGGCGACGACATGCAGGGGCCGGTTCATCCGGGTTCCCGACGACATCGCCGACGGTACGACGGCCGACGCACCCCAGACGGCGCTCGAGAACTGGTCGAACGAGAACAACGTGTTCCAGTTCATCCGCCTCGAGGATCTGGCGACCGACCAGCACGACAAGCGTGTGGTGTACATCGCCGACACTGGGCGAAGCCGAGTCGTTCCCGACGCCGCGACCGGGCGGCTCGTCCGCGGTCCGAGCGGCACGGTCGGTCAGGCCGACAACGGATCGATGTTCCGGATGGAGTTCAACAAGCACAACCCGAAGCGGGTCGACAGCTTCACCGTGCTGGCCCAGGGTGACGACCCGACGGGCGACGCCTACGTGCCGTTCGTGAGTCCCGACAACGTCGGCACGAGCGCCAAGAGCGTCATGGTCCAAGAAGACACCGACAACGCCAGGATCTGGAGGTACGACCTCCACAGTGGCGACTGGAGCGTCGTGGCGACGGTCAACGATCCCGACGGAGAGTCGAGCGGCATCGTCGACGCATCCAAGTGGTTCGGCAGTGGAGCCTGGTTCGTGAGCGTGCAGGCGCACGGCTCGAACCAGAAGGAGGAGATCGTGCCGAATCCGCTCGACCCCGACCTGCCTGACCTGACCATCAAGCGTGAGGACGGGCAGCTCATGCTCGTTCACATGCCAGGCACCTGATGCGGCACATCGGGGGGCCGGGCAGTGTTCCCGGCCCCTCGATGAGCGCACCCTCTGCCAGGGGAACTCGCGTCGAGTCGGCCCGGTCCGCTGGACGAGCGGCTCGGCCCTCCGAGCAGCGGGCGGGTCCTACGGGCAGGTGATGGTGATCAGGCCGTCGCCGACGTCGACCGGCGGCGGATTGCTGCCGTCGTTGGCGGGCTGCTTCTGCATCGGTCCGGAGTAGGAGAAGCTGTCGCCATCGATCGCGACACCGCCGGAGTTGGTCACGAGATCCGGGAAGTAGGCGATCGGCCCCGGCTCACCGCCAGGATCCGCAACCCGGAGATCGACGCTGCCGAGCCATTGGCCGTCGGTCTCGTTCGCGCCGGCTCCGAGGGTGACCTCGTTGTCGCCGATGCGGAAGGAGAAGGTGATCGCGTCATCGGCGAGTGTGCAGGCGAGGGCGCCGGGTTCGGTGAGGACGTACTCCTGACCGTCGACCGAGACCAGCGCCTGGCCGGGAGGCTGCGGGTCGACGACGCCGGCACCGTCGGTACCACTGCCGCCCGATTCGCCACCCTCCGCCGACTCGCTGACGCGATCAGCCATCGGCCACTTCGGGTTCCGCAGTGTCGTCGATCCCGTCATCGTCACCTCCGCAGGCAGCGAGCCCCACGACCAGTGCGAGCGCGAACAGTCGTGTGGTACCCATGACCGCATCCTCCCACATGTCGGGATCTTGTCGTCCGGGTGTCCGAGCTGCAATTGCGGTTCGGCGGCGGGCGCGAGATGATCGGGGTCGGTTCGACAACGAGAGCGAGAGTGTGATGGCGACACGGGAGCGGGAGCAGCGGTTCGAGCAGCGGATGTCGGATTCCGAGGCGCTCATGTGGAACATCGAGAAGGACCCGTGGCTCAACCCGAGCGGTGCCGCGCTGACGCTGCTCGATCGACCGGTCGACGTCGACCACTTCAAGCAGACGATGCGCGCCGCAGTCGCGGGCATGCCGCGGTTGTTCGAGCGCGTCGTGCCGGGAATCGGTCGGCTGGCAACGCCCGTGTGGGCACCCGACGCGGAGTTCGACCTCGACTACCACGTGCGGTTCCTGCGCCTCCCGAAGCCGGGCACCGAGCGGCAGTTGTTCGATCTCGCCGCTCATCTCTACCTGGAACCGTTCGACCGCACCCGTCCGCTGTGGCGATTCGTCATCATCGACGGCGTTCGCGGCGGCAAGGCAGCACTGTGGTCGATCCTGCACCACGTGGTCGCTGACGGGATCGGGCAGATGCGTATGGCGGAGATGTACCAGCAGTTCTCGGCAGACGATCCGGCCCCGCCGGACGTCGATCTCGACGCAGTGATCGCCGAGGCGGTCGCCGAGCACGAACCCCGCCAGATCGGTGGGGACTTGGCCGGCAGCGTGTGGGAGTCGACCGTCGGCTCGATGTCGCACCTGACCCGGCGTCAGCTCGGCGCGGCTCGTCGCATGGCCGATGAGATGGCGAGCTGGCCGACCGACCCGGGTCGCGCGGTCAGCACGGTCAGCGACGCGGTCACGGCCGCTCGGTCGACGATCGGTGCGGTCGTCGGCTCGAGCGACGACGGAATTCAGGGCGGATCACCGCTGTGGTCGCGCCGGTCGCGACATCGTCACCTGGAAGCGGTGCACACGTCGCTCGACGACCTGAAGCTCGTGTCCAAGCGCCTCGATGTGACGATCAACGACGTGTTCCTCGCCGGAATGGTCGAGGGCGCAATCCGCTATCACGCCGATCGGGGGACCGAGGTCGAGGCGTTCAACACCAGCTTCGTGTTGAGCACCCGCTCGGACAAGTCGGTCGGTGGGAATTCGTTCACCCCCGTACCGGTGCAGATCCCCGGCGGACCGATGGACCTGCGGGAACGGATTCTCGATGTCAGCGAGCGGTTGGCCGTCAAGCGGGAGGGCATGTCCCATGGCGGCGGTCTCGGAGCGCTGTCCGGCGTCGTCAATCTCCTGCCGACTTCCGTCGTCACGCGAGCAGCCCGGGCGCGGGCGGCGCACATGGACTTCGCCACGTCGAATCTGCGAGGCGCACCGATGCCCCTCTACATCTCCGGTGCACGAGTGCTCGAGCTGATCTCGATGGGCCCGGTCGCGGGTACCGCCTGCAACGCCACGGCGATCTCATACGACGGTGGGTTCAGCATCGGGTTGTTCATCGACCCGGTCTCGATCGAAGCGCCGGGGGAGTTCCGTGATGCGGTCGCCGAGGCACTCGCCGACATCGTCGACCTCTGACATCTCCGGCGATCGCTCAGGCGGGCTCAACTCGGCCCGCCGGCAGACGCAGGCTCGGACCGGGACATCGTGGACCGATCGCCGTCGGTTGCGTCGATCCCACGTCTCCGACGGATGACAGCATTGCCGTGATCACCAGGACGCCGAAGCCTGCGGCCGCGGTGAGGGTTCGGATGAGGTTGAGACGGCTCCAGTCGGTCTCGAAGTCAGCGCGGGCCGACCCCGCCGTCGGCCCCGTCGGGTCGGTCACGTCGGCCAGGACCGCAGCGCTCGCTGCGGTCGCCGTCGACCGTTTCCTGACCCTGACCCGAACGTGACCGATCGACGCGACCGATCGGAGGGACGGAGGTGCTGACGTCTCGCCTCGGTCAGGTGTCCCGATCCTCGTCGCCGATCTCGACGGCATTATCGTCCGCATCGTCGGCGACATCGTCGGAGTCGTGGTCGGACTCGTGGTCGGACTCGTGGTCGGAGACGTCGTTGACATCATCGACGTTCTCACGACCGTTCGACCGGATTCGGCCCTTGCCGTTCGACTCGCCCTTGAGACCGGTGTCGCGTCGGGCGGCCCGAACGCATTGGGAGATGCTGTGCCAGAAGTTGTCCGGGCCGACGATGGCGGTGAAGCCCGACCGCATGAGCACCGATTCGACGCGGTGGAGGACACGCGCCAGATACAGCTCGACGTCTCGCTGTCGGAGTTTGCCGGCGAGGTTGGTCAGCACATCGGCGCTCGTCGTGTCGAGTTGGGTGGTCGCCTCGAGATCGAGCACCAGGGCACGGGTTCCGTCGGTCCGATCGACCTCCGCCAGGAGACGATCCTCGATCGCCGTGGCATTCGCCCAGAACAGCGGAGCGTCGAGTCGGGCGACGACGACGCCGTCCACAGGTTTCCGGTCAGGGTGACCCCGAACTCGACCCCACGCTGCCTTCTCGTCGCTGATCTTGCCGAGCACCTCGATCCGAGGGGAACTCGAGCGGTAGATGATGGCCAGCAGGGAGACGGCGATGGCGATGCCGAGCCCCGGCAGTGGTCCGAGCAGCACCACGGCCGCGATACCGGTGACCGCTGCGCCGAAGTCGGCGTGCCGCACCCGGCGGTAGCGGCGTAGCGCAGCGACGTCCATGAGGCCCCAGACCGCAGCGATGACGATCGCGCTCAGGACAGCCTGCGGCAGGGCGCTGAGCACACGCGTGAAGGCGAACAGCACGACGACCACGATTCCGGCTGCGGCCAGCCCGGTGACCTGGCTGCGGCTCCCCGCCTGCTCGGCCGCAGCCGTCTTCGACAGACTGCCGGCCACCGCAAGGCCACCCGAGAAGCCGGCAGCGACGTTGGCGGCGCCCATGCCGATGAGTTCGCTCTCGGTGTCGACGCGGTACCCACCGCGAGTGGCGAAGAGCCGACTCGCAGCGAGCCCCTCGGCGAGCGCGACGAGGGCAAGCGAGAAGCCGCCGACGAGAACGGCCCCGAGGTCGGCGCGCGGAACGAGCGGCAAGCCGATCGGTGGGAGGCCCGACGGAACGTCGCCGATCATGGCGACACCGTTCGCTTCCAGGTCGAAGAGCCGCGAGGCGACGATCCCGATCACCAGCACGACGATGCCCCAGGGCACCCTGGGGCTGATCCAGCGTCCACCGAGGAGCAGCAGGAGCGCGACTGCGCCGACCAGGACGGTGAGCGTGTGGGCCTGGTCGACGTCGCGGAGGGTACGGACGAGCACCCCGAGCAGGTCACCCCCCGGCTTGGGTATGCCCAACAGCGTCGGGATCTCGCCGATGACGATGGTGAGGGTCAGCCCGAACACGAAGCCGGTCACGATCGGCTTGGACAGGAACTCCGCGAGCCACGCGATCCTCAGTACGCCGGTCGCGGCGAGCACGAGACCCGTCGCGATCGCGAGCGCTGACGTGATCGCAACAGCGTCCTCCGGGTTGTCGCGGGCGATGTCGGCGACCAGCGAGCCGGAGACGATGGCGACGGTCGAGGCGGGCCCGACGATGAGCTGCGGTGACGACCCGAGCACTGCGTAGGCGAGCAGCGCGAGCGGCACCGCGTACAGCCCGACCTGCACCGGAACGCCGGCGATGCGGGCGTAGCCGAGCGATTGCGGAACGAGCAGCGCGGCGACCATCGCCCCCGCGAGTACGTCGCCTCGCAGCCTGGACCGGTCGTAGGCAGGTAGCCACCGGCAGATCGGCGCGACTTCGACGACGCTCGCTCGGAGACGCTGGCGCGTGAAGATCGAGTTGCTCAACGGTGCTCAACGCTCCCTCGGCACGTCGGAGTAGAACCATTCTATATCGGCGCGCCCGTGCGGGTGAGCGAGCTCGGGTCGTCGGCGTCGAGCACGCTCGCACCCGACGCCACCGATCTCCTGCCGGCCGCGACACCCGTCCGTCGGTTCGCCGTCGGCGCTGATCCCGGCCCGGGGGTCACTGGGTCTCATCAAATCCGGTCGATCGGCGACCCCGCATCGTGCGATCATTGGTGCGATCGCCGGCGGGGTGGCGGTGATCAGCATCGAGAGGAACATGGATGGGCGTCCGACCTCGGATCAACGATCTCGTGATCGTGCTCCCCGGCATCACGGGGAGCGTGCTCGTCCGT
This sequence comes from uncultured Acidimicrobiaceae bacterium, assembly GCA_963792905.1. Lineage (GTDB taxonomy): Bacteria > Actinomycetota > Acidimicrobiia > Acidimicrobiales > Ilumatobacteraceae > Ilumatobacter. The sequence goes on from CAWBYE010000009.1 coordinate 118,091, forward strand.
GACGGGCGCGACATCTGGGCACCATCGTCGCAGGCGGTCTGGGGCGCGCTCAGATCGGGCGGAGCGTCGTTGACCGATCTCCAACTCGATGCCATCGACGACCCCGAACTCGATGATCTCGGTGACGGCGTGGTCGCCGATCGACTCGTCGGAACCGCACACCTCCTGCCGGGCGTCGCGAAGATCGACGGGTACACGGGCCTGGTCGACATGATCACGAATCACTTCGAGGTGATGCCGGGTCGTCGGGACGATCCGGCGCCCGCCAACTTCTATGCGTTCCCGTACGACTGGCGGCGCGACATCAGGGTCGCGGCCCGCCGACTCGCCCGATTCGTGAGCGATCGGCTCGCGGTGTGGCGCCGCTACACCGGCAACCCGAACGCCAAGACCATCCTGCTCGCCCACAGCATGGGAGGACTGGTCGCGCGCTTCTACCTCGAAGTACTGGACGGACACCTCGACGCACGTGCGCTCGTCACCTTCGGTACGCCGTATCGCGGGGCACCGCAGGCTCTCGAACCCCTCGTCAACGGCATTCGCAAGGGGCCGCTCGACCTCTCGTCGATGATCCGGTCGTTCACGTCGGTGTACCAACTGCTCCCGATCTACCAGTGCATCGACACCGGAACACACTGGCGACGGATCACCGAGCTCACCGGCCGACTCGGCATCGACGACTCGAGAGTCTCGGCGGCGCGCCAGGTGCACGACGAGATCCTCGAACGTGTCGACGCTCGAACGGCTGACTCGTACGTGACGTTGCCATTTCTCGGGTTTCGTCAGCCCACGACCGAATCGGCGACGTTGATCGACGGGACCTTCACGACGCACCGGTCGACGCCGAGCTGGATCGACCCGCGGCTGGGGGGCGGTGACGGCACGGTTCCCATGGTGTCGGCGATCCCGGTCGAACTGTCGGACGAGCTCCAGGACACGTATGTCGCGGCCCGTCACAGTTCGTTGCACGTGGCGGGCCAGGTGCTCGATGACCTCGAGCAGCGCCTGCGTCGGATGACCGCAACCGGTCTCGGTGCGATCCGTGGACCGTCTGCCATCGCACGGGGCGTCGGTCCGACGATTTCGCTCGACGTCGGCGATCTCTACCTCGTCGGTGAGCCGATTCGGGTCGGCATCGTCGTCGACGACGCCTCTGCGCGGCCATCGGTCACGGTGGAGCGCCTCGATGGCGGCACCGTTGCCGTCGCCGCGGAGGTCGCGGTCGACGGTGACGGATGGGTGGCGATGATCGACTGGCTCGATGCCGGCGTCCACCGCATCAGCGTGAGCGCGCCGGGTGTGCCGGCGGCGCCGGTGAGCGACGTCATCGAGGTCCTCGGGTGAGCGCCCACGCTCCGGCCATCGTCGATGAGGGGTGCGGGTGTGCCTGGGCGAAGTCCGACCCGGCAGGTTTGGCACGGTTCGTCGATCCGCGAGCGATCAGATGGATCCGGCCACGGCTCGGGCCGCTCGACGTGTCACCCGATCCCGCTGGACGCCTGGCGCTCGTGCGTTCGCTGTACGACCAGTTGGCCGGTGTCGGCGTTCGCTACGCACTGGAGGACTGGAACCCCGACGATCGCTGCCAGACCATTCGGCCGCCGGCGGAACTGATCGACAAACCGGCGTTGGGGACGTGCCTCGATCTGTCGACGATGTTCGCCGGGATGTGTCTGGGCCTGGACCTGCTTCCGGTCGTGGCCGTCACCGAGCAACATGCGCTCGTGCTCGTCTCGCTCCGGCACAGCGCGCACGAGTGGCGCGCGTTCGGTCGTCCGGAACTCGGGCACTTCTCGCCGCACCCGCTCTCCGACGTGGCAGCATTGCGGGAGCTGATCGACGACGGCCGGTACGTGGCGATCGAGACGACCGGATTCGCGGCGACCGATGCGCTGCCGGCGACATCGCCCGAGGGCGCGGGGCGCGTCGATCGCCTGCTCACGTTCGAGCGGGCCGTCGCGGCGGGGCGCCGGCGTTTCGAACTGGCCGACGATCCGCTCCGGTTCGCGATCGACATCGCCGCGACGCACGGTTCGGGCATCGGTCCGCAGCGGATCTGTCGAGATCACCGCCACGTCGTCGTCGATGACCTCGTGCTCGCGTTTGGTCCCTCGGGAGCCCTTGCGGACCGCCGAGCTCGGGATTCGTCGTCAGATCTGCGCGCCTTGCCACCGGCCCATCCGCCGCCACCGCGTCCGACGCGCGGTGTGTTCGGGCGCGAGCCGGAACAGGCCGTCCTTCGATCGGCGCGGCCCGGCGAGTTGACAGGGGTGTGGGGCGCGGCGGGCATCGGCAAGACAGAGCTGCTCCGCTGGCTCGCCTTCGATCCGGCTCCCTCCGAGATCGTGGACGGCACGATCTACGTGAGGCGAGAGGGTGCCGGTCCGCTCGACCTGCTCCAGGAGGTCTTCGAGCGGTGCTTCGACCCGGCCGATCGTGTCCAGCTCACGATGTCGAGTGCTGCGCGCTGGCTCGGGGCCAAGCGGGCCCGGCTGATGATCGACGATGTCGATCTGGCGCCGAGCGACGTGGCTTCGGTCCTCGACGTTCTCGCCGAGTGGGTCGTCGTCGGCACCGCCACCGATCCGACGGCGCTGGTCGAGGGCACGTCGTGGGCGATCGCGCCCCTGTCACCGATCGACGCGACCCGACTGTTCGCCCGGGAGAGTGGTATCGACGTCGACGGAGCCATGGCGGGCCGCCTCGGTGCGATCTTCACGACCCTCGGTACCAACCCCCGGAGTGTGTCGACCGCCGGTCGCGCGGTGGCCTCGGGGGACCTGCCACTCGACGTCTTCCTCGCGTCCGGCGACGCCGGCACGATCGCGACGCCCGACGCTTCCGGTCCGGTCGCGGCGATCCTCCAGGCGGCCTACCCGGCGTTCGTGCATCGTCGTCTGCTCACCGGACTGGCCGATGACGTCGATGCGGAACTCGATGAGCTGCGCAGCCGCGAGTGCGTCGAGACCGGCTCTCCGAGGTACCGGTGGATTGCGGGCTCGCCCGGCACCCGGCTCCGCGATCCGTCGTGGGAGAAGAGGCTGGTCGCGCGTCTTGGCGAGTGGCTGGCCGATGAGCCCCCTCCCGATGAGATCATCGAGGATCGCGAGCTGCTCCTTCGTTCGATCGACATCTCGGCCACGGCCGGGCGTTGGGTCGAGGTCGTGCAGGTCGGGTGCGCGATCGAGCCCTGGTTCGCCAGTCGGGAACCGGTGGGATGCGTGGGGCAGAGTTCTGCCGATACTCGAATCCGCCGCCCGGAACGTCGGCGATCCCGTGCTCGAGGCGTACTGCCGACATCAGAGCGGCACCAGGTTGCTGGCGTTGGGCAGCGCCGAGGCGGCGATGTCCGAACTCGAACGGGCCCGCGAGATGCGCGAGCGTTTGAACGATCGTGATGGCGCCGAGGTCACGCGTCACAACATCGAGGTGGCGCGGGGACCGCAGCTGACATGGTGGCGACGAGTTCGGCGGCTGATTCGCCGGCATCCATGGTTGAGCGGCGTGCTCGTCGTGCTCGTCGTGGTCGGGCTGATCGGAGCCTTCGTCGACCCCGATCCCGACCCCGACCCTGTCGCCGACGACGGCTCGACCGTGACGACCTTGCCTCCACTCGTTGCGGTCACGGTCGACCCGCTCGATCTCGGTGCCGTTGCGATCGGCGGGTCGAGGGTTGGTGAACTGGTCGTCGTGAACGAGGGAGACGGTCCGGTCGACGTTCGGGCCTCAGGCATCGAGGGAAGCGACGAGGTCACGCTCGTCGAGACCGGCACCATCTGCGGCGAGGTCCCCCCGGGTGGATCGTGCGCAGTGGGAGTGAACTTCGTTCCGGTGCGCGAGCAGATCATGGAAGCCAGCGTGGCGTTCGAGGTCGGAGGCGACGCCGTCTCGGGGACCGTGACCGGTACGGGCGTGTTGGGCCTGGTGCTGGAATCGGACCGTGGCTTCGAGACCGTGCCGGCGACGAATGCCGCCATCCAGCGATTCCGCCTCCGCAGCACCGCCGACCTTGCGATCGACGGCGTCGGCGTCCGAATCGATCCGAGCGACGGGCCGTTCGCGATGAGCAACGGTTGTCCGGAGCGCTTCGAAGCGGGTCAGGTGTGCGAGTTCGACGTGATCTCGGAAGTGCCCGTCGGCACCGACACAACCGGTGCGCTCCTGGTGTCGGTCGGAGAAGCCACGATCGAGGCGACACTCACGCTCAGCGGAGTCGATCCTGCGGCGTTCGAGCTGCGCGTGCCGGCCGAGTTCGGTGAGGTGCTCGTCGGCGAGACGGTCGAGTTGCCCGCTGTGTTCGCGAACTCGGGCGGATCGGTCGGTTCGCTGTCGCTCGCACCTGCCGATCCGTCCGACGGTTTCGCGGTCGAGGCATCGGGATGTTCGGACGTCGAGCCCGGGGCCGAGTGTGAGGTCGGGGTGATGTTCGCTCCGACCGAAGCCCGCGTCCACGAGTTGGCTGTGTTCCTCCAGGGAAGCGACGTGGTCATCGCGACGGGCCTGGCTCGGCTGGGGCCCGTCGTCATGGTCGACGGCGACCTCGACTTCGGCACGGTCTTCGCCGGCGAGGAGATTCCCGTCGTTCGGGGCCTCTCGATCGTGAACGAGGGCGACCGTCCGGCCGTTGTGGAGTCGATCGATGTCGGTGGCGCCGGCTTCGGGCTGTCGGACGCCGAGTTCGCGTGCCGGGGCGAACTCGATGGTGGTGAGCGCTGCGACCTGACCGTCCTGTTCCGTCCGGAGGCGACCGGCGTCTTCGAGGGCGAGCTCACCGTCGATCTGGAGGATGCCGATTCGCTGAGCCGACCGATCCAGGGCGAGTTCCGGCTCGGCGGCTTCGCCACGTTCGCAGCGGTGTCCGACCGTGAACTCCGTGAGCAACTCGGCGGCTTCGACGTGCCGGATGACTGGCTCTTCGCGGACGAGACGTACGAATTCGATCCCGACGATCTCGACTACACCCAGGGGACGGCAGGACCGACCTACGACGTCGGCATCGTCTCGTCGGGCGTGAACGCAACGCTGATCGTGCTCCGGAACGGCGGGGATTCACCGCTCGAGATCGAATCCGTGACGAACAGTGGTCCGGACACAGCGAACTTCGAGATCGTCGAACGCTGCTCCGGCAGGATCTTGCAGCCCGGCCCGGATCAGCGTGGCGACGTCTGCCGAATCCGCATCGCTTTCACCTCGGACGGCGTCGGCAACTACGAGACGGACATCAGTCTCACGTACGACCCCGACGGATTGAGCCCCGCGATCGTCACGCTGCAGGGTTCAGAACCGATTGGGTGAGCGATCACCGGCGGACTCGATTCGTCATCCGGGCTCGTAGACGTCCCGAGACTCGACCTCGAGTCCGTCCGGTCAGCGTCCGGTGGGAAGCTGGCTACTCGCCGAACTCGTTCCAGACGTCGTCGGTTGCGATGCCGGTCACAGGCAGCCCGCGGTCGCGTTGGAATTGGCGGACGGCGCTTTCGGTGCCGCGTCCGAAGAAGCCGTCGACGTCGACGTCGTAGCCGCGTTGGTCAAGGGCCTGCTGCAATGACTCGACCTGCTGACCGAAGTGGCCGAGCTGCACGACTCGGCCCGGCGACGTCTTCGCGCGATATTCACCATCCCAGGCGACGATGGGTGCCTCTCCGGAAGGGGCGCCGACTTCGGCGGGATCCGGGATGTCAGAGGTCGGCACGAAGCGGTCGCCATCCCACGCGAACGACATCTCGAACGCGACCGAAGGGCAGCACGTCGCATCGACGGACTGCCAGACCCAGACCTCGACCTGGACATCTCCCTCGACGATGCGTGGTTCGATCGGGTGCACGGTTCGGTCCGGGTAGACCTCGGCGACGAATTCCTGCACGGGCAGCGTCGCCAGGGGCCGGTGAGAGGAATCGAACACGTGGACGGCTCGACCGGCGGCGACTGTTCCTGCGCCGCACACCGTGGCCCAGACGATCTCGTCGACGTCGTCGCCGGTGAGATCGCCGTCGACGCGGCTCGCACTCGCCCAGGGGCCGTTGTCCACGCTCAGTGGATGCTCGTTCGACGTCCACTCGACGGCGGGCAGCCCGCACATCTCAGGCATCGCGAAGCCGGTCGGTGAGCCGGCGGGCGCACTGCCCGTCGTGGTCGGCGCGGCGGTGCTCGCCGGTACCTGCGCCGTGTCGACGGGTCGGGTCTCGTCGACACCCGTGGCGTTGGCGGACTCGGCTGAGTCGTCGTTGCCGGAGTCGTCGCCGACCTCCGCCGGAGTGACGCGGCGGTTCAGTGCGCGGGCGAGTGCTCTCGCCTCGTCCTCACTGAAGTCGCCGGAGATCCTGACGGTGCGGGAAGCTTCCAGGGTCTCCACGGTCGGCGCGGACTGGATCACGTCGTCGAGCACGATCGCCACTTGCCGAGACGGGCAGGCGGGGGTGGCGTTGAAGCATTCCTGCGCCACGGCGTTCCACACGACGACGCCAGCGGCTCGGAGCTCGACGTCGATCACCCACTGCTCGGTCTGCTCCGTGAGCCCCGCGACCGCACTGCCCCGTTCGAAGACCTCGCCGGTTCCGGCGGGTGGCCCGACGACGCAGGACTCGTCGTCGTTCACCAGGGGCAGAATCGCCTGGCCGGTGGCCTCGTCGGCCTCCGCACCCGGCTCGCAGGTGAGCACCGGGCGGAGCGTGACGGTGCCGTGCCCGTCGTCGGGGTCCCACGTCTCGTCAGCGTCGATCGATCGCGCCGACTCGGCTTCGGTTGCCGGGAGCAGCGACTCCGAACCGATGGTCCCGTCGGCATCGTCTGGTGATGATCCGCCGCACGCCGTCAGCAGCACGACCGTCGCTCCGAGGGCCCACGCCAACCGTCGAGAGTTGCCCGCCACGCCACCGAGCGTACCCGCGGACCCACGGGTGGCGGTTGCGCCGGTCTGCGGTTCGAATCGAGACACGACGTTGGTCCCGGATGAACATGGTCGACGGTGGAGACGCCGATGGATCCGATCTCTGAGGCCCGAGACACCGGATCGGTGGCATGGTGCCGTGGCCGTGATCGAACCGCCCGGGTGGCGATGGCTGATGCGCTGCCGGGTCGCCGGAACCGAAACGTGCCGGCACGTGCACGTCGGTTCGAGCGCAGGCAGGATGGCGGAGTGAACCGACGACGGTTGCGAGGTCACGTACTCGATGCCGGTGCCGAAGTCGTCGAGCCCGGGGCCCGACGGGCGGGCCGACGAGGCCATCGGACCGGAACAGGAATACCCTCGGCTGCGACACGGTTGCTCGCTGCATGACGATTCCCGCTGAGTACTCGGACCTTCTCGACAAGCGTGTGTTCTGGCACATCGCGACGATCGGGCCGGATGGGCAGATCCAGTCGAGCCCGGTGTGGGGCGGCTTCGACGACGGTCACTTCGTGTTCTCGCTCACGAAGGGGCGTCAGAAGTTCCGCAACCTCCAACAGAATCCGACGATCGCCGTGTCGGGAACCGACCCGGAGAATCCCTACCGGTATCTCGAGATCCGCGGCACGGTCGTGCGTGTCGACGACGACTCCTCGAATGCGTTCATCGACTCGATGGCCAAGAAGTACATGGATGCGGACGCGTATCCGTTCCACCAGCCCGGCGACGAGCGGGTGGTGATGCGGGTCGAGCCGCTCCGGACCACGCAGATGGGCTCGTAGCCGGAGCTTCGTCGGTCTTGGTCACGGTCAACGATGGTGCGGGACGAGGCCCCGGCCAGATCCCGCGGGACGGCGAGGCACGACCGCTCACTCGTGGGTGATGCGGTGCTGGCAGCGCGCGTCAACGGGGATAGACGATCCAGCAACCGAACCGCACATCGACATCGTTGCGTTGCGCGGCCGGTCCGGCGGTCCCATCTCGCCCGGGGTACCGTGCTCGTATGGACATCGGGATCTTCGCAGGGGCAGCGGGTGGCAGCGGGTTCGACTCGGTGCTGGCCGACGTCAAATCGGCACTCGCGGACGGCTTCGAGTCGTACTGGTTGCCCCAGATCGTGCAGCAGGCCGATTCGATGACTCTGATCGGTGCCCTCACCCAACACGTGCCGGGGATGCGGTTCGGCACATCGGTCGTGCCCACGTATCCGCGGCACCCGATGGTGATGGCCGAGCAGGCGAAGACGGCCAGCATGCTCACGAAAGGGCAGTTCACGCTCGGCATCGGACTGTCGCACCAGCCGGTCGTCGAGGGGATGTGGGGGTACTCGTTCGACAAGCCGGTCCGTCATGCCCGCGAGTACCTCGATGCACTCATGCCGCTGCTGGCCGGCGACGCCGTCAGCGTCGCTGGCGAGACGGTCACGGCGCGAGGCAAGCTCGACATCTACGCGCCCGAGCCGCCGGTGCTGCTGGCCGCGCTGGGACCCCAGATGCTCCGACTGGCAGGTGCCCGCTGCGCCGGCACGATCACCTGGATGACCGGTGCCGCAACACTTCGCACGCTCACTGTGCCTGCGATCGGAGAGGCCGCGGCCGTCGGGGGTCGGCCGTCGCCGGCGATCGCCGCCGGCATCCCGATCTGGGTCACCGACGATGTCGGTACCGCACGAGCCGTTGCGGCGAAGGCGTTCGCGATCTACGGACAGCTGCCGTCCTATCGGGCGATGCTCGATCACGAAGGAGTCGATGGCCCCGAAGATCTGGCCATCATCGGCGACGAGGCGACGTGTGCGGGTCGGCTCGACGAGTTCCAGGCTGCCGGTGTGACGCAGTTCCTGGCGTCGGAGTTCGCCAACACTCCCGACGCGCGGCAGCGAACTCGGGCGTTCCTCGCGAGTCGTCTCCCCGCTTGAGCGTCGCGACGCTCAGCCCGTCGCGATTGCGACGACCTGCCAGACGATCACGGCCGCGCCGAGCAGCCGGCGCCACGGGTTCACGCCGCGCACGAGCTCATCGGTGCCCCAGATGAGCCACAGCCCACGGATCAGCCAGCCGATGAGGTCGTGGACGTTGGAACCATCCGTGATCGCAGCGCGTGCGATCCAGCACGCCCCGATGCACCACAGGGGCCAGTTCGGGAACTGGGCGATCGTGAGCTCACCGGTGCGCCGGTTCTCGAACCACCAGCGCCAGGATCCCGCAATCACCGGCCAACTCTCCCACGGAAGCACGCGATCGCGTTCCTGCGTCGGGAAACCGCTCGATGTCGGCAGAGGCCGCCCGGCCTCTCGCCCGTCTCAGGTGCCGATGCCTGCACCGGAGGAGTCCCTGCCCACGCCGTCGTCGACCTTGGCGATCAGAGTGCGAACACGTTCCCGGCGGCGCAGGAGTGACGGGTGCACGTCGTTGCCGGAGTTGTCGATCAGTTCCTCGAGTTCGATCAACGTCGACACCAGGCCCTCCCGGTACTCCGCCTGTTCGGCCTTGTCGAACAGCATCGCTTCGGGAAGGTCCTGACCAGCGACGTCGGCGTTGGCCGACCACCCGCCCTGCGGGATGAACCGGATGTCGTTCACCTGACGCTGGTTCATGAACGTCGGCGAGACGATCTCGATGCCAGCCTCGTGGCAGCCGTCGAGCACCGCCCCGTTGAGCTGCGAGCGCACCGTGATCAGCCGCTTCACGTCGGTGAGTAGACCGGCGCACCGGTAGGTCACTGCGAAGTCGCCGAGTTCGACGATCTGGACGAAGCTCTGCTGCAGCCCGGCTCGTTCGGCAGCCGCGAGCAGCACCTGCTCGACCTCGCGGCGCGGCACGTCGTATCCGAGGCCGACCGTGGTCGACAGCACGGTTCCCGACGTGCGGATCGTCGTGAACGGGCGGGTCACGAGGAACATGTTCGGTAGCGTCGTGAGATCGCGGTCCTCGGTCTGCACCTCGGTGTGGAACAGACCGCTGTCCGGAGACCCTTCCGAAATGGTCGTCGACGCGGATGAAGTCGCCGGTGCGAAACCCACGCTCGACGCGCAACATTGCGCCGGCGATGAGATTGCCGAGAACCGTGGCGGCCGACAGCGCGATCGCGGCGCTGAGAACGATGCCGAGCAGCGCGAGGATCTGCCCCCGTTTCTCGTCGGAGATCGGCGCCGCGACGATCGCGGCGACGAGACCCCCGAGACCGACGGTGAGGCTCGCCACCTGGTTGCGCAACGTGACGTTCACGGTGGGGTCTCGACGAGCTTCTCGCCGGATGACCGCACGCGCCCCGACCCAGACGATCAGGGCGCCCACGATCACGGCGAGGAGCGGCACGAAATCGACGATGCTGTCCGCCATGGTTCTCCCTGGTCTCGTCCGCCGGCCTCGGGTCCGGCCGACTCGGTCGCAGGGTACCGCTCCCGGTGTGCGCGCCCTCTCGTTGTTCGCCGCGGGGACACCCCCGCCTCGATCGTTTGCACGAGTTCGCCGGGAACGTTCCGACGGCACGTCGTAGGATGGAGACATCGACACCCAACGTGTGTTGCCCGATGTCGTCGAGGGACCGATCTCGTTGCGCCGCGTCGGCCGGTCTGCGTTCCCGACCCATGAGCTGGTCTCGGCCCGAGGCACGGTGGCCCGCCTCGGGCGGGACGGTACTCTCCGTGTGTTCTTCGGTCGGGGCCGTCGCGTGCAACTCGTCGACGGCCCCGAGTGGCGGATCAAGGCCACCACGTCGGGGCCGTACATCGTGCCGATCATCACGGCGCCGACCGGCATCGTCGCCACGTCGGGCCCTCAGGCCGGCCGTCGCTGCTACGGGATCAACGGGAAACACTTCGGTTACGTGATCGTCCCGCTCGGGAGGGTCCGCATCCTGGGTGAACTGAGCTGGGTGATGCGCCGGCACGAGGTGGAGGTCGCGACGATCGACGCCGGGCGGGTCATCCGCACCAACGAACCGATTCCGATCGCCGCCGCCCTGATGGCCTTAGCGCTGATCGCCCACGGTATCCCCGGCGAAGCCAAACTCATGCCGTCACAGCAGTGACGGAGCACGGGTGGGTCGCGGGCTACTCGTTGCGGAGGATGAAGCGCTGGATCTTGCCGCTGGGTGTCTTCGGGAGTGCAGCGACGAACTCGATCTCGCGCGGGAACGCGTGCTTGCCGAGGCGGTCACGGACGTGGTGGGTCAGTTCGGCTGCCAAGGCATCATCACCCTCCAGCCCGTCGTGCAGTACGACGAACGCCTTGACGATCTCCCCGCGCTCGGCGTCCGGTTTGCCGACCACTGCGCTCTCCGCGACGGCATCGTGTTCGAGCAGGCAGCTCTCGACGTCGAAGGGGCCGATCCGGTAGCCCGCTGACGAGATCACGTCGTCGCTGCGCCCGACGAAGCTGATCGAGCCGTCATCGTTCTGTTCGACGGTGTCGCCCGTGAGGTAGTAGTCGCCGACCCAGCCCTGGTCTTCGGCGCCCAGATAGCCGTCGAAGAAGAACAGCGGTGAGTCCGGGCGATGGACTGCCAACACGCCCTGCGCCCCGGGTGACTGCGGGACGCCGGCCTCGTCGACGACCTCCAACCGGAAGCCTGGCAAGGGGAATCCGGCCGAGCCGGGGCGCACGTCGTGTTCGAGCCCATGATGGTTCGCCAGCACCATCCCACACTCGGTCTGGCCGTACTGGTCGAACAGCTCACAACCGATGTGCTGCCCGAACCAGCGCATCACCTCGGGGTTCAACGGCTCACCGGCACTCGATGCCACGCGCAAGTGATCGGCGAAGTGCTTCGCAGCCTCGGGTCCGGCGGCGATGATCATGCGATACGCCGTCGGCGCACCTGCGAAGTTGGTGATCCCCAACTCACGGACGAGCGCTGCGGTGGACTCCACCGTGAACGGTCCGTCGAACAGTGTCGTTTGATGACCGATCAGCAGTGGACCGGTGACCGCGTAGTACAACCCGTAGGCCCAGCCCGGGTCGGCGATGTTCCAGAACACGTCGTCGGATTGCACGCCGAGCCCGTAGTGCATGTATGCGGCGAACGCCGGCAGCGCTCGCAGCGGAATTCTCACGCCTTTGGGCAGCCCGGTGGTGCCGGACGTGGACATCATCAAGAACGCGTCGTCGCCGTTGCGCAGCACGGGCTCGAACGTTGTCGACCGAGCGTCGACGCCTGCGGTGAAGTCGATGTCGTCGCCTGGCCCTCCGATGCACATGACGACGGGAGGGTCCGCGAGACCGTCGAGCTTCGAGCGGTTGGCGGCATCGGTGACGACGACCTTGGCCTGGGACGTCGCGAGTCGCTGTTCGATCGCCTTCGACCCGAATGCGGTGAACAACGGCTGGTACACGGCACCCGCCCGCCAGACGCCGAGGATCAGTGCCACGAGCTCCGGTACGCGAGGCAGCAAGCCCGATACCCGATCTCCGGGCTCGACGCCCTGGTCGACGAGCAGGTTCGCCACCTGCGCCGACCTCGCCTGCAGCTCGTCGAACGTGTACGTGGCGCGGTCACCCGATGCGTTGGCCCACTGCAGTGCGATCCGGTCACCGCCGGCGTGCCGGTCGCAACACTCGATGCACGCGTTGATCCCGGTGGCGAGATCTCCGTCCAGGGCGTCGGTCAGCGTCGCCGGAGCGAATCCGTCGTAGAACGCCTGGTAGGCGGGTCGCTCGTCACTCATCGTTGGCCTCCCAGTGTGATCCGGCTCGCTGCCGCTGACGCATCGGGGACGATAGCCGAATCACCGAGGGCGACGCGTCGCCGTCCATCGGCCGCGACCACCGGGCGGCGGTCGCGCTCGCAGCGGGTCCTCGGCGCTCCGGGATGGGTCAGGCGAACAGGAAACTCACGTCGCCGGCGTACGCCCCTGTGTCAGTCTGGGTGCGGGACGAGGAGGCCGACATGAGCGCTGACGAGGAAGTCGAGTTCACCCACGAGCACGGGCAGGAGTTGACGGTCACGTACCGCTCGCTCCGCCTCGCGCTCGTGCTGGCCGTGTTGATGCTCGGGGTCTCGGTTCTTGCCGAGGTGATTCGCGCCTCTGAACTGCGCGAATCACTGAGCAGCTACTTCTACTCGCCCACCCGGTCGATCTTGGTGGGCGTGCTGCTCGTCATCGGATTCAGTCTCATCGCCATCCACGTTGCTCAGCTCTGGGAAGAGTTCTGGCTCACATTGGGTGGAATGTTCGCGATCATCGTCGCGCTCGTTCCGACCGCTCCGCCGTCGTGCACGCTCGACGTTGCCGCCGATGCGGCGATTCCGGCCGGCGGTCCGGTACCGACCCCGCTGGTGCGTGACATCGCCGACCGTTCGATCCTCGAGTGCTTCCCGCACGGAGTGGACGACGGGCTCCCCGGATGGGTGGTGGCGGGTGTGTGGAACAACGTCCTCGCGCTGATCGTCGTCGGCCTCATCGCTGTCTTCGTCGCACTCCGCTACACCAACTGGACGGGCGGCAGGTCCTCGGCATTGATGTGGTCGCTGGTCGTCGCTGCGGTTTCGCTCGTCGTCGGTGGGCTCCTCTTCTGGCTGTGGGACGACTTCCGCGAGCGCACCCACGGCGTGGCAGCGATCTTGACGTTCGTGTGCTTCGGCGCGGTCGCGTTGATCAACGGCTGGCTTCGCTCCGGCGAGAACAGTGGGAAGTTCCTGTGGACGTACCGGTCGGTGACGATCGGCATGATCGTCGCGTTCGTCGTGTTCCTCGTCGTGCAACTCGCCGGAGGGTTCCGGACCGACGTGTTCTGGCTCGAGGCCGTCGAGATCGTCCTCTTCGCGATCTTCTGGTTGGCGCAGACGATCCAGCATTGGCACGAAGCCGACCTCTGAGTGCCAAGCCGGCCTCGCCGGCCGAAGCCGCCACGAAACCGTGCGTCACCTCGGATCGAGTCCGGACCCCGCCGGTTTCGGAGGCGGGTACCCGAAAGTGAAACGATGGTGCGGACGGCACGACGGTCGAGGGGGCCAGCATGAGCAGGAAACGGCGCAAGGTGTTCGGCACGAAGGAGTGGGAAGACGACATCTACGAACACGTGTCGAACCACGGCAAGGTCGAGGGTGAGATCCTCGCCGAGTACGCGCAGTTGGCGAACGACGAGGACATGGCGCCGGCGTTCCGGTACCTCGCACAGATGATCCTCGTCGACGAGGAGCGCCACCACCGGATCTTCGACGACCTGGCTGCCACGATGGGGGCAATGCGCGAACACAGTGATGCGCCACCGCCGATCCCCTCGCTCGCCGGATTCCACGCCGATCGCACTCACATCAACCGTGTGACCGACCAGCTGCTCCAGGTCGAGCGCGACGATCTCCGCGAACTGAAGGAATTCACGAAACAGCTCAAGGACCTTCGCAACATCAACCTGTGGAGCTTCCTGATCGAGCTGATGATCGACGACACCAAGAAGCACATCAAGATCCTCGAATACATCCGCGATCGCGCCGAGGACCAACCGGACTGACCCGAGGGCGATCGACGGCCGGTGCGTGACCCACCGGCGCACCGCATGAGTCTTCGCGCTGCGTGGGGTGCCCGCATGGACGGCGAGCACCTTCCGTCGTTCTCGCCGAGCGGTCGGATCGGGCGCTGATCAGAGGTCGATGATGGCGAACGTGCCCGCTGCCGTGGCGATGAGCCGCTCATCGTCGCCGAGCACCCGCGCATCCAGATGGACCACCGAGCGTCCCTGCTTCACGACGTTGGCAACCGCCGTCAGTCGACCTGCGGTCGCCGGTCGGATGAACCGCAGCGAGACCTCGATGCTGGCACAGAAGCGACCCGACTCGATGGCGTTCATCGTCGCCTTCCCCATCGCCGTGTCGACAAGTGCGAACAGCACCGCTCCGTGTACGACGCCGTTCGGGTTGAGGTGATCGTCGCCGAGGGCGACCCGAGCGATGCCGGCCCCGGGTTCGCCGCCCGTCACCTCCATCCCGAGGAAGTGCTTGAGCGGAAATTCGCCGTACTCGGTCGACGTGGCCTCGTTCTGGGCGTCGGAGCCGGTCGATTCCGGCACCTGGTGCGCGTTCGCCATGACGTCGACGCTATTGCCTCGTTCGACCGGGACAGCGTCGCCGGCGCTCAGACGACCTCGAACGTGTCGTGTCCGTACTCGTCGATCCGGACGCATTGCGCTCGTGGGCTCGCCACGATCTCCGGCAGGATGGTGCGATGGGTCGTGACATCGTCTACCGCAATGCGACCGTCTACGACGGATCCGGCGTCCCAGCCGCGACGGCCGACGTGGCGATCGACGGCGACCGGATCGCAGAGGTCGGTTCGGTGACCGGCGGTGCGGACCGGGACGTCGATGCGAGTGGCCTGGCGCTCGCGCCCGGGTTCATCGACGTACACACCCACGACGACTTCGCAACGTTGCTGCACCCCGACATGGCCTTCAAGTCGATCGGCGGCGTCACCACGTGCGTCGTCGGCAACTGCGGCATGGGCGCGGCGCCGCGCGACGCGGCGTGGTCGCAGGGGCAGTCATTTCATCCCGGTGCGACGCCGCCCGGATATGAGGGGTTCGCCGGCTACTTCGAGATCCTCGACGCGCACCCACCCGGCGTGAACGTGGCAGCCCTTGCCGGCCACGGCACCATCCGGCTCGATGCGATGGGCCTCGACACCGGTTCGCCGACGCCGCAGCAGATGACGGCGATGCGGGCGACGCTCGCCGAGGCGGTGGAGGCGGGCGTCGTGGGAATGTCGACGGGGCTGGTGTACGAGCCGGGTCGGTACGCCACCACCGCGGAGCTGATCGAACTGGCTCGCGAGCTGACTGGGACCGGATGTCTGTACGCAACCCACATGCGCGACGAGGGTGTCGGCCTACTCGACTCGGTCGCCGAAGCGCTCGCGATCGGTCGGGCGGCCGACATCCCGGTCCAGATCTCGCACCACAAGGCCAACGGGCGAACAGCATGGGGACTCGTGCGGCGCTCGCTCGCGTTGATCGACGACGCGCGTGCGACCGGTCAGGTCGTTCACGCCGACCAGTACCCGTACACCGCCGGGAGCACGATCCTGTCGGCGGTGACCGGGTGGTTGGAGCCCGGCACCGGTCTCGAGCCTTCGGACCTGGTGATCGCGTCGTGCCCGGCGCATCCTGGATGGGAGGGCCGGTCGATCGACGAGATCGCCGACGAGCTTGGCTGTGAGGCACGTGGTGCGGCGACGATGGTGCTGTCCGAGGAGCCGAACACCACCGTCGTGATCCACTCGATGGACGAAGTCGACGTGCGGACCGTGATGGCCCATCCGAGCACCATGATCGGTTCCGATGGTCTGCCGACCCTCGAGTCGAAGCCTCATCCCCGCTTGTCGAACACGTTCGCCAGGGTGCTCGGCCACTACTCACGTGAACTCGCGGTGTTCGACATGGCCGAAGCCGTGCACCGCATGACCGGTCTGTCGGCCGATGTGTTCGGCCTGGTCGATCGCGGCTACGTACGTGAGGGTGCGTTCGCCGACCTGGTGCTGTTCGACGAGGCCGCGATCATCGACCGCGCGACGTTCGACGACCCGCTCCGGATGCCGACCGGCATCAACGAGGTCGTCGTCAACGGCACGGTCGTCGCACGTGATGGTACCCACACCGGTGTGCTTCCGGGCCGGGCGCTTCGGCGACCACTCACGTGAACCGTCGGCACTTCGGCAGTGGCGACGATCCGAGGCAGACGGTCGGCACGTCGCCACGACCGTTCCCGATCGACAGCTCCGTACGGTTCGCGACGGTCAGCCCGTGTAGTCGTCCGGCCTGAGCTCGATCGGGTGGCCGTGGGGGGTGCGGTCGGCGGCGCGGCGCCAGGCCTCGCGGGTGCGCTCCTGCTCGCTGGACGATGCGGCACCCTGTGTGGCCACGATTCGCTCCAGCGCTGCGAGCCAATGGTGGTAATAGGTGTCGCCCGTGTCGGGGTCGCCGGCCGTCTGCGCACGCTGGATCTCGTCGGCGAGCGTGGATGCCCATTGAGACCAGGTGAACAGGCCCTGCTCGTGCAGTCGAAGCGCCATCGCGAACGCGTGTGCCTCCCACGGCTCGTGGAACAGGGGCTCTCCGTCGGCCTCCGGTTGGCCGGGCAGTAGACCCGGCGATGACGAGGTCACGACGCCGGCTCGTCGACCGGGCGGAGGTATGACTCCCACGCATCGACCGACACCCGTTGGCCCGGAGCGGCGTCGTCCCACAGGTCGACGGCGTCGAACACGACCGTGTACAGCCACTCTGGCTGTTCGCCGAGCCCGTGGGCGTTCGTATCGGGCAGTACGTGGACACCGTGGACGCGTTCGATCGTGCCGACGTGTCCGGCGGCGTACGCCGGAAGCCGGGTGTGGTGGCCAGCGGGTACCGCCCGCGTGAGCACGCTTGCGCCGACGGCGAAGCGGGCCCGGCCGGTCGGTTCACGATCGGCGGGGCCACCCCGGGCCAGCGCCGCAGGCACCTGATCAGCGGTGAGAACCCGACGACATGGGTTCGGGTCGGTGAGCGAGTGTCCGGCCAGAATCTCCTCGTCGGACAGGAGCCCGCTGTCGACGAGCAGCCGTTCCAGGGCTGCAGTCCAGATCTCGTAGTACGACAGGTCGGCATAGTCCGGCAGGGTCTCGCGGGAGCGACGACTCATGTCGATGTTCCAGCCGCCCGGTGCACTCGCCGCCAGGGTGAGTGCCAGCGCCTTGGCCTCCCAGTCGTGATGGAAGACCACCCCCTCGGGCTCGTACTCGACCGGCCCGTGTCCGGCGGTGCCGCCGAGATCGGCGTGCGTCACGTACGAACCGGTCATGCCGGCGCCTTGCCCGAATCGTCGGTTGACGCCGGGTCGAGGGGGAGACCGACGCCGATCATCGAGTCGCGGGTCACCAGGTCGGCGAGCTGCTCTTCGGTCCAGCCGTCGGTGCCCGCTGGTCGCCGAGGGATGACGAGGTACCGGACCTCGGCCGTCGAGTCCCACACACGGACGCTGACGCCGTCGGGCAACGTGATGCCGAACTCGTCGAGCACGCCGTGCGGATCGCGGACGACGCGTGACCGATAGGGCGCGCTCTTGTACCAGGTCGGCGGCAACCCGAGCACCGGCCACGGATAGCAGCTGCAGAGCGTGCACACGACCATGTTGTGGGTGTCGTCGGTCTGCTCGACCGCGACCATGTGCTCACCCTGGCGGCCCTCGAACCCGATCGACGCGATCGCCGCCGTCGCGTCGCTGAACAACCATCGGCGGAAGTCCGGATCGACCCACGCCCGGGCGACGACCTGTGCACCGTTGCGCGGCCCGACACGGGTCTGATAGGTGTCGATCAGCTCATCGAGCGCCGCTGGGTCGACGTAGCCCTTCTCGGTGAGCAGGGTCTCCAACGCTCGCACCCGCACGTCCATCTCCCCGAGCTCACTGTGGTCGTCGTCGTGGTCGTGGTCGTGGTCGTGGTCGTGGCCCATCACGCACGAGCGTACGACAACCCGGCTGCGTGAAGAAGCGGCCGCGTGGGAGGTCGCGCTACGTCAGTTGAGAGATCTCGAACAGGTGGCCGTCCGGGTCGCGGAAGAAGGCTCGGGTCTCGCCGGGTCGCTCGATGGGTGGAGCGAGGAACTCGGCGCCACGGCCGGCGAGCAGTTCGTACGTCGCGTGGCAGTCGTCGACTCGAAAGATGATCTGATCGCTCACCCGATCTGGATCGGGTGAGACGCCGAGGACGACGGTCGGCTTCTCGGGCGAGGGTGGGCCGCCGGTCACGAGGAGGAGCCACGTTCCGAGGAGGTCGAGGACGACGGACGTGCCGCCGTATTCGCCGTACACCGATGCGTTCAACACGCCGGCGTACCAATCCCGACTTCGCTGAGCATCCGATACGACGAGCATGTGGGTGACGGCCGACGCCTCGAAACGATCCATCGGGCCACGGTACGCGACCGACGATCGGTACTGGGTCGCGCAGTGGGAGCGACGTCAGGAGATCGGTCGGCGGCGGTGCCATTCGGTGGCTTGCTGGTAGGCATGGCCGACTCGGAGCACGACCTGCTCGTGCATCGCAGGTGCGTGGATCGTGATGCCGATCGGTAGGCCACCGTTCGTGAATCCGCACGGCACCGACAGCCCGCACCACTCCAGGCGGTTGCCGATCGACGTGTTGCGGAGGTATTCGGCGTTGAAGTGGGCGTACGTCTCGGGTGTCTCGTCGACCTCGGCGACCGGGCGGGCGGTTCGTATCGTCGACGGCACGAGGAACGCGTCGATCCCGGCCGTGCGCACGGCGAACGAATCACGGAGTGTTCGCCAAGCGTCGAACGCCTCGAGGAAATCGACCGCCGACAGGTCGAAACCGGGTCGCATCCGATGGGCCACGATCGGGTCCAGCTCGTCGAACGACTCCTGGAGGAAACGTCGATTGACGGCACACCCCTCCGCGGCGACCGTACGCGCCCGATGGAGTGCATGTGGCCCACCCAACACCTGATCGATTTCCGGGCCTTCGATCGATGTGACTTCGGCGCCGAGGTCGGAGAGCACGGCGCCGGCAGCCCTGACGGCGGCGACGACTTCCGGGTCGGCATCGGCGAAGAACATCGTCTCGACGAATGCGAGCCGCATGCCGCTCACGCCGGCGCCGAGAGATGTCGACACGTCGTGCGGCCGCTGGCCGAACGTGGCTGCGTCGCCGTCGTCGGCCCCCTGGATCGCCTCGTAGACGAGGGCACAGTCGGCGGCCGAGTGAGCGAGCGGACCGACCGAGTCGAGCGTCGGGCTCAGCGGGTACACACCGGCGCGGCTCACCCGACCGACGGTCGTCTTCAGGCCGGTGAGGCCGCACAGTGATGCCGGCACGCGCACCGACCCGCTGGTGTCGGTTCCGAGGGCGAACGGTGCGAGGCCTGCGGCAACGGCGACCGCCGAACCGCTCGACGACCCTCCTGGCACGTATGGCTCGTCTGTACGCCACGGGTTGGCCGGTGTGCCGGTGTCGTGGTTGATCCCGACGCCGCCGTACGCGAACTGGACCGTGTGGGTCTTGCCGAGCAGCACCATCCCGGCATCGCGCAACCGGTTCACGACGGCGGAATCGGTCGGCGCCACGTTGTCGGCGAGCAGGTGTGTGCCGGCGCCGGTTGCCTCGCCTGCGACGTCGAAGAGATCTTTCGCTGCGTACGGGATGCCGTGAAGTGGCCCGCGGGACTCGCCGTCGCCGAGTTCGCGTTCGGCCTGTGTTGCCTCGGCGAGGGCCCGATCGCGAGTGACGACAACGAACGCGTGGTGACGAGCGTCGCGCTCGGCGATGCGATCGAGTGCGTGCGTCGCCAGCTCGACCGGCGAGACCTCGCGCCCGTGCAGCAGGTCGGACAGCTCGGTCAGTTCGAGATCGTGCAGCTCGGCCACCCGACCGAGCGTACGCGACGAGCCGACTTCGTCGGTTCAGCTCTGCGAAGCGTAGGCGATCGGGCTGAGTTGCATCACCGAGGGGAGGCGTTTCACGACCGCTGGGGTGCCGTGCATCTCTACTCGTCCCGCACGCGTGGCTGCCCGCAGGTCGAGTCTTCCGAGCCACACCTGATACATCGTCGACAGATCGGTTTCGACAGTGGCGTCGGGTTGCCGGCTCCCGTGCTGGATCGCGTT
This sequence comes from uncultured Acidimicrobiaceae bacterium, assembly GCA_963792905.1. Taxonomy (GTDB): domain Bacteria; phylum Actinomycetota; class Acidimicrobiia; order Acidimicrobiales; family Ilumatobacteraceae; genus Ilumatobacter. The sequence goes on from CAWBYE010000009.1 coordinate 138,573, forward strand.
GGGAACGAGCAGATCTGCCTCATCTCGACTGGCGCTTCCGACTGGCTCGGGTCGAGCGGTTCGGCCATCCGGGTGGTCGGCGGTTACCGGATCTCGGCCCGGAAGACGCCGACCAGCGGCTGCCCTGCCGGCGACGTGCTCGTCACCAGCGTGCGCTGGGACGGTGCGCCGGGCGGAGGAACGGTCATCCACTGCTCGGTCCCGTTCTCGAACGACGGCATCACGATCGAGGAGACCTGGGACACGCTCGGCATGCGTGGAACCGGCTCCCACACGGTTGTCGTCGATGACGTGTTCGTGCCGGACGACGCCGTCGCGTTGGTGCGAACCGCTGACGAATGGCATCCCGTCTGGGCGACGGTGGTTGGCGCCGCCCTGCCGCTGATCATGGCGAGCTACGTCGGCGTCGCCGAGACGGCGGGGCGCTCTACCACCCGCTGTCGGCGCCGCGGTAGGAGACGTTCACGGGCGGCCTTGCCGTCTGACGAGCGAACTCAGCGTCGGGCGATGAGGCGGTCGTGGGGAATTGCGTGCACGATGCGGCCCTGCTGACCGGTCATCGTCTCGGCCGCGCACAGCGCGTTCCAGATCGACTCTTCGACGGCTTCGGCAGTGGCATCGAACAGCGGTGTCATCGCTCCGGCCGGCAGCGTCGCCACGGTGGTTGCGTTCGTGGCGGTGAGGGGGACGCGGTTGTGGGTGGAGAAGGCGAGAAAGATGTCGCCGCTGCCGTTGCCGCCCGTGCCCCCGACACGTGCGAGCCCGACGGTGGCCCGGCGGGCGAGGCGCTTGCACTGGTCGGCCAGCAGTGGTGCATCCGTCGCGATGATCACGATGATCGATCCGGAGTCGGCCACCGTCGGATCGGACGGTGGTGGCACCACGTCGACGCCGATCTCGCGACCGACCGGTCGGCCGTCGAGGCGGAGCAGATCCCGGGCGCCGTAGTTGGCCTGCACCAGAACACCGACCGTGACGGTAGAACCGGCGATATCGAGAACTCGTGACGATGTACCGATACCGCCCTTGAAACCGTGGCACACCATGCCGGTCCCGCCGCCGACATTGCCTTCCCGTACGGGCCCCGGGCGATCGGCGTCGTCGATCGCAGCTCGCACATCGTCGAGAGCAAGGTGGAACGCGTCGATGTCGTTCAAGAACCCGTCGTACGTCTCGCCGACGATCGGGAGACACCAGCTCGCAGCGGGGTCGCGACGAATCTCTTCGGCGACGAGCGTGTCGCGCACCAATCCGACCTGGTGGGTGTTGGTGATGCCGATCGGCCCACTCAGCAGACCCGACTCGGTGAGCCAGTGCGAGCCCGTCATCTCACCGTTGCCGTTGAACGAGTGCATGCCGCCGTAGCAGAGGTCTTCCCGCTCACCGGGCGGTCTGGTGTTGACGATCGTGACCCCCGTCCGGGCGACGCGAGGTTCGTCACGGATCACGGTGGAATGCCCGACCGAGACCCCGCCACGTCGGTGATCGCGTTCTGCCGACCGGGCGCGCCGGTGCCGATGACGAATCCGAGGTCACGCAGCCGGGTCACGACCGGATCGTACGCGTTCGGTTACGAGACCTTGGGTGCATCGGCGTCGACGAACTGGGTGCGGAGCTCGCGTCGAGGACCTTGCCGGTCGTGTTGCGAGGCAGCTCGTCGACGATTGCGATGTCGTTCGGGATCTTGAACTTCGCGAGCCGGCTCACGCAGTGCTCGACGACCGTGGCGCGGTCGATCTCGGCGCCGGGGTCGAGCGCCAGCACGGCGAGGCCAACCTCGCCCCACCGGTCGTTGGGGACGCCGATGATCGCCGCTTCGGCGACTCCGGGCAGCTGGTACAGCACGTTCTCGACCTCGGCCGGATACACGTTCTCGCCACCCGAGATGTACATGTCCTTCCAGCGGTCGACGATGTAGACGAACCCTTCGTCGTCGATCCGCGCGGCATCGCCGGTCTTCAGCCATCGACCTTCGAATGCCTCCGACGCCGCGTCCGGCTTGTTCCAGTAGCCAGGCGTGATGTTCGGACCGGCGACCCACAGTTCACCGACCTCGTCGGGACCACAGTCACCGCCGTCCTCGTCGACGATGCGGAACTCGGTGTGCATCAGGGCCTTGCCGGTCGAACCGATCTTGCGCAGCGAGTCGCCGGTGTCCAGGAAGATGCACGCGGGGCTCGTCTCGGTCATCCCGAATCCCTGGGCGAGCGGCACGCCCACGCGCGGTCCAGGCCTCCATGATCGTCAGGGCACACGGAGCGCCACCGACACCGGCGATGCGCAGCCGGGACAGGTCGGTGTGCTCGAAGTCTGGGTGCTGCATCATGAACTGGTACGGCGCGGGCACCACGAAGAAGTGAGTGATGCCCTGTGTCTCGTCGCCCAGGACCTGCAGGGTCTCGCCCGGATCGAACGCCTTGAGGATCACGACCGTGCCCCCGGCATGGAGGACCGGGTTGCTGTAGCAATTCAGCCCGCCGGTGTGGAACAGCGGCAAGACGTTGAGATGGACGGTGTCGAGACCGATCCCGGCAGGGATGCCGAGGTTGACGCAGTTCCAGAAGTTCATGCCGTGGGTGATCATCGCCCCCTTCGGCAACCCGGTGGTGCCCGACGTGTACATGATCGTGATCACGTCATCGTGGGTGAGTTCCACACGTTCGACGGTCTGGTCGCCGAACCGAGCGAGCGTCGCCTCGTAGGGGCTGTCCGGGGTGCCTCCGTCGATCGCCAGCAGCTCGCTGATCGAACAGCGCCGCTGCAACTCCGCGGCTGCCTCCGCGAAGGCGGAGTCGTGCACGAGCACCGTCGGCGAGCTGTCGGTGAGGATGTACTCGAGTTCGCTCACGGTGAGCCGCCAGTTCAGGAGTACACAGATCGATCCGGTGCGTGCACAGGCGAACTGCACGTCGAAGAACTCGACGCCATTGTGGGCGAGCACGGCGACCCGATCGCCGCGCCCGACCCCGACCGATGCGAAGTAGGCGGCCATCGCGTCGGCCCGGCCGTCGAGATCACGGTAGGTGAAGCTTCGATCCGTGCCGAGATCGCGAACCGCTTCCTTGTCGCCCCGGTTGGCGGCATGATGTGCGATCCAGTCGTAGGCGCGAACCGCTCCGTGACCAGGCGGACGGGGTGTGGTCAACGTCGACAACGCATCAGGATCTGCGACGAACTGGGTTGGTGTGGACACGGGACCTCCTCCGGCCTCCGGAATCTAGCCAGCTCGCGAATCCCGGCTCTCAGCGGCGACCGCGGCTGATCGGCAGCGGTCGACCCACGACTGCGTCGTTCAGACGCCGTAGGCCTCGCGGTGGTGCTCGTCGATCCAATGGTCGACGCGCTCCCACTGCTCGTACAACCAGGGACTGAGTTCGGAACGTTGGTTCGGAATCTCGGCTGCCGAGACCGACCAGTAGGTGCCGAGCACCCGTCGGTCGAGCGGGATGCGCCGCCAGATCTCGCGGAGCGAGAAGAGATCCTCCAAGCCGACGTGCGTCACGAAGACGACGGTGACATCCGGGCGCGCCCCGATTGCGGCGATCGCGCCGGCGGTCCGCGGCGGGAGGACGTGCGTCATCGCCGTTGCCCGAACCGCTCGGTCGTGCATGCCGCGCGCCTCGAGTCGTCCGATCGCCTCGTCCCACCGGCGCGGGTCCAGTTGCCGCCCTCCGGGAAGATGATCAGGACGCTGTCGTCGTCCATCGATCGACACATGTCGCCGATCGCCTCGAGATGCTCGTCGGCGTCCTTCGGATTCTGATCGCAGAAGTAATAGGGCATCCGGCGCAGCAGGTGGTCGATGAACGGGTCCCACAGCAGCTTCGTCGTGCCGAGCATGCGGAGTTGGCGGTGGTAATCGCGGATCACTGTCCGGGCGAGCAGGAAGGCATCGCCGGGACCGGCATGCCGTGCGAGGGTCAGAACCGGTCCGTCGATCCGTTCGGTCGTCGGAATCACGAACTCGAACCCCAGGTAGAAGCGGAGCGCCCTGGTGAGCAACTCGAGCCACCAGCCGAACACAGTGTTGTGGGCGCGCTGGAACCCGGGTGACCGGATACGCCACCCGAACCCGGACGCGATCCACAGGCCGAACGCCATGAGGAGTCCGACGAACTCCGTGACGCACAGTGCGATACCGAGCCCACCGAGGCGGGTGAAACGCCAGCGCTTGCGGTCGACGACGTCGACGAGCAGCAGGCACAGGTGGAGCAGCGGCGACAGAACCGTGACCACGGCGCAGACGACGAAGACCACAGGTGTGAGGACGAACAGGCGGAACCACGGCGGTGGCACCTTCGTCGTCAGCTGCACGTCGACCCCCACGGCCCCGGCCGCCGAGTGACAGCGGACCTCCGCGAACTGTAGAGCACGACGGCCCTACGTTCGCCGCCCGTCGACCCATAGCCTGAGTTCGTGAACGAGCCGGCGACCTCAGGCGAGCGCGGCGCGACGGCGCCCTGCGGGAAGGTGGCGTTCGTGCTCGGTGGGGGAGGGCTTCGGGGCGCTGCCGAGATCGGGATGGCCAAGGCGCTTGCCGAGACCGACATCCGACCCGACATGGTGTTCGGTACCTCGATCGGAGCGGTGAACGGCGCCGTCCTGTGCACCGGTGACTTCCCGGACCGTGTTGCGTTCCTGGAGGAGGCGTGGCACGGTCTCGCGTCGACCGGGGTGCTGCGCGAGCAGCTCTGGGGCCGCATGACGAACATGCTGCGGCACGGCACCCACCTCCACGCCCCCGACGGATTGCGCCAGCTCCTGTTCGAGTGGATTCCCCAGCGCCGATTCGAGGAGCTGGTCGTGCCGTTCGAGTGTTCGGCCGCGTGCATCGAGACGTCGTCGGAATCCTGGTTCCACACCGGCCCGCTCATCGAACCGATCCTCGCCTCGTGTTCGGTGCCGACCCTCCTGCCGCCGGCCGAGATCGACGGTCGCCACTACATCGATGGTGGAGTCGTCAATTCGATTCCGATCTCGAGGGCGCTCGACTGTGGAGCGACCACGATCTACGTCATGCACGTCGGCAACATCGATACACCACTCCACGTGCCCCGCACGCCGTGGGACATCGCCTTCGTGTCGTTCGAGATCTCTCGCCGCCACCGATTCCATCGCGACATGGCCACGATCCCGCCCGGGGTCGACGTGCACGTGCTACCGACCGGTCGGAACCCGAAGGCCAGATACAACGACGTGGCGAAGCTCCGGTACAACCACGGGGACTCGATCGGGGTCGACATCGAACGCGCCTACCGAGCCGCCACCGACCACCTCGCGGCCATCTCGTGACCCCGAACGCCGCTCGACAGGGTCGACGAGTGTCGATCCGATAACGAGTGTATTGTCGAGCGCCCGCAACCCGGACCGACGATGACCCCTGCCGAACACCCGAAGAACGAGGCCGACCGCCTCGCCGAGCTCAGCTCGTTCGACGTTCTCGACACCTTGCCCGAGCAGGCATACGACGACATCACACTGTTGGCCTCACAGATCTGCGGGACCCCGATCGCGTTGATGACGCTCATCGATCGCGACCGGCAATGGTTCAAGTCGAAGGTCGGGACCGACCTCGACGAATCGTCACGAGACGTTGCGTTCTGTGCGCATGCGATTCTCAGCCCGTTCGATGTGTTCGTCGTCGAGGATCTGTCGGCCGACGCGCGGTTCGCCGACAACCCGTTCGTCACCGGCCCCGAGGCGGCGCGCTTCTATGCAGGCGTGCCGTTGACCACGACGTCGGGGAACGCACTGGGTGCACTGTGTGTGATCGACCGGGAGCCTCGCAAGCTCACGATCGAGCAGGCGGCCGCCCTACGCGCCCTTTCGCGCCAGGTGATCGCTCAACTGGAGCTGCGCCGGAGCATCGCTCTGCTCGAAGCTGCCGCCATCGAGCGGACGCGGCATCAGGAACAGCTCGAGAACTATCAGCGTGAACTCGAGGCGAACTTGTCGGTCACCGCCGAGCAGAGCATCACCGATCCCCTGACCGGTCTCCGGAATCGGCGAGCGTTCTTCAGTCGACTCAACGAAGAGGTCGACCGCAGCAATCGGCTCGGCTCGACGTTTTCGGTGGCGATGATCGACGTCGACCAGTTCAAGTCCTTCAACGACGCCTTCGGCCATGCCGCCGGTGACGTGGCTCTCCAAGAGATGGCCGACATCATCAGCCACGAGAGCCGATCGACCGACCTGGTCGCACGCTACGGCGGTGAGGAGTTCGTCGTGATCCTGACCGGCGCCGACCTCGACGCCGCGATGGCGCTCGGTGACCGAATCCGCCGGAGCGTCGAAACCACCGACTGGAAGCACCGGCCGCTCACCGTCAGTGTCGGTGTCGCGAGCACGGGTGGCTCCGTCGACGCCGATGAACTCGTGCAGCTCGCAGACGCGGCCATGTACCGCGCCAAGGCGGCCGGCCGAAACATGACCGTCGGTCCTTGACGCCGGCGCGGCACACGTCAGGCGCCTGCGACAGCGCGATCCTGAACCACCAGGTAGCCCTCCTCGAGGGTCGGCACCATGATCTCGGCGTCCGGAGGCGGATACCCGAGACATCGATGGCCACCGTCGGCCTGCTGCCAGCTGGCGCGGACTCCTGGTGGCGGGAAGCCCTGTTGCCGCCACACCCGACCGGCCGCGTGTGCCGCGGCTGTGCCGGCGTGCCGGCGAATCGGACCGAGCCGGCCGCCAGGACGATCACGGTGTCGGCGACTGCTGCTTCGTCGGTCAGATGGGTTGCGAGGAGCACGGTGGTGGTCCGGCGTCGTTCGGCGAGGACTGTCCGCAGCCGCAATCGTTCGTCCGGGTCGAGCCCGGCACCCGGTTCGTCGAACACGAGCAGGCTCGGCGAACCGAGGAGCGCCTGCGCCAAGACGAGCCGCCGCTTCATCCCGCCCGAGAGTTCGCCGACGCGCTCACCGACTCGGCTCGCGAGGCCGACACGGTCGAGCGCTTCGAACACCGAGCGTCGCCGGCGGCGGGTCTCGCCGATGCCCTTGAGCACGCCGACGTAGTCGACCGCGTCGAAGACGCGCAGCCGATCGTCGAACCCTGCCTCCTGTGGCGCGTATCCGAGGCGCCGACGGGCTTCGGTCCGCTCTTGCTCGCGACGGGGGTCGAGCCCGTCGATCGTGATGGCACCCGTGTCTGGCACGATCACCGTCGCGATCGTTCGGAGCAGCGTCGACTTGCCGCAACCGTTCGGACCGAGCAGTGCGGTGATGCCGCCTTCAGCCAGGAGGGTCACGTCGGAGAGTGCCGTCCGCGGGCCGAACGCCTTGCCGATCGAGTCGGCGTACACGTTTGACGCTGTCACGTGGCGACCTCGAGCTGTTCGAATCGGTCTCGTCGAACGTACGTGATCACTGCCGCACCGATCGTGACCGCCACGGCGGCGACCTGCCCACCAACTCGGAACGCAGCGAGGGGATCGTCGGCGGCGACGCGGGCGATGAGCACGGCTCCGAACCAGCCGAGTGCCACCATCGACGTTGCCTGTCGAGGCGGGCGAACGGTCATCATCGCCAGACTCGCGGCGGTGACCGCGAACGCCGGGAGCAGCCACGCCGCCGCGACCGGCCGGGCCGCCTCGCTGAGCAACGAGAGCAGCACGACGATCACGATCGAGACGGACAGCACCGTCGCGGCGCGGATCGCGACCAGCCGGAGGCCGTGGGTCGGAGTCGCGACCTGGATCTCGTGCGACGGATCGGCGGCACTGCCGTACGCCATCGCGACACCCAGCACCGGTAGCAGTGGGGCCATGACCAGCAACGCGAACAGCGAGCCGTCGTCGGTCGGGTCGGCGACGCCGAGCCCGATCATGACCACGGCGACGATCGACAGATACCACGAGCGGCGAAGCGCAGGGGTTGCCGCCACCATCCTCACGACGGGCACCGGGATCCGGGCCAGGCGGAGCGTGCGCTCGAGATGCGACGGTCGCGGCGCGTCGAGCTCGATCGAGATCGCTCGCCAGTTGGCGTCGATCCGGGCCGGGTCGATCGAGACGGGATCGATCATGACAGTGCCTCCTGGAGCACGTGACGTGCCCGCATCAGTCGGGTCTTCACGGTGCCCTGCGGGACGCCGAGCAACCGCGCCGCCTCTTTGGTCGACAGACCGTCGATCGCGGTGGCGACCAGGACAGCCCGGAGTTCGCTCGGAAGGTCACGGATGGCTCCGCCGAGGTCGCCGTGCGTGCCGTCGGCGAGCAACTCGTCGTCGAATCGGGTGACGTCGTCTGCACGGTGCGCGATGACCGTCGGGTCGAGTGGGGTCGCTCGCGTCTTGCGGAGCTGGTCGATCAGCCGCCGGATCGCAATGCCCCACAGCCATGCACCGACATCACCCTCCCCGCGATACTTTCTCGCTGACTTCCACACCGCGAGGAACGTGTCCTGGATCGCGATGTCGGTGAGGTCCGGGTCGCCGCAACGGGCCTGGAGCCGGGCGGTCAGCCAGGCAGCGTGCCTCCGATACAGCATCTCGAGAGCGATCCGGTCGCCCCCGGCGACGCGAGCCACGAGAGCAAGATCCTCGTTCTTGCTCGCGTCGGGTTCCTCCATCACGACCATCCTGTCGTGTCGACGGACCAGAATGGTTCACGACGGCATCGTGGGCTTCAGAGCTGAGAACCCTCGTCCGTCCACGGTTCGAGCACCGTGGACCCCTCGCGGATACGGTTCCTGACGGAGATGGGTGGTCATGGCTGACGATGATGCGGCAGGGTCGGGTGGCTACGGGGCGGTGCTCGACCCCGACTGGTCGGCGGCGGTCGTTCGTGCGGAGCATCCGGTCGACGGGTCGATCGTGTTCTCGGTTCCGGCCGCACGCGGTGTGCCGGCGGGCGACACGGTCGTACTCCTGCACGGCGTCGGCAACGACGGGTCGGTGTTTGCGCCGATCATGTCGTCGCTCGACCATCTCGGCACCGTGGTCGCACCACGGCTGTCGCCACAGCTGTTGACCGATGTCGGCGACGAGCGTTCGCTGATGTCGTCGAAGCTCGTCGACTGGCTGAGCGAGGTCTCTCCGCCGCCGTGGCGAATCGTCGGCCACTCGATGGGCGGCGTGATGGTCGGCCTGATCCAGCGGACGCGACCCGATCTCGTCACGTCGGCCGTGCTGCTCAACTCGCCGCTACCCGGGATCATGCAACGAATCCGTCACCGGGACCGACTCGATCGCACCGGCCGTGCGCTGCTGTTCATGAAGACGCTGGCCGCGGTCACCAGGTTCGGACGCCCCCGGTTGCCCGGGTTCATGCGCGGACCCGAGCTGGCCGCGGTTCGGCTGGCGATGCGCGGCTTCGTGACCGAGCCGGGGTCGTTGGACGCTCGGGTGCTGTCCCTGGCGGTCCTGGGATCACGCACCGACGATGGCAACGAGTTCATGGGGCTCGCAGAGGGGCTGCCGCCCTGGGAGGCCGAACCGTTCGACGCGGGCCCGGTGTCGATCGTGCTGGGTGACGCCGATCCGTTGATCCCGGTCGACGACGTCGAGCTGATCGTCGACTCGTATCCAACTGCTCCGATTCACGTACTCGCGAACTGCGGTCACTTCGCACACCTCGAGTGGCCGAGGCTCACCGTCGACGCGATCACCGCCTGCTTGGCCTCCGGTGATCAGCCGGTGAAGTAGCCGAACACGTCGACGATTGCGTGAACGCCCGACAGCGAGAAGAGGCGAACATCGCCGGTCGTGCTCATCGGAGCGAGCACGGCGTTCGGGCGGGTGACACCTGCAGAGATCTGATTGAGGTTGGAGATCGTCGGGCGGCCGAGGTCGCTCGGCCAGATCGTGACGAACTCGGCGGCCGCTGACTCGGTCGCGGTGACGTTGAGGAGAGCGGCCGTGGCGCCGACTCCGGGCACGTCGCCGGCTCCGTCGAGCGCGACGACCTCATCCTGACCGGCGGCGACGAACTGGTCCCAGCGACGGTCGAACGTCGTGGGTCGCGTGTCCAGCACCCTCGTCGGTGCCGGCGGGGCGAACAGCCCGTCGGCCGACCGCGGCGCCGTCTCGTCGGTGAAGTATCCGAACACGTCGGCGATCACGTGGTCGCCGCTGAGCGAGAAGAACTCGAGGCTGCCGTCCCTGCCGAGTGGCACGATCACGAGGTTGGGGGCGACATCGCCGGGAACCCGAGGTTGAGATTGGATGCGGTGGGTCGCGACGCTTCTCCCGGATGCACCGTCACGAAGCTGGGTCCGCCGACGTTGACGCCGGTGACGTTGAGCACCACCGCGTCGACACCGGTCCGAGGGATGCCGGCTCGCCCCGCGAACGGAACCCGGATCGACGAATTCGGGCCGACGATCCCGAGCGGGACCGGCCTCTCACGCGTATCGGAGACGCGTGTCGGATCGAGAGGAACGAATCGACCGGCTGTGGCGCGATCGGCCTCGACGAAGTACCCGGCCACGTCGGTGAGGAGGTCGACGGCGTCGAGCGAGTAGAAGCTGATCTCTTGCCGCCGGCCCCGACCGGGTCAGTGGCGAGGTTCGGCACCGTCTGGTGAAGGCAACGAGTTCTGCGTTGCGTCACATCGACCCGTCCGAATCCTGGTCAGGATCGGTGCCGAATCGGGTCGCATCGGACGACGGGCCGTTCGACTCTCGACGTCGATGTGCACGTACGGCAAGATCGGGGATGCGTCGGCTGACCTCGGCGGTCTCACCTGTCGTCCGAGCTCCGGTCGGCGGTGGCACGAGCGACGCCTCAACGGTGCGTTGCGAGAGGAGTGGTGATGAACGTTGCGATCTTCGGGAGCTTCGGAGAGCGGATGCTGGCCGACGGATGGACCAGGCAGACGGCATGTGCACTTCTGGGGGGTGGCGACTTCGATCTCACGGGTGTCGAACCCGGTGCAGGCGCCCAGCTCAGGGCGATCGCCGTGTTCGGTGGCATCGACATCATCGTGGATGAGGGCACGCAGGTCACGATGGACGGCTTCAGCCTGTTCGGAAGTCGCCACGTCGAGGTCATCCCGGCCCAGGGGCCGGCTGTCCACATCCGTTCGTATGCGATCTTCGGCGGTGTCGACGTGAAGACCCCGGCGGCTGAGGCCACGGCGTGACGACTGGTGTGCCGTGACGGCAGGGCGACCGAACCCCGCCGCGGCGAACGTGAACGTCACCGACCTGGTGTCGGCGTCGACAGTCGCGACCGACGGGTTCGATCTCGCGGCGCCGACGCAGCTCGCGAGCTTCGTCGTGGCCGAGGTCGCCATCGAGATGTCGCCGCCCGGCTCGAGTCGTGCCAAGTCGGCAGGGGTGCGATCTGCCCTGGTGGGCGGCAGAGTGGAGCGATGATCCGTCGCGTCACGACGTTGTTCAACCCGTTCACCCGCACCGCGGTGCTCGCGTTCACGTGGACGCATCGTCGCACGATCCTTCGTTGGGGTCGGTCGCTCTACGCAGAGCTGCGACGGCCCGGTCGGATCGAGCCGAGACGACTGCAGGTGATCGCACGGGTCCTCTGGGCGATCACCAGCAACGGCGAGCTCGCCAACGCCCGCCAACTCCGGGAGGTGCGCCTCGACGGCAATGTGCTCGTGCTCGACACGACTCCGGGATGGAAACGTACCGCTCGCCTCGTCGACGAACTCGATGACATTCCTGGCATCGTTCGAATCGTCGACCAGCACGGCAGTGTCCTGGCCGGCACCATCGCCGCGACCGCCGTCTGATGAGGTAGCCGGTCGCCGGCGTCACCCGCGGCGTTGGGAGATGAGTACCCCGCGCTCGTCGAACAGGCTGACGACGTCACCGTCGTTGTTCCAGACCTCCGAGTCCGTGGTGCAGAAGAATCGCTCCGAGTCGGTGGTGTCGCCACACCCCGAGAACAGGGTCACCGAAGCGCCGGGAGCGAGCGTCAACGGACCGAAGACGTGAGCGTGTGTCAAGCCGTCGTCCCGCACGATCCAGTTCGTCAGATCGAGCGTCTGCGGACCGGCGTTGGTGAACCGCACCCACTCGTCGTTCAGGTTCTCGGCGTCGTCGCCGTCGGCATCGAACCGGATGGTGATGTCGATCACCGGATCCGTCGGGGTCGGAAGCGTCGGAACGACGGTCATCGTCGGAGGGAATGTCACCACGATCGTCGTGGTGGTGGTCGTGGTGGCTGTGGTGGTGGTCGTGGTGGTGGCCGTGGTGGTGGCCCTGGTGGTGGCGGTGGTGGTGGTCGCAGGCGAACCATCGGCGTCGGGACGCGGGGGGATCGGAGGCGCCGATCTGACCTGCGGTTCGGTCGTGGGCGTTCCGGAGGGGTCGTTGATGACATCGACGGCGTCGGTCCGGGTCGATGTGGACGGATCGAGGGAGGGGGCCGGGACCGTGCTGATGACTTCGGGGTTGGCGTCTCGCGGATTCCTGACCGTGATCGCGGCCAGTGCGAACGCTCCCGAGATCACCCACGCGACCAGGATGCCCTGCGCCAGCGGACGCTGCCACCAAGCTGTCGTGACGGCCACGGCCGGGGCGACCGCCGGCACGTCGTCGACGCTCGGTGGTGGCCATTCGTTCATCGGGTGAGTGCTCCTCGTCTGGATCGATCGATCGTTCGGGTGGGTCGTTCGGAACGTGGTGGGTCCAACACTGTGAGTGGCAGTTCAGCACGCTCAGTGCTCAATGGTGGCAGATCTTTCCTCGAAACAGCGTTCGGCGTGATCAAGGGTTGAGTTGTCGGGTTCGCGTGCCGATCCGTTCTGTGATGACTGCGGGAGCCACGGAACGAGCGCGTGCGACGGCGACGGCAGCGCGTCTGACGTCCAGGCCAACAGCGGAATGGGAGCGGACCGTCCGCGCCCGTCACCAGGTCTCGGCACTCCTGCACGCTCTTCCGACGGGATTCGTGGTGTTCCACGACCTGGAACTCCCGAAGCCTTCGCGCGCCGTCATCGACCACCTCGTGATCGGGCCGCGAGGCGTGTGGTCGGTCACCACGGACGTGTTCGCCGAACCCGTCGCCCTCGGCAACGGCCGCAACGCAGACACGCTCTGGTCAGGCCGCACGCCGCTGCGCACCCTGCTGGAAGCAGCGGAATGGGAGTCGACGGCGATCGGCGAACTCATCGGTCAACCGGTCGAACCACTCGTGTGCCTCATCGCACCGGCGCTGCCGCAGCCGGCGTTCGACTTCAACGGAATCCGGGTCTGCCGTCCCGAGGCGCTCACCAAGCAGGTGGCCCTGTCGACCGCTGACTTCGTCGACGTCGCCGTGATCACGGATGCTGTGCAGCGCGAGTTCGACACCGAACCGTCCACGGAAGCGGTACTGCCGACGTTGGGCAACGCCGTACTCCCCCCGCAGTTCCGAGCCGAGCGCAGCCGCGAGCACCGTCGGTCGATCGGCGCGCGTCTTCATACGATCCGGACCAAGACACCTGTCCGCATCGCGGCTGTCTTGTCTCTGGTCGCCGTCGTCGTCCTCTTCCTCCCCTCGATCGCCAGGCTGTGGAACTCCGTTGCCTCCGAAGGTGCCGCTCGCATCAACGACGTGATCCAGGAGCGGTCAACGAATGGCGGCCCTCTCGCCGTCGGTTACACCCTGACGTGCCCGTCGCCGGGCGCGGGTTGGGTGGCCGAATGGACCTGGCCGGGCGATCTGCCGGACGGCGTCGCCGGCTACGGCATTCGCACCCAGAGCGAGAGCGGGCCGGCCCTCGTCCACACGGTGCTGCCATGGTCCGATCCATCGGTGACTCCACCGGCGATCGGTCTCACCGACCCGGGATCGACCACGGTCCTCACCGATCATCGTGGCCCGGACGGTCGCACCGTCGCCACCACCTCGGAGGTCATGGAAGCTCCGGTCGGCACCTGCTGACGAGCGAGCGAAGGATCCACCGTTCGTCCCATCGGTCGCTACGGTGCGATCCATGTCGAACGAACATGTTGTCCTCACCGGTGGACCGATGGTGTCGGCCGACCTACTCGAATCGGCACTCGGGTGGACGCTGAAGCCGGACGGCCTCTGTCGCGACGACACGTGCGTGATCGTGCCCGACAGGGCAGCGCTCGAATGCGATGGTGGCATCGATGTCACAGCCGTCGCGGCGTTGCTCGACCGGCCGATTGCGGTCGATGCGGCGTCCGGTGTCGTCGCTGTCGGTGTACCACGGGCCGTTCGTCGTGCGGCCGTCCACGACCTCGACGCCCCTGATTTCGTGTTGCCCGATCTCGATGGAACGCCCCATGCGCTGTCCGATCACCGTTCGAAGAAGCGCCTGCTCGTTGCGTTCTCCAGCTGGTGAGGGTGCATCTTCGATCTGCCAGGTTGGCAGACACTCCACGACGAGCTCGTCGACGATGACTTCCAGGTGATCGCGATCGCTGTCGATGACGCCGTCGACAAGATCCGCCCGGCCGCTGAGGGCATCACCTATCCGGTCCTGATCGATGCGGATCACCTGGTCGCCGAGCTCTACACGATCTCGAACGTCCCCACGGTGGTCCTGATCGACGAGCACGACCGGATCGTGCAACCGAACTGGAACGCGTTCTCGAACGACAAGTACCGAGAGCTGACGGGGATCGACTCGGGTGCGCAGCGTGAGGCGATCCGTCGTTGGGTGGTCGAGGGCGAACCGATCGTCGGTGTCGATGAGGCGAAGCAGGCCGTCGCTGAGCTGTCCTTCGAAGAGGAGCAGGCCAAGCTCCATTTCCGGATCGCCGTTCACTTGCGCAACGTCGGGGACGTCGACGGGGCGAGACGCAACTTCGCCCGCGCCGGCGAACTCGCGCCGTTCGACTGGACGAATCGCCGCGCCGCGATTCCGCTCCAGGGTGGAGACCCCTTCGGCGAGCCGTATCGCGAGCTCGCCGCCGAGTACCAGGCGGCCGGCCGGCCGTACCACGGCATCCCCGGGACCCGTGTCTGAACGCTGCCGTCAGGAGCGCTTGGCTGCCGGTGCCGCCGCGCTGCACGGATGACGCCTCTCCGTCCGCGTGCCATCCACCCGCACCAGCTCTCGGCGCGTTCGGCCGGGCCGTCGCCACGTGTGCCGGGCCGATCTCGTCAGCGTCGACGGATCAGGGTCACGCCATCGCCGATCGGCAGCATCACTGCGACCACATCGTCACGAGCGGCGACACCGTCGTTGAAGGCGCGGAGGGCCACCGTGTCGTCGTCGTGTACCGAGTCGTCGATGACGGCGCCGCTCCACAGCACGTTGTCGACGACGATGAGGCCGCGCTCCGACAGTCGTGGCAGCAGCAGGTCGAGGTATGTCTGATACCCGGTCTTGTCGGCGTCGATGAAGGCGAGGTCGACGTGGCAGTCGTCGGGCAGCGCCGCCAGTCCGTCTGCGGCTGGACCGATGTGAACGTCGATCCGCTCGTCGACACCGGCATCCTGCCAGGCCTCGCGGGCGGTGTCGAGGTACCGGTCGGTGATGTCGAAGCAGACCAGGCGACCGTCGACGGGCAGAGCCCGTGCCATCCACAACGCCGACATTCCGGTGAATGTGCCGACCTCTACGACGAGATGCGCGTTGCTGATCGATACCAGCGTTGCCAGGAATCGACCCTGGTCTTGACCGATGTTCATGCCTGCCTGTCGCGCGAAGCGTGCTTGCGTGGTCGCCGCCAGCCGCTCGGCGACCGGGTCATGATTCGGGTTGGCGTGGCCGACCACGTAGTGGTGCAGCTCGGGGCCCATCTCGATCCAGCGCATCACCCACTCGTAGCAGGTGGTGGGCCCATCTCCTTGCCATCCGACTGAGTGAGCACTCACTCAGTCGGATACGATGTGTATGTGCCCGCTGCGCCGGCTCCCGTTCGTCGGGCGTCCCCCCTCCCGCCGTCCGAGCGTCGAGTTGCGATCATCGACGCGGTGCTCCCACTGCTGATCGACCGTGGCGTCACCGTCACGACCCGTCAGCTCGCGGCCGCAGCCGGGGTCTCGGAAGGGACCCTGTTCAACGTCTTCGCCGACAAAGACGAGTTGATCGATGCTGCCGTCGAAGCCGCGATCGACGTCGAACCATTCGAGCGTGCGGTGGCTCGCATCGATCCGGCGTGGCCGTTCGACGAGCGCTTGGCGGCAGCGACTGATCTGATCCAGCGCCGCGTCGTCGACATCTGGAAGTTGGTGTCACAACTCGGCCACCAACGGCACCCCGATCACCGGCGCGGGCCGCTTCCCGACAGTCCGGCGCTCGTCGCGATGTTCGAGTCAGAGCGCGCCCGGCTCCGCCGATCGCCCACCGAGGCAGCACGGCTGCTTCGGGCGATGACCCTCACGATGACCCATCCGCTGATGACCGCGGAACCGAGTGACGTCGATGAGATCGTCGACCTCTTCCTCCACGGCGTCGCCGCCGACAGGACACTGCGATGAGCCTGCGCCGCCTCCTGAGTACCCACCTGGCCCCCTATCGGCGGATGCTCTGGCTGGTCGTGATCCTCCAGGCGATCCAGACCACCGCAACGCTCGCACTTCCGGCGCTGAACGCCGACCTCATCAACCAGGGCGTGCTCGTCGGCGACAACGCATACATCTGGCGGATCGGCGGCATCATGGTCCTGGTCAGCTTCGTGCAGGTCGTCTTCGCCGCTGCCGCCGTCTGGTTCGGGGCCCAGGTCGCGATGGGGTTCGGGCGCGACGTCCGGCGCGATCTGTTCCATCAGGTCACCGACTATTCGGCGCGCGAGGTCGGTCGCTTCGGTGCGGCATCGCTGATCACGCGCATCACGAACGATGTCCAGCAGGTGCAGATGCTCGTCGTGATCGCAGCGACCATGATGATCGCAGCCCCGCTCACGATGGTGATCGGCATCGTGATGGCGGTTCGCGAAGACACCGGTCTCTCGGTCGTCCTGCTCGTCGCAATGCCGAGTGCCGTGCTCGTGCTCGGGCTCATCGTGTCGCGGATGGTGCCGGCGTTCCAGCTCATGCAGGTCCGCGTCGACCGGATCAACGCAGTGCTCCGTGAACAGATCGCCGGCATTCGTGTGGTGCGTGCCTTCGTGCGCGAGCCCGAAGAAGAGGCGCGGTTCGCCGACGCCAACGTGGAGCTCACCGAGACGTCGCTGCGAACCGGCCGGCTCATGGCGGCCACGTTCCCGACCGTCGGGTTCATCGTCAACTTCTCGAGCCTCGCCGTGCTGTGGATCGGCGCCGATCGGATCAACAACGGCCAGATGCAGGTCGGGTCGCTGGTGGCGTACATCAGCTATTTGATCCAGATCCTGATCGCCGTCGTGATGGCGACGTTCATGGCATCGATGATCCCGCGGGCCGCAGTGGCCGGCGATCGCATCGCCGAGGTGTTGGACACCGACTCGTCGGTCCGTCCACCCGAGGAGCCTGTCACCGAGGTCGCCGAGCACGGAACGCTCGAGTTCCGGAACGTTGCGTTCAGCTACGCCGGTGCCGAGCAGCCGGTCCTGTGCAACGTGTCGTTTCGCGTCGCGGCGGGCGAGACCACGGCGATCATCGGATCGACCGGAGCGGGGAAGACGACGCTCGTGAACCTGGTCGCCCGGCTGTTCGATGCCACGGAGGGCACGGTGCTGGTCGACGGCGTCGACGTTCGCCGGCTCGACCCCGCCCTCCTGTGGGGCAAGGTCGGTTACGTGCCGCAGAAGGCATTCCTGTTCGCCGGCACGGTCGCATCGAACCTGCGGTTCGGTCGTCCCGATGCGACCGAGGACGAGCTCTGGCGGGCACTCGAGATCGCACAGGCCGCGGGTTTCGTCCAAGCCTTGCCCGACGGCATCGAGAGTTCGATCGCGCAGGGTGGATCGAATGTGTCGGGCGGCCAGCGCCAGCGGCTCTCGATCGCACGTGCGCTGGTGGCCCAACCGGAGATCTTCGTGTTCGACGATTCCTTCTCGGCGCTCGACCTCGCGACCGACGCCCGGCTCCGGGCGGCACTCCTGCCGCACACGCACGATGCGGCCGTGCTCGTGGTGGCCCAGCGCGTCTCGACCATCCGCGACGCCGACCAGATCCTGGTGCTCGAAGACGGGCAGATCGTCGGCCGCGGCACGCACGACGAGCTCGTGGCGACCTGCGCCACGTACACCGAGATCGTCGAGTCGCAACTCGGGGAAGGGGCGGTGGCGTGACCGATCGAGCCGCCGACACATCTGGTCGGCACGAGCGCGACGACCAAGAGGTGCTCACGACCACGGGTCGCGATGCGCGCCGCGGCAGCTTCGGCCCGGGCGGGGGCGCTGGCATGCCGACCGAACGCTCCGAGAACTTCGGCGTGGTCGTGCGACGGCTCGGCGGCATTCTCGGCCGGGAGACCCCGCGTCTGGTCGCGGTCGTCGTGTTGACCGTGGCGAGCGTGGTGCTCGTCGTGCTGGGGCCGAGACTGCTCGGCCAGGCGACCGACATCATCGTCAGCGGCGTCTCGGGTGACGGCATCGACTTCGGGGCGCTTCATCGCAAACTGGTCGTCGTCGGCGCGATCTACGTCGCCTCCTGGGTGTTCGCCTACTCGCAGGGCTACATCCTCGCCGGGGTCGTGCAACGTTCGATGCTCCACCTGCGCGAGCAGGTCGAGCGCAAGATCAACCGGTTGCCACTCAGCTACGTCGACCGGCATGCGCGGGGCGACCTGCTCAGCCGGGTCACCAACGACATCGACAACCTGTCCCAGAGCCTCCAGCAGACGACCAGCCAGATCCTGACATCGCTGCTCACGCTGATCGGCGTGATCGTCATGATGTTCGTGATCTCACCCCTCCTCGCCGCAGTCGCGCTGGTCACCGTCCCGACCTCCGTGTGGCTGATGAAGCTGATCGGAGGCAAGGCACGTCCTCGGTTCATGGCCCAGTGGCGTCACACCGGCAGCCTGAACGCCCAGGCCGAGGAGGTGTTCACCGGTCACACGATCGTGAAGAGTTTCGGCCGGCAACGCGACGTCGAAGAACGATTCCGTCGCGACAACGACGAGCTGTACGAGGCGAGCTACACCGCCCAGTTCACCGCCAGCCTCATCCAACCGATGATGGTCTTCATGGGGAACCTGCAGTTCGTCCTCATCGCCGTCGTCGGTGGGCTGCGGATCTCGAGTGGGGCGATGACGGTCGGCGAGATGCAGGCACTCATCCAATACGCCCGGCAGTTCTCGCAACCGTTGACCCATCTCGCCTCGATGACCGCGACGTTCCAGTCGGGAATCGCGTCGCTCGAACGAGTGCTGGAACTCCTCGATGCCGATGAGCAGACGCCAGAGCAGGCCGACACCGTCGATCCGGCTCCCGTGCGCGGTCGGATCGTCTTCGACGACGTGCAGTTCTCGTACGACCCGAACACGTCCCTGATCGACGGTTTGAACCTGGTCGCCGAGCCGGGTCAGACGATTGCCATCGTGGGTCCCACCGGCGCCGGCAAGACGACGATCGTCAACTTGCTGATGCGGTTCTACGATCTCGACGCGGGCATGATCACCCTCGACGGTCGCGACATCTCGAGCTTCCCCCGCAGGGAGCTCCGGTCGAAGGTGGGGATGGTGCTCCAGGACACGTGGCTGTTCGGTGGCACGATCCTCGACAACCTCCGCTACGGCAATCCGAAGGCGACCGACGACGAGATCCGCGAAGCGGCGCGTGTCACCTACGTCGACCGGTTCGTGCACTCGTTGCCGGACGGCTACGAGACCGTGATCAACGACGATGGGGACAACATCTCCGCCGGTGAGAAGCAGTTGGTCACGATCGCTCGAGCCTTCCTCGCCGACCCTTCGATCCTGATCCTCGACGAGGCCACCAGCTCGGTCGACACCCGGACCGAGGTGTTGATCCAGGAGGCGATGAATGCGCTCCGGTCCCAGCGCACGAGCTTTGTGATCGCGCACCGGCTGTCGACCATCCGTGGCGCCGACGTGATCTTGGTGATGGACGGTGGTCGGATCGTCGAGCAGGGCCACCACGACGAACTCATCGAAGGCAACGGGCCGTACGCCGAGTTGTACCGGGCCCAGTTCGCCGGTCAGGCGACCTGATCAGGGTGGCCGTCAGGCGGTCACCGATGCCGGGTCGGCGAGCGCAGCGGCGATGGCTGCGCTGTCGGCACCCTGGATCGGTGCCGGACGCGCGGCCGCCAATCGCCGTTCGACGAGTTCGGCGAGCTCGTGTACCGACGCAGCGTTCGGCGACGCCACAGCTCCCAGGCCGGTGCGTTCGAGGTCGTACGCGTTCGCGAACTGGTCGGTCGAGAACGGCAGGACGAGCTGGTTGACACCTGCGGCGAGTGACTCCTGCACCGAGTTGTTGCCTCCGTGATGAATCGCGAGGTCGGCGTCGGCGAGCAGGGCGACCTGCGGCAGCGTGGGCGCAACGATCCACCCGTTCGGGATCGGGCCGAGCATCGCCGGATCGGTCGGGCCCGTGGCGATGGCAGCTCGCGCTCCGGAGGTTCGAATGGCTCCGGCGATGCGTGCGAGCACGTCGCCGCGGTGCGACAAGAACGTCCCGAGTGCCACATACACGAGCGGCTCGCGCCGGCCCCGACCCCACTCGTCGAAGCCGGGCGGACGAGTCTCGTCCCGCACGAGCGGTCCGACGAACCGGTGGTCGGGCGAGATGTCCCGTTGATCGGTCGGGTCCTGGAGCTCGGGCGGAGCGTTGAAGAGCACCCGATCACCGTGCACCCGAAAGGCGTCCTCGACGGGGCATGCGGTGGGAGCGATCTCGGCGAGCACGGCGTTCCATCGGTCGGTGAACCTGCGCCCGACCCGGTCGACGAGCTGCTCCAGCTCTGCGAGCTCGTCGGGTCGCGGTTCGAGCGCAGAGGGCCACCGCGGCGGGATGCCGTATCGGTGCTCTCCGACCGGGAGTTGGGATGGATGGCCGGGAACCAGTGAGATGAACGGGCGCCCCGTGGCGTACATCGCGAGGGTCGACCCGAACGACACGTGGTCGACCATGACCTGGTCGGGGTCGAGCCGCTCGCACAGTTCCGCGATCCGTTGCGCCACCGTCGTGGGCTGCCACAGAAGATCTTCGGCCCGATCGCGCGCCTGGAGGCTGAGCGTCGCGATCGGGCCGCGCTGTGTCGCCGCGAGGAAGCGGTCGATCGCCGGGGACCGTTCGACGATCCCCGTGTTGGACCCCGAGCCGAGTCGGAGTTCCCGCCACTCGAATCCGTGTGCTTCGACGTGAGGACGCATCGTCGACCCGGTCGCGACCACCACCCGATCGCCGTGGTGCCGTGCGGCGCTGGCCACGACGGCCATCGGGAGGTAGTGCGATGCGAAGTCGGGACTGATCACCAACAACGTCATGTGATCACGCAGCCTCGGCGCGATAGAGCTCGACGAGCTGCCCCGCCATCGTGTCGACCGAGTACCGGGACTCGACCATCCGCCGGGCCCGGTCGGCCCGCCCGGCCTTGTCGGTGAGACGAAACGCCGACCGAACGGCAGTTCCGAGGTCGTCCTGCGGTGCGACGAGCACCCCGGTGTCACCGTCGGTCACGTACGTCGACGGACCGCCGGTGCGGGGCGCAACGACCACGA
This sequence comes from uncultured Acidimicrobiaceae bacterium, assembly GCA_963792905.1. GTDB lineage: Bacteria > Actinomycetota > Acidimicrobiia > Acidimicrobiales > Ilumatobacteraceae > Ilumatobacter. The sequence goes on from CAWBYE010000009.1 coordinate 160,054, forward strand.
GCCCGCAGACGAGCGCTTCGAGCACGGCGAGGCCGAACTCTTCCTTCAGTGCACCGTCGATGTAGACCCCATCGGCGGTCCACGCGCCGGCACGCCCTCGTGCGGCGGAGACGAGCAGCCGGGCGACGTCGGCGTGGGGTCGTCCACCGAGCAGCACGAGACCGTCGCGTGCGTCCGGATGTCGGACGAGGGTGCGTTCGATGGCGTCGAGCACGCCGGCCTCCGGCGGCGACGGGTCCTCGAGGTCGCCACCGATGATGACGAGGTTGCACCCTCGACGAAGTCCGTCATGTGAGGCCCAGGCGTCGACGACACGCTCCATACCCTTGACGGGGTGGAGACGGCCTGCGCTCACGAGCAGCGGGAGTCCGAGCCGCTCCTCCGGGAGCCGCGATTCGAGCTCTCGGAGGATCTCCGGCGTCGTGACGTCGGGGGAGGTCTCCGCCTCGGCACGACGGATGGCTCTGAGATCGATGCCCTCGGCGACCACGGCAGTTCGATGCGGGCGGTCGGCGTCGTCGAGTTCGTCGAGGAACGGGAACGACGTCGACCTCGGAAACAGTGCGACCCGGTCGGCGCGTGCGCCGAGATCTTCGATGAGGCGGGCCCGGAACCACAGGTGCTGGTCGGTCTCGAGGCGCGCAAACGTGTCGCCGTCGAGTTCACCGCGCCGCTCGAGCGACTGGATGACGTTGTGAGGATCGGGCGCAAGGCTGAAGCAGGTCGGGATGCCCATCGCGGCCGCGAGCTCGGCGCCGATCAGCGTGCCGACGTCGGCCATCCGCAGATGCAGCACGTCGACCGGTCCGCCGAGACGGATCGCGCGGCGGAGCCCCCGCTCGACGGCAGGCAGGTGTTCCCAGGCATCGTTCGCAGAATCGACCGGTCGAGCCGGGTCGCCAACAGCGATCATGCCGAACGAGCAGGGCTCTGTCTCGTCCACCACCGGTCCGATCAGCGCGTCGGCGGCGGATCCGCGACCGATCGTGAGAACGTGCCCGACCGATGGGTGAGACGCGAGCGCACCTCCGAGTGAGACGAGCAGGCTCGCGACCCCGCCGGTCTCACCACGGCCTCCGCGGCTCAGTTGCCCGTCGAGGCCGTCGGACATGACCAACTGTGCGATGTGGAGGCCATCGGTGGCACGCTCACGGCGATTCGGCCGGCTCGCCTGGAGCGCCAGCGCAGCGTGCGCACCGATGTGGTCGTCGAGGCGGGCGAGCGCGTCGAGCGCGGCACCGATCAAGTCGCTGCGCCGTTCGCCGAGTGCACCGATCGCAGCCAGTCGCGGAGCGTCCGGCTCCGAGGTGTTGACGGCGACGTCGACGAGGAGTTCGTCGGTGCCGCGATCGTCGACGACGGCGATGAGGTCGATCAGCCGGGCGCGACCCGCCTCGTCGTCGGTGACGGCGAGCTCGGTGGTCACGGCTCTGAGCACCGAAGCAGCGTCGACATTCGACCAGCGTCGGAGCGTCCGGTGGGCGTGGAACGTATCGAGCCCACCACGCTGGATCTCCAGCGCGAGGGTCGGCATCATGCTGCGGTTCGGTGTCCGGTCACCGAGGCGCCACGTTGCATGTCGTCGGACCATCAGGTCGTCCGCCGCCGCCAGATCGGCGAGTCGGTCATCGGCGTCGCCGCCGATGAGGGCGCCCAGCACCTCGATGGCGGCCAGGGCACCGATGCCTGAGCAGGCGAGGAGATGGTCGAGCCGATCGAGGAGGTGGTGATCGGGAATCGTGTGGGTTGCCGTCGCAGACAGGCGAGCGGCACGGTGCATCGTTCGGAGCACGTCGCCGTCGACGACGGCGTCGAGCAGGGGCTCGATGTCGTGTGATCGGAGTGGGGACGAGTGCTGCGTCGAGAGACCGGCGCCTCGCCCCGGCAGGACAGCTGTCATGACGGCGCACTTTCGATGGTGCGGCGTTGTCGTCCCGCTTGTCGGAGGAGGATGAGGCACGGCCGGGACGACAACGCCGCTGAGGGATGCAGAGCAAGTTATCAACGTTCAGCCTTATTTATCACCGATCAGTTCAAATTTCCTGGAGCGGGAACTACACTCCTCGCATGGCCACGACGGCACCGACCACGACACCGACCACGACACCGACCACGACACCGACCACGACACCGACCACGACACCGACCACGACACCGGCGCACGTCGATCTGCAGGCGGCCGCCGACGAACTCGGTGTGCACTACCAAACGGCATACCGGTGGGTGCGTTCGGGTCGTCTGCCGGCCCAGCGGGTCAACGGGAAGTACATCGTCGACCGGTCCGACCTCGTCGAGCTGCAGCAGGAGAGGTCGACGCCCGACTTGCGGCCCGCTCCGAGCGTGTCCCGGCTCGAACGCAGCGCTGATCGCCTGTACCGTGCCCTCGTCGCCGGTGACGAACCGGCTGCGCGTCGTCTGGTGCGGCGGCTCGCCGACGAGGGCACACCCATGCTCGACCTGATTCAAGAGGTTCTCGTCCCTCCGCTCCGGCAGATCGGCGAGTTGTGGCATCGCGGGGAGCTGTCGATCTGGATCGAACATCGATCGTCCGCCATCGTCGAACGCATCCTGGGAGACATCGTTCCGAATCCGCGCGGTCGTCGCCGCGGCACCGCTGTCGTCGCTGCGATCAGCGGTGACCTTCACTCGCTTCCGACCACGATGGCGGCGGTTGCGCTTCGTGCGGATCAGTGGCATGTCCATCATCTCGGCGCCGATGTCCCCGCCGATCAGATCATCGAATGCTGCACCGACAACGCCGCCGACCTTGCGGTCATCTCGGTCACGAATTCGACTCGGACCGCTGATGTCGAGCAGGTCGCTCGACTGCTCCGAGGCGCCGGGACGCCCGCACTGACGGGCGGCCCGGGCCAGAGCCTCGAAGATCTCGTTCGGGACGCGCGAGCCACGACCACCGACCGACGCGGTCAGCGCTGACGTGAGTGCTGGACTCGCCCAGAGCGCCGGCTCGTTGGTGGGCGGAGTGAAGGACCGGATCGTCGAGGCCACGACCAGTCTCTTCTCCCACGGTCCGAGACCGCTGGAACACACCCTCGACCATGCGCCCGACCCGGGTCTGCTCGGCCCTGACTCGGTGTCGTGGAGGGTGATCGGTGACGCGGCCGCGTTCGTGGGCGGCATCCGCGCTCTCGTCGTCCAGACGGCGCACCCCGAGGTCGTCGCCGGCGTCGAACAGCACTCGCGCTACCGCTACGACCCGCTCGGCCGCCTCACACGGACGTCGTTCTACGTCACCGAGACGACCTACGGAGCGATGCCAGAGGTCGAACGTGCGGTCGCGATGGTCCGAACTGCTCACCGTCCCGTCAACGGACGAAGTGAGCGAGGGCGACGCTACAGCGCCGGCAACCCTGAGCTGGCGGCCTGGGTGCACAACGTCCTGACCGAGTCGTTCCTGGCCGCATACCAGGCGTACGGACCATCGCCGCTGACCGCCTCGGAAGCGGACACGTTCGTCGAGGAGCAGACCCGGATCGGAGCGCTGCTCGGAGCAGACCCCTTGCCGTCCACCGCCGCCGAACTCCGGTCGTGGGTCGCCGATCACCCAGATCTCGCCACGACGAACGACCTTCGTCACGCCATCGAGTTCCTGCAGGATCCACCGCTCTCGATTCCCGTCAAGGTCGGCTACCGACCGCTTTTCCAGGCGGCCGTCGCCACGTTGCCGGAGCGGCTGCTCGACATCGTCGAGCTCCGGCCGGGCTGGCGGGCCCAAGAGATCGGAGGCTTCGGGACGGACGCACTCCGGTGGGCGCTCGGCTCGTCGCCCTCCTGGCACCTCTCCCTCGTCCGAACCGGTGCACCGGTGCCCAATGGGCTGTTCCGGCAACCACTCTCGGACCGCGCCAACGAACTCGTCGACGTGTGAGACCGACGCTCGGCCACCGGCTGCGACGCAACGCGATCGAGCACACCACGACCTTGCGGCGGAGTGGCGGAACTCGTCACGGTGGTCCGCGTACTTCGCGTGAACGACAGCCGAACCACCGCGAGATCACGCGGCCCGAGGGGCCGCGGTCCGGTCCGAGTTCGTCGGGCGACCAAGCGCCCGGGTTTCGTCGGTCTCCGTCTCGCGCACGATTTCGGTGCACAGCTACCGTCTCGCGATGGACCCTGTCACCGCCCGCAAGACGTGGCGCACCCTCGAGCCGCTCCACGGGATGATCTACTTCGTCCCGGAGGCAGCCGAGCACTATCGCAACGCCGGCCTCGAGGACCGGCGGTCCGGCTACTTCGCGTCACGGTCCGCGCCGCTCGGCGAGGCGCCGGCCGACGTCGTGATCGCTACGTTCTACAACTTCGATCCGGCAACGGTTCGCCAGTCGATGTCGGGGGTGTGGCAGACCGTTCGACCGGAGGAGTTGATCGACGCTCGGTTCATGGCCGCCGATGCGGCACTGCGTCGGCTACTCGGGGATGGCGCCATCAAGAGCGACGAGATGGTCCAGGCGGCGGGCCTCGCTCGCACCGCAGCCCTCGCAGCCTGCGACCATCTCCATGGTCGACCGCTCTTCGCCGGGCATGCGAATCTGCCGTGGCCGTCGATGCCCCACCTCGTGCTCTGGCACGCCCAGACATTGCTGCGGGAGTTCCGAGGCGACGGGCACGTTGCTGCACTCGTCGCCGACGGTGTATCCGGCGTCGAGGCGTTGCTGATGCACGGCGGGACCGGGGCGATCGCGGCCGGGGTGCTCCAGCAGTCGCGAAACTGGTCCGATGAGGTGTGGACGGCGGCCAGCGATCGGCTCGTCGACCGTGGACTGCTCGACCCGGACGGCACCTTGAGCGATCTCGGTGCCGAACGGCGGCAGTGGGTCGAGGATCGCACGGATCAGCTTTCGGTGATCCCGTACGAGTCGATCGGTGAGGAGGGGTGCGCTCGATTGCGCGAACTCGCCCGACCGTTCAGCAGAGCCGTCGTCGACGCTGGCGGTCTCCCGATCTGATCTCCGGCCGTGCCAGACGCCGTCGACGGGCTACGGCCGGCAGACGCCGTCGTCGACCGCCGCAGCGGCGACGGCACGGGCGACGCGTTCCGACACCGACGTGTCGAACACGGGCGGCATGATGAACGTCTCGCTCAGTTGATCGTCGGTGACCGACTCGGCGATCGCCGTGGCGGCGGCCCGCTTCATGTGTTCGGTGATAGTGCTGGCGCGGGCGTCCAGCGCGCCCCGGAAGATCCCGGGGAAGGCGAGCACGTTGTTGATCTGGTTGGGGTAGTCGCTGCGACCCGTTCCCATGACGCGGACGAGCCCCTCGACCAGCTCCGGCCGGATCTCCGGATCGGGATTGGCCATCGCGAACACGATCGGGTCGTCGGCCATCGCCCGGACATCGTCGGGGGTGAGGATGTCGGGCGCGCTGACTCCGATGAAGACGTCGGCCCCGTTCATCACATCGGAGAGTGCGCCCTGCTTGCGGTCGGGGTTGGTGTGCTCGGCGAACCATTGCTTCCAGATGTTCAAGCCGTCCCGACCGTCGTAGACCGCCCCCCGGGAGTCGACGCCGACGATCTGACCCGCACCGGCCCCCATGAGGATCTTCCCGATCGCCACACCGGCGGCTCCGACGCCGGAGATCACGATCGACAACTCGTCGATTCGCTTGCCGGTGATCCGGAGCGCGTTCTCCACTGCGGCCAGCGTGACGACCGCTGTGCCGTGCTGATCGTCGTGGAAGACCGGGATGTCGAGCTGCTCCTTCAGGGCCTCTTCGACCTGAAATGCTCCGGGTGCGGCGATGTCTTCGAGATTGATTCCTCCGAACGTCGGCGCGAGCCGGACGACGGTCTCGATGATCTCCTCGGGCGTCGACACATCGAGGCAGATCGGAAAGGCGTCGACCCCGCCGAACTCCTTGAACAACAGCGCCTTGCCCTCCATCACGGGCATTGCGCCCTTGGGCCCGATGTCACCGAGACCGAGCACGGCAGTGCCGTCCGACACGATCGCGACGGTGTTCCTGCGGATCGTGTAGGTGTCGGCGAGCGACTCGTCGTCGGCGATCGCAGTACAGACCCGGGCGACACCTGGCGTGTATGCCATCGAGAGATCCTCCTGATCGCCGACGGGGCAGAGCGGCAGAACCTCGATCTTGCCGCCCTCGTGCATCCGGAAGGTGCGGTCCCACCAGTCGTGGAGCGTGATGCCCTGCGTTGCCCGCACCGCGTCGACGATCTCGGTCTGGTGTTCGACGCTGCGACAGTTGACGACGATGTCGCGGTCGACCTGTGACCCCTTGGCCACGAATGAGTCGACGGCGTAGATGTTGCCGCCCGCCTCACCGATCGCCGTGGCGAGTTGCCCGAGCACGCCCGGCACGTTGCTCAGCGAGACGCGGAGATGGATCGAGTACTGCGTGGCGGGAGGGCGTGACATGCTCCCGAAGCTACAAGGCGGGTTCGCAGCGGTCCTCGGGCTCAGGCGACCGTGCGCGACAGGTCGGGCGCCCAGTCGGCGGGATGCGGGAACTGACGACCGAACCCGAACGGCGCGCGGAAGGGCATCCACTCGCCCGCGGGCTGGGCGAGTCGGTCGCTGATCGCAAAGATCACCGCCGGGTTGAAGCCGAGGCCGCTGTGACTGCCGCGGACCTCGATGTTCTCTCGTTCGTGGCCGATCGATTCGAGGCACTGCCACCAACGGACCACACCGTCGGTTCGGGTGTAGATCGCGGTCGCCGGAACGGAGAGCGGTCCTCCCTCCATGCCAGGCAGGATCTGGTCGACCGTGACCGCGTGGGTCGGTCGGAGGCGCTCGTAGAGCCCGGACACGGCGCTGCGATCGACTTCGGGGTTGATCCGGAACGGGCTGCCGAGTGTGATCACCTGGCGCACCTGGTGAGGGAAGCGGCGCGCCAGTCGTCGTGCATAGATACCGCCGAGGCTCCAGCCGATGAGGCTCACCGGGCGTTGGTGGCGCTCGTGCAGCTCGTGCAGCCGCTTGACGATGCCATCGATCACCTCGGGGGTCGGACCCAGGTTGCGGCCGAGCTGCCAGCCGTGGACCCAGTAGCCCTGGCCACGGAGCACCGAGCGAAGCGGCGCGGTCGACGGATCGCCGGCGAGGAACCCCGGCAGGATCAGCACGGGGTGGTTGTCGCCGCGCCCGATCATCCGCAGGAGGGGCGACGCGGCCCAGACAGCTCCCAACTCGAACACCGCTCGTGACTCCATGAGTCGCAGCAGCGGTGTCGGCGCCGCGGATCGCTGGCGATCGGTGGTCATGTCACGACACTAGATGCCCGGATGGATCCCGGGCTGGTTGGGCGGGAATGTGCGCCCTCTCGTCAAGCATGCAAAGTTTACGCGAAGTTGCGCCGGTTGGCGATGGCTCGACCTTTCGCTCCACCACCTGGAGGGTGTAGACCACGCTGCGTGCCAGTTCTTCCGACCCCGGCACGGAGGGTAGTCATGCAACCGACCACACAACATCGGACCACACGACCTCGGACCACACGACACCGTGGTCGACAAGTCCTCGCCGCCGTCGGCGCCGTCGCCTTGTCGATCACCACGATCGCCGTGACGAGCTCGGAGGCCAGCCGCGAACTTCGGCAATGGTGGGAACAACGGCCACGGCCGCAAACACCGTCCCAGCAGAACGGTCGATCTGCAGTTGCTCGCATTCAACGACTACCACGGCCATGTGCTGCCCGACGCCGCCGGGCAGGTCGCCGGCGTCGACGCCGGCGGCGGTGAGTACCTGTCGGCGAAGTTGAACGAGCTGCGTGAGGGCAACAAGTACAGTCTGACGGTGGCGGCGGGCGACCTGATCGGTGGTTCGCCGGCGTTCTCCGGCCTGTTCCACGACGAGCCGTCCGTGGAGACGCTCAACGAGATGGGCCTCGACATCTCCAGCGTCGGCAACCACGAGTTCGACGAAGGCGTCACGGAGCTGCTGCGCATGCAGGAGGGTGGCTGCCACCCGGTCGACGGCTGCTACTTCCCGGATGACCCGTATCCCGGGGCCGACTTCCAGTGGCTCGCGGCCAACGTCGTCGAGTCCTCGCCCGACGGTGACGACGGTCACGGTCACCACCGTCGTGGCTACCGCGGACACAAGCACGACCACGGCCCCGAGACCGTGTTGCCGCCGTACGAGATCCGCAAGGTCAAAGGTATCCGGGTGGCGTTCATCGGTATGACCCTGGAGGCGACCGACACGCTCGTCGCCGCGGCCGGCATCGAGGGCTACGACTTCCTCGACGAAGCCGAGACCGCCAATGCGCTCGTCCCCGAACTGAAGAAGAAGAAGGTCGAGGCCATCGTCGTGCTCCTGCACGAGGGTGGATCGCAGACCCCGCCGCCCGGTGACGTCGACAACTGCGTGGGCATCTCGGGCCCTATCGTCGCGATCAACGACGCGCTCGACCCCGAGATCGACGCGGTGATCACCGGCCACACCCACCTGCCGTACAACTGCAGGCTCGACGACCCGGCGGGGAACCCGCGCATCGTCACGAGTGCGTACTCGTTCGGCCGAGTGGTCTCGGAGGTCAACCTCGTCCTCGACAAGAAGACCAAGGACGTCCGGCGCGACCTGAGCACGGCGACGAACCATGTCGTCGAGCAGGCCGCGCTGACGCCCGATCCGGCGATCACCTCGATCATCGAGAAGTGGCAGCCGCTCTTCGACGAGGTGGGCCCGACGCCGATCGGCACGATCACCGCCGACATCAACCGTGGCGGCACTCCGCCAGGTGTCGACCGGGGCGTCGAGTCGGCGGCCGGCAACCTCGTCGCCGATGCACAGCTCTGGGCGACATCCGCAAATGGATCCGAGATCGCTCTCATGAATCCCGGCGGCGTTCGTTCCGACCTGACCTTCGCCGAATCCCAGACACCGCCGGAGGGCGATGGTGTCGTCACCTACGCCGAAGCCGTGACGTTCCAGCCGTTCGGCAACACCCTCATCACCTACGAGATGACCGGAGCCGAGATCGTTGCCGTACTCGAAGAACAGTGTCAGCCGGTCGGCTCGAGCAGACCGTTCCTGCACCTGGGGGTGTCGGACGGCCTCACCTACGACCTGTCGACGACGATCGCCGCCGGCGACTGCACGTCGGTCACGGTCGACAATGTCGAGTTGAACGGTGTTCCGCTCAGCCCGACAGGGGCCTATCAGGTCACGGTGAACAACTTCCTCGCCGACGGCGGTGACAACTTCGACACGTTGGGCACGATCAGCACGCCGCGGCTCGACGGCGGGGTCGACCTGGAGGCACTCACGAACTATCTCGGGACGTTCGGTCCGGTGGCACCGCCGAGCACGGATCGGGTCAACGAGCTCCCCTGAGAAGCGGGTATCACGGACGGGTCCGACCGGTGAGGTCGGGCCCGCCCGTGTTCATGCATCGGGGGCGAACGGGTCGGCCATCGCGTCTGCGCACCCGGTCGGGTTCGCCGTCAGCCACGCGCCGACCTCGGCGACCGGGCTGAGCTGCTCGCCACGCCGCCAGGCGTCGAGGTAGGTGTACGGCCAGATCACACCGCGCCGCACCGACCACTCCTTGCTCGGACACGGCGGCGAGATCGAGAAGTGCAGATGGCAGGCCGAGGTTCGTCCCGAGTCGCCCATCGTGCCGAGTTCCTGGCCGAGTGCGACCTCGTCGCCGACCGAGAGATCATCGACGATCGTGTCGAAGTGGGCGAGGTAGTAGCGCACGCCGTCGAATCCGAGAATCGCCACCGATCTGCCCCCACGAGTGGCCGGGTTGTCGATCGCCGGATCGTAGGAGTCGATGCGCCGGACCTCGAGCACGGTTCCCCAGACCGGGGAGACGAGTCGGGCCCCGCATCGCGAGAAGACGTCGGTGGCCGGATAGGTCGAGTGCGTATCGCTCCATCCGGCCTGTGCCGCGTCGGCGACCGGGAGGCCGTAGGGCGTCGTCGTCGGTCGTTCGGGCTCGGTTGCCTGTGTTCTGGCACCTCGGTCGGCCCACTCGTCGGCGGTCGCCGCATTCTGAATCGCCGACAGGGCCGCCTCGACGAAGCCTCCCGGTACGGCGACGAGTGCGACCAGCACGGCGATCAATCGGTTCAGCGCTCGAAGGTCCAGCACAACGAGATCCTCCCACGAGGATGATCGTCGGACCGGACACTCGGCCGCTGGCGGTCAGCTCATCGGCGTCCGGGTCATCCCGTGGTACTCGTCGCCGCGGAACCCGTCAGTCGCAAGCCGACGGCGGGAGCGGCGCGCGATCTCGGTATTCGGCGCACTTCCATTCGCTGCCGTAGTCGTCGAGCAGATCCAGGAACGGCCGTGCCGGGAGTGCCTCGGGGCCGACGATGCCCGCCGCTCGCCACACGCCGGTCGCCATCAGTTCGATCGCCACTGCCGGCATCACCGCTGTTTGCCAGACCACGGCCTGATGACCGAATTCCTTCATCGTCCAGGCATTGTCGACGAGGTGGTACACGTACACCTCCCGAGGTCGACCGTCGACGCCCGTGCCGCGGATCCAACTGCCCGCGCAGGTACGCCCCGACATCTTGTCGCCGAGGGTTGCCGGGTCGGGCAGCGCCGCGGCGACGAGATCGCGTGGTGACACCTCGACACCTTTGACCGTCACCTCGTCGGTCGTATCGAGCCGGAGTTTGCGCAGTGTCTCCAGCACCGAGATGAAGTCCTCACCGAGGCCGTACTTGAACGTGACCCGGTCGACGTCGATCCATCGTGGCATCAAGATGACCTCTTCGTGCTCGACGTTCACGCACGTGACCTCGCCGATGCCCTCCGGAAACGTGAACAGCTCGGGTTCGCTGAACGGCTCGGTCGTGAACCAGCCACGGTCACGTTCGTAGATCACCGGCGGATTGAGGCACTCCTCGATCGTCGTCCAGATCGAGAAGGTGGGCGCGAAGTCGTGGCCTTCGACGACGAGGTCGGCACCGTCGCGGACGCCGATCTCATCGATGTCGGAGAAGAGCTCGTCCGCGGCGAATCGGGCAGCGACGTCGGAGAACCCGGGCTCGACGCCCATGCCGAGGAGTGCCATCATGCCGCGGTTGCGCCATGTCGGATGTTCGGCGAATTGCCCGTCGCCGAGGCGGATACCGGTCTGGTTGTAGGGATCGACGGGGTGTGGTGAGGACAGGTTCATCGCCATGTCGACGTAGTCGCATCCCGCATCGAAGGCACCGAAGAAGATCGGCGGGTTGAGGCGAGGATCACAGGCGTTGAGGATGACGTCGGCGGACATCTCGCGGGCGAGTGCGGTGACCGAATCGCGTCGGCTCGCTGTCGACGTGGGCGGCGACGATTCGCTCGGCCGCGCCGTCGCCGACTCCCGTCGAGGCTGCCTCGGCCTTCGAGAGATCGACGTCGGCCACCGTGATGTGTTCGTAGGCGTCACGCTTCGCCGCGATCGCCACGAACGCAGAACCAACACCTCCAGCACCGATGACGAGGACTCGCACCGGCCCAAGCTACTCGTCTGCGGCGTGTCGGTTGTGGGAGGCGCGGCGGCCCGGGCCCTCGCCGCGGCGACCTACGATCGTGTGGATGGACAGGCCCGACGTTTCTCGATCGGACGCGAGCGCGTCGTTGTGGTCGAGCCAGGAGCCGCGGTCGAACCGTCGGCCGCCGCTTGCCGGCGAGCACCGCGTCGATGTGGCGATCGTCGGCGCCGGCTACACGGGGTTGTGGACCGCCTATTCGATCCTGCGCGTCGATCCGACCGTATCGGTCCTCCTCGTCGATGCCGAGCACGTCGGCTTCGGCGCATCGGGGCGCAACGGTGGTTGGTGCGTCGGCGAGCTGGCGGGAGGGCTCTCCGGAGCGATCGAGCTGTCGCAGCGTCATGGCTGCCGCGTCGACGACGGTGTCCGCCTCTCGCGGATGGCGATGGGCGCGGTCGACGAGGTCCGGCGGGTGGTCGACAGGGTCGGCATCGACTGCGGATTCGCGAAGGGCGGCGTCATTCGCCTGGCGCGCGCCTCCCCGCAGCGTTCCCGCCAGCTCGCCGAGGTCGCCGAGCACCCGCGCACGGGTTCGGTCCACACGACATCGAGCTGCTCGACGCCGACACTGCCCGCCGCCAACTCGGTGCCACGGGCGTCGTCGGTGGCCTGTACTTCGCCGCCGGCGCCCGGATCCAGCCACTCCAGCTCGTTCGCGGCCTGGCCATCGAGGTCGAGCGGCTCGGCGCTGTGATCAACGAGTCGACACGGATCGACGAGATCGTGCCGGGCCGAGGCGAGCTGGTCACGCCGCACGGTCGGATCGTCGCCGATGTCGTCGTCAAGGCGACGGAGGGGTACACACGGGACCTGCGTGGGCACCGGCGGGCGCTGATCCCGTTCTCGTCGTCGATGATCGCCACCGAGCCGCTCCCGAAAGACATGTGGGACCAGATCGGCCTCGCCGGGTGCCAGACGTTCGCGGACGACCGCCGCATGGTGATCTATGGGCAGCGCACGACCGACGACCGGATCGCCTTCGGCGGTCGAGGTGCGCCGTACCTGTACGGTTCGCGGGTGCGCACCGATCACGCCGATCCGGCGATCTCGGGTCGGGTCGAGGCGGCGCTGCACGAGTTGCTGCCCCTGGTGCGTGACGTGCCGATCAGCCATCGCTGGGGTGGTGTCCTCGGGATCCCGCGTGACTGGCGGCCGTCCGTCGGCATCGACCGGCGGTCGAAGATCGCCTGGGCGGGTGGCTACGTGGGCGAGGGTGTCGCCGCCGCCAATCTCGCCGGCCGAACGCTCGCCGATCTGATACTCGAGCGCGACACCGATCTGACGACGTTGCCGTGGGTAGATCATCGATCGAGACGTTGGGAGCCCGAACCGCTGCGTTGGATGGGGATCACCTCGCTGATGCACCTCTCGGCCGCGGCCGACCGGTCCGAGCATCGCTCGGACCGACCGTCACGAGTCGGTGACATCGTCGACCGCCTGCGATGAGCGCGCCGGCGCCGGCCCGACAGCGCCCCGCTGCACACGATCAGAGCCGAGAGCCGAGAGCCGAGAGCCGAGAGAGCCGAGAGCCGAGAGCCAGTTGGTGTCGGCGGCTCGACACGACCGGCTCCGACCCACGGAGTTCAGGAGTCGAAGCCCAGCCCGAGCCGATCGAGAGTTCGCAGCCAGGCGTTTCGGCGTCCGGTCTGGTCCTCCCGGTTCAGCGACCAGCGGGTCGCCTGGATGCCTGCGAACCGGAACGGCTCGGGCGGGAAGGGCAGCGGCTTCGACTGGACGAAGTCGGTCTCCGTGGCGATCGACTGGCGGCCGTCCAGCAGGTCGAGCATGGTCGTCGCGGCGAACCGGGACGCACCCACGCCGAGTCCGGTGTACCCGACGGCGTAGGCGACCCGGTCCCGCATCGCCGTCCCGAAGAAGACCGAGAACCGGGTGCTCGTATCGATCGCTCCGCCCCAGACGTGCGTGAAGTCGAGGTCCTCGAGCTGGGGAAACGTCTGGAAGAAGTGGGTGGCGAGCGTCGCCCACGTCTCGGGCCGCGATTCGAGCTCCACCGATGTCTTCGAGCCCCAGTAGTAGATCGCGTCGTACCCGCCCCACAGGATCCGGTTGTCGGCTGTGAGCCGGTAGTAGTGGAATTGGTTGGTGATGTCGGACAGACCCTGCCGCCGCTCCCATCCCACACGGGCCATCTGCTCCGCGCTGAGCGGCTCGGTCACCAGGCAATAGTCGTAGACCGGCACCATGTACTGCCGAACCCGCTTCAGGAGGGGCTTGTCGGCGTTGGTGCCCAGGACCACCCGGGCGCAGCGGACACGACCGAGCGGTGTGGTCACGATCATGGCGACGCCGTCGCGGTCCAACTCGGTGGCCTTCGAGTGCTCGTAGATCCGCACACCGAGGTCTTCGGCGACACGTTTGAGACCCCAGGCCAGGCGCGCCGGATCGATGAGTGCGGCGCGGTGCGAGCGCACGAGTCCGGCGGTGTACGTCGGCGAATGGACCTCTGCCCGCATCGCTTCCCCGTCGAGCCACTCGACCTGTTGCCCCATGCCCCTGAGCACGTCGTGCTCTTCGCGTAGCTCGTCGACGTAGGACGCCGGGTGTCCGTCGTGGGCGACGTCGATGACGCCGGTCCGTTCGTAACCGCAGTCGATGCCGTAGCGCTCGATCGTCGCCTCGATCTCGTCGAGATTGCGCAGGCCGAGCTCCTCGAGGACGTCGATCTCGTCGCCGTGCCGTGCCAGACCGTTGGCGACCCCGTGTGTCAGCGACGACTCCACGAACCCGCCGTTGCGTCCGCTGGCGGCGCCACCGACTTCACCCTTGTCGATCAGTACCACGTCACGTGACGCGTCGCGTTCCTTCGCGACGATGGCGGTCCAGAGGCCGGTGTAGCCGCCGCCAACGATGCACAGGTCACAGTGCTCGTCGCGCACGAGCGTGGGATTCGACTCCGGCAGCTCGGTGCTCTCCATCCAGAACGGGTAGGGCTCGGCATCGGCGATGGCGTCGAGGGCACGCCGGGCGTGGGTGTCATCGGGTGGTTGGGTTGATGCCGGGGAGCCGGCCATGGGTTCCTTTGTCGGTGTCCGCGGCGACCGTCTGGTCGCCGGCGCCGCTCAGCCGGTCTGTTGCCGCCTGCGGATCGCTCCGATGGTCGTGCCCGATGCCATGAGCGCCACCGAGGCGACCAGCACGATCGTGGCGAGCACGTTGATCTGTGGCGAGAACGAGTTCTTGAAGCTCGCGTTGATGAACAGCGGGAACGTGCTCACCGACCCGGCGTTGAACAGCGTGATGATGAAGTCGTCGACCGACAGCGCGAACGACAGCAGCGCAGCCGCGAGGATGCCGGGGAGGATGAGGGGGAACGTGACCTTCCAGAACGTCCGCACCGGCGACGCCCCCAGGTCTTGGGCGGCCTGCTCGAGCGTCCAGTCGAACCCGCGCACGCGGGCCCGTACGGTGAGTGCGACGAAGCTGATCTGGAACATCACGTCCGCGATCACGACCGTGGTGAACCCGCGGGTCACGTCCTGGTCGAGGAACAGCGTGGCGAGCGAGGAGCCGATGACGATCTCGGGGGTGGTGAGGGGGAGGATCAGCACGAAGTCGAGCAGCACGTTGCCCTTGAAGTTGTAGCGGGCGAGGGCGATCGCGATGAGCGATCCGAGCACCGTCGCGATGATCGTGGAGATCGCGGCGATCTTGAGGCTCTCGACGAGCGCATCCGTGAGCGCCTCGTCCTTGAGCGGCTCTCGCCAGTTGTCGAGCGTCGGGTTCTGCCAGACGAAGTTGAACTTGCCCTTCGGCTCGTTGAACGAGAACACGATGATCCAGAGAATCGGCAGGAAGAGGTAGACGAGCACACCGGCCGCGAACACGTTGAGCGCCCACTTGCCGACCGATCCGAGCGGGGTCGCCGGCGCACTCATGCCAGGTCGTCCGTTCCGAAGAAGCGGCTGTAGATGATCACGAGCACCGTGATGATCGCCATCAGGACGAACGACATCGCCGATGCAAGGGGCAGGTTGTTCTGCACGAGGAACTGATTCTGGATCGACTGGCCGATCACCGACGTGTTCGGATTGCCGAGGTACTGCTGGTTGACGAAGTCACCGGATGCCGGGATGAACGTCAGGAGCGTTCCCGCGAAGACTCCGGGGAGCGACAGTGGGAAGACGACTCTGAAGAAGGCCCGTGCCGACCCGGAGTACAGGTCCTTCGCGGCGTCGACGAGGTTGAGGTTGATCTTCTCGAGGCTGACGTAGATCGGCAGCGTCATGAACGGCAGGAAGTTGTATGTCAGACCCCCGATCACGGCTGCGGGTGTGTTGAGGATCTTGTCGCCGTCCATGATCCCGACGGCGTCGAGGAGCGGTTGCAGGCCGATGGCGTCGAGCAGGTTCGGGATCGGCCCGGTGTCCGCAAGCAGGCTCTGCCAGGCGATCGTCCGGATCAGGTACGAGGTGAAGAACGGGATGATGATGAGGCCGAGCAGGAGGCCTCGATATCTCCCGCCCCGGAACGCGATCACGTATGCCAGCGGGTAGCCGAGCAGGATCGTCAGCACCGTCGCGATGGCGGCGTAGCCGAAGCCCCGCACGAACTGCGGCCCGAAGTCGGTGAACGCCGTTGCATAGTTGCTGAAGTTCCAGTCGAACTCCGCCTTGACCGCGAACCGACTGGGCAGCGTCGACAGCGAGTTGCGCAACAGTGTGACCAGCGGTGCGAGGTAGAACAGCGCGAGCCACAACATGCCGGGGTTGAGGAGCCCATACGGAGCGATCCGCCGTCGCGTCTCCGGCCCGCCGAGGAGCGCCGTGATGACGAGGGCGACGATCGCGCCGAGAGTGAGTGCCAGCGTGACCACCGCGAGCGGCCCGGACACCAGCCCGGTCCCGACGAGAACGAGCAGGCCCCCGGCCAGCAGCAAGGCGCCCAGACCGATCCATTCCGGATTGATCGATCGGCGCGCCGGTTCCGGGTCCGGCTCCGGGCCGGCGTCCGGTTCGAGTGCTGGGTCTGCGATGGTCACGCTGGACGTCGGATCAGGCGCCGGTGATCTCGGAGAACCGGGCGTCGTACTGTGCCTCGGTCTCCTCGTCGAGGTTGGCGAACGCGAAGGTACGTGCCACCGTCTCGTCATCGGGGAAGAGCAACGGGTTCTCGGCGAGCTCGGGGTCGATCTTCGCCAGTTCGTCGCGCACACCGGCGACCGGCGAGACGTATTGCACCCAGGCCGTGATCTGCGCCGCCTGTACCGGGTCGTAGCAGAAGTCCATCCACTTGGCTGCCGCGTCGCGGTTCACCGCGCCCTTGGGCAGCACCATCGCGTCGGCCCAACTCGTTCCGCCCTCTTCGGGGATGACGAACCGGACGTTGGGGTTCTCGATCGACAGCTGCACGACGTCACCGGACCACCCGACGCAGGCCGCGAAGTTCCCGGTACTCAGGTCGTTGAGGTAGTCGTTGCCGGTGAAGCGGCGGATCTGGCCGTCATTGGTCGCGGCCTCGAGCCGATCGAACGCAGCCGAGGCCTCGTCGAAGGTCGACACCGTCGAGATGTCGACACCCTCGGCGAGCATCAGCAGGCCCATGGTGTCGCGCATCTCGGTGAGCATGCCGATCTTGCCGCTGAAGGCGGAATCGAACAGGTCTGCCGTGCTGGTCAGCTCGCGGCCGGTCGCGTCGATGTTGTAGGCGATTCCGGCGAACCCGGTCTGCCACGGCAGCGAGTATTCACCGGTCGGATCCCACGACGGATTCTGCAGGTCCACGCGCAGGTTGGCGGCGTTGGGGACCAGATCGATCGGGAGCTTGTCGAGCCAGCCGAGCGTGATCAGCCGGCCGACGAGCCACGAGGTCGGGGCGATGATGTCGGGGTCGATGGTCTTACCGGTGCCGAGCAGGGGCTGGATCTTCGCGAAGTACTCGACGTTGTCGTTGTACGTCTCGGCGTAGGTCATGTCGATTCCCGACGCCTCCATGAAGCGCTCGACGGTCCCGACCAGTCCGTCCTCGGTCGGGTCGATGTACTCGGGCCAGTTCTCGAAGTACAGCGAATTGCCGCCACCTTCGCTTCCGCCTGCGTCGCCGCCCGCCGTCGACCCCGTCGTGTCGCCGGCGGCCGTCGTGGTGCCACCGTCGTCGTCGCCACCACAGGCTGCGAGCAGGGCCGGTAGGGAGAAGCCCGCGGCGCCGAGCGCTCCGGCCCGCGCAAGGAGCCGACGTCGGCTCATGACGCTTCGCTGAGCGGGGAGATCGTTGCCTGGGGTGGTCATGTGATGGGGTTCCTTCCGTCGTGGTCGGGTGTTCGAATGGTGTCGGGTGTTCAGATGGTGTCGGGTGTTCAGTTCGTGTCGCGGACATCGGCGATGCCGATGTCGTCGGTGGCTGGGTCGAGTCGATCGGGCCGCCCCGTCAGCACGTAGGCAGCTCCGGGATCCCAGTGGACGTGAACGGTCGAGCCGGCATGGAGGAACGGCAGGTCGTTGTCGGCCGGAACGTTTGCGACCGCCTCGGTGCCGTCGGCGAGACGGAGGCCGAGTCGTGCGGTCGCGCCCTGGAACACGAGATCGGTGACAGTGCCCTCCAGTGACCGGCCCTCGGCACTCGGCTCGGTCGATGCCCGGAGCCGCTCCGGGCGGAGCATCAACGACACCGGGGCGCCGACCTGGTGGGAAACCGACGTGCGGGCACGGACCTTGGCGCCGCTGTTGAGTGCGACGACGGTGTCATCCCCGTCGCTGCCCGACACCTCCCCTGGCAGCAGGTTGGCCGATCCGATGAAGCCGGCGACGAACAGACTGGCCGGACTGTTGTAGATCTCCTCGGGTGACCCGATCTGCTCGACACGGCCTTCGCTCATCACCGCGATCCGGTCGCTCATCGTGAGCGCTTCACCTTGATCGTGGGTGACGAACACGAACGTGATGCCGACGTCACGTTGGATCCGCTTGAGTTCGAACTGCATTGCTTCGCGCAACTTCAGGTCGAGCGCGGCCAAGGGCTCGTCGAGAAGGAGTGCGGCCGGGTAGTTGACGAGTGCCCGTGCCAATGCGACGCGCTGCTGCTGCCCGCCTGACAACTGGGTCGGTTTGCGGTGCGCGAAGTCACCGAGCCGCACGACCTCGAGCATCTCGGCCACACTCGCCTCGTAGTCCGCCTTGGGTACCTTCCGCGATCGAGGACCGAACCTCACGTTGTCGGCCACGGTCATGTGCGGGAACAGCGCGTATTGCTGGAACACGGTGTTCACGTTGCGCTTGTAGGGCGGAACTCGACTCACGTCGACGCCGTTCAACACGACGTGACCGCTCGTCGGTTGCTCGAACCCGGCGATCATCTTGAGGGTCGTCGTCTTGCCGCACCCCGACGGGCCGAGCATCGCGAAGAACTCGCCCTCCCGAATGGCGATGTCGGCGTGCTCGACCGCGACGAAATCGCCGAAGGTCTTGCGGACGCGGCGCAGTTCGATGACGTGGTCGCTGTCGCACATCGCTGGGTCATGTCCCTTCCGGGCCCCGATCACGTCGCGACCCCGTTTCGGATCGAGATCGTGTGGCCGACACTCAGCCGGAGAGTAGACGAGGACGGCTGTGCCCCATGAACGCAAGGTGACATCTTCACGGAGTGGACACGAATCGAACACGTGGTCGTCATCCGGTTCCCCAGTTGTACGTCTGCTTGACGAGCTTGAGGTAGGTCAGGATCTCGGTGGCGCGAACCCCTGGCACGCTGCGGACGTGTTTGTTGACGATGCGCAGGAGGTCGTCGGTGTCGGAGCACACGACCTCGGCGAGGATGTCGTAGCGTCCGGCCGCGACGACGAGGTACTCGAACTGTTCGACGGCTGCGAGTCGGTCGGCGACCTCGCCGATGTCCCCCTCCACGTTGATCCCGATCATCGCCTGGATCGGGAGCCCGATCTTCGCCGGGTCGGTGACCGCGACGATCTGCATGACGCCACGCTCGGCGAGCCGGTTGACCCGCTGACGCGCCGCCGCCTCGCTGAGGCCGACCATCGTGCCCAGCTGTGAATATGCGAGCCGCCCGTCACTCTGCAGCGCACGAATGATGGCTTTGTCGATGTCGTCGAGTTCGGCGGCTGACATCCCGTCGCTCACATTCCCAGTTCGGCCATGCCGGTGAGCAGGACGGTACGCAGCGTTTCGGTGATCAGCTCGAACTCTTCCGGTCCGGCGATCAGAGGCGGAGAGAGCTGGATCACCGCTTCGCCGCGGTCGTCGGCACGACAGATCAGACCGTGCTCCAACAGTGATTCGGACAGCACCCGGCGAATCAGCAGCTCGGACTCATCCGCGGTGAAGGTCTGCTTCGTGGCTCGGTCCTTCACCATCTCGATTCCGTAGAAGTAGCCGGCGCCACGGACGTCGCCGACGATGGGGAGGTCCCGCAGCGTCTCGAGCTGACGTCGGAACTCCGGTTCGTGATCGAGCACGTGCTGGAGCAGGCCCTCGCGTTCGAAGATGTCCAGGTTGGCCATGGCCACCGCGCAGCTGACCGGATGGCCACCGAACGTGAAGCCGTGGAGGAACCGGTTGGTCGAGTCGACGAACGGTTCGACGAGGCGATCGCTGACGATCATCGCACCGAGCGGGGAGTAGCCGGAGGTCAACCCCTTGGCACAGGTGATGATGTCGGGGACGTAGCCGAATCGGTCGGCGCCGAACATGTGGCCGAGTCGCCCGAACGCGCAGATGACCTCGTCGGAGACCATCAACACGTCATGGTTGTCGCAGATCTCGCGGACCCGTTGCATGTAGCCGTCGGCGGGGACGAAGCAACCGCCGGAGTTCTGGACCGGCTCGACGAAGACGGCGGCGACGGTGTCGGGCCCCTCGCGCAGGATGACCTGCTCGATGTCGTCAGCGCACGACAGCGTGCACGACCCGGCGGCCGCGCACATCGAGCACCGGTATTCGTTGGCGTTCGCTGCCTTGTGTGCGCCGGGCACGAGGGGTTCGAAGGTGTTGCGCAGGGCGGGGACGCCCGTGATCGAGAGCGCACCCATCGAGGTGCCGTGATACCCGAGATGGCGGCTGATGACCTTGCGTTTCTGGGGGCGATCGATCGACTGGAAATACTGCATGGCCAGCTTCCACGCCGACTCGACCGCCTCGCCGCCGCCCGTCGTGAAGAAGACACGGTTGAGGTCGCCCGGAGCGTGTCCTGCCAGCCGGGCCGCCAACTCGATCGCCATCGGGTGCGAGTAGGTCCAGATCGGGAAGTAGGCCAATCGCTCTGCCTGCTCGCGGGCGGCGTCTGCGAGTTCGGCCCGACCGTGACCGACCTGGACGGTGAACAGTCCTGCGAGGCCGTCGAGGTACCGGTTGCCCCGGTCATCCCAGATGTAGCAGCCGTCGCCGCGTTCCATGATGCGGACGGTGTCGATGCCTCCACCGACGGTCGAGAAGTGGCCCCAGAGGTGGCGATTGGCGAGCTCGGCGAGCTGGTCGTGGTCGTGGTGCAAGGTGGTTCCTGGGATCGGTGCCCGGCAGTGGTGTCGTCGACGAGGAGCCAGACGTGGGGACGACGTCACGTCATCGTCAACAACTCGATTCGAACATCGTGAATCATTCGGCAACGCAATTCGTGTTGCCGGAAACATACCACGAAGGAATTCGTCGCAAGAACGGACTCGTCGAATCGGGTGCCTGCAGTCGATCGATGTCGGTGCCGTTGTCGGGCGGCCGCGGTCGTCCTCGTCGATCCCACCCCGAAGCCGGGGACTGCCACGACGTTCGCGGCGCGACGTGGATGTCGTCCGGAATCGACGGCGCCTCAGCCGGTCCGATACTCGATGTCGATCGCACCGTTGTCGGATCGTGCCGTCACGTGCCGACCTGCGTCAGGGTCGATACGGATGTCGACATCCACGTCGCCGCGGGCGCTGTCGGCGTCGACCGAATAGGGTCGAGGTCGAGGTCGGGCAGGCGGACCGCGATCGCGCCGTTGTCGCTCTCGGCGGTCACCGACGTCGGTGCGTCGTCGAAGGTCAGCCGGATGCGCCCGTTGTCGGTGTGGGTGTCGACCATCGAGGACCCGAGGCGATCGGCCTCGATCGCTCCGTTGTCGGTCTCGACCCGGACCTCGCCTGCCACATCCGAGAGCGAGACCCGACCGTTGTTCGTCTGCACCTCGACGTCGAAGTCGGACGGGACGGTCACCACGAACCCGACCTGGCACCGATCCCACCAGCGTGCATCGCACTCCCCGGTCACGACGAGCCGGTCGCCTTCGACCTCGAGCGAGTACTCCGCGTCACCTTCGTTGCGCTCGACGAGCACAGTTCGCACGGCGATCTCGTCGCCACCGCCCCCGCGGACTCGCACCTCGCCGTTGTCGGTGACGAGTTCGAGACGGCTGAGGTCGCCGGTGGGAACGGTGTCGTGTTCGACACGGCGGGTCGTGTCGTCGTCGAGGCTGACGCTGACGCCGCAGCCGGCGACGGCCAGCGTCGCGAAGGCTGCGAACATCAACGCCGGTAGCGGTGCAGAGGTGGCGATGGACATGTGTCCATCGTGCGGGAGACCAGGGCCGGGGTCGATGGAGCGATCCGGCGTCCGGATGGTGGGGAGAACCCCACCATCGAACCCGACGTTTCCCCGCCGTCGCCGACCAGAATGACGTCATGATCGGTGGAGTCTCCAAGTGGCGTCACGGCGTGGTCGTCGCGGCGGTCGCCGGCACCAGCCTCTTGGCCGGTCTCGGCGTGATCGGTGGAGGCGTCCACCCGGAGCGGTTCGATGCCAAGTTGGTCGTCGTACGGTCTGACGGCGACGGCCTGCGGATCAACGAGTACGTCGACATCGACTTCGGCAACGAAGATCGCCACGGGTACGAGCGGCTCGTCCCGAACGACTTCGGTACGCCGACGGACGTGACGGCGACCTCGCCCGATGCGAACGACTCGGTGACGGTCGACGACTTCGGCGACTACACCCGAATCCGGATCGGGACCGTCGACGAGACGTTCGACGGCCAACACCGCTACGAGCTCGAATACGTGCTCCCTGCCGCACGGTTCGACGAACTCGGGCTCCGAGTCGACATCGTGTCACCGCCAGGGGGCGTCTACCCCGGCGACAACGAGACCGGCCGGTTCGAGGTGATCGTCAACGGTTTCGACCTCGACGACACGTTCTGCGACGTCGGTCAGCTGGAGGCGGAGGGCGGCTGCGAGCTGATTCCTCACCCCGACGCGCCCGGCCTCTACCGGGCGGTCATCGAACCGCTCGCCGCGAATGACGGGCTCACGGTCGGCGGGACGATCGTCGGTCGCACCGAACCCGGCATCGCCAGTGCGCCCCCGATCCCCGAACGTCGATCGGCCACGAACAGCGGTCTGATCGCGTCGGGCATGGCCGGCCTCGGAGCGCTCGGTGCGGTGCCGGTGTACCGGTGGGCGCGCCGCAAGGGCAGTAACGAAGTGTTCGCGGGTGGGGTTGCCGATGCGGCGTACGGTTCGCTGCCGGCACCGCGCGCCGATGGCACGATCGAACCGCCGCCGCCCGTGCGGTTCGTGACCGACGCCGACATGGACGAGCTGGCCACGATCGAGTTCGTGCCCCCGAAGGGCATCGAACCCTGGGAGGCGCAGGTCCTGCTGCGTGAGCGGGTCGACGACACCACGGTCGAGGCGTGGTTCTCCGGCCTTTCAGGCCGAGAGGCGATCGATCTCGACGAAGATGACGACGAACTGGTCATCCGCAGCGGCGCCAATCGTGGCGAGATCGACCACGTCGACACCGCCTTGCTCGACCCGATCTTCGCGATCAGTGACCCGTACGTGACGGGCAAATACGACAAGAGGTTCGCCTCAGCGTGGCAAAATGTGCACACCGACCAGGTGAAACGCATCGCTTCGAGCGGGTGGTGGCGGCACATGCCGCCGGGGGCCGGGTTCAGCCCGAAGGCGAGCGGTTCGCCGTTCGGATTGATCGTCCTGGCCGGCTTCATGTTCGTGTGGTTCGGGTCGGCGATCGGCGCGTTCGTCGGCTTGCTCAAGTCATGGCCCTTGGCGATCGCCGTCGGCCTGATCTTTCCGGCGGGCGTCGCCTACGTGATGTACCGGGCGCTGCTGCCGTCGCGCAGCGCGCAGGGTTCGGCCCTGGCATTGCGAACCGAGTCGTTTCGACGCTTCCTCCACGCCAGCGAGGGCCGCCACGTCGAGTGGGCGTGGTCCAAAGGGCTCTTGCGCGAATACAGCGCGTGGGCCGTAGCGCTCGGAGAGGCAGATGCGTGGTCGAAGGCCTTGGCGGGAGCGAACGTGCCGGCTGCGGCGGCGACTGCGGCGGGCCCGATCATCCTGCACCGGCACGGTTCGTCGATGCGCGATACCCGGACGGCGCCGTCGTCGGGGAGCAGTGGCGGCAGCTTCGGGGGTGGTGGCGGCGGCTTCGGTGGTGGCGGCGTCGGTGGCGGCGGAGGTGGCGGCAGCTCCGGTTCTTGGTGACGGTGTCGCCCGCAGTGCCTGCTAGGTGTGTGGGCATGCACATCGGAGCGGTGATTCCCCACAACGAGATCGGCAACGACCCGGGCGCGATCAAGGCCTACGCGCAGGGTGCCGAGGAGCTCGGGATGACGCACCTGCTCGTCTACGACCACGTGGTCGGCGTCGACCGGAACCGGCCGGGAGGCTTCGAGGGCCCGTACGACTCGAACACCGCGTTTCACGAGCCGATGGTGCTCTTCGGGTTCCTCGCTGCGTGCACCGAGCGCGTCGAGCTCGTGACGGCGATCCTGATCCTGCCGCAACGCCAGACAGTGCTGGTCGCCAAGCAGGCCGCCGAGATCGCGCTCCTCTCGAACGACCGACTGGTGCTCGGGGTCGGCGTCGGCTGGAACACGGTCGAGTACGACGCGCTGAACGAGGAGTTCGGCAACCGTGGCCGGCGGCAGGAGGAGCAGGTCGAGCTGATGCGACGGCTGTGGACGGAGGACGTGTTCAGCTACGACGGCGACCACCACCGCTTCGAGCACGCGAGCATCCTGCCGCGCCCCGAGCGGCCGGTGCCGGTGCTCTTCGGAGGGTCGGCGCCGGCGCTCCTCGATCGGTGTGCCCGCATCGGTGACGGCTGGTTGCCGCTCGGCAGCCCGAACGACAAGACCGCCGACCGCATCGCGGAGATGCGACGGGTGCGTGAGGCGACCGGTCGCTCGTGGGCCGGGTTCGAGATCCGGGCACAGGCCCAGTGGGGTGGCGGTACGCCCGAGCGCTGGCAAAGTCATGCGCAGCGGTGGAAGGACCTCGGTGCCACCCACCTTGCGATCGCAACCCACAACGCCGGTGACACCGATGTCGACGGGCACCTGGCGCGCATCGCGGAGTATCGATCCGCCGTCACCGGGATCTTCTGACGACGACCGGTGTCGGGGCGGGTCGCGACCGGGCCGTTGTGCCCTGGCACCAAGTGGCGGCCGCGTCGACGATGGGGTCATGACGACAGCACGACAGCACTGGGAGGTGCGGCTCGAGATCACCGAGGATGACGACCACTGTGAAGTGGTCGCCCACCTCGATGCCACTGACCGGGGTCTGGCCGGTGTCGGTCGGTCACGGCGGAACCCCGCCGATCCGGCCGTGCCTCAGGTCGGCGAGGAATTGGCGACCGCTCGAGCACTGCACGATCTCGCACACCATCTCAGCCAGGACGCCTGGCGCATGATCGAGGACTTCACGACGACGTCCTGACGGGTCGCTGCCTCGGCAGTGTCCGTCGCACCGGTCACCAGACGCGGGTCGCCGGGTGTCACGCGGCGCGGTACCGGCCGGGTTCGGTTTCGACTGCTTCGCCGCGGGCGAGCATGCGCTTCACGTGCATCTCGGCCGATCGTCGTTCGACACTGTCGGCGAACACGTGCTGCACGTGTGGCCGGTAGATGAACCGATGCGTGGCCATCTCGTCGATCGAGCGTGGTTCGGTGAGGAACGTGAGCATCGCGTCGTGTCGACGCGGGATCACGGCTCGGAAGTCGTCGATCAGCGATACGTATGCCTCGCGGCCGCGGATGATGCCCTTGTGGTGGAACGTCACGTAGACGTCGGCCTCTTCGTCGCGGACCTGGTCGAGTGACGCCTCGAACTGTTCGAGATCGCTCCAGACGTCGCCGTAGTACGGGCCGAACCCGGTGAGGTCGATGTCGCTGAGGAAGAACACGCCGCCCGTCACCCGAAAGCCGCTGTGGCCGCGCGTGTGGCCGGGCAGGTGGACCGCTTCGACCTGTGCGCGGCCGAGGTCCCACGTGTGGCCGTCTGTGAACCCCGTGGCGTCAGGTCGTGGAGCGTAGTTGAACTCTTCGACGATCTGACGGGCGAAATCGGCGCGGGGTTGCCCGTCGAGACCGTAGACGTCCATCAGTCCGTCGAGGCTGTGTGCTCCGGGGAGGTCCTCGTCGTGGATGTGCACGCGGGCGTCGGTGAAGAACCCGTTGCCCGGCATGTGGTCTTCGTGGCTGTGCGAGTTGATGACGGCGTCGACCGTGACCGGTGCGCCACCGCGTGCGACGACGTCCACGGAGGGGTCGACGATGACCGTCTCGCCGTCGCCGCGGACGAGCAGTGAGTTGCCGGACGGGTAGCGGCCGTTGTCGTCGCCGACGAGCACGCTGACGCGGTCGGTGAGGTGGAGTTCGGCGTCGCCCCAGTCGGCGGTACGGTCCATGACCGGCAGTCTGTCAGCCCTGTGCGAGCGACCGGGCCCCGAGACCCGCAATCGCATCGAAACCTGTCAGGCGGGGCGGCGCTGCAGACCGAGGCTGGCCGAGTTGATGCAGTAGCGGTTGCCGGTCGGCTCGGGACCGTCGGGGAAGACGTGGCCGAGGTGGGCGTGGCATGCGGCGCAGCGCACCTCGGTGCGGGTCATGCCGAGCGTGCGGTCCTCGATGTACTCGATCTTGTCCGTGCCGAGCGCCTCGTAGAAGCTGGGCCAACCGCAGTGGGCGTCGAATTTGGTGTCGGAGTCGAAGAGCTGCTCGTCGCAGACGATGCAGTGGTACGTGCCCGCATCGGTGGTGTCCCAGAACTCACCCGTGAACGGTCGTTCGGTGCCGGCTTCCTGGGTGACGTGGAATTGCTGGGGTGTCAGGCGGAGCTTGAGTTCGTCGGTGGTGGGAACGTTCGTGTCACTCATGGGGAACATGGTGCCCGAATTCGCGGCCACCCACACGCAGCGGCACGGAGTTGTCGATTCGTTCATCGCTTCCGGTCTGCCGATTTCGATCCCCTCACTCGAGTGTGTCGGCCGCACGTGCCCAGCAACCCGCCGGGACCATCGCGTCTACGCTGTCGGGGCAACCACTTCGACTCATGTATGCCCTCATCCACCCCCGTTCGGCAACTCCCCTGACCGCGATCGGTGCCGTCGCGCTCTCCGTGGTCGTGCCGTGGGCATTGTCGGAACCGTGGTGGCTCGAGAGCGGTGTCGCGCTCGCGCTCGCAGTGGCGTGGTTGGCCGCCGCCTCCGATGCCGAGACCGGTCGCATCCCGGACCGGCTCGTGCTGGTGGCATCGGTGCCGACAGCGTTCGTGCTGTGTGTGGCGGTGCTGAGCGGGCGCACCGATGCTGTCGTGGGCGTCGCGGCCGGGCTCACCGCGTTTGCAGGACCGTTGCTGGTGATGCACGTCGTGGCGCCAGCGGCGATGGGTTTCGGCGACGTGAAGCTCGCCGCCGCTCTCGGGGCGGCGATCGGCCTGGTCGATCCGCGGTCTGTCGTGCTCGCACTCTGTGTCGCCAGCGCAGCGACGGCGCTGGTGGCCCTCACCCGCCGACGTTCTTCGATGGCATTCGGTCCGGGCCTGGTGTTCGGCGCAGCCGTGTCGCTCGTGCTGTTCGGCCTGCCCGCTGGAGGCCCGGTCCCGTGGCGATGACCGACCGTCGTCCCGCCGACCAGCCGGTGCAATCGGCCGAGCCGGCCGAGCCCAGGGGCTTCCGGCCGGCCTCGCGTCGCCGGACGCGCATCGCCGCTGGAGCCGTGCTCGCCGCCATTGCGGTCGGCGGCAACGTCTTGCTCTACACGTCGCTCGACGACCAGACCGAAGTCCTCCAACTCGTGCGCGACGTCCGCGCCGGCGAAGTCGTCACCAGCGAGGATCTCCGGATCGTCGAAGTCGAACTCGATTCCACCGTGCCGGTCGTACCGGCAGAGAACATCGCACTCGTCGTGAATCAGTACGCACGCGTCTATCTGCCGTCCGGGTCACTGATCTTCGATCAACTCGTGCAGTCGTCACCGCTCGTCTCGGAGGGCGCCGGTGTCGTGGCGGTCGAGATCCGTCCGACGCAGGTTCCGGCCGGGCTCACCACGCGTTCTCGGGTGCTGCTGGTGGTGGTGCCCGACGGCGACGCCGAGCTGTTCGTCACCGAGGGTCGTGTGGTCCGCCACGGCGTCGGTGACGCCTCCGAGGCGACTTCCGCAGCGCTGTCGGTCGAGGTCTCGGTGGAGGACGCGCCGGCTGTCGCTGCCGCCGACGACGTCCGCGTCGTGTTGGTCGAGGCGGGCGTCGACGCAGCGACCGAGCAAGCCGCTGGTGGCTGATGAGCATCGTTGCGGTCGCCGGTGACGCCTGTACGACGACGGCGGTCGCCCTTGCATCTGCCTGGCCCGTCTCCGACGACGTCGTGCTGGTCGAGGCCGATCCCAGCGGTGGCGACCTCGCAGCGTGGTTCGACCTTCCGGTCACACCGTCGCTGTCGACGGTCGTCACACGCGTGCTCGACGGTGCGTGGCCCGAGGTCGAGCGATTCACCCGGCTCGCCGACTCGGGTCTCCGGCTGATCCCGGCACCGGCTCGCGCCGGTGAGGCCGGGCAGGCGGTCGGAGAGGCGGCCCGGTCACTCGTCCCGACGCTGGCGACGCTCCGGTCGCCCGTCGCGATCGTCGACACCGGGCGGCTCGCTTCGGTACCGGGCTCGCACCCCTTCGTCGGCTCGGCGACGGTGACCGTTGTCGTGCACCGGCAGTCACCACAGTCGTCGCGGGCCGCGGCCGTGCGACTGCAACGTCTCGCCGAGCACGTCGCATCGTTCGCGACGACTCCGACTGCATTGGTCGTCGCCGTTGTCGGCTCGGCACCGTTCGGGGTCGGTGAGATCGAGTCGTTCTTGGCCGACACCATCGGCGTCGGCTCGATCGTCGGGCTCCCGGTCGACGATTTGGCGGCGGCTGTGTTCGGAGGGCGAACCGGCGTGTCGGAACGACGCCTGTCGCGTCTGCCGCTGATGCGAGCTGCTCGCGATCTGGCGGTCGTCGCCGAACGATCGCTGGCCGAGTCGTCGGGCGCGCTGTGGAGGGCATCCCGATGAGCCTCGCAGGCCCTGGCGCCGAGAGCGATCGGGCCGCGATGGTTCGGTTCGTGACCGATCGGGTGGCGGCGCGACTCGTCGAGTCGATCGAACACGACGAGCACGACCATCAGGATGGTCGCGCCGCGAATGACGTGCCGCTCGCGGCCGATGCCCGCCGCCAGCAGCTGATGGTCGGTGCCTGGCTGAGCGACGAGATCGCCATCGTCAACCAGGATCGAATGCATCGCGGCGACCCACCGCTGTCGGAGCTGGCCGATCGGGAGATCCGGTCGCGAGTCGTGGCCGAGCTCACCGGCACGGGCCCGCTCGAACCGTACATGTCCGATCCGATGGTCGAGGAGATCGACGTCAATGGTCACCAGTCGACCTGGGTGACCTACAGCGACGGCAGAAAGGTCGACGTGGGTCAGCTGTGGGACTCGGCCGCCGATCTGACCGCCTACCAGAAGCGACTGGCACGCCGGATGAACGGCACTGGTGAGGGGCGGCTCGACACGCAGTCGCCGATGCTGACGTTCCAGGCCGACGACGGGTCGCGTGTCGTGATGGTGCTCGGAGGCCGGTCCGAGCACGGGATCTCGACGCACCCGCGTCTCGCGATCCGCCGCTTCGTCCTGCGGCATGAAGGCCTCGACGGGCTTGCTCGGCGAGGTCTGTTCCCGTCCGGTCTCGTGCCGAAGCTCGAGGCGATGATCCGGTGCGGATTCACGGTGCTCGTCAGCGGTCCGCCCGGCGCCGGCAAGACCACACTCCTCACCGAACTGCTCGGAGCGGTCTCGCCGCGTGAGCGCATCATCACCGTCGAGAAGAATCTGCTCGAGCTGCGCCTCGAAGACGACCCGCGGCATCCTGACGCGCCGGCGTTGTTCACCCGCCACTCGAACGCGGAGGGCGAGGGTGAGATCACGACCCGGCAGCTCGTCGAACTCACCCGTCGTCTCAACCCGGACCGTGTCGTCGTCGGTGAGCTGGTCGAGGACGAGGCGCTCGACATGCTCGACGTTGCGTCGATGTGCAAACGCGGCTCGCTCGCGACGATCCATGCCCATACCGCCGACGTGGTGATCCAGAGGCTGGCGTACTACGTCTCGAAGTCCGACACGAGCCTCCCGGAGTTCGCGGTCTGGAGCCTCATCGCCCAGACGGTCGATTTCGTGATCCACATCGACCTGGTCCGAAATGAGGAACTCGACGACGCACCCATCCGAAGGGTCACCTCGATCATCGAGATCGGTGGGCTCGGGGAGGGCGGCGGTCTCGCGACCACCGAGGTGTGGGGCATCGGCGAGACGGGTGAGCTCGCACAGTTTGCGCCCCTGTCTACTCGTCACCTCCAGCGTCTGCGGATGTCGGGGTACGACACGAGGCTGTTCGCACCGACGGGGGCCTGGTGATGTTGTACGCGTTGCTGTTCTCGCTCCTGTTCGTTGTCGGGCTCGCCCTGATGGCGCTGCCGCGTAGCGACGCGCCGTTGATGGCGATGCGCATCGGTGACGTTCGTGAGCTCGCCGGGAGGCTGCTCGGTGCCGCCCTGGTCGGTCTGCTCGTGCTCGTCGTCTCCGGCTGGGTGCTGCCGGCCGTCGTGGTCGGCACCGGTGCCTTCTGGGTGATCGGCGGATGGCAGCGACGCGACAAGTCGAGCGCGGTCGAGATCGCCCGGCTCGATGCACTGGCGAGTTGGATCGAGAACGTGCGCGACGTGTTGATGGCGGGCGAACAGCCGGTCGGCGCGATCACGTCGACCGTTGGGGCCTGCCCGCCGATCATCAGGCCGCACATCCGGCGATTGGCTGCCGGTCTGAGCCGCCAGGATCCCGAGATCGTCTTCCGACGGTTCGCCGATGACCTCGACGATCCGCTCGCCGACCTCGTTGCCGCTGGTCTCGCGATCGCAATCCGCCGTGGTGCACGTACGGTGCCGGTTCTGACTGCGCTCGCCGAGCAGACGCGGCAGCAGGTTGACCGCCGCCGTCTGATCGAGGCCGAGCGGGCACCGACCCGTCGTGAAGTGCAGGCGTTGACGCTGATCATGGGCACGCTCGTCGTCATGCTGCTCGTGTTCGGACGGAGTCAATACCTCGACGCGTATGACACAGCAGGAGGTCAACTGTTCCTCGGGTTCATGCTGGCCGGCTACCTGGCGCTGATCGTGCGGGTGCAGAAGCTCGCGGCCTTCCCACGTCCCGGGCGGTTCCTCACCGCCGGAAGTCTCGGAGGGCCGTTGTGAGTCCCCTCGCCATCACGGTGATACTGAGCATGGTCGGGGTCACCGGCCTGCTGCTCATGTTCAGTGGTTGGATGCAGCCCGCTCCGTCCCTAGCTCGCACGATCGAGCACCTACGTCGCCCAGGATCGGTCACATCGGGATCGTCGGCGCCTCCGCAGCGGGTGAATCGACTCGTGGAACCGTTCGTTCGTGTGGTGTCGACCCAGCCACGCCTCATGCCGAGCGCACCGGAGCTGCAGCTCGCAGGTCGCACCGCCGACCAGCACGTGCTGTACCTCCTCGTGGCGGCGCTGCTCGGGCTCGTCGTCCCTCCGGTCGTGCTCGGGGCGCTGCAGTCGGCAGGGTTGGTCAGCTTGCAGGTGTACGTGCCCCTCGTCGCTGCCCTCGGAGCGGCTGTGCTCGGCCCGGTGATCGTTCACACGACGTTGGTGGAGCAGGCGAACGAGACCCGAGCCGATCTGCGGTATCAGGTGTCGGCCTATCTTGATGTCGTGACGATGCTGCTGGCGGGCAACACCGGCTACGAGGGTGCTCTCGAACAAGCCGCCTACGCCGGCGACGGCCGGCTGTTCGTCGAACTGCGACGTCGGATGCGGGAGTCGGGCGCCCGCGGTGCGAGCTTGACCGATGCGCTGCAGCGGACCGGCGCCGAGTTGGGGCTCGACGAGCTCGAGCAGGTGGCCGCGACGGCGGCACTGAGTGCAGCGGAGGGTGCGCCGGTCGCCCGAACCCTCGCGGCGAAGTGTTCGACGCTGCGAGCCGCACTGTCGACCGAACAGGAATCGGAGGCTCGTCTCCGGACGAGCCGTCTCACCACACCCATCGTCGGGATGGCGTTGATCTTCATGGCACTCGTCATGTACCCGGCGCTCAACTTCTCATGACCAACCATTTCTCGTGAAGAACAAGGAGCAACGTATGAATGACGTCCCGATGATCATCACCGGCGCGACGCAGCAGCTGTACGGCCTGTTGCTGGTGGCGTTCGCTCGCTCCGGGTTGGCGACCGAGGCCGGCGATGAGGGCACAGGACGCGATCGCGGCGCCGTGTCGCTCGAACAGGTGCTGTGGTTCGTCGCCGCGGGGGTCAGCGTCGCGGTGATCGCGACGATCCTCTGGAACCAGATCCGCGACCAGGCGAACACTCCGGTCGAGACGCCCGTGGCTCCCACCCCCTGACGTCGTCATCGCCGATGCTGCAGACCGACCGGGGGTCGACGTCGTTGACCACCGTGCTGCTGACGCCCGTGTTCGTGGGCCTCGCCTTCACGGCGTTCCAGGCCGCGGTGTTCACGCATGCGCGTACCGAGGCGCGTTCGGTCGCTCGTGACGCGGCGGTGCTCGTCGCCCGCCAGGGGGCCTCGGTGGAAGCGGTCGAGACTTCGGCCGAGGACGTGCTGCGGCGGGCCGATCTCCTCAGCGGCACCGATGTCGAGATCCGCATCGACGGCCAGCTGGTGGTCGTGCGGCTCACCGGTAACGCACCCGGCATCATCCGCGGCACGGCGGCGGGCATCGACATCACCGAGTCGCTGCCGATCGAGGGGTTCAGGCCGTGAGGGACCGTGGTGCCGCAGATGCGCTGGGTCTGGTGCTCATCGCCCCGGCGATCATCGGGCTCGCCCTCCTGGTGATCGCGCTCGGCCGTGGCGTCGACGCGACCGCGCGAGGTCAGATCGGCGGCCGAATCGGCGGCGCAAGCGGCCGCGCTCGAACGGAACCCGATCGCAGCCGGTGCGGCGGCGGAGCGTGCGGTGGATGCAATCCTCGGTGACAGTTCGAACTGTGACGATCCGTCGGTGGTCACGGTGTACCCGCCTGCGCCGCCTCCGAGCTCGGGTGTCAATGTCGGCATCGTCCGTGTGACCGTGTCCTGCCAGGTGTCGGATCGGGGCATCGAGGTGATCAACCAGCCCTACGACGAGTCGGTCACGGCGGTGGCAACGGTCGACTTCTTCCGGGCCCGACGATGAGGCGGCGTCCTGAGTCGGGTGGTCGGCGCGGTCGCGGCGAGCGCGGATCGGCGGTCGTCACCGCCCTGGTCTTGCTGTTCGCGTTCACGGCGGGCGGGGTCATCTGGCTGTCTCGAGATGTCAACCGGGTGGTCACGAACCGGTCGGCGGCGCAGTCGATCGCGTTCCAGTCGGCGCGGGCCGGCGCCCAGCAGGTCGAGGTCGGTTCGCTGCGCGAGGGCGGTGATGCCGCGGTGGTGTTGAACGGGGAGCGGGCACGGACCGAGGGCCTGCGAATCGCCGACGAACTGTTCGCTGCGTACGGGGTGTCCGGCACCTCCTCGATGACGATCGAGCGCGACATCGTGACGGTCACCGTGACGATCACCGATGCCAACGGCGAGGCGACCGCGTCCGGATCCGTTCAGGCCCGGACCGGTCCATGACGATGGGATTTCCCATCTCACGATCCGGCTCCCTTCACTCGGGATGAGAGAATCGGGACGAGATGGCTGATCGCGCAGCGAACCGGGAAGGCGTCGCCACGAGACTGTTCGCCTTCGCGCGCTCGCTGGTTCTTCTGGCCGTCGTGGCCGTCGTGGCGCCGGCGCTGCTGACGTTGGCGGCTCGTGAGCGTTTCGGTGGGGGTTCACCACTCCATGGGGTCGCGGCGCCCGTCGACTGGAGTGCCGATCGGGTTCGTTCGGCACTGACCGATCGTCTCACCGACCAGACGATTGCCGACATCGTCATCCGGCTCTCGCTCGTCGTGGCCTGGGTCGCCGTCGCGGTCCTCGTGCTCACGGTGGTCGCGGAGGTCGGGCACATGCTCCGTCACGGTGGTCTCGCGATGCCCGACGTCCGTGGCCTGGGGATGTCGCAGCGAGTTGCCCGTGTGATCGCTTCGGGTCTCCTGGCGATCGTGCCGCTGTTCACCGCGCCTGCCGGCGCTCTGGCCGACGGCACGGCCGCGCCGGCGCTCGACCGAGCCGCTGCGACTCCCGTCGTCGACTCGCCGAGTCCGCAGGAGGTGAGCACCCGTGGCTCATCCGCGCCCGACGGACTGTCCGATCTGGTCGATCCGGCTGATTCGAGGGACACCCCCACAGCTCGGGGAACCACGCCGGGCCACCCCCCGGTCGAAACGCCGTCGACGAGCACAGCATCGGCTCGGGCCGTGAGTGGTCAGTACGTCGTGCAGCCCGGCGATTCCGTGTTCGGGATCGCCGAACGAATCGTCGGGCCCGAATCCGGCAGTGTTGCCGCGTTCGCCGAGCAGCTCGTCGAGCTGAACCTCGGACGCCGAATGCCCGACGGTCGGCACTTCGACAACGCCGCCTTCATCGACGTCGGCTGGGTGCTGGAGTTGCCGAGTCGGTCGGTTCCCGGGTCGGATCCTTCCGCCGTGATCGCCGATGCGGAACCGTCCGATGGGCACCTCGTCCGACCGGGTGAGTCGCTGTGGTCGATTGCCGACGAGGAGCTCGGGGATCCGCTGCGCTGGCCCGAGGTGTACGAGGCCAACGAGGGTCGTACGTTCGACGACGGCACGCAGCTGACCGACCCCGACCTGATTCGACCCGGATGGGACCTCGAACTCCCGGTCGACCAGCAGGTCGTGGTCGATCCGCCGGTGACGAGTGATGACACGCCGGTGGTTTCGTTGACCGAGCCCGAGCCCGACGCACCGCCGGACCCGGCCGTCGAGCCCGACGTTCCCAGCCGGTTCCTGGATTCGCTCGAGCCGGGCGCGGCCGTCGAACGTCGGTCTCGCGGTCGCAACGGGGGAAGACCCACCGGCCCGCCGCGACAACGTGTGGGATGACCCCGAGGTCGCATCCCACGAGGTCGCCGCCGACGCAACCGTCCGCGAGGGGGCTCACGACGGGCTGCCGCGTGAGGGCACCGGCTCCGCCGCGGCGGGGCGTGGCCGACCCTCCCGCGACCTCCGATCTGCGAGCTGACAGCGGGAATGCCGACGGCCCGGATGTGCCGGCACTGCTGCAACTCGGGGGCGGCGCGATGCTGTCTGCCGGCGTCCTGGCCCTGCTCGCGGTCCGTCGACGGAACCGTCTCCGTCGGAGCCGACCGCGGGCGATGTTGCCCGAACCTGCGAGCCGGCCGGCCGCCACTGAACGGGCGCTGCGCGCGATCGGCGCCGGTGAGCGGTTCGATCGGGTGGAAACAGGTCTGCGGGCGGTCGCTGGGCCGTTGGTCGACCACGAGGAGCGTGTGCTGGCCTGTTCCGTCGCCGCGGACGGCTCGCTCGAACTGCTGGCCTCCGGACCGGTCGAGTTGCCCGCTCCGTGGGAAGGGACCGGCGAGACCTGGCATCTCGCGGGGTCGACTCCGCTCGAGCTGCTGGAAGACGCGGCCGGCGACGTCGGCGTTCCGTGTCCAGCGCTCGTCCAGCTCGGCACCGATGATCGAGGGCGGGATGTCTACGTGGATCTGGAGGCGATCGAGGCGATCGAGGTCGGAGGCCCGGGCGCCCATGCCGACGCGATCGTTGCGGCGCTCGCGACCACGCTCGCCGGTTCGGTGCTCGCCGAGGTGACCACGCTCGTCGGTGTCGGTGTACCCGACGACGCGTTCCTCGGCCACCGGCTCCACACCCCGGTTCGCGATGTCCAGCAGGCCTTCGAAGCCGCGGCGGATGCGATCGGGTCGACGGCATCGATGACGGCCTCGACGTTCGATTTGCGCACTCGGGCGTCGGCAGGAGAGACCTGGGAACCCACCGTCGTGCTCGCCGGCGCAGCGGTCGGAACCGTCAGCCCGCCGACGCAGAGGACCGGGCTCGCGGTGGTGTCCGCGTCCGCCGGTCCGTGGGCCGTCCAGTCGGCTGGCGCCTGACGGCGACTCGTGGTCATTGCTCCCGGCCGGCATCCGACTCACACCGGTCGGCCTGACACCGGACGACGTCGGAGCGATCGCCGAACTGGTGACGGTTCTCGAACCGGAGCCGATTCCCGAACCTCGGCCTGAGCCTCCGTCGAGTCTCGATCCCACGACGTTCCGACAGGACCTCACGATCGTCACCGGACACGACGGAGACGTCGGGGAACCCGCGCCCGATGCTTCGGCCTCGGACCATGCGGAGGACCTACCGGCCCGTACGTCGGCGGGCGTGCCGATCCAAGACTCAGCTGATTCGTCGCTCGACCGAGTGCCGGTCGTCGAACCTCCGCCGCACGATCTTCTCGTGCGTCTGCTCGGTCCGGTCGATGTCGTCGATGCCGAGTGTCGATCGGTCACATTCGAACGCTCCAAGACTCGGGAGCTGGTGGCCTGGCTGGCGACGCACCGCGAACGGTCGACGCGTTCGGCGGCGCGTACGGCTCTCTGGGAGCTCGACGTGCGCGACTCGACGTTTGCGAACGTCGTGTCGGAGGCCCGGCGGTCGCTCGCCCGGCTCGTCGAGCCGCCGGTCGGCGAGGAGTGGGTCGGTCGCACCATGACCGACGATCTGCCACTTCATCGCCTGGTTCTGACCGATGCCGATCTGATCCGGTACGCACTCGACATCGCTCGAGTGCAGCCGCCGGCGCAGGCGATCGCGACCCTCGAACCCGCCGTCGAGTTCGTCGTCGGGATGCCCTTCGAGGGAACGTCCTACCTGTGGCCCGACAGCGAGGGGATCACGTCGAACCTGGTGCTGCTCGCCACCACAGCCACCACCGAACTCGCGTCGCACTGCCTGTCGATCGGCGACATCGAAGGGGTGTTCCGGGCGACCGGTCGAGGGCTGCAGGTGCTCCCCGGCCACGAGGAGCTGATCGGTCTCCGCATGGAAGCACATGCCCGCGCCGGTGACCATGCGGGCATCCGGCAGGAGTGGGAGAGCTACGAGCGGGTCATCAACGCCGACGCGTGGAGTGACGGCGAACCGGCACCGAAGCTCGTCGAGCTCCGCCAGCAGCTGCTCAATCCGTCCCGCTGACGGGTGTGTCTGTTCGCCGACCACAGTCGATCGACGGTCGAGAGCTGGTCGGTGGGATCAGCGTGGACCGGTCTGGTATTGGATCGCCGCTCGGTCGGCGATGTTGCCCGCGATGAGCTCTTCGATGAGGAGCAGGTGCCGCGGGTGGTCGCGATACGTGCGGAAGTCGTCGACATCGTCGAAGTCGGCGACCACGACGTAGTCGTACGTTCCTTCGGAGATGCCGACATCGTTGCCGTGCACATAGTTCCGGATTTCGTCGATCTCCATCGGGAGTGCACTCAGACCGCGCCGAACCAGCTCGACGTGCTCCTCGTCGACGTGGTCTTCCCACTTGAACATCACAACATGGCGAAACGGCATCGGTGGCTCCCTGAGTGGCCTGTGGCTGGTGGCTAGCTGTACTGGCCGAGGATCGTGTTCTCGGTGACCCGGTCGAGCGTCTCCTTGACCGATTCGGCGATGGTCGAATCAACGCCGTCGACCGCAGCGAGATCGTCGACGGTCGCCCGCTGCAGACGGGCGAGTCCGCCGAACCGTTCGACGATCGACGCGGCCATGTCAGGCGTGAGCTTGCTGACCCGTCGCAGCAACCGCAACCCGCGCGGAGCGATCTCATCACCGAGCTCGACATCGCCGAGGTGCATCGTGGCGAGCGCCATGCGAGCATCGAGCACGTCGTCATCCTTCATGCGGGACATCTCGGCGATCGTGTCGTCGACGTGGCGATGGGGCGGCAGGTAGTCGGTGATCACCAGTTCGACCTCGTCGTTGATGTCGGTGTAGATCTCGTCGAGTTGGAGGCGGAGCAGACGCGCGTCGACCCCGAGCTCGATGATCATCGTCTCGATCTCGTCGGCGATGCGGTGGACCATCTCGCCACGCTGGACGACAGCGATGACGTCGCGGACGGTGACCACGTCTTCGATCTCGACCGCCGTCAAGTTGTCGATCGCGTCGTCGAGTCGAGCCTTGTACCGTTCGAGCGTCTGCAGGGCCTGGTTGGCACGGTCGAGCAGACGGCCGACCTCCTGAAGCTGTCGCTTGAGCCCGCCGGCGTAGACGTTGATCGAGCCCATCTCTTCGGATGCCGACACGACCGGCACGTCGAGGGATCGGGCGACACGCTCGGCAGTCCGGTGGCGGGTTCCGGTCTCGCTGGTCGGCACGGTCGGGTCCGGCACGAGGTGGACGTTCGCTCGCGCAATGCGTCCGCCGT
Organism: uncultured Acidimicrobiaceae bacterium; assembly: GCA_963792905.1. GTDB lineage: Bacteria > Actinomycetota > Acidimicrobiia > Acidimicrobiales > Ilumatobacteraceae > Ilumatobacter. The sequence continues at coordinate 198,174 of CAWBYE010000009.1, forward strand.
CGTTCGAGATGATGATCGCACCGTCCATCTTGGCGAGCTCGGACACCCGCTGTGGGCTGAACGGCGAATCGACCAGGAAGCCACCGGAGCAGATCGAGAGCACCTCGGGATCGTCGGAGAGCACGATCAGCGCACCAGCCTTCGAGCGCACCACCCGGTCGATACCGTCGCGCAAGGGTGTGCCCGGGCCGACACGCGCGAGAGCGTCGCGCATCGCATCATTGGCGCCCCGTTGTCGACCGTCCACGGAGCGATCCTAGTGGACGCCGCTCGTGGCCGACCCTGCATCGTCGGTCGGTCGTGTCAGAAGCTGTCGGTGAAGTTTGCGCTGGTCCCGGCCCAGGCCACCGAGCGCGCGCCCGAGCGGGAAACGGTGAACCAGCAGGTCAACCGCGGCGCGTCAGGATTCGTCCGGCGGAGGCGGTGACTCTCGATCGCGCGATCGCGCTGGTCAGGCATTCGCGACAGCCTCTCAGAAGTTGAACGACGCGAGGATCGCAGCGTGGTCCGAACCGAGATGGGCGGCGCCTCGCGGGTCGTCGTCGATCGATGGAAGTGGTCCGCCGCCGGCCTGCACCGTGGTCACGGCTTCTGTGCGGAGGGACAGGAAGCGACTGACGAACATGTGGTCGATCAGCTCGCCGCGCCCTCGATAACGGCGTGTGGCCCGGCGGTCCGGGTCGATGAGCGGTGCCAGGTTCCACAGCCGCTGGCGGTCACCCGCGTCGGGGACGTCGAACCCTCGTGTTCCGATCTCTGAACCGCTCGGGCCGTTCAGGATCTGGGTGGTGGCCGCCTCGACCTCGTCGTTCATGTCGCCGAGCAGCACGAACGGTTCGTCGACGCCCTGATCGGCGATCGTGCCCGTCATCCACTGTCGCACCGTGGTCGCCTCGGACGATCGACGGTTGAGTGCGTAGGCCCCGAATCTGGCTCGCTCGTCTTCGTTGCGCGGAAAGAAGCGGCCACCGGGGTAGCTGAGCAGCTTCGATTTGAGGTGACAGGTCACCAGGGTCAGGTCATGGTTGTTGGCCGTGACGGTGATTTGCAGGGCACCCCGGCCCATGCCGTCCATCGTGGGCGGGCCGGCCGAGCCGTCGGGGTCGTCACCGGTCTGAACCGGAAGCAGGCCGGGAGGGAATGCCATGACGTCGATGGGATCCCGGATCACCCGTTTCGAGCAGAATCCGACCCGGATGCCACGGGTGTCGGGTCGTCCGAGAGCGAGATGCGGGAGCTTCCACGTGAGCGCCGCCTGAAACTGCTCCATGACGTCGGCGGTGCCGACCTCCTGCACGGCGAGGACGTGGGGGCGGGCCTCGTCGACCACAGCCGTGAGCGACGCGATCTTCGCCTCGAGCCGGTCGGCCGTACCCGGTCCGCTCTCGTGCCCGACGCCCAGCAGGTTCTGCACGTTCCACGTCATGATCCTGAACTCGGCCATCTCGGGCCTCCTCGCGTCTCGAAGACCAGCATGACAGCACGGTGGCGGGCGCGACCAGCGATTATCGCCCGACCTGTCGGAGTCGCCGGAGTCGCCTGACTCGTCTGAGTCGGGGGAGTCGTCCGGAGTCGCCGGAGTCGGGGGAGTCGGGGGAGCTGTCCGGAGTTATCGGAGTCGGGGGAGTCGGGGGAGCTGTCCGGAGTTATCGGAGTCGGGGGAGTCGGGTAGTTGTCCGGAGTTGTCGGAGTCGGGGAGTCGGGAGTCGGGGGAGCTCGATTCCGGGCTCGTCCCGTCGATGGGTTCGGTCGGCGACCGTTCCGACAACGGCCTCATGGAGTCGTTCTCGGCGCGGATCCAAGTCGAGTTGCTGAACCGGCAGCGATGGCGGATCCGCATCGAGTTGGCCAACGCGATCTTCGAGTACCTGGAGATCTTCCGCAGTCGGCAGCGCCGGCACTCGTCACTCGAGATGCTCACCCCGATCGAGTACGAACTCCGACATGCCAACACCAGCGCCCGAGATCGAGCAAGCTGACCGCGCAAAGCCCAGGGCAGGCCAGAGCACGCATGAAACCCGGGGCGGTTCAGAGTTCACGGAGTCGCCTGGGGCGCCCGAGTTGCCGGAATTGCCGGAGCTGCCGGAATTCCCCGAGTTGGCCGAGTCACTGGGTGGTTGACGGCTTGGGGTCAACCGCTCGACGGTTGGGCTGCCGACGATTGGCCGCTTGGCCGGCGCAGGAGGGTCGGCGGCGTGGGTGTTCTGCGTCGGACGACTGCTCTGGTCGAGCGGTTGTTCAGCGTTGCGGTTGCCGGAGAACTCGGCCCGCTTGGTCAGAGCACGTCAGATGAGGCCGCCGGCGGCGAGTGCCTCTGGAAGTGTGCCGACCCGGATCATTCGGATCGACTCGCCCTCCGGAGCCGGCGAGTTCTTGGGCGCGATCACCCTGGTGAACCCCAGGCGAGCGGCCTCACTGAGCCGGCGCGGTGTGTGAGCCACCTGCCGGAGCTCGCCGCCGAGACCGACCTCACCGAACGCCACCAGATCGGAGGGCAGCGGCCGGTCGGTGATTGCGCTGGCAATCGCCAGACAGACGGCCAGATCGAGCCCGGGTTCGACGAGCCGCACCCCGCCGACCGTCGACGCGTAGACGTCCTGCTGTTGCACGGCCACCCGGGCCCGCTGTTGCAGGACGGCGAGCAACAGGCCGAGCCGATTCGAGTCGATGCCGAGTGCGGTGCGTCGTGCCGGGACGTTGGGGGGTGCGGGCGTCGTGAGGGCCTGGACCTCGACGACGAGCGGGCGATGCCCATCCATGGTGGGCGCGATTGCTGAACCGGGCACGCCGGTGCGGCGATCGCCGAGGAACAGGTGGCTCGGATCGGGAACGCCGACGAGGCCGACGCCTGCCATCTCGAACAGCCCGAGTTCGCTCGTGGGCCCGAACCGGTGCTTGGACGCTCGCAGCAGCCGAAGCGCATGGTGCCGGTCGCCCTCGAACGACAGCACCGTGTCGACGAGGTGCTCGAGGACTCGGGGCCCCGCGAGCGATCCGTCTTTGGTGACGTGCCCGACGAGCACGACCGGGATGTCGCTCATCTTGGCGATGTTGACGAGTTGCTGTGCGCAGCCCCTGACCTGGGTGATCGATCCTGGCGCCGAGCCGATCGCCGGGTCGTGCACTGTCTGGATCGAGTCGATCACGACGATGTCGGGCTTCACGTCGTCGATGGCGCCGATCACATGGGGGAGCGTCGTCTCGGCCAGCAACCAGAGCGAGTCGCTCACGGCGTCGAGCCGCTCGGCACGCAGGCGAACCTGCTGGGCGCTCTCCTCGGCGGTGACGTACAGCGCTGTACCCGTCCAGCCGGCCATCAGCTGCAACAGGATCGTGCTCTTGCCGATGCCGGGCTCGCCGCCGAGCAGGGTGACCGACCCGGGCACGACGCCGCCGCCGAGCACCCGGTCGAGCTCACCGATGCCGGTGGCGACCGGTCGGCCCACTTGCGGGTCGATCTCACCGATCCGCGTCGGCGACGAGGACGCAGGGCCGATGACCGCGACGTCGGTCGGAAGAGCGCGACCTCCTCGACGAGTGTGTTCCACTGACCACAGGAGGAGCACTGCCCCGCCCACTTCGGATGGGACGTACCGCAGTCGGTGCACACGTGCTCGATCCTCGCCTTGGCCATGCAGGCCAGTCTGACCGGGGGGTGTCACAGGATCGGGGAACCCGGGCCGTCTGCATGGCGTCGGCCGCCGTGAGGTTGTCCGGCCGGAGGGGTCGGATGCCGTGGGTCGGTCGGAGCGGTCGGTGATCGTGACGCGGAGCCCGGCTCGGTTGCCACGGTCGATTCGATTCGATGTGGGCACTGGCACGAGGTATGCCCGGGCGCCACGGCGGTTTCGTGTCGTCCGGGCGGGTCGGTCATCGACGTCTTGCCTGACGGACGAGTTGTTGTTCGGTCATCTGGGTCCTTCTCACGGGACGGACTCCCGGAGGACTCACCGGAAGGACTCAGAGATCAAGGACCTCCGTCGGCTTCAGAGCGCGACGGGCCCCGGCGTGGATCGACGAACGCACCACGCACACGGGTTCCGACGGCGACGCATCGATCGCCCCCGTTTCTCGCGGCAGCAGCCGGCGCGTCGCGTTCGATCGAGCCGGAACCGATCACGGCAACCGGTGCCCCACAGGCGTCGCTCAGCAATGTGCTTCGTCCAGGACGGCGTCCGTGTCGGTCACGGAACGAGCCGCCCGAGGGCGACCGGTCGTCGGAGCGACGATGGCCGCCCGCCTCGCATCGTCGGCTCCACGAGCAACGTCGACGCCGACGCGTTCGACCCGACTCAGTTCGCGAGGACACCGTCGGCCAGCATCCTGCCGGCCAGTGGGCCGATCGTCAGGCCACTCGCTCCCAGCCCGGTGCCGACGTGCAGTCCGGCGATGCCGGGAGTCGGACCGATCGTCGGACTTCCGTTCGCGGCGAGCGGACGGAGACCCACCCGTGTCTCGACCACGGTGGCATCGGCGAGGCCCGGTGCCCACCGGAGCGCGGCGTCGAGCACGTCCCGTTGACCGGCGACGGTGACGCGGGTGTCGAACCCGGACCCGGTTTCACGTGTTGCGCCGACGACGACGCGCCCGTCGTCGAACGGCACCATGTAGTGCGGTCCGGGGGGCAGGATGCTCGGCCACACGTCGGTCGGCGGCCAGCCCGCCCGATGGCTGACGTCCAGATGAAGGATCTGCCCCTTCTGCGGCTCGACATCGATGTCGATGCCGTGAACGGCCAAGAACCGACGGGTCCAGACACCACCTGTGACCACGACAGCGTCGGCCTCGATCAGCTCACCATCGAGCGTGACGCCACGCGCCCGATCGCCCTCGACCACCAGGTCGACCGAGCCGGGCACCGGTGCGGTCTGCGAGGCGCGCAGCAGCGCTGCGGTCACGGCGCGTCCATCGAGTCGAGCCCCACTGCCGATCCACAGTCCCTCGAGATCTCGTCGAAGTGGAGGGAAGAGACGCTGTGCGTCGGCCCCACTGACGCGGTGAACGTCGCCGACCATCACTTGCCCGGCACTCCGTGCGGCCACACGTCGTTCGATGTCGGCCAACTCTGCGTCGTCGGAAGCGAGCGCGATTGCGCCGATGCGGCGGTAGCTGCTCCCGAGCTCACCGAGGTCTGCGAGGCGATCGACGATCTCGGGGATCGCGACGGCACCCTCCACGTACAACTCGACGAACGCCTCGTCGGTCGCTGCCGTCGGCCACGGACAGATGATTCCGGCACCGGCGAGGGTGGCCTTGCCGACGTGCGCTCGGTCGACGACGATCACGTCGGCGCCGCGCTCGGCCAGGTGGAACGCCGCGGAAGCCCCCACGATCCCAGCACCGACGACCACGACCCGCATCGGGTCAGTCTCTCACGGCACCCGGGAGGTGCATCTTGCCGACTGGCCCGTTGGTTCCGCCAGGTCGATTCGCTTCGCGTCGCGCTACTCGTCAGCGGACATGCGGCCGATCCGGAGTCAGTCGACGACCGTGCCCGTGATCACGCCTGGAAACGTTGGCGGACGAGATCGGGCGATTCGACGAGGTCGCCGAAGCAATCGATCAGGGGGTCGGCGCCGCCGATCACCCCTTCGGGCAGGCGATGTCATCGCCGAACCGACTTGTCGACCTCGTGCGGCTGTGCGCGTGGGACCTCGCAGCGGAGTCAGTGATCGACAGGCTGCGCGGGCCGATGAACTCTCACGGGTCTCGACGGGCGACTGGGCGAGCGCGTTGCCGGTCGTCGCCATGGCGCATCGGAACGTCGCCGACTGCAGGGTGCCGAGGGGCCATCGGTGGTGGTCGACGGTGACGTGAGACTCTGCGGGTCGATGGCAGCGTTGGTCGCGGCGGAGGGCAGCGTGGTCGAGGGTCATCCTGACGACGCCCTGGGCACCGCGGCCTGACGTGTCGATCCGACGAATGGGCAGGAGACTCCGAATCAGGGTCGGGCGCTCGATCTCGCGACGCGGATACGGCTCGCACAGGGTGACCTCGATCGCGCCGCCGGGGCCATAGTGCTTCCGTCCCGCTCGCACAGACGATGACATTCGGCAGCGCCGCCCGGCGGTCGCGGATGGTGAGATCGATCGCGGTTGACGAGCCGACCGACGAGGCGGCCACCGAGTTCCAGGCGGGAGCGGGCCGGGTCCCCGAGCCTGAAACGCAAGCCCGCTTCGAACGCAACTACTGGCACCGGTCTGACTTCTCCGCTCGAACGACCGGGTTGCGTCTCGGCTTGTTGGACCACTGCGACGAACGGCCCGGTTACGGTCGGCACCATGTCGGAGTTGTTGGTTCGCGACGTCCGGGTCGATGGGAACCTGGGTCTGGTCGACATCGTGCTCCGGGGCGGACGGATCGAGTCGGTGGGCGTGGGTCCGACCGAATGGAGCGGTGAGGTGGTCGACGGAACCGGGGTGCTCGCCCTGCCGGGGCTGGTCGACGGACACGCCCACCTGGACAAGACGCTGTGGGGGCTGCCGTGGCGGCCACATTCCGCCGGTCCAGGGCTCGCCGGGCTGATCGAGAACGAGCGACGCTGCCGGCGGGAGCTGCCGGGGGTCGAGTTCCGGGCCGGCGCTTTGCTCGACGAGTACGTCCGGAACGGGACCACGCTCGTCCGGTCGCACGTCGACGTCGACACCGATGCCGGTCTGACGTCGGTCGAGGGGGTTCTTGCTGCTGCGGTTGAGCGGTCGGCGCTCATCGAGGTGGAGGTCGTCGCGTTCCCGCAGAGCGGGATGCTCGTGCGGCCCGGAACGGTGGCACTGATGGAGGACGCGATCCGGGCCGGTGCCACGGTGGTCGGCGGCATCGACCCAGCGGGGTACGACGGCGACGCGGTGGCTCACCTCGACGCGATATTCGGGATCGCCGAACGACAGGGCTGCAAGGTCGATCTGCACCTTCATGAGCGTGGCTCGCTCGGCAGGCACACGATCGGCCTGGTGATCGAGCGGACCCGGGCGCTCGGACTGGAGGGACGGGTCACCGTGTCGCATGCTTTTTGTCTGTGCGATGGCGACCCGTCGATCCCGGCGTTGATCGAGCGGTTGGGTGATGTGCGGATCGGTCTGGCGACGGTAGCGCCTGGATCGGTGGATCCGCTGCCGCTGGATCTGGTTCGGCGCTACGACGTGCCGATGTGTCTCGGTCAGGACGGCGTGCGCGACCTGTGGTCGCCATGGGGAGATGCCGACATGTTGGCCAGGTCGGGACAGATGGCCTGGCGTGCGGGGTATCGGCGCGATGACGACATCGCCGCCTGTGTCGAGGTCGCAACCACTCGCGGTGCGAGCACGCTCGGGCGGGACGATCATGCGCTCGTGCCCGGTGGTCGCGGCGACCTGGTTCTCGTCGACTCGACGACGGTGGCCGAGGCTGCGGTGGTTCACCCGCCGCGTCGATTGGTCGTGCGGGCCGGCCGGGTCACGTACCGCAGCTGAGCCTCAGCGTATCGGTCGTCATGGTCCCACTCGAGGTCGCACCGGCGAAGGGGCTGATGCCACGATGATCTGATTGTCACGATGATCTGATGTCAGGATGAGAGCGAGTCACGATCTGACGTCGCGATGACCGGACATCGACACCCGACATCGACACCCGACATCGACCACCTGAGGTCATGATGACTCGACGTCGCGATGGTCCGGCGTGATGATCTGACGTCGCCATGGTCTGGAGCGAACGACCAGGGACGAATGTCGGTCGGCGACGTTCTGACCAACGGTCATCAGGCCAGTGCGCTTCGGCCGGTCAGGCGGCCTGGCGGGTCGGCGGGCCGGTGATGTGGATGGTCCCGTCGGGGAAACGGATCGTGAGTCGTCTGTCCGGTCCCAACGCGAGATCCCACCCCTCGTGGTGCACCTTGCCGTGATGATGACTGCACAGCGCGGCAGCAGGTTCAGCAGATCGGTGCGGCCGCCATTGCGCCACCAGACGACGTGATGGAGCTTGCATCGGTCGTAGTGCACCGAGCAACCCGGAATCGCACAGCCGCGCTACAGCCCACGGAGTGCTCGACGTTGGGCACGGTTGGCGAGGCGGGTCGAGCGACCGAGATCGAGGTGCCCAGGGGCGTGGAGCACGACGCCGTTGCGTATGACCACGGCGTGGATCTCGCCGTCATTCGTCATCTCTGCCAAGACACGGCCGGGGATCTCGACCGGGATACCCCAGTCGATTTCGGGACCACCGGCGCCGTTGGTTTGGCACGCATCGACCACGACGACGTACTCCGGCCGGCCGGGACGAGCGCCGGCGCCACCGTCGCTCACCATTCTTGCGAACGCCAACGCTCGGAGGTGCTGCTGCTTCTCGACCGGGTCGGTCGGACAGGAGTCGGGGACCGCTTCTGCGAACAGCGCCTCGACGGTGGCGTCGAGACGAGCTGCGAGCTGTACCCCGGCGACGGGATCGAAGGTACCGACGAAACGCCACATGCCATCGGCGTCGGTCCAGGTCCGGAGGCGGGTGTTGCGACGCTGGCGCTCGAGGCGATCGATCCCTTCGTCTCGCTGGATGGCCTTGACCTCGCGACCGAGTCGCCGTCGGAACTCCTCGACGGTCGCCGCCGCAGCGACGTCGATCAGGTTCGCGACCCGCTGGTGCAGCTCCGATCGCTGTTGGTCGTCGTCGAGCGACTTGCCGGCCCGGGTGATCGCGTCGACGTGGGCCGACGTCACGTCGGCGCGGTCGAGGGCGTCCGCCAACGAGGGAATCGCCCCCAACGTCTCGGAGCGCTCTCTCGCCTTGGCGGCATCTCCGAGTGAGGATCGTGTGCAGTCGGCGATCGTCTGTTCGGGGAATGACACCTGCGGGGCCAGGCGTGTGGTCAGTTCGGCATCGGATGATGCCAGCCACGACCGCAGCTGCGTGGAGGCACGCAGCGCCGACTCGATCGACGCGGTGTCGGACCGATCGTCGGCGCGGACCGCACAGATCGTCCGCACCCGCTCGACCACCGCCCCGATCTCCAGGTGGTCCATGATCGTCGGAGGGTGTCACAGAGATGATGCGATCACCGTTCCGGACGGTGTGAACGTCACTCACGGCGCCGCGTTCGAGTGTGCATCTCCGACCCTGGTGTCTCTGGCGCGCAAGGGTGTCCTGACCCGTGAATCGGCGAGCATTTTCATCGGCCACTGCGTCACACCGGCTGCTTCGACACCCACGCCGAAACCACCACCGCTTCTGCGTGGCTTCGGCCGATTGTCTCTTGGGACGGTGCCCGTCGAGCTCGTGGTGTGCCTGAGTCGAGGTTGGGATGTTTCCCTGTCCCACGTCGATCTCGGGCCAACTGGTCGATGCCAGGACGCAACGTGCGACATCGATTGCCGACATCGATTTGCGACATCGTTTGACGACAACCGGATTCTGGTGATCTCGGTGTTTTCCACGATGCGCCGCTGACCGTCGATTCGTCATCGTGAGGGGGGTGATCGTCGTCGGGGCGGTCCAACCCGAAAGGCAGGATGACATGAATCGGTATCGTTCGAAGCGGACGTACAGGGCCCGTGGGGCAGGCGTGATCGCAGCAGCGTCGGTGATCGCGACCGTGGCGTTGGCGGGATGCGGTTCCGACGCCGACGACACACTCGGGGTGCAGGAGTTTCGCGACCAGTCGAATGAGATCTGTGTGAGGTCGACCCGGGAGATCGGTGAGGCGATAGGTCCGGTCCTGGGAGGTTCGGATCCAACGCCAGAACAACTCCGGGAGGCACTCGACACGCTGGTCTCGTCGAGTCGCAAAGCGGTGGTGGACATCGATGAGCTCGCGGCCCCGACATCGATGCAGTCCGACGTCGACGCGATGCTTGCCGAGTTTCGTTCCGCGAACGACGAGGCGGAGGCGCAGGGGCTGGGCTTCTGGGAGACAGAAGGCGATCCTTGGGCGGCGGGAAACACCCTGGCAGCCGAGCTCGGGCTCGACGCATGTGCCGAGAGCTGAACGATCAGACACATCAGCTCACGTCAGGCGATCGAGCGACGATGGATCCGATCACGTCGGTCATCGCCCGAAGCGCACGCCTCGTGGTGCGCCGGTTTGCGCCGGGTGATCTCAACGATCTCGTGGAGCTCCACAACGATCCGTTGGTGATGCTGTACGTGAACAACGGGCAGCCGTACCGGCCGGTGACGTGAGAGAGGAGTTGACGGCGTGGATCGACGAATACGGCACGTCTGACGAGTTCGGGTGCTGGGCGATGAACGAGGCGGCGACCGATCGGTTCATCGGTTGGATTCACTTCCGACCCGGACACGGCGTCGGAGAGCTCGAACCCGAACTGGGCTTTCGTCTGCATCGCTCTTTCTGGGGTCAAGGATTCGCAACCGAGGCCTCGAGGACCGTCATCGATCGCGGATTTGCGCGACTGCCGATCGAACGTGTCTATGCGCACACGATGTCGGTGCATCGGGCCTCCCGCCGGGTGATGGAGAAGGCGGGCATGCGCATGGTCCGGACGTTCACGGCGGACTGGCCGGTCCGGATTCCCGGTGACGAGTACGGCGATGTCGAGTACGCAGTGACGCGAGCCGAGTGGGTCACCGACCGGTGCAGGCGGGCCCGCCAGCTGAGCGGCATGCCGAACGGGAACGCGGACCGGTCAGGTGGGCGTAGCGTCGGCATCGATGGCGACCATGATCGGGCGCGAGGATGATCTGCAACACGTGCGCGATGTACTCGCTCGAAGCGGCGCATGCACCCTCGTCGGTCCGGGCGGCGTCGGCAAATCGACGCTGGTGTCCGCCCTCGTCGACCCGCTCGGAGATCAGGCGATCCTCATTGACGCACATGCCATCGGCCGGGCTGATCAACTTCTGACCGAGCTCGCAGTCCGGCTCGACGTCGAACACATCATCGACACCTACGGAGATGACCGCTCACGGCTCTGTGCGTGGTTGGCCGCTCGCCTGAGCGCAGCCGGCATCGAGCTGCTCGCCATCGATCACGTCGACGGACCCGGCGACGGGATCATCGAGGCCCTGACGCAGCTCACCGAACACGCTGCGGGCTTCGTTGTGTTGGTGTCGACACGCAATCATCCGCTCCACCCGTTCGGTCAGGTGGTTCGATTGCGACCGCTGGAGCTGTCGGGCACCGGCGGACCGGCGGGGTCAGCTTCGGCGGCGCTGTTCTCCGAGACCTTCGCTCTCGCCGGAGGCGATCCGAGCGAACTCGAAACGCACCCCGACCTCACAGCAACAGGCTCTCGATGCAACCGGTGGGCTCCCGCTGGCCATCATCGTGGTCGCCTCACGTGCCGCGTTGGTCGGTCTGGCAGGCTCTGGCCTCGGCGACAGCTCTCGGGTTCCGACCCCGGTTCGGCCCCCAGTACCGACGTCGTCGGTGCTGTCCTGGAACGGTCGCTCAGTGACCTGGACGAGGATGCTCACCGAGTCTTCCGAGCCGCTGGCACGATGCGATCTCCTCCGCTCCTCGCCCACGTTGCGGCCCTTTCAGGCTTGGATGGCGGCACGGTCGAGTCGGCGGTCGAGCAGCTTGCACGTCGATCCCTCGTCGACGTCATCGATGGTCGTGTCCACATGCTTCCACCGGTGCGGCAACTCGCCGACCGTCTCGCGATCGCAAGTGGCTGAACGGGCACTGCTCGAGCAACACGTCGTGGAATGGGCCGACGAGATGAGTCGAGCCGACCCTCCACCGAGCACCGCCGACGTGCTCGCGGTCGAAGACGACCTGATCCGGGCGATCGCATCCTCATTCGGTCAGGATCAGCTGGGCACGACGATCTCGATCGCCAAGGTCCTCGATGACGCACTGCGTGCCGACTTGCGTCATCGACGCCGCGTCGAGACGCTCGAGCCAGTGCTGCGTGCCTGCCGAGAGGCTTGCGAACGCGAGCCCGACAATCGTGAACGACTCGACGACGTGGTCGAGATGCTGAGAGTCACAGCGATGGCCTACTCCGACGCAGGCAGGTCGGCAGCGGCAAACAGGCTGCTCGACGACGCCACGGCGCTCGTCGATCGGTCTTCGCAGCCCAACGCGCATCTCGCTCGAATCGAGTCGCTCCGGGCCGGCCTGAGCTTCGAGAGCGGTGACCTCGTCGCCGCTCGCAGCTACGCGACCTCTGCGATCGACAGCGCCGAGCGGGCCGGCGACGACATCGCCCGTCACACGGCGACGAGAGTCCTCGCCGACGTCGCTCTCGAAACCGGTGAACTCGACGACGCCCTGGTCCTGGTGAAGAGCGGTCGTTCGTGACGTGCCGCCATCACTGACCTGGCTCCGCGGCTACGCCCTCGCGGCAGTTGGCGCGTGTGAACTCGAACGAGGAGCGAGCGCGATCGCCGCATCCGCAGCACACCAGATCGCAATCGACGCGCTCGAACGAGGTGATCGAGACCTGCTCGTCGAAGCCGACTGGTTGGCAGCGATGGCCGATCCGCGCCAGCCACCTGCCCACCGCATCCATCTCGACGGCGACCGAATCGGCAACTCGGTCATCCACATCCAGGCCGACATCGCCACCGCACTTCGCCGACTCGCGGCCGGTGCACCCGACTCGGCGATGACGCTTGCGGCTGACTGCGAACTCCGCGCAAACGCCCTGCCGATGCGATCGCTCGCAATCGACGCCCAACTCCTGGTCGGCGCGGCCGCCGTCGAACTCGGCTCGGTCGCGGAAGCGACACGCGCATACCGGCAAGCCCTGCTCGACGCCACCACACTGGCGCTACCGGTTGCGCGTGGCCGACGCCCTCGATGGTCTCGCCGACACCATCGCCAAGGCCGGGCACAGGGAAGTCGACCCCGATGCAGTCCGCGGAGCGGCCATTGCGATCCGTTCCCACCTCGGCGCCGTCGCCCGGCCCAGGCCCTGGCGGCCTACCCAGACGAAGCCCGCACACCGCTCCGCCAGACGGGTTGGATCGAGAACGGCGATCTCACCAGCACCGCTCTGCGGACCCTGTTGGCAGCCCCGACCGGTGCCGAGCCGTCGATAGAGCAACCGACGAACCGGCTCGCACCGCTGTCACCAGCCGAGCGGGTGGTGGCAGAACTCGTGGCCGAGGGTCACACGAACCGAGAGATCGGCGAATCGCTCTACGTGTCGCGCCGCACCGTCGAGACCCACATCGCCCACGCCTTCCAGAAGCTCGACGTGAGATCACGCACCCAGCTCGCGGCGATCGTCCTGAACGAGCACCGGCGTTGAGAGATTGCGTTGGCTCCTGTCGCAGCGAGTTCGGAATGATTGGTGCTGCCAGGACTCCACGTCAGTGTCCCTGACGAATCCGCCGATCTCAGTGATTTCCACGATGCGTCCCAGCACTGCCAATCCTTACGTTGGACGGCATGGAACTCATCGTCATGATTCTCGTCCCGTTCCCGCTCGGCCTCCTGGTCCGCAGTCGCGTGGCCGCCTACATCGCCTACATTGCGATCCACGCATTCGTCTTCACGTTCCAAACGGCGCTACTCGTCATGGAGTGGGCGAACGGATCCACCGAAGCGTTCGGATCGTTCCCCGACTACAACAACGGAGACGTCTGGGCGTACGGGATCGTCAACCTCGTCATCTACAGCGTCGGCATGGGACTGGTCACGCTCGGCCATCGAATCCGCACCAACAGGAACACACGACGCAAGAGCCCGGACCTCACACCCGCCTGACCGGAAGCGTCTCATGACTTCACCTCCGCCCCACCCGCCCGTCCACGAGCAGCCGGCGCTGCTGATGGCGATGTTCCGGAACCCGCAGCCCGTCCTCGACCAGTTGCGCACCGAGTACGGGCCGGTGGTCGGCTTGGGTTTCGGCCCGGCAAAGCTGGCGATCGTCGGTGGACCCGAGGAGGTGCGGAGTCTGTTCACGCGCCCGGTCGAGGACTTCCGGTGGAATCACAAGTTCAATGCGCTGGCCGTCGTGGTCGGCTCGGAGTCGATGATCACCTCGGACGGTGACGACTGGGCCCGGCGACGGGCATCGGTGCAGTCCGCGTTCAGCCGGCGACGCTTGAACGGCTGGATCCCCATGATCCTCGAACAAGCCGACGCCGCCATCGACGCGCTGCCGGCTCAGGGCACTCACGAGATCGATCTGTACCGGGTGGGTCGAGCCGCGATCCTCGAGATCGTGGTCCGAGCCTTCTTCGGCGAGTCGATGGCCGACAAGGCCACGCGGTTCGGGGAACTGATGCAGCGCTCGCAGGACTACCTCGAGCTGCCGGCCTGGAAGCAACTCCCGCATCCGTTCCCGATCGGCAAGCGCGGTCAGGTCAAAGCCGACCGCCGCGCCTTCGACGACCTCGTCCGACACGCCATCGTCTCGATCCGGACGAACCCGTCCGATGATCCCGCCGACGTGTTGGAGGTGTTGGTGAACGACGACTCGGTCTCCGAAGCCGAGATCCTCGACCAGGTGAACACGCTCGTGGGTGCCGGGTTCGACACCACCGCCGCATCGCTGGCATGGATGCCGTGGTGCTGCGGCCTGGCCCCCGACGTTTGGGGAGCGCTGCGGGCCGAAGCCGACGACGTGCTCGGCACACCCGGCCACGACCACGACGCCGTCGATCACCGGACGCTCAACCGACTCGAAATCGCCGACCGCGTCGTGCACGAAACACTGCGCCTCCACCCCGCCGGTGTGATCAGCCCGCGAGAAGCGGCCCGCGACATCGAGGTCGGCGGGCACACGATCACCAAGGGCACCCTCGTCCTCTGGTCGGCCCACCTGGCCGGCCGCGACCCGGACGTGTGGAACGACCCACTGCACTTCGACCCCGATCGTTTCCTCGACATGACCGACGAGCAGCAAGCGGCGGCCGATGCCGCATGGGTTCCCTTCGGCGGAGGCCGACGCAACTGCATCGGCTTCGCACTCGCCCAAATGGAACTCACCCTGCTGATCGCCAGGCTCGCCCAACGACTCGACGTGACCCCACCAGCCACGGGCAAGCCCGGCCCGGTCGGCATGGTCGTCAACCGCCCGCAAGGTGGCGTCCCCTTCCAGGTCAACCGGCGCACCTGACCGTCGCACTCGTACCTGCACGAGCCGCAGCCACGCATATCGTTCGTACTCCAGACTCGCCAGCGCCGCTCGTAACGGCACCGATGTGCTCGCCGATCTGCGCTGTATCGCGCGTCCGGCAATTGGGGTCGATACTGCTCGGCGACCGCCGATCGGCCCTGCCGGATCCCGGACGGGTCAGGAGGCCGCCGGCTGGCGTCGATATGCGTGCCCTCGAACCGGCGATCAGGAACGGTGGCTCAGCAGAGGATTCTCGCCAGGCTGCACGTCTTGCCGTTGCCGCCGATGATGGTGGAGAGTTGTGCTTCGGCGGTGTGAATGTTGCCAGTGGTCGCCTGTCACGTCGTCAGCAGGATCGCGACGGCCGCCGAACCGCGCGGTGACCCGGACCGGACGCGCACGGATCGTCGGGCCCGATGCGCTGATCCGGTCCGAGTCGTCGTTCAGCCGAGCAGGTGCTCGAGCGAGCGGGCCATGACCTCGTTGCGCTCGGCGGTGGTCGAGATGCCCTCGAAGCCGAAGCCGAACAACAACGTGTCCTCCGTGCCGACGATGCTGGCGATCTCGAAGACGATGCCGACCCGCTCCCAGTCGTTGGGATTGGCGACGCTGCCTTCGGGTGAGCCCGGAACGGTGAAGAAGTCCAGACCGGCCTCGAACGAGGTGGCCTGGGTTTCGACGCCGTCGATGTGCACCGACACGTCGTCCAGGAACACGCCGAGATCACCGGTGGCCCAGTCGGTCGCATAGGCGATCGACACCTCGACCGAGCTGCCGGCGTAGGCCGACAGATCGATGGACCAGTCCTCGATACCAGCCGACGGACCGGTGGCGGCATTCCACGAACCGGTCGTGCCCGTCGGGTTACAGGCCACATCCTGGTAGCGGTACAACCACGGATGAAGCTGATCAGCCCAGCCGCTCAGGCAGGACTGGCCGGTGTCGGTGGCCGTGTGACCGTTGGCGTCCGGCAGGGTCGTCCAGTTGTCTTGACCCACGGTGTGGGCTTCGACGAACAGGTAGTCCCAGTCGGTTTCGATGGAGTACGACGTGGCGAAGTCGAGCGTTGCCGTGGTGGCACCGGCCGGTACGTCGATCGTGGTGGTGAGTCGCTTGTAGGCCACATCGTCGTGGCCGGTGGCGACCTGCCAGTCGCCGGTCACCGGCTCGAACGGGGCGCCGGTTCCACCCGTGTCCCATCGGGCCAGGCGTTCCGATTCCACAATCAGCGGGAAATCCTCGGACGGCAGGATGCTGTCGGTCAACACGAAGGAGGCCGTTCCGGTGCCGAGGCCGGCAGCGGTCGCACCCTGGTTGTCTGCCGAATCGCCACCGTCGAGCCCGAAGGAGAAGCCGTCGAAGGCGCCGGCAAGTCCGGCGACGTCGTTCGCCGTTCCGTCGGGAGCCAGGCCGCCACGACGGGATCGGCTGAACGCACCGAACCAGTACTGGTAGACGTCGTCGCTCAGCACCCGGCAGTCGCCACTGGTGCAGACCTGGGTGGGATCGGCGTTCTCCCCGTAGTTGAGCGGGAAGAACTCCTCGAAGCCGTGGTTCTTGCCGGTGGCCAGGACCTTGCCGCCCTCGTTGATGTAATCACGGATGTTCATGTTCATCTCGTGGGCGAAGAACGTGGTGTTGAGACCACCCTGGTAGTCGGTGACCAGCTTCTCGCCGGTGTACCAGACGATGCCGTCGAAGTGGTTCAGCACACCCATGGGATGGGGGGCCACCTGATCGTCGGCCTGGAGCACCTCATAGGTCACACCGTTGGCGTCGAGCGCATCGGTGTAGTACTCGAGGTACTCCAACGGAGCGAGACCGCCGAGCCCGGTACCCGGGCTGTTGTCGGCCAGGACCAGAACCTCCGCCCCCGACGTGTTGACCACCTCGTAGGTGAAGTGCTCCGACTCGATCTTCGTTGCGCCCTGGCTGCCGCCACCCGACGGGGTGTCGACGGCGGTGAACCACACCTCGACCGAGTCGCCCACCGACTGACCGGTGACATCGCCTCGATACTCGGCGAACCAGATGTTGCCGTCTTCACCGTAGCGTTCACCGCCGGCCCACTCGGAGATGGCCTTGGACACGGTCGGGCCGCCGTTGATCGAGTAGTTCAGACGGAGCTGCTTGACCTCGCGGCGGGCCCAGACGGCCACCTCCTGGGTGGCGCCCCAGCTCTCGGCGAAGGCGTTGACCCAGAAGTCCGGCGCGGGCGTGTCGACCGGCGAGACCGGGTGGGCGGGATCGGCGGCCGATTCGGCGATGGCCAGCTGGTAGGCGAGGTTCTTCTCGAACTCGAACTGCACCAGCGGCTCGGAGTCGGGGAACTCGAAGCCCGAGCGACCTTCGTCCTGACAGTAGGTCGGGCCGAACTCGTCGTCGGGATCGTAGGTGGTGGCGGTGGCACATGTGGCCAGCTCGGGGGTGTAGGCCATGATGTCATGGACCGCCCCGGCGTGGTCGGTGGTGTCACCGTTGGTGATGTAGAGCTCAGCCGACAGGTCGGGGTCATAGCCCGGGATGGCCGGGTTGTCATCGGTGCCGGCCAGCGCGATGTTGGCCAGGTCGTCCGGCGTCGGGGTGTCCACCTGGTTGCCGGTGCCGTAGAGAATCAGTTCGGCAGCGGAGTGGTAGTTGACCAGGAACGAGAAGTCGTAGGCCGCCATCAGGGCGTCGAAGACCTGGGTTTCAGGCTCCGACTGTGGGCTCGGACCACGGTAGGTCTGGCCGGTCGGATTGTCGGTCGAACCCTCGTTGTCCTGACCCCAGTTGGTGGCGAAGTTGCGGTTGAGGTCGACGCCGTCGATACCGGTGATCTGACCGTCACCGTTGTTGTCGGCCAGGTTCTTGCGCCACAGGCGGTTGCCCTCGGTGAAGGTCCAGTCGTAACCGTCGGGGTTGTAGACGATCACGAACCAGATCTCGGTGGTGTCCAAGATGTCGGTGACGCGATCGTCGGTTCCGTAGTTCTCCAGGTAGTGCTTCATCAACCGAAGGTTGACCTGGGGGGAGATCCACTCCCTGGCATGCTGAGCGGAGATGTTGAGCACTGCGGGTCGAGAGCCGCGCCGTTTGGTGTCAGCCTTCTCGGTCACCCGCATGGCGTAGATGTCTTGGCCCTGGACCGACTGACCGATGGTGATGAGTTCGGTCAGGTCGTCGTACTGGTCGGCCAGGAACTCCATCTCGTCGCGGTAGCCACCGGGCTCGCTCCAGGTGCGCCAGACCTCGAAGCCGTTCTCGGCCTCCTCGAAGGCGGCCTGGGCCGTGGTTTGACCCTGCTTGTTGCGCTTGAGTGAGATGTCGAGGTCGTAGGCGCGTCGGGCTTTGTTGGCCTCACCCGGCGACATGACGACCTCGATGATGATGGTCTCACCATCGACGGTCTCGGAGACGATGTCGAAACCCTCGGCCCGCATCGCCGCCGCGACGTCGGCGGTCGTCTCGATCACGTAGAGATCCAGACGCCCGGCCTGGCTACTCGGTGATCCGCTCGGCGGATCGGCGGTCACCACCCCCGGGATCGCGACCAGGATCGCTGCAGCAACCGCGGCCAACAGGCGCTTCGACATAGGGTTCCCCTTCCCTCGTGACGCCGTCCCCCGACTGCACGCCGTTGGTCGCACCATAGACCACACCGCTCGAGCTGTACACCGTGCGGCGCGGTCGGTCGGTTGGTCGCCGCGATCGCTCGCACCACGAACTCG
>CAWBYE010000010.1:0-46646 GCA_963792905.1 uncultured Acidimicrobiaceae bacterium
CTTTTCGTCACCGCCGTGTGGTTCTGGTTCGAACTGTTCGGCGGAGTGCTCGACATGCTCATCGATCGCGGCCCGGTCGGATGGCTTGCGGCGTCGACGATGCTCTCGCTGTCGTTCGGGCCGTCGGTCTTCGCCGCATTCCCCCACCTCCGGAGGTGGGGGCCGTTCGACCGGATCGCTTTCCGGCTGGAACGTCGGGCTCGGATCCGGATGACGAAGCTGTTCGCGGACGTCACTCCGTTCCGCGAACTCGACGAGCGGTCGTTGGGCATCCTCGCTGGTCAGCTGCGACTCCGGAGCGTCCACCGCTGGAGCCCGCTCCACGAAGAGGGTTTCACCGGATGCGTCGCAGTGGCCGGCCCGGCCGCCCTCGGGCGGGATGGCGAGCGCACCGACGCCGGTGTGACCGGCATCACCGGCCCGGGTCTCGCGGTGACGACGCGGCGCCGGTTCGGGCGAGTCCGTGTCGGTCTGCTCCCATCGTCGTCGATGAGGCTCGTCGCTGACGATGCCGGCGCCCCCGCCACCGCCACGGCACGCGACGAACCCGACCTGGCGACGCCACACTGCGACGGTCGCGACACCTGGTTCCCGGCGTTGGCCGACGGATGACAGGCGATTCGTGGGGCGGGCATCCACTGAGGAGGGCCAGCCACGACGCCCGACGCGAGACGCCGACGCCGATGACGACCGACGCCGATGACGACCGACCACCGATGACGACCGACCACCGATGACGACCGACCACCGATGACGACCGACCACCGATGACGACCACGGCGAAGGTCCGCTCGATTTGCATGTTCGGTGTTCACACGCTGAGACCCGCCTCGACCGGCGGCGGCGACAAGGCGATCCCTCGGGACGCAGGACGCACCGTCCCGTCCAGCTCTGGTCGGTGCTCCACGAGGCAGGAGCGACGTGGCCGACCGGCTACGCCGAGCGGCGGTGTGCCGACCTGGGCACGTAGGGTCCGGTCGTGAGCGATGTGCCGCAGACCTGGGCCGTGCGGGCCCGCAACCTTCCCGAGCACGCCGGCAACGTCATCCACACCGATGCCGGCGCACAGGCCGCCGGATTCCCGTCAGCGCTGGTGGCCGGCGTCACGACCTACGGCTATCTGACCCACCCGCTGGTCGCTGCCTGGGGCATCGACTGGGTGACGCAGGGCGGTGGTGAGGTCAGGTTCAGGGCACCGGTGTTCGCCGACGCGCTCGTCGAGTGCACACCCAGGGACGACGAATCCTGCGCCGAGTCGGTGACGGTCGCGGCCGTCTGCTCCGACCAGGAACGCAACCCGAGGGTCACGTTCGAGGCCGTGCGCGATGCCGGACCGGCCCCGGCGTTGCGGGACGGCGAGCGGCTGCCGTCGCGGCAGTTCACCCTCGGCACCGACTTCGCCGCCGACTACGGCGCGCGCGCCGGCGACGACCTCACGCTGTACGCCGAGCAGGGAATCATGCACCCGGTCACGTGGCCGCGGATCGCCAACCGCATCATGTCGACCGACCTCGTCAACGGCGCATGGATCCACACGCGGAGCATCATCCGTCACCACGCCCCCGGCCCGGTCGGTGCGGTCGTCGACGTGCACGCAACCGTCGTCGAGCGGTTCCGGCGTGGGGGTGCGCGAGCGATCGTCGATGTGCTGATCGAACACGAGGGGCAACCGATCGCCACGCTCGAACACGAGGCGATCATCGACCTCGCCGCCGCCGACTGATCGCACATCAGAACGGCTGTCTACGGTCACACCATGACCGAAGCGATCCGACCGTTCACGATCGACGTGCCCGACGAAGTCCTCGACGACCTGCGGCGTCGCCTGCACGGCACTCGCTGGCCGGACGCCGAACTCGTCGACGACTGGTCGCAGGGCATCCCCCTGGACTACGTCCGCGAGGTGTGCACGTATTGGGCCGACGAGTACGACTGGCGATCTCGTGAAACCGCCCTGAACCGGTTCGATCAGTACATCACCGAGATCGACGGCGTCGACATCCACTTCATCCACCAGCGCTCGTCGAACCCGAACGCGATCCCACTGGTCCTGACACACGGCTGGCCAGGCTCGGTCGTCGAGTTCCACAAGGTGATCGAACCGCTGACGGAACCCCAGGACCACGACGGCGACCCGGCCGACGCATTCCACGTCATCGCGCCGTCGCTGCCCGGGTTCGGGTTCTCGGGCAAGCCGACCGAGACGGGGTGGGGGGTCGAGAAGATCGCCGACGTCTGGCGTGCGCTCATGGGTCGACTCGGCTACGACGAATTCGTCGCACAGGGTGGCGACTGGGGCTCGGCGGTGACGGCGGCGCTCGGGCGGCGCCATCCGACCCACTGCACCGCCGTTCACATGACCCTGGCGATGGGCGCCCGGCCGAAGGCCGACCCGACCACACCCGAGGAACTCCATGCGGTCGAGCGGATGCAGTACTACCTCGAGTGGGACTCGGGCTATTCGACCCAGCAGAAGTCGCGACCGCAGACCGTCGGCTACGGCCTCACCGATTCGCCGGCTGGGCAAGCCGCATGGATCCTCGAGAAGTTCTGGGCCTGGACCGACTGCGACGGGCACCCCGAGAACGCACTGTCGCGCGACGAGTTGCTCGACAACCTGATGCTCTACTGGGTCACCGAAACGGCGACGTCGTCGGCGCGGCATCTACTGGGAGAGCTTCGGCCGCCGCAGCAACCGGGACCCGGTCACCGTGCCCACCGGGTTCGCTGTGTACCCGGCCGAGATCGTCCGTCCGGTGCGGGCCTGGCTCGATGACACCTTCCCGAACATCGTGCACTGGGCCGAGTTCGCGCGAGGCGGCCACTTCGCCGCATTCGAGGTGCCCGGCACGTTCGTCGCCGACATCCGGGAGTGCTTCCGTCGGCAGCGATGACGACGTTGCGTCCTCGGCTGCACGCGACGCGTCGTGTCCGTTCCGGTACCCGCTCGGCCGCTGCTACGTTGCCGGTGGGGGATCAACACTGAAGGGAACATCATGGCTGTCGTATCACTCTCGGGGTTTCGGACCGAACCGGGTCGAGCCGGGGAACACATGGCGTTGCACATGGAGGCCACCGAACGTCTGCACGCCATGGGGATCGCGGCCGCCCCGATGCTGGCCTTGGCCGGCGGCGACATCGGCACGCTGACGATGTCGGTCAACCACGCCGACAACGCCGAATGGGTGGCGAACACCAAGAAGCTGCAGGGCGACACGGGCTGGCAGGAGTTCTACCAAGGCGCGATGAACTCGGGAGCTGCGACACAGACCGAGAGCTCGCTGTTCTCGGATATCGATCCGAACTTCGAGGCCGCGAACCGCAAGCTGGGGGTCGTCCTTGCGACGCAGTGGCGGGCGAGGCCCGGTCGGCTCATGGACTTCATGGCCAAGGTCACCGAGTCGTTCGGTCACGTCGAGCGGATGGGTGGGCGGCCCCGGGCAATGCAGTCGGTGATCGGCGCCCATCCGATGACGACACTGGTCACCACCGCCTTCGACGACCTGGACGCGTACGGAGCCTACGCAGACACGATCGCCACCGACGCGGCGTGGCAGGAATTCTGGATGGGTGCGCTCTCGGATCCGACCGCCGACATGATCCGGAGCGGCATCTACGCCAACATGATGGGCGACTGAGCGGGACCCGAACGGGGCGCCGGGACACCTCCCTGTCGGTTCTCAACCGAGGTCGAGGGATGTCGATGCGGCCGATGGATCGCCCACGTGGCGGGCGACCGTGAACACGTGGTGACCGGTCGGTCGTGTCCAGGTGTGTCGCTCCGGGTCACGTTGGGCGAGGGCGTCGATCGACACGCGGATC
The DNA here is from genome assembly GCA_963792905.1 of uncultured Acidimicrobiaceae bacterium. Taxonomy (GTDB): domain Bacteria; phylum Actinomycetota; class Acidimicrobiia; order Acidimicrobiales; family Ilumatobacteraceae; genus Ilumatobacter. Next base: position 3,823 of record CAWBYE010000010.1, read on the forward strand.
TCGAACGGCGACGAAGCGCCGGCGGCGACCGGGACTCGCCGGAAGCCGACGAGTCGGCGGGGCGCGTCGACGTCCGGGAGCTCGGCGTGGACCTGCACGACATCAGCGCCGTCGCGGTCACCGGTGTTGGCGACCGTTCCCGTCGCGACGACCTGGTCGGCGTCCCGTCGCACCTCGACGTCGCGCACCTCGAACGTGGTGTACGACAAGCCGAACCCGAAGGGGTAGGCGGGGGGAAGCCCAAGGTACTCCGCTCGCCACCAGCCGTGCCATCGGTCGTACGTGCACCGGTCGGCGTCACGGTCGAACTCCGGCAGATCCTGCTCCGAGGCCGGCACCGTGAACGGCAGCCGGGCCGACGGGTTGACGTCCCCGAACAGCACGTCGGCCAGACCGTGTCCGGCCTGCTCGCCGCCGTAGAACGGTTGCACGATCGCGGCGACCTCGGTGTCCCACTCGGAACACACGACGGCACTGCCGGCCTGGACGACCACGATCGTACGCGGGTTCGCGGCCGCAACCGCTCGGATCAGTTGCACATCGGCGGGCAGGAGCCGAACCGATTCACGGTCGCCCCCCTTCGCGAAGCTGAATTCCTTGCGGTCGGGTACGTGGGGTGGCTTCACGGTCGGCGGCAGGTCGGCCAGCTCGGCCTCGTATGCCTCCACCAGCGCCGGGTCGTCCGACGTCGGGAAGAGGTGGGCGAGATCGATGCCCGCATCACCGATGTACTCCCCTTCGTGCTCGGCGGTGTAGCCGACGACGACGATCGCGATGTCGGCGTCTCGGGCCGATCGGGCGGCGGCCGATGGATCCTCGCCGTCGTCGAACGTGATCACCGATGTCGACACAGCCGCCCGGAGTCCGTCGAGCACCGTCACGTTCTCCAGCGAGTACACGTCGCTCGACCCGCCGTCGCCCAGGTTCACCTGGGCGGCGAGCGCACCGCACACGGCGACCGTGCCGATCGAGTCCCGTGCGATCGGCAGGACCGGCGCACCGTCGACCGGCTCGTTGCGCAACATCACGACCGAGCGTCCGGCGACCTCTCTGGACAGCGCACGGTGGCCGTCGGCGCCGATCTCGTCAGGTGCCGGCGCCGGCAATGCGAGCACACCGTCGAACCGCAACAACGTGGACACGATGCGCGTCACGCAGGCCTCGACGTCGTCCCACGTGGTCTCCCCCCGCTCGATCGCGTCGGCGAGGTGAGTGGCGCGCACCATGCGGTACGGCATCTCGATGTCGAGGCCGGCCTTGACGGACTCGCCTGCATCGCGTATGCCGAAAATCCAGTCACTGATGACCAAGCCGTCGAAACCCCACTCGTCCCGAAGGATCTCGGTGAGCAGGCCGTGGTGGTCGCCGCAGTAGGTGCCGTTCACCTGGTTGTAGGCACTCATCACGCACGCCACACCCTCGTCGACGATCCGTTTGAAGTGGGGCAGGTACACCTCGTGCAGCGCGACCTCGTCGATCTCGATATCGACCTTGAAGCGGGCGTTCTCCATCGAGTTGACCGCGAAGTGCTTCACCGTCGCCATCACGTGGCGTTGCAGGCCGCGGGTCAGACGCGGCACCCATCTCCCCGACGTGATGCGGGTCCTCGCCATAGGTCTCCTGTGCCCGTCCCCAGGCCGGATGCCGAAGCAGGTTCACGCACACCGCACCGGTGAGCGTGGCACCGGATGCGCGTAGCTCACGACCGATCGCTTCGCCGATCCGTTCCTCGAGGTCGGGATCCCAGGTGGCACCTCGCGCCATCGAGACGGGGAAGCAGGTGGCGTTGCCGATCACCACACCACGCGGTCCGTCGGCAAACGACACACCGGGCAGGCCGACGCGTTCGATCCGCGCCGCATGGAACGGCGCCTCGTGGTATCCGCCGCGCTGGAGGAACGTGAGCCCCGCCCACGTCGGTGCGTCCCCGTCGAGGCACCAGAGCTTCTCGTCGTCGGTCAGCTCGGCGACGACATCGCGTGCAGCAACCCGTTCCGCCGCACCGGCGGCGACTGCGGCGCGAGCCGTGTCGAACGGAGTCTGACCGGCGCCGTCGTGCATGCGGCCGATCGTAGGTGCGCCGACGTCAGGAGACGAGGTCGTCGGCGAGCACCGTCACCGTGCCGGCGGTGCCGTCGACTTCGACCATCGTGCCGTCGACGAGCAGCTTGGTGGCGTTCTCGACCGACACGACGCAGGGGATCTCGAGCTCGCGCGACACGATCACGGCGTGGCTCATCAGTGCGCCGACGTTGACGACGACCGCTGCCGCCGGCATGAACAGCGGCGTCCACGCCGGGTCGGTGATCGGTGCCACCAGCACCTCGCCGGGCTCGAGATCGCCCGCTTCGAGCGGGTCGAGCACGACGCGCACCCGGCCGCGGGCGACACCGGAGCAGCCGGACTTCCCGCTGAGCACCGCGCCGGGTTTCGCGGCGACATCGGTGGTGCGGGCGGCCTCGTCGGCCTCCAACTCTTCGATCGACGGCACCTCGGCCTGCGACGTGATGTAGAAGCGGGGCGTCACGGCGGCGAACCGGGCGTGCAGTGCGAGTCGCTCCGCCAGCACGTCGGCCTTCGACACCGGATCGGCGAGGTACTCCGACAGCTCGTCGAACGGCGAGAGCAGGGCGACAGCGACCGGGTCGGGGGTGCCACCACGTTCCGCCCCACGGCGGACGAGCTCACGGTAGACCTGCTTGACCGGCATCGTCAGCCGGACCGCACGGTCTCGGGTCGCTTCGCGGGCCTGCGACCAGTACGGAGCAGCGGTCAGCGCCTTGTCGAAGTTCATCCGATCGAGGATGTTGAGCTTCGGACGGATCTTGGCGATCGCCGCATCCCGCTTGGCCTGCTGGTCGGCCTCGTCGTGAACGGTTTCGAGCTCCTCGTCGGACACCCGCATCCGATCGATCGCCACGAGGGCGAGCTCCGGCGTGTTGTCCCAGGTGCGGCCCGACAGTTCCCAGTCGTTCGGTCCACGATGACCGTGTTCGGCCACGAACACGGCGAAGCGGTCGCGGAACTCGGTGGCCTCCTCGACCGAGGCGACGCGGTCGAGCACCCCGTCGACGCCGGTGGCGAACGCCGCGTTCACCGCCGGTGTCGCACGTGCGAGTTTGGCGATCTCGTACAGCTCGCGTGAGTACCGGGCCGAGCGAACTTCACCTGCGGCACCCAAGAGGTGGGTGACCAGACCGGGCTCGTCGGCGGCGACCGATGCGTCGGCGAGCACACCCGACACGATCGACGCCAGCGCCGTGGTGGTCATGTGGTTCTTGAACACCCGTTTGAAGGGGCCCGGCATCGCGCGCAGGTAGGCGAGGAGCTCGTCGTCGGACGCATCGAGCGCCGGCCGCGTCGAGATGAACTCGTCGGCAGCTCGGAAGCTGTCGTCCACGACGCCCGGTAGCTCCGACTGCTTGAGCGCACCCATCACGCTCTTCAGGATCTTCAACGACGCCCGCAGACTGCGATCGCCCGTGTGGGCTTCGTACACGGGCGCGTCCGATTCACCGAACAGCGACGAGTCGATCGCGGCGGCGGACGACCCGGGCGCACGCACGCCCAGGATGCGGAGGAACGACATGTTCAGGTAGCCGTAGCCGCCGTACAGGCCGATGATCACCGGATCGACCGAGGAGAAGTCGGTGGGCTGCAGCACACCGAGCTCCTGGTACGACTCACGCCATCCCTTCTCGGCCGGGATGACACCCAGCTCGTAGGTCAGCTGCGTGAGCACCTCGGGGAAGACCTCACCGATGTTGCCGCGGGTGTTGACCGGCCAGCGCGGGTCGACCTTGCCCTCGACGATCCAGTGTGTGCCCATTGGCTCTCCCTCCGGTTACTCGTTCGCCGGAGGACTCTAGGACACAGCGTTGGTCGCGTCTGCTCGATCGCGACGGAGCAGGCCCATGACGATCGCGTCGTGATACTCGCCGTGCCACCGGAGCGCGTCGCGGAGCACTCCTTCGCGAACGAATCCGACCTTCTCGTAGACAGCGAGACCGCGCGGGTTGAAGTCGTAGACCTCGAGCGAGATCCGGTTCACAGACGGGTCGGTGATGTCATCGAAGACGTAGTCGACGACCAACTGCGTGGCTTCGGTGCCGACACCGCGATCGCGAGCGTTCGACGACAACGCGATCCGGAAGCTGCATGATCGGTTGTCGGGGTCCCAGTCGTTGACGACCGCCTCACCGAGCCACTGGCCGGTCGTACGATCGGTGACCGCGAGATCGAGGCGGTCGTCCTGGTCGGCGCGAGTCGCACACCATCGGGCGATCTGTTCGTGCGTGAAGTCGGCGTGGGTGCCCGTGAAGTGGTTGATCTCCCGGTCGTGTGCATCCGCCCACATCGGCTCGGCGTCGGTCGCCACCATCGGCCGGAGCACGAGGTGCTCGCCGTCGATGGTCGGCTTGTGTGCGAACGTCGCCATCGGGCGATCGTACGTGTGCCGCCGACGAACTCGCCCGTCAGTTTCTCTGACTAAAGTCAGAGATATGGACCGGGAGTCGGTGATGGCGACGCTGCGGTCGTTCAACCGTTCGTACACCCAGCGGATCGGTGCGCTCGACGACTCGTTCCTCGAGACCGGGCGGCCGTTGGCACAGGCACGCCTCCTCTTCGAGATCGGGCCGCGGGGCGCATCGTTGCTCACGCTCAGGCAGCGGCTCGGACTCGACTCGGGATACCTGAGCAGGATCCTGCGTGAACTCGAACGTGACGAATTCGTCGCGGTGCATCCCGACCCGGCCGATCGCCGACGAAGGTTCGTGACGCTCACGATGGCCGGCCTCACGGCATGGACCGATCTCGACCAGCGGTCAGACCGACTGGCGGCCGAGCTGATCGAACCGCTCACCGTCGACCAGCGGCGGCAACTCGACGACGCACTCACCACCGCCGATCGGCTCGTGCGCGCCGCCACCGTCACGTTCGACGTCGTCGATCCCCGCTCCGATGACGCCCTCGATGCGATGACGACGTACTTCGGCGAACTCGACACGAGGTTCTCCCACGGCTTCGACCCCGCCGACACCCTGATGGCCGATGCCCCAGGCATGCGCGCACCAGCGGGAGCGTTCGTCGTGGCGCGATCCGACCACTGCGTCGTCGCCTGCGGAGGCGTGCAGCGGCACGACGCGGTGACCGGTGAGATCAAGCGCATGTGGGTGCACCCCGACTGGCGCGGTGCCGGGCTCGGCCGGCGCATGTTGCAGCGACTCGAACAAGCCGTCGGCGACGCCGGCTACAGCCGCGTGGTCCTCGACACCAACGACTCGCTGACCGAGGCGATCACGATGTACGAGCGGGCCGGGTACCGCTCGATCGAGCGATACAACGACAACCCGTACGCGAAGCACTGGTTCGAGAGGCACCTCGGCGACCGGAGCTCAGCTCGGTGATCGGTCGATCGACCGCCTCAGTCGTCGGCGTGGAGTGACTCCCAGGCCGTCAACGTGGACTCGGCCATGACCCGGTGTTCGCGTGCAATCGAGCGGAACCCCCGGTCGTCGGTTCGACCACCGATCGCAGCAGCGGCGAACCGGTTCCCCTTGAAGTAGGCGACGAAATCGTTCGGACGGAAGAATCGACGCAGGTCGTCCGGCACGTCCTCGTCGGGCCCGCCGGCCGGAGGGTCGATGGCATCCAGCCCGAGGCCTTCGAGTGCCGTGTAGACCTCTTCGTCGGTCGTTCGGTCAGCGAAGTCACGCCCGACGTACCGGTAGACCTCGCTACCGTCGGGAGCGATCACGAGCATGGCAGGCAGGGCGATGCCCCGATCGTCGTCCGGGTCGGCGAGGCCCAGCGGCTCGATGACGCGTGATCGGTCCGGATCGCCGACGTACCGGACGTTGGGCGTCGGCCACCGCTGGAGCATGCCCGCCTGGCGCACATCGTCGTCGATGCTGACGGCGATGACCTCACCGCCGGCGCCGTGGATCCGATCCCGTTCTGAGGCCAGCCGCACGAGCTGGGCACAGCAGTACGGTCACCAGTCACCTCGGTACGTCATGAGGATCACGGCCTTGCCACCCCGACGCAGTCCGAGGATCGATTCGTACACACCGGTGGTGTCGTTCGACATGGCTCGAACCGTAGCGGCCGGTACTGGCTCGAGCCGTCCCGAAGCCGACTACGCTCCGTGGGCATGGCACTCATCTCCGTGGCCGAGCTGTCCCAGCGGATCGACGAACCCGATCTGGTCGTCTGCGATGTTCGGTTTCACCTCGACGACCACGCTCGCGGACGTCGCGAGTACGACGCAGCACATCTCCGGCGCGCACAGTTCGTGGATCTTCACACCGAGCTCGCCGGTCGGGAGGGCGGCGGGCGCCACCCCCTTCCTGCGGTGGCCGACTTCTTGGCCCTGCTCGGCAATCTCGGCGTGCAGCCCGGCTCGCTGGTTGTTGCCTACGACGATGCGGCGGGTGCAACTGCGTCGCGGCTGTGGTGGATGTTGCGTTCGATCGGTCACGGCCGGACGGCAGTTCTCGACGGTGGTATCGATGCGTGGACATCGGCAGGCCTCGACCTGACCTCGGACGTACCGCAGGTGACGGCGACGACCTATCCCGCGTCGCCCGGCTGGACCGGAATCGTCGACGCCGATGCCGTCGCTCAGAGCGCCGGACTCGGAGGCACGGTCATCGATGCTCGGGCACCCGAACGGTTCCGGGGTGACTCCGAGCCGATCGACAGCCGCGCCGGCCACATCCCCGGTGCGATCAACCGCTTCCACGGCGACACGGTCGGATCCGACGGGCGGCATCTGACGACCGACCGCCTCGCCGAACTGTTCGCGGGGGTCGGCGAGAACCCGATCGTGTACTGCGGCAGCGGGGTGACGGCGTGCCATGACCTACTGGCGATGTCGACCATCGGCCTGGCCGGAGCCCGGCTGTACCCAGGCTCGTGGAGCGAGTGGTCGGCCGACCCCGAACGGGCCGTGGCAACGGGCGACTGAACGCCGGGCCGGCGCTACGCCGACTTCTTGGCCGACGACTTCTTGGCCGTCGACTTGTTGGCCGACGACTTGTTGGCCGACGACTTGTTGGCCGACGGCTTGCGGGCCCTCGAGGTCTTGGCCGCTGCCTTCTTCGTGGGCTTCTTGGACGATGACCTCTCGGCGGACGACTTCTTGGCTGATGACTTCTCGGCTGATGACTTCTCGGCGGATGACTTCTTCGGCATCGGTGCCTTCATCGCGCCGCGGCGACCGGCCGGCTTCGGCTGCGGGACGGCGTATTCGGCGCCCGACGCCTCGAACAAGCGGTCGATTTCGTCGACGTGGAGATCGACGAGATCCCAGAGATCTGGCACCAGATCACGATCGGCGACCAGACCGAAGTCGAGCCGGTCCTCGTACGAGTGCACCGTGATGTTGAGCCCGACACCGTTGCTGATCGTCGAGACCGGGATGTAGTTGTCGAGCTTGCAGCCGGCGAAGTAGAGCGGCTCACGCGGCCCCGGCACGTTCGAGATCACGACGTTGATCGGCAGCGTCACCCGATCGGACAGCCGGGCGATCAGGCGCACGGCAGCGCCGGCGATCACGGGGGACGCAGCGTCGGTGGCCTCGGTCATCGCGGTGGCGGGTACCAGGTCGAGCTGGCGCTTGGCGACCTCCATCGCCTCTCTGCATCGGGCCACCCGTTCGAGCGGGTCGTCGCAGTCGGTCGGCAGCACGGCGACGATCGACGACACCCGATTCGTCCACGGGTCCTCTTCCAGACCCGTACGGATCGACACCGGCACCATCGCCCGGAGCGGCTCGTCGGGAAGTGCATCGTGACGCAGCAGGTACTCGCGCAGTGCGCCGGCGCACACTGCCATCACGACGTCGTTGACGGTTCCACCGGTGGCGTCCTTGAGCCGCTTGATGTTCGACAGCGCGGTCGAACGCATCGCGAAGCGACGGTGCGGGCCCACGCTCTTGTTCCACGGGGTGGGCGGGGCGGGAGTGATCGGCAACGCCACCTTGCGCAACTGCTCGGAAACTGCTTCGGCCTCCTCACCGCGCCCGACGGTGGTGGCGATGAGATCGCGCGACCTCGCGACGACACCGCTCAGGCTGTTGAGGCCGGCGGCGTCGGCCATGTTGCGCACGACCTTGAGCGAGAGCCGGGTGGCCTTGACCGGGTTGGCGACGAGGTTGCCGACGGTGTGCTTGAGGAGATCCGAATCGCTGGGGAGCTCCCCGGGCGTCCATGCGACCGGTTCCCACGGCCACTCGGCGTCGATCGACTCGTCGGTGAACATCTTCAGCATGATCACGCCGGCGGCACCGTCGACCGTCGCATGGTGGAACTTCGTGAGCATCGCCCATCTTCCGTCGCCGAGCCCCTCGATGACGTAGACCTCCCAGAGGGGATGGTTGCGGTCCATCCTCCGGCCGATGATGCGGGCGACCTGTTCGGCGAGTTGGTCGGCGGCTCCGGGCGGGGCGAGCCCGATCTGGCGGATGTGGTAGTCGAGATCGAAATGGGGGTCGTCGACCCAGTAGGGGTGGTCGAGCCCGAACGGCACCTCGACGACGCGCCGCCGGAACGGCTCGACATGACCGACGAGCGAGCCGAACCGCTCGTACACAGCTGCGTACGGATCGAACTCGGGATACGGGCGTTCGTACACCGCGAGCCCGTTGACGTGCCCGTAGGTGTTGGGCGTCTCCATGTACAGGAACGTTGCGTCGAGCCCGGTGAGTTGCTTCATCGCCCGATTCTGCCACGCCGGTGGAGGGCCCGACCCACAGGCGTCGGGGCGAGTCTCAGTCGTCGTACCGGTCGTGGCGGCGCAGCCATGCCATCGACCAGGGCAGGTCGTCCTCGTCACGGCCCCTCGGCACCATGTCGAGGAGTTGGTACGCACTGTTGAACACATCCAGGCCGCGGGCGTAGGTGGAGTACGTGTGGAACACCGAGTCTCCCTCGCGAGCGAACACGCTCAGCCCAGGGAGCTCGTCGATCGGTTCGTCGGTCGGCTGGTAGTTGTATCGCCGGCTTCCCGAGACCTCGAAGTCCGCGTTGAACATGGTCCCGCCTGACGACACCCAGGGGAACGACCAGCCCATTCGCCGGCGGTACGCGAGCAGACGGTCGAGCGGGCCGATCGAGACTGCGACGAACATCACGTCGCGAGCCGCCAGGTGTGGTGAGATTCCGTCGTAGTTGTCGGCCCAGAACGAACAGCTCGGGCAGCCTTCGTCCCAGTCGGTGCCGAACATGAAGTGATAGACGATGAGCTGGCTCCGGCCGTCGAAGAGGTCCGCCAGCGATCGCCGGCCGTCCTCGGTGGCGAATACGTAGTCCTGCTCGACCCGCACCCAGGGCAGCTCCCGGCGCCGCCGAGCGAGTTCGTCGCCTCGGCGCGAGTGCTCCTTCTCGGCCGCCAGGAGTTCGAGGCGGGCCACTTCCCAGTCGTCGCGGGTCGTCGTGTTCGGCATGGCACGAGTGTAAGCTATTGCTTACATGGTTACCACCACGACCGCGCCTCCCTCGAACCGGGAACTGGACGATCGGGTGTTGGACTCCATCACGGCCGCGCTGTCCGACATGACCCGTCGCGGTCTGCTGCGTCTCGTCCGCCACGACGAACACAGCGCCGGATCGTTGGCGGCGGCGTTCCCGCACATCAGCCGGCCGGCCGTCTCACAGCACCTCAGGGTCTTGCACGACGCCGGTCTCGTCGACGTGCGACCCGACGGGAACCGACGGATGTACCGGGCACGGACCGAGGCCCTCGCACCCGTGTCACGCTTCATCGACGAGATGTGGGACGATCGGCTCCGACGGCTCAAGCGAGCGGCGGAGCACATCGAGCACCGAGGCTCATCGTGACGGCGACGACCACGATCGAACACGTGGTGCACATCGATGCTGCCCCGTCGACGGTCTACGACTTGTGGACGACCGAAGAGGGGTTGTGCGCCTGGTGGGGCGTGTCGGCTGCGGTCGATCCCCGGCCTGGCGGCGTCATCCGTGTCGACGTCGACGGCGAACACGTGATGGTCGGTGAGATCATCGATGCGGAGCCGCCTCACCGACTGCGGTTCACCTTCGGTTGGGAGGGCAGCGAACCGGCGCCGAGCTCGACCGAGGTCGACGTGGCCATCGAAGACGCCGGCGACGGCAGCCGCCTCACGCTGCGGCACCACGGCCTGCCGATCCAGTTCATCGAAAGCCACGCCCGCGGCTGGACCCACTTCGTGGGCGACCGCCTCACGGAGACGGCCCGATGAGCATCGACGTCATGGCGGCGATCCTCATCGAGCGGCCGATCGAGGAGGTCTCGACGTTCGCCGGCGATCCGTCGAACGCCCCCACGTGGTACCGCCGGATCTCCAGCGCACAGTGGGAGACCGACCCGCCGATCACGCTCGGATCACGCGTCGCGTTCCAGGCCCGATTCATGGGCCGCGACCTGGCGTACGTGTACGAGGTGACCGAGTACACGCCCGGCGAGCAGGTGGCGATGCGAACCTCCGAGGGCCCGTTCCCGATGGCCACCACCTACACGTGGCGACCGGTCGGTCCCGACAACACTCACATGGTGTTGCGGAATCACGGTGAGCCGTCCGGGTTCTCGCGACTGATGGCGCCACTCGTGGCGAGAGCGATGCGGCGAGCGATGAACCAGGACCTCGCCGATCTCAAGCAACTCCTCGAATCCGGCTGACGGCGGAGACACCTCGTCGTGTCACACTGGCCGGATGGAGGTCCCAGGTCGCATCGAAACACTCGACGAGCTGACAGCGATGTACCGCGAACCGTCGGACCGTGCGCTCGGTAAACAGCTCGACCGCATCGACGACGGCATGGCGGCGTTCATCGATCTCAGCCCGTTTCTCATCCTGTCGACGACGGACGGCGTGGACTCGGTCGACGCGTCACCTCGGGGCGGTCCGCCCGGGTTCGTCCGGCGGCTCGACGACCGTCACATCGCGATCCCCGATCTCAACGGCAACAACCGCCTCGACAGCTACCGCAACATCGTCACGAACGGCCGCGCAGGCGTGTTGATGATCATCCCGGGCAAAGACGAGACGCTGCGCATCAACGGGCCGGCCGCCATCACGACCGACAGCGAGATCCTGACCGGTTTCACGAAGGAGCTTCGGGCCCCGAAGGCTGCGATCGTGATCGAGACCGCCGAGGTCTACGGGCACTGCGCGAAGGCGTTCCGCCGGGGGCGGCTCTGGGAGCCAACGTCGTGGGAGGCACTCGACGCCGCACCTGATCTGGCTGCGATGTACACGTGCATCTGGGACGTCGACGAACGCGAGATGCGCGCTGCGCTCGCCCGAGACTACGAAAAGGGACTCGGCGCCGACTGATCGACGGGCGGTCCCTGGGATCAGCCCTGGACGCCCTCGTGGACCCACACCGGGGTTTCGAGCGGCATGATGCCGGTCTCCCAGATCCAGTCCATCGCCGGGACACTGACGCGCACACAGCCATGCGACGCCGGGTAGTCGGGCACGTGGTTGGAACCGTGCACCGCGATGCCGCCGGTGAAGTACTTCGGGCGGTAGATGCTGCCGAGGTCTCCCTCCCACCAGCCTTCTTGGCGCTCACGGTAGACATCGTGCAGACCGTTTCGGGTGACCGAGTCGCCGGTCTGAATCTCACCCGGCGTGTTCTGGTCAGGCTCCTCGTAGGGGATCTCGCTGCCACTCGACGCATTGAGGATCCATTCCGTGCGGCCCTCGATCACGAACATGAGGACCTGCTTGCCCTTGTCGATCTCGACGAGCGTGCCCGCATCGGCACGTCCGTGAGGACGCTCCGTGATCGCCGACATCGCCGCCGCCGTCTCGGGACCCAGCACGCCGTCGGTCTCGAGGCCGTAGAACTTCTGGAAGGCCATGACCGCCTGTGTGGTGGTCAGGTTGTAGCTGCCGTCCGCCTCGTCGAGCCAGAAACCGAGTTCGAGCAGGCGCTGCTCGGCACGCAGCGTGTCGTCGCCGTTGCTCTGACCGACGCCAACCACCGGCGGATCCGCCGGCGGGACCGGGATCTTGTTGACCGGGATCGTGGTCGTGGTCGGCGCCGGCTCGGTCGTCGTGGTGGTGGGTGCGATCGTGGTCGTGGTGGGTGCGATCGTGGTCGTGGTGGGTGCGATCGTGGTCGTGGTGGGTGCGATCGTGGTCGTGGCCACACGCACCGGCGCCGTGCTCGCGATCGATGTCGAGGCGCACGCCGGCAGAACCACGGCTGCCGCTGCTGCGATGAGGTATCCGCCTTTGCCCTGCATAACAGGACTCCAAGTTATCGACCGAGGACGGGGAGCAGCGGGCAGGCCGGGCTGATTCGTCACGTTTCGCCCCGATTTTCGACCATAACGGTGTCTAACCCGGCTCGGTGCCCGGGTTCTTCCCGGTTTCCGAGTCTCCCACGAGATCGCCGAACGCCGCCGGTGATCGCGGCAGGATGTCCGGGTCGAATCGGGCCAGCAATCGATCGGGTGTCGGTGACTCACCCACCGCAGCCAGACCGAGCGATCGTGCCAGCACTCCGACCACGTCGCCGACGGCCCATCCCTCTGCACGAAGCTCTCGCAAGGTGACCGCGCCGTGGCGCTTGGCGAGGCGTTCACCGTCAGCGCCGAGCACGAGAGGCACGTGGAGGTAGTCGGGAGGCTCGGCACCGAGGAGGTGGTGGAGCAGCACCTGGCGCGGTGTCGACGACAGCAGATCGTCGGCGCGCACGACCTGCGTCACCCCCTGAGCGATGTCGTCGACGACCACGGCCAGGTTGTAGGCGGGCACCCCGTCGGCGCGGGCCAGCACGAGATCGTCGACTGCGCCGGTGAAGTCGCCGGCGACCCGGTCGTGGACCGTGAACGCCTCGCCGTCGGTCCGGAGTCGGAGCGCCGGACGACGACCCTGCCCGCGCCGCTCGTCGCGTTCGGCCTCGGTCAGGCGGCGACACGTTCCCGGGTACGCCCCGTCGGGCAGGTGCACGTGTGGAGCACTCGCCGCGACTTCGATCTCCCGGCGAATCTCGCGGCGCGTGCAGTAGCACTCATAGACGCGACCGGCGCTCCGAAGCCGCTCGATCTCGGAGCGATACCGGTCGAAGCGCTCGCTCTGACGAATGACATCGCCGTCCCAGTCGAGACCGATCGCCGCGAGATCACCCAGTTGCTGCTGCTCGTGCCCGATCGACGACGTGACCCGATCGAGGTCCTCCATCCGCACCAGGAACGCACGGCCGTCCGACCGTGCCGCGAGCCAGGCGACGAGCGCCGTTCGCAGGTTCCCGACGTGCAGCTCGCCAGTCGGCGAGGGTGCGAATCGACCGGCCATCGCGCCATTCTGGTGGGCGTGGCCGGTCGACGCGACTCCGAACGCCAACTCAACCGCCGGGAGCGGATGGCGATCATCCTCGAACGCGACGGCCCCGAGTGTGTCTGGTGCCGCCGGCCGCTCGACGTCGGCCTGGTGACCGCGACGACGGAACATCTCGTCCCGAGGATCAAGGGCGGTCCGAGCTGGCTCGAGAACGAACTGGCCGCGTGCCGGCGGTGCAACGGAGAGCGCGGGCACCGTACGCCAGGTGAATGGTTCGATGAATGCGATCGACGTGGGTGGAACCCGAACCGCTCCACGATCGTTCGTGCACTCCACTCGCTCACGGAGGCCATCGGACGACGTGGTGGTCAGCGTCGTGCCCGGCCGTACGTCGCGTCCCAGCTCCGGCGGTTCGGCGGTGACGATGCCGGCGCGACCGAGTCGCAAGCCGGCTCCTGACGGGCACAGGCGCCGATGATTCGTGACCTCCGGGTGTCGAGTCGACGAATCGACCTGGGAGCGCATCCGTCGCCACGTATCATGCCTCGCCATGGAGTGCCATGCCTGCGGCCGCAGCGTCGACGACGTCGACCGGTTCTGCAACGGGTGCGGCGTGCCGCTCCAGGCCGAGACTGCCGGCGCGCCGACCGACCGATCCGCCGGCGAGGCCGATCCGACGCCGCCAGGTGTCGCGGGAGCGGCGACGGGGATCATCGCAGTCGCAACGTCGCCCGACGACGCCCCCGAACCGGCCGGTGACCTCGACGAATCGGTCGACGACGAATCGGTCGACGACGACGATCTCCCACCAACCGAGCTGGTCGCCACCAGTGGTGGTGAGCTACCGGAGGACGAACCGTCGTGGGCGCCGACGGGGTCCGTGCCGGTCACCGCAGCGGCGGCGACCGTCGCGACCGACGAGCTCGCCACGACCGACCTCCCGGCGACCCAGCCGATCACCGAGGTCTGGATGAACACGGTCGACGCCGACCCCGCGCCGCCGACCCCCTATGACTTCGTGGAGAACGAGCCGGTGGCAGTGACCGGTCAGCTGGAGGCACAGGTCGCAGCGACCGCCACGATGCCGGCGATGCCGGTTGCTCCACCCGAGGATCACACGCATTTCCGGTTCAACCTGATTCTGTTCGTCGCGCTGCTCGCCGGCATCATCTCGCTCGTCGCGGTGTTCGCCGACGTCATCTCGATCACGAGCGACTCGCGGCTCGTGCAGACCGACGACACGCCCGCCGACTTCCGTACGGGCACCTGGATCGTCGACGACCTCGCCGACAACCTGTCGATCGCCAGCCTCATCGCGATCCTCGCCATGGTGGCGGGCGGGGTGGCGTCAGGCTTCCGATGGCGTTGGGGCTCGGGACTCGCCGGAGGCGCCGGGCTGGCGATGGCCGGGCTCGCCGCGCTCACCGTCGGTCTCGCCCAGTTCCCCATCGACACCGCACGGGCGTTCGCCCGCGTTCCGACCGAGGACCCCTTCGTGCTGACGATCACCCGCGATCTCGGATACTGGCTCCTGATCGCCGCCGGTGCGCTCGGCATCGTGCTGTTCTTCGCATCGATCAACGATGCGATGGGTGACCGGCGACCGGGGTTGAATCCGTGGATCGCGGCGCTCGGCGCCTTGGCGGTGGTGGTCGCCGCTGCGGGCCCACTCCTGCCCGAGAACCAGGCGATCTTCAGCGACAACTGGTACCTCATCGAGGGTCCCGGCGAGGCATCGGCACTCCTCCTCGTCGGAAGGTTGGTACAGATCGGACTCTTCGTGGTCGGCGGTGTGGTCGGGTTCCTGTCGGTCCGTCGCTGGGGTCTCGGTCTCGCGGTCGGCGCGACGCTGCCGGGGATCTGGCTCGTGATCAGCACGCTGTTCGAGCTCACCGACGACCCGGTCGGGCTCGGCTGGCAGAATCGTGGCGCGGTCGACATGCACGTCCACGGGGTGACGATCATCGGAACCAGCGCCGTGTTGGCCATGCTCGTGCTCGCGGTGATCGGCGCCTACGACCAGAGCGCGCGCGAAGGCCATTGACGCAACGACGAGCGCGACGGCCCGCACCCGTGGCGACAGGCGAATCGGCACCTGCGAGACTGGTCGGGTGACACAGATCGAGTTCCGGAGTGACAATGCGGCCGGGGTCGCGCCCGAAATCGTGCAGGCCGTGGCCGACGCCAACGTCGGGTCGGTGATCGCGTACGGCGACGACCCCGTCACGGCACGACTGCACGACGTGGTTCGTGAGGTGTTCGAACACGAGACGGCTCGGGTGTTCCCCGTCACGAGCGGCACGGCGGCGAATGCGTTGGCGCTGACGGCCCTGTGCCCACCCTGGGGCGCCGTCCTGTGCCACGAGACCGCCCACATCCTCAACAGTGAGGGCGGAGCCACCTCGATGCTGGGTGGTGGTGCCGTGATGAAAGGGATCGGTGGCGACGACTTCCGCATGCACCCCGACGATCTGAGGTCGGCGCTCGCCGGTGTGCGGTGGGGTGACCCACACCACTCACAGCCGTCGGTGATCTCCCTCACCTCACCGACCGACATGGGGACGATCTACTCGGTCGACGAGATCGCCGAACTGGCATCGATCGCCGGCGACGCCGGCGCGAAGACCCACCTCGACGGAGCTCGGATCGCGAACGCTCTGGTGGCGTTGGGGTGCACGCCCGCTGAGATGACGTGGAAGGCCGGCGTCGACGCCGTCTCGTTGGGCTGCACGAAGAACGGTGCGCTGTCGTCGGAAGCGATCGTCGTGTTCGACGAGGCTGCTGCGGACGAGCTGGTCTACCGAACGAAGCGGTCGGGGCACGTGACGTCCAAGATGCGGTTCCAGTCGGCCCAGGTGATCGCGTACCTCACCGACGCTCTGTGGCTCCGTCTGGCGGCCAACTCGAACTCACAGATGAAGAGACTCGCCGCAGGCCTCGAACCGTTGGGCGTGCGGTTCGTCAACCGACCTGATGTCAACATGTTGTTCGTCGACGTCGGCGAGGCGGCAGCTCACGCGATGGCCGAGGCCGGGATGCTGTTCTACGACATGGGCGGAGGCGTGGTCCGCCTGGTCACGAGTTGGCAGACGAGCGACGACGACATCGACCGGGCGCTCGACATCACGGCGTCTGCACTCGCTCGCTGACGCATGCCGCTGACACGCGCCACGGGGCGACATCGCCCCGCCCGGGATGGGCGTGCGGCGGCGGCGCCCCCTTCCGCCCGGAGAGGCCCCGCCGCCGCACATTGCCGACGAAGCGCTGGCTCGCCGCGGCTTCGTCGTACTCCCTGGTTCCCACTGGGGATCTTGTCAGAGCCTGCGACGATCATCCACTGATTTCTTTCCGAGGCCCGTCGCTCGACCGATCGGCCCCGGTGCCGGGCGATCGGCATTCGGTCGACGGTGCCTGATCGAAGATCGGAGCGACGTGCTGCGTTCCCGAACCGTCGGCGGTACATCGACCGCGCCGACGCGGTGTCGGAGTTCGTACCCGCGAGGCCCACGAACCACCGACGCCGGAGTGAGAGACCGCCACGTCATCGCTGCGCTCCCCGGGAACGGGCCCGCCCGATCAGGCGACGCTGAAGCCGACCTCGGCGCCACCGCCCGCGGCGTTGCGGGCTCGGGTGGTGCCGCCGTGCTGCTCGGCGACGTGCCGCACGATGGCGAGCCCGAGACCGGAGCCCGGCTTCGAGCGAGCATCGTCGGCGCGGTGGAAGCGGTCGAAGATCCGCTCGGCGTCGGCCTCGTCGATGCCGTCGCCGTGATCACGCACCAGGAGCCGGCGATCGGCGAGCACGACGTCGATCGGCTGGTCGGTCGGGCTGAACTTGTCGGCGTTGCCGAGCAGGTTCGTCACCGCCCGATCGAGCAGGGCGACGTTTCCTCTCAGTCGGGTCGTTTCGACCGAGAGCGTGACTTCGCGACTCGTTCGACGACGAAACGTCGCCACTGCGTCGGTGACGATCTCGGCGAGGTCGACCTCGGTCATCGGTGCTTCGCTGGAGGTGTCGTCGGTCGCGAGCACGACGACCTCGTCGACGAGCCCGCCGAGTTCGGCGATCTCCGATTGTACGCCGGCCAGGATCTCGGCGCGATCGTCGGCCGGCAGGTCGCCCGCTCGTTGGAGGAACTCGACGTTGGCTCGGAGGCTCGTGAGGGGCGTCCGGAGCTCGTGACCGGCGTCCTGCACCAACCGCCGCTGCTGTTCGCGACTCGTCCGCAGCGCGCCGAGCATTTCGTCGAAACTCCCGCCGAGACGACCGACCTCGTCGTTGCCGGTGAGTCCGAGCGGGGTGAGGTCGCGGGTGGTGGCGACACGTTCGGCTGCGGCGGTGAGGTCCTCGAGCGGCTTCGTGGTTCGGCGCATCAGCAGCCAGCCGAGGACCGCAGCGACGACTGCGAGGAGTGCGCCGACCAGGAGCAGCCGGCCGGCAAGCCGGTCGAGGACGTCCGACGTCGAGGCGGTCGACTGGGCGACTTGCACGGCCCCACCGTCGCGGTCGTGTGCGGTGATCATGCGATACGGCTCACCGTCGAGTTCGATGTCGCGGATGATTGCCCTCCCGCCGGCGGCGACGGCCTCGTCAGGTGTGTCGACCGGGAGGGTGCCACCTTCCGATGCCGTGACCTTTCCGTCACGGTCGAGTATCTGGGCAATGGCGTCGGGATCGAACGCAAGATTCAGATCATCGGTGCGAGGCCGGGGGCGATCGCCACCATCCTGCTGCCGAGGCGGCTCACGCGATCCGTCGACGACCTCGTCGGCTCGCGCCGAGAGGAACCGATCGGTCTCCGAGGTCAGCTCACTCGCCGCCGACCGGTACGCGGCGAAGGAGGCGATGGAGATCCCGAGAATCACCAACCCGGTGACGATCAGGACGACGCGGTGCGCAGGGTCACGTCGGCTCCGCCCGCAACACGTAGCCGACGCCGTGGACGGTGTGGAGCAGACGGGGTTCGCCGCCGGCTTCCAGCTTGCGGCGCACGTACCGGGTGTGGACATCGAGTGCCTTCGAAGTGGTCTCACCGTCATAGCCCCAGATCTCCGTGTACATCGTCATGCGGTCGAGCACGACACCAGGGTTGCGCATCAGCATCTCGAGGATCTGGAACTCGGTACGGGTCAGCGGGACGGCGCGTTCACCGCGGTGGACGAGCATCCCGGCCACGTCGACCTCGAGGTCCTCGAACCTCAACGGGCCGGCGGTGGTGATCTCGACCCGCCGCAGCAGGGCCCGCAGACGAGCGAGGAGCTCTTCGAGAGCGAAGGGCTTGGGCAGATAGTCATCTGCGCCGGCGTCGAGACCGGCGACACGGTCGGTCACCTCGTCGCGGGCCGTCAACATCAGGACGGGCCGGTGATCGCCGCGCGCACGGAGGCGCCGGCAGGCCGACAGGCCGTCGACGACCGGCATCATGACGTCGAGCACGATGGCGTCCGGATCGTGTTCGTCGACCGCTTCGAGGGCAGCGGCGCCGTCGTTCACGGCGACGACGCCGTACCCCTCGAACTTCAGAATGCGCTCGAGGGCTTCGCGAACCTGCTGATCGTCCTCGGCGATGAGGATGGTGGATGCGCTCACGCAGCCCATCCTGGTCGGCACGGTACGGGTCGTGGGTGACCCACTCATGCCCGTCGTGCCGGGCGTGCCCGGCGTGGTGGGCGGTCGCCGCGATCGCGGTCGCCCCGACCCCGACGGCGCCCTTCGTCGCCGTCGGGCTCCTCGTCGGCCGTGTCGACGGCGGTGTCGTCCGCTGTGTCGTCCGCTGTGTCGTCCGCGGTGTCATCCGCCGTGTCGTCACCGGTCGGCTGTGGCTCGACGACCGGATTGCCGGTGCCGGACGCGTCCAGCAAGAAGACGTTGTCCGGGACGTCGGCAGCATCGGTGTTGGCGGTGATGACGTCGCCGAGTGAGCGGCGGAAGTCGACGCCGTAGACCTCGGCGATCGCATCGAGTGCCGGGTCGTTGTCGTAGAAGAACCGGTCGCCGTCGCGAAGCGCCTCGAACTGGCGGGTCCACATGGCGAGCTGCAGCTCGCCGAACTCGGTGCCGGCGACGTGCGGTTCGGAGACCATGCCGGTGAACGCATCGACCTCGTCGACGTCGCCGAACAGCTCGCGCAGACGGGCCGCCGTGGTGCTGCGCCGCACTGCCGTGACCGTCTCACCGTCGGCAGCATCGCTGCCGGGGACGAGCACGATGCCCTCGGCGTCCATCAGAGCGACGAACTCCATGATCTCGGGGTCGTCGATACCGAGTCCTTCGGGGAGTTCCTCGGTGTCCTCGCCGGTCAACTCGGCGAAGCTCGTCGCGGGAGCCAACCCGTACGTGGCACGGAGCTCGTTGTACGAGGGCATACCGTGGTCGTAGCCCCGCAGGACGTCGAGCGCACCGAGGTCGTTGACCGACGTGTAGCAGTCGGCGATCTCGCTGCCGTCGAGGCAGTCGAGGGGGTTCTCGACATCGGGTCCCGGGATCTGGAACAGCACGCTGCGCAGCTGGTTGTCGATCTGTTCGTCGTTGGCGTAGGCGGCCTCCGACGACAGGCCGGCAAGCACGTTGCCGAGGCCGAGGTCGACGAGCAGGCCGGGGTTCCCGAACGCCACGTTGAGCGGCACGGCGACCTCGACGGCGTCGTCACCCACCTCGACGGTGGCGCCGTGACGATCGAGCGAAGCGATGTCGTCGTCGCTCAACTGGTCGCGCGGAATCTCGGCTTCGTACTCGCCGTGGATCTGCGAGTGGGCGCGGTAACCGACCGTGGCGAACTCGTTCGTGATCGTCGGGTCGACGGTCGGGTCGTAGCCGCTGTACTCGTCGAGGTCGACGCCCATCGCCGGCAGGAACTCGGTGTAGGTGATGTGTTGCTGCAATGCTGCGACGACCCGGCGGGCGATGTCGAACTTCGTCTCTTCGTCGAGATCGTCGGGCAGGAGTTCGACGATTCGATTGTGTTCGCGCACGAAGAGCGTCTGCACGGCGGTCAGCCCGATGTTCTCGTTGACACGAACGTCGCCGGCGATCACCGCTGCGGACGGGTCGGCGAACAGGCGACCCATGAGGTCGGTGGGTGGAGCGTCGACGTCGGGACGGGCGGACGCCGTCGGGAGGTATCCGTCGGTGGTGACGAGTGTTGCGTCATTGTTGGTGGGGTCGCCGTCGGCCACCCCTTCCCGGAGCCAGTCGAGTCGCTCGTCGGAGCCGCCGTAGACGGCCCACGCGTCGATGTACGAGCTGAGCGTGTTGACCTGGTCGCGGGGCGTGTCGACGCCGGTCTCTTCGGCGACGGCCGAGCGGTCGGTCGTGATCGCGCCGAGATCGTTGGTGAAGTCCTCGAGCGGATCGTCCGTGTCGAATGCGATCGCCATCGATTCGACGTCGGCGGTCGCGCGCAGGCCGATCGTGTGGTCGATGAACTGTCCCCAGACGAAGCCCCAGTGGGTCACGCCGTTCTCGGAGAACACGTTCTGGTTGTTGTCGTTGAAGATGCGATTGCTCAGGTAGCGCTCGGCGGGTCCCGACTCGGGCTCGCCGATGCCGTCTGCGTACTTGGCAGCGGCCTCGCGGCGGTAGATCGAGCCGGCCGCTCCGAGTTCGGGGTCGACGATGTTGTTGCCGGTGCCGTCCAGACGTCGTTGATCGGAGATCAGGGCGATCACGTCGTCGGGTGTTGCGGTGACCGGTATCGCGGCCGAGACGACGTCGACGCCGTGGGGCGCGCCGGCGACACCGTCGACCGGCGCAGCAGCCTCGGGAGTCGGGTCGGTGGGTTCGTCGGTGGTGGTGACAGCGATGACCCCGGCGCCCGTGAGGAGCACGGGAACGCTGAGGGCGAGCACGGTCCGCCGCGACGGCGACCATGGCCACCGCCCGGTCGTGTGCTGATTCGTCGTGGGAGTCGTGGTGGGACTCGTGGTCGGGTTCTCTGACATCGGAAGCTCCTTCAGTTCGGAGGGAGACGGGTGGGCCGGGGCGCCCCGGAGGGTGGGGCGCCCCGGCCGGGCTGTGGGCGGGACAGGGGTGGACTGGAGTGGGTCTGGTCAGGCGTCGGTGGTTGCGGGCGCAGGGCCACGACGGCCACCGGGGCCACGAGCGCCCTGCGGGCCACCTTCGCCGGGTGCCGCGTTGACCTTGTCGGTCGCGCGTTCCTCGGCGGAGGCGAGCCGCTCGTCGGCCTCCTCCTGTGTGAGCCCACCTTCGGCGACCTCTTCGGCGAGGTGGTCCTCGACACCGTCGACGATGGCGGTGACCACGGCATCGACCGAGACGCCCTGTGCGACGGCGACGTCGGCGAGGCTCTGACCGGCCTCGCGGGCCTCGTGCAACTCGTCGGTCGTGAGGCCGAGCGCCTCAGCGACGGCTTCGCCGTTCCGGAATCCGCGTCGACCACCGCGGCCACCTTCACCGGGTGCCTGGTTGACGCGCTCGGTGATCCGGTCGGTGAGATCGGCGAGCCGCTCGTCGGCCTCCTCCTGTGTGAGCTCGCCGGCAGCGACCTTCTCGGCGATGTTCTGCTCCGCTGAAGTGGCGAGCGTGGCGATCAGCGTGTCGATCGGCACGCCTTGTGCGGCCGCGATGTCAGCGAGGCTCTGTCCGGACTGGCGGGCCTCGTGCAACTCGTCGGTGGTGAGGCCGAGCGCCTCGGCGACGACCTCAGTGTTGCCATGACCGTGGTGACCGCGCCGGCCGGCCTCGGCTTCGCCCGGCTCGATCGTGTCGTCGGTTGCGTCCTGGAGACCGACCGGAGCATCGTCGGTCGTGCCGTCGGTCTCGTCGGCGTCGTCGGTGTCGTCGGTGTCGTCGGTCGTGGTCTCGTCGAGCGTTGGCGGTTCGTCGCCGTAGCTGGCCGCGGCCAGCGAGCCGACGCCGATCGCCCCGCAACCGGCGAGAGCGATGGCGACGACGGAGGTCTTGAGGGTCTTGTTCATGATCGTTCCTTCTGTGAGTGGTGCCGCCGTGGTGGCGGTTGTCGTTGGCGACGGTGACCACGATCGAGGTCGGGGGTAAGGCCCGATCAACAGAAGTCGAAAGAGGTTCGAAAGATGGCCGGATCAGGTCGCTGAGCAGGGGTGATGGCGGGAGGTTCGCCATCGCGAAGAGGCCTCCGGTCGTGTCCCGTGTCATCCCGATTGCGTCCGCGACGGCCGGGTCGTTCGGTCTTTCGAACTTCCTTCGACCATCCTTCGGCGGTTCTGACGTGATGCGCCGAGGCTCAGGTGTATGCCTGAGATCGCTACACGGCCGGACGCCGATGCGCGGATGCCGACGCACGATGTCGCCGCGCGATCGGTGACTGCGCTCCTGCTCCCGATTCGACTGTTCCTTGCTGCCGGATGGCTGCGGGCGGGCGTCGAGAAGGTGATCGATCCGAACTGGTGGACCGGTGAGGTGCTCGACATGTTCCTCGTCGAGCAGCAGGTACACATGCTGCCGTTCTTCCGAGCGTTCACGGATGTGCTCGTGGCGCCGTTGGCGCTGCCCACGGCGTGGCTGGTCGCCGAGGCGCAGATCGCGATCGGCCTGTGTCTGGTGTTGAATCGGTGGCCGAGGCGAGCGCTGTGGGGGCGGGCGTCGTGTTGAACGTGTGGTTCACACTGGCGGGACGTGTGAATCCGTCGGCGTTCTACCTCGTGATGGAACTGGTGATGTTGATCGGGCTGAGCCGGCCGGTCGACATGACGATCGCCTGGCGACGTGCGGTGCTCTGGTGTGTCCCGGCCGTGGCGATGCTGCCGTTCGCGAGAACGCCCGCTCCGGCCGAGGTGATCGACGATGCGGCGCTGATGTTGAGCTTCGTGTGTGGCCTCACCGCGCTCGCCACCATCGCCTGGAGCGCCGCTCATCTGAGATTCGCAGTCGGCTGGATCGATCTGCTGCCGCGAAGTTCCTGGTCAGAGGCTGTGCGTCGGCATCTGCACAACTTCACCACGTGGTCTCCATGACTCTCCGGGCCGGTTCCGTCATCGTGGTGGATGTCGAGCGGCACCCGCTCGACATCGCACGAAAGGAACCTGCCATGAACACCTCGCTCGCCCTCGAGGACATCCGGATCACGGCCGCCGATCCGGGCCGCCGCCCCGCCGCCGTGACGCTCGACGCGAGCGTCGACGCGGTTCGCGATGCGCTCGATCACATGGACGACGACGCCGTGCTCTCGGTCCCCGTCGCCACAGCGCACGAGAACTTCGACGTCGTCGAGTGGTGCGCCGCCAACCGCAAGCAGGTGATCAACCGCTTCGACCCGTGGCCGCTCGAGACCCTGCTCGTGCAGAACTCGTCGTCGGACAGGTCACCCGATCAGTCAGCCGAGAGCCGGTCCGACCCGGGCCAGACATCGGCGCCACACGGCGAACGGGTCGACGACATGCCGACGACGTTCATCGCACTCGCAAACGCCATGGCCGCCGGGCGCGACCAGGACAGTGGGCGACGGGGCCGTCACGGTTTCCGCGGATTTCGCCGCAACGCCGGCGTCGACGGTGCGCGCACGCTCGACCAGGCATGGCACTCCTCCGACGTGGCGTCCACCCGCTCACGCATGTCGGTCGGGTCCTTCTGACCCCGACTCCGCCACGAACGGCGCCGGCTCCGATTCCCCTGTCGAGACCGGCGCCGTTCGTCGCGTCGGGAACCACCCGTCGACACGGCTGTGGGGTTCCACGGCAGGTCGGTCCCGAACGATCGACCGAGCGATTGTGGGAGACTCGTGAACCGCCGCGCGGCGTACCGGAGGCCTGGCCGCGGATCCACAAAAGGGGTGTGCCATGGGCACGATCGTCGTCCGTTACCGACCCGAGGCCGACCGGGCCGATGAGAACCAGCGTCTCGTCGAGAACGTGTTCACCGATCTCCTGGCGAGCGAGCCGGGCGGGCTCAGATACGCAACGTTTCGTCTGGCAGACGGAACGTTCGTGCACATCGCCGATGTCGAGGGCGACGAGAACCCGCTCACCAGTTCGGCCGCGTTCGCCGAGTTCCAGCGCGAGATCGCCGACCGGTGCGAGCCGGGCGAGGGACCGAATCCGCAGCCCGCGACGCTCGTCGGTTCGTATCGCCTCCTAGCCGACTGACAGTCCTGCCGAGGTGACATCGGGCCGCCGGTCCGTTCGGCGATCGCCGTCAACCGGACATTCCGATGGCGATGGCCATCGGAACAACCGGCGCCACCTGGGTCGCCAGGAGGATGAGCAGCAGGATGATCCACTTCGGCAACGGCTTGCCCGCCCTGGTCGCGTTGTCGACGAACGCGATCAACGGCAGCACGAACAGCGTCATGGCGTGCAGTAGGCCGAGCGAGAGAAGCAATCCGCCGATGCGGATCGAGGCGTCGCCGAGTTGGTCGGCGAGCAGGCCGTCGAACACGCCGAACCGGAACTCGGTGCTCAGCAGGATGTAGCCGGCACCGACGAGGTAGTACGCCACGTCGAGCAGGCGCAGGATCGCATGCGGTGTGATCGCATTCTTCGGCCAGAGGTCAGCGGCGAAGTTGCGCCCGAACCGCCTGATCGCCGGGCCGAGCACGACGAGCAATGTGATCAGGGACACCGCTTCGAGGATCTCCATCGTCGGGCGGTGCACGAACCGTCCTGCCCGGTTCTCCTGGATCGACAAGGCGCCGACCATGATCACGGAGGCGAACGCCGCGGCCAGAACCGCCGCCGTGCGCACCACCCGCCGACGGTGGCGGCGGTCTTCCTCGATCGAGTGGACGACACGAGCGAACAGGTCGGGGGTGGGATCGATCTGTGCCGACGTCCGGAACGCTTCGACCAGTCGCTGCTCGACGTTCATCGGTCGTCCTCCAGTTGGGTTTCCTCGAGCCGCGTTTCGAGCGTGGCAAGCGCCCTCCGGCAGTGGGTCTTGACCGAGTTCTTGGAGATGCCGAGCGTGTCGGCGATCTCGGACTCGGAGTACTGCAGGTAATAGCGGAGCACCATGCACGCCCGCTGGCGCTCGGGGAGCAGGCGCACGGCATCGAGCACCGCCCGGTCGGCCTCGCTTTCGACGGTGTCGTCCTCGAAGCCAGGCGTGACGTCGCGTTGGTGCGTGGTCGCCCGATGGCGGAGCGACATCAGGCCGCGCCGGTTGTGGTCCCGGGCCAGGTTGATCACGATCGAGCGGAGGAACGCCGGTGCCCTGTCGACATCACGGATCGTCGCCGCCGAGCGATGCAGCCGGATGAACGCCTCCTGCACGAGATCTTCCGCGGCAGCCTGGTCGTCGCAGAACATGCGGGCCAGCCGAACGAGCGACCGGCCCTCGGCGGCGAACAGGTCGGCGACGAGGACGTCCGGGTCGATCGGGCCGGACGCGACCGCCGCCGCCAGTACGCCGTCGGTGCTCACGTCGGCGGTCTCGTGGCTGTGAGCGGCGGGTCGCTGCAGGGGGCGACGATCACTCGCCACCCCCTGCCGCTCGCCACCGTGGTCATGACATGGAGTTCATGACAGATCGAGGCAGGCCAGCCTGATCGACGTCTTGGGCGGGTAGTGGATGACGATCGCCATGGCGTCGTCACGGGCTCTGGCGTCGTGAAGCGCGAAGCCGATGCCTCGACCCCGTTCGTTGGTCGTGATGGTCGGCCAGAT
Source organism: uncultured Acidimicrobiaceae bacterium (assembly GCA_963792905.1). Lineage (GTDB taxonomy): Bacteria > Actinomycetota > Acidimicrobiia > Acidimicrobiales > Ilumatobacteraceae > Ilumatobacter. The sequence continues at coordinate 29,717 of CAWBYE010000010.1, forward strand.
CTCGTTGACCGGGTCGACGTTGCCGCCGATCATGTGCTGGTAGTGGCCGCCACCGGCCGGCATCGCACTGCACGGTTGGTTGTGCACGTGCACCGGGTAGGTCGTGTCGGGGTCGAGCCCGCGGACTCTGACGACGACCCTGGTGGTGCCGCCGTCGCGGTCGGTGCGGACCATCTTCGCCCGGCCGTGGACGTGGTAGCCGAGATCGACGCCCTCTGGCAGCGTCTCGAAGTGACCGTGGGTGACCTCCCGTTGTTGTCGGCCGTTGGCCGCTGCTGGTGAAGCGGTTGCGGTGATCCCGGCCGTGGCCAGGAGGATGAGGATGAGCGCCTGTTTCACGGGCGGCTCCTTTCGTGTGGGTGGCCCGGAGGGCCGTTCCCGGTGTCGGACCGGTGCCGTGGCGAGCGATGCGACCGATTCGGAGGTGCTTGGTTGTCTGGACTTGTGGTGTCGATGTGGTGGTGTCGATCTGGTGGTGTCGATCTGGTGGTGTCGGCGTGGCGGTGTCGGCGTGGCGGTGTCTGTCGTGCGGCGGAGCGCGCGGTGCGGATCAGGCGGCTCGGGGCCCGGCGACCTCGTCGTCGAGACGTCGGTTGAGGGTGAAGACCCGCCCGATGATCGGCAGGCTGAGCACGTTGAGCCCGTGGAGCAGGCCCATGATGAGGACCATGCCGCCGAGCCGGGCGACCGACGCCTGGACCTGGTCGGCGTTGACGGTTTCGGCCCACCCGGTGTCGGGCTCCCACTTGATGACGAACAGGATGTAGGCGCCGAAGATCATGTAGTAGGCGAAGTCCATGAGCACGAGGTAGCTCTTACCGGTGCGTGGGTTCGCCTGGAAGACGTCGGCGGCGTAGGCCTTGCCGAAGCGTTTGATGAGGGGGCCGAGGATGGCGACCACGGCGATCATCACCGCCACGAAGATGAGTTCGAGTATCCACCAGTCCATGTCGACTCCTTTCGATCCACCGTGTGGTCCACGGCGAGGACAACCAGACAGACGAGCCGCACACCGACTCGGGTGACACGATTCACGAGAAATCTGTCAGGCGTGTCCAATCCACGTTCCTCTCATGCGACGTGCCCGTCAATGGCTCGGGTTCGCAGTGACCGGCGCGACCCAGGTGGCGTGAACCCGCGGCGGCCAGCGGGGGCCGCGACCGCCGAGTCGGATGATCGAATCGTCTGCGCGTGAGGCACGGTCGAGTTCGATGATCGGCCGTCGAACGGGTTCGATCGAACCATGTGTTCGGCTGGTGACCTCAGCGGCCACGAACGACCTGGCGACCTCTTCGTGCACCCTGGGCGACGGCACACGTCGGCATCACCTGGCGGACAACCTGCTCGATCGCCGACCGCACTTCTCGATGTCGGTCACCCGAACGACGGCCTCGTTCGTCCGTCTGGACACAACCCACGAAAGGAAACGTCATGAACACTCTCGAGACGCCGTCGAGCCATGCGACCACGACGCCATCGACCAAGGAACGAATCGCCGCGACGTGGTGGCAGGTCGGAGCATCGGTGATCGCCGGCGGCGCATCAGTGATCGCACTCGACATCATCGTCAACGACCCGGGCCCGATATGGAAACGCCTGATCGGATTCGGGCTGCTCGCAACGTCGGTGATACTCGTCGTGGCCGGTCTCCTCCTGAGACGACGTGATCGCCGGCTGGGCAGCACGATGGTCGCGGTCGGTGTGATCCCGGGCATCGCCCCGATCGTCTTCTTCTGGTTCCCGCCTGCGGTCGCGTTCGGTCTGTGCAGCATCGCCGTGTTCGTGTTTGCCGTCAACGACGCGGCCGAGGCGGGAAGGCCGTCGCCGAGCGGAGTGATCGCCGGCTGACGCAGGGATTGCAGCCCGTCAACCGGCGGCGACCCGACGATCGACCGAGCGGACGGGCCGTCCGACCCTGTCTGATCACCCTCGTGGACACCAACATGGTCCCGGAGGTCACCATGAACGATCAGCAGCCACGAGTGTCGAGGCGTGGATTCCTCGCCGGGACGATCGCCGCCGCCCTCGCTGCCTGTAGCGACAGTGGCGACGACAGTTCCTCGGCGACGTCGCCCACGTCGTCGGGACCGGTGACGAGCCCGCCTGACACGACCACCTCGACCACCTCGACCGCCCCGGCGACCACCAGCGCGACGGCGAGCACGACGACGGCGAGCACGACGACGACCGTGGCGGGCCCGATCACCAGCTATCCGTTCACGATCGGGGTGGCATCCGGGGACCCCCTCGCCGACAGCGTGATCTTGTGGACCCGCCTGGTCACCGAGGGACCGCTCCCCGACACCGACATCGCCGTGGAGTGGGAAGTCGCCACCGACGCCGAGATGCAGGACCTGGTGACCAGCGGAACCGGGTCGGCGGTCGCAGCGCTCGGCCACTCGGTGCACGTCGACGTGCCCGGGCTCGAGCCGGACACCGAGTACCACTACCGGTTCCGGGTCGCCGACTTCGAGAGCGAGCCGGCTCGAACCCGTACGTTCGCTGCGCCGGGCACGACGCCCGAACGTTTCCGCTTCGCCTTCTCGTCGTGCCAGAACTGGGAGCAGGGGTACTACACCGCCTACCGCGACATGCTCGAGCAGGGTGACTTCGATGCGTTCGTGTTCCTCGGCGACTACATCTACGAGTACGCGAGCGGCGGCTACTCCGATCCACGGGGTCGGCTGACAGAACAGGACTTCGAGTGCGAGACCGTCGAGCAGTACCGGGCTCGGTACGCAGTTGTACCGCTCCGATCCACTGCTGCGCGAGGCTCACGCCCACACGCCGTGGGTGATCACGTGGGACGACCACGAGGTGGACAACGACTACGCCGCCGCATCGAGCGAGGGTGACGACGCCGTCGATGCATTCCTCGCCCGCCGGGCCGCCGCCTACCAGGTCTGGTACGAGCACATGCCCGTGCGACTCGACCCGCCGACGGGGCCGGAGTACGACATCTACCGGTCGTTCGCCCACGGCGATCTGGTTCGCTTCCACGTGCTCGACACGCGCCAGTACCGGTCGGATCAGCAGCGTCAGCCGCCGTTCCTGGAAGCGATCGGCGACGCCGTCCAGATGCGAGACGAGGCGCTGGCAGCCGACCCGGACCACACGATGCTCGGAGAGGGACAGCGTGAATGGGTGGAGGACGGCGTCGCCGAGTCGACGGCCATCTGGGACGTTCTCGCGCAGCAGGTGTTCATGTTCGGCGCCAACGCACTCGCCGGGAGCGACCCGCCGATCATCGTCGTCGACACCTGGGACGGGTACGCCGGTGAGCGCGAGCAGTTGCTGGACGCCGTTGGAACCACCGCCGACAACCTGGTGGTGCTCACCGGCGACTTCCACTCGGCGGCGGTGGGTGAGTTGCGGAGCGATCCGTTCGATCTGTCGCTTCCCGTGATCGGGGCCGAGTTCATGGCGTCGAGCATCTCGTCAGCCTTCTTCGACCTCGCCGAGGAGGTCTCCGACCTGGTCGGCCAGGCGATCGCCGCCAACCCCCAGATCCAGTGGTTCGACTCCCGTCGCGGCTACACCATCTGCGACGTGACACCCGAGACGTGGCGGGCGACGTTCCGCGCCGTCGCCGACCCCTTCGACGAGGCCTCGTCGGTCGAGACGATCAGCGAGTGGGAGGTCCAAGCCGGCACCCCCGGCGCCAAGATGCTCTGACGGAGCAAACCCGGACGTTCGGCACCATCACGGACGTCGGGATCCGCATCGGAGCACCGTGGCGGGAGAGGTGAACCCCTTGCGCTTCGGCCACCGCAATCAGACCTGCCGATCGACCGCCGCACCAGGGCGACCACGAGCGCAACCGCGGCAGTCTCGACCGGCGTGAATGAGCCCCGGGCCCATGGACCCGGTTCAACTGCGTCGTGCGCACAGGGTCGTGAACTCAGACACGACGACGACCGGCAGTGAACCGAGGCCACCGTCCCCGCGCCACCCATCGACGCAGCCGGCGGCGCGGACTCGGGTGAATAGGATCGAGTCGATGCCGTTCCGACACGTTGCGATGTACCGGTGGGCGGAACATGTCGACGACGATCACGTGCGGCGCCTTGACGAGGCGCTCGACGCGCTGCCGTCGCAGATCCCCGAGGTGCGGTACGTCACGCACGGTTCGGACGCCGGCGTGTCGGAGGGCTCGTTCGACTACACGATGGTCATCGACGTGGGCGGAGCCGCAAGTTGGCGGGTGGCCCAGAATCACCCGGCGTACATCCTGTTGATCGAAGAGTTGCTCACCAACCACGTCGTCGAACGGGCGTTCAGCCAGTTCACGACACGAGACGGCGGTGGGCCCGCCGCGGAGTTCGACGCCGACGACCTGTCGGACGACGAACTCTTCGCGAGAGCGCGACGCGCTGCACAGGCCAGCATGGACGCCCTCCTCGCCGAGCCGGACGACGTCTTCTGAGCCGGGCTTCGTCGGCACACCTGGCGATCCGTTCGTGAACTCGCAGTTCGGTTCACGACCGGTTCGAGCCAGCCCGCTGTCTGCGTCGACGACCCCGAAGTCAGCGCTCGGATCCGAACGTGACCGACTGCTCGTCGATGACACTGAACCCTGAACCCGCTGCGGGACGGGAGGTTCAAGTCAGCACCGCTCGTGCGCGAGGGGGGACGTGAACTCCGATTCCAAGGGGTTCATGCTTCGTTCGTTGACGTTCAGGAAATGCTGATCTACCTGGGGTTATCGCGAATCGACGTGTTGGACCGTGCCGACCGCTTCTACCCGATTTCTACCCGTCCGGTAGAAGTTTCGGTAGAAGGCTGCCGTACTGGTCGGCCGACGACGGTGCTGGGCGACGACCGCCCCGTGGTTGTTCCTGCGTCGCCGATGCTGCTCAGGGCTACGTCGATTTCCACCAGGTACGATTCCACATCAATGTGGGGGCGAGATCGTTTGTGGTGATACCTGCAAAATTTCTATCGGTCTTGAGACGCTCGTCACGCGACCGCGCGCTGCTCGTCTTTAGCATTCTGCTGGCTACCGACTCGCGCTCGTGCGTTGGCTGCAGCGCCGACCCCCCTTGGTATCGCAGCAACGTCGTCGGAATCTTTGGCGCGGTCGTCGTCGCCTGGGCGTCCGTGGCGCAGTACCGGGCCACTTACGCGACATCGAGCGCCGGAAACACGAACGCTACGAGCACGTGGGGGACAATCTACGCGCAGGCTTGGTCCATCTCTTCCACTCAGGCGCCCTAAAGGGCCCGTTCTACGACGTAGGCCTGCAAGTCTGGCAGGTTCCAGCGTGGTACCGGCGCTTGTTCCCGAAGCGTCTCCGCGATGTCTTGCGGCGCCGTCTGGTCGAACAGCAACCACACGCCATTCGACCTCGTCTGGAGCGGGTAGCTCGTGTACGTATACGTACTGGCGCTCCCTCTGGAATTGTCTGGCGCAAGGGCAAGGGCGTCGTTGGACATACTCTCACCACAACCGGTAGAGCCAACGGTTACTACTGCGATCTGCGTGATCTTGTTGTGAGATACGGCGCAACCGTTGAATCAGAGTGGCACACGGTCCCTGAAGAAGATCGCATGAATCTGGCGTGGGATGAATTCCAGCGACTCAGCGGTAAGTACGGACAGATCATGGCGATCAGAATCGACGACTCTGCCGGCGACGCCATGGCGTGCGTGACCCTTAACGTCCCGCCTGACTTCCCGGACGACCTCTACACTCAACCCGTTCGCGACGTGCTTCATACAGTTATCGAAGAATGCCGGACTCACCTAAAGTAGGATTGTGAATTGACATGACCGCAATAGTCGCCTTCGAATCCAAGCCGCCGACCGACGACCTAAGACAAGAACATCGACGAGCCTTGGCGCTCATCGTTGGAGATAGGAAGATCGTCAAGCCGTCGCGTTACGCTGGTTCGTCAGATGATCAATCGTCCACCGAACCTGAAGATTGTGGTGAATGAGCGGGACAAGAGGGCCTCCTCTTTGCGATTCTGAACCTCCTCCATCCATTTCTCGTCACGCTTATCTTCCACTTGACTTTCATCAACGTTCATCTGCAGTAACCTCCGTAAATAGTGGGAATAGGCAAGTGTAATCAGAACATAGTTTCAGGATCATTGTCATCCGATACGGTCAATATCGTCCGGTCGGAATGACGCTCGCCCGCGGCTCAGAAGAGATTCCCAATCCGCAATCCCGTCCGAGAGGTCGAGACGCAGATCTTTCTCATGATCTCGCACGTCCTCCATCCGCTTCTTACTTCCAAATGCGTCAACCGACATGATCGACGGTCAGATGTCCAGATCGAAGGCTCCATCGGGCTTTGGCTCCACTTAGCGTGCGAGCTCCGCGCTGAGCGAATCGTCTGCCTTTCGGTCCACCCAAGAGAAGAGCTCGGTCGTTCGAAGAGGTGAAACTCCGATGAAGGGCCGGAAAGGAATAGTGTCGTTGCGTACGGTAAAGCGTTCAGTACCCATCGAGATCTCAGTAGAATAGAGCTGAGAGACACGGCTCTTCCCGTAGGGTTCGACGAATATTACTTCATCAATCCCAGCCCCCACGATTAAGCGGGCACATTCGTGACAAGGAAGCGTTGTCGTGTACAAGGTAGCGCCTTTGATCGAGATTCCAAGGCGCGCTGCGGTTGTGATTGCATGCATCTCAGCATGGAGGGTTCGGCTGTACTCCAGCACGTCGAACATTTGGGCCTCGGCAATTAGCGGGGACCTCACCAAATCGGTGGCAATCATCTGAAAGTCAATTAGACCCTCGGACAGGGCAGACTTCAAGAACTCGCGGATCTGTTCAAGCTGAGGGCGACCGTCCTCTGATGACTCGGCAATAAGGTGGTCCATCCAGAACGTCTCTGTCACGATCCGTCGCACAAAGTCGACGAGTAAGGCCCGCCGGATGGTGTCGCTAGTATCCGCTGTGATCTGCTCCGCCATATCTGAGTGGTTTGGTTCCAATGGAACCCTATCAGATTCCACCGCCGGCCCGCGGTACGTCGTTGGACCCAACGGCCAGTACGTCGCCGAGCTCGTTGCAGACTGCAGCTCCGACCTGGCGGGCCAAGTTCCAGACGCGGTCGCAGCGCCGTAGGCATACGCCATGCTTGATTCCTGCACGGTCGGCGTGATGTGCGGATTTGAGAAAATGAGCTCTACCAGTCGATGGATCTCGGACTTCGCCGTCGGAAGTGTCACAAAGAGATCGGCAAGCTGGAACGTCTTCTGAATGTTCATTCGCGAAGACTTCAGCTCATCCGTTGCTCGCCGGGACGACGGATCATCAAGCCCCTGCTCACGGTCGATGAGTTCCGACGCCTGCGTTCGGTACTCCTGGGGTCGAGCTCGACCGTCGTGACGGGAGAGTTGATCGGCCAGATGATCCCTGCGATTGCCCTCGGGGCTGAAGACGGAGACTCGGAAGAACTGGGTTCGATAGAGCTCGCGTAGGACGCTTACCTCGGCCGGGTGCATCAAGCTCCGGAATACATAGGCGACGCCGCGCCGACCATTCTTGGCAGCAGACCTGCGGGCCTCTTCGCGAGTCGCCTCAACCGCCTCGGTTGCAAGAACGGCCAGGATCTCAGGGTGTCCACTCGCGGCCCGAGCCGTGTCAGCTGCCGACATGAACGTGTCGTAGTACTCGTAGGTCCCACGTTTGCCCGCCAGCGTCGAACTCGCCGCGGTCTTCCACAGCTGATCCGCGAGTCGGATCTGCCTCACTTCAAAGCCGGCCACATGGAGCGAGTCCTCCAAGGATCGGCACACCTGCATCAGAGGTGTACCGATCGCCCTCACAAGGCCGAAGTAGAGCTCCCACTGGAGGTCAACTGGCTCGCCCAGATCCTCTGCATTGTCTGTTGTCACAGGTTCGTCCATCGGCTCAATCCGCCCTCGGTCATGGGCGCTCGCTGTCGTTCATCTCAGTCCCCCGTCGGTTAGCGCCAGCTGGCCGGTCGTAGTGGGGAAGACCGCGACGACCTCCCAGGCCAGGTCCGGAGTCGTGGCCCTGAACTGGAGGCAGCGCCCGTAGAGGGCCGCCACGAAGTTCCTGAAGCAGCAACGTGTCGAGGGCGAAGCGAACGTGGTCCCCCTGACGATCCGCCAGTACCAGGCACGCGGCGTCGAGGAGGCGTTCACGGACCATACGGTCGAAGAAGATCGCCGTCCGATCGGCAGCGCTCGTACCGTCGAAGGTTGGATCGGCCGGCCAGACCGCGCGCGTGGTGCGGAGACCCGGTTCCACGCCTCGTTGTCCTCGATGAGCATGAAGTACCCGAGCCACGGGCGGAGCGGGGAGTCGATGATGCCTCGCTCAACGGCAGTCCAGACGTCGAGCGCCTGGCCGAGCGCCTCGTCGGTGCGGTTGTTGAAGTTCTGACCTGGGTTGTTACCGACGATCGACTTCAGTTCGATGATGGCGAGGACTCGACCTTCGACGGTCACGACGATGTCCCAGCTCTTGTCGCGTCGGAAGTAGCCGGGTATCGGTCGGCGCTTGACCTCCATCATCCGGGCTGGGATGCCTGCGTCGACGAGCACCTCGATCAGATAGCAGCTCGAGCGCGTCGAGGTGTCGACCGCCGGTCACCTCGGCCGCGCAGGCCCGTGTTCACGACGCCGCGTCGCGCGCGATCTCTGCGCCTGCGACTCTCGGACGTCCCAGTACGACGCCACTGCTGCCCGCACGCGGTCGCTGTAGTCGGGAAGTTCGTTCGCCATCAGCTCGCCACGACGCTCAGATCGGGATCAAGTCCGTAGATCCGGCAGCGCGGTCGGCGCTCGGCCATCTCACCGATCGCGCGACTCGAAGGCTCGGACGAGATGGCCTGCATTTCGCTTTCCGATCGAACGCGGCTCTGGGCACACGGATTCGTCGCAGGTACTGGGCTTGGAAGCGGTAGCAGCCGCCGCGCATCTTGACGCAGTACATGGCGACGAAGAGCTCGGCGATGTCGGACAGCAGGAGGCCGCCGAGCACCTCGAGATCCCACTCGTCGGACGTGATGACGTAGAAGCTGTGGTGCGGGTAGGTCTCGCCGCGGTCGAGCACCGGGTTGATGTAGGCCTTGAGGTCGGGGATGACGAGCTTCTGTCGCTCCAGCAGGCCGGGCTCGACGCGGTCGATCGTGCGGTACCAGCGGTCGGGGTTCTTACGGGCGACGTGTCGGCCACGGACCTCGCCGTTCCACGACTCGAGGTAGCGCTTCATCCGCGGGTAGTCGTCGAGCGCGACGAGCTTGCCGTCCTCCCACGGGTTGACCATGTAGGTGCCCGACCAGTTGGCGACACCGGTCGTCGTGTCGCGGGTCATCAGCATCGGGAGGAGTCGGTCAGGCTCGACGAGGTCGGGGTCGTCGGTGAGGTAGACGGAGTCCGCTCCCGTCGCCACGCCGATGCCGACACGCGTGCCGGTGCGCGGATCCTCGAGCGGCGGGAAGCGCGACTCGAGATCGGCGAGCAGCGCGAGGTTCGCCGGGTTCCCGGATGGCCACGAGGTGTTCGAGTCGAACCACGTCGGCAGCTTCACGGCGGTGACCGCCTTGGTCGTCTTCGATCGACTGCGGGAGGTCGCCCACTTCGAGAAGGCCGGGACGGCCGCCTCGTCGAAGTCGCCGGTCGCGTTCGCGACGACGGCGGTCGACTGGTCGGCGCGACGGATCACGGTGATCGCCGGGTAGGCGGACACCTTCTCCTCGAAGGCGTCGACGTCGTGCATCGTCAGCACGGTCTCGACCGAGTAGCCGTCGGCGATGAACTTGCGGAGGTCGCGTGCCGTACTGGTTGTGCATCCAGCGGTCGGCGACGATGAAGCCGAGCGCCCCATCGGGCTTGAGGAGTCGGAGTCCGGTCTCGATGAAGCCGACGAAGATGTCGCTGCGACCGCGCATCGTCGGGCAGGCGCGCCGGTAGGCCGCGCTGCGCGCCTTGGGAACGTCCTCGAGCCGGATGTAGGGGGGATTGCCGATCACGAAGTCAGCGGCCGTCGTGCGTCGGCGAGGAGGAAGTCGGCGCACCGCACCGACTGACTCGGCGATCCTCGATGCGCGCGCCTGCTTCGACGCCTGCGTCGGTGAGCGCCTTCGTCACGGCCTTCTGTGCCAGTTCGACGTTCGCCGGCAGGAGGTCGAACGCCCGCAGCGCTCCGCCGATCTCGTCGAGGTCGCGCCCGTGGCGCTGGCACGAGTCGATCAGCCGCTCGACCATCGGAACGAGGAACGCGCCGGCGCCGCACGACGGCTCGATGGCGACCATCGCCGCCGAGGTCGCGATCTGCGGTGTAGCCGGTCAGGTCGAGGATGAGTTCGACGACCCAGCGGCGGGTGAACACCTCGCCGTGCTGGCCGGCTTCGTCGATCTCGAACACGCTGACGTCCACTTCCTCTCCGAGGTCGAACGACAGTTGCCGCTCGACGATCCGCTGGTTCGCGGCCATCGGGTTCCTCCCAAGCTACTTGGAACGTTGGGGGTCTCGATGGACCGAGTGTCGTGCGGCGTTGCCGCACCGACAGACATCATGCGCGATGGGTGTAACGCTGCGTGGGCCTCGCCGAACGGCGGCCGGCGAGCGGCGTCACAGACCGGTTGACCAGGACCGGTCACGCGATGGGGAGCACGTAGAAGCGGGCTCCATCGGGGAGCGGTGAGAGTTGGCGCCCGAGGTACGAGCCGAGGCTGCGGTTGCTCGTCGGGTCGATGTAGCGGATCGACAGGCTGGTGCGCAGGCTGGAGACGGCGAAGGGGTACTCGTCTCGATCCAAGCCGGCGAGCGCTGGAACCGAGCGGAGCGCAGAGGTGCGCCGCGCCCCGGCTCCGGCACGGTCGATCCGCAGCAGCCGGGGCGCACCGTTGCGTTGCGCGTCGACGACGTGCCCGGCGGCAGGACCGAACCTGTTCGTGGAGACACACACGACGCGATTGGCGTTGCAGACTGGTGCGACAGCCCTCGCACGAAGGGGCGCGAGTCGAGGACTCGAACTCGCGCCGGCGCGATACGCGGCAACAGTCAGCGCTATCGAGAGCAACGCTGCGGGCTCGAGCTCGAGGAGTCCGCCGGTGAGGTAGCGCAAGGGCTCGAAGAATGCAGCGACGACGGCACTCGGTAGATCATCACCGCCGCCAGTCAGCAGCGCCACACGCGATCGGGCGCCACGACGCCAAGGGCGACCGCGCAGACACCAGCGAAGCGGAGCAGAGAGCGCCGGCTGCAAAGGTTGCGACGAAGAATGCGGCGGAGATGACGGCGCGCCCGACGAAGCTGTCGGCGACAAACCCGACGACGGCTGCTCCCGCTCGACCGACCTGCGTCACTGCACCGACGCCGACATCCACGACCCGGCACAGCAAGACAAGGTCCGTCGGCGAGATTGTCGAGCACGCTGTTGCCGAGGACGGCCGTCGGCGACGCTGCAAGGAGCGCCTCGACGTCGGTCGCGTCAGGATGCGCGGTGATCTTCGCCACGCGATCTCCGGCGACCGGGAACTCAGGCTGGCGTCCCCGAGCGTGAGGATCGCCAGCGCTGTACGTTCGGCCACGTCGGCGGTTGGAGCGATCAGGCATCGGGATGTTGGGGACCGCTTGCTCGATTGCTGCCGACACGACGTCATCACCGGTCACGACGCCTGGCAGTTCGAGGCCGAGTTCATCGGGGAGACCGTCGAACCAGGGTGCCCACGGTTCGGTAAGGTGCTCGCCGGATGAGGTGGTGAAGGCCCCGTGTGCGCCGAAGAGGTCATCGAGGAAGTCACCGCCAGTTGCTTCGGCGGAGGGTTGTCCGTCGTCGTGTAGGTGACCTCACGCACCCGATCGTCGTAGGAAATCGTGGCAACTCGGTTGTTGCGGTAGTCGAAGGATCCGGTGCCCTCGGTGCTGACGAAGGAGGCGGGTTGACCCTCTGGAGTCCAGGTCGATGTCCGCCCACGCTCTCGCCGTGTTCGAGGCGGCTCGATTCAACTCGGCCATCGGCATAGGTGTCCGAGACCGTCGGTCTCGTCAACCGTCAGCGCCGTGAGGACGCCCCGTTCGTAGGTGGACTGACGTCCGTTTCGCCTCAGCGTCAAGTCGAGATGGCCGCGACTCGTCGTCGTACTCAATCTCCATCGACCAGTCGCCAAGGTCGGCGCGGCTCATCCCGGCTGACGTCCCAGCCGAAGGTGCGCGACGGTCTCGCCGTCGCCGTCGCGGACACTCGTCGCTCGTCCGAGCTGGGTCGACGTCGATGCTGCATTTCGTCGTCACCGTCCCGAGACACCGTCGCGAGGATGCCAAGCGCGAGCCAGTCGAGTTCGTAGCGATCATCTTCGATCGTGACCGCTCGGAGCACGCCGTCGGACCAGTCCCAGTGCTCGGTCGTGTCGCCGTACTCGATTGTGGCGACTTCGCCGCCGGCACCGTATGTGAGCGACGCTCGAAGCCCGTCGGCGAGTTCGTAGCCCACGATGGCACCGTTCGAATACTCGAAGCTGGCTGCGCCCTCGTTGCTTTCGATCGACGTCACTCGGCCGTCGTCGTCACGCTCGAAGCGCACCAGACTCCCGGTCGCTCGTCGTCACGGCCTCGATGTCGAAGCCGTCGCCAAGCCACGTGTAGGTGAGCTCGCGGCCGTCAACGACCGCACGTTCGGGGCGCGCGTGCATCGTCCCACTCGATACGACAGGGGTCCGGTCGGCGCTGCAACGTCGCTCAAGTTGCCGGCGTCGTCGTAGCGATAGCTCCACGAGGCGGGTCCCACCTCGCTCGTTGTAAGCCGCCCGCTGGCGTCGTACTCGTATCGGTAGGAGGTCCCCGCCGAGGTGGTGACCTCGGTCAGCAGATCGCCGTGCCACGCCAGCTCTGCGGTCACGGTGCCGTCCGACACGGTCCGATGCGTCCAGCCTTGCTGTGGTGAGCGAGTACGTGCGGCCGTCGCCAAGGGTGAGAGTGGTCAGCCGACCAGCCTCGTCGTACTCACGGACAGTCGAACGGCCGTCAGTCGTTAACTCGGTCAACCGACCCCAGGTGTCGTAGCGGGCGATATCGACCCGACGCTGTACCGGTACTCGACGCCGTCGGACGTACTCGCGATTTCGTCGACGACGTCGGTTCCGGCTTTCGGGATCGTAGGTGCCACGTCTGCCAAGAGCTCGGCCTCGTCGGAGTTCGACCCGATCGCCTGCAGACGTTCCGGCGGTGTCGTACCGCACCGGAGGCCGTGCACCGCCGGAGAGCAGCAGGGACTGCACCAGGCCTTCGGCACCGAACTCGGCAAGGGTCGTGCGACCGGCCGACTCCTCGCCGATCGGCACTGACCCGCAGGGTCGTAGTCGAAGTGGGTTGCGAGCACACCGTCGGTGACCGAGCGCACGCGGCCGAGATCGTCGCGGTCGAGCGTGACTCGGTATCCGTCGGCATCAGCTCGTCGCCAGCAGTAGTCCTGCTGCGTCGTACTCGAACGCCGTGACGGCGTCGCCAGTCCGGGTTGACGCTGGCCGGGTCGAGCGGCCTTCGTAGGCGATGACGGTCTCACCGTCTGACGACACGTTCCGCACCACCCGGCCGAGTTGGTCGACGGTGAAGACACTTCGACGAGCTCGGCTCGAGGGCGCGTTCCTGCTTGACTTCGAACTCGTTCGATGCGAGTCGCGTCATCGTGATGCCGATCGTCGAGGTCGCACCTCCGCCACGAGCTTGCCGTCCTCGTAGGTTCGACGAAGTAGCACACCGCCATCCGCCCCAGTCGCCTCGACCAGGTCACGGCAGCGAAGGTGTAGGTGATCGCTTCGCCGTCGGGGTCGGTCACTTGGAGCCGATCCAGTCCGAGCGGGGCAGAAGGACCCATCGCTGGCCCTCTCGGTCGACCATTGCGCGTCAAGACTCCGTCGACGTAGGTGAAGGTTCGACCATCAGCGCCGTCGATTCGACCGAGCCGACCATCTTCATAGGAGTAGGTGAGACCGTCGTCGACTGCTACGTCTACTCCGTGCGAGTCGGTTGTCGTCGTAGGTGTAGCGAACCGTGCGCCCGTCACTCGACGTCGCGGTCGCAACTCGACCGTCGACGAGCGTGAGTTCGACTTCGGCCGTCGCTACCGTGAGCAGTAGTCGCGTCCTTCACCCCACTGAGCCGGCGTGCACAGCGCCGCGTCTGGACAGATCGAGATGGGGCGACCCTCGTCGTCGAACTCGATCGTCGTGCCGTCGGCGAGCTTCGAGGTCGGCGGCTCGCTGCGGTTTGACGACCGGCTCTGCTGGCAGCGGACCCGTCACGGTTCCGTCGCCCACCCGCATATCCCAGGGGGACTCCCAGCCAATGCCGAACAGTCCACCTCGCTCGCCGGTCCAGATCCGTTCGATCGAGAGAGCGCCGGCCGTCTCCGGCAGCGGGAGATCGACGACCGAGTCGACCACGAGGAGCTCTGGAAGGATCACGAGATCTGCCGTACACACCGCAGCGCATAGTTCGGACAGGGTTGAAGGGCCGCCGGGAATCAACGGCTCGAACCAAGGCTGTGCGTCATCCTCGCCGCCGAACACCGAGCAGCCAACCGAGATCAGAGCCAGTGCGAGAACAATCACGACGAGCCGAGTGGACTTGAGTGTGCGTTCCGCCCTCGCCGCCCCCGATGCTCCGCCGCTCACCCGCAGCAAGCGTACGCGTGTCCGCCTGGGGCTGTTCCTAGAGACCGATGTCGAGCTGGAGCCCACGTTGGACATCGGTCGGTTGGGCTGGGACGACCAGCTCGATCTGGTTGCGCGCCGCCCAAGCGGCGATCGGGGTGACGAGTGCCTCGACGTCGGCGGGCTTGAGGCTTCGTTGGTCGCCGAGGACGTCGAGGACATGTTCGATCATCTCGGCCGGCGTCGGGTGGCCGTCGGCCCAGCGTCGCCATTCATGAAGGGCGTCTCGGAGCTCTCGAAGATCGTCGACGTCGACGTAGCCCGAGTCGCACCGCCGACGGATCTCGACGTTGCTGAGCCGGTCTGCTCAGCCGTCGGACCTCGTCTTGTGGCGCTGTCGATGGCAGACGTAGCGGGACCGGCGGCGAGCTCGGCCTGCTGCTGACGTTCCTCCGCTACGGCGAGGTCGCCCCTCGCGTCGGCCACGTCCTGTCGAGCTCGCCGTCGCTGCAGCCGGCTGGCTTGGCTCAGTGGCGCGTTGCTCGACCACAACCGCTGCCTTGCCGTGTCGACCTCCTCACGCGCCGCGTCCAGCGCCGGCCTGTAGGGCTTGAGGAGTTGCGCTCGACTTCCGCGCGTCGCCGCTTCGCGTCGCGACAGCCGTTCGGTGAGATCGACTCGCTCCTGCGTCGAACCGGCGGCTCGTCTCCTCGGCTGCCTGCAGATCGTCGCCGACCTTCGCGGCGAGATCGTCGAACCACTCGGGCACCGCGCAGCGCGGCTCGGGTCGGCTGGCCGAGTACGCACCGTCGGCCGAGCGGCAGCGGCGAGTTCGCGGCGTTGTGCGATGGCGGGGAGGTCGGCTCGGTCGTTGGCGAGGACGCGTTCGAGGACGTCTAGCGCTTCGTCGACGTCGTGCGACTCGGTGATCGACGAGGATCAGGTTCTTCGTCGCGTCCCGCGGGCTCGCGCCGACGTAGAGGCCGCGGCGGGTCGTGGCCTCGGACGGCGAGTTCGGCGCCGACGGTCACGGTGTCGCCTTGGATGCCGTGCTCGGTGGCGGCGTAGCCGAGCCTGACGTGCTCACGCACGTAGTCGCGAGGCAAGGTGACGGACCCGGCACCCAGATTCGACGACACGGTGATCGAGCCGTCGCCGCCGAGGTCGGTGACCGTCCACGACTCGCGATTGCGGACCGGCTCGCCGAGGTTCGTCGTGGTCAGCCGGCGCTCGTTGCGTCGTGTCACGACGACATCGCCGACGTGCGCCTGCTCTCCTCCGCCGATCGGCACCGACCTGCGTCGGGTCGAGGTCGCCGGCTGCGACACGTGGGCTGCCTGGATGGCGGCGTTGATCGCGTCGACGTGGTCGTTGCTCGACACGGTGATCGCGCACGTGCGTCCATCGGCGTCGAGGGCGCGCCAGCGGGCGACCAGGAACGCGGCGTGCTCCTCGAGGGTGCCGGCGAGGATGCGGTCGTGCGCGAGGTAGGCGTCGAGGGCGCGTGGATCGCCGCGTCGCAGTTGCAGGGATGCGGCCGCCTCCCAGTCCTCGGTGAAGCGGTGGATGCGATCGAGCTCGTGCACGCGTCCGGTCGCGCACAGCTCGTGGAACATGCCGCCACGGCCGACCGCCTGGAGCTGTCGATGGTCGCCGACGAGGGCGAGCCGCCAGTCGTGTGCGCCGGCGAGGCGAGTGAGGGCCGCCAAGCGAGGCGGTGCCCACCATGCCGGCCTCGTCGACGATCACCGTCGAGCCGGCCGGGAGCCGGTAGTGGTCGAGCGGTGGTCGGTCGGTGCGCTGCCACTCGTGGAGCAGCTTGGCGAGCGTGTCCGACGCGACGCCGGTCTCACGTTCGAGGACACGGGCGGCCTTCGCCGACGGCGCCACGCCGAACACCGGTCGGCCGTCGGCGTCGAGGTCGTCGATGGCGGCCCGGAGCGTCGTCGTCTTGCCGGCGCCGGCCGGACCGACCACGAGCACGAGCCGGTCGTCGCCGGCGACGGCGGCAGCGACATCGGCCTGGAGGACGTCGAGGTGTTCGGCTGTCGACGGTCGACGACGGCCGGGGCTCGTCGGCTTGCGCGGCGAGCGCCCAGGAGCGCGATGAACTCCTCCTCGGCGAGGATCGCCTCGGTGGTGATGTGCGGTGAGATCGGCTCGTGCCACATCGAGCGCCCGTCGGATCGTCGCTTCGGCGCAGTCGTGTCGTCGGGATCGAGCTCGACGCAGCGCGCCGTCACCGCGTCGGCCCACTGCTCGATCCGTGCCGGCCCACTCCTCACCGGACAGCGAGGGGTCGGGACGGGCGAGGTCGGTCGAGCGCGCCGACGATCTGGGACGGGTGAC
>CAWBYE010000011.1:0-239154 GCA_963792905.1 uncultured Acidimicrobiaceae bacterium
CCCATACCGATATGTTAGAAATCCTATGCTCACCGGAGTCTTCTTGATATTGTTCGGTGTAGGCGTTGGTTTCAACTCTGTTTCACTTGCGGTCTTCTTCGCACCACTATATGTCCGAATTAATGTTTGGGAGCTGAAAAAGATCGAGGAACCTGAACTAAGGAGGCGTTTAGGCGATGAGTATATCGGATATCGAAGGCAGAGCCCCGATGTTTATACCGAGGAAGAAGCAGATCACAATCCAGCATCTATTGCAAATGTGCGCCGAATATCCGACTCCAGGCCGTGAAATACCCGGCAAAGGGCTTGTAGCTTGATTTTACTGCGTCACCATATTGGTGAACCATCAAAGATTGAAGTTCGACATTGGAGATTAGGCTTGGATAATTTTCGGATCTATCCGCCAGGGGAAAGAACAGATTGCCGGATCGCATGGGGAGCTCCCCGGTCATCAAGGCCGTGATATGCTGCATAATTGCAACGTCCATGTCGAATTAGGAATCCAGATCGTAAAGAACGCCTTCCAATGTGAAAACCGCTTTTCGGAACAGCATGAGATCGGCCGGAAAGATAAATCCTTCAAAAGAGAGTTGCGCCAATTGGATAAGCCACTTTTTGACCGCCGGGTCGATGTTGGGATTGCGGGCAATGATCTGGCCGAGCTTATGGAGGGTTGGAATTCTTTTGGCTAACTCCACAAGCCGATTTTTGGTGTCGACGTCGGATTTCAATTGCAGCTGGCTTATCACTATATCAATAAGTCGCTGGCAGCTTATTTGGGATAGAAAAAATTCAATGCCGTCACGAACCACCAATCGGTAAGGACCATAGACCTCGGGAATGGCCTGCTGGGGTCGCGTGCGTTCAACGATTTCACGGGCGACAAGCTTGACGAATGAGTCATCCTCAACAGAGCCGGCAATGGTGGTTAATTTCTATCGCAAAGCGCCAGGAGTGCCATCTTGGGCGAGGTTAGGGAGTGTTTGGTCTGAAAGGTTAAACATCTAAATGGTTTTTAACGGCTGGGTGTCAACTTTAGAAGACGACCACCGGAACCGTCTTCGAGCACGTACAAAGCCCCTTCGGGTCCCTGTTCGACCTCGCGTATGCGCTCACCCCATTTAAAGCGTTCGGCTTCTTCGGCCGTGTCCCCTTTTAATTCAACACGAATAAGGGCTCTTGATACAAGTCCACCGATAATCGCACTGCCTTTCCAATCGGCAAACAGGTCACTGTCATAAATAACAAGACCGGACGGTGCAATGGAGGGCACCCAAAACGTCCGAGGGGCTTCGAATTCAGGACGGGTGTCATGATCGGGGATCGGCACACCCGAGTAGTGGTCGCCGTTCGATACGATCGGCCAGCCATAATTTTTACCAGCAATGATCAGATTCAACTCATCGCCGTGACGCGGACCCATCTCATGGACCCACAAACGTCCGTCGGCATCAAAATCGATGCCCAGCATGTTGCGGTGACCGACGGTCCAGAATTGCCTGGCAATCTCACCACGATCCTGCCACGGATTGTCATCGGGCACCGTTCCGTCGTCGTTTAAGCGCAGCACCTTGCCAAGATGGCCGTCAAAATTTTGGGCCGGTGTAAGTTTCTGGCGGTCTCCGGAGGTGATGAACATTTTACCGTCGGGGCCGAACGCGATGCGATGGCTGTAATGTCCTTTTCCGGTAACTTTTGGCTCCTGAACCCACAGTTTTTCCACTGACGCGAGCTTGAGCGGGCTGTTTTTTAGATCGAGCTTGGCGCGGACCACCACCGCACCGATTGTGGCGTTATCATCCGCGCGTTCGGCATAAGACAAATAGACCCAGGAATTGCGTTCAAAATCAGGATGCAGCACCACATCGCCCAAGCCGCCTTGACCGCCATAGGCGACTTTCCACAAGCCCTGCACTTCTGTTTTCGATCCGTCGTTGGTAACATGCCACAGCACCCCTCTCTTCTCGGTCACCAAAAGCGTGCCATCGGGCAGGAAAGTCATGGCCCAGGGCTCATCGAAAGTAGCGACCCGCGCGGCCGCAAGTTCGGTGCCCTTCGTGCCCTCAATTGGAAAGTCTCCGGCTGCAACCGGCACAGCAATTGTAATGATAATCAGCAAGAGGATAATCAAGCGCATAGGTGTGAATCCTTTTTCTGTTTTTTACCGAATTTAAAGACAAAAGGTGCCTTCAAGACAGTTTATGCCACCATTGAATCTTTCGAAGGGTTTTTTTATCATCACCGATTACGCTCCTTTATGACTTTGACTAAAAGCGATCGCTGAGTACACTTGTAGCTGCCTGGCGTCATCAGGCTAATCCGACCAACCGCCTGTCAAGGCGACGAGGATAAAGCGCGGTACTCACCGGCGGGTGATCGGAACCGTATGAAAGACCATAGGAAATATCAGCAATAAAATAGGGTGCCGGATGAACGCTGTCAAACCGTCCGCTTTCCATGCATAACGGCCCTTAATCCACATTTTGAATTCATGGTTGATTGCAGATTGTGTTTCATGTATTCAAAAACTATCTGAAATATTCTCGGTTTGTTTGATAGTTTTTAGAATCTCAATATATTTTAATGCTGCACCAATTATTAATTTTCTGTATAGCATACCAAATTTGATGATAAAAAGTTCAATATACTGGCTTATTAGATGGTAAATCCATTTACAGTCGATATACTTAAAGAAATGAAGGACGCATTAATTGGGGATTGACCAGTGGCAAAGATAAAAGGTGAAGATAGAAAGGGAAAAGTCATTTATTTTTCGCACGGTGGCGGCCCTTTGCCAATTCTTGGGGATAAAAGCCACAAGACGATGATCCAATTCATGGAACACCTTCCTTCTATAGTTGGTAAACCTGATACCATCATCGTTATTAGTGCCCATTGGGAAGAAAGCGTCGCAACGGTATTAGGGTCATCCAATCCGGTGATGTTTTACGACTACTATGGATTTCCAGACGAAGCATATAACATTACCTATCCAGCCCCCGGAAATCTTGAACTTGCATCCAGAGTTGTTAATATTCTGAAGGAAAAAAGAATCGGATGGAGTATCGATGACGAACGTGGATTCGATCACGGACTATTCATTCCGTTGAAACTTATGTATCCAGAAGCAGATATCCCGGCAATTCAGCTTTCTTTGGTTCGGGGGTTGGAGCCGGTTGTGCATATTGAAATGGGAAAAGCCCTGAATGAACTAATGAGCGAAAACATTCTGGTTATCGGATCTGGATTTTCATTTCATAATATGGGGGCATTTTCGCGGGACGGAAATATTAACAAAGATCAGGCTAATGATTTGTTTCAGGAATGGCTAATTGAAACATGCGCTGCACCGTTGACACAGGAAGAACGTGAAAGGCGATTGATTCATTGGGAAGAAGCACCTGCTGCCCGATATTGTCATCCGAGGGAAGAACATCTACTACCGTTACATGTCTGTGTAGGAATAGCTGGTGAGAATTCACGAGCGGAGAAGATATTTGACGACTATATTCTTGGGAAGCGAGCAGTAGCTTTTCAATGGTAAGAGGATTATCGAGAACACCACTGCAGCGCAGATCGATGCCAGATTAAAGCGACACCGCAAAACATTCTTCTGCCTAATAACTGCATTGAACAAATCGAACCATAGTCGCTATGATTGCTTTTCGCTTTGCTAGCGATTTCATGCGATTGAAACTTTGGAATCTGTTATCCTTTCACGCTGTGCAGCCGGATTTGGACCCACAAGATAGATCGCTGCTGCGCCGCGCCATGCATCCGCGTAGGGGCACCGAGGTAATCATTAGAGAAATTGTTTTGCCCGTCGTTTGCGAGACCTACGTAGATTTAAGCGGCGTTTTGCAAAATGCTGACGCGCTGGTCACCCACTGCATCAGCTACGCTGGCCATATCGCTGCTGAAAAGCACGGTTTAACCTGGATATCGGTCGTTTTGTCACCTACCAATATTTGGCGGAGAATCATATCCCTTCAAATCAGCCTGAACATTCCAATCCTGCTTTGATAATTCCCGAGCAATTTGTCCGACCTTCCGATTGTGAGTATCTTTCCGATTCGGCATAATGATATCTCCTTGATTTGAATTTAAACTAAAATTTTTACTTGAATAATAATACAATATATTGTAGCGTCAACCCTAATAATATCAAAATGTTGTGGTGTCAAGAATAGTTACTAATAATCCTTAAATTAACACTTAACCAAACATAAAACCCGCCAATAAACCCCGTTTAGACCGACGGACCTTGTTCCGGACGGCCTAAAAACACTACAACTGCTTCCACACATTTAAGTAGCTGCAATTACAAGAATTAGGCTTCGAAAAACATCAAAATTAATCAAAAACAGAATCCAAAAAAGGGAACCTATGGGGAACCTGAAGCGTGATTTTGAGTGATTTACGGTGATTTTGGGTGAAGAAAACCAATTTTGGGAGGAAATTTCGTTCAGAAAAGGGTTGCACAACCCGCTGAAAAGTTATAATAAGTGATCCAAAATTATTTAGAGTGATTCATGCGCCAGTAGCTCAGCCCGGATAGAGCGCCGGACTACGAATCCGTAGGCCGCAGGTTCAAATCCTGCCTGGCGCACCAGTAAAAATAAAATTGATAACAGCTAGGTTAGAAAAAGGTTCAGCTCCACTAAGCTGAGCCTTTTTTCGTGTTTTTAAGGATTTTTGCCATAATTTTGCCATAATTTCCTTTTACTCTGCTTTACTCATCCTTCTTGTTGTTTTCTTTGTAAAAATCGTTCAGGTAGCTACCGTCCTGGGTGCCATTGAAATTTTCAATGTACTTGCCATACACCCTGATGATCATGTCGGTATCACGATGCCCCATGACCCTCGCAATCCAAAGGGGATTTTCACCGCAGCTCAAGGCATTGGTTGCGAAACTGTGCCGGGTCTGTTTCATTTCCCGGTAGTCAAGACCGGCTTTTTTCAGGGCCGACTTCCATGCACGCCGCCGCAGATAACTGGTATCGACCAAGGCTCCGATTGGCGAACTGAAAAAAAATTTTCCATAATCGATTCTGCCAGTGAAACCGATCATTTTTTTTGTTTCAGCGAGGCGTTATGCCCTTTTTTTGGCCTCACGCCCGTTCCGTTTTAAGATCTTATCAATTTCTTAAATTTTTTTATGTTATTGGATTTCTGTCAAATTCTCTGGTATGATACAAACGAAATGGAAAAGCGAACCGAAGAGTGGCTAAGACAATCCGATTATGACATGGACACGGCGCTCTATATGTATGAAGGTGGCCGCTATATCTATGCCGTTTTTATGTGCCACCTCGCAGTCGAAAAAACACTAAAGGGGCTTTATTATGAAAAACGGCGAGAAATACCGCCCAAATCGCATAACCTGATCTATCTGCTCAACGAAATCGGAATCAAACCGCCCAGGGAACCCGGCAAGTTCATCGTGAAGCTTAATGAGGCCAGTATTCCTACACGCTATCCGGAAAGCCTCGCCAACCTTCAGGAGATCTACAGTAGGGTTGTCGTTAAAGATATTCTATCCAAGGGCAGGGAACTTGTAACGTGGATAAAACAGCAGTTATAAAAATTTTAGCTCGATTTCACAAAGAAATCGAGGCTCGCGGAATCAGGCCGTTAAAGGTTATTTTGTATGGTTCTTATGCGTCTGATTCGAATCGGGAGGGCAGCGATATTGATATTGTGGTCATATCAGATGATTTCAAATACAAGAGCTATTGGGAACGCATCGACATCCTATCCGACGTCATTTATGAAATCTTCGCGCCTATCGAAGCGATAGCGCTAACCCAGGATGAGTGGGATAATGAAGATTCCTTTGCAGTCGACTTTGCCCGAAATGGCGAAGTTCTTTTTGCGGCTTGATCAGCCTTTGTGCTCAGCTTCAATACGGTAGATATTGTCTAATAAGGCAAGCATCACTCCGTCAACCGCTTCAACGAATAAACCCCATCCAAACCGGCCACAGGCTTAGGTATCTTTTCTCGTTTCGACATAAAAATACCTTTAAACCGCGTGTAATTGATGGAAACAAACTCTTTTGTGCCGATGATTCCCGAATCCGAAAAATAGCGTGTTCTGTATCGAAAGCGGTCGACTCTGCTGATTTTAAATTCTTTTTTTCGCTCTTTTTCCACCACCGTCTCTTTAATTACTTTACGCTTACCGATCTCAGAGCGGTCCACTGCACCGGCTTCATAAACATACCGTCGATAGTCCTTAACCGTTCTTTGGCATCCAGCACTCCAAATTCTTTCAATCCAAAATCAAGGGATAAAAAATTGTCTTTATTGCCGGTCTGGATATGGTAGCCCGAGGGAGTTCCAGCGGTATTCCTCCGGAAGGTCCACCAGGCCGGCACGCAATGGATTTAAATCGATATATGCCAGGCAGTTGATTAGGGTTTCTCCTTTTTCAACGATGACACTTTTAAACCGGTCTCCCCAGAAATAACCGCGTCGGTTATGTCGCCGATTGTAATACCTGGCAAAGCCGACTTTTATTTCACGGACAAATTCAGAGAGGTTTGATAATTTTTCACGCAAAGATGGAACCTGGCCATATGCAAACGCCCGGTCATCACCATAAAAGCTCTACATAGCGTTTTTTTATGTCTTCATCAGTAAATTTGTATTCGGGAAACATCTTCACCAGAAGGTGGAAGTGGTTTCCCATAAGACAAAATCCTAAAATTTCAACCAAATACAGAGCAGAATACCGCCTGATCAGGTCCAGCATGAAATCCTTTTCAATATCGCCCAATGGAAAACCATCCAGGGCAGTTCTGGACATCACATGATAAACAGTCGTTTCATCATTTATTTTCAATCGTTGTGTTCTTGGCATCGTTAACCTCCCTGCTAGTTGGAAAATTTTGCCCATTTATTTCACGAAAACTCATTAGTGTCAAGCATAAAGTACCTGTCCCCTTATTCTTGAGAATTGGCCGAAAATAGCCGATATGGTCAAACAAGCCGGTGGTTTTTCCAATGTATCCAAACAGGCGATGATCATACGGCTGCAGGATCTGGGCTTGTTAAAAACGAAACCCGCGTCAGGCTGACATGGACCGAATCATATTCCTTTTCTTAAATTAATCCTGAATATTTTTTTGCATTTACCGTTCTATTTAATCGAACATTTTCACTCATTTGATAAAATTTTAGGCAGAGTAGAGTAGAGGATCAGATGACAATGTTTAGGCTTCAGCCTACATCCGTATCAGGGTTTCCCCGTCGTGGCTCATTAGCCGCATGCCATGCGTTGCGAACTGATCCCCCCTCGTCAAACCCAGCATGCGGTTTTCCCGCACTGGGCTTACCCGAAAACTCTCGCCTTGGGCATTCACAGGAAGCTGTGCGATCGGCACGATCACAAATTCACCAACCCCAGACACTTGAGGTGCTTGTGTACCGTCCTGCCTTTCGGAGTTCGAAAGGGTCGCTGGCTCCGTCGCTTGAGATGTGCCATCAAGCGAAGTTCAAGAAAACTGTTGACCTTACGAAATGCCTTGCGTGGATAGCCATAGCTGAAATAGTTACCCCAGCCTGTCAACTGGCGGTTCACCTCTCTGATCATCAGCGGAATCGGCATACAGCTGCGCCGTCTGGCCGTCAGTTCGCGCAACTTTTCGCGCTCACGGGCAACAGACTTTTCCGACACAAACACATTGAGGTATCGCCTCTTCCAGTTCTTATACAAACTGCGGTCGAAACGAAATGTGAACCCCAGAAAGTCAAGGCTTTGCCCTACTTTTCTCAGGTTCACCACTTGGGTCTTTTCACGATTGATCTCCAGGCCCATCCAGGATTCCAGCTTGGCCTCTATCCAGTCGTTGAGCCGGCTGCTCTGATGCTGCGCCAGAACCACAAAATCGTCGGCGTATCGCACCAGTCGGGCATTGGCCCAGTTTACCGGGCCATCCGGTTGATGAAACACCTTATCAAACCAGTGCAGGTAGAGGTTCGCCAGCAGCGGCGAAACGACTCCTTGAACGCAAAAGGCAACTTCGAGTTTAACCGTGTAATCAAAAATTATAGAGGCAATAAAAAATGTTGACAAATGCCATATATAGTTATATAGATATGACACATGGTCAAATCCTCAAATACAGAACGAGCGATGCGAATCAATGCAGCCCTTTCCCTGATAAAAAAGCACGACACCGTCGCCGAGGCGGTTGCCGGGATGATGGATCTATATGCGATTTCCAGGCGCCAGGCATACCGCTATGTCCAAGAAGCCCAAAGGGTAGGAACCAGCATTCCAATTCCCGAACCCAAGATCGCTTTTACCATCAAGTTATCGCCGAAACTGATTCAAGCAATACGAGACCATGCAAAAGTGTCAGGACGGAATTTAAGCGAAATCGTTACCCAGGCCTTAGAAAAATTTCTATACAAAGGCCGGAGGCGTGGCTAAAAGATCTCAAAAACAAATTGAGTTGGATTTTTGCTTTGACCGGTTATCGGCCAAAAAGCTTGCTTTGGCATATAAACTTTTAGTGCCAAAAAAATCATGGACGGCGGGGCGAATGATACAAACGCCGGACAGAGGTGTCGCCAATGACGATGGCAGCGATTTATGCGAGAGTCTCATCGGAACGTCAAAAAGAAGAGCATACCATCGGTAGTCAACTTTTGGCCTTAACCGAACGGGCAAACAGCGAAGGCTTCACTGTTCCAGATCAATGGATTTTTCAGGACGAGGGATACAGTGGCGCCACATTGGTACGTCCTGGTTTGGAGCGTCTGCGAGATCTGGTTTGTGAAGGACAAATCGAAAAAATACTTATACACGCACCAGATCGGTTGAGTCGTAAATATGCGTATCAAGTTTTGTTGAGTGAAGAATTTTCCCGTAATGGAGCCGAAGTAGTTTTTATCAAATCGCCCCAGGCGGAAACGCCTGAAGAGCATTTACTATTACAATTTCAGGGTATGATTGCTGAATATGAGCGTGCCCAGATTGCTGAGCGGACAAGGCGCGGAAAAAGATACAGGGCCAAAGCTGGGCTGGTCAATGTGCTTTGCGGTGCGCCCTACGGATATCAGTATATTAAGAAAACTGATACTTCATCGGCATTCTATAAGGTTATCGTAGAAGAAGCTGAGATTGTTAGAACCGTTTACAGGCTGTATGTAGAAGACGGACTCAGCATTAATGCTATCGCACGGTGGTTAAATGATCACCAGATACCCACACGCAAAAGAATATCATTGTGGGAAAGATCAACCATATGGGCAATGTTACGTAATCCAGCATATCAGGGAACAGCTTGTTTTGGAAAAACAAGATCGGTAGAAAGGAAAAAGATAACCAGATCTTTGCGTCAGCGAGGAGGATTTTCACCTCGCTGCAGTGCCAATCAGGAGTGTCCAAGAGAGGACTGGATCGAAATCCCCGTGCCTGCAATTATCGGTAAAGATATTTTCCAACTTGCCCAGGAACGCTTGACGCACAACAAGAAGTATTCCCTTCGACGTACCATTGAACCGACTTTATCACAGGGGATGCTTGTGTGTAAAAGCTGTGGCTATGCATATTACCGAACTTCGACGCGTACATCCAAACGAAAGCTGTATTACTACCGTTGCTTGGGTTCAGACAACTACCGCTTTCCTAAAGGACGAGTATGTCAGAACCGACCAATCCGCCAAGACCACCTGGATGGAATTATTTGGCAGAAAGTTGTTGAGCTATTGAGCAACCCCGATTTAGTCAAAGCTGAGATCAATCGTCGAGTTGAAGAAATACAATCTTCCAATCCAACAAAGCAAAGAAAAGAATCAATAGAAAAAGAGTTGTTGCGATTAGGAAACAACATTCAACGGCTATTGGATGCGTACCAAGAAGATCTTATAAAAATCGAAGAGCTTCGTGACAGAATGCCCCAGTTAAGGAAACGGCAGAAAGCATTGCAATCGGAGTTGGCAAGACTAGGAATGTGCATTGTCGGACCAAAAAAGCCGTCTTCCGATTAGCAACTGATATCGAGTCTTTTTTGGATCAACTGAAAAGTGCGGCAGATACGCTTAGTGTGGAAGGGAGGCAAAAGGTTCTGCGCCTAATTGTGAGAGAGATTTTGATTGATGATGAAACCTAGTTTCGCTAATCTAAAATTGACCCCCTGAAGGATCAAACGACAACCGAAAATTGACCCCTCTGAGCGGACCTCTGGTATAAAGGATTGAAAGATATCAATCCTATGACTGGAGGTAGAAAGGAGAATGCTCAAAGTGGATCAATACAGCTACATTCGGACAGCGCATCGGGTTTATGGAAAAAAGATAAAACAGATCGCCAGGGAGACAGGACATTCAAAAAATACAATTAAGAAGGCACTGCGGGAAGAATACAACGGCTACAAGCCAAGGGTTGCACAACCGTATCCAACCCTGGGTCCCTATCTTAACATCATCGATCAATGGTTAAAGGATGACAAACAACGGCCCAAAAAACAGCGTCATACGGCGGTTAGGGTTTTTAACCGTCTTAAACAGGAACATGATTTTCAAGGTGCGGAGACGACCGTCAGACGATATGTTCGTGAGGCCAAGCTGAGATTGGGTGTCGGTGCTCGGCAAGTATTTATTGCTTCAGATCCGGAAGCCGGTGTTGAAGCTGAAGTAGATTGGGGACGATGCATTGCGATTTTAGGAGGTATCGAGACCTGGTTAAAGCTGTTTTGCATGCGATCCAAATATTCCGGCAAGCACTTTGTTCGCTGCTACCCATGCGAGCGGCAGCAGGCATTATTTGACGGTCATATACGCGGGTTCTCATTTTTCGGTGGTGTTTTTCCGGTCCTGATCTATGACAATTTAACCACAGCGGTGCAAAAGATATTATGCGGCAAAAATCGGATACTTCAGGAATCGTATGACAAGTTCCGTGGCTACTACAATTTTGTTCCCCGCTTTTGCAATCGGGGTCAGGGACATGAAAAAGGAGGCGTTGAAGGCCTGGTTGGTTATGCACGTCGCAATTACATGGTTCCTGTTCCTGTAGCCGATTCATTGGAAGATCTTAACCAAAAGCTTTTGCAGGAGTGTCTTGCATATGGTGAGCATCGGATTGCCGGCAGAGAACACACGGTCAATGAGCTTTATGAGAAAGAAAAGGAGCATCTTTTAACTATTCCGGACATTGCCTACAGCAACCTTGAGACCGCCGGCGGTAAAGTGGATAAATACGCTACGGTTGTGGTAGATAAGAATCGGTATTCGGTACCGGCATCCTATGCCTATTTTAAAGTCAATGTTGTTTTGTATGTAGATCGTGTCGAGATATTTTATGGGAGTAAAAAGATTGCGTCGCATGATCGGCTTTACGGCAACAACAAATGGAGTCTTTTGCCGGAGCATTATCTTGAGCTCATTGCCCAGCGGCCCCAAGCATTTGAATCGGCACGCGTCATAAGACAGTGGCGTGCGACCTGGCCTTTTTGCCTGGAACGGCTTTTGGATAAATTCTGCCAAAAGCAAGGCCATACCAAAGGTATCAAGGACTTCATTTCGGTTTTAATGCTATACAAAGACCATGCTGCCGGAGATATCGAGTCGGCGGTTGAGACGGCGCTATCATCGGGTGCGGGCTCCAGTCAGGCCGTCAAATATATTTTAATCCATAAAGAGGCTGACTGCGATCAATCCTTTTCAGCCTTGGATAACTGGAAAACCCTGCCACCTCCGGATGTGTCGGTTTACGGACAGATTGGAGGTGATCTATGAATGCGGGGATGAAAGCACTATTAATTGAGAATCTCAAAAAATTAAAGCTGTCCACGATGATCCGCAACCTGGAGGCTCTGATCCGCCAGGCCAAGCAGGAGAAGCTGAGTTATGAGGAATTTCTTTTAAACCTGAGCGAGGCTGAAGTCCAGGCCCGGCAGGAGAATGGTCGTAAAAGAAGGCTGCGGGAAGCCAAATTTCCCATTTTAAAGCCGATGGAGACCTTCAATTTTGATGCAGCGCCGGAGCTTGACGTTCGACTCATGAAGGAACTTTCAAATTGTGATTACGTTAAAAAAGGTCGCAATATCATTTTTGTGGGTAAAAGCGGCGCCGGCAAAACGCATCTTGCCACCGCCCTGGGCATGGAAGCCTGCAAGCAGGGAATCAGGACGCGCTTTGTCACCGGCTGCGGTCTTGCCAATGAACTGATTGAAGCCAGAGATGAAAAACTCTTGGGTCGTGCAGTCAAACGGTATGCCGGTTACGGACTGCTCATTATTGATGAACTGGGATATGTTCCTTTCTCCAAAGAAGGGGCCCAGCTTATCTTTCAAATATTGGCTGAACGTCACGAAAGAAAACCGGTCATGATAACTACCAACATGGGATTTGGAGATTGGACGCAAATCTTTGGTGACCCCAGTATGACCGCAGCGTTGCTCGATCGTGTAACACACAAAGCCCATGTGATCAACTGTAGCTGGGATAGCTACCGGCTAAAGGAAACATTAAAGAGGAGTTCCAAGTGAAGGATATCACCATATACAATACCTTAAAGGGCAGACTGGAAACAGTCAATTTTGAGTTTACATCTGAAAATACCACATGGTTTGACGACCTTGAGGATTACGATGTTTACAGGATCGCGGATGCGTTTGGCGGACTTTTGATCCAGGAAACCGGATATACTTATCCGATTTTAATTGGTGATGTATCCCGATCCGATATCGGCAATAATCAACAAAAAGCGTTGGAGTTGTTGCACCAACAAATTTAAATCAAAACCAATCGAGTTCTCGGGATGGGAGTGGCCTGCGGTCGCTACGCTCCCTACGGCCACTCCCATCCCGAAGAACATGTTTTAACGCTGTAAAAAAGAACTGGTTTTATGGCAATAGGAAAATTTTAATTTAATCACAGGGGGGTCAAAATTGGGTTGTCGCAAGGGGTCATTTTTCGGTTGACATTTCGATTTTTTTTTTCGATCTGAAACAGCAAGTTTTTCAATGTCACCGGCCCATTTGGATGCAGTTTCATTCTTGGTGGGTTCAGATTTCTGTCGACAGCTGATATCTTTTCGCTTGGGTTCTTCAATATTTTTGAATTGCCTGAAATCATTGAAGTCATAGACAGGACCATTCGTGTGAACCACTCTCACTTCCCTTGGGTTGTCTTTCAATTTAAAATTATATGTGCCTGGAATTCTCAAAACCCGATCTAGATTGTGGGTTCCTTTATCGCCGCCCAGTTGCTTGAGGAAATATTTGTTGATGCTTTCCAGTTTCTTCACGCCGATTACATCTGTTTTCACCGGATTTCTTAATACCCAGTAACAGTGAAGACCACCTCCGCTAAGATTGATAAGGGTCGGTTGCGGTTTGAATTTTGTAATTGCTTTAATCGCGTCATCCTAATTTTCATAGTCCGTGGGCTTTTCATGACCGTCAGCACCATAGTCGATTTCTGCATGAAATGCTGTGACATAATGGACATTTTCTTTTTTACCTCTTTTACCGGTCCGTGGGTTAACACCGAAATAAACATCGATACCGGAATTACACAGATCAAAGGCTATTTCAGCGACCTCTTTTGCAGTTTGACAAAAATATTGCTCCGGCCACTGGCCATTTGGGAAGGTTCTGATTTCAATATCACCAAGATTATTTTCCAACACCGGTTTAAAGATCTTATCGAGAAAGGTCTGTGCGGTGGTTTCAAATTCCGCTTTGTTTTTAATGAGTGTAAATCAAAAAAAGGAATGTTCTTTACAATTTCACAACTAAAACCCAGCATTTCATTGAAAAATTCACCTGCAGCTTTTTCCTGCAAACCGGACGGCGGCACAATCTGTTTTAAGAGCTTTGAAACCCAAGCTGACTTCGTTGAGCCTACCAATTTATTGGTTTGACCATGATTCAGGAAAAAACCGGCCTTCAGCTGGACTTTCTCATTGCTCAGGTTAAAGTCCTCAGAAAGATAAGGGGTGCTTTCAATTAAATAGTGACCATCAGTTTGAGATATGAGAAGCGCTTCATCATGAAGTATTTTGTCGCCATACGAAAGACTCGCCACCGTGCTTTTTCCGCTGGAGATACGCACAGGATGTAGTGTATCATGATTTTTCCATTTCTGTCAGGAGGATACCGAAGGAAAAGCCTTCACAACTTCGCTGCATATAACATCATATCTCATGGTTCTCTGCGGCTCTGCGGGGGCTAAAATAGAATCACGTCATCCTTCCAGCCCAAACACCGCCTTCACCGGATAATGATCACTCGGGCCTTTTTTAATTATACCTGCATCCAAGCGCGTAATACCCTTCGAATAAAGCACGAAATCAATCCTTGGCTTTATGAAAAAATCAAGTTCATTGTAGGTAGACGCAAAGTAGTTCATCGAGGGCCATAGTGCATCATTGAGGGTTTCCGTCATTTTTCGTATAGGCTTTGATAATGGGAACGTGTTGAAATCTCCTCCGACAATGGTGTAGCTGGTATTAAACTTGGATAGCCACTCAAGCAATTCATCAACTGACTGGCTGCGAACAGTGTCATTGAATAGTTCCCTTTTCAGCAATTGGGAAACCATCGAAATCGATAGCTTTCTTCGTCTCTGCAATTGGGGTATCCTGTCAAGATGCAAAGAGCATATCAATAGGTTTCGGCCTTTTATCCTTAGAATTTCAATAACGCTGGAGTTGAATGGATTCGATCTTATGATTTAGTTTTAGATATGTTTTGTTGGATTTTTTTCTTAAAATTTCGGGGAAATTAAGCAAACCTAATCGCCTGGGGCAACTTGTCTAAGAATCAGATTAAACGCTGTGAACTTTCAGCTTTGAGCCTTGAGTTTTAATATCGGCTGAAGGCTCTTTGCTTTCATATTGACTTTAATAAAATAATGTTTTAAATTTTGTTTAAAAGTTTATTTGTTTAATGGAGGTTTTATGTCCACCATAATGAAAATAAGTCCACAAGGGCAGATTCGTATCCCCAAAAAGATTTTGGATTCCCTGGAGATCGAAAATGGCGATTATGTAGAAGTTGAGGCGAAAAAGGGGCATATTATCTTAAAGCCAAGAAAATTGATTGATCCGGCCCAAGGTTGGTATTGGACGAAGGAATGGCAAAAAACTGAAGCTGATGTTGACAAGGAGATTGAAAAAAATCAAATTTCACCAAGATTCAAGACGGCTGAAGAAGGTCTAAAATGGTTGAAAAAATAGATAATTACCAGTTCAGCCGGAGATTCAAAAAGCAATATCAGTCCCTGCCAAAAGAAATTCAAAACGCTTTTGATAAAAAATTGAACCTGTTTTTAAATAACAGATTTCATCCATCTCTCAGGGTCAAGCCCATTCAGGGAACAAAAAATCGATGGGAAGGGTCCGTGACCATGAATTATCGGTTCACCTTCGAATTTTCGGAAAATACAGTACAATTTAGAAATATTGGTACCCACAATATTTTGAAAAGATAGCTTTGCTGGAATGCAAGATGATCTGATCTCCGACCTCCGATTTCCGGTCCCGGCCTCAGATCTCTGACCTCCGTCCTCCATCTTCTGCTTTTCTGATCTCCGACCTTTGACCTCTGTCGTCTATCTTCCATCTTCCCTCGCCCTTCTCCCCGCGTGCTTTTCCTCACCTTCTAATCTTCTTATTATCTTACCTTCTAATTTTCCCAGGTAAAAAACCCCTCTGCGCACTCAGCGTCTGGCGGTGAATAATATTCAAACAGCGTCTTTAAGGGCAAAAATAACTCTCTCCACATCGCTTTCGGTCAATCCGGGATGAAGCGGCAGGGTCAACTCTCTGGCAAAAACGTTCCGTATTCGGCAGTGAGATATCCGGGAAGCGTTCTCTGTAGTAGGAGAACCGGTGCACCGGCGGATAATGGATGCTGCTCTGGATGCCGGCATCTCGCAGGTGCTGCATGACCTTCTGCCTGTCCACATCACCCGGCAGCAATACCGGCATGATGTGCGCGGAGGTTTCATGCGCCTCGCTGAAAGGGATTGTGATTTCGGGGAATCTGCTCTTTTAAAATTTTACGGTAATAATCTGAAAGCTTTTTGCGATATTCATTCCATTCAAGCAGCCGGGCCAGCTGGACGAGCCCCATGGCTGCGCCAAGCTCAGCCATCCGGTAATTGTAGCCAAGCATGGTAACATCGTAGGAAAACGCGTGCCCCTTGTGCCGATCCAGCGTGCCGCTGGTCATGCCGTGGGACCGCATACTTCGCATACGCTGCAACACGTCCGAATCTTTTGCCAGGACCATGCCCCCTTCGGAGGTGGTCATGTTTTTATTGGTAAAGAAACTGAAGGCGGCCGCATCACTGAAGCGCCCCACATCACCGGTTGCCGGCGCGTGGGCCGCATCTTCGATCAAATAGAGTCCGCGACGATCGGCAAACGCACGCCATGCTTTCAGATCGACAAGGTATCCGCCGTAATGCATGACGATCACGGCCTTTGTGTTTTCAGTACACCTGGCCTCTGCGTCCGCCAGAGAGATGTGGGGATTAGCCTTATCCTCAATATCCACGAAGATGGGTTTTGCACCGCAATACATGACCGCGTTGACGGTGGCCGTAAAGGTCAGAGAGGGCACCAGGACCTCGTCTCCAGGGCCGATATCCAGGGCTTTAAGGCATAAATGCAATCCGGCCGTGCATGAATTTACCGCCACGGCATCCTGCATGCCATGGAGTCCGGCGAAGGCTTTCTCAAATTCAGCGACCCGGTCTCCCATTGTCAGCCACTGGCTGTCGATGACGTCACAGAGGGCCTTCTTTTCGGCTTCACCGATTACTGGATCGGATGAGGTGATATTCTCGGATTAGCTTAGGTTAGTGTAATTTGTTGGTTTATTCATAGTTTGTCTCGCAGTATGAAGTCAGAGGTCTGAGAAGTCAGAGATCAGAGATCGGAGGTCGGATAAACCCCAGAAAACAGAGACCAGAGATCAGAGCCTTAACAGAAATGGGCCGGGATTTTTTAGCATTGAGCCTAACATAGATTCAAAGCATACGCCTTCTGATAAACTTTTAAATTTTTAGCCGATTTTATCTGCAATTGCTGGCCTCTGACCTCCGATTTCAGAATTGGGTCTTCCACCTTCTCATTTCCTCAGTTTCTATACTTTCAGTTTTGAGCCTTTAGCTTTCAGATTTTTGCCGTCTGCGCCAATCTGTGTAATATGCGGATCAGCATTATTTGGAGATCTTGAATTCACATTTTTGGAACGAAACCTTAAAAAACCTAATTCATTCGATTGATTCTATCAGAAAAAAAATTTGCTAAACTTATTAATAATTTCCCCGATCTTCACAAAACATACATATTGCATCTTATGAACAAAATTGTTATATTATACCGTTTTTAAAATGTTTAAATTATAATGAATTAACCAATAAGGAGATCTCTTATGGATGCCATAACGATCAATCAGGCAAAACAAAATATTGAGGGGCTAATTGAGCAGGTAATAGCGGATGCCGAGCCGACCATTATCTGCAATGACAACGGACAAAAAGCGGTTATTTTATCACTTGACGAATATAATTCATGGCAAGAAACAATGTATTTGCTTTCAAATCCAGCTAATGTAGAACATTTGCGCAGATCTACCCAAGAGGATTTATCAGGATTATTAACCGAGCGGAAACTGGACGAGTCATGAAAATCGTTTTTACCGAAGCTGGTTGGGAAGATTATCTCTGGTTTCAGCAAAATGACCACCAGCAGCAATTGGTAATGTTTTTTTTTTTTTTTTTTTTTTTTTTTTTTTTTTTTTTTTTTTTTTTTTTTTTTTTGGGGGGGGGGGGGGGGGGGGGGGGGGGGGGGGGGGGGCCAGGCTGGTCTCCTGACCTCGTCTCCTGACCCACCTGCCTCAGCCTCCCAGGAATGGCAGGGGCAATGACCCCAGCAGGTACACAGATAACACCAAAAGATCTCTCATCTTCAAGGAAACGCACACAGCTCCACCATGATGCTGATCTCTCTCCTTCAAGATTAGCAGGGCACTCACAGCAGTTGAATGATGGCACAAGGGCAGTGTCTGCAGGAGACACGCAGCCACCCCTCGTCGCCCCCGCAAGCAATTGGGGGAGGCAGCCATGGTGACGGGTGCCCAGGGTGGTGGGGCAGTGGGCAGGCACACACAGTAGCCCCACCCGTCACCTCCCCGCTGGCGCCAGTGGACACATCCATGGCCAGATGGAAGAACCCTAAGGACAGAGTGGCCAGGGTCGCAGAAGTCTGGCTGCAGCTCCGAAGCCCTCAGTCTGGCACTGGGATCACCACGGGGCTGGCAGCAAACATGTGGCCAGGCAGAGGCGTCCAGTCCTGGCGTGAATGGGTGCACCCAGCAAACATGTCCCTCAGCGCAACCTGTGGCCACGATGATATTGTCCAGCGTGTCGCGGTGAGGATTTGACGCCTTGTGTCTGAGTCTGGCAGCACAGTCGGCTATAAAACTGCATGCACCACCAAAAAGATACTGGCATGCGAACATGTATAGTGGGGCTTGTAAACAAGACCGCCATCGGAACACAGCAATCACCATGCATGGTCAGAGAGACTGGGGACACCGTTAAACAGCCTGACTCTGTCAGGGCGGTGTACAGTAGTGATTTCAGACAGCACGGCCGCGTCTCAACAAGACATCGTGATAGCTGTGTGCACGCATGACACCACAACACCACGGGGAGGGGCAGCGCCAGCACCGTCCGCGCCTGCGAGTCCTCCGGCAACATGTCGCGGCGGTCGAAGCACGCAGCGGCCCTGGTGGCACGGCGATTGGAAGTCTGGCAAGCGTGAGATCAAATGACACCTGCACAGTCACATATGCACTTAACCTGGTACCCGCACACTGGTGAAATGATTTCAAAAGAACAACCGTCCCCTCTGCACGACCATGCCCGCAAGCCGCGGCGTCCGTTCGCCATCCG
Organism: uncultured Acidimicrobiaceae bacterium; assembly: GCA_963792905.1. Taxonomy (GTDB): domain Bacteria; phylum Actinomycetota; class Acidimicrobiia; order Acidimicrobiales; family Ilumatobacteraceae; genus Ilumatobacter. The sequence goes on from CAWBYE010000011.1 coordinate 18,930, forward strand.
GAAGCAGCGGTGTCGACCCGGTCTTGCCGATGGTTTCCGGTTGAGTCGTGCATGATGCGTGACCGGGCGGCTAATTCGATCCAGCACAAGCCCAGCACCGGGTTGGGGGCCCGGCGGGGATGCAGCGGGTGTGATTGTTTTGCACTTCGGCGACGTCTCCGGACTCGAACATTCCTTCGGAACGGTACGCGTCACCTGGGAGCCTGACCCGAGGGTCGCAGTTGCTCGCAGCGATGGAGCAGTGAGACGGCCCGGGGTTGGTAGCATTTGTCTCGCGATGCATGTGACCCGAACATCACCTTCCAACAGGTGGATGCTTGAAAGACGGGGCCAGGCGGGGGCAGATCTACACCTGCGGCCAGTGTGAACCTGTTACCGGTCTGGGGGGGCTTGTTGAGTCCTGCCCGGTTCAGCCCTGGGCAGAGCAGCGACCGTGCAATGATACTTCTCGGCGAGCGCCGTTCTTCGATCGATTGGTCGCCGGTTTCTCCAGCTTGCTGCGTTCACGCCAGCTGGAAGGCCTCGGACCGGTGACGTCCTGGATCTCCTTGCGCATGGAGCCGTATCGCCAGATCACGTCGGCCGGCTTGACCTCGACGCGCCTGGCGGTGGCGTCGTCGAGCTCGCGACTGCGGGGCAGGCCCGGGACGCGCGCTGAAACTCGCGCGTTGCCAGGCGGGTCTTGCCACCGATCGTACGCCGTCGATCACGCCCGGCGAGAAACCCACCTGGTCGACGGCGATCCGCGCGCCAGATGGCGCGCAACTCCGCCTCGGTTTGCTGGGCGACGGCCGGGCGCCGGGCGAACACATGACCAGAATCACGCCAGCGGAAAAGGTGAACGGTCAGACGCCCGATGCGAAGTGACGTGATCGTGGAGACGTCATCGACCCCTGTCGTGGCGGACGATCACCGGGCGGGCACATCCGAAGCCTGCCGCCCGTGATGCGCATGATATCAGCCGAACCGGGATGCGTATATGGCGGCGGTCTGAGGCCGGCCCTGGGCGCAGGGGCACGAAGACCCTATCGCGGGCGAGAACCGGTGCCCGGAGCGTCCTCGCCCACGCCTCGTATTCCCGCTGGCAGTCGCGGGACTGGCTGAGCGTACTTCCTCCAGACGGCCCGGGCGCGGTACCCGTACTCCCGGTCGGGCTGCACTTCGTGGATCACGTACTGGAAAATCCCACGCCGGGCGGGGAAAGTGCTTCAGCTTGAACGTGAACAGGCTGAATCGATTTTGGTCTTCAGGCGTCCACGCCCGGTCGAACATGAGGAGATACACCATGCCGTTGGCGTGCACGGTGAGTAGAATGGTTGCGTGTAGCGAGGCGAATCGTAACTCCAGGTATTCAGCCGAAACTTGACGTCGTCGTCGCACGGCAACGGTGCCGCGTCGCACGTGGCGATAGGTGCCGCCGTGATTGTGGTCAGGATGCCCCGGCGAAGCGCTCGGCGGAAATCCATTGCTCAGCTGACCCCTGCCCTCGACACCGCGAAAATGGAGGGCATGGTCGGTCGACGTCGTTCATGTAGTCCGCCCAGAAGAAGATCGCGTAGCCGTGCTCGCCGAAACGCTCGGGATCCTTCGGCTGGCACTTGAACTCGAAATCGATGTAGTGTGGCTCCGTCACGGTATACGTCATCGCTGCTGGCGACCGCCCACGGGCTGTCGGCGGCGTCGCGCACCAGCATGACCGACTTGCCGTCGCCGAGCTTGTGAAGATGATACGGCCCGCGCCAGGCGTGAACGCGTTATACGGATTCTCGTGACCGGCGATGATGTGCTCAAAATTCAGGCCGACCGACGCCCCGGGTCGAATCGGGATCGAACGCGTCATACCCCGGGGCGTCCACCTTGTTGACCAGCGACTGCGACCCGCTGAGCACGCCCGGCGATTCGGAATTGTCGCGGAACAGAACGGACAGGTCGCCGACGTCGATGCGCGGTTGCAACCTGGCTCACCCGCCGGCCGGGTCGTCGGTTGCGACATGGATGATGCTCCAAGAACAGGATGAACACAACAGCGGTCAGTTCGACCATCATGGGCTTCGCACTCCGAGCGGCGTGGCTCGCACGAAGCAGCTCGAGTCGTCCGGCGATCGTATCACGACCAGGTGGGCAAGGCGAGCGAGAATTACCAGCGAAGTCTAGCCTGTCCGCTTGCCGTCCGACGAACCACCGTTACGCTGGCGTATCAGTCGAATTCAGGAAGATACGTTCGATGCGAGAATCAGATCGAGCCATGTCGACGTGCTGCGTGTGCCGGATGTGGTGACGGCGATCACGGAGGAAACACGATTCGATTGGAACCGCAGCCTGACCGCGACACGTGGGCTGGCGATGGGGTCGAAGTGCGGACCGTGGCGAGCCATGAGATCCTGCGCATTGAGTTGGGCGGCACCGGAACGGCGGTCAAGCGACTGCACCTGAGATGGCACGGGCAGACCGACAGCGGGCTGCTCGTGCTGGGCGATCACTGGGAGCGCGGCTACGGCGACCTGGCGCGGCGCAGGATCGTGCCGGAGCGCATGCTGCCGTGGTGTGCGCCGCGCATGACGGCAAGCGGACGTGGGCGCTGCGGCGTGAAGACGCAGGGTGCCTCCATCGCGTCCTGGCGCGTGGACCAGCAGGGTGTGAGCCTCTGGCTTGAGCGTACGCAGCGGCGGTGTCGGCGTACGACTCGGCGATCGGCGACCACCGCCGCCGAGGTTGTCACCGCCGTCGGCGAGGCAGGCGAATCTGCGTTGATGTGACACGCTCGTTGTGCCGCGGAATGTGCGACCGACCGACATGCCCGATCAGCCCGTCTACGGCGGCAACAACTGGTACTACGCTTACGGCCGCAGCTCGCATGAGATACCTCGCAGACGCCGAGTTGATCGCGTCACTGGCACCCGAGGTGCGAGCAACCGGCCGTTCATGGTCATCGACGACGGGTGGCAGATCGCCCACGAACCAAAGGTCAACGGCGGACCGTGGGACCGCGGCAACGAACGAGATCCGCGACATGCCCGGCCTCGCGGCCGCATGAAGACATGAACGTGCGACCGGGCATCTGGATGCGACCGCTGGACGCGCAGCGAGGTGCCCGAGTCGTGGTTGTTCGCTCACGGTCGCATGCGCGATCTGGGCGTACCGCGGACACTTGACCCAGTGTCGCGGAAGTGCGCGAGCTGTAGCGGCCGACATCAGGCGAATCGCCGAGGTGGGGATACGAGCTCGATCAAGCATGATTTCTCGACGTTCGACATCTCGCGGCCGATGGGGATTCCGGGCATGCCTGTGGACATGACGCCGGACGGGTGGCGGTTCGCGGACCAGAGTCGCACGACCGCGGAGATCATCGTCGATCTGTACCGCACGATTCGCGACGCCGCCGGTGAAGCGATGATCCTCGGCTGCAATACGATCGGACACCTGGCTGCCGGTGCGTCGAGTTCCGGCCACGGGCGACGATACCAGCGGGCTCGAATGGAGCGCCGGCCGCGCAGCGAGGTGTCAACACCGCTGGCGTTCCGGGCCGTGCAGCATGGTCACGATGTTCGCCGCCGACGCCGATTGCGTGGGCCTGACCAAACGCGTGCCGTGGGAGATGAATCGCCTGTGGCTCGATCTCGTCGCCCGAAGCGGCACGCCGCTGTTCGTCTCCGCCGCTCCGGATCGCCATGGTGCGCGCAACAACCGGCTGGAACTGCGCATCCTCGCAGCGGCCGCCCATCAACCCGTGGCCGAGCCGCTGGACTGGCTGGAAACGCACGTGCCCGCAGACGCTATCGAATGGGCGTCGAAACCGTAACGTGCTGCTGTGCTTGGATCCCCGACGAAGGGGTCAGGCGCACTGTCGCAGTACAGCCTTCCCGACCGTTACGATCTTTCTTTTCCACGACCCACGGCAAATCAGTCGGTTTGCATGTCAAAGCAGCCTAGGCACAAACCATAAGCAGCAATACGAAATAGCCGTTTTTTGTCGTTTTTTTTTTTGGCCGAAAAAAAAACTTTGTTGTTTGACGGCGTCTGCTGTATCCAAGAACCTCTCTATGTTCAATCAGGTTGCCGCTGTCCGAGCGTTCTGCTTCGATTCCGGCATGAGTCATCTGAAGAAGGTCGATCACATCACGTACGCATGTGAGCAGGGAACCATCGAGCGTTGGGCGTGGTTCCACATCGAGGTGGAGGGTGGAACGCTCATCAACCGCATCGACGACGTCCGTCCCGACGACCCGGACTCGAGCATGAAGATCTGGTGCATCGACTACGGCGACTTCGGTGTTGCGCTGATCGAGGGCATCGACCGCGCCAAGAAGTCGCAGGTCACCAAGTTCGCCGAGGCGCACGGTGATCATGCCTGCCAGCACGTGGCGTACGACACACACGACCTCGATGCGTTCGTCGACCATCTGCAGCGGATGGGTGGAACGCCGCGCGGCCAGGTGCTCGTCCGCAACGACGGCTTCGGCGTGCTCAAGCAGATGTTCGCTCGGGTACGCCGCCGGCGACGCCGCAGACGGCTTTTCCGGAGTACTGCCAGCGCCCGCGCCTCGAGGATCCGGACGCGGTGGCGATCACGTTCGCCGAGGAGACCGGCAAGGGGTTCTACGACCAGATCGAAGATGCGGTCGCCGCCCACGACGAGTCGCCGTTCTTCGACTTCGAGATCGCCGCCAACTCGGAGGTTCCGGGCGGAGACAGCCCAAGGGCACGTGAACCGTTTCGAACGCGGCCCGCTCCGCGTGACCGGACCGCGGAGGTTCGTGTCCTCGTCGGCGGTCGTCGGCGTCGATGCGGAGCGGCATGTTTACATCTTGTCGACGAAGAACCTGATCGGTGTCGGTGTGGACCCGCTAGCATGTACGATTCGGCGAACGACGACTGCGCCTCGGTTACCAGTTCAGATCGACATGCCCCAGCCGGCGAGGGGCTCCATGCCGCTCGCCGGCGAACGGCGTGACGGCGGTGATGCGTCCGAACTCCGAGTCGACGGTGGCGAGGTGACCTTCGTGCGCCCGCAGCGTCGCGGGCTGGTCAGGGTCGGGGCCGCCCATCGACGCCAGCAGGTTCCGCGTCCGCAGCAATGACAAACGAGCCAGCCATGACCCACCGGCCAACCGTCGGTACACCGAGCCAACTGGCTGCCGACGCCGGCCGCGGAAACCTGTTGCGTAATCGAGCGCCTGGACGGGGAGGCCAGTTCAGGCCCTCGCCCGGTCGGCGACCCCGCTGCGTCGACAGCGCTCACGCCGCCGGCCCACCGGATACCGATGGAGCTCGCCGATCGAGTCGAACCCGCGACACCCAGGCCCACGGACCGCTCCAGTCGAAGGCCAAGATGTGAACGATGACGATGCCGGCGAAAAGGGCATCGGCACGTTCGGGTGTGAACCCGTGGCGGCTGATCACACCGGCCGAAGGGCGCCGATTTACAACGTCCGCACGCTGCATCAGCGCCAACATCGGTCCGGTGGCCGTCGTCGGTCCGCAGATCGATGTCGACGTTCCGCTTCCCGAAACCGGTGGAGCATCACCCAGCCGAACAAGAGGCAGGTGCCGACTACGACCCGGATGACCTGTGCGCCAAATCGGCGAACACCTGACCGGCAACCGGACCAGCGAGCACGCGGGAACAGTCCAGTACTCGCAGAGCCGACGGTGTCGACGTGCCTGCGGGTCGGCCTCACCGATCGGCTCGACGAAGGACGGGCAGGTCGCGGACTCCACGCCGCTGCGGATGGGCATCCCACTCGTCGAGCGTGCGGACCGCCGACCCCGATCATGCCGGCAGCCACGAGTTCGGTTTCCAGTTCGATGGCGTTGCGGCTGGCGATCCCGGCACCCACTGCGTGTCGGTCGTCCGAGGTGGCGAGCAACTCGACGACGCCGGCGGCGTGGTGCGGGAAGTTGCAGTGGATCTGCAGAAACCGACCGTCGGCCGTCGGATACACACCCGACAGGTCGGCCCATGCGGGCGCGGCACCGCCGTCGACTTCCACGTGGGTGGTGCAGAACGACAGCACGTGGTAGAAGTCGAGCATCCCCGGCGCCGAGATGTCGTTCTAGGCGAAGCGGACATGTGATCGGCGGACGCGACGCGGTCGCCCGCTGAGGCAGCGAGCAGCCGATCGACATCAACACGGAGGCGGCACCGGCGTCGCGCCGGTCAACTCGATGTGCTCGGTCGAACCCCGAGTCCGACCAGACCGGAGAGGTATCCGACGTCGGCTTCGAAGGTCACCGAACGAGACCGTTACCGTGCACGCCATAGATCTCTGGCCGGACCCGATCAATGTTGATCGAGTCAATGGTCGGGTGGCACGAAACATGCGGCGACGCCGTCACCGCTGCGCAGCACGCCGGCGGTCGGAGGACACCGAGGAGTTGGGTGCCGAGAACCAAGGTGTCGCTGTCGATGTATCGATCGATCCAACCTCGTCGCGTGTTGGAGTGGACTTCGCGGAGTCGTAGTAGGCGCGGACCCGCCGCGGAGCTTGCCGGATCAGCGAACTGGATGGGGGAGTGGGTGGCGTCCCCGGTGATCAGCGCCGCGGCACCGCACGACTCGAACAGACCGAGACGTGACCGGGCGTGTGGCCGGTCGTCGGTAACAGACGGACCCTGGGCGTGATACGGTCGTAGAGCGTCACCTCGTCGACGACGTTCGCGGTGAACAACGGCGCCAGGCTGGTCACGGCAGTGTCACTCTTGCTGGTTCGCGTTCGTCGAACCCATCGAGCTCCGCCCCCGTGATCAGGTAGCGGGCGTTCGGGAACGCCGGCGCCCACGCTCCGGTCTCGTCCCGCACGGTGTTCCACCCGATGTGGTCGAAGTGGAGGTGGGTACACACGACGACGTCAACCCCGCTTGACCCCACCGTCGATCTCGGCGCCGAGTCGATCGAGAAGTCCGGGTCGCCGAGCGAGCGGCCACCGTCGTGCAGACCTGCACATGTGTCGACCACGATGGTCGTACCGCCCGCCTCGATCACGAAGCTGTGCACCGACAGCAGCATGTCGCCGTCGTCCGTGGAGTACCGGGAGGTGCCAGGGGCGCTGTGCGTCGATCTGGTCGTCGGTGGCATGCCGGGAGCGAGAATTCCCGCCAGGAACAGTGTAGATGTCTTCCTCAATACGGGTGGTGGCGCGCCTCCGCCGACGGACCATCGGAGACAGGTGGCCCCGCTCATCGGCCACCAGCCGCATGCGGTCGGCCATGTCGTCGGGACGCCCATGGAGAAGTATCGCTGCGTGCAGGAGGGCCGCCTGCCGCGTGTGCTCGGTTCGGTCGGCGATCAGACGCTTGACGATCCGGTTGGTGCCCGGCGAGTTCCACGATCTCGGCAGGCGAGCGTCGACGGCGTCGTCGAGATCGTCGTCGGGCACAGATCGATCGACGAGCCCGATCGAGGCGGCGTCCGCAGCGTTCAGCCGACGGCTCGTGAACATCAGTTCCTTGGCCGTCGAGCGCCCCACACGTTCGGGGAGCCGAACCGACATGCCCCAGATCGGCACGAGCCCCCACTGGCCGTGGGTGTCGCCGAGGGTGGTCGAGTCGGCAGCGATCAGGATGTCGCAGGCGAGCGCCAGCTCCAGACCTCCGGTGAAACAGTGGCCGTGGAGCCAAGCGACCGTGGGTTGTGGCAGTCTCAAGCGTGAGTGACTCTCTTGGGCTGCTGAAGTGCCGGCCGGGAGCCGACTCGTGTTCCACGATTGCGCCGAGGTCATGACCAGCACAGAAGGAACGTCCGGCACCGGCGAGCACGACACATCTCACCGACCCGTCGCTTGCGATGTAGTTCCAGATGCTGCCGAAGTCGGATGAAGACGCCCGGCGTGAGCACGTTCAGCTTCTCCGGGCGATTGAGCGTGAGCGTCGCCACGCTGTCGGCGTCGCTCGAAGCACCAGTTCGTCGGTCATCGGCACAGCTCTTCCCGATCGATCCGCGCGCACCACGACCGGACCAGTCAGCGCGGGCTGCCTGAACCTGTCCGGCCGCCCCGTGGTCGACGTCCTGGTCGTGGTCCATGTCGACGACGACCCTGCGCAGCTTTCCCGAGAACTCGAACGGGGCGTCATACGGGCCGACCGGGCTCCCCCGGTCGAGACCGAGATGTGAGCCCGGAGAACGAGATCAAGGTGAAGTAGAAGTGATCGGTCTCCATCCAGCCGACGTCGCTGCCGTCGATCGACAGGGTGCCGGTACCGTGCCCGCCGACCCGCTCCATCCAGGAATCCGAGGTAGCGCAGGGCCAGGCTCGATCCGGCGGTCGGAGCGCACGAGGTGATGTGTACCACCGACGTTCAGATCGTGGACGAGGTGGTCGTCCTCGACGTACAGCGTGTAGCCGCTGGTTGGCGTCGCCATGGGCAGTGGGCAGGCCTCCGCCCCGTCATCGAGGATGTCCACCTCGGCGACGATGCGGTAACTGCCGCGACCGCACATCGGGCGCTACATCGCTTGCCGGAGGTAGACCAGTTCATCCCAGAACTTGGTCGTGCGTTCGGCGCCGTCCGCGCGCGCCACGTTCTCGGCGAACCGTTCCCCGAACCGGTCGTCGAGCGGAAGCACCTGGTGCGCCTCGGCCTCGGCCCACCATCGCTCGACCATCGAGGCGAGGCGCTCGGGTTGGTCGGCCGCCAAGTCGGCGTTCTCGCTGAAGTCCTCGTCGAGGTGGTACAACTCCCAGACGTCGTCGTCGATCGGCGTTCCCGGTGCGTGGAACGCCACCGCCTTCCAGCCGTCGAGCCAGGATGCCCGCGATGGCTGAACATCTCGAAATACTGCACCCGCTTGCCGCTGTCGGCTGCCGCGTCGGCAAGCATGGCTGGAAGACTGGTGCCCTCGAGCGGCTGTTGCGACACACCGTCGACGTCGGCCGGCGGGGCCACGCGCCACGACGTAGGAGGATCGGAACGACATCGCTGCAGTGTGCAAAATGGTGACGGACCCCGCCACGGTCGGCGATACCGGACGGCCAGGACAGCACAGGTGCGGATCGCGGATGCCGCCGCCGTGCGTGTTCTGCTTGTACCGCTTGATCATATGGCCGCCATCGCCCACCCCCACGGGAAGTTGGTGTGCGTGTCGGGGCCGCCGAATATGACGAGCCGGGCGAGCTTGGTCTCTGTGGTCTCGTGGATGAGGTTGTAGGGCCCGACCACGTTGACGAACCCGAGTGGGCCTCCCTCCTGAGAGGCGCCGTTGTCGCTTAGACCAAGGACCAGGCTGTCGTCGAGCTGACCCCGTTGCGCTCCAGGAACTCGATCAGGCGTCCGAGGTGCCGGTCGGTGTGATCGAGCATCGCGGCGTAGGCCGCCTGGAGTCGCTGCGACCCGCCGCTCGTCGGCAGGCATCTCGTCCATGGCTGCACCCCTGGGTTGGATCGGGCAGTGCCGTGCCCGGTGGCACGATGCCCATCTCGATCATCCGGTCGAGACGGCGTTCCCGGGCGGCATCCCATCCGTCGGCGAACATCGGGTCGTAACTGTCGATCAGCTCGGTCGCCACCTGGTGCAGGGGCGTGGCAGGCGCCCGGAGCGACGTAGAGGAACCACGGTCAGACCGGGATAACAGGCGCGGTGTTTGGGCGGCATCCGGATCGACTCGTCGACGAGGTCCTCGGTGAGGTGGTAGCCGGATTCATAGGTTCCGGGCGGCCGGCGACGTGAGTGTTGTCCCGTACGAGTTCGGGGTGAGAACTGGTCGGTCTCGGCGTCGAGAAGAAGCCATAGAACCGATCGAAACCGCGTGCCAGCGGCCAGCCGTCGGTCGGGCCGGTCCGGCAGGTCTCGAACAACGGCGTGACGTGCCACTTGCCGGTCATGTCGTTGCGGTAGCCGTGCGGTCGCAGCATCTCGGCGATCGTGCCGGCACTCTTCACGATCTTGCCGCGGTAGCCGGGATAGCCGCTGTCGAAGTTGGCCAGACACCAACCCAGCCAGTGATGGTTCCGGCCGGTGAGCAGTGCTGCCGCGGGTGGTCGAGCACATCGCCGTCGTATGGATGCCCAGTTGTAGCGCAGAACCGTCGGCAGCGAGCCGGTCGATCGTCGGTGTCGCGGCATAGCCGCCGGTCGCACCCGAAGTCGCCGAAACCGACGTCGTCGAGCAGCATCAGAATGTTCGGTGCGCCCTCGGGGGGTTGAGGTGGAATCGGCCATGCCGGTGTGGATTCGGCGGCTGTCCGTACGATCACGCTCATCGAGTCATTGTCGTCGTCGTTGGCACCGGCCCTGGCGCCGAACAGTACTACACCGGTTCCTCGTCGCGTTTCGACCCCGCGTCGGAGCCGGCAGGGGTCATTTCCTCGCGACATGCAGAATGTTCGACGACGAGCACGAAGCCTTCCGCGAATCGTTCGCAGCGTTCGTCGAGAAGGAGATCTCCACGCCGACTATCCGCGAGATGGGAGGCCGACGGGATCGCACCGCGCGAGCTGTACACGAAGAGCCAGCCGCAACCGGTACAGTTGGCATCTCGATTCCGGAGGCATTCGGTGGCGGCGGCAGCGACAGCTTTCGCTTCAACCAGATCGTCGCTGAAGAGCTACGCGTTCGCCGGAATGGGGGAGCGGGCCTGGCTGACGTTGCACAACAACATCTCGCGGACCATTTATCCTCGACGTGTGCAACGACAGCAGAAGTCCTCGTCACTGCCGATAGCGAGCGGCGAACTCGTCACCGCCATCGCCATGACCGAACCGGAAACCGTTCCGATCTGGCGGGCATGGCGTGGACCGCGGTCCGTGACGGCGACGTCTCGTGCTCAACAGCTCAAACATCATCACGAACGGCCTCAACGCCGACCTGGTGATCGTCGCCGCCAAGACCCAGACCCGGCCCAGCAACGCCGGCCTCTCGCTGCTCGTCATCAACGCCGATGGACGGGTTTCGAGCGGGGCCGCGAACTGGAGCAGATCGGCGTGCACAGCCAGGACGCGGCAGGAGTTGCTCTTCGGACGTGCATGCCCGGCCACGATCTTCGGCGAGTACGAGGGAAGGGGTCGAGCGTACCTGACCGCCAACCTCGCTCAGGAGCGGTTGTCGATCGCCATCACCAGCGTTGCGCCACCGCTCGTGCGGGTCGCTCGGCTGGACGGTCGACTACGTGCAGCAGCGTACGGCCTTCGGAAACTCGATCGGGTACGTCGAACTCCAAGTTCGTGCTCAGCCGAAGATGAGGCCGAGGTAGGAATTTCCTTCAGGCCTACATCAACCAGTGTGTGCTCCGGCTCAACACCAGCACTTCCTCACCATACCAGCGGTAATTCAAAAAAAAAAGTTTTTGCCTGTTACTTGGTTAGGTCATTGCTGGACGGCGTGAGCGTGCCGGCGTTGAGCCGGAGCACACACTGGTCGACGTAGGCCTGAGCGACCTCGACCTCGGTCTTCACCTCTGCGAGCACGAACTTGGAGTTCTGGAACGACCCGATCGAGTTTCCGAAGGCCGTACGCTGCTGCACGTAGTCGACCGTCCAGCCGAGCGCTGCACGAGCGGTGGCGACGCCGGTGATGGCGATCGACAACCGCTCCTGAGCGAGGTTGGCGGTCAGGTACGTGAACCCCTTCCCCTCGTCGCCCAATAGATTGGTGGCCGGCACGTGCACGTCCGAGAAGAACAACTCGGCCGTGTCCTGGCTGTGCATGCCGATCTTGTCGAGGTTGCGGCCCCGCTCGAACCCGTCCATCCCGCGCTCGACGACGAGCAGCGAGAGGCCGGCGTGTCGCTGGGCCGGGTCGGTCTTGGCGGCGACGATCACCAGGTCGGCGTTGATGCCGTTCGTGATGAACGTCTTCGAGCCGTTGAGCACGTAGACGTCGCCGTCACGGACCGCGGTCGATGCGATGCCCGCCAGATCGGAACCGGTTCCCGGTTCGGTCATGGCGATGGCGGTGACGAGTTCGCCGCTCGCGATCCCTGGGAGCCAACGACGCTTCTGCTCGTCGTTGCACACGTCCAGGAAGTACGGGGTCGTGATGTCGTTGTGCAACGTCAGCCCGAGCCCCGCTCCCCCGATTCCGGCGAACGCGAGCTCTTCAGCGACGATCTGGTTGAAGCGAAAGTCGTCGCTGCCGCCGCCACCGAATGCCTCCGGAATCGAGATGCCAACGAACCCGTACCGGCCGGCCTTCGTGTACAGCTCGTGCGGTGCGATCCCGTCGGCCTCCCACTGCGGATAGTCGGGCGTGATCTCCTTCTCGACGAACGCTGCGAACGATTCGCGGAAGGCTTCGTGCTCGTCGTCGAACAGATCTCGCATGTCGCGAGCGTACGACCCTGCCGGCTCCGACGCGGGGTCGAACGCGAACGAGGGACCGGTGCAGCGTCGTCTGGTGCCAGGGCCGGTGCCAACGGCGACGACAATGACTCGATGAGCGCGATCGGGCGGACAGCCGCCGAGTCCACACCGGCATGGCCGATTCCACCTCAACCCCCCGAGGGCGCACCGAACATTCTGATGGTGCTGCTCGACGACGTCGGTTTCGGCGACTTCGGGTGCTACGGCGGCGACGCCGCGACACCGACGATCGACCGGCTCGCTGCCGACGGTCTGCGCTACACGGGGTTCCATACGACGGCGATGTGCTCGACCACCCGCGCAGCACTGCTCACCGGCCGGAACCATCACTCGGTCGGTGTCGGGTGTCTGGCCAACTTCGACAGCGGCTATCCCGGCTACCGCGGCAAGATCGCGAAGAGTGCCGGCACGATCGCCGAGATGCTGCGACCGCACGGCTACCGCAACTACATGACCGGCAAGTGGCACGTCACGCCGTTGTTCGAGACCGGCCCGACCGGCCCGACCGACGGCTGGCCGCTGGCACGCGGTTTCGATCGGTTCTATGGCTTTCTCGACGCCGAGACCGACCAGTTCTCACCCGAACTCGTACGGGACAACACTCACGTCGCCGCGCCCGGAACCTATGAATCCGGCTACCACCTCACCGAGGACCTCGTCGACGAGTCGATCCGGATGCTCGCCGAACACCGCGCCTGCGATCCCGGTCGACCGTGGTTCCTCTACGTCGCTCCGGGCGCCTGCCATGCCCCGCACCAGGTGGCGACCGAGCTGATCGACAGTTACGACCCGATGTTCGCCGACGGATGGGATGCCGCCCGGGAACGCCGTCTCGACCGGATGATCGAGATGGGCATCGTGCCACCGGGCACGGCACTGCCCGATCGCAACCCAGGGGTGCAGCCATGGGACGAGATGCCTGCCGACGAGCGGCGGGTCGCGGAGCGACTCCAGGCGGCCTACGCCGCGATGCTCGATCACACCGACCGGCACCTCGGACGCCTGATCGAGTTCCTGGAGCGCACGGGTCAGCTCGACGACAGCCTGGTCCTCGTGCTGAGCGACAACGGCGCCTCTCAGGAGGGAGGCCCACTCGGGTTCGTCAACGCGCTCGGGCCCTACAACCTCATCCACGAGACCACAGAGACCAAGCTCGCCCGGCTCGCTGACATCGGTGGCCCCGACACGCACACCAACTTCCCGTGGGGGTGGGCGATGGCGGCCAATACGCCACTCAAGCGGTACAAGCAGAACACGCACGGCGGCGGCATCCGCGATCCACTCGTGCTGTCCTGGCCGTCCGGTATCGCCGACCGTGGCGGGGTCCGTCACCAATTCGCACACTGCAGCGATGTCGTTCCGACACTCCTCGACGTCGTGGGCGTGGCCCCGCCGGCCGACGTCGACGGTGTGTCGCAACAGCCGCTCGAGGGCACCAGCTTCGCGGCCACGCTCGCCGATGCGGCAGCCGACACCGGCAAGCGGGTGCAGTATTTCGAGATGTTCAGCCATCGAGGCATCTGGCTCGACGGCTGGAAGGCGGTGGCGTTCCACGCACCGGGAACGCCGATCGACGACGACGTCTGGGAGTTGTACCACCTCGACGAGGACTTCAGCGAGAACGCCGACTTGGCGGCCGACCAACCCGAGCGCCTCGCCTCGATGGTCGAGCGATGGTGGGCCGAGGCCGAGGCGCACCAGGTGCTTCCGCTCGACGACCGGTTCGGGGAACGGTTCGCCGAGAACGCGGCGCGCGTGCACGGCGCCCGAACGCACTACGAGTTCTGGGATGGCATGGGTCACCTCGCAAGCGATGTAGCGCCCGATGTGCGGTCGCGCAGTTACCGCATCGTCGCCGAGGTGGAGATCCCCGACGACGGGGCGGAGGGTGTGCTCATCGCCCATGGCGATGCGACCAGCGGCTACACGCTGTACGTCGAGGACGACCACCTCGTCCACGATCTGAACGTCGGTGGTACACATCACCTCGTGCGCTCCGACCGCCGGATCGAGCCGGGCCGGCGCGACCTCGGATTCCGCATGGAGCGGGTCGGCGGGCACGGTACCGGCACCCTGTCGATCGACGGCAGCGACGTCGGCTCGATGGAGACCGATCACTTCTACTTCACCTTGATCTCGTTCTCCGGGCTCGACATCGGTCTCGACCGGGGGAGCCCGGTCGGCCCGTATGACGCCCCGTTCGAGTTCTCGGGAAAGCTGCGCAGGGTCGTCGTCGACATGGACCACGACCAGGACGTCGACCACGAGGCGGCCGGACAGGTTCAGGCAGCCCGCGACTGACCGGTCCGGTCGTGGTGCGCGCGGATCGATCGGGAAAGCTGTGCCGATGACCGACGAACTGGTGCTTCGAGCCGACGCCGACAGCGTGGCGACGCTCACGCTCAATCGCCCGGAGAAGCTGAACGCGCTCACGCCGGGCGTCTTCATCCGACTTCGGCAACATCTGGACGACATCGCAAGCGACGGGTCGGTGAGATGTGTCGTGCTCGCCGGTGCCGGACGTTCCTTCTGCGCCGGTCATGACCTCGGCGCAATCGCGGAACACGAGTCGGCTCCCGGCCGGCACTTCGAGCCCGAGACGATCGACGCTCTCGAACAACTGCCACAACCGACGGTCGCTCGGCTCCACGGCCACTGTTTCACCGGAGGTCTGGAGCTGGCGCTCGCCTGCGACATCCTGATCGCTGCCGACTCGACCACCCTCGGCGACACCCACGGCCAGTGGGGGCTCGTGCCGATCTGGGGCATGTCGGTTCGGCTCCCCGAACGTGTGGGGCGCTCGACGGCCAAGGAACTGATGTTCACGAGCCGTCGGCTGAACGCTGCGGACGCCGCCTCGATCGGGCTCGTCGATCGATCTGTGCCCGACGACGATCTCGACGACGCCGTCGACGCGCTCGCGGCCGAGATCGTGCGGAACTCGCCGGGCACCAACCGGATCGTCAAGCGTCTGATCGCCGACCGAACCGAGCACACGCGGCAGGCGGCCCTCCTGCACGAGCGAGAACTCCCCCACGGGCGTCCCGACGACATGGCCGACCGCATGCGGGCCGGTGGCCGATGAGCGGGGCCACCTGTCTCCGATGGTCCGTCGGCGAGGCCACGATCACCCGGATCGAGGAGAGCATCACACCCGTCCCGGCGGCGTATCTGCTCCCCGGCACGACCGACGACCAGATCGACGCACAGCGCCCCTGGATCTCCCCGTACTTCACGGACGACGGCGACATGCTGCTGTCGGTGCACAGCTTCGTGATCGAGGCGGGCGGGACCACCATCGTGGTCGACACATGTGCAGGTCTGCACGACGGGCGGCCGCTCGCCGGCGACCCGAACTTCCTCGATCGACTCGGCGCCGAGATCGACGGTGGGGTCGATGGGGTCGACGTCGTCGTGTGTACCCACCTCCACTTCGACCACATCGGGTGGAACACCGTGCGGGACGAGACCGGAGCGTGGGTGCCGGCGTTCCCGAACGCCCGCTACCTGATCACGGGGGCGGAGCTCGATGGGTTCGACGAACGCGACGAGAGTGACACTGCCGTGACCAGCCTGGCGCCGTTGTTCACCGCGAACGTCGTCGACGAGGTGACGCTCGACCACCGGATCACGCCCGAGGTCCGTCTGTTACCGACGACCGGCCACACGCCCGGTCACGTCTCGGTCGTGATCGAGTCGTGCGGTGCCGCGGCGCTGATCACCGGGGACGCCACCCACTCCCCCATCCAGTTCGCTCATCCGGAACTCGCGGCGGGTCGCGTCGACCACGACTCCGCGAAGTCCACTCACACGCGACGAGGTCTGATCGATCGATACATCGACAGCGACACCTTGGTTCTCGGCACCCACTTCGCGCCTCCGACCGCCGGCGTGCTGCGCAGCGGTGACGGCGTCGCCGCATGTTTCGTGCCACCCGACCATTGACTCGATCAACATTGATCGGATCCACCGAGATCGACCGGCGCGCACGGGTACGGTTCGTCCGGTGACCTTCGAAGCCGACGTCGGATACCTCTCCGGTCTCGTGCCCGGACTCGGGGTCTCGACCGAGCACATCGAGTTGACCGGCGCGACGCTCGGTGCCGCCTCCGCGTTCGACGTCGATCGGCTGCTCGCTGCCTCAGCGGGCTACTGCGTCGCGTCCGCCGATCACATGTCCGCTTCGCCAGAACGACACATCGGCGCCCGGACGCTCGAGCTCGACCACGTGCTGTCGTCTTGCACCACCCACGTGGAAGTCGACGGCGATGCCGTGCCCGCATGGGCCGACCTGTCGGGTGTGTATCCGACGGCCGACGGTCGGTTTCTGCAGATCCACTGCAACTTCCCGCACCACGCTGCCGGCGTCGTCGAGTTGCTCGCCACCTCGGACGACCGACACGCAGTGGGTGCCGCGATCGCCAGCCGCAACGCCATCGAACTGGAAACCGAACTCGTGGCTGCCGGCATGATCGGGGCTGCGGTCCGCACGCTCGACGAGTGGGATGCCCATCCGCACGCGCGGGCAACCCGTGACCTGCCCGTCCTCTCCGTCGAGCCGATCGGTGAGGCCGACCCCGCAGGCACGTCGACACCGTCGGCTCTGCGAGTACTGGACTGTTCCCGCGTCCTCGCTGGTCCGGTTGCCGGTCAGATGTTCGCCGGATTCGGTGCACAGGTCATCCGGGTCGGAGCTGCGCACCTGCCCTCCGTTCCGGCCGGGGTGATGTCGACCGGTTTCGGGAAGCGGAACGTCGACATCGATCTGCGGACCGACGACGGCCACCGGACCATGTCGGCGCTGATGCAGCGTGCGGACGTCTGGATCGATGCCTTTCGGCCCGGCGCGATGAGCCGCCACGGGTTCACACCCGAACGCGCCGCTGCCCTTCGGCCCGGCATCGTCATCGTTCAGATCTCGGCCTTCGACTGGATCGGTCCGTGGGCCGGGCGTCGCGGGTTCGACTCGATCGTGCAGTCGACCACCGGGATCCGGTGGGCCGGCGGCGCGAGCGCTGTCGACGCAGCGGGGTCGCCGACCGGGCGAGGGCCGACCGGCCTCCCCGTCCAGGCGCTCGATTACGCAACAGGTTTCCTCGCGGCCGGCGTCGGCAGCCAGTTGGTCGCGCACCGACGGTCGGCCGGTGGGTCATGGCTGGCTCGTTTGTCATTGCTGCGGACGCGGAACTGGCTGGCGTCGATGGGCGGCCCCGACCCGTACCAGCCCGCGACGCTGCGGGCGCACGAAGGTCACCTCGCCACCGTCGACTCGGAGTTCGGACGCATCACCGCCGTCACGCCGTTCGCCGGCGAGTGGCATGGAGCCCCTCGCCGGCTGGGCACGTCCGATCCGAACTGGTAACCGAGGGGCTCAGTCGTCGTTCGCCGAATCGCACGCCAGCGGGTCCACACCGACACCGATCAGGTTCTTCGTCGACAAGATGTACACGCTGCTTCGCATCGACGCCGACGACCGCCGACGAGGACACGAACCTCCGTGGTCCGGTCACGCGCAGCGGGCTCGTGTTCGAAACGGTTCACGTGCCCTTGGGCTCGGCCGCCGGAACCTCCCAGTCGGCGGGCATCCTCGAGAAGTCGAAGAACGGCGACTCGTCGTGGGCGGCGACCGCATCTTCGATCTGGTCGTAGAACCCCTTGCCGGTCTCCTCGGCGAACGTGATCGCCACCGCGTCCGGATCCTCGAGGCGCGGGCGCTGGCAGTACTCCGGAAAGCTGTTCTCGGCGGCGTCGCCGGCGGCGTACCCGCGAGCGAACATCTGCTTGAGCACGCCGAAGCCGTCGTTGCGGACGAGCACCTGGCCGCGCGGCGTTCCACCCATCCGCTGCAGATGGTCGACGAACGCATCGAGGTCGTGTGTGTCGTACGCCACGTGCTGGCAGGCATGATCACCGTGCGCCTCGGCGAACTTGGTGACCTGCGACTTCTTGGCGCGGTCGATGCCCTCGATCAGCGCAACACCGAAGTCGCCGTAGTCGATGCACCAGATCTTCATGCTCGAGTCCGGGTCGTCGGGACGGACGTCGTCGATGCGGTTGATGAGCGTTCCACCCTCCACCTCGATGTGGAACCACGCCCAACGCTCGATGGTTCCCTGCTCACATGCGTACGTGATGTGATCGACCTTCTTCAGATGACTCATGCCGGAATCGAAGCAGAACGCTCGGACAGCGGCAACCTGATTGAACATAGAGAGGTTCTTGGATACTTTCACTGAACATTGTGTTCGCTCGCGACAGCGCTGCTGTGACAGGATTGAACACATGCCACGTGCCCTCGACGACATCGACCGCGGGCTCATCGCCGCCCTCGACGCTGACGCCCACGCCACCCATGCCCAGCTCGCACGCGACCTGGGCATCGCTCGGGGCACCGTCTACTCGCGACTCGACCGGCTCGAGGGCGATGGAGTCATCGAGGGATACGGCCCCGAGATCTCGCCGACCGCCGCCGGCTTCGGCGTCCTGGCATTCTGTACGCTCGAGATCGCCCAGGGCACACACGACGAGACGACCCGAGCGATCGCGGCCATCGATGAGGTCGTCGAGATCCACACCGTCACCGGTCCCGGCGACCTGCTGTGTCGAATCGTGGCGCGTTCGAACGACGACCTGCACGACATCCTCCAACGCATCACGCACATTCCGAGCGTGCTCCGCAGCCAATCCCAGCTCGCCCTCGCCACGAGCCTGTCACGCTCGGTCGTGCATCTCGTCACGAGGTGAGTCCGACCGATGTGTCAGCCGAGTGTCACGACGTCGAGATCGGCGGCCACCATCAGCGCACCCATGAAGCCGCCCCCTCGGATGTCGGACGCGAACAGGTCGCGCTCGGCGTCGGTGTCGGGTGGGGGAATGAGGTGTGTCAGCACCAGTGTCGGCACACCGAGGTCGGCGGCCTGGGCACCGATCAGCCGGGTGTCGGCGTGGTAGTCGAGCACGAACTGGCGATTCGGTGGCAGTTGCTGCAGCGGTTCGAACCGCATCGCCTCGTACACGAGGACGTCGGCGCCGCGTGCGAGGTCGGCGACCTCGTCGCACACCAACGTGTCGCCGGTGATCGCCACGGCACCATCCGGGGTCTCGATGCGGTACCCGACCGCCGGATGGACGGGCTCGTGGCGAACCTGTCCGGCGAGCACCCGAACGTCGCCGGCGCACCACACCTCGGTCGGCTCGCCCGGATGGTCGAACGGGAGCAGCTCGATGGCGGGACGGTCGGTTCGCCCTGTGTGCTCGTTCCGCACGGCGATGTCGTGGTCCCAGGCGTCGAGCATCCGCTGTGCGAAGTCGATCGCCGGGCCCTCCGGAGCGACCACCGGGAGCGGCATCGTGTTGGCACCACGATCGAGGACCCACCGCGTGAGTACCAGATCCTGGAGGCCGGTCAGATGATCACTGTGGTGGTGGGTCACGAACAGGGCCGTCAGGTCCTGCAGCGCCAGTCCCGCACCGGTCAGTCGCATGACCGTGGAACGCCCGGCGTCGAACTGCAGCGCCACGTCGTCATGCCGCACCAGCACGCCGGGCCCCGCCCTCGTCGCCGACGCGATCGGACATCCGGTCCCCGTGATCGTGATCGTGGTGGTCATGACTCCAGCATGACCGACCAGAATGGTGCTGTGAGGACCGGACGATGACATCGCCGCCGGCGCCGCGACAGATCGGCGCACGCGTGTGGCGGGCCGCTGATCTGGCTGATGCCTCGAGCTGGACGTGGCGTCTGACCGACTCACAGATCGACGCTCTCCTGGATGCGGCTGCTCATCCGACCAGGTCGGGTCTCCCGACCATGGCGGCCGAACTGGGCGCACTCCGCGAACGGCTCATCGGCGGCCGAGGGTTCGAGCTGATCACCGGCTTCCCGTCGGCCGACGTCGGGCCCGAGACCAGCGCAGCCGCATTCGCAGCGCTCGGGGCACAGCTCGGCCGGGCGCGATCACAGAACGCAGACGGCGACGTGCTCGGTCACGTTCGCAACGTGGGCGCCGACGTCAGCGATCCGACAGTGCGGATCTACCAGACGAACCGGCGTCAGACGTTCCACACCGACTCGACCGACGTCGTCGGACTCATGTGCCTCGAAAATGCTCTCGAGGGTGGTGAGTCCCTGCTCGTCAGTGCCGGAACGATCTACAACGAGATGCTCGACCGCGCCCCGGATCTCGCCGCCACGCTGTTCGAGCCGATCGCCACCGACCGTCGGGGTGAAGTGCCCGAAGGTGCCGAGCCGTACTTCACGATCCCGGTCCTGAGCTGGCACGACGAGGCACTGACCGTGCTCTACCAGCGGCAGTACATCGAGTCGGCCCAACGGTTCGAGGATGCGCCACGACTCACCGACCGGCAACGGGCCGCGCTCGACCTGTTCGACGAGATCGCGAACGATGCGTCGTGCCATCTGAGGATGCAGCTGCGTGTCGGCGACATGCAATTCGTGCACAACCACTCGTTGCTCCACGACCGCTCGGCGTTCGTCGACAAGCCGGGCTCACCGCGCCACCTGCTCAGGCTGTGGCTGTCGGTGCCCGGCGACCGTGAACTCCCGCCGGTCTTCGCACAGCGATACGGCTCGGTCGAGGTGGGCAACCGAGGCGGCATCGTCGTCGGCTGAGCCGGACACAACCACCGACGTCCGGCCGAGAGCCGAGTCACCCAGCGAGATGACGCGAGCGCTCACGACCGCGGGAGCGGGTGCGCTTCGAAGAAGCCTCCGACGTCGTCCCAGAAGTCGAACTGCTCGTACTCTGCACAGAATCCAGAGCGGTCTGCGCTGCAATCGTGACTGGGTACCTGGTGACCCATGCCGGCGAAGTAGTAGTACTCGGTTGCCGCGTCGCACCCCTCGTAGTGGTGGTGGGCAATGCCGGGACCCAGGTCGGACACCGACGGTTCGCCGTCGCAGCCGTTCGAGACGGCCCACTCGGCGACAGAGCTCTCGACCGTCGTGCGGTCCGGGTCGCCGGACCAGGCGATCAACGGCACCGGTCCGATCGGTTCCAGCCCGAGCGTCCCGAACCGCCCGATGCCGGGTGCGAACGCAGCGATGACGTCGGACGCATCAGCCATCAGCCGCCCGGTGAATCCCGCGTTCGCCGAGGTGCCCGAGGCGAACACCCGATTGCGGTCGACGCAGAACCTGTCGGCGACATCGTCGATCAGGGCACGAATCATCGGCACCGTCCGCCTGTCCGCCTTCGCAACGTCGGCGAAGACGACGAGCGCATCGAGCCCGCCCAGCGTCGGGCTCCATCCCGCAGCAGCCGACTGGGCGCTCCCCGACCCGCCCGGCACGATGATGTAGACGCTGACGGGTGTGCTCGAGTCGTAGTTCTCCGGCACGGCGACCCAGTACGGCTGGTCGATGCCGTCCAGCGTGTGGTGCTGTTCCTCGAGGCCCGGCTCCGCCGATTGTGACGGGGAGCACGTCGCGACGCCTGCACCGGCGTCCTCGCCGATGTCGGCCGGCTCGCCCCCGCCACACGCTGGGACGAAACACGCTGCCGCAAGCGTGGCGATCACCACCGACGACACCACTGGGCGAGGCATGGGCAACCACTCCTTTCCACACGAGTCTTTCTGCCGAGTCCCCAGCGCACCAGGTACGAACGGCACTCACGGACTGCGACGGCCGAACACCGGTGTCTGACACGGTCACGGGTGGAACGGCCCGGCCACGGCAATCGCATCGGTCGGGACGACGGCTCGGCGACAACCGAGGTGCCGCCGGCATCCGAATTCGTGGTCGTGTCCCGCCAAATCTCGCCCAGCAGCCCACTCACGAGGAACGCCAGCAGGAACGCGACCCCTGCCACCACGGGGAGACTCGAGTCCGGATTGCCGGGTCGGGGCTGGCCGAACTGGAAGAAGAACTCGATCGCCGGGATCATCAGGATCACCGCCGGACCAGCGACTGCCGCGAACCGGATCGACCCCATGTAGCTGTGCGAGCGGGGTGTCCAGTTGACCGCGGCCGCGGCGGCCAACGCCGGCCAGACGAAGAGATAGCTGAACCCTGGGGCGATCACCGCCGTCAACAGCCCGAGCACGACCCAGGTTGCCACGAACCCTCCACGATGTCCCTCGGCTCGCGGCGACCAGGCCGGTCGCAGCCATGCCCAGGCAGCGGCGCCGCATCCGACGAGGCCGACCAGATACGCGTAACTCTCGGTCACCGATGGTGTCGAACGAACCGACACGATCAAGATCCACAGCAGCGTCTGCGCCAGGACCACCACGAGCACCGCCGCGACCGTCCGACCACCGGTGCCGACGATCGCTCGAACGTCCGGCCGTCGACGGGGCACCGAGTGGCGGAACCCTCGAACGAGCATGATCGCGGCGGCCAGCGCGGCGGCGATCGACAACCACGCGGGGTACTGGACGAAGTAGGGCCTCAGCGTGAAGTACACGGAACCGTCGGTGTCCCTCAGTGTGCCGAGATCGAGATCACCGAAGCGTCGGGCGATACCGACCGCGTTCGACCCGTGATGCTGAACCGAGTCCGCGCTCACCGAGCTCGGAACGTCGGCGGGTGTGTGATAGATCGGCGAGCCGCGCAGGTACGCCACGTGGAAGCCGGGAACTCCGGCCTCGCGGAACGGATCGAAGTCGGTGCCGATGTCGCCGATCAGGGAAACGGTCTCGCCGACGAACGAGAACGCTGTCGGGTTCGAGACAGCATCGGCGAACTGTGCAACCAGGCCGGATTCGGGTCCGCTCGTCTCCACGAGCATCGAGGGTCCCGAGTTGCCGTTGGCCTCGAAGTTCATCACCAGAGCGATCTCCTCGGATGCACCATCGGCGAGGAAGGCGGTGGAGCCGTACCGCGGCGCGGGCTCCTCCCCGTCGGTCATCAGCAAGATCACGTCGTTCCGCAGCGTCGCGCCGGCCAGGAGCGCCCGCCCGGTCTCCAGCAGCGTCGCGACCGCTGCAGCATTGTCGTTGGCGCCCGGGGTGGTCGGGAACGTGTCGTAGTGGGCCATCAGCGCGATGGCGCCCGTACTCGCCGTGCCCGGGATCGTCGCCATGATGTTCACGACCTGTCTGGTCCCACCGGGTTCGAAGTAGCTGGGCACCGTCAACATCTGCAGCGACGGTCGAAGTCCCATCTCCTCCAGTTCCGAGACGAGGTAGGCGCGAACCTCGGCGTTGGCCGCCGATCCCATGGGATGCGGCTCGCGGGCAATGACCTCGACGTGCTCGAGGGCCCGCGACGCGGAGAAGCGAGACGCACCAGCATCGAGTGGCAGCGACCCCGGTGGCATCACCGAGGAGTATCCGACCGCAATACAAGCGACCACGATGCCCCAGCGCAGCGCGAGCTGGGCGCGACCCGACCGATCGACGGTTCGGGCGTCGACGATCGACTTCTGCTGAGCCGCGGCCGACGGGTTGTCGTCCATGGAACCATCGTGACGGTGATCGGCCCACGGTGGATCGGCCGAAAGACACCACCTGTTGGAAGCACCTGTGGAAGCAGGGTGGCACGCTACATGTGGACGAGCAACTGAAGACGTCGAGATCTCGGCGTTCACTCGACGCGCCTCCTGCGGTGATCGTCGCACTCACGGCACACCGCAAGCGACAGATCGCGGAGAGACTCGACGCCGGTCCGATGTGGACGAATCCTGACGATCTCGTGTTCACGACGAACGTGGGCTCCCCCATCAATCCGTCGAATCTCCGCCGGTCGTCTGCAAGGCTGACGACCTCCGCTGGACTGGGCGTCTGGCATCCGCACGAACTGAGACACAGCGCAGCGTCGATCATGAGCGCTGCCGGTCTGCCACTCGAGCGCGTGGCAGACGTACTCGGCCACGACGGCACCCGCATGACCGCGCTCGTGTATCGCCACGCGGTTACCCCCACGATCGCCGGTGCACGCCTGATGGAGGACGCTCTCGGCTGAGTTCACCAAACCAGTTCGACACGTCCATCGGAGCGTTCTGTCGAGCGCGACGCCCGATGATCCGCGACTGATCAGCCGGTCTCGACGAGATGGCCGTAGCGCTGTTGGGCGGCTTGGGCGGAGGTGCCGAGCAACTCGCCGATGCGCTGCCATGAAATGCCTTTGGTGCGGGCGGTCGTGACGGCTTCGATGATCTGGCGTTCGCTGCGAGCGCGGGCGATCGCAGCACGCTGGATCAGGTACTCCTCGACGGCTCGTTCGTCGCCGGTTTGTGGGTCGTAGTCCTCGAAGCGTTGGGCGAGTTCGTCGGCGTGGTCGAGGATCTCTTGGATCGATCGTGGCATGGTTCAGGGCTCCAGGAACTTGGCTCGGGCGGTCATGGCGTGGACGATGAACTCGATCCCTTCGGATTCGGCGACACCGATCTCGAGCACGCGACCGGCAGCGTCGGCGCCGATGAGCATGGTGAGGTCGTCGAGATCGAAGACTCGGATCGGATGTCGGTCGGCGTGCAGCATGTCGTCGTCGGTGATCTGGTGCTTGCGGGCTGACTGCAAGACCACCGGATCCACGACCATCAACTTACCTTGATGTCCGGTGGTCGTGGTGGTCGGCTGGTCGCCTCGTCCATCGACGTCAGGGTTGGTTGACCGTCAACCAACGACGGAAGTGTGAAGGCGTCCGACCGATGCGATCAGGGTCGGACCAACACTGACGGTCTGCGCTCAGAAGCCGATCTCGAGTCCCCGTGGTTCGATGGTCTGGTGGCGGGGTTCGATGGTCTGGTGGCGGGGTTCGATGTCTGGGGTTCTGTGTGGCGGGGTTCGATGGTTGATTGTGGTTGCGAGATGCCGTGTTGTTGGAGCCAGTCGAGGAGCGGTGCGGCGAGCGCGGCGTGGGCGCCACGGTGCTCGCTCAGGAGGGCGCTGGCGTCGATCAGTCGTTCTGGTGTGATCTGGTGGCCGGCGGCCCAGTAGTTCCACACGTTGAGCGCGTCGATGGTCATTTCGGCTGCTGCGAGGCGACCGTCGAAGTGATCGAGTTCTTGGGTGAACTGTCGTTGTGCCTTGGCGTCTCGACGGAGTCGGGTGCGTTCGGTGCGGAGTTGGTGGCGTTGGTCGAGGAGTGGTTGGGCGCGACGGGTGAGCTCGTCGAGCGCCGTCTGCGCGGTTGCGACTTCGGCGGCGGCGATCTTGGCTTCGTGGCGGGCGGCTCGTCGGTGGAGCCGGCTGCTGTTGGCGAGGTCGTGTTCGGCTTGCCGGTGTCGTTGCCGGGCCGTGTCGAGATCGGCGGTGACGGCGGCGATCGCTCGGTCGTGTGGCGCACAGCGCGGCGCGAGTTCGTCGAGTTGGGCGGCCAGATGGTCGACGCGGTGTCGGAGTCGCGCGTGGCCGGTCTGGGCGGTGCCATTCGTAGAGCAGATTGGCGACTGTGTCGGAGGCCATGCCGGTCTCGGTTTCGAGGACACGGGCCGCTTTCGCCGTCGGTGCCAACCCGAACACCGGATGTCCGTGGCGGGTGAGGTCGGTAACGGCAGCGCGGAGCATGGTGGTCTTGCCGGCCCCGGCCGGTCCGACCACCAACACCAACCGGTCCGACCCTGCGACCATCGCCGCAGCTTCGGCCTGCATCACATCAAGCCCGCGAGCGTCAACAGTGGCCGAGGGGGTCGATGGGTCGAGTTGAACGTCGACCGCCCACGACAAGACATGTTCTTCTTGGGCAAGCACCTCGCTGCTGGTGTGATGCCGAGCGGACGGTTCGATCCACACCGAGCGACCATCGGAGTCGCGTCGCGCGATGTGGGTCTCGGCAGGGTCGAGATCAACGCATTGCTCGAGGACCTCGTCGGTCGCCCGATCCAACGCCGCAGCCCACCGTGCGCCATGCACGCCCGGCTGGGGACGGGCAGACCAGCCACCGTGACCTCAGATCGATAGCACCGTGGCCGGTCTTGTGACCACGGGTGTTCTCGGCCGCCTGGCGACCCATCGCCCCCTGCTCTTTGGGTGTCGGGTCGCGGCCCTCACGGGCGTAGAACTCGGCCAGCATCGATTGCAGGCTCGTTCGACCTGCTCGGTTCGCTTCGAGAACCGCTCCAACAGACCATCGGGCATCCCGGCGATCTCCGCTTGACCTTTGGCGATCTCCTTGAAGGCGACCTCGTAGCGGGCGGTCAACTCGGCACGCAACACCGACTGATACAGACCACCCAACGCCCGCTGGAACGCCTTCAACGTTCGGGCGTCGAGCGCCAGCCAACGACCATCATCGGTGTGCACCTTCGATGAGATCACCACATGCGAATGCAGCTGCAGATCATCCAGGCGGCTGGTGGTCTGCCGGAACACCGCGGCGATCAAACCCTGCGACTCGGGATGCAGCCGGCGACCGTTCAAGCGCACGCGGGTTGTCGACCCGTAGCGTTCGACGTAATCCACCACCGCACGAACGGCGACATCGTGGCACTCAGCGAGCCCTTCGTCGCCGGTGAGGGCCCACCACACCGACAACGACTTCTGCGCCGAGAACGTCGCGTCGAAGCCGGCCACGGCGTGAACGACCTTGCCCGACTGGTGACCCGCTCGACGAACGGGTTTCCGAGCGGCGTCCCAGTTATCGGGTCGCCGCGACCTCAAACACTTCGCCGGAACCCGAGTACAGGAGGGCGCGTTCTCGACCGCGATTATGAGCTGGGTGCCAGCGTGCTGTCGCCGATCGGATGTGCCGATCACAGGTGGTTTGAACTGGCGTTCAGCGGGGCATAGAGACACCTCCGGCACGATACGCGGTGGTTCCCCCACACGCTGGCGAGGTTTCGAATGGACAACGCGTGCTCATCGCCGCGACCCGCGGTGCGGGCTTGACCACAAGCAGCGCACGGCGGCTACCGTTCCGGGAGTGACCCCTGTGCCCCGAAAAGCCACATCGGAATGGTTGCGTGTTGAGACGCCGAAGTGGGGTGACCTTGAGTTCGTCAGAGTGACGGATCGTGAGGTGCGCACCCACAAAGGCGTCGAGTACGCGAGCGGACAATGAAGCTCGACGACTATCTAGCGCGAATCGAATATCTCGGGCCGGTGGCTCCCACTCTCGCCTGCCTCACTGAAATCCATCGACAGCATCTCCTCACCATTCCCTACGAGGATCTCGACGTCCAACTCGGGCGCACGCTGAATCTGGATATCGAACGTACCTTCGAAAAGGTCGTGGTTCGGCGCCGCGGCGGTTGGTGCTATGAGTTGAACGGCCTACTGGGTTGGGCGCTCGAAGAGATTGGATTTGAGGTCACGCGGATCCTGGGAGGGATGCTCCGCTCTCTCCGAGGCGACGATGCGATGGGAAATCATCTGGTCCTCCGAGTCGAACTCGATGGGTCCGTGATCGCTGATACGGGTATGGGAGACGGAGTTCTCGAACCCATGCGCCTCGAGGCAGGGAGCGGAGTTCAAGCAGATCGCCAGTTTCGCTTCGAAGAGTTGGAAGACGGCTACTGGCGCTTCCACAACCATCCGGGAACCGCACCTGCAGATTTCGATTTCGTGCCCGCGTCCACAGCCGACGAAGACCGGCTTGCACGTATCTGCGGCAACCTGCAGAACGACTCCATCTTCACGAAGAATCTGATCTGCATGCAACCCGACGGAACGGGGGGCAGGAAGGCCCTCATCGGCCGTGCACTCGCTCTTCCCGGCGAAGAAAAGAGGCTGCTCGAAGACGCCGACGATCTTTGCGACGCGCTCGCCACGGTCTTTGGGTTGCGGGATCCAGAGTTTCGGAGTCTTTGGCCCCAAGTCGTCGCCCGTCACGCCGAACTCTTCGGTGATGGTATGCCCGAGAAGGTCTCGTTCGACTCGCTCTGATCGCGACAATTCCTGCCCTGCGCCCGTGGTGGACTTGCCTCGGAGATCGAGCGACGAAGAACAGGGAAGGCGCCGCGCGACACCCGAACCATCAGTCTCTAAGCGTCGATGCCCGACCCGCGATACTCGCGCGCAACAGTTCGGCCAGCCCAGGACTTTGTGCCCGCTCGCAACGGCCCAACGGCGGTACCGCACTACGACGGTCGAGTGCGCCAAAACTCACCTACGGTTGAGTCGTGAGTGCATTCGGTCGGTTGTTGGCGGTTGGCGCGCTCGCTCTGGTTCTGGTGCCGGCGAGTAGTTCGGAGAAGCCGGCAGGGGAATCCCTCATGATCTTCGACGTAGCGGATCAGTCCGCAACGTTTCCGGTCGACGAGTTCGAGTCGGGGCCATGCCAGTTTGACCTTCGGGCCGAGCTCGCTTTGGTGGATTCGGTCGGTGATGTTGTGTGGCACCGCGAGGTGCCATGGGTTCCGGACTGGGCGTCGCAGCCGATCGCGGTCACTGATGGCGCTGTCGTGTTCTCGTTCTTTCGGCGCCGCGGGCGATGGCGTTGCAGCGGCGGAACTCACCAGCGGACGTCCGTTGTGGGAGCGGACCGGCGTCGAAGCGAAAGTGATCCTCCCGGCCAATGGCGGCGTCGTCGTGGACGGCGAAACCCGCGTTGGTCGGTACGACGCTCGTTCGGGAGCGGAGGAGTTGACGGCGCAGGGCCCATTTGTCCCGCTCCAAGTCGGCTCGGAGTTGAGCGATGCCACCGACGATGCGCTGATGTCGGTTGCACTGGTCGATTTCGATGGCAAGTTGGTCGCTCTCGACGCGGCTGACGGTCGTGTCATGTGGGACCGTCAAGTCGGTGACACTGCCTGGTCGGTCGTACTGATCGACAAGGCGGTTGGTTTCGGCGACGGTCGCACGTTTCAACTGGTGGACGCCACGAGCGGAGAATCGCTCGGGCAGTCCGATCTGCCCGGCGAATATTCAGACATCGTCGGTGCAGAAACTGACGTCGTATCGTTCAGCGTCGGTCCGGGTCTGACGCTCGTTGAGGGCCGCACTGGCACCGCGCTATGGACGCGACTCGTTGGCTCCGGCAGGGATCGCGTCAACGGCGCGGTGTCCCACGGCGACCAGGTCATCGTCATCTTCGACTCCGTCGGCGACGCCGATGTCGTTGTGGCGAGCTACGACCGCGCGACCGGCGACGCAGTCTGGGAGACATCTCTCGCGCTCGACACGTCGACCAAACCAATCATCGCGAACGGTGAACTCCTCGTGGGTGGCCCATCGCTCGACCTCGGTGGCACATCCGGCACGAGCACTGAGGTTCCGGGCTTTCTCGTCGCGTCGCCACAGGCCCATGAACTTGCGGATGTAGCTGAGGTAGGTGTTGGTGACGATGTGGACGTCGACGCCGGGGTCGTAGTCCGCCTCGGTGATGCCGTCGTAGTGCTCGAGGCCGCCTGAGAAGTCGAAGCCGCCACAGAAGTTGTCCCCGGCGCCCTCGAGGATGATGACCTTCACGTCATCGGTCGCGGTTGGCTCGCTCGAGGGATTGTTCGAGCCCATCGATCATCTCGAAGCGGAGCGTGTTGCGCTCCATAATCCGGTCGAGCGCGGTGGGCCCCCGCTGCACTGGGGCCCGTACGTGACGTCACACTTTCACGTGCACATCCACCGATATCGGGCGATCGGTAGGTGTCCGGTGGGGGGAACGGTCAGCAAACGTTCTCGGAACCCAGAGTCGGCAGGGCCTCCCTTTCACGAAAGGCATGAGTTCACGACGAGCGAGACGGCGCTCGAGAATCGCACGGCACCCGATTCGTGACAAGCGGTGGTCGCACACGCCGCGTCAGGCTGAATCGGAGCCCGCATTTCCCCCGTGGTGGTCACTCACCAACTGACTCACTCGTGACGTGGCGTCGGACCAATAAGAAAATCCCAGGCCGATGACCTGGGTTTTTTCGGTGGGCGTAGAGGGAATCGAACCCCCGACCTCATCCGTGTCATGGATGCGCTCTAACCAACTGAGCCATACGCCCGTAGCGGGCCGTACGCTACCAGCCGTGCAGCACCGCTCACACCCGCGTTCGAGCAGTGACGAGCAGGGCCTCGATGCGATCGCACTCATCGACGTCGCACCGCTCCTCGACGCGAACGTCGACCCTCACGACGTCGCTCTGCAGATCGATCGGGCCTGTCGAGAACTCGGCTTCTTCTGCATCACCGGGCACGGCATCGACCCACGGTTGCCGGCTCGCCTCGACGAACGGGCACACGCCTTCTTCTCGCGGCCAGACGCCGAGAAGGAACCGTTTGCGATGCGCCATGCGGGCTCCACGTGGCGCGGCTGGTTCCCGCTCCGCGGCGAGATCACCTCGGGGCGTCCGGATCGCAAAGAGGGCCTGTACGTCGGCCTCGATCATCCGGCCGAGCACCCGCGGGTGGTTGCCGGCACACCGCTCCACGGACACAACCTCCTCCCCGCTGACGGCCTCGGCGCAGCCGTCGACGACTGGTTGGCCGCGCTCCGGCCGGTCGCCGACGCCGTGATGCGTGGGATAGCCCTCGGCCTGGGTCTCGACGGCTCGTGGTTCGAGGACCACCTCACGGCGGACCCCACCGTGCTCTTTCGGATCTTCCTCTACCCGGCGCTCCCCGACAATGCGACGTCAGCCGAGTGGGGCGTCGGTGAGCACACCGACTACGGCCTGCTCACCCTGCTCGCGCAGGACCAATCGGGCGGCCTGCAGGTCAGATCTCCGGCCGGCGAATGGATCGACGTGCCAGCGGAACCGGGCGTGCTCGTGTGCAACATCGGCGACATGCTGGACCGGCTCACCGAGGGCAGATATCGCTCGACGCCGCATCGGGTCCGCAACACGAGCGGTCGGACCCGGTTGTCGTTCCCCTACTTCTTCGACCCGTCGTGGGATTCGGTCGTGACGCCGCTACCGCTGGGTGAGTCGCCGCCGGCCGACGACGCCGAGCGACGGTGGGACGGCGCCAGCGTGCAGGCCTGGACCGGCAGCTACGGGGAGTACCTCACCAACAAGGTCGCTCGGGTCTTCCCCGACCTGTTCGCCGCCACGGTTCGCATCGACGGCGATGGCGACGCTCTCAGTGCAGCCGAGTAGCGATGTCGTTGGCCATCAGGCGACCCTGACGCGTCAACACCCATCGATCTTCTCGGCGCTCGACCAGACCAGGGAACTCATCGCCGTCGAGTGCGTCGACCGGTACACCGACCGGCATCCGCAGCAGTAGCTCGAGCCGCTCGAACCGCTTGGTCGCCGCGTCGAGCGTCTCCCCGGCGGCCTCCGTCGGTTCGCCCGCAGCCACGAGTTCGATGTACCGCTCGGGCGTGCGGACATTCCACCAGCGACGGCCGTCGAGATGCGAATGGGCAGCGCAACCGAAACCGCGATAGTTCTGCTGACGCCAGTAGAGCACGTTGTGACGGCACTCGTGACCGGGCCACGACCAGTTCGAGATCTCGTAGTTCGTCAGCCCCGCAGCGACGAGCAGGTCATCGACGAGCTCGTACTTGTCGGCCTGGTCGTCGTCGTCGGGGTGACGATCCAACTGTGTCGCCAGCGGCGTCCCCGGCTCGATCGTGAGCGCGTAGGCCGAGACATGGGGCGGATCGAGTTCGACGACCGACTCGACGGTCTGCCGCCAATCGGCGAGCGACTCGCCAGCTGCGCCGTAGATCACGTCGAGGTTGAACGACGCCAACCCGACGCGCCGGACCGACTCGACCGCCGCCATGACGTTGCGCTGGTCGTGCCGACGACCGAGCGCACCGAGGACGTGGGTCGCCATCGACTGCACCCCCAGGCTGACCCGGTTGACACCACCCGTCACGTAGGCCTCGAGCAACTCGTCGGTGACGTCGTCCGGGTTGCACTCGACCGTGACCTCGGCGTCGGCGCCGACCGGAACCAGCCCGATCACGTCGGCGAGGGCTCTGCCACCGACCATCGACGGCGTACCACCACCGACGAAGATGCTCGTCGCCGTCGGCATGCCCTCGTTGATCGCACGCTCGATATCTGTGCGCATCGCATCGAGATAGGTGTCGGTCAGGTGGTGCCGGTCGGTCCACGTGGCGAACGCGCAATAGTCGCACTTCGACGCGCAGAACGGCACGTGGACGTAGACGCCGAAAGGCGCCGCCGAGGCGACCATCGGGCCAGTGAACCAGCTGACGAGCCGCGCTGGGCGGTCGGGCGGGCGCGTCAGGCGGCTCGGAACACGAGGTCGAGCGCCTCGAGCCGCAGCGCAACCTGGTCGACGGGGATGTCGAGCATGGCCGCGATCGCACGCTTGTCGTCGGCGCGGATGGTGAGCACCCGCCCGTTGAAGTCCTGACGCTGCACTTGGATCATCCTCATGAACCGCGTGAGCATCTCGAACGGTGCACCCGACAGCTGGCTCAGTTTCAAGATGTCGATCGCCAGCTTCGGCCGGGGGGCCGTACCATCCTCGCCGCCGCTCGGCGTGTTGTCGCCTCGCGGCAGCAACTGGTCGACCGGCACCCGGTAGAACTGTGCCAACCGGTCGAGTCGTGGCAACGACAGGGCCCGCTCGCCCCGCTCGTACGCCCCGAGCACCGACGCCTTGAACTCTTGTTCCGACTGAGCCTCGACATCGTGCAGCGACAAGCGCTTCTGCTTTCGAATCGCCCGCAGGCGCTCCCCGACCTGAACGCTGTACCCGGCGTCATCGGTCTCTTCGTTGAACTCCACATCCGCTCCTCTACGTGGCAGGTGGCGCCGAATGTAGCAGCTTCGGACGCCTAACGTGGCAATCACGCCATCAATTGCACCCGTTTCTCACTCTGCGTGCATGACGAGGCGGGCGCCCGCCACGATCGCCGCGGTCTCCACCCGCAGGACCGTCGAGCCCATCGACACCGTCGCTGCCGCGGCCCGGAGCTCGGACGGCGACCATCCACCCTCGGGTCCGATCGCCACGGTCGTGTCGGCCGGCCCGATCGGCCGGGCGCCTGGCTCGGCCGCCGCAGCCGTCGGCAGCACAGCGATCGCGTCCACCGGTTGGGTGACCTCTGGCAGCCAGACACCTCGTGACTGTTGGAGCGCCTCGGTGGCGACTCGGCGGAGCTTGTCGACGTGCTTGCGGGCTCGATCGTCGCTCCAACGCACGATCGAACGCTCGGCATGGATGGGCATGATCCGATCGATCCCGAGCTCGGTGAGCTTCTGCACGATCCACTCGGGCCGATCCTGCTTCGGGATCGCAAAGGCGACCGACAGCAGCGTCGCGCGGCGTTTCTCGCAGTGCACCTCACCGGTCGGCGCCAGCGCGCCGCCCGTCGCGGCGCAGGTTCGCCATCGCCCCGCGCCATCGGTGACCGTGACGGCCTCCCCGTCACGGACCCTCAGCACCCGGAACACATGGTGTGATTCGGCCTCCGACAGTGCCGGCACCTCCACGTCGTCGACGAGCACGTGAGCGCTCGCCTGCCGCAACTCCGGCGTCGTCACGACCGCGTCACGAAAAGGCGGACTTGATCTTCGAGAAGAGGCTGACGCCACCCTCGCCGACGGTCTCGCCGCGTCCCTCGGCGAACGTTCGCAACAGCTGTGCCTCTTCGACCGACAGCTTGGTGGGCACCACGACCTCGACGATCGCGCGGAGATCACCCCGACCACGACCCTGGAGCCTCGGCACACCACGTCCCTTGAGCACGAACTGGTGCCCGGGCTGGGTTCCGGACGGCACCACGAGCGCTTCGTTGCCGTCGAGCGTTTCGAGGTCGACCGTGGTCCCGAGCGCGGCCTGGGCGATCGAGACGGTCACCTCGGTCACGAGATCGTCGTCTTCTCGGCGATATCGATCGTGCGGACGAACACGGAGATGGACGTAGAGGTCACCGGGGCCACCACCGCGGGGACCGGCGGCGCCCCGTCGGGTCAGCCGGAGGGTGCTGCCGTCGATCACGCCGGCGGGCACGTCGACCGTGTAGGTCTTCGTGGCTGTGACACGTCCTTCACCGCGACAGTCTGCGCATGGTGTCGTGACGACCTCGCCCAGCCCGCCACACCGGGCGCACGGGCTCGTCGACACCATCTGTCCGAGCACACTCTGGCGTACACGCCGAACCTGGCCCGACCCGCTGCACTCGGAGCAGGTGACCGGCTTGGTGCCTTCACCGGCGCCGGAGCCATGGCAGGTCTCGCACGTCTGCGGGAGCTTCAGCTCGACCGGCACCTGGTCGCCGAACACGGACTGCTCGAACGTGATCGCCACGGCGACCTCCATGTCCTGACCACGCGGCGGCCCACTGGGGCCGCGCCGGCCACCACCGAAGGGGCTTCCGCCGCCGCCTCCGCCACCACCGAAGAAGGCGTCGAAGATGTCGCCGAGCCCGCCACCGTTGCCGAACAGGTCCTCGAAGTTGGCGCCACCGGCTGCTCCACCGACACCGGCTTCGCCGAACTGGTCATACCGAGCACGCTGCTGGTCGTCGGACAGCACGGCGTAGGCCTTCGACAGCTCTTTGAACTGCTCAGCGGCATCGGGATCATCGGGGTTCGCGTCGGGGTGCACGTCACGCGCACGCTTGCGATAGGCGCGTTTGATCTCGTCGGCACTTGCCGACCGGTCGATGCCGAGCAATGAGTAGTAGTCGGCCGCCATCAGCCCTCTCCGAGTCGTCGACCGAGGCGATCACTCACGAAATCGACCGTCGCCAGGGCCTGGGGATAGTTCATGCGAGTCGGTCCGAGCACTCCGACCGAGCCGACGTGCTCGCCGTCGACCAGGACCGGTGCGACCACGACCGAACACGCCGACAGCGGCTCGACGCCGTGTTCGACGCCGATCGCCACCGACATACCACGGTCGACGATGTCACGTACGAGCGACACCACGACGAACTGTTGCTCCAACGTGTGCAGCACTCGACGCACGACCTCGACGGCCTCGAACGACTCTGCCACCGTGGACGCACCGCCGACGTAGACCTGGTCGTCGGCCGTGGCGACACTGATCGCCTCGCCGACGACCCGACAGACCGCATCGGCGCTCGCGCTGCCGGTCGAGGGGATCTCGTCGACGTCACCCAACGTGCCGCCTGTGAGCGATGCGGCCAGATGGGCGCCGGCGGCAGCCAACGCGGCGTCGGACGTGTCGGGGTCGACTTCGATCAGCTCGCTCTCGACGCCGCCGTTGCTGAACACGAACACTGCCGTCGCAGTGCTCGCCGACAGTCGGACCAGCTGCACGCTGCGGATCGAGGCCGCCTCGGCCTTCGGCCCCAACACGACCGCGGCGTTGTGGGTCAGCCGCGTCAGCAGGTCGCTCGTGTGATGCAGCATCTCCTCGAGCCGACCGTGCGCTGCTTCGAAGAATTCGCCCACCTCGCGAGTGGTGGTCGCGTCGACCCGGCCGGGGGCGGCGAGATGATCGACGAAGAATCGGTAGCCGCGATCGGTCGGCACTCGACCGGCCGACGTGTGCGGCTGCACCAGGTAGCCCTCCTGCTCGAGGGCCGCCATTTCGTTGCGCACGGTCGCCGACGACACGTTGACCCCGGCCGAGTTGGCGATGTGCGACGACCCCACCGGCTGTGCGGTGGAGATGTACTCCTGTACGACGGCACGGAGAATTGCGGTCTTGCGGTCGTCCAACATATTGGCAATCGAGGATACCGAGTGCCAGCGTCACGTGCTGCGTCTGGTTTCCCAGCGCTGTGTTCGAGGCCGCAGCCTCCATACTGGTGCACGCCATGGCGACGCCCGATTCCACCACCGACGCGAACCGATCCACGACCGACTTCATCCGCGAGCAGGTACGAAGCGACCTCGCCGCTGGCACCTACGGCGGTCGGGTGCAGACGAGGTATCCGCCCGAGCCGAACGGGCATCTCCACATCGGCCACGCCAAGGCGATCAACGTCGACTTCGAGATCGCCGCCGACTTCGGTGGGCGGTGCATGCTGCGATTCGACGACACCAATCCCGACACCGAGGAGGCGTCCTTCGTGGAGGGGATCATCGACGACATCGAATGGCTGGGGTACGAGCCGGACCAGACGCTGTACACCAGCGACTACTTCGAACAGCTCTACGAATGGGCCGAGCTGCTGATCTGCGACGGCAAGGCATTCGTCGACGACCAGCACGTCGACGCGATTCGAGCCCAGCGTGGCGGCTACGGCCAGCCCGGGATCGAGTCGCCCTACCGGAACCGGTCGGTCGAGGAGAACCTCGATCTGTTCCGGCGGATGCGAGCCGGCGAGTTCGAGGACGGCTCCCACGTGCTGCGCGCCAAGATCGACATGCAGCACGAGAACATGCAGATGCGCGACCCCGTGATGTACCGCATCCGCCGCGGCCACCATCACCGCACCGACGACGCCTGGGTGATCTACCCGACCTACGACTGGGCCCACGGCCAGAGCGACGCGATCGAAGGCACCACCCACTCGCTGTGCAGCCTCGAGTTCGACTCCCACCGCGCCCTGTACGACTGGTACCTCGAACAGCTGCCACTGCCCTTCGAACAGCCGCACCAGTACGAGTTCGCCCGGCTCGAGATCACGCACACGATGACCTCCAAGCGCAGGCTCGCGCAGATCGTCGCCACGGGCGTCGTCGACGGCTGGGACGATCCGCGCATGCCGACGCTCAAGGGCATGCGGCGGCGCGGCTACCCGGCCAGCGCGATCCGCGAGTTCTGCTCGTTCATCGGGATCGCCAAGACGAACAGCCGCCACCAGATCGAACTGCTCGAATCGTTCGTCCGCACCGAGCTCAACCGCACCGCCCAGCGACGCATGGCCGTGCTGCGCCCCCTCCGGCTCGTGCTGACGAACTGGCCGACCGACGATGGCGGCAACCCGGCGGTCGAGCACTTCGAGGTCGCCAACAATCCCGAGAACGAGGCCGACGGAACACGTCTGGTCGCCTTCAGTGGCGAACTCTTCATCGAACAGGACGACTTCCGTGCCGATCCGCCGCCGAAGTACTTCCGTCTCACCCCTGGACGCGAGGTCCGCCTGCGCGGCGCGTTCCTGGTCACGTGCACCGGGTACGAGACCGACGACGACGGCACCGTCACCACGGTGCTCGCCACCTACGACCCCGAGACCAAGGGCGGGTCGGCGCCCGACGGCCGCAAGGTCAAGTCGACGATGCACTGGGTGTCGGCCGCCCATGCCGTTCCGGCGACCGTGGCCCTGTACGAGCGGCTGTTCTCGGCCGAGGTACCCGGCGAAGTGACCGGAGACCCGCTCGACGACGTCGACCCAGAGTCACGTGTCCTGCTCACCGACTGCCGGTTCGAGGCCGCATTGGCCGATACGGCCCCTGGCGAGGTCGTACAGTTCGAGCGGATCGGCTACTTCGCTCACGATCCACGGGAACCGATGCTGTTCCATCGCACCGTCGGCCTGCGCGACGAGTGGGCCAACATCCAGAAGCGCCAGACGTCGGGCTGACGGTGCCGCCGACCGGATTCGACTGGTCGGTCCGCAAGAACGGCGACGTCGCGATCAGCCATCACGGACGGGAGGTGACGGTCGTTCGTGGGCGGTCCGCCGAACAGCTCGTCGGCCGGCTGGCGACGGCCGAACCCGAGCGGCGCCAACACGTCCTCGCTCGGGCGACCGGCAACTATCGACGCGGCAACGAACGAAGCTGACGCCTGGTCGACGGGCGCCCTCACCACCCGTGTCCCGGTTCCGTCGGACGTGGGGCCCTGAACATCACCGTCGCCGTCGCGATCCTGCTGTCGTCCATCTCCCCGCCACACCCTGTCGCGCTCTGGGAGACCGTCCTGCACGACGTCGACCCGCGGTGGGGACGTGGCGGGCAGCCACGGCCGAGTCGGAGGCGTCGGGCCACCACGACATCGACGGGGACATCGACCACGACATCGACGGGGACATCGACGACGACATCGACCGGTCTTTCGAACCCGGATGGACCCGACGGGAAACTGCGATGAGAGCCCCGGCAACGTGCTCGTGAGGAGGAGAGACCGAGGGAATAGGTACGTTCGGCTCTGCGCACCGTGAGGGGTTGGTGCCGTTCATTGACGCAAGGACGACTGACGTGAGTGGTGTGGACCCTGGTCCAGACTGCGGCTCAATCGGTCAACAAGCGAAAGGTGAGTGTGATGATGAAGGTTTCTCGCGTCGCCGCAGTGGTGACCATGCTGTCACTGGGGATCGCAACCCCGGCTCTGGCGGGCAACAACCGACCGGACCATGAGGTGCCCATCAAGGGCACCGTGGTCGGCGAGCACTGGATCGACCCGGCCGCCCCGGATTGTGAACCGGGTACTGCCGACTGGCAGTTCTACAGCTCCGGAACGGGACAGATGTCCCATCTCGGCCGTGTCGACTACTTCCTGACCCAGTGCACGAGCGCCGCGCTGAGCACTGGCACGATCACCTTCACTGCCGCCAATGGCGACACATTGGTCATCGCGCAGGCAACGACATCGGAGATCGTCGGAGACTTGGCTGGGTTCATGGTGGAGGGGACATGGACGGCCGTTGGAGGGACAGGCCGCTTCGCCCACGCATCGGGATCTGGCTCGATGGACGGAATCGGGGACATCCCGGGTGGCGACACGGTGTTCGATCTCCCGGACGGCGCCGCTGTGTTCAACTTTGCCGGCACGATCGACTACGACGCGTCCCATCGGTCCAAGTAGCGCATGACGGCGCGCCTGTCGCGAGCGCAGCAACCGGCTCGCTGACCAACGCCGATGCAACATCACGGCTTGTCGATGGCGTTCGAAGTTCCCACCGTCGGCGGACGACGGCCGATCCCGGCGCGATCGTCCAACTCGTACGGCTCGTACGGCTCGCCCGCCACCGAGCCGCGACCCTCTCGCGCCGTCTGACACCGCAGGCGAGTCGGCGCCCGGACCGGCGTGCGGGTCAGCGTGCCACCGCTCTCCGGGTAGTCGTCGGGGAACATCAGCCCGTTGAACCCGCTGCGTATGCCGATGACCTCCCAACCACGACGAAGTGCGGCGAGCGTCGCCGCCCGGATCACAGAGTTGAGGCCCGGGGCGTCGCCGCCTCCCGTCGAGATGGCGATTCTCATCAGGTCTTCTGAGCAGACTCGGTGACGGCGTCGGTCCGCCGCCGCGATCTATCGCACGAACGCTGCGCAGCGACGCTGGGAGCAGCCGATTCCTCGGTGCGCGAAGTCGAGCAGTTTCGCGTCGTCGACATCGGGGTGCCGGCCTGCTCCGGCGAGCGGACCAGTTTCCGCCGCAGCAGAACCACGTGACCGTGGATCGCCGGCGCTCAACCTGCCCGACGACCGGTCCAAGACAGGCACTATTGCGTATATGTAGATATCCTTATATAGTGCGTCCATGGGACTCTCGACCGAAGCCACGCTCGACGTGCTGCGTGCGATCGGCGAGGAGACGCGCCTGCGGATCGTCCTGCTCCTGCAACACGGCGAACTGACGGTCACCGACCTCACCGACATCCTCGGACAGTCGCAGCCTCGTATCTCCCGCCACCTCAAACTGCTCGCCGAGGCCGGCGTGGTCGACCGCCATCGTGAAGGCACCCGCGTCTACTTCGAAGGGGTCGAGCACGGGCCGATCGGCGAGTTGGTCGCCGGCGTGGCGACCGGCACCGACCCGCACGACCCGACGGCAGCCGCCGACCTCGATCGACTCGCCCTGGTGCACAGCCGCCGGGCGGCATCGGCACAGCAGTACTTCTCCGACATCGCCCGTCGCTGGGACCGGGTCCGTAGCCTCCACGCCTCCGACGAGGTCGTCGAGGCAGCCATCGTCGACGCCGCCGCCGAGCGCCCGTATCAACGGGTGCTCGACCTCGGAACCGGCACCGGGCGAATGCTGCAACTGCTCGTCGGAGACCACATCGAACGAGCGGTCGGGCTCGACAGCAGCCATTCGATGCTCGCCGTCGCCCGATCGAATCTCGAACGGGCCGAGGTGCGACGGGTCGAACTCCGCCAGGGAGACGTGTACAGCCCGCCGCTCGAACGCGACGCTTTCGACCTGATCGTCATCCACCAGGTGCTCCACTTCCTCGACGATCCGGCTCGGGCGATCCGCGAAGCTGCTCAGCTCCTGGCACCCGGTGGGCGTCTGCTCATCGTCGACTTCGCACCTCACTCGCTCGAGTTCCTGCGTGCCGAGCACGCACATCGCCGACTGGGTTTCCGCGACGAGACGATCATCGGCTGGCTCGAGCAGTCCGAGCTCGACATCGGCACCACCCGCACGATCGAGCCGCCAACCGATCAGACAAGTCAGGAACGCCTGACCGTCTCACTGTGGACCGGCGTCGATCGTCGTCCGGCCACCACCATCTTGAACCCCTCCGAGGAGATCTCCGCATCATGACCGTCTCTGTCAGCTTCGAAGTCTTCCCACCGAAGACACCCGCCGGGCTCCAGACCCTTGCGTCGACCGTGTCACAGCTCGACGCCGTCGGCCCCGCCTACATCTCGGTGACCTACGGCGCCGGCGGCTCCGACCGCCACCGCTCGTTCGAGGCGATCGATCTCGTGCGACAGTCGGGCACGGCGCCGATCGCCGGTCACCTCACCTGCGTCGGCCAGACGCGACGGGACATCGATCGCGTCGTCGACCGGTATCTCGCGCTCGGCGTCGACCACATCGTTGCGTTGCGCGGCGACCCACCGAGCGGCATCGATTCGGCCTACGAACCCCACCCGGGCGGATACCAGTCGACCGCCGATCTCGTGACCGCGATCAAGCAGCGCGATGCCAGCCTCGACGTGTCGGTCTCGGCGTATCCCGAGCGCCATCCGCAGTCGCCGACCGACGGCCACGATCTCGACGTGCTCGCCGCCAAGGTCGACGCCGGTGCCGATCGAGCGATGACACAGATGTTCTTCGACAACGCCCACTACCTCGCCTACGTCGATCGGGTGAGGGCGCGCCGGATCGACGTGCCGATCGTGCCCGGCATCTTCCCGATTCACTCCTTCCCCGCCGTGGCCCGGTTCGCGGGGCGTTGCGGTGCGACGATTCCGGCCGCCGTCGCCGAGCGATTCGCCGGGCTCGACGATGACCCTGCCGCCACACACGAGGTGGCGACCGAAGTGGCGGCAACGCAGATCCTCGAACTCGCCGAGCAGGGCGTCGAGCACGTCCACATCTACACGCTCAACCGCGCCGAGCTCGCCTTGGCCGTCTGCGACCGACTTTCGCTGGTGACGGCATGAGCACCGACCTGCTCCTCCGAGCGGCCGCCGAACGTATCCTCGTGCTCGACGGTGCAAGTGGCAGCGAGATCCAGTCCTACGGGATCACCGAGGACGACCTCCGCGGCACACGCTTCGCCGGCCACGCACAGTCGTTGGCGGGGAACAACGATCTGCTCATCCTGTCCCGCCCCGACGCTGTACGAGACCTGCATCGGAGCTATCTCGATGCCGGCGCCGACATCATCACGACGAATACGTTCTCGTCAACGACGGTCGCCCAGCGCGAGTACGGCCTCGATGATCCCGCGCTGGTCCACGAACTCAACGCCGAGGGCGCCCGACTGGCGCGGCAAGCGGCCGACGAGATCACCGCACGCGATGGCCGTCACCGCTGGGTCGCCGGAGCACTCGGACCGACCAACGTCACGCTGTCCCTGTCGCCCCGAGTCGAAGACCCTGCCTTCCGCGCCCTGACGTTCCGCGAGCTCGCCGAGGCCTACCGCGAGCAGATCGCGGGACTGGTCGAAGGCGG
Source organism: uncultured Acidimicrobiaceae bacterium (assembly GCA_963792905.1). GTDB lineage: Bacteria > Actinomycetota > Acidimicrobiia > Acidimicrobiales > Ilumatobacteraceae > Ilumatobacter. The sequence goes on from CAWBYE010000011.1 coordinate 60,754, forward strand.
CGCCGACGTCCTCCTGATCGAGACCGTGTTCGACACGCTCAATGCGAAGGCAGCAATCTGGGCCGCGCGCCACCATGCGGCAGCGACCGGGACTCACACACCACTGATGGTCTCGGGAACGATCACCGATCGCTCGGGCCGGACACTGTCGGGGCAGACCGTCGGCGCGTTCTGGCAATCGGTGCGGCACGCCGCTCCTCTGTCGGTCGGCCTCAACTGTGCTCTCGGTGGCGCCGAGATGCGTCCCTACGTCAAGGAGATCGCCGGTCTCGCCGACACGCTGGTGTGCGCCTACCCCAACGCCGGATTACCGAACGCGCTCGGCTGCTACGACGAAACGCCCGAACAGACCGCAGCCATCCTCGGTGACTTCGCGGCATCGGGATTCGTGAACATCGTGGGCGGCTGCTGCGGCACGACGCCCGAGCACATCACGGCGATCCGAGACGCAGTCGAGGGAGCCACACCACGCCTGATCGGATCGCGCCCACCACTCCTGCAGCTGTCCGGCCTCGAGCCGTTCACTCTCACCGACGACGTTCCCTTCGTCAACGTCGGCGAGCGCACCAATGTCACCGGCTCGGCGAAGTTCCGACGCCTGATCACCGAGGGCGACTTCGCCGAAGCCCTCGACGTGGCCCGACAGCAGGTCGAGAACGGGGCACAGATCATCGACGTCAACATGGACGAGGGTTTGCTCGACTCCAAGCAGGCGATGGTGACGTTCCTCAACCTGATCGCCACCGAACCCGACATCGCTCGCGTGCCCGTCATGATCGACTCCTCGAAGTTCGAGGTGATCGAGGCGGGGCTCGAGTGCGTGCAAGGCAAGGCGGTGGTCAACTCGATCTCACTCAAGGAGGGCGTCGAACAGTTCCTCGCGCAGGCGACGGTCTGCCGCGATCACGGTGCCGCTGTGATCGTGATGGCGTTCGACGAGGATGGCCAGGCCGACACAGCCGAGCGCAAGGTCGAGATCTGCGCCCGCGCGCACGAGTTGCTGACGACGGAGCTCGACTTCCCATCCGGCGACATCATCTTCGACCCGAACATCTTCGCCGTCGCAACGGGGATCGCAGAGCACGACCGCTACGGGCTCGACTTCCTCGAAGCGACCGCCGAACTCCGCGGTCGTTTCCCCGAGTCGCACGTGTCCGGCGGTGTCTCGAACCTGTCGTTCGCGTTCCGCGGCAACGAACGGGTACGCGAAGCGATGCACTCGGTCTTCCTGTTCCACGCAATTTCGGCTGGCATGCACCTCGGCATCGTGAACGCCGGGCAGCTCGCCGTCTACGAGCAGATCGACGCCGAGCTGCGAGACCTGTGCGAAGACGTCGTGCTGGCCCGCCGGCCCGACGCAGCCGAGCGGCTGCTCGATGCCGCGACGAACTACGTCGGCGAGGGCGCAGCGGCCAAGGAGCGCGTCGGGCAGGAGTGGCGCGAGTGGGACGTCGACAAGCGGCTCGAACACTCGCTGGTCAACGGCATCACCGAGTTCATCGACGACGATGTCGAGGAGTCACGGGTCCGGCTGGGCTCGCCGGTGTCGGTCATCGAGGGGCCGCTGATGGATGGCATGAACATCGTCGGCGATCTGTTCGGCTCGGGCAAGATGTTCCTCCCCCAGGTGGTGAAGTCGGCGCGCGTGATGAAGCAAGCCGTCGCGTACCTCACGCCGTACCTCGAAGCCGAACGCGAAGCAGCCATTGCCGCCGGCGGCACGGTCGCCGACAACTCGAACGGGACGGTCGTGCTCGCCACCGTGAAGGGTGATGTCCACGACATCGGGAAGAACATCGTGGGCGTCGTGCTCGGGTGTGCGAACTACGACATCATCGACCTCGGCGTGATGGTGCATGCGCAGACGATCCTCGACACCGCACGCGAGCGGGGAGCCGACGTCATCGGACTGTCCGGTCTGATCACACCGTCGCTCGACGAGATGGTCAATGTCGCGAGCGAGATGGAACGTCAGAACTTCCACGTCCCACTTCTCGTCGGCGGCGCCACCACGAGCCGCATCCACACTGCGCTCCGCGTCACGCCGGCGTACTCGAACGGACCAGTCGTACATGTCGCCGACGCCAGCCGGGCGGCCGGAGTGATCTCCAAGTTGCTCAACGCCGACCAGCGCGACGATTTCATGATCGACCTCGACGCCGAATACCTCCGGGTCATCGAAGCTCACGAGCGCGCCGAGATCGAACGCAACCGTCTGTCGATCGTCGACGCCCGCGCCAACGCCGGCGACTTTCGTTTCGACGCCACCGACGCTCCGACGTTCACCGGCGCCCGGACCATCGACGACATCGATGTCGGTGACCTCGTCGAGTACATCGACTGGACTCCGTTCTTCCACGCCTGGGGCCTTCGTGGCCGGTACCCGGGGATCCTCGACGATGCTGAGCTCGGCGATGCCGCTGCTCCCCTGTTCGACGATGCACGACGGATGCTCGACCGGATCGTCGCCGAGCAGTGGTTCGCTCCGCGAGCGGCCGTCGGCTTCTGGCCAGCGCACCGCGACGGCGACGACATCGTGCTCCCCGAGCACGGGAAACGCCTGCATGGTCTGCGCCAACAACTGAAGCGACGCGACAGCAAGCCGAACGTGTCGATCTCCGACTTCGTCGCCACGCGCGACGCCGACGTGACAGACCACGTCGGCGGATTCGTCGTGACTGCCGGGCCGGAGGAGCTCGCGATCGCAGAGCGGTTCGAAGCCGCGAACGACGACTACTCGTCGATTCTCGTGAAGGCATTGGCCGACCGCGTCGCCGAAGCGCTCGCCGAGCGCACCCACGCCGTCGTCCGGCGCGAGCTCTGGGGCTACGCCCCTGACGAGGCCTTCGCCCCCGGTGAGCTCATCGGCGAGCCGTACCGCGGGATCCGGCCAGCGCCCGGATATCCGGCACAACCCGACCACTCGGAGAAGGTCACGATCTTCGAGCTACTCGACGCGGAACGCCGCACCGGCGTCGGCCTCACCGAGTCGTACTCGATGTGGCCGGGATCGTCGGTGTCGGGTCTGTACTTCGCCCATCCCGATGCCAAGTACTTCGCCGTCGGTCGCATCCAGCGTGACCAGGTCGAGTCGTACGCCGAACGCAAGGGTCTCACGTTCGACGCGACCGAGAAACTGCTCGGCAGTATCCTCGCCTACCCACGGTAGCGATTCAGACCGCCGGTTCGCGCTCTGCCGACTTCGAGGCGACCGACGGGTGATCGCCGAACGGCAGCTCGCAGACCGTCGCGAGGTGCTGACCGTCGGGTGCCACCACGTAGACATCCGTCCCCGGCGTCCAGTGTGAAGCGTCGATCATGCCGATCGCGACGCCACAGTCGAGACGTGGGGACATCGCGACCGACGTCACTTGGCCGACCCGGATACCGTCGCCGAGGATCGGCCATGGTTCGCGGCATGTCGGCAGCGCCTCGGCGTCGATGCGGACGCCTCTGACCTGACGTCGGGGCCCGTTGGCAGCGATGGCTTCGAGTGCCGCTCGCCCGAGCACCTCGATGTCCCGATCGAGCTGGCAGAAGGCGTCGAACCCGCACTCGAACGGATTGTTCTCCCGTGTCATGTCACCGCCGTACGAGAGCAGGCCACCCTCGATCCGTTCGATCAGGTTCGGAGCCCCGGGACCGACGTTCAGATCGGCACCCGCATCCCAGAGTGCGTCCCAGAGCTCACCACCGAGCAAGGACTCGTCGAGATAGATCTCGAACCCGCCCTGCTTGCTCCAGCCGGTGCGAGCGACCCGCAGGAGATGCCCTCGGAACTCCAGCGACTCGAACCGGAAGAACGTGATCGACCGCGCCGCTTCGCCGAAGACCCTCGCCACCAGTTCCTCGGCCTTCGGCCCCTGCACGGCAAGCGGGGACACCTCGGGCTGGTCGACGCGAACGTCCAGACCGAAGCCGGTCGCCAAGCCGTCGGCCCACAACGAGACATCCGAATCCCCGATGGAGATCCAGAACCGATCATCGGCAATCTTCAGCACGACGGGATCGTTCACGACGCCGCCTGCGCTGTCCACGAGCGGCGTGTAGAGGCATCGACCGACCGAGGCCGTCGAGATGTCGCGCGGGGTCATCATCTGCATCAGGCGGCCGGCGTCCGGGCCCCAGAGCTCGACCTGACGCTGAGCCGAAACGTCCCAGAGTTGGACGTGCTCGCGTAGGTGCCAGTAGTCCTCGACCACCGACCGGTAGGCAAGTGGGAGCAGCATGTGGTTGTACACCGAGTAGGCCTGGACGCCGAGCGCTTCGATTCGATCGCTGTACGGCGTCGATCGAATCCGCGTGTTGAACCACATCTGGCTCGTCGACACCGTTCCCCCTCGCTTCGAGATGCCTCCGGCAATCTAGTACCGAGTCGGGAACGTTCGCTGTGTTCCGAACCGGCACGTCGGGAATGCCCGTGGTCTCCGACGGGCCGAACGCTGCCGGGCGGTCCGCCGTGCGCATCATCCGCCCTGCCGGGTATGCGTGGATCTGACCGGCCAAGTCTCGCCTCGTTGTGAGTGCGGGTGTCGACGACTGTCAGCTGGAGCGCCGACAACGTTCAGCGGGCTGTCTCGATCGGGAGCATGATGGTGAACGTCGCGCCGTCCCCGGGCGTCGCCGTCACGGAGATCTCGCCACCATGGGCCTGCACGATTGCCTGTGTGATCGAGAGTCCGAGACCCGAGCCGCCAGTCCTGCGCGCACGGGATTGATCACCTCGGCTGAAGCGGTCGAAGACGGCGGCGGCCTCGGTGGCGGTGAGGCCTGGCCCGGAGTCGGTCACCGAGAGCTCGACATGTCCGTCCGTGCAGGCGGAGGCAACCTGAATCGAGGATTCGGCGGGGGTGTGGCGAACTGCGTTGTCGACGAGCGCCGCCAAGGCTTGGTGCAGTCGCAAGCGGTCGCCTTCGACCTCCAGCGGGCTCTGCGCATCGACGTGGATCTCACGGATCGGGTGTGCCGCACGGGTGAGCGCAAGACGCGGCCCGGGTGTCGATGGCCGGCTACGAGCAGCAGGAGCAGGCGAGGAACGAGTGGGCGACGACGGGCAGCGACCGGCCCTTCTGCTGTCGCCCGCGGACGCTTTGGTCACGGAACCGCTCGGAACACGTCGAGCGGTGGCGTCGACGCCAGTTCGAGTACGCCGGGCTCGCCGGGGAGCGGGCCGGTGATGGCCCAGGTCACGCCGATCTCACCGAACCGTTCGTAGTCGCCGGCAGTCTGGGGTCTCGCGATGATGTCGAACCCTTCGAGGCTCCCGCGTACGTCGTGGACGATCGCAATCATCTCCCGAAGGCCGCGTTCGTCGAACTCGATCGGGTACAGGCCGTCGTAGCGCGCGGCCCGGCGCACCGGCTTGCGTGCGTCACCGCGCGCCGCGAACCAGAGCGGGATCCGTGGCCGCTGGACCGGTCGGGGCAAGACCGTCACGTGATCCGCGACGAACTGGTCACCGTGGAAATCGACCTCGTCTCCCGTCCAGAACGAACACAACAGTTCGACGCCCTCGTCGAGGCGCCGGCCACGCACGCGCGGGTCGACGATCTCGTCGAACGCACTCAGCTCGCGGGTGGTGTCGACGCCCAGCCCGAGGCCCAGCGTCAGTCGGCCATCGGACAGATGATCGAGTGTCGTGCACTCGCGAGCGAGCTTGATCGGGCGTCGGCGCGTGATCGGCGTCACCATCGGTCCGATGCGGATTCGTTCGGTCGCCATCGCGATCGCCGCCATCGCGACCCAGGGGTCGGCTGTCTCCTGCGGATCGTCTGCCCGCCGCAGCACGTGATCCCAGAGAAACACGGCGTCCCAACCCGCTCCTTCGGCCGCCACTGCGATCTCGACCAGCGCCATCGGGTCGGCCAACTCGCCGTACGGGGGAAGGGTCAGCGCGTGCTGCATAGCGTCAGCCTTGCCGATCCGGCGCTCCGACAGCGAGACTGCTGCCGTGGACGTCCCCAACATCATCGACATCGAGTTCCGTGAGTTGCTGGCACTCGAGCCGCACGGGCCGGACACGTTCGTCGGGATCCCCGCCCGGTACCCCTGGGGGGTGCGCCTGTTCGGTGGCCAGGTGATCGCTCAGGCCCTCAAGGCAGCCGCATCGACGGTCGACACCGATCGCCCCGCCCACTCGCTGCACTCGTACTTCATCCGTCCTGGTTCCCATGATGAGCCGGTCCGCTACGAGGTCGAGCGGCTCCGCGACGGCAGGTCGTTCAGTACGCGTCAGGTGGTGGCTCGGCAGTCGGCCGGGGCGATCTTGAACCTCTCGGTCTCGTTCCAGGGCCTGGAGGACGAGGCCGACGTGCAGGTGAACGACTTCCCCGACGACATCGCGGCGCCAGACGACCCCGAGCTCGTCGACTCGTCGTGGGGTGCACTGATCGAACGCAAGGCGGTCGAGATCACCGACGGCAGAGTCGGCTACTGGATTCGACTGACGGCGGACCTCGGCGATGACGCGGTCGACCGCACGTGCGGACTGGCGTTCGTATCGGACGCCGCCCCTTCGCGGGCTGCGCGCTCGCCCCATCCCGAGTTCACGGGCGACATCTCGGACCGCAGCCGCTTCCAGGGCGCCAGCCTCGACCACTCGATGTGGTTCCACCGCCCGTGCGACCCGAACGAGTGGCATTGGTTCGACACCCGATCACACGGTCTGTCCGGTGGGCGCGGGCTGGTGACCGGCGACGTCATTGCGCAGTCCGGCGTCCAGGTGGCGACCATCGCTCAACAGGTCCTGCTGCGACGTCGTCGGAGTCGCGGATGAGCACCATCGACGGCGACCGACTGCTCGACGGGCTCCGCACACTGCGCACGTTCGGAGAACGCAGCGCCGGCGTCGTTCGGCCGACCTTCTCCGATCAGGACATGGCCGCACGCGCCTGGCTTCGGGACCGTATGGCCCACGCCGGGCTCGACGCGTCGATCGACGGTGTCGGGAACGTCTTCGGCCGGTCGCGCCAGGCCGGGCCGGCACTCGTGATCGGTTCCCACTCCGACACCCAGCCGGAAGGTGGGTGGCTCGATGGTGCGATGGGCGTGATGTACGCGATCGAGATCGCGCAGTCGTTGGGCGACGATCCCGACACCGCAGACCTCGCGATCGAGGCGGCCGCTTGGGCCGACGAGGAGGGCACCTACACGAGTTGCCTCGGCGCGAAGGGTTTCGTCGGTGAGATCGACGCCCAGGTGCTCTCGGCCGAGAACGTCGCCGGCGAATCGGTTGCGCAGGCGCTCGATCGCGTCGGGCTGGCCGGTGTGCCCCACGCCCGATTCGACCCGGAACGTCACATCGGTTACCTGGAGGCGCACATCGAACAGGGCCCGTATCTCGAAGAATGGCGAAAGCGGATCGGGGTGGTCACGTCGATCGTCGGCATTCGTGGCGCGACCGTGACGTTCACGGGGACACAGAACCACGCCGGGACGACGCCGATGGAACGCCGCCAGGATGCAGCGGTCGCCATGTTCCGGTTCGGTGACCTGCTCCAGACGCGCCTTGCGGCCGCCGCCGGCCCGACGAGCGTGTGGACCATCGGGCGGGTGAGCGTCGAACCCGGGGCACCCAGCATCGTGCCGGGATTCGCCGAGGTCGCCGTGCAGTTCCGCGATCAGAGCGACGAGGTACTCCGAGGCATGCTCGACGCGGTGATCGCGACCGCCGACGAGGTCGACCGTCACAGCCCCGTCTCGGTGGTGGTAAAACCAGGACACGAACCCATCGCGCCCACGGTGATGGACGCCGAACTCCGCCGTCACATCGCCCAGGCAGCGGACCGTCTTGCCCCCGACGTGTGGGTCGAGATGCCGAGCGCCGCGGGACACGATCCGATGGTGCTGTCGCATCACCTCCCCTGCCGCGATGCTCTTCATCCCGAGCATCGGCGGTGTCAGTCACGACTTCGCCGAGGACAGCCACGACGACGACATCGTCCTCGGGTGTGACGTCCTGGCCGATGCCGCTGCCTCGATTCTACGCGGTGCTAGACGAGCAGGATGAACAGGCGCACGCTGTAGCCCGCCATCACCGTCCAGAACAGGATCGCGAACGTCCGCTCCCCCGCCCGCCGGTTGATCGTCGAACCGGTCCAGGTGCCGAGTGCCATCAGGGGAACCGCGGCGATCGCCACCAGCACCGACGTACGACCGAGCAGGTCGGCGTCGGCGAAGATCGCCGTCTTGGTCGCATCTCCTGCGAACGAGGCGAGCGAGGCTGCGCCGACGAAGTGACGACGATCGAGATCGAGGTTCCGGATCGCCACACCCTTGAGCGGACCAGAGGTGCCCGAGAACCCGCTCGACGCACCGGACACGAACGCGAGGAACGGCGCAAATCCAGTTCTGAAGCGGTTCAGCTCCATCCGCTCGGCGACCACGGAGGCGATGAACATGGTGACGATGCCGACCGTCACGGCCCAGTCTGGGGCCCTGACCAGCAACGTCGAACCGAGCGCGGCGCCGATCACGATCATCACGATGATCAGCCCTACGGCCCGGAACGGGAGCGTCTTCCGGTACGCAATGATCTTCATCACGTTGTTGCACGCGAGGAGGAGCGCGGCGAGCGCGACACCCTCCTTCGAGCCGAGGAAGAGCGCCAGGGTCGGCACCATCAGCAACGAGCCGCCGAGACCGGCCGAGGCCGAGATCGCGAATGACGCGTAGACGAGCGCGAGCACCACGATGGTCGCGAGAACGGTCATGATGGCGCCGGTGTCAATGGGCGGGTGTCACGCGGGAGGAACTCCGATGATGTCGACGCCGAGTGCTGCGAGCTGGGCATTGATCTGCAAGAGGCCCTCGGCGACGGCGGCGTCGAGCGCGGCGAGCCGCTCGTCGATCTGGCCGGCGAGCTTCTCGTAGACCTGGTGCGACTGCACGGTTGGTCGCATGTCGGCGCTGCTGACGACCGGTGCCAATGCGCTGAGCTTCTCGAACAACTGCTCGAGGTGGTTGAGCGAATCACCCTCCGACGTGAACTCGACCTGAACGAGTTCGTTCTCGAAGTCGGTCAGTTGCTCGCCGAACGTCGTGGCCGACGCGATCGTGGCGGCGGCGGCCTCGTCGCCGACGAGACGCTTCGACCAGTCGTCGAGCTGCGAACGCAGCGAACGGATCGTGTTCACCGCGGTCGCGGTGTCGGACAGCTTGGTCTGGATGTTCAGCATCAGGTCGAACTGTTCGGCGAGATCCTCGTCGCTCGTCGTGACGCGCGGGTCCTTCACCAGATCGAACGATTGCGTCATCGACCAGTCACCGGCCGTCAGCTTCGCCTGGTAGGTGCCCGGCTTCGCGAGCGGCCCGGGCGGCCGGCCGTGGAAGTCGCTTCCCGCCATCTTGACGCCGCTCGGGTGGTTCATCGACCATTGGAACACGTTCATGCCGGCCTTGGCCGTGATGTACATCCCATCACGGTCCTTCTTGTCGGCGGGGATGTCGCTCGAGAACGTCTCGATCTCGTTGCCGTCGCCGTCGCTGATCGTGAGGGTGGTCGAACCGACCGCGTCGTCGTCGAGCAGGTAGGTGATCCGCACCCCTCGTGCGAGGTCGTCGCCGCCGTCGATCACCCGCTTGCTCTTGTGACCGGTCTCGTCCTCGTCGACGTAGTAGGTCGCATTCTGCCCGATGGTCACGTGGTAGTTCTTCCCCCCGGGCGAGCCCCAGAAGTCGCCGAACAGGTCGGGCGGCGTACGAACGGTGTCGTGGGGCTTGAACAGGTACTTGTCGGCACCTTGCACGTCATCGGCGATCTGGCGGACCTGGGTGAGGTCGTCGAGGATCCAGAACGACCGGCCGTGTGTGGCGACGACGAGGTCGTCGTCCTTGATCACGAAGTCGTACACCGGGGTGACGGGCAGATTGCACTGCATCGACTGCCAGTGGGCGCCGTCATCGAACGACGCCCAGATGCCGAGCTCGGTACCCACGTAGAGCAGACCCCGACGCATCGGGTCCTCGCGGATCACCCGACAGAAGTCGTTGTCGGGGATGTCAGCGTCGATGCGGGTCCACGAACTTCCGAGGTCGGTGCTCTTGTACACGTACGCCGCGTAGTCGCCCATCTTGTGGCGGGCGACGGTCATGTACACGGTGCCGCTGGTGTGCTGCGACTCCTCGATCATCGTGACCTGCGAGAACTTGGGCAGGTCCGGTGGCGTGACCTCTGTCCAGTCGGCGCCGTCGTTGCGCGAGACGTGCACCTTCCCGTCGTCGGAGCCGGCCATCAGCACACCTTGCTCGAGGCGCGACACCATCAGCGAGAACACGGTGGCGTACATCTCGGCACCGGCGGTGTCCATCGTCAGCGGCCCGGAGACACCCATCGTGGCCGGGTCGGCATAGGTGAGGTCGGGGCTGATCGCCTCCCAGCTGTGGCCCTCGTTGGTGGAGCGGAAGACCTGGTTGCCGGCTGCGTACAGGACGTTCGGGTCGTGCGGCGAGAACACGATCGGGTACGTCCACTGGAATCTGACCTCGGCCGTGTTGCCGTCGTGGTACGCCTCGGGCCACACGCTGACCAACTGGATCTGCCGGGTGCGATGGTCGTACCGCTGCAGCGCGTCGCCGCCGCCAGGTGAGCTGCCGATCGCACCGACGTAGACGATGTTCGGATCGCCGGGCTTCGGAGCCACGTAGCCGCTCTCGGCGGTGCCCGGTGGGTAGCAATCGCCCCAGTTGATGGCGCCCTTGTTGGTGCGGCTCGGCACGGCGATCGAGGAATTGTCCTGCTGCGATCCGTAGACCAGATAGGGGTACTGGTCGTCGGTGGCCACGTGGTAGAACTGCGCCGTCAGCTGGTTGTAGATCGTCGACCACGAATCTCCGGCATTGAACGACACCCACGCACCGCCGTCGTCGCAACCGACCATCCGGTCAGGGTTCTCCGGGTCGATCCAGAGTGCATGGTTGTCGCCGTGCGGCGTGTGGAACTCTTCGAACGTCTTGCCGCCGTCGATCGACTTCCAGGCCTTCATGTTCATCACGTAGACCGTGTCCGGGTCGGTCGGGTGGGCGATGACGTGCATGTAGTACCAGGGTCGCCACTGGAGCTCGGGCTTGGCCGTGACGTGTTCCCACGTCTCACCGTGGTCCTCCGAGCGGTAGAGGCCCCGCTTGCGACCCTCCGCCTCGATGATCGCGAAGACGCGGCCCGATCGGGTCGGCGAGATCGACACGCCCATCTTGCCGAGCGTGCCGTCGGGCAAGCCGGGGTTCGTGCTGATGTTCTCCCACGTGTCGCCACCATCCTTCGAGCGCCACAGACCGCTGTCGGGGCCGCCCGAGTCGATCGACCAGAAGGTTCGGGTGGTCTGCCAGATGGTCGCGAAGAGGATGCGGGGGTTGGTCGGGTCGAGGGCGATGTCGACGGCACCAGCACGCTCGCTGACGTGGAGCACGCGTTCCCAGGTCTCACCGCCGTCTTTCGAACGGTAGACCCCACGCTCGGGGTTGTCGTGGGACGCGTACCCGAGCGCCGCGACATAGACGAGGTCGGGGTCGTCGGGGTGCACCCGGATCTCCCCGATGTGACGGGTCTGATCGAGGCCCAGGTGCCGCCACGTCACGCCGGCATCGGTCGACTTGTACATGCCGTCGCCGTGCGTGATGTCGAGACGGATCGTGGTCTCGCCGGTCCCGGCGTAGATCACGTTGCCGTCAGAGGGCGCGACGGCAAGCGCACCGATCGAGGCCGTGTTCAAGAAGCCGTCGGTGATGTTCTCCCAGTACTGACCGCCGTCGTCCGACTTCCACACCCCGCCGGCAACGGCACCGAAGTAGAAGACGTTCTGCTTGACCGGGTCGGCGGCCACGGCGACTACCCGGCCTCCTCGAGAGGGCCCGATGCATCGGTAGCGGACCTGGCTGAGAAGTTTCGGATCGACGGTCGACATGAAGCAATCCTGCCACCGATCGGACCATGCTGCAGTACCCGGCCTCGTCCCCCGTATCTCGACCGGTAATTCGGTTGAGACCTCGGGGCGGCAGCGCGACACTGGGCTGGCCGATTCGGTTCCGCCGTGGGGCGTCTGTCGGTGCTCACGACGCAGTGGGCGGCGATGGTGAGGGTCTCGATGCGTTGCCGTCGGCGTCGACAGGGGTTTCAGCGATGGACGTCAGTCCGATCGGTGAGGCCCACCGGGGAAGGGACGATCATGGCGACCGACGGCGACGACAAGGGCATCATCGGGCGGAAGGAACCGGACGACGGGCCGACCGCGCGGGTCGGACAGTTCGTGCGATCCCGGTCGACGGTGTTGGAGACTCGACGGAGGCGGGCTCGACGGATTCGGAGACTCGGACCGGACGTCGAGAAGAACCCGGACTTGCTCCTCGAACCGCCCGCCCCCGACCACTGGCGTGGGGCGATCCACAGCTACCGCCGTCGACAGATCGAGCGGCTCGGTCAACTCGAGCGCCTCGACGTGGGCGAACGACCGGAATTCCCCGATCCGCCGCCTGCGGTCAACTGGATTCCGATCGGCCCCTCCGTGGCACGGCAGGGGCAGGCCGCGACACGGCCTGCCGTCAGCGGCCGGGTCGCACGCCTGGCCATCGGCGGCGACGGCAATCGGGTCTACGCGGCGACGGCGAACGGAGGCGTGTGGCGTTCGGACGACGGTGACGAGACCTGGGCATCAACGATGGAGGCATTCGACCTGAACCCGACCACGCTCGCGTCCGACAGTGGCCTACTTCGCCCTCCCCTCGACCATGCTGCCCCCGCCGACGAGCCTGGCCGGGAACACGCATCAATGCCTGTTGGCGCTCCTGCACAGTCCGGACGACAACTGGGTGGGCACCAGCCTCGCTGTCGATCCGCTCAGCATCGGCGACCGCAAGTCGGCTCACAAGAACCTGCACGTCGTCGAGTTCACTGGCACGATTCCCGGCATCGCCGGCGCTGGCGGTATCGCTCCCGGCGTCCAGTGGGCCTCGATCCGACTCAACGGATCGAGCCGCAAGGACACGGTCAGCGACCTGGTGCTGCACCACGGGGCGTATCCGGGCCAGGTCTCGCTCGTCCCGCCATCCGACGTCAAACTCGAGAATCGCCGCGCTGCGGTCCGTGACTGGGACGTGGTGAAGAGTCGAGCAGTCGACACATGGGCGAAGGAGACGCAGGAGTACTTTGGTCAGGCGCTCCCGCACGGTCGCTTCAACCCGCGCTGGACGAAGGAACGCATCGTCGCGATCGATCGCGCGAGACGATCCCCCGAGCTGCGCCCCGCAGGCAAGAAGGGATCGACGACCTTGCCCGGCGTCGTGATTCCGAAAGGCCGATCGGTCACCGTCCTCGTGCCGATCGGGCGCCCGGCTCGTGCCGAGATCGGCGACTGTTTCGAGATCGGGATCGAGCAGAACGACAGGCGCAACCGCAATCACTCGGGAGGTGGCAGCGTCTGGCGCGTCCAGGTCGTTCCCGAGCCTGATCGGACGGACGACGACTTCGGGTTGGACCACGAACTGATCATTCGCCGACGCAAGCGCTATCTGCAGATCACCCTGCTCGGCGCCCGCGGCCGACGGCTGACATCCGGCCGTGGCACCAAGCTCCAGGCGTTCCCCAACTCGCTGCGCACGCCCGTCGGCGGAGCCGTCGATCTCGAGTACGACGCTCGACGCGGCTGGTATCTGCTTCCGCTCGACGACCTCATCACGGACAAGCTTGCGACATCGGTGACCCTGGTGGCCACTCGCCGCGGCGCCTTGGTCCGCACGACCGTGCCCATTGACTGACCCGGCGCCGTCCATCAGCGGCGCCAGCAGCGAGACGTAGGCTGAGGGTGCCCGAATCGAGGACGTCCATGGACGAACCGCATACGCACCGACTCACACAATTCAGCCACGGCGCCGGTTGAGGCTGCAAGCTCGCCCCGGGCGAGCTCGCGCACGTCGTGCGCGAACTGCAGACCGATCAACCGTCCGAGCTGCTCGTCGGCACCGCAACCGGTGACGACGCCGCCGTCTGGCGGCTCGACGACGAGCGGGCGATCGTCTCCACCGCCGACTTCATCACGCCGGTGGTCGACGACGCGCGCACCTGGGGCCGGGTCGCGGCCGCCAACAGCGTCTCCGACATCTATGCGATGGGTGGCCGTCCGCTGTTCGCCCTGAACCTGGTCGGCTGGAACGTCGGAGCGCTGCCGACGAGCCTGCTGGGCGAGGTGCTTGCGGGTGGCCAGGACATCGCGACGGCTGGCGGCTTCGCCGTGGTCGGCGGGCACACGATCGACGATCCGGAACCGAAGTACGGCATGGCCGTGACCGGCGAGGTGCATCCCGACCGAATCCTCACGAACGCCGGGCTGCGTCAGGGCCAGGACATCGTGCTGACGAAGCCGCTCGGTGTGGGGGTGATCACGACTGCCATCAAGGCCGACGCCTCCCCCGACGATGTCACCGCCGCAGCGGTCGCATCGATGACCCGTCTGAACGACGTGGCCGCACGGATCGCACTCGCGGCCGGCGCCACCGGCTGCACCGACGTCACCGGTTTCGGACTCCTCGGTCATCTCGGACGCATGGCGATCGAGTCGGACGTTCGGGTGACGGTCGAGTTCGACGCCGTGCCGTTCCTTCCGGGCGCAGTCGCGCTGGCTGCCGACGGAGTGATGCCAGGTGGGAGCGTCCGCAACCTGAACTGGGGTGCCGACATCCTCGATGCCGGCGGGCACAGCGACACCGACCAACTCCTGATCGCTGACGCCCAGACCTCGGGCGGGCTGGTGTTCGGCGTCGATCCCGAGCACACCGCAGGCGTGCTCGCCGAGCTGACGGCGGCGGACTACGTCGCCGCCCGAATCGGGCGGACCGGGCCCGGCACGCCGGGGTTCACGCTCCGATGAGGCCGGCCATCTGTTGTGCCCTTGGCTCAGCTCGGGATGTTGATGATCTCGCCGACCTCGATCCGATCTGGATCCATGATCGAGGGGTTCAGGCCAACAGCCGCTGACACTCGTTTCGAAGATCTCCGCGATTCTCGTCAACGTGTCGCCCCGCTGGACCGTGTAGGTCCGTTTCTGTGGCGGAGTCGGGGCCGAACCACACGTCGATCGCAACGTTGGCGACATCGATATCGACCGTCGGTCGACCCTTCGGATCGCGGAACGTTCGAACGCCGGGAAGTGCGTGATCGACGGTGGTTGCAGGTCCGGGATGCGATCGAAGTTCGCACCCCACCCGCGTGCAGTTCGGCACGCTGAATCTCGATGCGTGGGCGTTGTTCCGGAACTTCGAGATCGCGATGATCGTCGAGAGCGTCGAGACCGCCGCCGGTTCGACGAGCGGGTCTTCACACCGACGATCGCACGCTCGACTCCTGGTCGGCCGCGACCAGGAGTCCGAGAACGTGCACGCTGCGCCTTCGCGAGCCGGATCAGCTACTTCCTCTGATTCACCGAGTGCCCCTCACGTCACCTGGCGGCGTTCAACCGCGTCGCCAGTGGAACCGCCGGGCCGGAGCGACGAGCAATGCGCGCGGGCCGACTGATCCTCCGGTGTTCGTACGACCACAGCGCCCCGGCCACACGCTTCAGGTCACGGCAGAACCCAGGCGCCCGCACGCTCCGAGTTCGTTCCTGAGGGCGGCTCGACTCGCTCGGGCCGAGTTCCGAGACCGGCACGAATGCTGATCGTCGGGGATTCGCCGAGGTCAGCGGTTGATCGGCTTGTGCGCACAGCGACTGGGTCGCCGCAGTGCTCAGCGATCGACCCGGACGATCTCGTAGGGGGTGGTCGGCGTCGGTGGCGTGCCGAACTTGGCGTTCACCGAGTAGAGCGACGAGCCGAACCGCGCCGAGGTGGTCGGCACGTCGTAGGCATCGCTGGTGAGGTACTCGACCACTGTGCCCCGAGACAGATCCGCTGAGAGCTCGACGACCGCGATGCGATTCAACCGATTCTCGTTGACGTACAGCGTGCGCCCCAACAAGACCAGCCCGTCGCCGGTCACGGCGACATCGACGTCGATGGCGGTGGCCACGCCGGATCCCGGATCGACGGTGTAGAGCTCGGCAGCCGCCGAGCCGGCAACGATCAAGGTGCGCCCGTTGGGTGTTGCCTCGATGCCATTGGCGTTGAACCCGCCGGGAACGAAGACGAAATCGCCGCTCAACGGAATGGTGCGGGCTGGCCCGTCGACCTCGCCCCGGTTCGTCAGTGGAACCTCGTAGATCTCGGGCGCGAACGAGTTGGTGAAGTAGGCAGCGGTCCGGGTGACGATCACGTCATTGATGAACCCGGCGCCCAAGCTCACCTCGGCCACCACGGTTCCTGTGTCGCCGTCATAGACAGTGGCGGTACCGCCCGGGCCGCCGGCGACGAACACGTTGCCTGACCGGGAGTCGAAGGCCACGCCGACGGCAACGCCGCCCTCGGTGCCGGCAACAAGCAACTCGCCTGATCCCGAACGCAGATCACCTTTCCAGATGGCGCCGCCGGACAGTGATCCGGCGTAGACGTCGTGCCCGGTGCCCACGGCGATCCCCTCGGGGGAGAAGCCGTCGGGCAAGGCGATCACGTCGGGATAGGTCGTCGAGCCAGCCGACACCGGACTCGTGATCCCCACGAGACCGGCAAGCATGGCCAGCACACCAACCATCACGCCGAACTGTCGAACGGTCACTCGATTCATATTTCTGCCTTTCAGGAAGCGCCCAAGTCGAAACTAGCGGAGGTTCGAGCGGCGGCGCCAAGCCCGGCCTCCGGTCGGGCCAACTTACGTGCTCTCGACCGTGTTCAGTGGGCGCCTGCTGCGTCGTGGCTGTGTGCCCGCCGGCAGCTGGCCCGCTGTGACACGAAGGGGCTGGTCACACCTCAGCCGCCGCCTCGAAGCCGCGTTCGCCCGGCGCCGTCGCCCCGTTCGAAGCGACCTCCGGTCAGAACCAGACCCGCCACCGGCTGTTGCCGCGGCGGAGACCGCGAACTCAACCGCGCCCTCTACCTCGTGCGACCGAGCGGTATCAGCGCCAATCGTCTCATGGCACGTTTCCGCGCAGGTCGACGAGCGCAAGCGTGCCGGACTGGGGTTATGTGTGGAGTCTCCTGGGCCCTCGGCCGAAGGTGACTCGTCGCTCAGCCGCCGACGGAGATTGCGGTCGACGGCGACGTGAGATCGCCGCCGAGAAGAGGAATGACACCGACGATGTCGTACTCGCCCGGCGGGAGGCGATACCCGAGCTCGAGCTCGCGAGCCAGATCGATCTCGTCAGCGCGGACGGCCACGTCCACGACGCCGGAGCCGTCGCGCCCAATCGACAGGAAGCGGCCGCGCAGTTCAGCGACCAACGTCGCCTCCAGCGCTTGCGCCGCCTGACCCGAGATCGAGACCTGGCAGACGATCAAGTCGTCGGGAAACTCGACGATCGATTCCAGCGCATCGCGATGAGGTTCGAGATCACCCGTGCAGAAGAAAACCGAGGCGTCACCGACGTCATGCCACACCAACCCATACGAGCCGAACACATCGGGATGATCCGAGCCGTAAGCAAGAACCTGACCGAGCGTCGGTTCCAGCCGCGACGCCTCGGCAATCTTCTCGGAACCGTCGCCACCGGCGAACCCCTCCGACGTTGGACAGGGCTCGGACACCTCGGCGGGGGCGATCGACCCCACCGTTGGCGTACTCGCCGGAAGGGTCTCCTTCGTGCGCTCTTGCAGGAACACACCGAGAATCACGCCGATGGCCCCACCCAGTGGTGGACCCTTCAGCTCACCTCAGACGCCACCACGTCGCTCAGAGCCGCCTACCGGGCGCGAGCGAGTGGGTCGTGGAAGTCTGGCACACCGGCATCGAGGGCGGCGGTGATGAAGCTGTGCCGCAGCGAGTGCGGTGAGATCCGCTTGTCGATCCCGGCTGCCTTCGCGAGCCGTTTCACGATCCGACTTGCGGCGTGGCGGTCGAGGCGTCGGGTCATGTCGTGGTTCATGAAGATCGGCCCAGAGACGCGTTCGTCGATGGAGAGATCGAGCGCTCGCGCAGAACGTGGGGCGAGGGGGGGATGGTGGCGGTCTTGCCGCTGTTGCGATGGATGAACAGGGTGCGGTGTCCGCAGTGGCAGTCGAGGTCGTCGATGTCGGCACCGAGGGCTTCGGAGATCCGCAGCCCGTTCAACGCCAACAAACACGCCAGAGCATGACCCCGCCCGCCGCACAAGCCGGCTTGCACGAGGAAGCTGCCGAGCATCCAGCCGAGCACCGACGAACCTCGCAGTACTTCGAGGACGACGAACCAGAACCAGCCGACGCGCGCCACCGTCGAGGAACACCTCCTCGAACACGCCGCGCTCGCCCAAGCATGAGACGAACTCCAGATCGCCGACGCTGAGCGATATCGATCGGGCACACCCGAGCGGCAGGTGCCGTACTGCTCGGGTCTGGTTGTGGTAGATCAAGGCTGCCGATCTGCGTGCGGTTGCGGTTCGAACCGAATGCAAGCATAATGCAAGCATGCCGAATGTGTTGATTCGAGATCTCCCAGCAGACGTTCACGCAAGCCTGCAACGTCGCGCCGAGGCGGCGGGGCAGTCTCTCCAGCAGTACCTCACCAACGAACTCTCACGCGTTGCTCAGGAACCGACGCTCGTCGAGGTGATGGAACGAATCGCCGAGCACGCGGGTGGTCGGGTCGGCTTCGAGACCGCCGTCGACGATCTCCACGATGAACGTGCACGACAGTGATCGTCATCGATGCGTCGGTCCTCGCGAACGTGGTCGGTGACGACGAGTCAGCCGGCACGCTCGCGCGTGGCCGGCTGCAGACCGCTGGCGCCGCATCGGCACCGGACCTCGTCGACGTCGAGACGGTGTCGGTGCTCCGTCGGCGATGGCTGAACGGAGATCTCACCGACAATCGGTTTCGCGTTGCCATCGCCGACCTGCTCGCGCTGCCGATCACCCGGTTTCCGACGGGGTCGCTGATGCGGAGGGCGTTCGAACTCCGAGCGAACGTCACGGCCTATGACGCCTGCTACGTCGCTCTCGCTGAAGCCCTCGAGTGCACCCTGGTCACATCCGACCAACGACTCGCGAGCGCTCCAACCATCCGTTGCTCGACCGAAGTGCTTCGGCGCTAGCGCTCCGCACCAACAGGCCGCGGTCGGGCGATCGAGAGCGCGGCGATCGAGAGCGAGGCGGCCGAGCGTTCTGAGCGGTCTATGCGTCACAGCAGTGATTGCACCCGGCACCCTGAGCGGGCAGCGCTCAGACTGATCCGCATGCGACTCTCGCGGAGCTTCGGCCACGAACCTGACCCAAGGAGTGCGGAGACTGCCCATCACGTCGCCGCACGTTTCCGCGCCGACCGGTGAGCGCCGAGGTACCGAACACGAGCGGGTCACCATTCTGGGGAGCCGGAGCGATGATGCCCTCCAACAACACCCATGGGACGGGGCTGGTGCGCGGCCTGCACGGTTCGGAGGCGGAACCGGGCGTCCGGGCCACCCTCGAAGTGACACCTGACGCGGCGGTCATCTCGATCAGTCGTCAATGACGTCGAACCCTTTCTCTCGCAGGCGTGCGATGTTGTCGAGCATCGCCTGGAGAACGTCGGGTGGGTGGCCTTCCCACGTCTGGATCTCGTCGACGACACGCATCGGGTGGCGTGTCCGGTACGACTGGGTGACGTTGCCGGGGAACTTCTTGTTGGTGACGTTCGGGTCGTCCTCGAAGGGGCCGGTGGGTTCGACAACGTAGATGCGCCCGCTTCCGCTCGTCCCGCTGAGTGCGGCGGCAAGCTCGGCTCCCCAGATCGCTGGTTCGAGCAGCGCTGCGAAGTACACATGGTTGGCGGTGCGGCCGCCGTGATAGTTGGAGTCGTGGCCGGGCACGACTTCGTCACCGACGCTGAAGGCCGTCTTGGTCCCGTGAAAGAACGGTCCCTCAATGTGGCTGTAGCTGTCGAAGGTCACAGGGACGGACTCCGTGCCGTCCGACTCGGCGATCGCCTCGCGCGATCGACTTCGTCGCCTCGAAGTCTTGCGCGTTGTTCAAGAGCACCCTCCCCCCAACGCCAGAATCGTATGCGTGCCGGACTCAGGGCTGGCCAGACCGTCCCCAAACGCTGCCGGACAAGGGCGACTCGCAGGTCGACCCTGATGGTGTCGTCGTACGATTGGCAAGTGGACCCGATCACCGACAACTCGCTCCTGCTGCTGCGAATGCGCAAGCTGTTCCCACCCGAGATTCACCCTACCCGGCGTCGACGTGGACATCGTCGAAGTCGACCATCAGAAAGGGACGACGACGATCCGGTTCGACGTGGCAGATGCCGCGGGCCAATCAACTCGGCGCAGTTCAAGGCGGGGCCGAGGGGGCAGCCGGCATCCTCGAGGACGCCCTCACCAGCGGTTGTCTCGTTGGACGTGTTGGCTCGTTTGACTTGCTGCGGGCGTCAGGCTGGGGCGCGGGCTTGAAGGCGGTGGGAGCGGAACAGGAGACGGTGAGCGCCATCGGGCGTCTTGTACGGCTGCATCCTGTCGGCCATTGCTGAGGCGAGTTCCCCTCGTCCGGCATCGGTCAGCGCGGTGAGGGTCGGACCCCACGGGGTTCCTCCGGTCTGGGCGAGGAACCACGGTTCGAAGTCATCGATGTGGACGTCGTGTTCGAGCATCGTGATCTCGATGTCGTGGAAGCCGGCCGTCTGGGCGGTGGAGGCCAGGAAGCCGTCGGCGTTTGCCGGGGTGGCTCGTTGCACCGATACTGCGAGCGACGGTTCGAGTTCGGCAAGGAGTTCGAGTTGGTTCTCGATGTAGGGGTTCTGGCCGGGTGTCGCCCACACCGTGGCGATCAACACCCCGGCAGGTTTGAGCACGCGTCGGGCTTCGCGCATGGCCGCGAGAGGGTCTGGGAAGAACTGGAATCCCTGCTGGCAGATCACGTGGGTGAACGTGTCGTCGTCGATGGGGAGGGCATCGCAGGGTGCCTCCATCCACTCCACGCCTGCGTCGATGCTGTTACGGGCGATCTCGAGCATGGCCGGGTTGATGTCGGCGCCGACCACGCAAGCGTCGGGGGCGACCAGGGCTGCGGCGTGACAGGCGACCAGCCCGGTGCCGCACGCCAGATCCAGGACGACATCGCCCGCCCGGATCAGCGCGCCTTCAGCGAGGAGACGGGCCGATCCGTCCATGAAGACGCTCGTGAACGTCTCGTATGCGGTCGCCTGCTGCTGAGCGAGTTGAAAGCCTGAGGGCATTGCGCCCTCCGATCTGTCGTGGGGTGTCGAACACTACGCCTTGGAGCCAACCAGGTGCGCGAAAATGTTCCCGTCACTGCGTCCAGGCATGGATCACCGGGAATGGGACTTGTTCCGGCTCGGGTGGGAGGTCTTCTCCGAAAACCTCGCTGAGGAGGCCGTGCACGGTGGGGTGCAGCCGTTCCTCGACGAATCGATCCCAATGCGCTTCGGATTTCCACACGTCGATGTAGCGAAGGCCGCCTTCGGGGCGCTCGACGGCGAGATGAACGACGAGACCCTCGGGCGGCGCATCGCCGAGGCCGTCGGTGATGCGTCCGTAGAACGTGGCATCGATCGGCACATCTTGGGTGAACGCGAATGACATGTAATCTCCCTATTTGATCCGAATATACTTCGGATGGAAGTATGGGCGCTATGGCGAAGCAAGTCAAGAAGCGGACGTACGACAACCGCGCACGTCGCGAGCAGTCGAACGAGACCCGTCAGGCAATCCTCGACGCCGCCAGGTTCGAGATGCTGGAACGGGGCTACCGGGCAACGACCATTGCCGGCATCGCACGACGTGCGGGTGTGCATGTCGACACTGTCTATGCGCTCGTGGGACGCAAACCGGTGCTGCTGCGTGAGCTCATCGAACACGCCATCTCGGGAACCGACGAGCCGATCCCGGCCGAACGACGAGACTATGTCGAAGCGATTCGCGCCGAGCCCGACCCGCAACGCAAGCTCGCGATCTACGCTCGCGCCACCCGCAAGATCCACGCACGCCTCGCACCACTCCTGCTGGCCTTACGCGAGGCGTCGACCACCGAGCCCGATGCGAGGGCGATCTGGGAGGAGATCAGCGAGCGGCGAGCGACGAACATGCACGAGCTGGCCAAGGATCTGAAGTCGGCGGGTGGGATTCGCGCAGGGCTGTCCATCGCCGAAGCCGCAGACACCATCTGGGTCACCAACAGCGCCGAGGTCTACGTGCTGCTCACCACCGAACGTGGCTGGACACCAAACCGCTACGAACAATGGCTCGCCGACAGCTGGTCGCGCCTGCTGCTACCAGGCGACTGAACGAAGAGAGCAGCACTTCGCCCACCACGAGATCAGGATCGCCCCACCGGATCGACATCGCTCAACCGCAGCTCGATCAGCGCCGAGCGCCGAACGCCCGTCGCTGCCTCATGCAGCCCTTCATCCGATCCTCTTTGGTAGAGATTGGCATCGGATTGGCAACGAGTCCGGAAAATCAGGAGAGCCACCCCGGAGGGTGGCTCTGACCTGGTGTTTTCTTGGCAGCCCGTACGGGATTCGAACCCGTGCCGCCACCTTGAGAGAGTGATCTGGACCGTCCCTCCGGTGCTCGGCAGTGTTGGTGTCTCCACATATTGCCTGGTCAACGGGTCGGGCCATCCCTGCAGGTCGACCCAGTTCCAGGCGTTCCAACGCGAAAGGAGTAGTGCCGTACTGCTCGGCTCGGTCGGCGCTCAGTCCCGCACGATATGAGTGCCCTCCAGCGGCTGCGTGTGGGACACGAAGCAGGTTGGCGTGGCCGTCGTGGACTCCGCACTATCCGATGCGACGGAGTGCGGCACCGACGTACGGGCGCTGGTCTCCGGTCTCTGCGATCGGGATGAGCCTGCGGCCTTCGATCAGGTCGAAGTCAGGCGCGAACTCTCCAGCGAGCGCGGCCACGTCGTAGCGGCGCACCTCAAGCCCGGCGCACTTGTCGGGCCCCTCGGGGGCGAACGTCGCGACGATCAGGATCCCGCCCGGCTCCACCGCCGAGGCTGCGACAGAGCGGTAGGCCTCGCGTTCATCCTGTCCGATGAGGAAGTGGTACACCGCTCGGTCGTGCCAGAGTTGCCACCGGCGATCCGGCCGATAGTGCGTCGCATCCGCACGGATCCAACTGACGACCTCGCCGTGCTCGCGCAATGCCGTCCGGGACGCCCCCAGTGCTCGTTCGCTGATGTCGAGCACCGTGAGATCGCGGTAGCCGAGCCGGGCGAGTTCCAACGTCAACGTGCTCGTACCTCCCCCGACGTCGATCAGCGAATCCTCCGGAGTCGAGTGCGCCGTCACGAACCCGAGGGTCGACGGCACCGGCTCGTACCAGCCGAGCTTGTCGAGATGCTCCGTGGCATACACCGAATCCCAATGAGCCTGCGACATACTCGACCACCTCACTCCCAGCGTCCTGCCACCGTGGCACCCGAGACAGGGTCGGACGTCATTAATCGACGGGTCTGGCCCGTCCCCGATTGCGGGTCGAGGCGGTTCGACGTTGATCTCGGTTCACTCGCGACGAAGCTGATACGAGGCCATATCGAGCCCGAAGGGACCGAAGAGCAGCGCGAATTCAGTGTGCCACACGCCGCCCGGAGCACCGTTCCTCAATCCTGTGCGCGCCGCCCGCCACTCGCGACCTCCGTGAAACCGAGCACCGTGCATCCGACAGTCGGGACGGTGCGCTCTTGTGCTCGACGAGAATCACGAGCCGGCTTCTCCGCCAACCAGACGTTCACGCCCGTACTCGAAGTCCAATGCGACCACGCCACGGTGCGGGACCAACACCACCGCGTCGTCCTCCTCAACATGTTCCTCGATTGCGCCCGAACCGAGTAGCCATGACCCCACCCGCGAGAAATCTGAGCTTCCCCTTGACACCGATTACCCGCATAAGTGCCTGATGGGTAGAGGACGGAGGGCGATGGGGTGCGTGTTATCGAGCGCCGTACCCTCAAAGGCATGGAGTTCGCTCAGCGGTGAGTTTCGACATCGAACCGTACACGTGGCAGACGGGCACCCGTCCTTGCACATTCACGCTCGCACTCGACGGCGGCAGCGTGTCTGCTGACTTCGATGTCGACCCCGACTCACTCATCTCGTTGTTGCGTGTGTCGTTCGACGGATACGGCGCTTGGCGACCGGCCGAGGGCCAGCGCACGGCGACGATGGACTTGCAGGACGCCGCCGTGCTGCAGCAGGCACACGATGAAGGAACTCTGAACAGCGACGAGGTACGTGCGTTGCTGCGGAGGTACTTCCATGCGAATCGCGCCACGATTTGGAGTGAGGCCCTCGAGCAGTACGGGCTGCTCCCACAGCCTTAGTCCGTACGCAGACTGGGCTTGGCGTCAAGCAGTACCTACCGATCTCATGCGGGCCGAGTAGACCGACGAGCATCGAAATCGCCGGTGACCGCCTGGACCACCTCGAAGATTGCCCGACGTCCGCATCTTCTGAGCAGGAGATATCTCCCGTCCGTCCCAACGAACTCTCGTCGGGCTTCGGAGACGACGAACCACACCCGGCCGACGAGCGCCACCGTCGAGGACCACCTCCTCGGACGCGCCGCACTCGCCCGAGCACGAGGCGAACTCCGGACCGCCGACACTGAGCGATATCGCTCGGGCACACCGAGCGGTAGGTGCCGTACTGTGCGGTTGGTGGGGTCGAGGTGCCGGCGTTGATATGTGCTGTGCGTGGCCCTCGTGATTGCGGGCCGGTGAGGCGCTTCACGTCGGCGTGTCGGCTCGAAGGCCTCGGCGACGAGTCGTGTCATCCGACGTTGTTGACAGGCGGTGCTGGACGTGGGTCATCGGACCAGCAGAATCGAGCGCGTGTTGCGGGCTGCGGCATGGCCCCGTACTGTCTGCACCGGGCGGTATGTGGTGACGAACTCGCGTCGACGCACAACCGAAGGGATGGTCATGGCGACAACTCGACGAATTTCCGGCCGAAGCTTGGGGGTTGCACTGGCAGCGAGCTTGCTCTTCGTGCCCTCCGTGGTCCGCGCGGAACCTGATCGAACTCCGAACGGGCCGTACGTCACACCGCAACAGACGGTGAGCATCGAGTCGTTCATGACCTACGACGAGTTGACGAAACAGCTCGAGCGTCTCGACCGAAGAAGCGACAAGCTCGCGGTCGAGTCGATCGGCGTGTCGGGCGAAGGCCGCGACATCTGGATCGCGAAGGTCGGCGACCCGTCGAAGCCGGCGGTCATGATGATCAACCAGCAACATGGCGACGAGCCGCACGGCGCCGAGGCGTCGCTCGACATCATCAAGGGGCTGATCAGCGGAAAGGGCAGGGCCATCCTCGACGAGGTATTCGTGCTGATCGTGCCGCGCGTCAACGTCGACGGTGGCGAAGTACAACCGGAGACGGGAGTGCCAGAGCGCGGGAACACCGACTATGACGCGCCTCGGCTGAGCAGCGCCAACGGCTACCGCACCACCGAGCTCGGCGACCTCGAGCTGTGGTCATGGGACATCAACCGATACCACTACGCCACGCCCGAGCAGAGCGACTTCCTCAACTGGGAAGACAGCATCACCTTCGTCAGACACGGCGATCTCTATCCCACGAACCCGGTGCCCGAGTCAGTCGCCGTCCTCGACGCCTACTTCGAGTATGGCCCGATCTGGGTCATCGACGTCCACAACCAGGGGTTCCATGTGGTCGATCCCGATCCTGAGGACGATCCCGAGTTCTATCGCGACGGTTGGCGGACCACGGGCGGCATTCTGTGGGGTCTGAACTCCGACATCGATCCTGCGGCAACCGAACTGTCGAAGCAGCTCGCCGTGACGATGAAGGATGCGTCGCAGCAGTACGGGCACATGGAGATCACCCGCTACAGCAGCACCGACGGTTTCGACGGGATCGCCCGCAACGCTTACGCGCTGTACGGCACCGAGCGCATCCTCGCCGGTGAGAGCGGGCCGCTCGGCGGCAGCCTGCTCGTCGAGATCGAGGGGCAGACCGAAGGCAATCTGAACTCACTGCTCGGCCAGAAGCGGACCGGCCTACTCCAGCAGAACGTGATCAACCTGTTGTGGTCGGTGATAGCCGCCACCGCCGACGGCTCCCTCTACGTGGCCGACGCCTCGCGCGCCGACACCATCCTCGTCGACGACCGCAACGACCAGAACCCACACCTCGACTGAGCCGAGCGTCGTCGGCGTTCGTCGCCTCGACGAGGCCCCGTCACCGCACGTTCTTGAGCGGGTCTCGTAGGGTCGCGGTGGTGCTACTTGTCGACTCGTGGAGCGGATTGGCACTCGTCGAACCCGTCGTCGAAGGGAACCGCAACGAAGTGTGGCGAGCGACGCGTCACGGCGAGTCGTTCGCTGTTCGTCGGTCTCGCCGAAGCGAGTCGTCGCTGCGATGGGAACTCGGCCTGATCGAGTTCTTGTCCCAGAGAGGGTTCGTGGTCCCGTCGGTTGTCTCGACCGACGACCACCAGCTTCACCATGAGGGTGTCGTCGTGCAGCGATGGATCGAGGGCCGCCCGCCGAACTCCGAGACGGATTGGATAGCTGTCGCCGCAGAGCTGCAGCGACTCCACGAACTCACCCGTGATCATCTTCAGCGACCTGGGTGCTGCGTCGTCACCGACCTGCGCACCCGTCGAGTGAGCGTGGATGCGGACCTCGACGCCATGCCGGTCGACGCAGGAGCGCTCGTCGAATCAGTGTTCGCGGAATTCACCGACGTACCGACAGCGGTCGTGCACGGCGACCCGGGCGCATCGAACATTCGGATGACAGCGACGGGTCAGGTCGGCCTGCTCGACTGGGATGAAAGCCGCGTTGACGTCACCTGGCACGACCTGTCGAACCTCGGCGTGCCAGTCCTCGCCCATGGCGAGCATCAGCGGGCGCTTGCACTTTCAGACGCATGGGAGGCGGCCAACGCCTGGACCGCCGAACCCGGCTATGCGTCTACGCGCCTGGCGCAGCTCAAGCAGCGCCGAAGCACCTGATCGCGTCTGCGCGTTCTGGAGCAGGTGGCCGCTCTCGGACGTGCCTGATAGGGCGCGGATGCGGTTACCTGGCCTCTCTGGTGTTTTGATCGGAGGCCAGAGCGCCGATGACCCGCTGGCCTGCGCCGTGTCAGCAGGCCTCGGTCACACTGAGTTTCTGTGCGAGTTCGCTGGTCGGCGCTCCGCCGTCGTTACTGAGCACGATCACCGTCTGGCGTCTGTCTGGGTCGTGGCGCACACTTGAGGCGAACCCGATTGTCCTTCCGTTGTGGCCGAAGAGCGTCTTGCCACCCGCGCTGTAGACGCCAATCCCAAGTCCGTAGTCGGTTCGTGTCGAGCTCGAGACGTCCAGCATCGCCTGCAGCGAGTCTTTCGTGATTACCTCGCCTGTGAAGAGCGCCTCGAAGAACGCACCGAGGTCGGCTGCTGTCGAGATGAGCGCTCCTGCGGCGCCGGAGGCCCGGACTGCAGCGTCGGTTTCGAACGTAGCCAGACTCAGCGGAGGTTGCGACGGATCGAGCCGCTCGTGCGGGGACGGCAATTCGTCGACCGGGACGAAACCGGTCGACGACAGACCGATTGGTTCCAAGATCTCTGTCCTGAGTACGTCCTCGTAGGGCTGGCCCACTGCGGCTGCCACGACCTGGTCCACAACGACGTAGTTGACGCTTGCGTAGGCCTGGTGGGCGTTGGGTGCGGCCGAGAATGAACCCCCGAGTAGTCGAGCTGTGGCGTCTTCGGGGGTTTCGATCGATGTCGGGTCGGCCACAGCTTGCAGGAGTTGCCCAGACACGTCACCGTCGCGGAAGGGGCTCTCGTGGCTGAGCAGCTGCTCGATGGTCAGCCCAGCCGGCGCGTCCGGAAGCAGTAGTGACACCGGATCCGTGAGCGCCAGAACGCCCTGCTCGGCCAGCGCTACGACCAGCGCAGCGGTGAAGGTTTTGGTGAGACTGCCGATCCGCATCGGCGAACCGGTCGTGAGCGGTGCCGGGCCGTCGACGTCGAGAACTCCGGTACTCGTGAGGGCGATGAAGTCGCCGTCGGCATAGATGCCGGCAATCGCGCCGACGACTTCACGATCCAACGCCCACCCAGCGACCAGGTTGTCGATGTCGGCAGCGGTTGCGCAATCGGGCGCTGAGGCTGTCGAAGCGGTGTTCGAAGTTGTCGGCGCTCGTTCGTCCGAGACGACCCTGCCCGCCGTGTCGTTCGTGGTCGGCTGTTGGCCACTCACCGGTCGCGTCAGCGCCGTTCCCGCTCTCACTTGCAGAACACGCACCACAGATGATCGCCAACGCTGTTGCACTCGATCGCAACAGACGGCGTTGCCTTTGCGCGTGCATCAACGACGTACGGCTGGATCGGAGGCGCCTTGCCTCGTTCCCGTCGTGGGGCCGGTGCACCGAGGAACGGTCGGATGCGTCAAACGAACGATTCGAACGACCACTGAAGTCATGACGCTTCCGAGAGTAGTTGAAGGTGCGGATGAGTCGCCCTGGATGAGTCATGCGACTCGACTTCGATCGCGTCGACGCCGCCCGAGACGCCTACTGCTCACTGCCCACGTCTCACCGTCTTCGGCGAGCACAACGACTACCTCGGCTTCCAAGCCAAATGGGCCGAGCAACTCGGCGACCTCGACCAGATCGAGATCCCAAATCGTAACCATTTCCCCATGTGCGACGCCCCAACCGTCCTGGCTGGGAGAGGTTGAAAACGAGGGCGCCGACGATGGCGGCCCACGGCCCGATCCCGGCGACGTACCCGAACAGGAACGGAGTCCACCAGGTGTCTCGGTCCGGATCGTTGACCATCTCCATGATCCAGCCGAACAGGATCATTGCTGCGTTGGCGAATCCGATGGCGATCAACGCGGCGAGGTCAGTGATCCCCGTGGTGAGTGCGATGAGGACGATCAGAAGGGCCCCGGGATCGACGACATCGCGTACTCGACCCAGCGGAACCTGTTTCGGCCGCGCTCGAGCTCGCGTCGGTACCGGGCGTAGCCCACGCATGCAACGACGAAGTGGAACAGCGCGGAGAGCAGTGAGAACGACGCCACGGCCCACGCGAGGGGCACGCTGAACGACTCGGTGAGAACCCCTTCAGAGAGCTCCGTGCCCGGTGGCCCGCTGATGTTGAACCCACTCACCGGCAGGCTGAAGTCTCGATCCGCCAGAACCACCATCAACACCGCAGTGGCCAAAGGCAGGGTGCCGGCAGCCAGGTTCAGCCGCCGCAGCTTCTCCGCCCGCTCGGGCGAAGATCTACGACTATCCGGTCAAAGTCGAGCGTCGTCCTCGGCTCACCATGCCACGAGGCCGGTGCAACCGACGGGCCCAGGCACACATCCTGCTTGGCGCCGGGCCGAAGTCAGCGAGCATAGGCTCGTGCCCGAGCGGCTCCATATCGGCCGACATCCCTGACGGGATACTCGCTGCCTGAACAACAGAATGTGACTGCGACCCGATCGGCGTCATCGCCTCGCCCCAGACGGGTAGACCGCGGTCACGACTTGTAGGGACCTCGAGGGAGCAACTCGCCCAACGGATGACGGACGACCTCCCCATCGGAGGTGGCGGCAACGACCTCCAGCGTGGGACCGCCGAGCTCGAGCGCAACCTGCAGGCATGCGCCACAAGGGTGGGTCACCGCACCATCGGTGCGGGGCGAGACCAAGACGAGCACACTCGGGCGCTGGCCGGCGGCGACGCAGGCGAACAGGGCAACCCGTTCTGCACACATTGCGAGGCCGAGGGAAATGTTCTCGACCAGCGATCCCGGCATGACCGTGCCTTCGGTCGTGAGGACTGCGGCGCCCATGCGGAATCCGGAGTACGGGGCATAGGCACGAGCTCGCGCCTGCAGCGCCGCCTCGATCAGCTCGGATACGTCCACCATGCGCATGACTCCCTCGGTCGGCACGGCGTTCAGTCTTCCATGGACAGCACCCGCCGGCTTGGGTCCGTGTGTCCAGCCAACGCTTTCGACATGGGCGTGAGGTCCGCAAGGCTGCTGTGAGCTCGCGATGGCCTGGCCGCGTCGGCGAGCTCGGATTCGCCAGGTTGCGACGGCGTTGGTGGGGACGGCGTTGGTGGCGAGGCGAATCAGGCTGTTGGGATCGTCGCTCGGCAGCATCTCGTCGCCGTTTCACGCCTTCACCACACAGTTGAGCAACCGGAACTAGTGCGCGCCCGTCACAGCAGCCACAAGCGGCCTCCTGGGTCAATGCGTAGATTCGCGGTGGCGACCAGGAACGAGCAGCTCCGCCGACATCTCATCGCGACAGGACGCGCAGATCCCGTGGGCGATCGGGGGCACCGACGAGCGCTCCAACTGGCGGGTGGCTTGAACGAATTCTTCGATATCGAGCCAACGAGATCCATCCTGGGCTCGCCCGCACCAACTGCACAGCGGAACGGGCTGAAGACCGACGTCTCGTTCTGAGTTGGTGTCGAGGAACGATACCGGCGGCCGGGCTTCCTCGAAGACCAGAACGCAACGGAATTGCACCCGGCCATCGGGCTCCGGCGTGATCGACATCTCGAACCACCGCCGGGCGTCAGGGGCATCGCATCGAAGCGGAACCTCAGCTCCCTTCTGCAAGGCTCGAACGCGCTCGACGAGTTGCTGCCACAGGTCCTTGGTCTCATCGCTGTCGAAGTAGGTCCACAAGGTACGGCCCGACGGCAGGACCACCAGCTCGGGGGCGCCGTTGTCACGGGCGATCTCGGCCCAACTCTGCCCCACGTCGATCACGACGTCGTTGGCGTCGATCAGATACTCGACGACTGTGTTCGCACGGAAGTCACGCGACGGCGGTTCCCTCCGCGACGGGGACGGGCTCGAAGTGATCGACGCCTCGATTGCTTCCCAGATCTCCGCCGGTGGGTCGAGGAGCTCGAAGTCCGACCCTGTTGGCCGGTGGCGTGGCGCAGCGCTGTTTGGGCGGGTCGAGCAGCGTCTCTGGAGACCGGTAGATGGCGGTTCGACACCGACCAATCGCGGGTCCCCTGGGGCGCCGTTCAGGGGTAAGCGGGAACGAGCGCGACGTATCGCGATCGCCAGGTGCGGTTCGCAATATGCGCCTGATATCAGGCGGTCACGGCGCGAGGAGCGGCCGGCGACCGAGCGGTTCGAGCTCGACAACGTTGCTGGTGGTGACAGAGCAGATCTGGCCGCCTTTGGCGGAACTCGGGAGAGTGCAGCGCATGCCCTCCCATGCTGCCTGACCCTGAGAGGTTCCGTAGGGTGCTGCCCGGGAGTGGCGAGATCTTCCACAGCGGGTGGCCGCGGCGTGGGCCTGTAGTGTGGGCCCGTTCGCCAATTGGAGGGCTCTACTTGTCTATGCGCATGATCGGAAAGCTGGCTCAGACCGTCGCTGCCCTTTGGATCCTGAACGTCTGGTTCAACCGGTTCAACAAGGACACCGGCTATCGAGGCGGTGGCGCGACCAACATGAAAGAAGAGTTCGAGGAGTACGGACTCTCGGAGACCACGATGTACGCAGTCGGTGCCGTGAAGGTGAGCCTTGCGGGGCTGATGCTGGTGGGGCACGTGCAGCCACGGCTGGTCCGCCCGGCGTCGGTAGGCCTCGCGATGTTCATGCTCGGCGCGATCGGCATGCACATCAAGGTCGGCGATCCCGTGAAGCGCTACCTCCCGGCGTTGTCGGTCTTCTCGCTGTCGACCATCTCCGCGATCTTGAACGGCACGCCGTCGCAGCAGAACACGGACGTCACGAATGAGGAACAGCACCACGAGCACCGCGTTCAGGGCTCCGAGCAACGCAGCAGGCACCATGACACGCCGTGCATCGTGAAGCCTGACGCGGACGATCAACCCGAGCATCATCAAGATCGTCAGTCCGGCAGCAGCGAGGGCTCCCAAGGGTGAGAATGCGAGCCCCAACACGACTCCGGCACCACCGAGCATCTCCACTGCGCCGACGAAATTGCGAACCCCCGGCATCTCGTACCGGGTGAACTCTTCTCTCAGTCGAGTCCGGAACAGGATCTGGAAGCCGTAGTACAGGAACGACAGTCCCGAGATGAGCGCCAGCACCACGAGGACCATGCGGCCGTGCACGCTACTGGCTCACCGCGTCACCGTGCGGCTCGATGTCGAACCGATGTCCGCCGGACTCGTCGGTCGGGGCTCGTTCGGTGACTGGGAGGTTATGGCGAGAGCCCCCACGGGTGCACGCTCCGCTTGCGTCTGCCAGTGGTGCTCAATCTGCCGCCTCGGCAGCCCGTCTCACAGGCCGCCTCGACGTCGCGACGTGGTCCGCCGTGATCTCCGCACAGGTGTCGCTCAGCCGGAGGGGACTGTCACGGATGTACTACGACACACACCCGACGTCCCACAACAGAAGCCGGCCACACCTCGCTGCGTCGACTCGCGTCGCCTGTGACGCCTCAAGGGCGCTGATCACTACGGCAGCACCACCGTGGCGCCCTACGAACACCGAAGAGTTGCGTAGATCTTCGCTCACGAAATGGCGGAGATCATGGGCAACGAACCCGTCGGCGGTATTGCGCTCCGAGGTCGCCGGGGTCAGCGACAGCGGATCACGACGTGGGCGGGCCGGAGCCTTCGGCGCCTCGCTCGGGCGGGGTCGTGATGACTTCCAGGCCGTCGGCGTTGACGACCATCTTCTGGTCGGGCGTGCGGTGCACACCATGCGATGTGTGTCGAGCGACCAGCTCGTCGTGTTCGGCGACGACGAGATCCTGACCCTCCAGCTCACCACGTGACCAACCCCTCGAGGATGCGCCCGGCCCGACCCAGGCAGTCGCCCGACGACGATCACGACGAGAACCCCAGCCCGTATTAGATCCCGGACAAACCCGATCGATAACGCTGCCGCGCTTTCTGAAGCGGAATCGCTCGCTCGAACGTGCCGATCACGAGCGGTCTGTAGGCGTTCGACGTGTCGTCTTTCTGAGCGGCTTGCGAGCTGCCGTGGTCAGCGTCACCCAGGTTGGAGCCAGCGTCCACCCAACTCCGTGTCAGCCGGCGAACACCACGTGATCGTCGGAGCTTTCGACGCTCGCTGGCCTGCGACACACGCGGCGTCGACCAGGCCGAGAGGCCTGGTGTGGGAGCGCCCGGTGCCGTGGTGGGTCCGTAGTCTGGAGGGGTGAAGTCCCTGCGTCGAGTGCTGGGCGCAGCGGCTTGTTCGATGGCGGTCGCTGCGTTGGTGGGGTGCGCCGATGACAACGACCGCTATGACGAGTTGCCGTATCGGCCGAGGAGCTCGGTGAAGCGATCGCCGGCACCGAGGTCACTGTGATTGCGGCTGATTCCTCGTGTCCGGTCCCGAGTAGTTGCCCCGACATTGCGCGCGTTGACTTGCCCGACCGAAGCACTCTCTCGCAGGTGGAGATTGCGGCCATCGCCACGGAGCTGGGTTGGGATGTGAATATCATCGACGATCGCTTGTTCAGGATTGCCAACGACGACGACATGTCCGGCAGTGTGAGCGTTTCCCCCGATGGACGCGTCGGACTCATCATTGGAGAGGATTGAACGGCCGCGCGATCGCTCGCGCCTCGATTGCAGATCGGCCGACCCGCGTCGGCAACGATTCGGCGCAGCACGATGAGCAACACGATCCGTTCGGAGAGTTCGCCGTAGCTCATATCTGATGGATGTCCGGATCGCGTGATCGCTTCACCGAGAGCCGAGTGTCCGCTGAAGGTAACCGAGACGGCGCTGCTGGTTTGCCGATCGGTTCAGGGTAAGGAAGACGTGCCGCACCCGAGTGGTCCAGGTAGCGCGTGAGATGATGTCGATATGGGTGCAGCCAGTTTGGAGCGCGCCGCGGAGGCCTTGGTCGCGTCGCTCAGAGCGGTTGGCCATCCGCTCCCAGACCTTCTCCGCCCTGGGCTTTCTGACTTGGCGATCGACGAGATCATGCGGCCGACCGGGCTCACACTGCCCGACGAGGCCCGCGCCCTGTGGCGCTGGGCGGACGGGGTCGACGTATCTCAACTGACCGGCCCGACTGCGGGGCACATGTTCCCAGGCGGACTGGAGATGCTCGGCCTCGCTGTCGCCGTCGCACGCCACCTTGAACACGTCGCTGACTTCCCCTGGTCAGAAGTTCCCGAGGATCTCCACTCCCCGGCCTGGTTCGCTGCCTTCGTCGCAGGTCAGGATGACTACTGGCTGGACACTTCCGTGGAGGCTGACGCACCTTGTCCGACGCGACGCATCTACCGCCGCGGACATGTGGACTGCTGGGATGCTTGAGCAACAGACGGTCCCATCTCTCACCGAGGCGTTCGACGAAATGCGATCGATCGTCGAGAGTGGCGCCTGGACGATCGTTGAATCTTCAGCTCCGACCCGCGGCCGCCGGACTCTCGTTTTCTGGGGAACGCCAGATGGAGCCGAGCTCCCGCGGTGGCTCTGACCGCCGCTGGCCGCGCGTTTCCGAGCACCTGGGCGAGCGCGTAGGTGTCGTTCTCGATCGGCGCGCTGCCTCGACGAGGCGGGATTATGCGCTGCCCAGTTGGCAGTCGGAGCTCCCACACATCTCGATGCTGCCGGTACTGCAGCACAAGTCGGAGCGTTCGGGCCCGGGATTATCGAGTGAGGTTCCAACACGCATACACCGATCGGAGGCGAGGATCCAGAGGGGTGGGAGGTCAGGGTGACGGTGATGGTCCGATCGGGTCTACCCGGCAATGTCGTTGATCTGTCTTACCTAGCGTAGTACGCTGCCGGGATGGCAGTCCTGAACTTTCGAACCGACGAACGCTCCGAACGAGCGCTTGCCGAACTCATGGCCGATGGATCGACGACATCGGATGCGATCCGCCAAGCACTCGTCGATGCTGTGCGCCTTCGGCGACGCGAGCAGATGCGAGCGGAGTCACTTGACGTGCTCAACGACGAGGACGACCGGGCCGAGAGCCGCCGTGTTCTCGCCGAGATGGACACGCTTCGTGCGTGGTGACATCCACCGCCTACGCGCTCCCAAGTCAACGCAAGGTCACGAGCAACAGGGCGCTCGGTACGCCGTTGTTCTCCAATCCGACGACCTGATGCTGTCCACCGTGCTCGTCGCTCCCACCTCACGTTCGTCTACACCGAGGATCTTCCGTCCGACGATCACCATCGACGGTGACGACACCCAGGTCCTCATCGAACAGACATCAGCGGTAGCGCATGAGCGACTCGGCGAATTCGTTGGACGGCTCCACCACGACGAACTCGAAGCGATTGACGGAGCTCTCCGCCTCGTGCTCGAGTTGGACTGAGGACCGCCCCCTTCCGGTGATCCGCGTCACGGGCAGACATCGGCGGACGATCTCCACGAACCCGGCGACAAGGCGACGTTCCTCGTCGATCCGTTCGCTCAGTCAGTGGCGCTGCGGATCAGGAACACCGAGGTGATCACGGTCCAGATGAAGACACCGAGGCCACCGATCAGGCCAAGCGCGGCGACCCCACCAGCAGGATCGCCGCTGAACTCCCACGTCCCGCCGATCACGACGCCTCAGGCGAGTGATTGTTCGCGGCGGTGGCCGTCGGCCAACTCGACTAGTGAGCACCGCTTGCTGGAGTGCGCGACGCAGGATGCCGTGAATGCGTCGGATCGTCGCCGGAGAAAGCGGCTGGCCTGCCTGGCCACCATTCTTCAGCAGCCGCGTGTAGTAGCGGTCGAGATCGGCAGCCTTGAGACGGGTCAACGGAACCGTGCCGAGGGCTGGCCTGAGGTTCCGATCGACGAAGCCCCGAGTCTCGACCACCGTCTTCGGCGAGAAGTCCTGCGACGCCTGATCGAACCAGGCGTCGAGCAGCTCGGCCACCGTGGTGTTCGTGCGGGACAGCTTTCCGCGTTGGGCATCTGCGGCGAGTTCGACCAGCGCCCGCTCAGCGTCTCGCTTACCGCCGAGGATGCTCTTGGTGGCGTAGCGCTTCTTCCCGGTGACGGCGTCGACGCCGACATACACCCGAAGCTCCCAGGCGTCGCCTCGCTTGCGGATGTGACCCGTCATGACACCTCCCGGACATCAGACGAGTAGCAAAGGAGTCGCAGACGGATCCGGAAATGGCGAGAGGCCCTCCGGAGAGGGCCTCTGACCTGGTCTTTCTTGGCAGCCCGTACGGGATTCGAACCCGTGCCGCCACCTTGAGAGTGCGATCAGATCAGTCCGGCCAGTGTCGCCCAGTGCCGTGCCGTTTGGCGTGAGCAGGGCAAACACTACCCAACCGTCCGTTGGGTGTCGGGCAGTTCCGGCCAGTTGTCGCCCGATCCATGGGCAAACCCATGGGCAACGTGGCAACGACGTCGGGGCCCTCGGTGCTCGCAGCGCGACCAACGAGAGGATCGAGCCCCAGTGTCCAACACCGAACAAGTCGAACTCCGGTCGATCGGTCGAGCGTCTACGGTCTGAGCGATGTCCGAGCAGATCGCCGCCGATCAGAAGTCAGCTTGGCGCTCGTGGCTCGTCGATCGAGCTGATGGAGATGAGAGCGTCACAGGGTTCGATGCGGCCGGATGGGACGACACGACGTGGGTGCTGCACTTCATGTACGAATCGCCAGACGACGACAGTGCTCTCACACACGACGACCTTCACCGCGATGCGGTCAATCAAGGCCTGATTCCGGCCACGATCGTGGGGTCGGTGAACCTCGACGAAGTGACAACCGTCGTCGGGAATGCGCTCGGGATGAGCGCCAGACCTTCCGGGTGGACTCGACTCCGCTGGCGCGCGGTTGGCGGAGCGTCTGTCGACCAACCTCGATGACCAGCCATTTCCGCCGTGCTTTCGCTGGTACCCGTACCGGAGCTGGCCAGCGACCCTCCGTCCACCCGACGAGGGATCGCTCGATGCTGAGTGCCTGGAGGCGTTGCTCAGCCAACTTGCTGCGCATTGCTCCGATGGACTTTCGGCGCGCCGGTGTCGCGTGACTACTCACCGCTGGCCAACGGCGGGGACTTCGACGACGTGTTCATGGAAGAGGTCGCTCTGGGCGATGTAGCGAATCTGATCGATCCTGACCAGGGACGGATTGGAACTCCCAGCAACCTGTGGCCCATCGATCGATCCTGGATGGTGTTCACCGACTGGGACCTGTGGGGAACCAAGGTCAGTGGTCCTCGAGCGCTCATCGACTCGCTACGTGCGGCGCCAGATCTCGAGTGCGTCGAGTGGCACTCACCCGACGAGGGCCGGCGCGGTAGTCACCCTCCGCGCTGCCCCTGACGCGACTGGGAACGGTCGTCTGCTGTCACGAGGCCCGCAACGGTCTGCCCAATCAGCCCGGTCGGATGGTGCAATCTGGTCTGATGCCAAGACACCGAGTGCTGCGTCTCAGCCACGACCCATCGGTCGGGGCTGCCGATATCGACCTGCAGCCGCCCAACGTGGCTCAGCCGGCCGTTGCGAGGACTGAGCCCGTGGGCACCTCCGTCCACGTCGACTTCGACGCCCAGGAGCGCCTCGTCGGGATCGAGGTGCTTTCGACCGAACTGCTCCATCCCTCCCTGCTCGCCGAGGCCGAACCCAATGCTTCTACAGCCGAAATCAAGTCGGACGCCGAGCTTGATGACATGGTTCTCCACATTCGGTACGAGGTCGTCAAGATGATCAACTTCCTCGCGGTCGGGAACGCATGGGTGGAACGGAACGACGGCCTGCCCGAGGAATGGGGCGTGTTCGCTGCCGAGAGCATGTTGGAGGCGGCGCTGATTCACACCCGATGCGTGGCCGAGTTCCTGCGTCGCAGCGATCAACCCAGCGACACCGTCACCGCTCGTGACTACGTGACCGACTGGCATTGGACCGAAGGTGAGGGGTTGAAGAACGACCTCGCGGAGATCCACGGACGAGTCGCCCACCTCGGGCTCATCAGGCTCTCAGCGCAACGCGACGACCGAGCATTTCGCTGGGACGACTTCCTCAGGACCGCTGCGGTGCCAACGCTGCTCCGCGGCTTCCGCGAGTTCCTTCATCGACTCGAGCCGGACAAGGCCGAGCGGTTCAATCAACCGCGGCAGACAATCCGAGGATCGACCTCGTGGCCGAGATCGATCGCGTCATCGGGTCGTGAGCCTCGCGTAGCACTCCACCGATCTCGACCTCGCATCCCGATCGGGGCCACACGCGCTCGCCGTTCCCAGTCAAGAACGCTTCTGTCGACGTTCTCGACGTGCCGCCTCGCGCTCTCGTCGACGACGCTCTGCCCGCGACGGTGGAATGTCGCTCTGCCGGCTACCTGCGACAGATGTCGTCGGCTCGATCGCACGAGCTCGGAGTTCGGCTTGCAGTCGAACGATCTGCGACCAGAGCCGATCGCGTTCGTCCTCGAGTTGATCGACTCGCTCGCGGAGCCTGCGGTTCTCGATGAGCGCCTCGGACGCTTCAGCGGGGTCGACGAGCCGGGCTGACCGGTCGCGCTGCCGCTCGCGGTAGGCCCGCATCCGCTCGGCGTCGGACGACCACTTCCTCGGCCTGCCTGGCTTTCGCTCCTCATCCACGCCACGATGCTGAAGCAGCAACGTCACGGATCAGTACCCGCCCGACGTCCGATGGTCACGGACCACGTCACGGATGACTACCCGACCGTGGAGGCACGGGCTCTTCCCAGTTGCGCCGGTCGACACTCAGGGCAGAGCGAGGAGCGCCTCGTCGACATCAGCACCGAATCGGACCATCTCGCCGTGATTGTTCCGCAGCGCCTCGTAGATCTCGATCGTCGAGGCGTTGCCGAGCCGCACCCAGATCGCTTTCGGTGGTGGACCGTGCAAGAACGCCAGTTGGCGGAAGTCGGAGTCCTTCGACACGATCACGAAATCGTGCTCGCGGGCGTACGACCAGATCTCGGCGTCGGTGGCCGTGTCGAGCCCGACCCCCGTGACGTGCTAGCTGTCCGGGTACTCGACCGTGAACATGCCGACCAAGCGTCGCGACAGGTTCTGGTCGAACAGAAGCTTCACGCCGGGGTGGCGAGCCGGCGCTCACGCAGCGCCGCGAACTCGATCGCAGCACGGACGTGACGCTCGGTGAGCTCGGGGAAATCTGCGACGATCTCCGCGGCCGTCATGCCGGACGCCAGGTAGTCCAGGACGTCGTAGACGGCGATTCGCGTCCCGACGAAGCACGGCTTGCCGCTCCGGACTCCCGGTCGGGTCTCGATCAGCTCCGTCAGGTCCACGCACACAGGCTACTCGTGCCGAGGCGCGGGCGTCCGCAACGACTCGCAGAGGGTCCGGCGCACCGTTGGTGCAGATGTACAGAGCACTGAGTCGAATAGACGCACCTGCGGAAATGGTGGACAGAGAAATCGGGGCGAGCGCGTCACAAACTCCGCGACCGCAGGTTGCGCTCGATGTACCCGGCCGTCTCCCGCGTCGTCTTCGGTGAGAAGTCCTCCCGGGCGAGCTCGAGCCACCGGGCGAGCAGCTCTCCCACCGTGGCCGTCGTCCTCGTCGCCAGGCCCCGCTCGGCCTCGACCTTCATCTCGTTGAGCAAGCGCTGGGCCTCGCGCTTGCCGGCGCGGACCGTCTTCGTGGCATAACGCTGCTTGCCACTGACCGGGTCGGCACCCAGGTAGACCCTGAGCTCCCACGCCGACCCCCGTTGGCGCATCGATCCCTTCATGGTGTGACCTCCATTGTGATTCATGGGCAAGCCATGGGCAACGGAGGCCGGAGACGGAAAGAGACCCGCCGTGGCGGGCCTCTGACCTGGTCTTTCCTTGGCAGCCCGTACGGGATTCGAACCCGTGCCGCCACCTTGAGAGGGTGGTGTCCTAGGCCACTAGACGAACGGGCCAAGCTGCGACCACGACGTTACCGCCGAGGCATGTCAACCGCACGAGCCACCAGGCCCGCCGGATGGTTGGGGTGCAAGGAATCGAACCTTGAATAACAGAACCAGAAACTGTCGTGTTGCCAATTACACCACACCCCAGTGAGGCGACCGATGAGTGTATCGGCCGTCCGGAGATCGGACACGCTGATCCGTTTCCGGCCGACATCCGACCGATACGCTCCCGCCGAATGGTCAGACACCTGGTGTTGTCCGGGATCTTCGTCGGTCTCGGCCTCGGACTGGTGGTGTTGATCTGCACCAGGTACGACCCCAGACCGAGCACCATCAAGCGGTTCGCGATCGCCGCCGCCATCACGATGGGCGTCGTCGCCACGCTGTCGGCGACCGCCGTCACGAGAAGCGGCGCATGTCCCGACAACCCCATCGAGACATGCCACTACAACGACAGCACGCCCGCGATGGCAGCCGTTGTCGTCGTCTACTGCCTCGCATGTGCCATTCGCAGCCGCATCATCTACTTCGAACGGTGATTCTCAGCCGGTCAGGTCACTGAGCCGATCGAACCCGACCAGGCGGCCCAGCGCCACACCCGCGGCCTCCTCCAGATGCCGGCGGACCGACGTCCAGCCCGTGACGACCGATGTCGGAGTTGCCGACACGCGGGCGTCCAGGCCCAACTCGTCGGCGATCAGATCCGACCGCTTGAGATGGTACGGATCGGAGACCAACACCACATCGTCGAGCCCTTCGTCCAAGAGGAGTATCGATGCGGACTCGAGCGACTCGTACGTCGTGGCGCCCGTGTTCTCCATCATGAACGCCGACTCGGGCACACCGCGGTCGACGAGATACCGGCGGGACGCCTCTGCCTCCGTGAACCTGTCCTCCGGCAGTTTGCCACCCGTGACCATCACGACCGGAGCCACACCGCCGTCGTACAGCGTGAACGCGTGCTCGAGGCGCGCTTCGAGCTGCGGGGACGGGCGGCCATCATACTGCGCTGCCCCCAAGACGACGATCGCGTCCACGGGTTCCGTCGAAACGGAGCGACCCGCGTCCACCACCTGGGCGAGGGACACGACGTAGTAGAGCGCGAGCGCCCCGAACACACCGATCACGATGCGCAGCACGCTCGGGCGTCGACGCCACGATGGCGTCGACTCGGTTTCGGGCTGGTGGTCGACCGAGCGATCGACGAGGTCGTCCAAGGGCCGGTAGGCCAGTTCGTCGTCGTCCATGACCGTGTCGATCAGCCCGACGGCTCACCGGCGTCGAGTACGTGGAGCGCCGACCGCATTCGCCGCAGAGACTCGTCGGGTCCCATGACCTCCAGCGCCTCGAACAGCGGCGGGCCGACCGTGCGGCCCGTCACTGCGACCCGCACAGGCGCCTGTGCCTTCCCGAGCTTGAGGTCGTAGCGCACCATCACGTCCTCCAGCGTGGCTTTCAGTCGCTCGTGCTGCCAGTCACCCTCGGCCAGCCGGCCGTAGGCCTCGATCGCGTCGGTGAGCAGCGGCTGGGCGTGGTCGGTCGTCATCGTCTTGTCCCACGACGCTGCGTCGATCTCCGGGTCAGGCAGGAAGAGGAAGTCGACGACACCCGGGGCGTCCGCAAGAGTGTTGAGCCGCTGCTGGATGTGCGGAGCGATCTCGGCGAATCGGGCGCGATCCCACTCCTCCGGCAGCCAGGGAGCGCAGGCTGCGACGAACTCGTCGACCGGCATCTTCCGGATGTACTCGCCGTTGAACGACATCAGCTTCTTCGTGTCGAAGAATGCCGGAGACAGGTTGACGTCCTCCAAACGGAACGCCGCTTCCATGTCAGCCCACGGGAAGATCTCGGAGCCGGCCTCCTCGGACCCCGGCATCGTCCAGCCGAGCGTCATCAGGTAGTTGACCATCGCCTCGGCGAGGATCCCCTCCTCGCGGTACTGCTCGAGCGCCACCTTGTCGCGTCGCTTCGACAACTTCTTGCGCTGCTCGTTGACGAGCACCGGGACATGCGCCCACACCGGCGCCGAATGGCCGAGCGCCTCCCAGATCATCTGCTGCTTCGGCGTGTTGGGCAAATGCTCCTCGGCCCGCACCACGTTCGTGATCCCCATCTCGACATCGTCGACCACGTTGGCGAGCATGAACACGGGTGTCCCGTTGCCACGCACGAGCACAAAATCTTCGATGACCGCATTGTCGAACTCCACGTCGCCGCGCACCTGATCACGCACCACCGTGACACCGTCGGGCACTCGGAACCGGAGCACGCTCCCCGGCTGCGGGCCGAGCCCACGATCGCGCGACCAACCGCCGTACCCCGTGACTCCCTCGGCCGTTGCCCGCGCCTGGATGTCGTCGGGCGTCATGTCGCAGTAGTAGGCGTGCCCCGAGTCGAACAACCGCAGTGCCGCAGCCAGATGCGCCGCTGACTGGGCGCTCTGGAACAGTGGGCCCTCGAAATGGGGGTCGTCGGCGGAGATGCCGATCCACGCCAGCGAATCGATGATGCCCTCGGTCCACTCCGGCTTGTTGCGGGCATCGTCCGTGTCTTCGATCCGGAGCACGAACGTGCCCCCCGACGAGCGCGCCAACGCCCAGTTGAACAGGGCCGTGCGAGCGCCGCCGACATGGAAGAAGCCGGTCGGCGAAGGAGCGAATCGAAAGCGGGGTGCACCAGACATGACGACCTGACGCTACCGGTGCTGTCGAGTTCGTCGGGTGAACGCGTCAGCCGTGCGATCCCTCACGGCGAGACGTGAGCGCGAGATTCCGGAGCTGGCGCAGTGCGACCGACAGGTTGGTGAGATCGAACGAGTCAGCCCGACGAACCTCGGTGAGCAGCACCATGACGCGCTGCACCGCCCGTTCGTTCGCCGCCACCCATGCATCGACGGTGCCCGATCCCTGATCCAACACGCTGGCCGCCAGCTCGGCCAACGTGGTCATCAGGTCGTCGCGCAGGGCACCGCGCGCCTGGGTCTGCCAACGATCCGAACGCGGCAGCGCCCCAACGGCATCCCACAGCCACATCAGATCGAGACGATCGAACACCTCCCAATAGGTGCTGCACGTGGCCAGCGGATCGACGTCGATCCGTTCGGCCAGCTCGATCATGTCGAAGATCGTGTGGAGGAGGCGCCAACTCGCGGACCGCTGGGCCAGGTCGACCGGGACCCCCTGCTCGGCACGAGCCTCCGCCAGGTCGAGCCACCCCTGGCGCATCGAGCCCCGCAAACAGTCGGCGATCCCGAGGCTGAGCGCCGAAGCGGGTTCATCGAACCTGCGCACCTCGGCGGCGATGTCGAGCGGTGGGCGCCGGTGCCGGAGAAACCACAGCGACGACCGCTCGGCCGAGCGACGGCAATCCAGGTACATCTCGAGCCGTTCTTCATTGGACAGCTGCGTCAACCCTCCGACCTCGTCCCACCAGGAAGGGAAACCGAGCACCTCGCGGGCGACCAGCCAGGCACGGCTGACATCAGTGACCGACGCACCGGAATCCTCGGTCATGCGATGGTCGTACGAGATGCCCGACAGATTCACCATCTGGTTCACCAGCTGCGTCGCGGCGATCTCGCGGCGAAGCCGATGAGCGAGGATGCCAGCTCGGAACCGGTCCCGCAGCGGCGTCGGGAAGTACTCGATGAGATCGCTCTCCAGAACCTCCGCATCCGGCAGATCGGTCTGCAGGATCTCGCTGACATTGGCGTTCTTCGTGTACGCGATCATCACCGCGAACTCGGGTGTCCGCAGGCCCGATCCTGCAAGCTGTCGTTCGGCGATCTGCTTGTCGGTGGGGAGGAACTCGAGCGACCTGTCGAGCCAGCCCTCGCTCTCGAGCTGATCGAGGTAGCGGGCATGCACGTTGACCATCGGCAGGCCCTGCTGACGAGCGACCATCAGCGCCAGCGTCTGCGCCATGTTGTTGCGCAGTACCAGCTCGGCGACCTCGTCGGTCATCTCCCCCAACAGCTCGTTGCGTTGCTTCAACGTCATGTCGCCACTGGCGACGACTTCGCCGAGCAGGATCTTGATGTTGACCTCGTGATCGCTGCAGTCGACGCCGGCCGAGTTGTCGATCGCATCGGTGTAGATCAGCCCACCACAGAGCGCGTACTCGACCCGTCCGAGCTGGGTGACGCCGAGGTTGCCGCCCTCACAGAGAATCCGGCACCGCAAGGACGAGGCATCGACCCGGACGGCGTCGTTGGCGCGATCGCCGACGTCGCTGTTCGACTCGCTGCTCGCCTTGATGTAGGTACCGACACCTCCGTTCCAGAGAAGGTCCACCGGCGCTCGCAGAATGGCGGCGATCAGTTGATTCGGGGTCAGCGCCTCGTCGGAGATCCCGAGCGCCTGTCGCATCTCGGGAGTGATGTCGATCGACTTCGACCGCCGGGAGAACACGCCGCCACCAGCCGAGATCAGACGTTCGTCGTAGTCGGCCCAGGTGGACCGCGGGAGATCGAACAGCCGCTGACGTTCGGCGTGCGCCACCGGCGGGTCGGGGTCTGGGTCGATGAAGACGTCTCGGTGATCGAACGCCGCCACCAGCTTCAAGTTGGGCGAGATCAGCATGCCGTTCCCGAACACGTCGCCCGACATGTCGCCGACCCCGACCGTCGTCAACTCGTCGGCGTCGGCGTCGAGACCGAGCACAGAGGCGTGGCGGCGCACGCTCTCCCAGGCTCCTCTCGCCGTGATCCCCATCGCCTTGTGGTCGTAGCCATCGCTGCCACCCGATGCGAACGCATCGCCGAGCCAGAACCCGTACTCGGCGGAGATCTCGTTGGCGATGTCGCTGAACGTCGCCGTGCCCTTGTCGGCAGCGACGACGAGGTACGGATCAGCACCGTCGTACCGCACGACTCGTTCGGGGTGGACGACTTCGCCA
Organism: uncultured Acidimicrobiaceae bacterium; assembly: GCA_963792905.1. Classification (GTDB taxonomy): domain Bacteria; phylum Actinomycetota; class Acidimicrobiia; order Acidimicrobiales; family Ilumatobacteraceae; genus Ilumatobacter. The sequence continues at coordinate 105,410 of CAWBYE010000011.1, forward strand.
CCGACGAGGTTGTCCGTGAGATCGAGCAGGGCACTGACGAACATCCGATAGCAGGTGATGCCCTCGGTCCGGTTCTCCTCCGCCGTCGCCCGCGGCTGCTTGACGATGAAACCGCCCTTCGCCCCGACCGGCACGATCAGCGAGTTCTTGACCATCTGGGCCTTGACGAGACCGAGTACCTCGGTGCGGTAGTCCTCGGGTCGATCGCTCCAACGCAGCCCGCCCCGGGCGATCGGACCGCCCCGGAGATGCACGCCCTCCACCCGCTGGGAGCACACGAAGATCTCGTACGCCGGGCGCGGCTCCGGGAGATCGGGGACTTTCGACGGATCGAACTTGAACGCAGTCGTCGGCCGGCCGAGGTACGCGCTGGTGCGGAGCGTGGCCTTGACCAACGATCGGAACATCCGCACGATGCGGTCGTCGTCCAGCGACGGCACCTCGTCGAGTCCTCGCAGCAGCTCGTGGTCGGCCGTGGCGAACGCAGCGAGTCGTTCGCCGTCGTCGAGAGCCGGATCGAAACGCGCCTCGAACAGCTCGACCAGCACGGTTGCGAGGTGCGGCAGCCGGGCCAACGTGTCTTCGACGTACGACTGGCTGAAGGTGAACCCGGTCTGATGCGCGAACTTCGAGTAGCACCGCAGGATGTTCACCTGCCATGAGGTGAGTCCGGCGACCAGCACCAGCCGGTTGAAGCCGTCGCGCTCGATCTCGCCGAGCAGCAGCCGTTCGAACGCTGCGGTGATCTCACGATGGCGGTGCTCGTCGACGGTGACACCGGCCGGGATGCGCAGCCCGATGTCGTAGACGTAGCAGTGTTCGTCGCCGACGGTGAGGTCGTGCGGATGCTCGTCGAGCGCCTGGACGCCGAGATGACCGAGCAACGGCAGGAGATCGCTCAGCGCAATCTGTGTGCCACGGCTGTACACCCGCATCCGCCACACGCCCGCCTCGGCATCGACGCTGCGGGTGAGCGCCGCCCGCAACGTCCGACCGGAGTCGAGCAGCCCAGCGAGGTGTTCGAGATCGCCGACCGTGGTCTCCGGCTCGACGTTGCTCCGGTACGACTCGGGCACGGAACCACCGAGCCGGGCGATGAGCGTCAACGCCGCCGACTCGCCGAGGTCACGTCGGGCAGCGTCGTGCAACCGCTCGAACCATGAGGTCGTCAGCTCGTCGACCCGATCCGAGAGTTCGTCGAGGTCGGGCGGATCGTCGCCCGCGCCTTCGACGGTGAAGGTGATCCTGGCGAGGTTGCTGGTCCCGACGAAGGACTCGACATCGCGTACCGGGGCGCCGTACGCCTCCCCGACGAACTCGGCGACGCGCTCGGGCAGCTGCGCGTTGAAGCGGGTCTTCGGCAGGAACACCAGCACCGTCGACCACGTGCCGACCGGCTCGGGCACGTCGATGACCCGTACGATCTGGCGTTCCTGGAGACCGACCACCTCGATGACCAGCAGCGCGAGTTGATCGGAGTCGAGCTCGAAGACCACGTCGCGCGGCAGCGTTTCGAGCACGTTGCGCATCGAGCGCCCCGTGTGGGTCTCGGCCCCGTCACGAGCCAGGCCGAGCACACGGCGGGCCCGCTCTCCGACCGATGGGATCGCCAGCGTGCTGTGGCGGTAGGCCGTCGACGACAGCAGACCGACGAACCGGTCGATGCGATGGCGGCCTGCCTCCTGGTACTGCACCGTGACAGCGGTCATTCGCCCGGCCCGGTGCACGCCCGAGACGTGCGTCGACCGTGCCACCGACACGGGCGCAGCGCGCGGATCGATCTCCGGGTCGACGATCGAGTTGGCGACCGACAGACCGAGGTCGCCGTCCTCTCGCCGGGTCAGCACGTCGCCGGCCAACTCGAACGACGATGAGCCCAGGAACACGAAGTGATTGTCGGCGAGCCAGCCGAGCAATGGGTCGAGGTCGGCGTGCTCGAGCATGCGGTCTCGCATCGACCCGAAATCGGCAACGACCCGGTGCGTCCCCACCACGGCGTCGAGGAGATCGGCCTCCAGTGCTGCTGCCTGATCCGCATCGCATCGATCGATCTCGAGCTGTGTCCATGCTTCGATCCCACACGGCGCATCGGAGCCGGGACCAGCGATCTCGACCGTGTGACCATCCTCGTCGCGGCACACGTGGAGCATCGGGTGGACGAGCAGGTGGGTGGCGATCCCGTGCCGTTCGAGCACGATCCGTACGGTGTCGACGAGGAAGGGTGCGTCGGTCGTGACGATCAACACGATCGAACGGTCGGAGTGCCAGCCGTCGCGTTCACGATCGGGCGACAGCACCACGACATCGATGTCGTCGGCGCTACGGGTCTGACCGAGCGCCCAATGACGGATCGCCGCGGCATAGAGATCGGCGGCGCTGCGATCATCGATATCGAATTCAGGCAACTCCTCGTAGTACGCCTGCAGGTAGTCGACGAGGACCTCGTCGTCGGGTCGACGACTCCGCGCCAACGCCGTCAGACGCTCGGTGAGCGGTGTGATCCCTTTGCCCAACCGCCCGCTGTGCTGCCCCATCTCGTTCTCCTCGACAACGGAACCATACGCCGATTCGCGCCCGTGGGCCGTCTCGATGCACAAAGAAGCCGGTGCGGTGCCTCTCCATGACCGACGACGCTCCAGGCAGGTAACGTCGTCGACGTGAGCTCCTACACCCACGAACCACACGGCGGTCACCGTTCGGTGTCGGGAGGCCTGGCCCGCGCTGCCGTGTTCGGCGTCAGCGACGGATTGGTCTCCAACGTCTCACTGATCCTCGGATTCGCCGGCTCCGGCGTCGACAGCACCGTCGTTCGATTGGCCGGGCTCGCAGGTGCCGTGGCCGGTGGGATCTCGATGGCGGCCGGCGAATGGGTGTCGATCACCTCTCAGAACGACCTGATCGAGCGCGAACTCGCGATCGAGCGCCGCGAACTGGTGCACAACATCGAGCACGAGACCGAGGAGCTCGCCGCCGTGTACGAAGCCCACGGCATGGGCACCGAGCGTGCCGCAGCCGCAGCCGAAGAGGTCATGCAGCAGCCAGAGGCCGCACTCGCCGTGCACGCCCGGGAAGAGCTCGGCATCGATCCCGACTCGCTCCCGTCAGCGGTGAGGGCGGCCGGGCTCTCGCTCGTGTGCTTCCTGTTCGGCGCCCTGCTCCCCGTCATCCCGTGGTTCGTGACCGACGGCAATCCGGCGGCCTGGGCCTCGTTGGCGATCGGCGTGGCGGTGGCCGGCGCCGTCGGCGGGCTGGTTGCCCGGTTCGCCGAACGACCGTTGATCGCCGGAGTCGCCCGCCAGGTGCTGATCGTGCTCGTCGCGTGCGGCATCACCTACGCGATCGGCGAGGCCGTCGGCGTCAACCTGGGTGGCTGAGCGCCGACCTGGCGTCGACGGCGGTGAGTTCCGCCCACCCACGCGGCCCCCAGGCCGTCACGTGCCCCATCTTGCGACCCGATCTCGGTGCCGTCTTGCCGTACAGGTGCAGTGCCGTGCGGCCGGATTCGAGCGCCGACGCCCAGGTCGGCTCCCCCTGGTCCCACAGATCTCCCAGCAGATTGACCATCGCCGCACCGGGTTGCGTCAACGAGGTGTCGCCGAGCGCCAGCCCGCACACGGCGCGAATCTGCTGCTCGAACTGCGACGTCTGAGCGACGTCGAGCGTCCAGTGGCCGCTGTTGTGCGGTCGCGGCGCCAACTCGTTGACCAACAGTTCGTCGCCGACCACGAAGAACTCGACCGCCAACACCCCCACGTAGTCGAGCGCATCGGCGATGGTCAGACCGAGACCGACAGCGCGATCTGAGAGCCGGGCCGACACCGACGCGGGGACAACGGTGAGGTCGAGGATCCCGTCGACGTGGGTGTTCTCGGCGACGGGGTAGGACGCGAACGCACCCGAAGCAGTTCGCGCCACGACCACGCTGACCTCGGTGCGGAGGTCGAGCGCCTGCTCGAGCACACAGGGCACCGATCCCAGCAATCGCCAGGCGGCGCGCATCTCGGACGAGTCGGTGACCAGCCGCTGGCCTTTGCCGTCGTAGCCGAGCCGAGCTGTCTTCAGAATCGCCGGGTATTCGACATCCGGGTCGGCTGTCTCGTCGTCGACGACGGCGTAGGGGCCCACCGGCAGCCCTGCGCCGACGAGGAACTCCTTTTCCGCGATGCGGTTCTGGGCGATCGAGACCGAGAGCGGCGACGGCGCCACGATCGTGCGACGGGCGAGCACGTCCAGCGCCGACGCGGGCGGGTTCTCGAACTCGGTCGTGATCACGCTGCAGTCCTCGCCCATCCGTCGAAGGGCATCGTCGTCGTCGTAGGCGGCGACGAGGTGAACATCTGCGACTCGCCCTGCTGGGGCGTGCGGGTCAGGTTCGAGCACCACCGTTCGATATCCCATCAGCCGTGCCGCGATGACGGCATACCGTCCGAGCTGTCCGCCGCCGAGTACGCCGATCGTCGCCGGCGGCACGATCGGTTCCACGGTGCTCATTCCGGTGGCAGGACCGAGGCCGCTGCCTGATCTCTCCGGTTGGCTCGGTAGCGCTCGAGAGCACGGAGCCGTTCGGGGTCGTCGAGGGCGAGCATCGCCACAGCGAACAGCGCGGCATTGGTGGCACCAGCCTCGCCGATCGCGAACGTCGCCGTCGGGACGCCGGCCGGCATCTGCACGATCGACAGCAGCGAGTCCTGTCCCGACAGGTGCCTCGATGCGACCGGTACGCCGAGCACCGGCACGAGCGTCTTGGCCGAAAGCATCCCCGGCAGGTGTGCGGCCCCGCCCGCTCCGGCGATGATCGCTCGCAGGCCGCGGTCGGCGGCACGGTCGGCGTAGTCGAACATCTCGTCGGGCATCCGGTGTGCCGAGACAACCCTCGTCTCGTGCGGAACGCCGAACTCGACGAGGACGTCGACCGCTTTCGACATGGTCGGCCAATCGCTCGACGAGCCCATGACGACGCCGATCAGCGGTTCCGCTCCGTCGCTCACAGGTGCACCGTTCGTTGACGATCGGGCGCGACTTCGACGATGACCCGCTCACTGGTGATCTCGTTGTCGTCGTCCTTGCCGAAGTACCGCTGGGACGGCGCGTCGATGTGGGTTCGGGCCGCTGCGCCGGTGATGGTCTCGACGACGGTTCCGCGCACCTCGGCAGAGGCGTACGGATCGTCGGCCCGCAACACCGTGGTCGTGACCTTCGGGTCGGTCCGGATCGCGCGGTACTCGGCCCGATGCACCTCGGTGTTGAAGATCAGGTGCTCGTCGTCGGCGTCGACCCACATGACGTGGCTCGCCACATCTCCATTGGGGAGCGAGACGCACACCGTCACGAAGTTGCGACCGCTCGATGCGAGGTCCCGGATCGCTGGTTCCAGCATGGGTCGAGACTACGCCGTGCAATCGGGCGTGGTACACCTGCAGGATGCAGCAGATCAATGTGCTCGGCACCGAGTTGATGCCGTGTTCGTACGACCCGATGACCGGCTACTACCGCACGGGATGCTGCGAGAACAGGGGAGACGATCCGGGCATGCACATCGTGTGCTGCCGCGTCACCGCCGACTTCCTCGAGTTCTCGAAGTCGACGGGCAACGATCTCTCCACGCCGATGCCGCAGTACGGCTTCATCGGCCTCGGCGACGGCGACCAGTGGTGCGTGTGCGTCGAACGATGGGAGGAGGCCCGCGCCGCAGGCCATCCGTGTCCGGTGATCTTGGAAAGCACCCACGTGTCGGCACTCGAGTTCGTCGACCTCGCATCACTTCGTGCTCATGCGGTGTCAGCCGACTGATCCCGGCGCGCCCGGCGTTGGGCCTTCGACAGCCGCACGGTCGGCGCATCCCACCGCGTGCGAGCGCTGAACACCTTGCGCTCGAAGCCCTGCGGCCAGCGGCCGTCGTGCACGACGCCCGCTGCCAGCCGCCCGAGCGTGTCGGAGCCCTGCGCCCCGGTCCCGTTGCCGCCGACTGCCACGACCACGCGACGGTGCTCATCACCTGGTGCATGATCGATCATCGGGAACCCGGACGGGGTGTACGTGACGATGCACCGGTGTGTCGTCACGTCGAGGATCTCGATGCCGGGAAGGAGGCCGCGCATCGCTCGCTGCATGGGCTCGAGGTCGCGGTCGCTCTCACCATGCCGGAACCATCCGACGACCTCCGCGAGGGTGGTCGGCCACGACTCGTTCGATGTGTTGCACCCCATCTTGATGCGGTGCACTCCATCCGGATAGCGGATCGGTGGGGCGAGGTAGATGTCGTCGATGTCGGGGTCGTCGATGTCGTAGGTGATCGCAGGCATCGCCGCACACCTCCTGGCCGTTTCGGCAGTGACGGTCGCCCACACAGTCGTCTCGGTCTTCAGTCGGAGCGGAACGGCGACCGGCACCAGATCGGCGAAGTTGGTGAACGCTCCCGCTGCCACGAGGACCCGGTCGGCGTGGATCTCGTCCCCACCCGCGGTCGAAATCGACACGCCGCCCTGTCTCGGCCGCACCGAGGTCGCACGATCGTCGACGAATCGGGCACCGCGCTGCCGTGCGACGAGGTTCTGGGCGCGGAGCATCGATCTCGGATTGACGAGGCCTGCCGGCGGGCCCTCGTACGACAGGCTCATGTCGTCAGGAACGTCGAGGTACGGGAATCGCTCCCGCCATGAAGTGTCCGCCGGCGACCACACTCGAAGATCTCCACCGGCGGGATCGTTGCGCTCCGCCCAGGAGAGCACCGACTCGTGATCCTCCGCCGCCGCCACCGACAACCGCCCGACCGGGTGATGGAACGGCACGCCCGATCGCCGCTCGAGTCCCGCGAACTCGCCGATCGCCTGACGGGCGATCTCGGACCACGTCGTATCGGATCCGTACACGCTGACGAGTCGACCCTCGTCGTAGTGGCTGCTGAACACGCCCTGGTGGGTCGAGTGGTCGACGGGTTCGGAGGGGCCGACCACGACGACCTCGGAGCCGAACCCGGTCAACCACCGCGCTGCTGCGCTCCCGATCAGACCGTTGCCGACCACAACGACCCGTTGTGTCATCGTCGGCCGGACCTCAGACCGATTCGAGGGCGGCGAGCAGCTCGGTCGGTGTGTCCTTGGGACTGATCTTCGGCCACGCCCGCTCGATCCGGCCGTCGGCGCCGACCAGAAATGCCGAACGCTGCACACCCATGTATGTCTTGCCGTAGTTCTTCTTCTCGACCCACACGCCGTACTTCTCGGCGATTGCGTGGTCGAGGTCGCTGACGAGTGTGAACCCGAGGCCGTGCTTGTCATCGAACTTCTTCAGCTTGGCCGGCTTGTCGGGGCTGACACCGATGATCGCCGTGTCACCGATCTGATCGCCGATGTCGCGCAACCCGCATGCCTGCGTCGTGCAGCCGGGCGTGTCGGCGCGTGGATAGAAGTACACGAGCACACGTCGCCCCTTCAGCGCCGAGAGCCGGACAGACGCCTCGTTCTGGTCGGGCAACGTGAACGCCGGAGCGCGCTTTCCCACTTCAGCAGCCATGCCGCGCACCGTACCGAATGCAACCGCACCGGGTCACATCAGCGAGGCGCCGTGATCGGCGGCCGCCAGCACGACATCGGGTTCGTCGGCAGGAAGCCAGAACACCACTCGATCGACACCCGCTTCGCGGTAGCGATCGACGTCGGCGGCTCGCATCGGGCAGCCGTAGATGCCGATCTCGATCGAGTCGGGGTCGCGGCCGGCCTCCTCGGCCATCTGTCGGAGGAGTGGCAAGCGTTCGAGCGGATCGGTCCGTCCGTGGATCGGCATCCATCCGTCGCAGTACTCGACGATGTGGCGGAACGTGATCGGCCCGCCGCCGCCGCCCATGATGACCGGAGGGTGGGGCTGCTGGACGGGCTTGGGGTAGGAGGCGCTGGCCGAGAACTGGACGTAGTCGCCGTCGAACGATGCCTCCTCCTGCGTCCACAGTGCTCGTGTGGCGAGGATCCGTTCCCGTGCGATCGTCCGGCGCTTGGCCGGGTCGCTGCCGTGGTGCTCCATCTCGTCCTCGTTCCAGCCGACGCCGACGCCGTACAGAAAGCGCCCGCCCGACAGGAGGTCGATCGACGCCGCCTGCTTGGCGGCGTTGATCGGGTGATGTTGATTGACGAGCGCGATTCCGGTTCCGACCTTGAGGGTGGTCGTCGCCAGCGCCGCTGCGGTGAGCGCGACGAACGGGTCCATCGTGCGCCAGTACATGTCGGGGAGTTCACCGCCGCCCGGGTACGGCGTGCGACGGCTCAGCGGGATGTGTGTGTGTTCGGCCACCCACAGCGATTCGTAGCCGCGTGTTTCGAGCGCCTCGCCGAGGACGTCAGGGCGGATCGTTCGGTCGGTCGGGAAGATCAGGGCGCCGATGTGCATGGCGACGACCGTAGAGAAACTCGCTCCGCACTGTCGATCTGGCGCATCTCACCTCGGTGTCTCGGATGGCGACCGCTCCCCGACCGGAGGGAGCCGTCGTCGACTTCTCCGCCCCTTCGACTGCCTCGCGTGGGCTGGCTATGCTGACGCGCGGCGGGGGGTGCGATCGAACCATGCAATACATGAGGCGTCGGCCGGAGGCTTCGAACGCCCGATTCGAGTGAAGCCGGCAATGAGCCGAACCGGTGCGGACGCCACATCACCGGAGCGCGAACGCATCTACCTCCCGTTCCTCGATGGAATGCGGGCGCTCGCCGCGCTCTTCGTGGTGCTCCACCACCTGTGGCAGTACGCGGTCTTGTCGGGGCAGATCCCGCCCAGTTGGTTCCAGGCGCTCAGCGTGCTCAAGTACGGCACCTATGGCGTGGCCGTGTTCCTCGTGATCTCGGGCTACTGCCTCATGTTGCCGATCGCCCGACAGCCAGTCGCCCGTCTCCCCCGCGGATTCGGGCCGTTCGCCCGTCGCCGGGCCGTCAGGCTGCTGCCCGCCTATTTCCTGGTGCTGATCGCATCGATCCTGCTGATCGTCGCGGTCCCGTCGTTGCGGTCCGCTTCGGGCACCCCGTGGGACATCACGCTTCCGAACCTGACGCTCGGCTCGGTCACATCGCACGTCTTCCTGGTCCACAACTGGGTCGAGGCGTGGAGATGGTCGATCAATCCGCCGCTGTGGTCGATCGCACTCGAACTGCAGATCTACGTGGTCTTCGCCGTCGCTCTGCTCCCTCTGGTGCGTTCGATCGGAGCCCGACTCACCGCAGCGGTGGCGTTCGTCATCTCGTTGGCGCTGACCGCGGCAGGATTTGGCTTCATGCATCCGTGGATGCTCGGGCTGTTCGCATTGGGTGTGGTCGCGGCGCAGGTGACCGTCGGAGGGCGTCAGCGATCGTCACGCGACACTGCTCGGCTGGCCGTCGCCTGGGTTGCGGTGGTCGTGGCAACCGTTGCGGCGGAACCGGTTCGCAGCGGCATCTTGGGGAACATGATCGGCGAAGTGGTGGTGGGGTGTGCCACGGCGATCACGATCGTCGTCCTTGCATCCAGCGGGGGAAGCTCCGGCTCGACGAGCGCATCGATGGCGCAGGCCCTGTCGTGGCGGCCGCTGCGGGCAGTGGGCCGCTCCTCCTACAGCTTGTACCTCGTGCACTATCCGATCGTGGCGGTGATGTACCTGACCGTCGTCCGGGACCGGGGATCGGGAGTGCCGATGGCGCTGCTCGCGCTCGACACTGCTCTCGGCCCCGGTGATCGCCGCCGCGACCGCGGCGGTGTTCTTCGCCGCCGAGCGGCCGTTCCTTCACCGGCCGACCCGACGGCCCGATGGGATCATCGCCGATGACGATGCGGCTCAGCGGTCGAGTCCGCCACCGCTCCGATCGACCGACAGCGGGCGTCCACCCGTTGACGATGCGAGCGGCGAAGAACGAGACTGACGTGGTCGGGGCGTGGCCGGCCGAACGACGACGGGTCAGGCACCGGTGAGTTCGCGCCAGCGCTCGGGATAGCCGGCGGTGACCTGCTCGGGCGTCATCCGCAACGTCGACTCCGGGACCATGTCGGCGATCGCACGGCCCTCGGCGTAGTGATGGTTCACGTTGCCGACACCCTCGAAGAGTTGGGGGCGGCGGGCGATCAGATCGTCCGGCGGCTGCTCGTCGAAGAAGCCCCAGATGGTGAACGCGATCGTCAGGTCGTGCACGACGGGCGCACGACTGAACAGGGACGCCCGCCTGAGAGCGATGCCGAGGCACCCTCGGATCGCATCGTCGAGACGCTCCCGGCCCTGCAGGCGCAGCCGGGGAGCGAGACGGTCGGCGATCGTCAGCGCGAACCCCTGGTCGGGTCCTTGAGCGCCCAGGCGGCGGCCAGCGGGCTGCAGCCCCTCGACGATGCCCGGACGTTCCGCGCTCCAGCCGTCGGGTACCACGTCGGGGGACGAGTAGTACTTCGACGCACGTTCGCCGGAGGGGGCTGATTTGGGAGCGGCCATACCGAGCCCATGGTAGGCGACGTCGTCGTCGTCAGGCAGATGCACGGGCGTGCAACAGCCCGTAGACGACACTCTCCTCGAGTGCCCGCCACGACGCTTCGATGATGTTCGGGCTCACCCCGATGGTCGTCCAGTCGCGCTCGCCGTCGGTCGCTGACAACAGCACCCTCGTGACGGCACCGGTTGCGCCGGCACCGTCGAGGATGCGGACCTTGTAGTCGGTCAGATGAATGTGGTCGAGTTGCGGATAGGCCGTCGACACGGCGCAGCGCAGCGCGGTGTCGATCGCGTTCACCGGGCCGTTGCCCTCGGCGGTGAACACATACCGCTCGTCGCCGACCCACACCTTGACGGTCGCCTCCGTGTTGAAGTTGCCGGACGCCACCTCGTCGGTGATCACGCGCATCGATTCGACCCGGAAGAAGTCCTGCTCCCACCCGGCCGAGCGCCGCATCAGCAACTCGAGCGAGGCGTCCGCCGCCTCGAAGTGATACCCCTCGTGTTCGAGCCGCTTCAGGTCGTCGATCACCTGCATCACCGCCGGGCCGTCGATGTCGAGACCCAGATCGTCAGCCTTCATCATGATCGTCGCCTTGCCCGCCATCTCGGACACGACGAACCGCGTGCCGTTTCCGACCGCGTCGGGGCTGATGTGTTCGTAGGCGTCCTTCGCTCGCGCGATGGCGCTGACGTGCAAACCCGCCTTGTGAGCGAACGCCGACGAGCCGACGTACGGCGCCTGCGGATCGACGGCCCGGTTCAGCGTTTCGGCGATGCGGTGAGACACCACGGTCAGGCGCTCCATGTGCCCGGCAGGTAGGCAGAGGTAGTGCTGCTTGAGTTGCAGGTTCGGGATGATCGACGTGAGGTTTGCGTTGCCGGTTCGCTCGCCGAGCCCGTTGAGCGTGCCCTGGACATGCCGGGCACCGGCTCGGACGGCGGCCATCGAATTCGCCACGGCACAGCCGGTGTCGTCGTGGCAGTGGATGCCGACGGTGACGTCGCCGCCGACGTGAGCGTGCACGGCGCTGACGATCTCTTCGACCTCGTGCGGCAGCGAGCCACCGTTCGTGTCGCAGAGCACCACGTGACTCGCTCCCTGCAGGATCGCCGCCTCGAGTGCCCGGAACGAGAATTCGGGGTTGCCTTTGTACCCGTCGAAGAAGTGCTCCATGTCGACGAGAACCTGACGGCCGTGGCCGTGCAGGAATTCCACCGAGTCGGCGATCATCGCGGCGCCCTCGTCGAGCGTGGTCTTGAGCGCCTCGGTGACGTGGTACTCGCTGCTCTTCGCGACGATGCAGACCGCCGAGGTCCCGGCGTCGAGAAGGTGCTGCAGCGTCTGGTCGTCATCGACCTTTCCGCGAGGACGGCGAGTCGATCCGAAGGCCACGAACGTCGAGACGCCGAGTTCGAGTTCGGTTGCAGGCGCGGGCGAAGAACTCGATGTCCTTCGGGTTGGCACCGGGCCAGCCACCCTCGATGAACTGCACACCCAGGTGGTCGAGTTGTTCGGCGATGTGCAGCTTGTCATCGACGCTGGCCGACACACCCTCGACCTGGAGGCCGTCGCGGAGGGTCGTGTCGAAGATCTCGACGGGTATGCGCTCGGTGTCTGTGGTTTCGGTGGGGAGCTCGGGGTTCATGGACCGGTCTTTCGTTGGAGCAACAAAAAGGCCGCCCGGCGGGGCGGCCTGACGAGCACGTGGACGACCACGTGCTCTACGGAATGCTGATCGAAGTGGCGTACGGACAGGCGAACGTCATTGGTGACATTCAACCGGCTCCTGCACCGATCGTCAAACGCCGGCACCACACCAGTTGGGGACAACCCTGTGCACGACGATGTGTACGGCACGTGGACGAGCACGAAATTCCTGGGGATTCCGGAAAAGTTCGGGGGATAACCCTGGGGATTCAGAATTCCCTCTTGACCTGGTGTTTCCTGTTCGCGAAGGTAGCTCTCGTACCGGGCAGCGCACGCCGACCGGGGCCGGGAAACCGAGTCAGTCAGCGAACACCTTCGGGTGGTCGACGAGTGGCAACGGACACGGCCCACGAGGTGGGAGCGGGCTCGGACGGAGCGAGAAGCCACTCGCTCTGGGTACCGAGTCGTCGGGCAACCGACGGCCACGGGCACAGGGATACCGGGCCAAGGCCTGCGGAGCACCCCAACTGCTCCACAGGGTGAAGTCCGGCGGCGTCACAACGAAGGACCGGGCAACCGGGTCAGCGTGAACGACGTCGAGAAGCAACGGGGCCGGCTTGCCGGCAGACCGGGTTTCGACTCCGGCAACGGGGTCCGGTTCGCCGGACGCCAGAATCGGGGCGGTACAGCCTCCGGGGAACCGGCGGCAAGGTCAGAACGCAACGGGGTCGGGCAGCCGATCGACCGGGTGTTCGACTTCGAGACGGAGGTCGGTTCGCCGGCCGCCAGAACGAAGGACTGCAGACATCGGGCGACCGATGACTGGTGTCGAACGGCAGCGGGTCCGGGCAACCGGGCCGACGGCCGAAAACGGGCATCGCCCGCCGAGCCTCCGGGCACGACGGGCGATGTGATGATCGAGCCGAAGGTTAACGCCCGAAGATCGATCGGTGGTGGATCGCTCCACCTTTTGGGTAGCCCCGGGGGCTGCGCCGGCGCAAGCTGGCTGCGGCACCCGGGGCCGCTCTCTTTTCGGTCGGCCACCCAGCCGACCGAGCACATCTGCCGGGGACGCTACGGTGGCAGTGATGAGCGAGCCACGACGTGACCTCTCGCCCGGCATGCACGAGCAGCTCGAGCTCGGCTACGTGTTCGGTGGCTTGTCGACGTTCGGCCAGCGACCGTTCCTCACCGACCCCGAACAGCTCGAAGAGTGGCAGCCCGACGTGGCCATCGTCGGCGCCCCGTTCGACATCGCCACCACCAATCGCCCTGGTGCCCGCTTCGGACCACGCGCGATCCGCTCGGCGGCCTACGAATCCGGCACCTACCACATCGATCTCGACATCGAGATCTTCGATCACCTGGAGGTGGTCGACTACGGCGACGCCTACTGTCCGCACGGCCAGACCGAGGTCAGCCACACCAACATCCGGGAGCGGGTCCACCAGATCGCCTCCCGCGGCATCGTGCCAATCGTCCTCGGCGGCGACCACTCGATCACCTGGCCGGCGGCGACGGCCGTCGCCGACGTCCACGGCTACGGCAACGTCGGCGTCGTCCACTTCGATGCCCACGCCGACACCGCCGACATCATCGACGGGAACCTCGCCAGTCACGGTACGCCGATCCGCCGGCTGATCGAGTCGGGGGCGGTGCCAGGCGACCGCTTCGTCCAGATCGGCCTGCGCGGCTACTGGCCGCCGGCCGAGACCTTCGCCTGGATGAAGGAACAGAACATGGTGTGGCACACGATGCAGGAGATCTGGGACCGCGGGTTCAAGACGGTGATGGCCGACGCGGTCGCGGAGGCACTGCAGCGCGCCGACAAGCTCTACATCTCACTCGACGTCGACAGTCTCGACCCTGCGTTCGCTCCGGGGACCGGAACTCCCGAGCCGGGAGGTCTCGCCACGGTCGACCTGTTGCGGATGGTTCGACAGTTGGCCCTCGAGCACGACGTGGTCGGTATGGACGTCGTCGAGGTCGCACCGGTGTACGACGTCAGCGATCTCACGGTGAACGCCGCCCACCGCATGGTGTTCGAAGCCCTCGGGGGGATGGCCGCGCGACGACGCCGGAGTAGCACCTGAATCGCTCGGTGAAATCTGGAATCACCTGCTGATCGCCGAGAGCTCGGCGGTGCTCGAGGCCGCCATGCGACGCAGATCGTGCTGACCGATCTCGACCCCTGCCCGGTCATCGCACTCAACCGAGCGGTTGCGGTCGGGTTCGCACATGGAGCGGATGCCGGCCTGCACGAGCTCGAACTCGTCGAACCGGCCGGGCTACCGCAGCGCAACCTCGTGTTTGCTGCTCGTGGGGAGCTGCTGAACCGCCTCGGCCATCAGGCCGCGTTCGCCGAAGCGCTCACCACCGTGTCGAGCGACACCGAACGCCGCCACCGCGAACGTCGCCACCGCGCCGTCAGCGATGGCTGACGACGGCCTCAGCCATCGACCCCGACGTCGGCCCACACCAGTCGATGATCGGAGCTGGGGAACCCGAAGGGCACCGGATCGTTGTAGACGCCGACGAGTGAGAACAACGGATCGCTGGCGAGTGGCCAGAAGACACCGGCGTTGCGGATCGGCAGGTTCTTCGACGGGAGCACGTAGTCGGCCCGCAGGTTGCCCGGTGTGAAATCTCCGAAGTCCGCTGTGTCGAACGCCGGATCACTGAGATGCACGTCGTTGATCCCACCCTGGAGCGCCGCTTGCTCCGGGCCACCCGGGCTCGACGGCGTCACTGCGGTGTTGACCTTCGGGTGATCGAGTAGCTGCTGGATCGCGCCGGGGATGCTGTCACCGTCGAGCGGGTCGGAGTTCTGGTCGCCTGCGATGACGAACTTGGCGTTCCGCTCCAACCCGCCGTTCCTGCCCTCATCGTCATAGATGTACCTGGCGTCGCGACCGCCGCTGGCGTAGTCGGCCCAGAAACGGATCTCGTCGAAGTTGCGGGTGCCGTTGCGGTCCTCGTCCCCGTCGAACACCGGTGGGGTCGGGTGGCTGACCAGGAAGTGGACCGTCTTGCCGTCGATGTCGATCGGGACGTCCCAGTGGCTCTTCGAGGACAACCGGAAAACCTCCAGCTCCTCGGGCGAGTACCACGGGGTGCCCGGAGGGTTCTCGGGCAGGAGAGCGTCGGGCATGTCCTTCCAGAGGAAGTTCTGGAACGTGCGGATCTCGTCGAAGTCGATGGGATACATCGAGTACACGGCCATGCCGAATTGGCCCTCGAAGAACCCGAACCCGAAGGCGTCACCCGGTCCGCCGACGACACCCGAGTTGTCCAGATCGAAGCCGGAGGGGATACCGGTGTTCGACGGTGCCGTGTACCGGTACGGGTATTCGATCGGATCGGCATCGCCGTGGGCCACCATCAGATAGTTGTCATGGAACCCCTCGAGCGCCACGTTTCCGGCGTCATAGTCGAACTCGTTGATCAGTAGTACCTCGGGCCGGTTGCGTTGGATGATTTCCGCGATCACGTCGGGTTGTGCGCTGCCCGGTGCCGACAGCTCTGCCGCCAGATCGCCTGCGTTTCCTCGATTGAGGGATGCGTTGAACGTTGCGAAGCGGACCGGTGGTTCCGGCGTCGCCTTCACGGCGGCCCTCCAGGCATCTCGGAATGTCGTGATCGACTTGGGGTACCAGCCGTAGGCGACGTAGACCTCGGCCTTGTCGAGGAGTTGCTGCGCCTTGGCGACGTCGTCCGCGTCGGCACCGGCGTCGATCGCGATCTCCAGCTGCGTCGTCGCCAGCCTGCGGTCGGCGTCGATCAACTTGTCCACGGCCGGTTGGGCGTTCGCCGCCTTCACCCACTTGAGGGCGGTTGCGGCCTGGGACTCACGGTCGAAGACCTTCTTGCCCTTCTTGGGGTCGAGTGTCGAGTCGTCGATCCACCAGTCCGGATTCAAGCTCTGCTCGATCCGCCGGATCGCCCGGTTGATCGATCGGTCGTCGTGCCGGCTTCCGGTTGGTAGCAGCGCAGCGAGTTCATCGCGAGCCAACTCCTTGAGCGTCCTCGCCGATGCCGTCAGATCGAGCCCGACGATCACGGGGTCGTGGTCGGAGGAGCGATAAGCGTCGGGCGCGTAGATCGCCTGCTGAGCGGGCTGCTTGAACGATGTGTCGTAGTCGATTGCGTCCGGCTCGTCGGCGTTGATGTGCCAGACCGTCACACCGCTGATCTGATCGAGCAGGTCGGCGTTGGCGAGTGCGTGGTCGAGGTAGCCGGTCTGGCCGTCGAACACGTAGCTGTAGGCGTCCTCGCCGAGGTACTGGAAGACGAGGTCGGCGTAGTCGTCATCCGTGCCGCGCATGTCGTCCGACCCGGCGATGATCGCATCGATCGGGGTCTCCTTGTCGTAGGAGTTGAGGTCGCCGATGATCAGCGAGTCGGCGTCGCCACTCCCCGTCGGGTCGGTCGCCAACCAGTCGACGAGCGCCTGGGCGGCCTGCGTGCGGGTGCCGTTGCAGTTGCCCGAGCCGTCGGTCGCATCGGGGTCACCGACATCGGCGCAGCTGGAACCCTTCGACTTGAGGTGGTTGACGGCGACGGTGACGACGCCACCGGTCGCATTGTCGGCGAACGTCTGGGCCAAGACCGGACGGCTCTTGGTGTCGATGAAGCGCGGGTCGACACTGCTGTCGAGGATCGCGTAGGGGCCGACCGGCGCAACCGATGCCGGCTTGTAGATGATCGCAAGCTTGATGGCATCGGTGCCGATCGTGCCGGTGTCGATGGATTCGTACGTGCCCGGGCCCACAACCGCGTTGAGGCTGTCGACCAGGTCGGCGACGGCGTCGCCGTTGAGGCCGGCGAGGTCGTTGTTCTCGATCTCGATCAAACCGACTACGTCGGCGTCGATCGCCGCAAGGGCGGACACGATCTTGTCGCGCTGGCGATCGAGCTCGTCCTGGTCGTCGGCGCCGCGACACTCCTGGTTGCGGTCGGGTCCACAGATGTCGTTGACGCCGTCATCGATCGTCGTGAAGTAGTTCAACACGTTGAACGAGGAGACCGTGATGTTGCCGCCGACCGGATCGGGGGCCCCCGTGCGCGAGTTGGTGTTGGTGTAGTCGGCGCCGGCGGTGGGCTGGATGCGGTACAGGTTGAATCCGTAGTCCATCACCCCGGTCACGTTGGCGACGGTGTCACCACCGCGGAACAGGTTGGTGAGGTCGAACACCCGGCCGTTCGGGTGGATGGCGGGGTCGGGGTTCTGGGTGGTGCGCCCGTCGTCGAGAGTGATCCGGTTGAGCAGGAAGTCGGCCGCAGCCGCGACGGCCGCCGGTCCGGGCTCGAACTCCGCCGTCGGCGTCAGACGCCGGTCCGTGGTCAGCACGATCTCGCCGAACCGGTCGAAGTTGAAGTACTCGGAGATGACGAGATCCTGCGGGAACGTGACGTACATCCCCTCGTAGCGCTCGAAGTCGTCGACCGCGGTGACCGGCAGCGACAGCGCCGACGGGGCGGGCAACGTGTTGCCGCTGCCGAGGACGGTGACGCCGGAGAACGAGGTGATCTCGGTCAGCCCGTTGAACTCCGACACGGGTCCCTCGACCCGCACCTTGTCGCCGATCATCACCTCGACCGCCGGGTTGCTGCCGTCGAAGACGAAGATGCCCTCCGAAGTGAGTGGATCGGTGTCGGCGTCGATGTCCTCCTCCTGGACGTGGAACCCGTTCAGGTCACCATTGCCCGCTGGGCCGTCCTGGAAGTCGCCGACGACGATGCCCTCGACGATGACGGTGCTCCCGACGAGCGGGCTGGCCGCTCCGTTGCCCTGGACGTCGTGGATCTTCGTGACTGCGGTGACCTGGATCTGGAGGTCGCAGGTCGTGGTGTCGCCGGTCGAGTTCTGGGCCTGAATCGTCGCGACGTAGAACCCGCCATCGGCCAGACCGTCGAGGTTCAGCTCGAGCGTCGCCGCATCACCGACGCCTGTGGAGCCCATGAACGTACCGGCAGTGAGATTGCCACCTGGCGACACGTTGTCGGAGTCCAGCGTCATGGCAACGACCGTGTCGTCGGCATCGCTGGCGGTGATCGTTGTCGACGCCGGGACACCGAGGTCGGTGACAAGTGCGGCGCCGCAATCCATGACCAGCGGTGAACCGCCGCCACCGTCGCAGTTGGCGGTGTGGGAGCCGAGTCCGTCGACGGTGTTCTGGGCGAAGGTGTCCCACTCGACAGATGCGTCGAAGGCATCGGTCTCGTCGGTGTCGCCGGCGCACACATCTTCCAGACGGCGCAAGGTGTCGTCCTGGCCCCCGCCGTCCCACTGCGAACCGGGATCGAACCCGACCTGACCGAACGCGTCGACCACCACACCGTTCTTGCGCAACACGACGGCGTCGTCGCCATTGAAGTTGATCACGGCATTGGAGAACTGATCGGTCTCGGCCTGGATCGTGGCGTCCGCCGCCTGGTCATTGGCGAGCACCCACACGTCACCGTCGGCGATCGTCCCCGTCAGGGCCACACTCTGGCTCGCAGTCGCCGCGCCGTTGCTGTACAGCTCCAACGTGTACGACCCCGCGACCATGTCGACCGCACCACCGGTGCCGTTGTAGATCTCGATCGCCTTGTTGAACCCCGACCCCTCGATGTACTCCGACATGAACAAGTCGGCCGCGCCGCCGCCACCGTCGCAGTTGGAGGTGTGGGAGCCGAGTCCGTCGACGGTGTTCTGGGCGAAGGTGTCCCACTCGACAGATGCGTCGAAGGCATCGGTCTCGTCGGTGTCGCCGGCGCACACATCTTCCAGACGGCGCAAGGTGTCGTCCTGGCCCCCGCCGTCCCACTGCGAACCGGGATCGAACCCGACCTGACCGAACGCGTCGACCACCACACCGTTCTTGCGCAACACGACGGCGTCGTCGCCATTGAAGTTGATCACGGCATTGGAGAACTGATCGGTCTCGGCCTGGATCGTGGCGTCCGCCGCCTGGTCATTGGCGAGCACCCACACGTCACCGTCGGCGATCGTCCCCGTCAGGGCCACACTCTGGCTCGCAGTCGCCGCGCCGTTGCTGTACAGCTCCAACGTGTACGACCCCGCGACCATGTCGACCGCACCACCGGTGCCGTTGTAGATCTCGATCGCCTTGTTGAACCCCGACCCCTCGATGTACTCCGACATGAACAAGTCGCCGGTCGCGGCCGTCGCCACCGGCGGCGCCGCTGTCAAGGTGAACGTGCCGGCGACCAGTGCGGTCGCGAGCGTCGCACGGAGTGCGATCGTGGTCGTTGCCCGAGATGTTCGGATCATGGTCTTCCCCTCATCACCGACTCGTCACCGAGCCGTTCGTTGCATCATCGCGCAACCGCCGGGTCGTGAATCGCCGGCAACCGTCGCACTAGCACGACTGTCCCGTCCGACCCACCGGCCACGCATGGATACTCACCTTGTCGACGAGCCCCAACCCATCTGCTCCTCACTCTCTCACGCTGCACGCCCCTCCGTCCAGAATCTGAACACACAGTTATCCAGGAGTCGAGCGCTACTCGCATGTGTGCAGCACGTAACGTCGGCCACGAGATGGAATCACGTCCTTTCTTCATCGACACCGACACCGCCTCCGACGACGCCGTTGCACTCGTCATGGCCCTGCGGCATCCCGGCATCGATGTGGTCGGTATCGGCGTGGTCGCCGGCAACGTGCCGCTCGTCCAGGCTGTCCAGAACACGCTCTATACCCGCGAGTTGTGCGCCCACGACGACGTACCGATCCACGTCGGCGGAGCTGCTCCACTGTCGATCGCGCTCGAGACCGCCCAGAACGTGCACGGCGGCGACGGCATGGGCGACATCGGGCTGCCGCTGCACGGGCGTTCGGCAGATGGGGACGACGCCGTCGGCGCGCTGCTGGAGGCGTCACACGATCACGCCGGTGAGCTCACCCTGGTCACGCTGGGCCCACTCACGAACGTCGCGAGGGCCCTCGAACGCGACCCCACCCTGCCGTCGCGGATCGAGCGCACGGTGACGATGGGTGCGGTCGCCGACCACATCGGCAACATCACGCCGGTCGCCGAGTTCAACATGTGGGCCGACCCGCACGCGGTCGACGTCGTGCTCGCGTCCGACCTCGACGTCGAATTCGTCGGGTGGGACATCTCCCGGCGCTTCGCCGTGATCGAGCCGGCGCTCGCTGCCGAGCTGCGAGCGATCGGCACCCCGCTCGCCGAGTTCTGTGTGGACATCCAGCGGGTCGTTGCACAGTTCTGCGAGACCGATACGAAGCTGGCCGGTTTCGACCTCCCCGACCCGATCGCAATGGCATACGCCATCGATCCGGAGGTCGCCACGCAGACCCTCAACCTCAACCTGAGGGTCGAGACGGGCAGCGAGTTGACCCGCGGCATGGTTGTGATGGATCTGCTCGATCTCACCGGCGGTGAGCCGAACGCACTGGTCGTCACGGCGGCGGACCGCAACCGCTTCGTCGCCATGCTCCGCGTCGCATTCACCTGACCTATCAGCGTCGCTGGCGCACGCGCGTTATCCGCTCGCGATATCGATGATCCGTTCGGCACTGGCCCCCTCCGTCCGCGCAGCGGACGATCGGAGTGAGATCGGGAGGGGTCGCCATGGGTACGTCGTTCACCGCACGCCAGGTTCCGGATCGAGCGCACCGGCCCCGTCGATCACTCGTTGCGGTCATCACGGCCAGCGCTCGCGATGGCTCTGCCGTCGATTCCGGCCGCTCCGAGCCACGCAACAGGTGGGCCCACGCCAGAGCCCGGTGTCGCCATCTGGGCCGATGCGATCGAGGGACGGTCCGACGTCGGATGGTCGGCCTCCGAGTCGTTCGCGTTCGGACTCGTCCACAGCAACGACGACCTGGTGCTCAGCGGTTCGAAGAACGAACTGCTCGGCGGCACTGAATACGTGAATCGAATCCGCCTCACGGGTCAGCGCAACACCATCGACCCGGCAGCAACGAAGGTGGCGGCCCGGGAGGCACCGGTCACGTTCGACATCGCCGACTACCGGCCCGGCGGCGCCGTGGCCGACGCGGCGGGCGCAGACTACATCGACCACAGCGCCGAATGCGGCACCGCCGGCCAACCAGCCGTCCTCCACCTCCGCCGCGAAGAACTCTCCCGAGGGCTTCACTACTCGCCGTGCGACGTCGTCCTCACCGACGCCCTCTCCCACCAACCGACGAACGATCGTCGCCGACGGCAAGATCACAGTGACGGGCTCGACCAGCCAACTCGGCCCGGCCTACGTCGACGGCCTGCAGCTGTTCTCCGACTCGACGTCGAAGAACGCGATCAAGATCACCGGCAACTGGGCAGACGTCGACGGCGTCGTGTACGCACCCCGAGGGCAGGTCACCGTCGCCGGCGAGGGGCACGAGTTCCGTTGCGCCGTGGTCGCATCTCGAGTCGCGATCAAGGGTGCGAAGCACATGTTCACCGGCGACGCCGATTGCGGCAGCATCCCGCCTGGCAACACACCGCCGACGGCGGTCGACGACACCTACACCGTCGAGGAAGACAACACCCTCACGATCGTCGCACCCGGAGTGCTGAGCAACGACACGGACGCCGACGGCGACCCGTTGACCGCGGTGCTCGTCGATGACGTCGCCAGCGGCAGGCTCACGCTCGATGGCGACGGCGGGTTCACGTATGCCCCCGACGCCAACTTCGCGGGCGACGACACCTTCACGTATGTCGCCAACGACGGCGCCGACGACTCCAATGCCGCCACCGTCACGATCACGGTCGGCCCGATCAACGATCCACCGGTCGCCGACGCGAACGGCCCCTACAGCGCGCTCGCGGGCGAGACGATCACGTTCGACGGGTCCGGCTCGTTCGACCTCGACGGCACCATCGACACCTACGACTGGGACTTCGGAGACGGCAACACCGGCACCGGTCTCAGACCGACCCACTCCTACAGCGACCCCGGCACCTACACCGTCACACTGACCGTCACCGACGACGGCGGCCTCACCGACACCACCACGACCACGGCCATCGTCGACGACGTCGTGAACACCCCACCGGTCGCCGACGCGAACGGCCCCTACGAGCACGCTCGCGGGCGAGACGATCACGTTCGACGGGTCCGGCTCGTTCGACCTCGACGGCACGATCGTCACCTACGACTGGGACTTCGGAGACGGCAACACCGGCACCGGTCTCGCACCGACCCACTCCTACACCGACGCCGGCACGCTTCACCGTCACCCTCACCGTCACCGACGATGGCGGCCTCACCGACACCACGCCGACCACCGCCGTGGTCACCGAGGTTCCCAACACACCACCGGTCGCAGTCGATGACGACTCCACCGTTGACGAGGACTCCACCCGCAGCGTCGGCACGCCCGGCGTGCTCGACAACGACACCGACGCAGACGGCGACACCCTGACCGCGGTCCTCGTCGACGACGTCACCAACGGCACCCTCACCCTCGACAGCGACGGATCGTTCATCTACGTACCGAACGCCGACTACTTCGGCACCGACACCTTCACCTACGTCGCCAACGACGGCACCGACGACTCCAACACCGCCACCGTCACCATCACCGTGCTCGCCGTCAACGACCCGCCCGTCGCGGTCGACGACGACTACACCACCAATGAGGACACCACCCTCATCGTCACCCTGCTTGATGTGCTCGTCAACGACACCGACGTCGAGGGCGATCCGCTGATCGCGGTCCTGGTCGACGACGTCGCGAACGGCACCCTCACCCTCGACAGCGACGGATCCTTCACCTACGTACCGAACGCCAACTACAACGGCACCGACACCTTCACCTACGTCGCCAACGACGGCACCGACAACTCCAACACCGCCACCGTCACCATCACCGTGCAACCGCCGTCAACGACCCACCCGTCGCCGATGCGAACGGCCCCTACGACGGCGTGGTCGACACCGCACTCACACTCGACGGCACCGGCTCGTTCGACCTCGACGGCACGATCGTGACATACGACTGGGACTTTGGTGACGGCAACAGCGGCACCGGCACCGCACCCGACCACACCTACACCACCGCCGGGATGTTCACCGTGACACTGACCGTCACCGACGACGGCGGCCTCACCGACACCACCACGGCCACCGCCGTCATCGCACCGGTCCCCAACACCCCGCCTGTGGCTGTCGACGATGACTACACCGCCGGACGAGGACACAACCCTCACCGTCGGCACGCCTGGCGTGCTCGACGACGACACCGACGCGGACGGCGACACCCTGACCGCAGTGCTGGTCGACGACGTCGCCGACGGCACCCTCACCCTCGACAGCGACGGATCGTTCACGTACGTGCCCGACCCGCACTTCTTCGGTGACGACACCTTCACCTACGTCGCCAACGACGGCACCGACAACTCCGATACCGCCACCGTCACCATCACCGTCAACCCCGTCAACGACCCACCAGTCGCTGACGCCAACGGCCCCTACAGCGCCCTCGCCGGCGAGACGATCACGTTCGACGGGTCCGGCTCATTCGACCTCGACGGCACCATCGTGTCCTACGACTGGGACTTCGGCGACGGCAACACCGGCACCGGTGTCGCACCGACCCACGCCTACGCCGAATCCGGCACGTTGACCGTCACGCTGGCCGTGACCGACGACGGCGCCCTCACCGACACCACCACGGCCACTGCCATCATCACCGGGGTTCCCAACATCCGCCGGTCGCGGTCGATGACGACTACACCGTCGACGAAGACACCACCCGCAGCGTCGGCACGCCCGGTGTGCTCGGCAACGACACCGACGCCGACGGCGACCCGCTCACCGCAGTCCTCGTCGACGACGCCACCAACGGCACCCTCACCCTCGACAGCGACGGATCGTTCACCTACGCACCAGACCCCAACTACATCGGTACCGACACCTTCACCTACGTCGCCAACGACGGCACCGACAACTCCAATACCGCCACCGTCACCATCACCGTCAACCCCGTCAACGACCCACCCGTCGCCGACGCCGGACTCGACCAGGCGGTCACGGTCGGTGACATCGTGACGCTCGACGGGAGCGCTTCTTCTGATCCGGTCGAGAACGATCTGCTCTCGTACTCGTGGGCGTTCGTCACGCAGCCCGCTGGATCGGTCGCAGTCCTGAGCGGCACCGACACCGTTGCCCCGACGTTCATCCCCGACCTGCCAGGAGATTTCGTCATCGAGTTGACCGTCGATGACGGCAACGGCGGTGTCGCGACCGATTCCGTCACGGTCACCGCGGGCGTGATGGGCATGACGATCACCGTCGAGGATCCGCTGATCGGCGCAGGGCGGAGCACCAACGGGGCGATCTCGCTCGAGAACCCAGCACCTCCCGGTGGGCTCACGGTGACATTGGCCCTGGACACGGCGATCGCGACCGTTGATCCGATCGCGGTCTTCATCCCACAGGGCGCGAGCGAGGGGACGTTCACCGTCACGGGCGTCACCGTCGGCACGACGACGATCGCTGGCACGTCACCCGCCACGGTGACGGCCACCGCCGAGATCGGCGTGACCGATGCCCTGATCTCGATCGACGACGTTCCAGTGATCGCTCCCGACGAGACCGCCGACCTGCCGGTCAGTATCACCAAGCCGGCGCCGCCGGGTGGCGTGACGATCACCTTCGAGAGCCTCGACCCGTCGATCGCCATCTCCGAAGCGACCGCGTTCGTCCCCGAAGGGCTCTACGTCCCAGTGGCAAATCCGCAGATCACCGGCGTCGACTTCGGCACGACCCAGATCAAGGCGACCGCGCTCAACTACGGCCCCGACACCAGGGACGTCACGGTCGCGCTCACGGTCACGCTGACCCCGGACGAGCTCGACCTCCCCGAGCTCTGGACCCTGCAGGTCTCGGCCCAGCTCTCCGCGCCCGCGCCGTCCGGCGGCGTGACGCTGGACCTGACCCTCGATGACCCGACCCTGGCCACGATCCAACCCACGGTCTTCATTCCCGAGGGCCAGACGTTGACCGGCCCGATCGACATCACCGGCACGACAAACCTGGGCACGACGACGTTGCGCGCCGGCGACCCGGGCCTCGTCGAAGGCACGACAACGATCAACGTCATCGACACCCCGGATGTGTATGTGGCGGGAGGTTGGCAGTGGAGACGTCTGACCGTATCGGGATCCGTTGGCGGTGGGGTTGGATCTGCAGGTGCGTACACGTGTGCAGTTCGAGATGGCGCCGCCGGTCCGGTCGATGTGGTCGCGTCGGTGCCGGCCGGGTCCGGGGTGCTGTTGTCGCTTCGCGTCGGAGACCGACGCCGGATCGAGTCGTTGGTGGTTCTTTCGAGACGGACCATCGGTCGACCTTGCCGCGGATCACGGGTCGAGCGATCTACGTGCAGGGCACCTTCAGGGTGACAACGTCGACGATGACGTACCGATCACGATCGATGTGTTCGAAACCGGCACCACCGATCCGGTGGGGCTACGAGCAGGCTGAATGCCGTCCGTGATTGATGTCGGCCCTCTGGCTTCTCGTTCACCACCATCGCGACCTCGACACGAGCGACGCTGTCACCCGACTGAGGATCGTGATCGTCAACGGTACGTGTTGCACGACGCGAGTCGACCGAACCGCTCGCACGAGGCGCCTCCACAACCAACAGGTACGAGGTGGCCATAGCGTCACGGTGAGTTGTCGAACAACGAGCCCCACTGTGGGTGGTGCGATCGCCGCACCTGCGCCGGTGGTGCACGCGGTGTATCCCTACGACCACTGCGGCGAAGCCTGTTCGACGCGCTCACCGCAGGCACCACCACCGTCGACATCGATCCAACCCGCCAGCCACACCAACCCCTCCGACGACTACCTCACCCGCACATCAACGTGACGGCCCCGGATGTGTATCTGGCGGAAGGTTCGGCAAGCTGGAGACGGCGACCGTTACTCGGCGATCCGGTGGCAGTGGGGTTGGATCTGCAGGTGCGACACGTGTGTGCAGTTCGAGACGGCGCCGCCGGTGCGGTCGATGTGATCGTGTCGGTGCCGGCCGGGTCCGGGGTGCTGTTGTCGGCTTCGCCGACCGAGGCCGGAACCGGAGTCGTTGGTGGTCGTTTCCGGGTACGGACGTGGGTCGACCTGCTGCCGCGGATCACGGGGTCACCGATCTACGTGCCAGGGAACGGATCAGGGTGACGACGTCGACGACGACGTGCCGGTGACGATCGAGGTGTTTGAAGCAGGCACAACCGATCCGGTGGGGCTACGAGCAGGCTGATACGCCGTCCGTGATCGATGTCGGCCCGTCTGGCTTCTCGTTCACCACCGAGCAACGACCTGGACGCGAGTGACGTTTCCTCATACTGAGGTTCGTGGTCGCAATCGATACGTGTTGTACGACAGCGAGTCCGCACCGCTGCACAGGCGCCTGCGCGATCAGCAGCTACGAGGTGGCCATAGCGTCACGGTGAGTTTCAATAACAGCGACGCTGTGGTTGGTGTGATTGACACACCTGCCGTGTTCACGGGTGGCGACCTTTCCGCTGATGCCTTGTTCGATGGGCTCGTTGCCGGCACCACAACCCTCGACATCATCCAACCCGTCGGCCACACCACACCCTCCAACGGCTACACCACCCGCACTATCAACGTGACGGCACCGGATGTGTATCTGCGGGAGGATTATGGGACGTCTGATCCGTATCGGGATCCGTTCGTGGTTGGGTTGGATTTGCAGATCGACACGTATGTGCAGTTCGAGGTGGCGTTGCCGGGTGCGGTGGATGTGGTGGCGTCGGTTCCGTCCGGTTCGGGGGTGCTGTTGTCGGCTTCACCCACCGAGGCTGGTTCGGAGTCGTTGGTGGTTGTTTCCGGGTACACCAGTGGGTCGGCTGCTCCGCGGATCACGGGGTCACCGATCTATGTGCAGGGAACGGTTCAGGGTGACGACCTCGATGATGATGTGCCGGTGACGATCGATGTGTTTGATGCAGGCACAACCGATCCGGTGGGGTTTGAGCAGGCTGATATGCCGTCCGTGATTGATGTTGGGCCCTCTGGCTTCTCGTTCACCACCAGCAACGACCTCCTCACCACCACCTTCTCGCCGCTCGAGGAGGTTCGGGTGAATCCGATACGTGTTGTACGACAGCGAGTCCGGCACGCTGCACAGGCGCCTGCCGCGCTCAGCAGCTACGGGGCGGCCATAGCGTTACGGTGAGTTTCAATAACAGCAACGCTGTGGTTGGTGTGATTGACACACCTGCCGTGTTCACGGGTGGCGACCTTTCCGCTGATGCCTTGTTCGATGGGCTCGTTGCCGGCACCACAACCCTCGACATCATCCAACCCGTCGGCCACACCACACCCTCCAACGGCTACACCACCCGCAACGTGGTTGTCGACGCGCCCGACCTCACGCTCGAGCGACGCCGCACCTCGTGGGTTCCCAGCCCGGACGAGAATCTGGGCCGCGATCTCCAGGTGGAGCGGCGGATCGGGCTCGAGGTAGCGCCACCCGCACCGGGTGTGGACGTAACCATCGAGGTCGTCGATCCGACGGTGGCGTTGATCTCGACCGACCCGGCTGCCGTTGGCAGCGGGGCGATCACCTTCCCCCTCGTGACCGGCGCCTCTACACCGCTTATTTACGTCCAGGGACTGACCCTCAACCAAGGGACGGAACTGCGGATCACCGCACCCGGCTACGATCAGTGGATCACCACCGTCCAGGTCGTCCAGGCTGGCTTCTACATCTCCACCGGCGACTTCACGACCACCATCGATGCCGCCAATAGGACTGTCCGGGTCGTGCCGGCCTCACTCGACTTGCTGCAGCGGGTCGACGAGGCCCAACAGGTGCGGGGTGGGCTGAGTCTTATGGTCGACGTCTTGTCGTCTGATCCTTCGGTGGGGGCGATAACGGTCAGCCCGTTGGTGTTCACCGGCACGGACGACTACCTCGACACCCAGTTCGACCCGCTCGCGATCGGGACCACCACGATCTCGATCAACCAGCCGCCGAGCTTCCTACCGCCGGCCGGCGAAACCGCGATCACGGCAACCGTCACGCCCGCGTAGCCCCAACGTTCGAACCCGCCGGCCCACCCGAGGTGGAGCTGGTCTCGGTGGCGAGGCCATCGTCGATCTCGTCGACGACTGCGACCGGGCGTTTCGTCCAGACCCGCCGAGACCATCTGTTGGCTGATCCCGGCCACGGCGAACGCTCTGTCGACCGTCACCCGTTCCGAGGCCGGTGTCACGCGTCAGGGGTCGGACGATGACGTTCGTCTTCGACACGCCCGGGTGTGGACTGCCGGCTTCGAAGCCGAGGAACTCCGGCGCGTCGACGGTCCCGATACGCCACCACCCGCTGCGGAGATCGTCCTCGGGCCGGTCACGAGAATCCGTTCAGCCTGCCGCCCGCCCTCAGATCGGGACCGAGCACCGCGCCCGGGCACGTGGGTGGTCCCCAACGGTGATTGCGCGTGCCGGCACGGCACACACCCGGACAGATCCACTCGACCTCGGCATCGAAACTCGGCGACTGTCGATGAGCGATCGACCCTCGATGACACGAGGGCAGCTCACTCCGCCCCGATTTCTCGACGACGTCGCGAAGATGTCAAGTTCTGGGTTGATGATCGAACATATGTTCGATACTCTGCATGGCATGGCACTCCGATCTGTGGCCGAGCTGGCAGAGGAACTGGAAGTTGTCGACGCCCGCTCGCTCGACGCAGCCGATGTCGTGATGCACCTCCACCGGGTTCGACGGGTCGAGGGGTGGCTGGCATCGGTGAAGGCCGAACTCGCTACACGCGCCGAAGAGCTCCATGACGATGGCGACGGGGCACCTGCTGCCGAGACGCTGAGCCGTACGACCAAGACGTCATCGCGCAACGCACGTCTCATCGAACGCCGGTCACGGCTCCTTGCACGGGCACCCGAACTGGCCGCGCTGCTGCGCGCCGGCAGCATCAGCAGCGCTCACGTCGATGCGCTCGCCAACGCCGTCGCCCGCCTCGACGACGACCAGCTCACCGTCGTTCTCGAGCGAGAGCACGAGCTCGCCGAGCTCGCACCCACGGTCTCACCCGAAGCGTTCGCCCGGCGGTGCCGAGCGGTCGCACACGAGCTGATCGAACGAGATCGATCGCCCTCCGATGCCGACGACGAACGAGCCCTCAACACGGTCTCGCGCACCATCGATCCCCGCACCGGCCGTCACCGCATCACCATCGACTGGGATCCGGAGACCGGGCTTCGTGCCTTCACCATCATCGACCACGAGATCGCCGCACTCGTTGCCGCTCGACGGCTCGACGGTGCCGACGACTCGCCGCTCGACCGTCATCATCTCGGCGCGGTCGCAGTCGCCAACCTCCTCGCCGGCGGGCACAGCAGCCGGCGTCCGGGCAAGGTCGAGATGACCGTGATCATCGACGAGGACTCGCTGCGCGGCAGGCTCCACGAGCAGGGCGTCTGCGAGCTCGGCGACGGCACCACGATCTCGGTCGCCTCCGCTCGGCGACTCGCCTGCGACGCCGACATCCTGCCGGTCGTGCTCGGCGGCCGCTCCGTCCCGCTCGACCACGGGCGAAGCAGGCGGCTCGCCAGCCCGCAACAACGCAAGGCGCTCGCAGCAATCTACGCGACATGCGCGTTCGACAACTGTGACATCCCCTTCGCCGACTGCGACATCCACCACGTCCTCGAATGGCTCGAGCACCAAGGTCCGACCGACCTCCGGTATCTCGTCCCCCAATGCACCCGTCACCACCACCTGGTCCACGAAGGAGGTTGGCGGCTCGACCTCGCGGCCGATCGCGCCCTCACCATCACCCGACCCGACGGCACCGTGCACGCCGTCTGCCAACCCGACCGACTCCCCCTCGCCCACGCCGCCTGAGCCATGAAGGCCAGGCGCCGCCCGGCGAGCTCCTTGACAACCGCAGACACGGCGTCTCGGCGAACCCGCCTGCGCCAGGGGCACAATGCCGCGGTCAGCGAGCCGGCCCGACGGTCGAGTCGCTCACACGGCGAGTTCGCACCAGGTCTTGTACTGGTCGACTTCGCCGCGCACGACCTGGCCGTACAACTCGGCGATCGCCGACGTCTTCGGACCGGGGCACGGGATCGAACGGTCGTCGACCGAGTTGACCGAACTCACCTCGGCAGCAGTACCGACCAGAAACATCTCGTCGGCGATGTACACGTCGGAGCGGGCGAGATTGTCGGAGACACACTCGTAGCCGAGATCCCGGGCGAGAGTCATCACGGTGTTCTGCGTGATTCCTTCGAGCGCTCCCGCCGACAGCGGCGGCGTGATCAACTTGTCGTGGCGACTGACGAAGACGTTCTCGCCCGAGCACTCGGCGATCAGACCGTTCGGGGCGAGCATCAGCGCTTCGTCGTAGCCCGCCTTGAGCGCCTCCACCTTCGCGAGCGACGAGTTCACGTAGTTGCCGGTGGTCTTGGACGCCGGCGGCATGATGTTGTGGTCGTGACGCGTCCACGACGACGTCTTCAGACGCACGCCTTTCGTCACGGCGTCGTCGCCGAGGTACGCGCCCCACGGCCAGCACGCGATCGAGACATCGACCGAGCACGGCATCGTGTTGAGGCCCATCTCGCCGTACCCGAAGTACACCAACGGTCGTACGTAACAGGACGGCAGGCCGGTTGACGCAACCGTGGCCTTGGTGGCCTCGATCAACTCGTCGACCGTGTACGGGATCTCCATGCCGACGATCTTCGCCGAGTTGAACAAGCGCTCGATGTGCTCGGTCAGACGGAACACCGCCGGGCCCTCCGAGGTCTCGTAGGCCCGAATGCCTTCGAACACGCCGGTGCCGTAGTGCAGCGTGTGGGTGAGCACGTGCACCGTGGCGTCCTCCCAGGCGACGAGGTCGCCGTTCATCCAGATCTTCGGGGTGGGAGTGATGGGCATGGTTCGTCCTAACGGTCGCGCTGTCGGTGTCAGTCTCGCACCCGGGCGGCGATCGTGTCACCCACGGACGTGGTGCTGCCGGTACCTGCATCGTCGCAGGCGGCACGGATCCTGTCGGCGGCGTCCGACTCGCCGAGGAAGTCGAGCATGAGGCCGCCGACAGGATCGCCGCCGTCGGGTTGGCCTGGTTGGTTCCGGCGATGTCGGGGGCCGATCCGTGCACTGGTTCGAACATCGAGGGACCGGTCCGGGCGGGGTTGAGGTTGGCCGACGAAGCCAATCCGATGCCGCCGCTGACTGCACCCCCGAGATCGGTGAGGATGTCACCGAACAGGTTGTCGGTGACGACGACGTCGTAGCGTCGGGATCCTGGACGAAGTAGATGCAGGCGGCGTCCACGTGGTTGTAGGAGGTCTCGATATCGGGATACTCCGCGGCGACCGTCGTGGAACGTGCGTTCCCAGAGATCGCCGGCGAATGTCAGCACGTTCGTCTTGT
Organism: uncultured Acidimicrobiaceae bacterium; assembly: GCA_963792905.1. Taxonomy (GTDB): domain Bacteria; phylum Actinomycetota; class Acidimicrobiia; order Acidimicrobiales; family Ilumatobacteraceae; genus Ilumatobacter. Next base: position 136,902 of record CAWBYE010000011.1, read on the forward strand.
GCACGAGCGTGACGTGACGACGTGCACGGGCGTCGGCCAGCTCGAACGCATACCGGATGCATCGCTCGACGCCCATCCGCGTGTTGACCGAACCCTGGGTCGCGACCTCGTGCGGCGTGCCCTTGCGCAGCACGCCACCCTCGCCCACGTAGGGGCCCTCGGTGTTCTCGCGGATGACCACGAAGTCGTGCGGCTGATCGTGGCCGGGTGCCGTGCCATCGAACGGGCGCTGGTTGACGTACAAGTCGAGTTCGAACCTCATCTTCAGCAACAACCCACGCTCGATCACGCCAGGAGGCACGTCGGGTGTGCCGACGGCGCCGAGCAGGATCGCGTCGAAGCCACGAAGCGCGTCGAGCGTCTCGTCGTTCAGAATCTCTCCGTCGCGTAGGTACCGGGCGCCGCCGAGGTCGAAATCGGTGGTGTCGAGTTCGACACCGGCGGCGGTCATCACCTTGAGGGCCTCGTTCGTGACCTCGGGGCCGATTCCGTCTCCGCCGATGACTGCGATCCTGTGTGCCATAGGCCGTCGAATCTAGAGGGTCGACCCGTTACGGTCCCAGGAATGCGAATCCATGAGCTGGATCACATCGTTCTGAACGTCGACGACGTCGAGCGGTCGCTGGCCTGGTACACCGGAAGTCTCGGCCTCGAGCCGGTCAGGGTCGAGGAGTGGCGGGCCGGCGAGGTCGCCTTCCCGTCGGTACGCGTCAGCGACAGCTGCATCATCGACCTCTTCGCTGCCGGCGACCCGGCCGGGGATCCAGCAGACACCGGTCGGCTGAACCACTTCTGCCTCGTCGCAGATCGTGTCGACGTCGACCGGATCGCGAGCAGTGGGGACTTCGCTGTCGTCGACGGACCTGGCCCCCGTTTCGGCGCCCGAGGTGACGGCTGGTCGGTCTACGTGTCCGACCCCGACGGCAACACGGTCGAGATCCGCAGCTACGACGAGTCATCGGGCTGAAACCGCAGCTCGGTAGGCTGTGCGACCTATGGCGACGCAACAGCTCTCCAAAGCGGCCTACGAACGCCTCAAGGCGGAGTTCGGCGATCTGACCACGCGTGGCCGAATCGAGGTCGCCGAGAAGATCGAACGCGCCCGAGAAGAAGGCGATCTGAAAGAGAATGCCGGGTACCACGCAGCCAAGGACGAACAGGGCCACATGGAGGGCAGGATTCGACAGCTCGAGCACATGCTGGAGAACTGCGAGATCGTCGAGGACCAGTTCGTGTTCACGATCGTCTACGAGGGCGACTCCGACGACATGGCCGAGCGCTACGTGCTCGGCAACATGGAGGAACAGGTCGAAGGCGCCGACGTGATCAGCCCGGCGAGCCCACTCGGAGCAGCACTCGCTGGCGCCTCCCAGGGCGACTCCGTCTCGTACGAGGCGCCGAACGGAGCGCTCACGGTCAAGGTGCTCGGGGTGGAGTCGATCTGAGCACGACCGACCGCGATCTGTCGTTCGCCTCGGGCGCGACCGGCGCACCGGCGCTTCCTCCTGGCCGCGAACTCGATCTCGAAGATCGCGGCACGCCATTCGTTCGCGACATCCCGGGCCCCGAAGGTGCGCCGACAGTCGTGTTGTTGCACGGATGGACCGCAACGGCCGACATCAATTGGTTCACCTGCTACCGCGCCCTGAGCGAGCGGTACCGCGTGATCGCTTTCGATCATCGGGGCCACGGCCGCGGTATCCGCAGCCGCCGTACCTTTCGGCTCGAAGACTGTGCTGATGACGTGGCTGCGGTCACCGATGCACTCGAGATCGACACGTTCATTCCCGTCGGCTATTCGATGGGAGGCCCGATCGCACAGCTCACGTGGCGGCGGCACCGCGATCGTGTCGACGGTCTCGTGCTCTGCGCCACCACGCCGTATTTCGCAGGGAAGCGGCCGGAACGGCTCTCGTTCGTCGGTCTGACCGGTCTGGCGACGCTGGCCCGGTTCACGCCGGCACAGGCTCGCGACTGGATCACCGACCAGGTGTACCTGCAGCGCAAGAGCGCCAACTGGGGAGACTGGGCGACCGAACAGGTCGCCAATCACGACTGGAAGACGATCCTCCAGGCGGGCAAGGCGATCGGCGAGTTCTCCTCGTCGGATTGGGTCGGTGAGATCGACGTGCCGACCTCGATCGTCGTCACGATGAACGACCCGGTCGTGCCATTGCGCCGGCAGGCCAAGCTGTTCGACTGGATTCCCGACGCCGAGGCCTTCCGCGTCGAAGGAGGCCACGACGCGGTCGTGGCGAACTCAAAGCGATTCGTGCCGCAACTCCTCCGCGCGGTCGACTCGGTCGTCACTCGCGATCGTTCCTGATCGCACGTCGCCGAATATTCGGGGCATGACCGCGGGCCACTCTGCAATCGTTCTTCCAACGGGATCCCAACCATGGAGGAAACATGAACACCAACCGAACTCGAAGCAAGTGGGCAGCGGTCGGCGCCGCCATCGCCGTCAGCCTCGGCGCCGGCGGTATCGGCATCGGCCACGCCACCACGTCATCCGGTGAGAAACCGATCTACCTGCCGATCGAACCATGCCGTCTGGCCGACACCCGACCTGCGTTCCAGGTCGGACCTCGATCTGCGCCCCTCGGGCCGAACGAGACGTACGACCTCTCCGGCTGGGGCGCCGTCGGCGACTGCACCCTGCCGAACGACACCGCGGGTCTGGCACTCAACGTGACGCCGGTCGACCCGACCGCGCCGACGTTCCTGACCCTCTTCCCCGCCGGGGTACCGCTGCCGACCGCGTCGAACCTGAACCCGACGCCCGGGCAACCACCGACGCCCAACGCCGTCAACGTCGACCTCAACGCAGCAGGTGTGTTCTCGGTCTACAACCTGGCCGGCAACGTGCACGTCGCGATCGACGTCGTCGGCATCTACGACGACCACAACCACGACGACCGGTACTACACCGAGGCCGAGGTCGACGCCCTGGTCACGGCAGCGAAGCCGATTGCAGCTTTCGATGGTGGCCAACTCAGCGTCGCACTCACCTCGACGGATACCGTCTACCGGACCGTCACCATCGACGCACCTGTTGCAGGGACGGTGACGGCGACATCGAGCGCCTACCTCTTCACCTCGGCGGCGGGAGTCGATTTCGTCGCTCGATGCTCGATCACGACCGGAACGGCCCTCGACTTCAGCTACCTGCAGTACGGCGACACGTCAGGTGGAGCAGGCAACTTCCCCAGCGAGGCGATCGCGGGCACCCGGCAGTTCGATGTCGCAGCGGGCGCCTCCATCACGATCAATCTGGTCTGCGACGAGTTCATCGCCGATGCCAACCTCGCTGATCCGGCGCTGAGCGCCATCTTCGTCCCAGCCTGACGCAACGCGACCGACGCCGACCGACCGACCGTCACACGGGGCCGCCTGACATCCGAGCAGGAACCATGCGCATCACGCCGTAGGTTCAAGGGCGTGATGCGTACGTCGTGGACCGGGCGATCGGCCAAGGTCGCCAAACTCGGTGCGAAGGTCGGCGGAACATACGCCTCGACGGCCGCTCGGAAGGTGTTCGCATCGACCGAGCGGCGGATCGAGCTCGATCATCACCGCGAGTTGAAGACCGCCGCTGCTGTTTCCGAGGAACTCGGGCACATGAAGGGCGCGCTGATGAAGCTCGGCCAGATGGCGAGCTATCTCGACGAAGGCCTGCCCGAACCGATGCGCGTGGCACTCTCCCAACTCCGGTCGGCCGCTCCCCCGATGTCGGCCGAGCTCGCCGCCGACGTCGTCGAGCGGGAGTTGGGCCGTCCACCCGCCGACGTGTTCGTCGAATGGGATCCGGAGCCGATCGCCGCCGCCTCGATCGGCCAGGTGCACCGTGCGATCGCGCTCGACGCCGACACCGGCGCCGAGGTCCCGGTCGCCGTCAAGGTGCAGTATCCGGGCGTCGACGAGGCCATCACCGCCGACCTCAAGAACGCCGGCATGCTCGGCACGATGTTGAAGCAGGGATTCGGCGGGCTCGATCCCGACGACATGGTCGCCGAGATCAAGGAGCGGCTCGTCGAAGAGCTCGACTACCGGCTCGAGGCGCGCAACCAGGCCGAGTTCGCCGACTACTACCGGGATCATCCATACATCCACGTCCCCGACGTGCTCCCGGCATTCTCCACCGGTCGGGTACTCACGTCCGAGCTCGTCAACGGCGCCACGTGGGACGAACTGCTCACCTGGGACCAACGCGAGCGTGATCTGGCCGCGGAGACCATCTTCCGGTTCGTGTTCCGCAGCCTCTACCTCATGCGGGAATTCAACGGCGACCCACACCCCGGCAACTACCTCTTCCACGGTGACGGGCGGGTGACGTTTCTCGACTTCGGTCTGGTGAAGCACTTCACGCCCGAGGAGATGTCGACGTTCGCCTCGATGGTCAAAGCTGCCGCCGTCGACAACGACGACGCAGAGTTCCGCTCGATCCTCGAAGGCGCCGGCATGCTCAAGCCGGACGCGCCGGTCGACACCGCCGACGTCGGCGAGTACTTCCAGCGCTTCTACGAGCCGGTTCGACTCGACCGCGAGATGACGTGGTCAGGTGAGTATTCGAGCGGGATCGTTCGTCACACGTTCGATCGAACGAGCCCGATCGCCCAGTACGCCACCGTGCCGAAGGCGTTCGTCTTCATCCAGCGCATCAACCTCGGGTTGTACGCGTTGCTCGGCGAGCTGCAGGCGACGGGGAACTACCGGCGGATCGCCGAGGAGCTGTGGCCGTTCATCCTGGGGCCGGCATCGACGCCGATCGGTCAGGCCGAGGCCGACTGGCTCGCCGCCCACCCTCGGTCCTGAACCGGTAGCGTCGCACCGCATGCGGCGCTCCCTCCTCGCCATCATCTTGGTTCTTGCCGCCTGTGGTGGAGACGACGACGATTCGACGTCGGCGGAAGCGACCTCGGCACCGCCGATCACGGCACCGGTCGCGCCCGTGGAGTCCGACGAATGCGAGGTCGAGCCCGATCCCGCCGACTACGTCGCCGGAGTCACACCGATGGCGATCCGGCCGTGCGAGATCCCGACGGCACTGCAGAGTCACACCGTCCGCTCGGGGACGGGCCGCACTGCGCAGAACGGCGACACGATCATCGTCGACTACGTCGGCATCCGTTCCGAGGATGGAACGATCTTCGACGAGAGCTACTCGCGAGGCGTTCCCGTCGACTTCCCGCTCGGCCGCGGTGGGGTGATCCAGGGCTGGGACGACGGCCTCATCGGTTCGCAGGCAGGATCACTCGTCAAGCTCGACGTTCCGTCCGAGCTCGCGTACGGCGACACCCCACCGGGCGGCGGAGTCGAAGTCGGCGACGCACTGAGCTTCGTGGTCGAAGTGCACTCCGTCATCGCGCCTGTCACCTCGGCCGACGCCCCGCTCGACATCGAGATCGAACCGTCGATCGACGCGACAGAGGTCACGGTCACCGAGTTGGTCGCCGGCGACGGGGCGGTCGCCGAGATCGGCGACACTGCGGTCGTTCACCTGCTCATCGTTCGTGGCGACAACCAGACAGTGTTGGTCAACACGTGGGACGAGTCCGACCCAGTGCAGATCGTCCTGGCCGACGGACAGACGATTCCCGGCCTGTTCGAAGGGCTTCAGGGCGCCCGGGTCGGCTCGACACTTGCCATCAGCATGCCACCGGAGCTGGCGTTCGGCGGGCAGGGTGAGACCGGCATCGGGCTCCCGGCCGGCGTCGACGTGATCGCCGTGGTCGAGGTCGTCGGCGTCTACTGACCGAGTCCGTCACTCGGTCAGGTCGAGCCCGAGGTCCAGAACCCGGGCCGAATGGGTGAGTTCGCCGACTGCGATGTAGTCAACGCCGGTCTGGCCGACCTGTCGAGCGGTGTCGAGCGTCAACCCTCCACTCGCTTCCAGCAGCACCTGTGGAGCGTGCTCGTCCCGGTACGCCACGGCCGACCGCATCCCGTCGGTGTCGAAGTTGTCGATCAACACCAGGTCGGCCCCTGCTGAACAGGCCGCAACGAGCCCGTCGAGCGAGTCGACCTCGATCTCGACCGGGATCGATCCCTCGAGCTGTCGGACGAGTGCGTATGCCTCGGCGACGCCGCCCGCCGCGGCGACGTGGTTGTCCTTGACCAACGCCATGTCGGACAGACCGAATCGATGGTTGGCGCCGCCCCCGCACCGAACCGCATACTTCTCCAGAGCCCGGAGCCCCGGCGTGGTCTTGCGCGTGTCACGGACCGTTGCGGACGTCCCCTCCAGCTCATCAGCCCATCGGCGTGTGAGACTCGCGATCCCCGACATCCGGCACAGCAGGTTCAGCGCCGTCCGCTCGGCCGTCAGCAAACCCCTCGTCGGGGCCGTCACCCGGGCCACACGCTCGCCGGCATCGACGAGGTCGCCGTCGTCGACGAGGAATTCGAACTCACTGGCGGCGTCACCGCACACCGCCTCGACTGCGGCCGCCGCGACCGGCAGCCCGGCGATGACACCCGCTTCGCGGGCGCCGAACGTCGCCGTGCTCCGGTGGCCGACTTCGATCGTCGCGACCGAGGTCACGTCGATGCCACCCATCAAGTCCTCGGCGACCGCCAGACGAACGAGCGCTGCGAGCGCATCGGGATCCAGACCGCCGGCGATCAGTCGCCGACGGGTCGCCTCGGAGATGGGATGGAACGAGAACATCGCGGCGACAGTAACTCACGTCCGCGGCGACCGACCTACGCTCGACCTCGTGCCCGACCACCACATCGCCCAGATCAACATCGGCGTGATGATCGCCCCGACCGACGATCCGTCCGTTGCCGGGTTCATGGAGAATCTCGATCACATCAACGCCCAGGCCGACGCGGCCGAAGGCTTCGTGTGGCGGCTGCAGTCGGAGCAGGGCAACGCCACCGACATCCAGATCTTCCCGAACCCGTTGGAGCTCGTCAACATGAGCGTCTGGGAGTCGGTCGACACGCTCAAGAGCTACGTGTACCGCACCGAGCACGTCGAGTTCTTCCGCCGCCGAGCGGCCTGGTTCGAGGCCGACGGGAAGCGGGTTGCGCTCTGGTCGGTCAGACCCGGCAGGATTCCGACCCTCGCTGATGCCGTACGACGCGTCGAGTTCATGGAACACCACGGCCCCACCCCGTACGCGTTCGGTTTCGCGCAACCACCGCCGGCACTGGTGTTCGAAACCGTCGGGGGGACTGAGGCAACGCCTGTCGAGCGCTCGGCTGAACACCCCGCCTCGTCGGGACAGGACTGGATCCTCCAAGCCCGATACGACGGGCGAGTCGTCGGCACCGGAGCCCTCCGCCAGATCGGCTCCACCACCGGCGAGATCGTCCGCGTGGACGTCGACGACTCGGTGAACGGGCTCTCGATCGACGTCGCGCTCGCCGACCAGCTCGAGCTCATGGCCGAGGGGATGGGCCTGAACGAGCTGACGACCGGTCGGTCGCGCCAACCCTGAACCGGCTCAGACGTGCGGGATGCCGGTCACGGCGAGATCGCCGTCGATCGTGAGCCGCACATCGAGTTGGGTGAGCCAGGCGTCGCGCCGATCGGGCCAATCGTCCCGCCGGTGGCATCCACGACTCTCGGTGCGAGCGGACGCAGCCGTCGCCACCGCGGCTGCGACCGTCAGCATGTTCGTCGCCTCCCACGCCGCCCGCGATCCTGTGACGCCGACCGACGACGTCGCGGCGAGCGTCTCGAGCTGGCGAACCGCACCGGACAGACCTCCGGGCATCCGCAGCACCCCGACCTGACTCGACATCACCGAACGCATCTCGACCCGCTGCGCCGGATTCCTGAGTGGTGCGTCGAAGAATCTCCCCGCATCGTCGGCGACATCGACCGGGGCGGGCAGTTCCGCGGCCAGCATCGTCCCGACCCTGGTGCCTGCGACGATGCCCTCGGTGAGGCTGTTCGAGGCGAGTCGGTTGGCGCCGTGGACTCCGGTGCACGTGGCCTCGCCGATCGCGAAGAGGCCCGGCATCTCCGTCACACCGTCGAGGTCTGCCGGCACACCGCCACACGCGTAGTGCGCGGCGGGAGCGACCGGGATGCGATCGCGGGCCGGGTCGATGCCGATCGCGCGGCACGACATCGTGATCGACGGAAACCGGTCGTAGAAGGCCTCACCCAGATGAGTCGCATCGAGGAACACATGATCGCCGACGCCACCCGGCGCCTCGGCCATCCGCCGGCTGATCGCGGCGGCAACGACATCGCGCGGCGCCAGATCCTCGAGCGGGTGCACCCCGGCCATCACGCGCCGACCGAGCCCGTCGTAGAGAAGTGCTCCCTCGCCGCGCACCGCCTCCGACACGAGGGCCTGCTGACCGCGGGCGTCGGGGCCGATCCACAACACCGAAGGGTGGAACTGGACGAACTCGGCGTTCCGGGTGGCCAGCCCGGCGCGCATCGCGAGCGCAACCCCATCGCCGGTGACGGCCGGCGGATTCGAGGTCGATGCGAACACCTGCCCGTAGCCGCCGGTGGCGATGATCACGGCGCGAGCGCGTACGACGCCAACCGACTCGGCCGCGCCGGATTCGTCGAGCAGTGCGACCCTGACGCCGCCGGCCTGGCGCCGGCCGTGCGAATTGGATGCGACGATCAAGTCGAGTGCGAATGCATGCTCGAGCACCTCGACGCCGGCTCCGATCGCAGCCGAGTCGAGTGTTCGCTGAACCTCGGCCCCCGACTGGTCACCGCCCGAATGCACGATGCGCCGATGCGAGTGCCCGCCCTCCATCGTGAGCGCCATGTCGCCCGATTCATCGGGGTCGAACATCGCGCCGAGCTCGATCAGTTTGCGGATCGCGATCGGCGCCTCGTTCGCCAGCAGCCGGACAGCAGACTCGTCGCACAGTCCCGCACCCGCGGCGAGCGTGTCGGCAACATGGTGTTCGATCGAATCCGTCGGGTCGAGGACCGCGGCCAGGCCGCCCTGTGCCCAGGCTGTGGAACCAGCGGCCAGCACGTCTTTCGTCACGACCAGCACCGAACGCTCAGGACGCATGGCCAGAGCGGCAGCGAGCCCGGAGGCACCCGATCCCAGCACGACGGCGTCGACGTCACGCTCCCACGTGGCCGCAGGGGCAGCCAGCTTCGACGGCAGCGTGAAACTCATGTGGCCCGCCCGGTCACTCGGCCGTCGGCGACGGGGTGCCGATCGCGATCATCCGTTCGACGCTCGTTCGAGCTCGCTCTGCGACGTCGGACGGAACGTCCACCACGTCAGTGCCGTCGCGAAGCGACCGCAGCAGCTTGGCCGGCGTGATCATCTTCATGTACTTGCAGACCGCCGCCCGGTTGACCGGCGCGAACTCGGTCGTCGAATTCACTCGCTCGAGCTGGTGGAGCATGCCGGTCTCGGTGGCGACGAGCACTCGCTTCGCACTGGTGTCCCTGGCTGCGGCCACCATGCCGCTGGTCGACAAGATCTTCGTGCGTTCCTTGGGCACCACGCCTGCCTCGGCGAGGTAGAGCGCACTCGTCGCACACCCGCACTCGGGGTGGATGAAGAGCTCGGCGTCGGGGTCGGCCTCGACCTGATCCTTGAGTTCGGCTCCGTTGATCCCCGCGTGGACGTGACACTCCCCCAGCCAGATGTGCATGTTCTCACGCTGGAGCGCCCGTTGGACATGGGCGCCGAGGAATTGGTCTGGCCCGAACAGGACGGTGCGGTCCTCGGGGATACTGGCGACGACATCGACGGCGTTGGACGAGGTGCAGCAGATGTCGGTCTCGGCCTTCACCGCTGCTGTCGTGTTGACGTAGCTGACCACCACGGGCTCGACCCCGTCGACGGTGTACTCGGCCTTCCACGCCCGGAGCTGTTCGGCGGTGATCGTCTCGGCCAGGCTGCACCCGGCACGCTCGTCGGGGATCAGGACGGTCTTGTGAGGGCTCAGGATCTTGGCCGTCTCGGCCATGAAGTGCACGCCACAGAACACGATCGTCGACTGCTCGACCTCGGCCGCGAGGCGCGAGAGCCCGAGCGAATCGCCCGTGTGGTGGGCGATGTCCTGGATCTCGGGCAACTGGTAGTTGTGCGCCAGGATGACGGCATCGTTCTGTTGTGCCAGTTCGAGTACCTGCTCGCGCCAATCGCTGGGCAGCAACTCGACGTCGGACTGGATCGAAGTCATGGGTCGACCCTACCGAACGCGCCGCCGCTCGAACCCGGTGGCGCGAACGTGTGTCAGTCGGGCAGTTTGGGCACTTCGAGACCCTGCCGGGCGCCGATCAGCGACGCTCGGGTCAACGCCGCGTGACCGAAACGCTCTCGGAGGCCGTCGACGGCGGCGTCGAGCCCGGACCGGTCCTTCCGACCGAACGGCAGAAGCAACTGCTCGGTCTCGTCGCCGAGGTTCACGAGGTTGCCGACCGAGAGTCCGATCAGCGTCAGCCCCCGAGCGACGACGACCTCACGGTGCTCGCCCAGGATCGCGAGCGCAAGATCACGGATCGGTTCCGTCGCCGCGGTCGGGTGCGCGAGCGATCGGGCGCGGGTGGCGCGTTGGAAGTCGTCATACCGGAACCGGACCGTCACCGTCCGGCCAGCACGGCCGGCCGAACGCATTCGGCACGTCACGCGGTCGACGATGCCGAGCAGCAACGCTTCGATCGTGTCGGTCGACTTCGGTCCGCGACCGAGCGCCTGCTGGGAGCCGATCGAGCCGCGCCGCTTCCCGGGCTCGATCGGCCGGGGATCACGATTGTGCGCCAATGCGTGAAGGTGGCGGCCGGACCCGACACCGAGTAGTGCCGTCAGATGTGCCTCACCGAGGAGCGCCACCTCGCCGACGGTGAAGATGCCACGGTCGTGCAACTTGCGTTCGGTGACTGGACCGACCCCCCACAGCCGACCGACCGGCAACGGATGCAGGAACTCGAGCTCACCGTCGGGCTCGACGACCAGGAGCCCATCGGGCTTGGCAACGCCGCTCGCGACCTTGGCCAGGAATTTCGTCCGGGCGACGCCGACCGTGATGGGCAGACCGACTCGCTCGAGCACGTTGCGACGCAACCGCTCGGCGACCTCGGCGGGCGGTCCCGCGATCCGCCCGAGCCCGCCGACGTCGAGGAACGCCTCGTCGATCGACATCCCCTCCACCAGCGGCGTGGTGTCGTCGAACACGTCGAACACCGCCCGGCTGGCCTCGGTGTAGGCGTCGAACCGGGGCGGCACGACGACCAGGCCGGGACACAGGCGACGGGCGAGATGCTCGGGCATCGGTGTGTAGACGCCTCGCCGCTTGGCCTCGTAGCTCGCTGCGAGCACGATGCCCCCACCGACGATCACGGGTCGCCCGGAGCGCAGGATCGTCACGCTGCTCGACGGACGCGTAGAACGAATCGAGATCGGCGTGGAGGATCGTCGCTCTGGTTCCAACGGTGATTCGGGCCATCGAACACATGTTCGCACATGCAGCCCGACGTGCACAGCCCCGTCATACTGGGCGTCCGTGGACACCGCCCCGCTTCCTCCGCCGATCGGCGAGACCGATGCCGAACTCGCGCTCCGGTTGGCGGTCGAGACGGGCCGACGGCTGGTGTCGTTGCGTGACGAGATGTTCACTGCCGGCGCCGGTTCGTGGGAGGTCATGGACACCGGGGATGCGCTCGGGCATGCCTTCATCGCCGAGCAGCTGCGCACTCTGCGACCCGACGACGCGGTGCTCGACGAGGAGGGCTCCGAGGACCCCCGCCGGTTCACCGACGACCGAGTGTGGATCATCGACCCGCTCGACGGCACCCGGGAGTTCGGCGAGCCCGGTCGTCCTGACTGGGCGGTCCACGTGGCGCTGTGGGGCGGCTCCGACTTCGCGGCAGGCGCCGTCTCGCTGCCTGCGGTCGACGCCGTCTTCGCCGCCGACCCCGCCCCCACGCTCCCGGCCTCCGGACGCGAGCAGCCCCGGCTCGTCACCTCCCGCTACCGGGCTCCGTACGCTGCGGTGATCGTGGCGAACGCGCTGGGGTGCGACGCCATCCGGCTCGGCTCGGCCGGCGCCAAAGCCATGGCAGTCGTGATGGGCGAGGCCGACATCTACCTGCACGACGGAGGGATGTACCAGTGGGACTCGGCAGCGCCCGCCGCCGTGGCTCTGGCCGCCGGCCTGCACGTCAGCCGCATCGACGGCTCGCCGATCGTGTACAACGCCCGCGACACATGGCTACCCGACGTTCTCATCTGCCGTCCTGAGCTCGCGGACCCCGTGCTGGCCGCACTCTGGGACTGACCGCTCGGGCGCGAGACTCGCGGGATGGAACACAAGACGATTCGAGTCGAGGCCGACGGCCATGTGGCGACGGTGTTCCTGCATCGGCCACACCGTCACAACGCCTGGACTGGTCGGATGCACGCTGAGTTCCGCGCAGCCATGCACGATCTCGAGCTTCGTGACGAGATACGCGCCGTGGTCGTCACCGGCACACCCCCGGCGTTCTGCGTGGGCGGCGACAGCGACGCGCTCGCAGAGCACGCCGAACGCGGTGGATACGACACCGGTCTCCCGGCTGAGCCGGCAACTCCCGGGGTCAACCGCCGGCCGGAGTACGACGAGGATTTCGCATGGATGTTCGGATTCCGGACTCCGATCATCGCTGCGGTCAACGGTGCCGCCGCCGGCGTCGGGTTGGCAGTCGCGCTGTTCTGCGATCTGCGGTTCGGTGCCGCGAACGCCAAGCTGACCACCGCCGCCGCCAAACTCGGACTCCCTGCGGAGTACGGCATGAGTTGGATCCTCCCACGGCTGATCGGGGCGACCAGGGCCAACGATCTCCTGCTCTCGGGACGGATCGTCACAGCCGCCGAGACCGAGTCGTGGGGACTCTGGAACGACGTCGTTCCCAACGGTGAAGCGGCCCTCGCAGCAGCACTCGCCTACGCCGAGCTCCTGGCGTCCAGCGCGGGCCCGACTGCCGTCACCGTGACCAAGACCCAGATCTACCGTGATCTGCACCGCCACGACTCGGCGGCATCGGTCTCCGAGTCGAAGGAGCTCCTGGACGTGGCGATGCGGACCTCCGAGTACCGGGAGGGCATCGCTGCGCTCCGCGAGAAGCGTCCGCCCGAGTTCTGAGCGCCGTCCGACCCCGGCCGAGGCGGAGCGGCTCGTACACTGATCCGATGGACGAGCAGGTGTCGGGCGGAGGGGAACTGGCGATTCCTGCGATCGCCTCGGTGGGCGCTGCCGTGCTCCACGCCACCGCTGCCGGCACCCATGCAGACACCGTCGGGCTCGCACGGCTGTTCATGGTGTTGGCGATCGCCCAGGTCGGCGCCACGATCATCGGCTTCGTGCGCCCCGACCGGCTCGCCGCGATGACGCTCGTCGGCGTGAACGGCGTTGCGGTGGTCGGATGGGTGGCGACTCGGCTGACCGGGATCTCGTGGATCACGGGCATGGAGGTTGCCGAACGCCCCGGGCTCGCCGACACGATCGCCGCGACGCTCGCGCTGGTGGCCGTCGCCGGGGCTGCCACCACGCTGGCGCGTCGCCCCGTGCCGCTCCCGGCGAGAGCGATCGGCAGCGCAGCGGTGCTGGTCGGCGTCTTGACGGTGCCCGGCTTGGCCGATGCCACGGCCCACGATCACGCCGACCACGCCGAACTCGCCGCCAACGCCGACGAGGGCGAGCACGACCACGGCGATTCCACCTCGTCCGGCGAATCCGGCCAGATCGCTCAGGGCGACGACCTCGTTGCAGCACTCTCGCCTGCACTCGCGAGCGACGCCCACGGCGACCACGGCACCGACGCCGCGGACGGCGCAGCCGTCGATCACTCACAGCACACCGACGACGAGCACGCAACGTTCCTCGCCGAGACGGGCGCCTGGCCGCGTCCGTGGGACCCGGCGGAGCCGATCGACTTCTCCGGGGTCGACGGCGTCACCGACGAGCAGGTGAAACGCGCCGAACAACTCACGATCGCAACGCTCCGCGAGCTCCCCGAGTTCGCTGACGTGACGAAACTCGAATCCCTCGGCTACCGCTCGATCGGCGACGCGAGCACCGGCTTCGAGCACTTCATCAACACCGAGCTCATCAACGACGACAAGTTCCTCGACCCGACAGCGCCCGAGTCACTGGTGTTCAGGGTCGACGGCGATGATCGAACCCTCGTCTCGGCGATGTTCATCGCCGACGAGACCCCGATCGGCGACCCGTCGCTGACCGAGTACGCCGGGCCGCTGATGCAATGGCACGTGCACGACAACCTGTGTTGGGGGCTCGACGACGACGGCGTCCCGGTGGTCGAGGGGGTGTTGGAGAACTTCGGCGGCACCTGCCCGCCGGGCACGCTCAACGCCGGCGGCGAGAATCCGATGGTGCACGTGTGGATCACTCCCCACGAGTGCGGACCGTTCGCCGCGTTGGAGGGTCACGGCGCCGGGCAGGCCGGCGTCGGTGAAGGCGCACGGATGGATCAATGCCAGCACGACCATGCGGCCTCGGGCGACGAGCACGATGACCACGAAGCCGTCATGGCGACTCCCTATGACCCCGAGTTGCCGATCGATCTCGGCGGCGTCGACGGAGTCACACCGCAGCAGCAGGCCTACGCCGAGAACCTCGTCGCCGCGACGGTGCGCGACCTCCCACAGTGGTCCGACCTGGAGGTCGTCGAGGACGCCGGGTTCCGATCGATCGGTGACGCAGCGACCGGCCACGAGCACTACATACAGTGGGACTGGATCGACGACGACAAGGTGCTCGACCCGGACTATCCGGAGAGCTTGGTGTTCGAGCCACAACCCGACGGTTCGAAGCGGCTCGTGTCCGCGATGTTCATGATGCCGAGCAACACGCCGCTCGACGAGGTGCCCGACTTCGGCGGAGCGCTGATGCAGTGGCACGTTCACGGTGATCTGTGTTTCACCGACAACCCTGACGCTCCACAGGTCGCCGGCGTCAAACCCGTCGGCACACCGTGCGCCCCTCCTCTCGTCGACGGAACGTTGTCACCGATGATCCATGTCTGGATCACTCCTCACGAGTGCGGCCCGTTCGCTGCGCTCGACGGGATCGCCGGCGGTCAGGTCCCCACGGGTGAAGAGATCCTGTGCGACGAGGCCCACGGATCGCACTGATTCTTCGGTGCTCTGCAGTCGACGTTCAGCGGGCGAGCGGCGATGTTGTGCGGAGACCGTGAGCCCGGTGGGTGGAACCGGCCCGCCCGGAAGATCCAGCGGGCAGGCGAACCGGTGCGGAGCACCCGCAATTACGGGAGCTCGAGCACCGTCACGGTGCCGGTGTTCCCGTCGACGCGAACCAACGCGCCATCCGGGATCCGGCGCGTGGCATCGGTCGCCGAGACGACGCACGGGATGCCCAGCTCGCGACTCACGATGATCGCGTGACTCAACGCGGCACCGACATCGACCACCACACCGCCCGCCGGCACGAACAGCGGCGTCCACGACGGATCGGTGATCGGCGCCACCAGGACGTCGCCCGGCTCCAACGCGGAGGGATCGTGTGAATCGAGCACGACACGGGCCCGACCCTCCGAGACTCCGGGACAGCCCGCGATGCCCTGGATCGACTCACCGCCTGCGAGCTGGTCCGCATCGTTGTCCTCCCGCATCGGCCACTCGTTCGGATCGGTGGTTCGTTCGGCGAACACGAACGGTGGGATCCGTGCACTCAGGTCGTGGTACTCCGCCTTGCGCTGACGGATGCGCTCGGTCAGAGATTCGGGCACCGGCCCGAGCAACTCGTCGGATTCCTCGTTCAACACGAAGCCGAAGTCCTCGATCTCGTCGAACGCGCCACGATCGACCATTCGTCGTCCGAGTTCACGAAGCGGCACCCTGATCTCTTGGATCAGACGAATGTTGTTGGTCTTCGTGCGTTCTCGGCCGGGCAACCAGGCCGAGGAACACGAGATCGCAGCGGCGAGTTGCCCGTGTGCCTCGGGATCACCGTCGACCAGGGCCAGCAGTGTCGACGCAGCCTGCGCTCGCTCGGCGGCACGCTCGGCCTGATGCCGGACCGGATCGGCGGCGTCTGGTGCGTTGCGCATTCGGTCGATCGCGGCCAATGCGAGGTTGGGCTCGGTCTCCCACGTCGGCGATCTGGCTTCCCACTCGTTCGGACCGCGGCTGCCGAAGTCTGCGAGGAACTGGGCGAATCCGTCCTGGAACTGCTCGCTCGTCGGTTCCAGCCGCGACAGCGCCCACATGGCGTAGCTCGGTTCTGCGGAGTCGACCTGGCCGAAGCCCGCCATGAGCGGCAGGATCAGATCGGGCCGCCCGACCGCTTCGGCCGTGCCCTGGATCACGCCAACCGGCACGGTCGACAGCGTCGACACGAAGAGGTGCTCGGAGAAGAACTCCCGATGCCATGGGAACAATTCGTGTGCGTACTCCCACAACTCCTGGTCGGACATCGCCTCGAAGTCGGGACGTCGGGCTCGGAGCGCAATGGTTCGTTCCCGGTGCTCGGTGAGGCGGTCGAGATCGTCGACATTGGCTTGAGTGAAGACCCAGCCGAACGTCTCCTGGAGCCGCTCGGTCAGGTCCGGGCGGACATCGCCGGGGCGCTGCACGTAGTCGGGAATGCCGGGCTGGGCGCCGAAGAACTGTTCATCGATCAACTTCCACGACAGACCCGGCGCACGTTCGCCGAACAGTCGCATCACCGATGCATTCAGATAGCAGTACCCACCGGCCACGCCGAGGATCGTGAAGGCATCGTCGGGGAACTCCGCGGCGTCGAACGCGCCCATCCGGACGTAGGCGTCCCGCCAGCCGAGCTCCGACTCCCACAGGAGCGGGCTCCTCGTCGACGGCGTGACCGGATCGGGGAAGACCTCTCCGACGTTGGCTCGCGTGTAGATCGGGAACCGCGCGGACAGTTCGGTATCGGTGACGGCAAACATCAGCCCCCCAGTGAGTGTCGGCGACCACACATCGCGTCGCGCTGTGATCGGCGTCACGATAGACGATCGGGCAGTACGTCTGATCCGCTCCCGGCGGCGGCATCCTGGTGGGATGGTTGACGAGTCGTCGAGCGATCGAACATGGGCCGCGTTCTCGGAGGCGGAGCCTTGGGTGCTCGACCCAGACGAGATCCGCTGGACGGGTCCCGTCGATCGGCTGCGCACCAAGGCCCGCCGCGACGTGCCACGGTTGACGGCGCCGTCGCGGCGTCCACCGGCCGGTCGGGTCGCCGTCGTCGTCGCCCATCTCACCAAGGCGATCGGCCCATGGATGTGGCGCAAACGCCGTGGCACCTACCCAGGTCCCGAGGTCAGCCGAGCAGATCTGTCGAAGCGACTTCGGCTCGCGGCCGAGGCACTCGGACCGAGCTACATCAAGCTCGGCCAGATCATCTCATCGGGCGAAGGCCTGTTCCCCTCCGAACTGGTCGACGAATTCAAGAAGTGCCGAGATCAGGTTCCGGCCGAGCCGTTCCACGTCGTTCGGCTCACCGTCGAGCAGGATCTCGGCTGTCGGATCGACGACATGTTCGAGTACTTCGACACGGAACCGCTCGCCGCTGCTTCGATCGCCCAGGTGCACGCCGCTCGGCTGCACACCGGCGAGGACGTCGTGGTCAAGGTGCAGCGTCCGTCGGTGGCGAAGCTGGTGCACAAGGACCTGCGCGCCATGGCATGGATCGCCCCACACCTCGTCGGCCGGATCCCCGTCGCCGCCCTGGCGAACCCGCCGGCACTCGTCGAGTTGTTTGCCGAGACGATCATGGAGGAGCTCGACTTTCGTCTCGAGGCCGCCAACATGCTCGACGTCGCGCGGGTGCTGCACGACCTCGGCCAGGACGGCTACGTGGTCCCTCGCCCCCACCCTGAGCTCGTCACGCGCCGGGTGCTCGTGATGGAGCGATTCACCGGTTTCAACTTCGACGACGTCGCCGGCATGCAGGGTGCCGGTATCGACACCGAGGCCGTGATCCGCACCGGCATGATCGCCTTCATGGAAGGCGCCATGATCCACGGCGTCTTTCACGGCGATCTGCACGGTGGCAACCTCTTCGTGTTGCCCGACGGGCGAACGGCTCTGCTCGACTTCGGCATCGTGGCCCGGTTGTCGAAGGAACGCCGCCTGGCGTTCCTTCGCCTCATGCTGGGCGCCACCACGAACGACGTGAAGGGTCAGATGGCGGCGCTGCGCGACCTGGGCGCGCTGCCCCACGACACCGACCTCGATGCGGTGATCACCGATCTCGGACTCGACCGGCCGCCGATCGACCCGACCACGCTGACCGGCGACGAGATGGTCAAGGAGGTCCAGCGGGTCGTCAAGGCGCTCCTGGGCTACGGCGCGCGCCTTCCGAAGGAGTTGATGCTGTACGTCAAGAACATGGTGTTCCTCGACGGTGCGATCGCTCGGCTCGCCCCCGACCTCGACCTGCTCGCGGAGGTCGCGAACATCTCCATGATGTTCGCGCAGCGCCACGGCCAGCGGATCGCGACCGATCTCGGTCTCGCGTCGACCGAGATCCAGTTCGACTTCGACGGCGTGAAGGCCGGCTTCGGCCTCGACGCCGATGTCGACAGCCTCACCTACCGAGAGCTGCAGGAACGCCGCGAGCTGATCCAGAAGCGAATGAGATCACATGCCGAACAGAGGCGCTGACGGGGTCGGCCGGGAACCCCTTGCCGCAACAGCCGGCGTCGGCTTCGATCCGAGCAGCTCGACGCCGCGGTCGACCGTTTCCGGGTTGACGGGGCCGAACACGGCATCCGGATGCCGGCGGCCGACGTCGAGGCCGGGCGAATCGACTCGATCCGCGGGGTCTTCCGCCGATAGGGCATCCCGCCCCGGACGACACCGACGAGCCGGACCGTGCATCGCGGTTGAGCGACGACCGCGTCGCACCCGATGAGATCCCGGCGTTCGACGACGCTGAGCGGCTGGTGTGGTCGCGACGCTGGAACCTCGCCGACGGCGACGACCTCGATCCGACCAGGGGGGCGAGCCGGCCGACGGTGACGACGGTTAGCATCGCTCGTCGTGCGTCTCGTGATTGCCCGCTGCTCGGTGGACTACGCAGGGCGTCTGGCCGCCCATCTCCCCGAGGCCAACCGGCTGATCATGGTCAAGGCCGACGGATGCGTCGCGATCCACGCCGATGGCGGCGCGTACAAGCCGCTGAACTGGATGAACGCGCCGAACAAGCTGGTCGAGATCACCGACGACGACCCGCCGAAGTGGGTGGTCACCAACCCCAAGGACGAGACGCTCACGATCACCCTGCACGAGGTGCTCACCGACACCGCCCACGAGCTCGGCGACGACCCCGGCCTCCAGAAAGACGGTGTCGAGGCTCACCTGCAGGAGCTGTTGGCGGCTTCACCCGATGCCATCGAAGGCGGCCTGACGCTCGTGCGCCGCGAGTATCCCACCGCGATCGGTCCGATCGACCTCGTCTGCCGCGACCTTGACGACACCGTCGTCGCCGTCGAGGTCAAGCGTCGCGGCGAGATGGACGGCGTCGAACAGCTCGCCAGGTACATCGAGCGGCTCGAGCTCGACTCGTCGCTCGGCGAGATCCGCGGCGTGTTCGTCGCCCAGTCGATCAAGCCACAGGCGAAGGTACTCGCCGAGAGCCGCGGCTTCCGCTGGGTCGAGGTCGACTACGACCAGCTCAGGGGCATGGCCCCCGACGACCTTCGCCTGTTCTGATGGACCGCCTCCGATCAGCACCAACGTGGCTGATCGGTGTGCTCGCAGGCATCGCCTACGCAGTGCTCTGGTGGGGAGCCGTCGGGCTGGCGCTCGTCCTGGCGAGAACCGGTCGCTCCGCTGACGAAGACGATCTCGGGTACGACGGGATCGGAGCGGCACTTCCGCTGCTCGGTCTGCTCCTTGCGCTGGTTCTCGCCGCCCATGTGACGTGGACGATCGGCTTCGCCGTGTTCGCCCGCAACAAGAACCTCCGCCTCATGACTGTTGTCCTGGCCCTGCTCCTTCCAGCGGTGATCGCCGCAGCGTTGCTGGTCGCCTGGGGGCTCGGCCCGATCGGATTCGTCAGCGCCAGCATCGTCGTGCCGATCATCGCCTCGACCTTGATCCTGGCCGGCCCGGACGGGCGACCTGCGGCCCGGCGCTGACAGCCCGGACCGCGTGGACTACCTTCGCTGCCATGCCACAGGAAGTTCAAGGAGTCGTCGCCCGCGCCAAGGGCGAGCCCGTCACACTCGAGACGATCGTGATCCCCGACCCGGGCCCCGGGGAGGCCGTCGTCGACATCCAGGCGTGCGGCGTGTGTCACACCGATCTGCACTACCGCGAGGGCGGGATCAACGACGAGTTCCCGTTCCTTCTCGGTCATGAAGCGGCGGGCATCGTCGAAGCGGTCGGCGAAGGCGTCACGAATGTCGCCCCTGGCGACTACGTCATCCTCAACTGGAGGGCCGTGTGTGGAACGTGCCGATCGTGCCAGAAGGGCAAACCCTGGTACTGCTTCTCGACGTTCAACGCGTCGCAGAAGATGACGCTGGCAGACGGCACCGAGCTGTCGCCCGCTCTCGGCATCGGGGCGTTCGTCGAGAAGACGCTCGTCCACTCCGGCCAATGCACGCCGGTCGATCCCGAGGCTCCGGCCACGGCGGCCGGTCTGCTGGGGTGCGGGGTCATGGCCGGGCTCGGTGCTGCGATGAACACCGGTGACGTGGGGCGCGGTGACTCGGTTGCGGTGTTCGGCTGCGGCGGCGTCGGAGATGCGGCGATCGCCGGCGCCTATCTGGCCGGAGCGTCCACGATCGTCGCCGTCGACATCGACGACCAGAAGTTGGAATGGGCCAAGGAGTTCGGGGCCACGCACACGTGCAACGCCAACGACACCGACGCGGTCGAGTACATCCGGTCGGTCACCGACGGCAACGGAGCCGACGTGTGCATCGACGCTGTCGGCCATCCCGAGGTGTACCAGCAGTGCTTCAACGCTCGCGATCTGGCGGGAACCGTGGTGCTGGTCGGCGTACCGAATCCCGAGATGAAGCTCGAGTTGCCGCTCATCGACGTGTTCGGCCGTGGCGGTTCACTGAAATCGTCGTGGTACGGCGATTGTCTCCCCAGCCGTGACTTCCCGATGCTGATCGACCTCTACCGGCAGGGCCGCCTCGACCTCGACCGATTCGTCAGCGAGACGATCGGCATCGCTGACGTCGAGGAGGCGTTCCACAAGATGGAGCGCGGCGAAGTACTCCGCAGCGTCGTCGTGATGGACTGATCATGCCGATCGAACTGGTCACGACCGACGGGATATTCGCCCTCGACGGAGGCGAATGGGACGTCACCAACAACATCTGGATCGTCGGTGACGATCGTGAAGTGGTCGTGTTCGACGCCGCCCACGATCATCAGCCGATCATCGACGGGATCGGTGGCCGCCGGGTCAAGGCGATCGTGCTCACCCATGGCCACAACGACCACATCAACGCGGCCGTGCCGCTGCGCGATGCGGTCGATGCTCCGATCCTGCTGCACACCGACGACCACATGCTCTGGGAAGTCGTCTGGCCCGACCACGACACCGATGGTGCCGTGATTCCCGGCGAGACGATCGATGTCGGCGGTCACTCGCTCGGCATCTTGCACACGCCCGGACACTCGCCGGGCTGTTGCTGCTTTCACGATGAAGCCTCCGGGCTGGTGCTGTCCGGCGACACGCTGTTCTGCGGCGGCCCCGGTGCCACGGGGCGGAGCTTCAGCGACGAACCCACGATCGTCCGGTCGATCCTGGCGCAGCTCATGAGCCTTCCGTCCGAGACGATGGTGCACACCGGTCACGGCGACACGACCACGATCGGCGCCGAGCGCGAGGGTGTGCTCGCCCGGGCCCGCGAACTCGGCGTCGCCTGAACCGGATGAGCAGCCGGCGCCGAGCGTGCCGCATGGGCCGACGTTGCCGATCGCTCCTGCCTCCTGAGGCCACAGCCGGATGTCCCCCGACAACACGTCGAGGGTGCCAGTGGTTGTCGAAGGGCCGAACCCCATGGGCTCGGACCGCCGTGCTCATCATGCAGGATTCGATCCCACCAGAGACCAGAAACCTCCGTGCCCGTCAGGCACGAGTCCGCGGACTGGGTCAGCGGCTGGGATCTCGACCGTTCCAGGCGACGAGGCGGTCGATGGCAGGCGCGTCGTCGGCGATCGCGACTGGCTCGGCGAACGGGATCGCGACCTCGTCCAGGCCCATCGCGGTGGAGATCTCTTCGAAGAGCGCGCGGCGGTTCTCCGCGGGGAGGAAGTCGCGCACGGCGAGCGCTGCGGCGACGACGGTGTCGTCCCAGTCGGGTTGTTGTCCGGTCGCGACCGCGATGTCCCACGTGTGAACGGTCAGTTCGGAGAAGTAGGACGCCAGGACCTCGGCACCGCTGCCCTGAATCCACGGCAGCGCCATCGGCTGTTCGAGCACGGCATCGTCGCGCCATGCGTCCGCGGCGCGGCGCGCTGATGTCGTCCAGGCATCCGACCAGCCATCATCGAGCGCAGGGATCTCGGTGACGACGAAGGGATCCTCGCCCCGTCCGAGCGCGGCGATGCGGTCGAGCACGGCGATGAGGTGCCCGAGCATGGCGCGCACGTCCATCGTGGAGCATGGCGTTGGAGCGGAGAGCTGGTCGGGCCCGACGCGAGCGATGACGGACCCGCCTGTGGCGATCGCACGGTCGAGAACTCGCCGTGGATCGATGTGGTCGTGAGTGATCGAGCTTGTCGGTGAGGTGTTCGGTTGCTGTTCGTTCATGACAGGCATCTTCCACACCAATGTGGCCATCTCTTGTCCACGTTCAGTGCGAAACTGACCTCATGCGTGCCGACCGCCTCGTGGCCACACTGCTGTTTCTCCAGACGTGCGGCCGCGTCACCGCCGCCCAGGTAGCCGCCGAACTCGAAGTGTCGACGCGCACCGCCCGCCGCGACCTCGAAGCCCTCGCCATCGCCGGAATCCCGGTGTATTCCCGTCCCGGCCGCAGCGGAGGATGGTCCCTCGTCGGCGGAGCCCGCACCGACCTCACCGGACTGACCGCCGCAGAAGCCAGAACCCTGTTCCTCGTCGCCGGCCCCTCGTCGGCCGTCACCCCCGAAGCCAAGGCGGCACTCCGCAAGCTCATCCAGGCGCTCCCCGAAACGTTCCGAGCCGAAGCGGAACAAGCGGCATCGGCAATCGTCCTCGACCCCGCCGAGTGGGGCAGCGACAGCCCGGAACCACCCCGCCACCTCGAAACGCTGCAACACGCCATCGTCACCGGAGTCCAGGTGACGCTTGGCTACCGGGACCGACAGGGCAACGTCACCGAGCGAACCGTCCACCCTCTTGGGCTCGTGTCGAAACGAAACACCTGGTACCTCGTCGCCGGCACCGGAACCGGACAGCGAACGTTCCGCGTCCGGAGAATCCAGTCAGCCCAACTCACCGACCAGCCCACTGTCCGTCCACCGGACTTCGACCTCAGACAGGAATGGGCAACCATCGCCGCCGACATCGCCGAGCTGCGCGGCGAGCAAACCGTCAGCGCCCTCGCCGAACCACGAGCCGTCAACTGGCTGCGCGCTCGGTTCGGAAAGGACAGAGTCTCGGTCCGCTCGACCACCACCGACAACAACGACGACGGCCGGTTACGCGTGGAGATCACGTTCCCGACGACCCACACACCCGTCGCTGAGCTCGCCGGCTTCGCGCCTGTCGTCGAAGTCCTCGGGCCGGCGAATTTGAGAGCTGAACTCCACAGCCTCGGACAACGCCTCGTGACGCAGTACCGACCCTGAATCGGCCCGGGCGAGCCGCCCGATCGACTGACGCAACGGCGAACTCCCAGTCCTCGACACGTGCGGCACTCTTGACTGGCCGCGTCCAGCAGGCATGTCCCGGTCGAACGCTCGTCGGGCTCGTCCCGTTCGGCGCCATCGGACGGTCCCTTGGACTAGCGTCCTGAGTTCACGGAGGTTGCTGACATGCAGTTCGATCGAGACGAATTCGGGCACCCGAGCGTTGCCGATCGCCGCGAACGCGGCAGGCAGGCCAGGAAGGTGTCGCCGCGTTCGGCGGCCGGGACATGGGAGCCTCCTCCCGATCGGCGTGACCCGGTCGCCATCATCGAGGAAGGGACCAAGACGGCGATCCCGTCGTTGGTGCCGATCCGCTATGGCCGGATGAGCGCCAGTCCGTTCACGTTCTATCGCGGTACGGCGTCGATCATGGCCGCTGACCTCCGCCCGACGGCGGTGACGGGGATCCACGCGCAGCTCTGCGGGGATGCTCACCTGTCCAACTTCGGTGTGTACGGCTCACCTGATCGGTCGATGGTCTTCGACATCAACGACTTCGATGAGACCCTGCGCGGTCCGTGGGAGTGGGACCTGAAGCGTCTCGCCACGAGCTTCGTGCTCGCGTCGAGAGAGAACGGTTGGGATGCCGAGGTGCAGCACTCGGTGGCGACGGTCTCCGCGGCCAGCTACCGCCAGGCGATGCGGGCGTTCGCCGAGATGGACAATCTGGACGTCTGGTACAGCCGGTTGACCACCGAGCGGGTCGCCGAACTGCATCAGTCGAAGTTGACCAAAGCGACGCGGGCAGCGGTCAAGAAGGCGAAGGGCAAGGACAGCGAACGGGCGGCGCGCAAGTTGTCCGAGGTGGTGGATGGCCGTCGACGGATCGTGCACCAACCACCGCTCGTCGTTCCGTTGAAGGACCTCCTCGACGATGCCCGCCGGGACCGGATCGAACAGGCGATCCCTGAGCTCTTCGGCAAGTACCGCGACACGTTGCAGGGCAACCGGCAACATCTCCTGGCCTCGTACCAGCTGATCGACGTCGCACTCAAGGTCGTCGGTGTGGGGAGCGTCGGCAGTCGCGCCTTCATGGCGCTCCTGCAAGGCCACGACGACGACGATCTCCTCTTCCTCCAGATCAAGGAGGCCGGCAAGTCGGCGCTCGCCCAGCACGGCGGCCTGTCCTGGCGCCGCGACCCCGGTCGGCGGGTGGTCGAGGGCCAGCGACTGATGCAGGCGACATCGGACATCCTGCTCGGGTGGTCGTCGGTTGGACGCAACCACTTCTACTTCCGACAACTGTGGGACATGAAGGGCTCGTTCGACACGTCCTTGGCCGACAAGGCCGCGATGCACCGCTACGCCACCTCCTGCGGCTGGACCCTCGCCCGCGGACATGCGCGATCCGGTGACCGCATCGCCATCGCCCGATACCTGGGAAAGAGCGACGTGTTCGCCACGGCGATCGGAGACTTCGCAAGGCGCTACGCCGACCAGGCCGAGCGCGACTACCAGGCGTTCATGTCCGCCGCGCAGGCCGGGCGAATCCAACTCGACACGAGCGTCAACAAGTAGATCTCGACCGAACACGTTGACCGATCGAGTCCTCCCGTTCTTCGACCTGCGCTGAGTTGACGCTCGGACAACACCGACCCTGCCATGGCCAAGCCGCTGGATGTCGGACACGTAGGCGCTCGGCGAGACGCTGAAAGACCCGAGTCTCCAAGGTCCAACGCCGGTTGGACTCGGTGCAACTCCAGTTGCGCGGAGGGACGGAACCGAGTCGATCAATCGGCGCCGCGCTCAGTCAGGTAGGAGTGGGCGAGCGGCTCGGGGGCACACGCCAACCAGGCGTCGATGATCGCTTCTTCGAGCACGGTGGACTCGACCACGTCGAGCTGGACCAAGACGACCGGGTAGTCGTCGAAATGGGCAATGGTGAAGACACCGTCGTTTCCGGCACCGAGGACGGCTGCCTTGTCGGCGAGATCGTCGACAACGAGAGCCAAGATCGGGCCGTGGGGAACGGGTTCATCGCCGAAGCGTTCAATGTCGGCCTTCGAGAACGGTCGTTCCCAGGCGAAGCCCTTGTCGTTCACGAACCAGGTCGGTCGGCCGTACCGAGTGCCTTCCACGACCTCGGGCAGCGCCAGGATCAGATCTTTCGCGTCGTCGTGTGAGGCCACAGCGTCACGCTAGTGAGACGGACCGAGCCCAAGTCCGTCGATCCCGAGCCAATGACGCGTGGCAGGGCTGACCCGTTTGGGATGACTCACGAATGCCGTGACGCGGACCCGCTCGGTCTTGGCGGACATCTTGCGTCCCACCGACTGCTGAGGATGGCCGTGCAGCATCGGGTCATTCCGTTCTCGACTGATGCGGGCGCACGCTGTTGATCGCCGGGATGTCCCACACTTCGTGGATTTGCCCGTCGACGATCCGCCACACGACGACCGCGTCGACATCCAGCGCTGTGCCACCGAAGCTCACGGTGTTGGTCGCGTAGGCGACGACGATCTCGTCTCCGTAGGGGATCGCCGAATGAGGTTCGCTGTGGAAGCCCGTGTCGCTCGCCTGTCCCAGCCGCTCGAAGAGGCTACGGACACCGGCGTACCCGTGATGGTCGCCGGCGAGTTCGGGGAGGCGCTGGTTGAAGAAATGGAATACGACGTCGGGCGCGAAAATCTCCTCGCCGGAGTCGGCGAAGCCGGAGCGGATGAGACCTCCGACCTGGACGACGAGGCCGAGATTGGCTTGCTGCGTTGATGACGGCGGATTGATGGGGGCACCTCGCTTTCTGGTCCCGCACGCGGCACTCATGCGGGTCGTGGGCTCCTCCGTCCAGTGTGTCGCGATGTGTCTCGCGGCCACAGGGTCACAGGTCCTCTCGAGCGCAAGCGAGACGATGACGCCAGAGCCCGGCCGACCCGTGGGAGCCGCTGACGAGGTTCGGACGATGTCGTCGAAGAAGGCCCTGCGACAGGCGCGCAGGGGTGAGCCCGACGGCGCCGGTCAGGAAGTTGTGCGGTTGCGTGGTTCGTCGAGGCGGTTCATCTCCTCGACGATGTCGTCTTCGGAAATGGGCGTCTGTCCGAAGATCCGCCAGGCGTGAAGCGCAAGCGCGATGCCCCACCCTGCGATCACCCAGACCGGCCAGAAGTAGCCGGCCCCGGATCCTGCCCAGATGACCACGAGCAGTGAATTGACCATGCAGTAGACCACCGCGTGGGTCCTGAACTCGCGCTTGTCGGTGATGCGATCGATGGCGGCAGCTCGACGGTCGTCGTGGTTCTCCATCGCCAGGTCCTCCTTGCGCCAGCTGAGTCAGCACCCATCGTCGTACGCGTCGAGTGAGGCTGCAAGAGGACATCGTCACAACGACCCGGGCACGACGAGACGACATCACACGGCATCGATCGGGCTCGAGGTGTATCGAGCGGTCCGACCCCGCCAGCGAGCATCAGCGCCGCGCCGACCCGACGGCGACGCGCCGGCCCCGGTCAGCACGTCACTCCCGGTTCTTCTGGGGACTGCGCCAGCATCTGATCGCCACCCCGTCAGGACTGCCCGTCGCGTACGCGTCGACCGGCGCCAAGACCGACGAACGCGACACCGCGCTCGCGATGATCGGGCTCGACCCCGCACTCGACACCCGGTCAGGCCAAGTGTTGATGGCTGACAAGGGCTGCCGCTCCGCACGATTCGAAGCAGGACTCAACGCCCGTGGCATCACCTTGATCCGCCCCGCCATCCGCTCCGAGAAGAGCGGCCGGCCGCTCACCCGATACCTCAAACCGTTCCGCCAGATCATCGAATCAATCAACCAGACCCTCAAAGCCCAGCTCGATCCCGAACGCCACGGCGCACGCAAACCCGACGGCGTCTGCGCTCGCATCCTCCAACGACTCCTCGCGCTCACCGCCGCGATCTGGCACAACGAAACCACCAGCACCACCGGGCCCGCACGATCACTCCTCGCCTATGACCACTGAGACCCCTTGGAACCAATCATCTAGGTTGCTGAGAATGCAGCGGGTCGAGGGAGTGGTGCAGCACTACGCCTGGGGCGACCCTGCGTTCATCCCGGGCCTCCTCGGCCTCGAACCCGACGGTCGGCCCTGGGCGGAACTGTGGCTCGGCACCCATCCCAACGGCCCCGCCGGTCTCGACGACGGCACTCCCCTGGCCGACATCGCAGGGCCACTCCCCTATCTGTTGAAGGTGCTGGCGTGTAGCGAGCCGCTGTCGCTCCAGACCCACCCCGACGCCGACCGCGCACGGCGTGGATTCGCCGCGGGGATCTACCCGGACGCACACCCCAAACCGGAGCTGCTGTGCGCACTGACACCGTTCGAGGCGCTGTGCGGCGTGCGGCCCGTCGGAGCCACACTGTCGCTGCTGAACGAACTGGGTCTCGACGAGCTCTCGCCGCGTGCTCGCCGCCGATGGCCCGGGAGCAGTGCTCGCCGGCCTGTACCGGCACGACCTCGCCACGGACCCGGTGATTGCGGCGTGCGCCGATTCCGTGCGCTCCGAAGCAGCGTGGGTTCGCAAGCTCGCTCGTCGGTACCCGGGCGAACCGAGCGTGGCAGCGACGCTGCTGCTCAATCACGTCGTGTTGGAGCCGGGCGAAGCGATCCGACTCGAAGCCGGCAACCTGCACGCATACCTCAACGGGGCCGGAATCGAACTGATGGGCCCGAGCGACAACGTCGTACGGGGCGGGCTGACCTCGAAACCGGTCGATGTCGATCTCCTGCTCGAGACCGTCGACGCCACACCCCTCGCCGATCCGGTGCTCGCGCTGTCGACGCGCTACGACCTACCGAACGCCGATGTGGCCCTCGTCCGCCTCGATGCGGGCCAGTGGCACACCGCGACCGGCCATGAGCTCTCGATCGACCTTCTCGGCAACACCTGGTACGCGGCCCCCGGCGACGAGTGGACCGCCGACGCCGTTACCTACGTCGTCGTCCCTGACGGCGAACCCGCCTGACCTCTGAGGTCAGACGCCGAGGGCGGTAGCGATTGCGGCGGTGCCCGCCACCAACGCCTGGGCCTGATCGTCGCTCAGGCTCGAATAGGCCGGGACGAGCAGTTGGTCGGTGAGCTCCTCGGCGCGCTGCCATGTCGCCCGATCGTCGGCGGTGATGTCCGGAGCAGTCTCGTACCCGAAGACGGTCACGTCGGCGGGTCGCTTGATGGCGTGCGCTGTCGCGCTGTCGAGCCCCTGCGACACCAACGCGAGCAGATGCACGCTGCCGCGCAACTCGCGAAGCACCATCGCCTGATGGATCGCGGCAGCCGGCGGATCCTCGGGCACGGGCTCCGCGCGCATGGCGGTGAACAGCGGGAGCGACGCACCCTCCACCGACTCGATGATCTGCGATGCCGCATCGATGAACCCGTCGAGGCCCTCGACATCGGCGAGCTTGCTCCGTCCGAGGTCGTGGGCGCACTGGTGGTACAGCCGTGCCGCGTCGCGAGGTGCCACCCGTTCGGATGCGGTTGTCCACATCTTGGCGATCAGGGCAGGATGGAAGTAGCCGAACGCACCGTGTACGACTGCGGGTTCGACGTTGCCGAGCACGCCACCGCGACCGAGGATGTAGAAGCGAAATCCATCGAGACCAGCCTCTTTGCCGCGGGCGACGGTGTCGGGATGAAAGTAGAAGGCGGCGCCGATGGTCCCGATCGCGTCGGTTGCTCGCATGATCTCCGTTGGCTGCATCCGGGCATGTTCACAGTCCCGTGAGTCGACCGACGAATCGGATCAGCCGGAGACCTTCTTGCGGATCTGGACGATCTTCTCGCCGGCGTTGTTCACATCGTCGCCCTGCTCGTCGAGCAACGCCGAACGATCGCGTGCCGCCTCACGCTCGGCAACCGTCGTGTCGGCCTTGGCGATCGCGGCGTCGGTCCCGTGCTCGTTGATGAACTCGGCCCACTCGACGAGAGCATCGACCATCTCGTCCTCCGGAACGACCGCGATGTTGCGACCCTTCACGAAGAGGTGCCCGCGCTTGTTGCCGGCTGCGATGCCGATGTCGGCTTCGCGGGCTTCTCCCGGGCCGTTCACGACGCAGCCCATCACCGCTACCTGCAGGGGCAGCTGCCGTTCGCCGAAGGCTTCCATGGCGCGGTTGGCCACGTCGATCACGTCGACTTCGGCGCGCCCACACGACGGGCAGGCGATCAAGTCGACGTTCTTGCGCTCCCGAAGGCCGAGTGCCTCGAGCAACTGGCGCCCGGCGCGGGCCTCCTCGACCGGATCGGCGGTCAGCGAATAGCGGATGGTGTCGCCGATACCTTCCATCAGCAGGGTCGCGATCCCTGCCGTGGCCTTGACCAGACCGGCCGGTGGCGGCCCGGCCTCGGTGACGCCGAGATGGAGCGGGACATCGGTCACCTCTGACAGCTGGCGGTATGCCTCGACCATCAGGGGCACGCTCGACGCCTTGACCGAGATCTTCATCAGATCGAAGTCGACCTCTCGGAAGAAGGCCATCTCCTGCTCCGCCGACTCGACCATGGCTTCCGGCGTGGCACCGCCGTACTTCTCGTAGAGCGACGGATCCAGCGAGCCGGCGTTGACCCCGATACGGATCGGGATGCTGCGATCACGAGCCTCGCTGGCGACGGCCTTGACGTGCGCAGGCTTGCGGATGTTGCCGGGATTGAGGCGTAGGCCCTGGACACCGGCTTCCATGGCCGCAAGCGCCATTTTGTACTGGTGGTGGATGTCGGCGATGATCGGCACCGGCGAGCGCGGCACGATCTGAGCGAGACCTTCGGCAGCCGCCTGCTCGTTGCAGGTACAGCGGACGATGTCGCAGCCCGCCGCTGCCAACGCATAGATCTGCTGGAGTGTGCCCTCGACGTCGGAGGTCTTCGTGATCGTCATCGACTGCACCGAGATCGGCGCATCGCCGCCGACGGCCACATCTCCGACCTTGATCTGCCGGGTCGGCCTGCGTTCGCTCTTCCAATCGGTGACATCCATCGCAGCTCCGACGCTACCGCGAGGACGGGGGTTCGTGGCAGAGCCCGCGATGAGCCGAAGCCATCACGCTCGTGCGCAGAGCCGCCTGGCGTCTGCCGGTCCTGTCCGTGGCGAGGAACCCGGCCGTCTGCCACGACCACGTCTCGGCGTTTGCGTTCATGCGGACCTGCGATATTCGGAGCGAGCGCCGCGACCGTGCCCGTACAGTCGGCAGGCGCCGCCCAGGATCGCGACGAAAGGTGCCAACTGTGGTCGACCAGAGCCTGCTCCAATCCGGATTCGACATCGAGGTGCTGTTGTCGCCGAGATACCTGCGATACGCGCTGCTCGCACAGGTCGATGCCGGGCTGCTGCCCCTCGATCTGGACATCGTCGACGCCGACGAAGGCATCGACGTGCATCTGACCATCCATCCTCCGACCGACTTCACGCGCCGCTACACGCCCCACCCCGCCGCATCGCTGCCTGAGGGAGTGGACGGGTCGTTCGACACCGAGGTGCTGATCGACGACCAGAGTGGCGCCAATCTTCTGCTGACGGTCGTCACCGACGTGTTCGACCGAGCCACCGGCGAGCAGCACGAGGGCATCGGAATCGGACTGATGCTCGCCGTCGACATCGACGCGACCGTCGACGATCGAGGGTTCGAGTCGAACCACGAGTTGTCGATCACCCTCGTGCAGTTCGAGCCGCTCACGCAGTTGGCACTGGCGTTCGCCGGGCTCGACGTTGCCGAAGTGACCGCCCAGCTGAAGGCACAGCTCGACCGTCGGGTGCCGTTCGGCGTCGCCGCCGGCCAATCGGTCCAGCGTGTCGAGCTTCGGGTCGTGACCGGTGACAATCGACCGCCGGCGTTGGGTGCGCTCGTCAACCTCGCCTTGAGGAACGGGAACGAGGCCGACGCCTTTGCGCCGGATCGCGGCGATCCGATGAGAGCCCGCAACTTCCTCGGCGACGGTCGCGATCTTGCCTTCGGGACCTCACCCGGCCTCTGGGATCGGCTGGCCGACGATCTGTTCTTCAGGATGGCCGAAGAGCTCCCGCCCGACAGCGGCCTGTTCAGCCATCCCCTGCGGGAGATCCCGGGTGACCCGTCGAGCGAGGTGATCGGCCGTTTGCAGGGCATCACCATTCGACCTGGGGTCGTCGACACCACCGGCACGCCAACCGGTGTGCTCAAGGTCGTCATCTCGGGCGAGTACTTCCTGGACCTCCTGCCCGACCCCGACTTCCGTCTGATCATCACGCTTCGGCCGGTTCTGACCGACGGCATCCTCACGTGGGACGTCGACGCCCGCGTCGACGTCGACCTGTTGGCATCGATCGCCGGCTTCCTGCTGATCGCGCTCGGCGCACTGGTCTTCGGACCCGCTGTCGGCGTGACGCTGTTTGCGCTGCTGCTCGGCGCCGACCTCATTACCGATGCGATCGCGTCGGCAGCGGCGGCCGACCGTGCCGACGAACTCGCAGACGCCTCGTTTCTCGATGCGCTGCCGACGAGGATCGCCGTCGCGTCGCGGCGGTGGGATCCCTTCTACTCGACGAACCATCAGGTGGTGACGCTGCTCGACGAGTTCCAGATCACGCCGGCCGGCCTGGCCTTCGACGGCGTGGCGACGCTCGACCGCGAGGCAGAGCCGACCCGCCACGTTGTCATCCGGGACGAAGAACGCGACAACAGCGGCGCCGTGTCCGGCCTGAGGTATCGCGTGCGCGACCTCGAAACGATCGCTGCGGGCCTCGACCAGGTCGCTCCCGGGACCGATCGACGGCCCTACCGCACCGTCGATGCCGCGTCGGATCCACGTGGCGAGAACGGCCTCGTGGCGGTCACCCTGGACCAAGTCGCCGACCGAATCGGTTCGGGCCTCCTCACCGCGCCCGTGCTCTGTCTGCCGCGCCGGGTACACCTCGTCGACAACACCATCAACCGCCTCCTCGTCATCAGCAAACGCGAGTCGGACGAACAGCGCAACGCGTTGCTCACCCAGTTCCGCGAGATCACGGAGACAGCGATCCGCGCCGATCAGGGTGCTGACATCACCCAGGAGGAGACCGATCGGTTGCGTAGCGAACTCGGGCGGGACCCGACCGACGAAGAACTCGACGGCGCCGTCGGCGAGCGGGTCGACGCACTCGTCGCCGTCGCCGAGGTCGACTACGTCGAGGGTCCGTTCGAACCCGAACTCGACGAAGCGGTCGCCACTCTGCTGCGCTTCGACCTCGTTCCCACCGAACTCGCGTCGCTCCAAGGTGCCGGTGTGCTGGCGATCGCCGGGAAAGAGATCATCACGATGCAGAATGGCACGGTCTACTACCGTGACCGACCCGACGGCTTCGTGGGCGACAACCTGCTCTCACTGCCGCACTATTCGTTGCCGTACGAACCTGCGTGACCTCCGGCGCGACGGCGCACGTGAACGTCGGTCAGCCGACGGGGTCGGTGATGTCGAGGTAGAGCCCCGACATGAACAAGAACAGCAGCACCGTCATGACCGCCATCGCGAACGGCATCATCTTGGCCACGTCGGCGTAGTACCGCTGGCCGCCGCGTTCTCGAACCCGCTCGTAGGTGGCGATAGCGGCATGCCCGCCGTCGAGCGGCAGCAACGGGAACATGTTGAACACTCCGACGAACACGTTGAGCACGGCCAACAGGAACAGAATCCCGATGATGCCCTGGGCCTCGCCGACATCGTCGCTCAGCCCGGTCACGCCGACCAGCGTCGTGGGACGGGTTTCGATGTCGTCGTTGGTGCCGATGACGTGTGTGAAGATGTTCACCGGATTGAGGACCTTGACCGCACCCTTCGTCATCTCCCACGATGTCGGGACGATGTCGGTCACGGCGTTGGCTGCGGCGGCGGGCACCGAATGCTCGATCGTGTCGAAATACGTGCTGCTCGACACGCCGATGTACGGCTTGCCGAACAACGGTGAGTCCTCGTCGGTGTTCGCCCCGAGGACGACGTTCAAGACGACGACCTCGCCATCACGGAACACCACCATCTCGAGCGACTCCTGCGGATCGTTGGCCTGAACGATCCGGCCGAGGTCGCTCGATCCCTCAACCGACATGCCGTCGATCGACTGCACCACGTCACCCGGGAGGAGACCCACGACGGCAGCCGGGCCAACGGCTTCGACGCCACCGATCTCGGCCCCGTTCGCGAACGTCTCACCGTCGGCCACGTACACCACGAACAGCAACAGAATGGCGATGAGCATGTGCATGATCGACCCGGCCGAGATGACCAGCATGCGTTTC
Organism: uncultured Acidimicrobiaceae bacterium; assembly: GCA_963792905.1. Classification (GTDB taxonomy): domain Bacteria; phylum Actinomycetota; class Acidimicrobiia; order Acidimicrobiales; family Ilumatobacteraceae; genus Ilumatobacter. Next base: position 170,911 of record CAWBYE010000011.1, read on the forward strand.
GGGTAGCTCTTCGAGCGGTAGGTGCGATCTTCGTCACCCGGCTCGACCTCATCCATGTTGTTCATGCCGATGATGCGCACGAACGCGCCGAGCGGCAGCGCTCGCACGCCGTATTCGGTCTCTCCTCGTCGGAAACTCCACAGGCGGGGTCCGAACCCGATGAAGAACTGTGTGGCCTTCATGCCGGTCCATCGAGCGGTCATGAAGTGTCCCAGCTCGTGCAGGAAGATGGCGACGAGGACCCCGACCACGAACACCAACCACCAGATGCTGAAAAGCCCGAGCAGTCCGATCAGGGCGACGACAGCGATCACGCCGATGGCGCCCCGAACGCCGCCGACCAATTCGTCGTCCGACTTCTCCACGACGGAGCCGCCAGCCATGACCTCGCTCGTGAACCGGCCGTGCTGCTGCTTGTCGGGTGCGGGGAGTTCGTCGGTTGTCATCTAGTTCGCCAATCTGTGCTCGATCACCGCAGACGCCCGGCGGCGGGCCGTTGCGTCCGCAGCAATCACGTCGTCGACGGTATCTGGTACGGAGCCGTCATACTCGTCGAGCACCGCACGACACACATCGGCAATGTTCGACCACGAGATGAGCCGATCAAGAAACACGTCGACCGCAACCTCGTTCGCAGCGCTGAGCCACGCAGGCGCAGCCCCACCGGTCCGGCCTGCCTCGTAGGCGAGTCCGAGGCAACGGAACGTCGCCGGATCGGGCGGTTCGAAGTCGAGACGCGACAGCGTGGACCAGTCGATCCGCCCGAACGCCGTACGGCTTCGATGCGGAAAGCCGAGCGCATAACCGATCGGAAGTCGCATGTCGGGCATGCTGAGCTGGGCGATCGTCGAGCCGTCGGTGAACTCGGCCATCGAGTGGACCACTGATTGCGGGTGGACGACGACCTCGATCCGGTCGTAGGCGACACCGAACAGTTCGTGCGCCTCGATCACCTCGAGCCCCTTGTTCATGAGCGTGCTGGAGTCGATGGTGATCTTCGGGCCCATCGACCAGGTCGGGTGGGCCAGTGCGTCATCGACCGATACGGCGGCCAGCTCATCGATGGTGCGGCCCCGGAACGGCCCGCCGCTGGCCGTCAGGACGATGCGTGTGATCTCTTGACCATCGATCGATGATCGCAGGCACTGGTGCACGGCGCAGTGCTCACTGTCAACCGGCACGAGCTCGGCGCCGGGCGTCGACCTGAGCGGCTGCACGACGGGTCCGGCGGCGATCAGGCTCTCCTTGTTGGCGAGTCCCAGCCGCTTGCCAGCGGTCAGCGCGGCCACGGTCACCGACAGGCCGGCGAAACCGACCACCCCGTTGATCACGACGTCGGCGCCCTCGACCAGGTCCGCCTGGTCGGCGACGACCTCCACGTCGGGAAGAGCAGCAGCGACGCGGGCACGGCTCGACTCGTCGGCGACTGCGATCACCTCGGGCCGGAACTCGTCGGCCTGGGCGATCACGTCGTCAGCGGAGGAACCGATGCCGAGGCCGACGACGTCGTAGCGGTCCACTCCCTCGGCACGAACGACCTCGAGGGTCTGTGTACCGATCGACCCGGTGGACCCGGCGATCGCAACGCGGACGGGAGCCACCTGGAACGTCGGATTCAGCCGCTGAACTGTGTCCACGGCTCGAGAACGAGCGTCAGGTAATAGACCGCCGGCAGTGTGAACAGGAACCCGTCGAAGCGATCGAGGATGCCGCCGTGGCCTTTGACGATGGAACCGAAGTCCTTCACGTCGAGGTTGCGCTTGAACATGCTCTCGACGAGATCGCCCATCGGCGCCATGATCGAGATGACGACAGCCAGCAACAGCAGGTCCCAGTTGGAACTCCAGGTGGAGCTGCTCTCGCTGATGCCGACGAGCAACAGCGCGATCACCGTGAGAAAGGCGCCGCCCATGAAACCCTCGACGGTCTTGTTGGGGCTGATCCAGTGACGCAGCGGGGTTCGGCCCACCGCCGAGCCCACGAACAGGGCGCCGACGTCATTGGCCACGACCCCGAGCGCCAGGAGGAACAGGGTGTCGGTACCCCGATGCTCGGCGACCTCGAGCAGACTCCCGGAGTTGGTCGAGAATCGCAGGATCAGCATCGAGAACGACCCGAGCAGACCGATCCAGATCATGCCGAGGGTGGTGATCGACACGTTGGGCATCGGACCCGCCTCGACGCTTCGAGCGCCGATGAAGCTGCCGGCCGCGGCCATGAACCCGAATGCGAACACCAGCGGCAATGCGCCGACCCCGAGCCAATACGCAGCCAGCGGCACGGCCACACAGGCGACGATGCCCGGCACCACCGCCGGGCGGTAGCCCTTCTCGGCAACCTTGTCGTAGAACTCGACGGCCGCCAGGCCGAGGATCACCACTGCGAGCGCGGCGACCGCGACGGGTCGGTACATGAGCGCGGCGGTGAATGCTGCCGCGAGCACGACGCCGACGGCGATGGCGGCGGGCAGGTCCCGGCCAGACGAGCGCACGGCCGGAGCGCCGGCTGCCCGCTGAGGCGGGCTGTTCCGGCGACGCCCAGAGGGCGGTTGGCGGCGCGGCATGCCGGAGGGGTCGGTGCCGATCGTGATGCGGCTCGGCTCGGTCTGGATCGCTGCCGACTCACCTGTCACGCGACGGTGCTGCCCCGACGCACCGGCCGGTTCGTCGGTGACTCGGCGATGCTGCGCGGTCGGCAGTTGCTCGTCGACGTTGACACCGCCCGATGGGTCTGCCGGTTCGTCGTCTTTCCACACCGGGGACTCGGAGGAGAACGACGACCACACGTCGAGTTCGTCATCGGGATCGTCGGCGGATTCGGGCACATCGAATCGGGGAATCTCACCGGTCGGGGGTTCGGTCCAGTGTGGGAGTGAGCCGGTGTCGCTGTCACCGAAGCTGATGGCCTCGGATTCGTCGGTCGGCTCGGGCTCATCTTTCACCGGCGGCACGTTCTGTGTCGATTCTGCATCGTCGAACAACGATCCGAACTCACTGAAATCGTCGTCTCGACGACTTCGCCAGCTTTCATCGCTCATCGCGTGCGTCCCTTCCCCATGTGTCGGTCGGCTCGGGTCAGACCTCGAGCAGTTCTGCTTCCTTGCGACCGAACGCTGCGTCGATCCGATCCACGTGCTCCGCCGTGATCTTCTCGAGTTCCTTCTCTGCCCGATCGAGATCGTCTGCGGAGATCTCTCCGGCCTTCTCTGTGGCTTCCATCGCCTTGCGGGCGTCGCGGCGGATGTTGCGGATCGCAATCCGGCCGTCCTCCGACATGGTCTTGACGACCTTGACGTATTCGCGGCGACGCTCTTCGGTCAGCGGAGGGAAGTTCAGCCGGATCACGACGCCGTCGTTGTTCGGCGACACACCGAGGTCGCTGTCACGGATTGCCCGCTCGATCGCCCCGAGCGAGCTGCGATCGTGTGGCTTCACCATGAGCATGCGCGCTTCGGGAACCGAAATCGATGCCATCTGCTGAATCGGCACCTGCGCCCCGTAGTACTCCGCAGTGAGACGTTCGACGAGAGCTGGCGCGGCTCGCCCGGTGCGAACCGTGCCGAACTGGCCCTGGACGTGTTCGACGGCCTTGTCCATCTTGTCCATGGCGTCGAGCAGGGTTTCTTCGGTCACGAGGCCCAGCGTAACCCTCGTTCGGTCCAGCGACGGCGATTCCGCCGACGCGGGCGGCTCAGTGGATGATCGTGCCGACGTGTCCGCCGGTCAGAATCGTCCGCAGCGCATGGTCCTCGGTCATGTCGAACACCACGATCGGAATCTGGTGATCGCGACAGAAGGCGATCGCCGTGGCGTCCATGACCTTCAGGTCCTCGTTCATGACGTCCATGTAGTCGATCTGCTCGTACTTGCGGGCGTCCGGGTTCGTTCGCGGGTCGGAGTCGTACACGCCGTCCACTCCCGAATGGGTGCCCTTCAGCAGAGCATCGGCTTCGATCTCGGCCAGCGCGCAGCGCTGCAGCAGTATCGGTCGTGAAGAAGGGATTGCCGGTACCGGCCGCAAAGATCACGACGCGGCCCTTCTCCAGATGTCGCATCGCCCGACGACGGATGTACGGCTCGGCGATGCGAGGCATCTCGATCGCCGACTGCACTCTGGTCGGCTGGCCACGCCGCTCGAGTGCGTCCTGCAGGCGCGAGTGCGTTCATGACCGTGCCGAGCATGCCGATGTGATCGCTCTGGGTGGCATCCATGCCCTCCATCGCCCCTGTCCGCCCACGCCAGAAATTGCCGCCGCCGACCACGACCGCAACGTCGACATCGAGATTCTGACGGATCTCGATGATCTCGACAGCCGTCTGGTCGAGCGTCGGACCGTCGAGACCCCTGCCCGACTCCCCGGCCAGCGCCTCACCAGATGGTTTGAACACGATCCGCTTCCAGCGTGGCGCCTTTGGTCGGGTCTGCTCCTGCGACATCGCCCGGCAGTCTGTCAGATCGGGCGATGGACCAGCACATCACGCCGCGTTCCCGAATCGTCGAGCTGTCCGTACCCTGTCGCGATGCACGAGTCCGACGCGCGGTGGGCGGCGCCAGCCGGATCGCCAGTGGGCACCAGCGGCTGGTACCTGGCCAGTGACGGGGAGTGGTATCGCTCAGACGAGCCCCCAGCTACCGGTTACGCGCTGGCCGACGACGGGCGTTGGCGCCCATCCGACCAGGTCGCCGAGCCGTGGCGTTCATCCCGGTGGGGGCTCGGCGACGCCTGGTGGGGCCTGCTCGCCTACGTCGGTGCAGGATTGGTGGGAGCGGTCGTGTGGGCGATCGTGTCGGGCGACGTCGACTCGGTCGACGACACGAGCCCATACGCGCTCGGTGCGTTCGTGGCACTCAATGCGGTCGCCGGCATCTGTGTGGTGTGGCTGGCCACCTACCGCAAGGGGCTCCGGAGTCTTCGAGCTGACTTCGGTCTCAGCGGTCGATGGCCCGATCTCCTGGTCGGCATCGGGCTCGGCATCGCCGGCCTGATCACGGCCGGCATCGTGAGCTACGGAATCGACACGGCGCTCGACGCCGAGGAACGAACGAGCAACCTGCCCGTCGACGAGCTGGTCTCTGCTGGTGAGTTCGTCGCATTCTTCGTCGCGGTCGCCGTGGTGACTCCCGTCATCGAAGAACTCTTCTTCCGCGGCCTCATCTACCGGAGCCTGCTCAAGCGTGGCCGATCTGCTCGACGGGCGATCGCTGTCACCACGCTGCTCTTCGTCATCCCCCACCTCCCCGCGGCGGAGAGCTGGACGGAGGTGGCCGGACTGTTCGGGGCGATCGGAGTCTTGGGATTGGCATTCAATCTGGCGTGCTACTGGACCGGCAATCGACTGGCCGCGCCGATCGTCGCCCACATGTTCGTCAACGGACTCGCCGCCGTGGCCCTCTACGCCGGCTGAACGCAGCAGACCGGCATCAGTTCACGAGCCGGCGAACGCACCCTCCTCGAGATGTCGCAACGTAGTTGAGGCCTGGGGACGGGTATTCTCTCGCATCCACGAACTCGGCGGCAGCCCACATTGGAAAAGAACCGTGGGGTGGTATCGCTCGATCAGGGACGCGGCGCCGACGAGCGACGGCAGCTCGTGGCCTTCCACGTCGACCTCGACAAAAGGGATACGTCCGAGTGGGATCAACGAGACCGTCGATACGGCGAGCCTCGACGACGTACGACGAGGTCGACCTCGCATCGTCGGCCAGGCTGCTATCCGCCACCGTGTCCGCAGTCGTCGAAGATCGCCGTTCCATCTCGATCGCTGGTCGCGACCTGTCGCACCGTGACGTCCGGGAACCGCCAGCGCAGCCAGGCGGCTTTGTCCGGCGCCGGCTCGATCGCCAGGTGGGCACCGCCAGGAGTCAGCCTCCGAAACCGATCGGTCATCGAGCCGATGTGCGCACCGACGTCGATGCAGTTCCACCCGGGCTCGATCAACGCTGACTTGGCCAGGTCGATGTAACGGCTCTCGAGCTGCATCCGCCACTGCTCGGGTCGACGCCACCGATGAATGAGCCCGCCAACCATCGGGCCCTCAGGGTGCGGTGGACCGTGGTGGCGAGCCGATCAGATGAGCCCGCACCCTCAGGCCGGTTCGCATCGCCGCGTTCGCATCGACAGCCAACAGAACGTCAGCGACGGACGTCGAGGTCGGAGCGGATGAGCCGCCTCAAGGGAGCCAGATGCTCGATACGCATGGCAACACCCGAGGGAACGTCCTACGTCAGCCGATTTCGACCTGGGAGAAGCGGACGATCGACGCGTCACCGATGATCTGCGCCACCGACTGCTTGTCGTCCTTCGCGTACGGCTGCTCGAGCAGGCACACGTCCTTGAAGAAGCCGTTGAGGCGACCCTCGACGATCTTCGGGACTGCCTGTTCGGGTTTGCCCTCGTTGAGGGTGATCGTCTCGAGCGTCTTTCGCTCGGCTTCGACCACGTCGGCGGGGACTTCGTCCCGCGTCAGATACTTCGGGCGAGCAAAGGCGATGTGCACGGCCACGTCGTGAGCGAGCTCGGCGCTTGCTCCAGCGACTTCGACGAGGACGCCATTGACACCTCGACCACCCTGGTTGTGGGAGTAGGAGCCGATCACATTGCCGTCGGCGGCTGCCATGTACACGACCTCACCGAGTTCGATCTTTTCCTTGAGCGTGATCTTCAGTTCCTCGAGCTCGCCGGCGCGCTGCGCGACGGCATCTGCGCCCTCAGCGATCGCGAGCGCGACCAGGGCGTCGGCCTCGGCCTTGAACTGATCGGAGCCGGCCACGAAGTCGGTCTCACTCTTGAGCTGGACGATTGCGCCGACGTTGTCGTCGACCACGAGCGCAACGACCCCTTGGTCGTTGTCACGGTCGTCTCGCTTGGCGCTGGCGGCCAGGCCCTTCTCGCGAAGGAGTTGCTTGGCTGCCTCGATGTCGCCACCCGTCTCTTCGAGGGTCTTCTTGCAGTCCATCATGCCGGCGCCGGTGGCCTCCCGGAGGGCCTTGACGTCTTGTGCGGTGAATGACATCGGGTCTTCCTCAGTTCTCGTCGTCGGTCGCCGGTGCGTCACCTGCGGCCTGTTCGTCGGCTGCTTCTTCGTCGACGGCGATCGCCTCGGCAACCACCGCTTCGGCAACAGCCTCCTCAGCCACCGCGTCGGCAACTGAGGTGTCGGCAACGACCGCTTCGGCAACAGCCTCCTCAGCCACCACCTCGGCAACCACTGCTTCGGCAACAGCCTCCTCAGCCACCGCGTCGGCAACTGAGGTGTCGGCAACGACCGCTTCGGCAACAGCCTCTTCAGCCACCACCTCGGCAACCACTGCCTCAGCGACAGCCTCTTCGGCTACCACCTCGGCAACCACCGCCTCAGCGACAGCCTCTTCGGCTACCACCTCGGCAACCACTGCCTCAGCGACAGCGGCGGGTAGCTCGTCGCTCGAGTCATCGGCCGGCTTCTGCTTGCTCGCGGTCAAGACGCGCCTCACGATCGGCCTGCGCACGAGCGGCGGCGTTGCGGGCCTCGGCCTGGGCCTGAGCGAACGCAGCTTCTTCCTCGGGGCTCCGCTCGGGCTTGGGCTCCGCGGCGACTCCATCTGCGGCGCCGGCCTTCGGGCGGCGCTGTGCGATGTAGCGGCCCTCTTCGACAGCCTCGGCGATGACGCGGACCAACAGGCTGTTGGCCCTGATCGCATCATCGTTGCCCGGGATCGGGTACTGGATCACGTCGGGATCGACGTTGGTGTCGACGATCGCAACGACCGGAATGCCGAGCTTGTTCGCCTCGGTGACTGCGATGTGCTCCTTCTTGGTGTCGACCACGAAGACACAATCGGGCGCCTTCTTCATGTCGCGGAGGCCGCCGAGGTTGCGCTGCAACTTGGCGAGCTCACGATCGAGCAGGAGTGCTTCCTTCTTGATCATGGCGTCGAACTCACCGGAGGCCTTCATGCGCTCGTACTCGAGCATCTTGTCGACCCGCTTCGAGATCGTCTCGAAGTTCGTGAGCATGCCGCCCAACCAGCGCTCGTTCACATACGGCATGCCGACCTTCTCGGCATAGCTCTGCACCGGGTCCTGGGCCTGCTTCTTGGTGCCCACGAACAACACGGTGCCGCCGTCGGCCACGAGATCACGAACGAACGCGTAGGCCGTCTCGACGCGCGTGAGCGTCTGCTCGAGATCGATGATGTAGATGCCGTTGCGCTCACCGAAGATGAATCGACGCATCTTCGGGTTCCAGCGCCGTGTCTGGTGTCCGAAGTGGACTCCGGCCTCGAGCATCTGACGCATGCTGATGACAGCCATGTGGTACTCCTCATTGCGGTTGTCCGACTCGCTCCGGACGCCGAGGCGACCGCAGTTGCAGGAACGAGCGGCTCAGTCGTGGATGTCCGCCGGTTGACGGACCGCCGGGGAGTCTAACCACGCCAGATGTCAATCACGCCGGGACGCCCGCATCGCAGTCGTGGCGCAGGCGGAGCGTTTCCGGAGCCACCGTCGACGGGGATCAGACGGGCCCGATGAACCCATCGGCCCAACAGCGGAGCGGGGTCGACGTAGCGATCGCCGACGCGAAGCCCGAAGTGGAATCGTCCGGCTGTTCGACCAACGGTCTGCCCTCGCACGACCAGATCACCCGCCGAGAACGTCTCGTCGGCCAGATTCGCATACGTGACGCGCCGACCGCCGGCGTGTCGTACCACGACGTAGACGGTGCCGGCGACGGACCCGGCGAACGCGACGCGGCCGGTCGCCACGGCTCGGACCTGCATCCCGGCCGTCGTGCCGAATTCGAGACCCCGATTCCCGGGGCACCAGGGACAAGCAGGCTCACGAAACGGATCGGTGACCGGCGCTGTGACAGGTGGCTGCCAGCACGGCAGCGCACGTGCCGAACCGGTCGGAGCGAGGCACGCCAGGACGGCGAGCAGCACGGTGATACGGCGGATGGCGGACGACATGGTGGCACCTCTCGGTTCGTGGAACGGAGGTGGCGAACGCCACGAAGGGGCCCGGAGGGCGAGTAGCTCGGCTCAGCCGACGCCGGCAGCTGCCATGCGCGAGCGCAGGTGGATGACCGACTTGGTGTGGATCTGCGACACACGGCTCTCGGTCACGCCAAGGATCTCGCCGATCTCGGCAAGCGTGAGGCCCTCGTCGTAGTAGAGGGACAACACCAGCTTCTCGCGCTCCGGCAACTTGAGGATTTCGGCCTTCATGATGTCACGAAGCTCGCGATCCTCGATCGCAGCGACCGGATGCTCCATGCCGACCGAGTCGACGGACTCGGGCTCGTAGCCGGCTGCCACGGCGCGGTCGAGCGGACCGACCGTGGTGGCCGCGATCGATGCCAGCCAGCGAGCCAGTTCCTCTTCACCGATGTGTAGCTTCGCGGCGAGTTCTTCGTCGGTCGGACCTCGGCCGAGCTCGTGCTCGAGTTGCGCGAATGCCTTCTCGACTTCGCGCGCCCTGCTCCGGACCGAACGTGGGACCCAGTCCAGCTGTCGCAGTCCGTCGTAGATCGCACCGCGGATTCGAGGCGCTGCGAACGTCTCGAACTTGACGGCGCGCTCGGGGTCGTACCGATCGATCGCGTCGATCAGCCCGAACACGCCGGAACTCACGAGATCACCAGGGTCGACGCTGTTGGGCAACCCGGCACCGATACGACCGGCGACGAACTTCACCAGCGGCGAATAGTGCACGATCAGATGGTCACGGGACGCTGCGTTCTGGCGGTTGAGCCAACGCGTCCAGTGCATTGCCAGGTCGGGGTCGTCGGGAACGATGCTCATGCGCGTGGGTGACTCTTCTGATAGGCCGATCGCAGACGCTCTCGGCTGACGTGAGTGTAACGCTGGGTCGTCGCCACATCCGAGTGACCGAGCAACTCCTGCACCGACCGAAGGTCGGCGCCGCCGTCGAGGAGGTGCGTCGCGAATGTGTGACGCAGCGCGTGGGGGTGCGTCGGGGTCGGCGAACGCCGGTCGATGATGCGGCGAACGTCGCGGGGCGTCAGTTGCTTGCCGCGCTCGTTGGCGAACACGATCGGCCCAGCCTCCTGAGGAACCACCTCGTGCCGGATCGCGAGCCAACCTCGGACCGCATCGACGGCTGGCTCGCCCAGCGGAACTCGCCGCTCCTTGGCCCCCTTGCCCCAGACGATCAGCACGCGATCGTCGAGGCGAACGTGACCGATCTCGAGACCGCACAGCTCCGAGACCCGAACCCCGGAGCCGTACAACACCTCGAGAACGGCATCGTCGCGGCGTCGCCGCCAGCCCGGCTCGCCGTCGGGTGCGGGAGCGTCGAGCAGGTGATCGAGCTCGCGCCGGTCGAGCACCCGGGGCAGCCGACCCTGCCCGGCGCTGACGTGGACGCCGATCGTGGGGTCGACCGTTGCGAGTTGCTCGTCGAGGGCCCAGGCGAAGTAGCGCCGTAGAGCGGCGACCTTCCGGGCAATGCTCCGCCGCGCGTACTCGCGGGTCGACAGTGCGGCGACGTAGCGACGGACGAGCGTTCGGGTGACGCCGGCCGGCGAGTCGACGGACGAACGAGCGACCCACTCCGAGAACAGCCGGAGATCTGCCTCGTAGGCGATGAGTGTGCGCTCGGACAGGGACGTCTGCGACCGCTGGAAGTCGGCGAGTCGCCACTGATCGTGATTCGCCATGCCGACCACGGTATTCGCTGATCAGCTGCACAATCGGGACCCCATGGGTTCGAACCATCCGCCGGCCTCGACGAGCCAGCCCGATCGTTCGAGGCGCGCCGCCGCAAGTGCGGCGTCGCAGATCGACAGACCGGTCGCGGTCACGATCAGGTCGAGATTCGACGGCTGCTCGAGGCACACGTCGAGAACCAACTGTTGCAGGTCGTCTGGCGGCACCCGCGCGTCGAACGGCAGGCTGCCCTGCCGACGATGGTCGAGGCCGAGCGCAACCAGCACGTCGTCGGCCGACGTGACCGGTGCGACGCCGTCGACGAGGAGCTGATTCGTTCCGCACGACGCACGGCTGCGCGGCGAGCCAGGCACCGCCATGACGTCGATCCCTCGATCGGCGGCCGCCCTGGCCGTGATCAGACTCCCACCGCGCTCGCGGCTCTCCACGACGACCAGAACTTCGCTCAGCGCCGCGAGTATGCGATTGCGCTGAGGGAAGCGCCAGGCATCGGGGCGGACTCCCGGTGGCCATTCGGAAACGAGCAAACCCTCTGCGGCCACCCACTCCCACAGATCGGCGTTGAGCTTGGGGTAGTGCACGTCGGGCCCGGAGCCGACGACGGCGACGGCTCGACCGGGACCTCCGCTCGATCGAACTCCGCGATGTGCCGCGGCATCGATACCCCGGGCAAGCCCCGAGATCACGGCCACCGACTCGGACGCCAATGCCGCGCCGAGCTCGGTTGCAGTCGCCCTGCCCGCGGCGGTGGCATGGCGTGTTCCGACGATGCCGACCCGCCGATCGCAGAGCGCGCTCAGGTCGCCTCGCACGAACAGAGCGGCCGGCGCACCCGGGTCGTGTACCAGCGCTGCGGGGTAGCGCTGGTCGCCGAGCGCGACCACGGTGACGTCGTTGCGTTCGCAGGTCTCGGCCGCCTCTCGTGGGCAGGCGCCACGCACCCGTTGCCGCAGGGACGCGAGCCGATCGGGCTCCACACCGCGGGTGAACATCGGGTGCAACGGCCGGCCCGTGCTGAGACGCTCGACGGCATCGTCGGGCGTGTGATGTGTGAGCAGCAGCCGCAGTCGGCCCGGGCCCATCGCGCCGGAACCGGCCAGCACAGCCAGCGCACCGGCGCTCATGCGGGCGCACCGACGACGCTCAAGCCGACCCGAGCTCGCATGCCGAGCGCAGACACCACGTCTCGCTCTTCGATGGGACGATCGACGCCACCGGCGAGGTCGGCAATGGTCCGTGCGACGCGGCGGATGCGGTGGTAGCCGCGTCCGGTCAGGCGCCCCCGCTCCATCTCGGTGCGGATGCACCGCGCCGCCTCTGGATCGAGGGGAGCGAAGTCGTTCAAGGCCTGCTCGTCCAGGTCGGCGTTGAGGCCACCGCTGCGGGCGATCGCGGCCGTGTGCGCCGCACGGACTCGCGCCGCGACCTCGGCCGTGGACTCACCCGGTTCGCCGTCGAGCAGATCGGCGACGTCGGGACGGTTGACCGCGACCCGCAGGTCGAAGCGATCGAGGAGCGGCCCCGACAAACGATGGATGTACCGCTGCCGAGACCGCTCGTCGCATGCACAGTCGCTCAGGGTGCCGCTCCCACCGCACGGGCACGGGTTGGTGGCACCGATGAGCTGGAACCGGGCCGGCATCGCAACCCGGAGCTGCTCGACGCGACCGACCATGATCTGACCGTCTTCGAGCGCCTCACGCAGACCGTCGAGCACTTTGGGCGAGAACTGGCCCATCTCGTCGAGAAAGAGGACTCCCCCGTGAGCGAGGCTGATCTCGCCGGGTCGCAGCTGATGTGACCCACCCCCGACCACCGAACCGAGTGAACTCGTGTGATGCGGCGCACGGAACGGTGGACGGCTCAGCAGCCCGCCGGGCGGGAGCGCGACCCCAGCGGCAGAGTGCACCATGGTCGTTTGCAGTGCGAGCGAGCGATCGAGGTCGGGGAGCAGACCCGGCAACCGCCGGGCGAGCATCGTCTTGCCGGCACCGGGTGGTCCGACGAACAGCAGGTGATGCCCGCCAGCAGCCGCCACCTCGAGTGCCAGTCGAGCGAGCGGTTGGCCCTTCACGTCAGCGAGGTCGTGGAGCTCGGGTTCGACGAAACACGACGGCGACTCGTCGAAGTCGGGCCAGCGGGCCGCGCCGGTGAGTGCCTCGACGAGCTGATCCAGCCGCTCGACGGGCCGGATCAGACCGCGGCCCGCGATCCGGGCCTCGGCCACCGATTCGGCCGGAACGACCCAGTCGTGGTCAGGCCGCACACCGACCATCGGAGCGACTCCCGGCACCCGACGAATCGATCCGTCGAGCCCCAACTCGCCCGCGAATCCCAACATCCGGACCGCGTCGGGCGAAACGACCTCTGAGGCGACGAGCACACCGATAGCGATCGCGACGTCGAGGCCCGAGCCCGACTTGCGATAGTGCGGTGGCGCGAGATTGACCGTGACCTTCTTGTCGGGCCAAGCGAAGCCGCTCGACATCACGGCGGCCCGGACTCGATCACGGGCCTCGCGGCAGGACTCGTCGGGGAGCCCGAGCATCGTGAACCCCGGCAACCCCTTGGCGATGTGTACCTCGACCGTGACCGGGTGGCCACGTGCCCCCAGAATCGTCGCTGCCTCAACCGTCGCAATCATGCCCGACCTCCCGAATGGCACCGGACCTCGGGCCCGGATGTCAGATGGGAGGGAGTGCGAACTGCCCCTCGACAGGTGACGACCACCATACCGAGGGGGTGTCACGATCGGGTGGCCGAACGTGCCCGAGACGTGGTCGACACCGGGCCCTCGGCCGTCTCCGTCCGACTGTCGCGACGCAAGCCCCTCGCACAGTCAGGCAGGGACATGCTGTGATGGTCGGATGCGACAGGGCATCCGGAGTGACTGGTCGAGCATCCCTGGGCCCGTTCGCGCCGACATCGACCTGCTCGCCGGCTCCCCCGTTCGTGTGGTCAGGAACCTGGCCGGAGGTTTCTCACCAGGCCCGGCGGCGAGATGCGAACTGGCAGATGGCCGACTGATCTTCGTCAAGGCAGCGGGTAGCGAACTGAACCCGGATGCGCCCCGAGTACATCGAACCGAAGCATCGGTCCTGGCCGCGCTCCCGGCCGAACACCCGGCCCCCCGATTGATCGGCGCGGCCGACGACGGCGACTGGATCGCACCCGCGATCGAATGGGTCGACGGCACCATGCCGGTCGCGCCGCTCTCGACCGCGGACTCGCGTCGCATGCTGTCGCTGACCCATCGCCTGGCGATTGCCGGAGCAGGGCTCCGACCGAACGGAATCCTGCCGTTCGCCGAACGCCATCGATCACTCACGGGCAATTGGGCAGTGATCGCCGCAGACGGCGACGGGAGATACGACCAGCTCGACGCCTGGAGCCGAAAGCACCTGACGCGGCTGGTGGAACTCGACGCCATGGGGTCCGAGGCGGCGACCGGAGACACGCTCCTCCACCTCGATCTTCGGACCGACAACGTGCTGTTCGCGATCGAGGGCGCCGAACACGATGTGGTCGTCGACTGGCCCGGCGCCGCGACCGGGGCCGCATGGATCGATCTGGCGACGCTGCTGCCGGCACTCCACCTCGACGGTGCGCCGCGACCGGATGACCTGTTCGACGAGCATCCGCTCGGACGGTACGCCGATGCTGATGCCGTCACCGCCTTCCTCAGCAGCCTCGCCGGCTACTTCACCCGACAGGCGCTTCTTTGTGCCCCGCCGGGTCTTCCGACTCTCCGTTCGTTCCAATCAGCGCAAGGCACCGTGACTCGGTCGTGGCTCGCTCGACGTCTCGGAAACGAGCTCACGACCTGACGGCACGGTTGCCCAGGAAACCACCGTCGAACATGCCACACTCGGAGCCGTGCGAACCCTCGCCTGCGCCGTCATCGCACTCGTGGCACTCGTCGCCTGCGGCCGCGACGACAATGTCGACAGCGATGCCGAACGGTTCTGCGGTGAGGCGATTGCAAACCGCGAGAATCTCGTGGCCCCGCCGCTCACGACCGAGGCCGAGGTCGAGGCCACACTCGACTTCTACCGACTGATGGGCCAGCTCGCACCGATCGCGATCGCCGAGGAGTGGAACGACGTGTTGGTCAGCCTCGAGACAGCCTCGACCGTGGTGCCCGGCGACTCACAGTCGGAGCAACTCGTCGCCAAGACCGCCTACGCCAGCGAGCCGTCGGCATTCGCTGTCAAGAAATGGTTGTTGGAGAACTGCGCCCTCGACATCCCGATCACCACGATCGCTCCACAGGGCAACGTGCCGGCACGGACCACCACGATCGTGCCGCCGGAAACGACCACGCCGGCCGACGGCTGAGCCTGCGGGTCAGGACATCTCGCCGCGCCGCAGGATCACCGAATCGACGAGGCCGTAGTCCTGGGCTTCTTCGGCGGTGAACCAACGGTCACGCTCGGAGTCCTGCTGGATCTGCTCGAGCGGCTGGCCGGAGTGCTCGGCGATCAACTCGGCCATCCGCCGCTTGGTGTAGCGCAACTGTTCGGCCTGAATGGCGATGTCGGTCGCCTGACCGCGCAAGCCGGCGAGCGGCTGGTGCATCATGATGCGGGCATTGGGCAGCGTGTAGCGCTTGCCCGCCGCACCGGCCGTCAAGAGGAACTGCCCCATCGACGCTGCGAGCCCGAGGCACACAGTGGCAACGTCGCACCCGACGAACTGCATCGTGTCGTAGATGGCCATGCCAGCCGTGACCGACCCGCCCGGGCTGTTGACGTACAGCCAGATGTCTGCGCTGGGGTCCTCACCCTCGAGATAGAGCAGCTGAGCACAGATCTGGTTGGCCATCTCGTCGTTCACGTCGGAGCCCAGCATGATCACCCGGTTCTTCATCAACCGGTTGAAGACGTCGGACCGGGGATCGAAGCCCCCTTCGAGCGCTACGGGGTGGTGCGTCATCCCGCCAGGCTATCCCCGGTGCTGCCTCATCGGTTCTCGACGGCGACCTGCACGGTCACCGGAACGCTCGCGGCGAAGTCGACGACGAGCGCGAGCGAGTCGCCCACAGTCAGCGGCTCGTCCAGACCGAGGCACATGAGGTGCAGCCCATTCGGTTCCATCTCGATCGACCCGCCGGCCGGGAGCGAGAGCGCATCGCCGATCGATTGCATCGAGGCAACACCGGCGTCGTCGATTCGGGTGAGGTGCGGGACGACGGTGACGCATCGCTCGCTGCCGACCGAGATCACCTGATCGTCGCTCGGGGCACGGTTCTCCAGGGTCACGTACAGAGCTGCCTCGTTGACCGTTGCCGGGCTCATCCGGGTCCACGCGTCGACGACCACGATCCCGTCCGACTCGGTGTCAACTGCGACGTCGTCGCCCGACCCGCAGCCGATCAAGGTCATCAGGAGTGGGAGGAGCATCACGTGGGCTCTGGTCACAGGAGCTCCGAGATGTCGGCTGCGAGTGCGTCTGGGTCGAGCACCGACGGCCAGACGATTCGGAGGTGTCCGTCGGGATCGATCCCGAGCAGTGTCGACGTGTGCGACATCGTGTAGCCACCTCCCTCCAGGGGCTCGTCCTGTGCGAAGAAGATCCCGTAGGTCGAAGCGACGCGCTCGACCGCCTCGACCGAACCCGACACGCCGCGGAACGCCGGGTCGAAGGATCGGACGTATTCGCCGACCCGTGCGGGATCGTCGCGAGCTGGGTCGATCGAGATCATCAACACCCGCACCCGATCGACGTCGTCGCCGATCCGCTCGAGCGCACGGTCGACGCTCACCATCGTGGTCGGGCAGACGTCGGGGCACGACGTGTACCCGAAGTAGACGAGCACGAGTTCGCCTCCCAACTCCGTGACGTCGACGGGCGTGCCGTCGTCCCAGACGAGCCCCTCCATCGACGGCGCGGCCGTCGGCGCCTGCATCACGGTGCCCGAGTAGGGGTGCGGCGTCAGCCACCGCAGCCCGAGCCAAGCGACGATCGCCACCACCACGATCACCGCAACGCCGGCCAGGATCCGGCGCGGCCACGGACGACGTTGCTCAGCAGCGACCGGTGCACCGGTTCCGGGGGACTCGAGCAGCGTCATGGGTAGCACTGGAAGGCGTGCGCCGCTTCGTAGACGAACGAGTTGAAACGAGACCGATTACGAAGCTCGGCGCCGAGCACACCGATGTGCCGAACGATCTTGTCGGCATCGCCGGTCAAGGTCTGATACCGGTACTCGCCACGTACCAGTCCGGCCCCGTCGACGATCGCGTAACTCGGTCGGAAATCGACCGGATCGGCCGACCGCCGGAATCCCAAGCCGACGACGTTCTCGAGCTGACGCTCCGACGCTCCCAGCCAGACCCAGTCCTCGGTGGGCCCCGCAACGCCGGCCGCAGCACGTACGTCGGCTATCGCCGGATCAGGATCGAGCACGATCGTGACCAACCGGAAATCGGCGGGACCCAGGTCGACCTCGGTCTCGATCCTCCGGCGAACCTGCTGCATCGTCTCGACGACGTCATCACAGTCGTCGCCGCACTCGAGCGGCAGGAACGTGTAGAGCGAAATGGTCCCGCGCCCGTCCTCGCTCGTCACGGTCGAGCCGCTCTGATCGACGAGCGCATACCCCGGCGCAAGACGAAGCCGCGGCAAGACCTGGACGGGCTGGAACACGGCGAACGCCATTGCCGAGAACGCAATCACGATCATCACCCCAGTCAGGACCTTCGCCCATCGTGGAAGCCGCCAGGTGTCGGTACTGTCGAGCGCATGAGCGCCGACGGACCCTGGCGACGCGTGCTCGTCCCGGTCGTCATCCTGGTCGCGCTGAGCGCCGGGGGGCTCGCCATGTGTGGGCTGCCCGGCGACAGCCTGGAGGACGGGACCGGGATCGTCGGCACCTACGTCGTCAACGGAGTCGACCCCAACGACGTCGAGTACTCCGGCACCGTGACCATCTCCCCCGGCGACGCCTCCGACGCCTACGTCGTGCAGTGGATCATCACCGGCACGATCCAACAGGGCGTCGGCGTCTTGGCCGGCGATCGGTTGACCGTCGAGTGGGAGACCGTGACGTCGGCTCGCGGCACGTCCTCCGGCACCGCCGAGTACGTCGTCGACGACGACGGCGTCCTTCGCGGCACGCGGCGGGTCGACGGCGTCGATCAGTCCGGAACCGAGGAGATCTTCCCGGAGACCTGACCTCGTGTCGTGCGGGCGGGGAGGTCGGGCTGTCATGGGCTTCCCTCCGTCAGCGAGAGCAGGTACTCGACCAGCGCATCGATCTGTTCATCGCTGAGCCGCTCCCCGTAGATGTCGAGCATCTGGCCCGACCGGTAGCCCCCCACGATGTAGGCGTCCGGGTCGAGCACGGACTCGCGCAGGTACTCGTCGGCATCCAGACCCGGTACCCGATCGCCGGCCCGATCGGCGACACCGGCGAGCGTCGGGCCGACCCCGTCGTCGTTCGGGGCCACCGAGTGGCACACGCCGCACGCCCCGAGCGACCGGCTCTCGAACACCGTCCTGCCCTCGGCCACCCCCGGTTCCGGCGGCACGTCGACCGCCGTCACGACCAGCCGTCTCCCGGCGGGCAACGGGAGCTCGGCATCGAGGAGCAACGCCTCCGTCGTTCCCTCGTCGAGCACGACCTCCCAGCTCGCCTGACCAGGATCGACGTCGACGTCGATCACGCCGAGCGATGTCGAACCGGAACCGGGCACCGCCTTGCGACCGACCTCGACGCCGTCTCGACGCACGACGACCGAAACCGGTGCGTCGGCAGAACCCGTTGGCTGCGTCTGCCCCTCCAGCCGCCGACCAGCGGCGTGATCGACGACGATGCGCACGCCGGCCTGATCGGCGGCCCCCCGATACGGAGCCCGCGTCGAGAGGGCGGTCGCTACGACCGACGCCGCCACCACGACAACCGCCCCAACGACGCGTCGCCCCCGGATCAAGCCACTCGCGTCAGGGTCGGGATGTCGACCGGGCTGACCGATCGCAGATACCAGTTCGCCGGTCGCCACCCAGTCGGTGTCGGCCGCCCCGCTCCACCGTCTCGGCACGTGCGGCGCCCGATCCCCCGACAGCCGTGCCTCCAGAATCGTGTTGCCGAGCCCGTAGACACAGTCTCCCGGCGCGCACCCGACGATCTGTACCTCGGTCGCTCCAGCCTGCATCAGCGACCCGATCGCGCCTGGCGTGCAACATCCCGGAGCAGGCCACCGGCACCATCACGATCTCCGAGCCGTCCGCGTCGATCGCATCGATCACCGGGGAGGCATCGAGATGCCGCGAGCACGCCACGACGACGTGCTTGCCTGCTGGATCGATCGACTCGCGGCCCATCGAACCCCGGCAAGTGGATCGCGCCGAACGAGCACGAGCCCGACGCAGATGCCACACCCGACGCAGGCGTCGGCATCGACGACGGCGATCGGACGCAGCGGATGGGTGCCGACCACGCCGTCGGCGTCGGAGTGCGCGAGCCATGGACACTGCGTCGATACGGGCAGTCGACGACGCACAGCTCGCACCCCGTGCACGCTTCGACGTCGATCGCGACCACGACCGGGGCTTGGCGCGCGACGTGGGGCGCGGACGAGCACGGCGGCGATCACGACGCGAGCGCCACGAACACCGCGGTCCAGGCCCACCCCGACGAGCATCGGCGGCAGCAGGAACAGCACGAACGGGTCGAGCGGCAGGTCGCCGACGAAGCTGCTCGGATCGGCGGGTCGGAGCAGGTCGGCCGGGAGGGCGATCGAGGCCAGCACCAGCGCACCGAACATGATCACCATCCAGTGGCGCGGCGGCAGCACCGCGAGCCGGGTGCGCCGAACGTGCCGCCAGATGGCGTACCCGATCACCACGGTGAGCAGCAGGTGGGCGAGCCACAGCGCGAACAGCACCCCCCAACCCGTCCCGGCGCCCGGGTCCGTACGACGTCGCGGACGAAGAACGTGGCGACACCGCTCCCAGCCGCCGACGACGGCGATCGTCGCCTCGTTGAGCGCCTGCGCCCGCTCGTCCCACACCAGCCAGTAGCCGGTGACACCGGCCAGCCACACCACGAGCGAGCGGCCGCGACCCCGATCGTCCATCGCCATCGGCGCGGGCCGCGGAACCGGCCGGCGACGAAGATCCGCCACGCGTGCACGAGCGTCGTCAGCACGAGCGCCGCCGACGCGTACCGGTGGACGGAGCGCACGAGCGACTGGATCGGGTGGTCGGCCATCCGCTCGACCGAGCGGTGCGACGCCTCGAACCCGAACCCGAAGAACAGCGTGATGTACACGCCGGAGACGACGACGACGCCGAGCAGGAACACGCTGATCGTTCCGGCGTGCGGCAGCGGGTTCAGGCGGTGCGATCGCGACCAGCTTGCGCACGGGCAGCTCGGCCACGGCACGTAGCCCGTTCGAGCGCGGGCACCAGCCGCGGACTGCGGTGCCCGTCGATCGTCATCGCCTGTCGCTCGGTCGGTCGTCATCCACGACGTCCGCTCGCGATCGCGTCGTCGCACCGGTCGCATCACCAAGGACGTGAAGTCGGTGCCGGGCGCGTTGAGTCTCATGTTCATGATCTGGTCGACGAGCTGCGGCCCGTAGGCGAACACCAGCAGCAGCCGCGGCGGCGATCAGCCACGGCTTGAACCGGTCGAGCCACACGGGCGTGAGCTGCGGATGCCGCATCGACTCGGCGATCGGCACCTCGGGAACGTCGGCCGGCGGCGACCTTCGGGCCGCGGACCGTCTTGTACATGACGACCAGGTACAGGATCGACCGAGCACGAGCAGGATCGTGCCGCCGATCGACACCCGCAGCAGGTGACCGTTCCACTCGTCGGGCACGTACGGCGCCTCGCCGAGCGGGGTTCGACGGGGAGCACCGAGCAGGCCGAGCATGTGCATGGCGTTCGAGAAGATGATCATGCCCGACGAACCAGCGTCCACGCCTGGACGAGCGCCACTTCGGCGACCCCACAGCTGCTTGCCGCTCAGGTGCGGCACCATCCAGTAGGTGATGCCGATGAACGACAGCGTCACGGCGGTGGCGACGGTCAGGTGGAAGTGCCCTGGCACCCACGCCGTGTTGTGGATGACCAGGTTGAGGTTGTACGAGGCGTTGGTCAGGCCGCCGATGCCGCCGAACATGAACAGGATGCCGGCGAGCAGCTGGGCCGTCACCGACGGGTCGTTCCACGGCAGGGCTCGCACCCAGCCGATCAGGCCGGTGCCGCCTCGCTGCGGCGCGGCGTACTCGAGCGACGCGATGACGGTGAACGCCGTGATCATCGACGGGAAGAACACCGCATAGGTGAGCATGGCGTGGATCCACTTCCACACCTGCGGGACGCCCGGGTCGACGAACTGGTGGTGGAACCCGACCGGCACCGAGACGATCAGGAACATCCAGAACGCCAGACGTGCGAGCGAGTCGGAGAACAGCTTGCCGCCGACCTGCTTGGGCAGCATGCCGTACCACGAGACGTAGGCGGGCAACAGCCAGAAGTACACGAGCGGATGCCCGGTGAACCAGAAGTAGGTGCGGGCGAGCGTCGGGTCGGTGCCGTCGGTGAGCCCGAGCGACCACGGGATCAGCATCGTCAGGATCTCGATCGCGATGCCGAGCGTGGCGATCTGCCACATCGCGGCGTTGATCACGCCGCCGAGCGCGATGAACGGCGACCGGACGCCGCGATGGTCCTTGCCGCCACGCTCGCAGCGTCAGGAAGAAGCCGACGCCCTCGATCCAGCTGCCGACCACCACGAGGGTGAGGCCGACGTAGAACGCCCAGCTGGCCTCGAGCGGCGGGTAGAAGGTGTAGAGCACGGTGGCCTGGTCGAGCAGCATCGGCACCGCCGCCATCACGCAGACCGACGATCATCGTGATGAACCCGACGAGGTTGATCGTCGGGTGACTCAGCGGACGCCGCAGCCCCTTGATCGTCGTGAACGTCGTGAACCCGACGATGAAGAACGTCGTCCACACCAGGGCGTTGAGCACACCGTGCAGGGTGAGGCCCTGGTAGTAGCTCTGCAGGACCGGCTCGAGGTACTGGTAGAGGTCGACGTCGGAGTACTCGAGCGCCTGCAGCGGTCCGATCAGGCTGCCGATCGCCGAGCGCGATGATCGCGATCGAGCACGTGGCCGCCGATGAAGCGGCGCTCGCACCGGGTGAGCTCGTAGCCGGCTGGAGCCCGCAGCCGGTGGTCGGTGCGCGTCCGGTGATGGTCATCCGTGCGCCCTCCGTCGGCGGTGCTCTCGGTCGTGCTCGCCGTGCTCGGCGTCAGCGCCGCCCTCGGCGAGGGCGTCGTAGTCGGCCTGGGACACGACCTTGACGGTGCCGAACATCGCGGCGTGGCCCGGAGCCGCAGTACTCGTGGCAGATGTACGGGAACTCGCCGACCTCGTCGAAGGTGTAGGTCAGCTTCGACACCTGGCCGGGGACGACCATCATGTTGACGTTGGTGTCGGTGATCTTGAAGCCGTGCTGGAGGTCGGGCGACGTGACGTAGATGTCGACCTCGGCACCGACCGGCACGACGATCTCGCGCGGCGCGAAGCTCCAGGCCTGCGCGAGGACGTAGGCCTCGTACTCGCCGTCGCCGAGCTCGCAGACGCCGGGCTCGGCCCACGGCCCCTCCGTCGAGCACGGTCCGGGGATCGACCTCTGGCCTCCTCACCGGGCAGCTGGAAGCCGGCGGCGAAGCCGGCGACCGTCACCGCCGCGAAGAACCCGACCAGCAGGGCGATCGAGACGCGCATCCAGTTCTTCTCCTACGGGTCGATCCCCATGGCGAGCTGCGGTCTCGGCGGACTGGCCGTCCGGCGCGTCGAGTCGTGCCGTCGCTCACAGGGTGACGCCCCGACTCAGCAGGATCACGTACACCGATGCCCAGAGCAGGATGATCGTCGCCACGAACAGCACGAGCACGAAGATCGTGCCCGTCGGCTTGAAGTGCTCGACGTCGTACGCCCTCGTCGATCGGATGGCGTCACTCCGTCGGCCGCATCGTCGGTCGTACTGCTGGGCATGGATAGCTCCCGTCGATTCGGCGCACGGTCGTCCGGCGAGGGCGTCGCTCGGACATCACATCGGCCGAGCGTCTCCGCCGCTGGTCAGACACCAGACAAGCCGGCGATCGGGCCGGATACAACTAGGGACCTAAGTCACTTGCTCGTGACCAGCGGATTCGAGCACGATACGGACAGCGTCGCACAGCGCTGCTGCCGTGTGCATGGCACCCATGCCGCAACTCGCCGACCGATCGCACGAGGTACCCGATGCCACGCAGGCGACCCGAGGACGACGCACGACGGCCGAACCTGGTGGCGATGGCTTCCCGCTGGCAGCGATCGCCATCGCCGCAGCGCTGCTCCCGATGTCGGTGCTCGCGCGGCCGCGTCCCGCCACCGAGCCCGACGACGACACGCTCCGCGCCGGCGCCGAGGTGTACTCGGCGGTGTGCTCGTCGTGCCACCAGCCGGGCGGGGTCGGCATCGAGCGGGCAGTTCCCGCCGCTCCAGGACAACCCGAACGTCGACGGATGCGACTACGTCGAGTCGGTGTCATCCGCAACGGGCGTGAGCGGCGAGATCGTCGTCAACGGCGAGACCTACGACGGCGTGATGCCGGCCCAGTCGACGCTCAGCGACGCCGACATCGACGCGTCATCGCCTACATCCAGTCCGGCTTCGCCGCGCCGTGCGGCGCCGGCCCCCGAGGTCGACGACCGGGCCGGTCGCCGGCACCGAGCTGCCGCTGCTCGCCGAACTTACGCAATGCGTCGTCGCGTTCGCCGATCGCCGCCGGCGCGATCGTGCTGCGTGTTCGGCCCGCGCGTCGTCGCCGCCAACGACCGCCGCGACGATCCCGTGGCTCGACGCCTGGCTCAAGACCGGCGTGATCGTCGTCGGGATCGATCGTGGCCACGACGATCGTCCCCGCCCGGGTCCTCGAGATCGAGACCGTCCAGGATCTCCCGCGGCACCGGCACAGGACCTCATCGCCGTCGGCCTGTGGCTCGCCGCGCTCGGCGCCGGATCTGTGGGCGCTCTGGTACGCCCATCGGGAGAAGCGCATCTGATGGGCTCGAACCGCTGGCCGACGAGCTGGAGTACTACGACACCAACATCCCGTGCCTGGCTGCGTGCCCGGTGCACACCAACGCCGGGATGTACGTCGCCGCGATCGCCGACGGCGACGACGAGACTCGCGTATCTCACCGCCCGCCTGCCGAACCCGTTCGCCTCGGTGTGCGGCCGCGTGTGCGCCGCACCGTGCGAGGACGCCTGCCGGCGCGGGGCGATCGATCGGCCGATCGCGATCCGGGCGCTGAAGCGGTTCGTCACCGAGCAGTTCGGCCCCGAACAGCGGCGACGGCCGACTGCTGTGGCAGCAGGTGGCCGCCCCACCGACGGTCGAGCGTGCCGCAGAGCATCGGCATCGTCGGCGGTGGCCCGGCCGGCATGGCCTGCGCCCACGACCTGCGCCGCCTCGGCTACCAGGTCACGGTGTACGAGGCGACCGACAAGCTCGGTGGCGCGATGTGGCTCGGCATCCCCGAGTACCGCCTCGATCGCGGCGTGCTCGCCGCCGACATCGACGCGATCGTCGCCCTCGGCGTCGAGGTGCAGATACGAGACCCGGCTCGGGCGTCGACGTCACCCTCGACCAGCTGCTGGACGGCCACGACGCCGTGTTCCTCGGCATCGGCGCCACGCTCGGCCGCGGACTCGACATCGAGGGTGCCGACGCCGACGGCGTGTTCAAGGCGATCGAGTTCCTGATCAACATGAACCGAGGCTTCTCGGTCGACGTCGGCGAGCGGGTCGTCGTGATCGGCGGCGGCGACGTCGCCATGGATGCCGCCCGCACCGCCCTGCCGTGCGTCCGAGTACGCGGTCCGGCGAATCCGCACCTCCAGCAAGCGACGACGAGTCTCGCGGACCAGCGCTCGGCGATGACCGAAGCGATCGACGTCGCCCGCACCGCCGCGCGTGCCGGCGCCCGCGACGTCACCGTGATCTCGCTCGAAGTCGCGCGACGAGATGCCCGCCCACGACTTCGAGGTCGAGGAAGCCGAGCACGAGGGCATCGACGTTCGTCCCCCGACGCGGCCCGGCCCGCATCGTCGTCGCCGACGGCCGGGTGACCGGCGTCGAGACCATCGGTGTCGTGTCGGTGTTCGACGACGAGGGCCGCTTCGCTCCCGTGTTCGACGAGGACGATCGACGCGTCTTCGACGCCGACACGGTCATCCTGGCGATCGGCCAGGCGATCGACCTCGACGCGCTCGGCGACGACCGGCCCCGAGATCAGCCCGCGCCGCACGATCCAGATCGACAACGACACCGGCCGCACGTCGATGCCCGACGTCTGGTCGGGCGGCGACGCCGCCAAGGGACCACGCACCCTGATCGACGCCATCGCCGACGGGCGCCGCGTCCGCCGCCGACATCCATCGCGTCGTTCGGTGGCGACGCCGTGCCACCGCGCGCCGGCGCACGATCGTGCAAGCTCGACCAGTTCCACCGGCTCGACGACTCTGTACGACCGGGTACGCGCGGGTCGACGTGCCGACGCTCGACACCGGCCGCCGGATCGGACTCGCCGAGGTCGAGCTCGGCTTCACCGAGCAGCAGGCCCGGTGCGAGGCGAACCGCTGCCTGCGCTGCTTCGCCAACATCCTCCTCGACGTCGACAAGTGCGTGCTGTGCGCGCTGTGCGCCGACGTGTGCCCGGTCGACGTGATCTCGCTCGTGCCGTCCGAGGAGGTCGATCCCGACCGACCGGGCGGCACGGCGCTGCTGCTCGACGAGGAGCGCTGCATCCGCTGTGCGCTCTGCATCGAGCGATGCCCACCCGACGCCTGTCGATGGGTGTGTGGAAAGGAGTCGGAGTACCGGCATGAGCATCACTCGACCGCGACGCAGCGGAACTCGTTGCTCCAGGACGACGCGGACGTCATCGATGCTCACCGACGACCAGACCGACGTCGATCCGGCGCACGCCGAACGGTCGACCGACGGCGTCGACGAGGCCTTCGACCGGGTCCGCGAGACGACGATCGGCAGGTCGATCTTCCGGTCGCCGCGCCGCGTCACACCACGCGACCGGGCCGCCGGCCACTGGGCGAGCTTCCTGCTGCACATCTATCCGGTCAAGATCCGCCGCAAGGAGCTCGACTTCCGCTACTCGTGGTACCTCGGCGTGATCTCGACGGTGCTGTTCGGGCAGCCTCGTCGCGTCGGGCGTGTACCTGATGTTCTTCTACGTGCCGTCGCCGGCGAACGCCTACACCAACATCCAGACGATCCAGACCGAGGTGCCGTTCGGGCAGTACGTCCGCAACGTGCACCGCTGGTCGGCGCACCTGATGGTGCTCGCCGTCGCCGCCCACATGGCCCGCGTGTTCTACCGCGGGGCCTACAAGCCGCCGCGCGAGTTCAACTGGGTGATCGGCGTCGTGCTGCTGCTGCTGACGCTGCTGATGTCGTTCACCGGCTACCTGCTGCCGTGGGACCAGCTCGCCTTCTGGGCGGTCACCGTCGGCACCGAGATGGCCGGCTACGTGCCGTTCGTCGGCGACCAGGTGAAGGAGGTCCTGCTCGGCGGACCGACGGTCGACTCGTCGACGCTGCTGCGGTTCTACGTGCTGCACGTCGCCGTGCTGCCGTCGCTGATGATCTTCGCTGCTGATGATCCACCTGTGGCGCTGGCGCAAGGACGCGATGTTCGACTCAGCAAGCGGAGGACGCCGATGAGTGAGCACACCGATCGTCCCGGCGACCGGCGTCGCACCGGCCAGCGGTGTCCCGGTCGAGCTGAGCGCAGCCGCCTCCGAGCGGCCGGCGGCAAGCGGGTGCTCGGCGTCGTGCCCGGCAAGCCGGTCGCCGGCGAGCGCAAGGTCATCGACCGCGACGACACGGTCATGGTGTGGCCGCACCTGCTCGTCCGGCACGCGGTCGCCGCGATGGCGACCCTGCTGCGTCGTGATGGTCATCGCCGTGCTGTTCGACGCACCGCTGCGCGACATCGCCAACCCACAGGTGACCCCCAACCCGGAGAAGGCGCCGTGGTACTTCGCCGCGCTGCAGGAGCTGCTCGCGCTGTTCCACCCGCTCGTGGCCGGCGTGCTCGTGCCCGGCGACGATCGTGATCGGCCTGGTCGCACTGCCCTACATCGACCGCAGCCGGTTCGTCAAGCCACGTCACCGCAAGGTCGCGGTCACGACGTTCACGACGTTCATGGTGATCTGGATCATCCTCACACTCGTCGGCTTCATGTTCCGCGGCCCCAACTGGGGCTGGGTCTGGCCCTGGCAAGAATGGCACGGTGAGCTGTGAGATCGACCTCGCGACGACGTCAGCTTCCTGACCCGCATGTGGCAGGCGGGCGGCGTGCTCGTCGCCGGCGCCGGCGCCTGGACCTCGCTGGGACCTGCTGCGGCCCGGCGAGGCCGACCGGGTTCGGCGGCAAGGTCCGCGCCCTGCCGCCCGACGCGGTCCCCGAGACCGGCGTGTCGAGGTGCCCGCCGGCCCGCGGCGTACCTCGTGCGGGTCAACGGCGAGGTCGGGCGCTGTCGCAGAAGTGCACCCACCTCGGGTGCCGCGTGCCGTTCTGCGAGTCGTCGGGCCAGTTCGAGTGCCCGTGCCACGGTTCGATGTTCAACCGGGCCGGCGAGTACCGGGCCGGACCGGCGCCCCGGGGCATGGACCAGCTACCCGATCGAGGTCGGCGACGACGGCCTGATCTACATCGACACCGGGATCGACCGATGGAGGGCCCGACGCCGGGTGGCGAGTCGATCGACGAACCGCCGACCGGTCCGTCGTGCACCGAGGAGACGCCACTCGATGACCGCTACGAGTACGAGACCGACGAGGAACTCGAAGCGTCGACCAACCGGTGGATGGTCGGTCGGCGCGGTGCTGCTCATCGTGATGGCGCTCGTGTTCCCGTTCTACCGGTGGTATCGAGCCGCGCGCCCGGGACGAGGCACGTGCGGCCCAGGCAGCGTCGCTCGCGGCCGAAGGGCGAGCAGCATCTGGCAGTTCAACTGCGGGTCGTGCCACGGCCTCGCCGGCGAGGGCGGCATCGCACCGGCGCTCAACTCCGAGCAGTTCCTGCAGTCGGCCACCGACGAGCAGATCCGCAACCCTGATCGCGGTCGGTGTCCCCGGCACCCAGATGAGCGCCTACTCGCTCGACTACGGCGGACCGCTGACGTCCGAGCAGATCCAGTCGGTCGTCACCTACATCCGCTCGTGGGAGCCCGACGCACCCGATCGACCGGACTGGCGCGACATGATCGGCGGCTGAAATGGCGGCTGCCGATCGAATGCGGCGACGGGCCGTCGCACTCATGGCCGCCCTCGGGCTGGCGGCATGTTCCGGGGCAGGTGAACCCCCTGGCTTCGGTGCCGTCTCGTGGCCCGACGGCGCGCCCGCCGACGTGATCGACCTGCGTGGGTCCGCGGTGTTGCTGGCAGGTTGGGCGACCTGGTGTGTGCCCTGCGAACGCGAACTGCCGATGCTCGATGCTTTCGCCGACTCGATCGCATCCGAGGGTGTCGAGATCGTCGCCGTCAACGTCGATCGGGCCGATGCCTCCGACTCTGACCTGGCTGCAATGCTCGAACGCCTCGATGTCGACCTCACGGTGTGGCGTGACGCCGACCAGACGTTCCTCGCGAGCTACGAGGGAGCGATGATGCCCTATTCGGTGCTGCTCGACCGTGACGGCGAAGTCGCCCGGACATGGACCGGTTCGCTGAACACCGAGAGCGGCGACTTCCTGGCGGCGATCGCAGAGGTCACCGGCTGAGCGGCGCAGTCAGGTCAACGCCGACCCGAAGCTCATCGAACCTGTCGGCCCTCGGAGCGCTTCGAGCGGGTCGCGGACATCGTCGACGTATCCCAGCGCATACGCTCCGATCTGATAGCCCATCAGCCGTAGCAGGTCGTCGTCGAGCGTCTCGGCCGCTTCGCGAGGCACCGACAGGTACTGGTTCTCCTCCTGGCGAAGCCACGCCACGTTGTCGGTGATGTTGAGCCCGGTCCGCGTCCGACCCGAGCGGTTCTCGCCGCCGCCGTGGTACACCTTGCCCGTGTACAGCAGGCACGACCCCTTGCTCATCTCCGCCGGCACGGTTTCGTCGATCGTGTGTGCGAAGTCGTTCGGCAGGTCCTGACTTCCCGGAATGAGACGGGTGGCACCGTTCTCCTCGGTGAAATCGGTCATCGCCCAGATCGTGTTGCACTGCACGTGGTGATCGGCAGGGAACTCGAAGAAGTCGAACGCCCACTGGTCACGGTGGATCGCCTGTCCCGGGGAACCCGGCCCGATCGAGATCACCTGGGTGAGGTGGAGCTGAAAGGCCTTGGCGCGGCGCAGCAGGCGACCGGTCACGTCGAGGGTCAGCGGGTGCTGCACGAGTTCGCGACCGGCCGGCGACCGCCCGATCAGACCACCGGTTCGCGTCGTCGTACGCCCGCTGAAGTCGTCGCTGCCGGTCGGTGTCGCATCGACGAACGGCTCCATCTCGCCGGCGATCCGGTCGATCGATGCCACGTCAGCGAGATCGTCGAGGATGAGCGCCCCGTCCCGTTCGAGCACCGCCTGGATGTCGGCGGGGTCAGCGTCGGGCCCAGGTGACGGATGGGGACCGTCACGGGGTTCCGATCTGGGCCGAACGTGCTTCGGCGGCATCGAGCGACAGACCGATCCGAGCGAACAGCGCGTCGAGATCGATCCCCTCGGTGCTCTTCTGCCCGGCGCGATACCTGGCGTAGACGCCATGGAGGATGCAGGCCGTCTTGAACGAGTTGAAGGCGCGGTAGTAGTCCAAGTTCGAGAGGTCGGCGCCGGTCGCGTCGGCGTATCGGGCGATCAGGTCGTCCCGGCTCGGGAAGCCGACGAGCGCCGTTGGCGGGTCTGCGCCATAGACCCCGGCGTCACCGGGCTCGACCCAGGCGTTGATCGAGTACGCGAAGTCTGCGAGCGGATCGCCGAGCGTCGCGATCTCCCAGTCGAGCACGGCGGTGACCTCCCCCTCGCGCGAGAACAGGCTGTTGTGCGGCCCGTAGTCGCCATGCACGATGCGGCCCGGGCCCTGCTCCGGGATGTGCTCGACGAGCAGGGTGTGCAACTCGTGCGCCCGTGCTTCATCGTGTTCGGCGTACGGGATCGACGCGTTCCACGACCCGTACCACGTCCTCAGCTGACGGGCGACGTAGCCGTCGGGCCGACCGAGCTCGGCCAACCCGACGTCGGCGGGATCGACCGAGTGGAGCGCAGCGAGCACGTCGACGAACTGTTCACCGGCGCGCCGCCGCACTGGTTCCGACAGCCAGCTCGACACGGTTTCGCCGTCGAACAGGGCTTGCCCCTCGGCCTTGCCCATCACATAGAAGTGGGTGTCGGCGATGTCGCGGTCGTCGCAGTAGGCGATCGGCTCGGCGACCGGAACGGGCGTCGGCCAGAGCCCGTCGATGATGCGGTATTCGCGCCACATGTCGTGGGCCTTGGGGAGCAGTTCGCCCTCGGGAGGACGTCGGATGACCATCTCTCGACCGGTGCGGTCGGTGAGGAGGTACGTCAGGTTCGAATGCCCGCCCGGCAGCCGCTCCCACGAGATCGGCCGTGTGATCTCGACGACGGTCGACAACCACCGTTCGATCGTCGGCACGTCGAACCCGACCACGTCCGTCCCTTCCATGTCATGAGCGTGCCACGTTTGTGTGAGCGACCAGGGGCTGGAAGCGCCCCACCCACCGTCAGGCGCGAGCGATCCCTGACATGATCACGGCGACGTGGTCGTCGGGGCCGAGTTCGTCACGTACGTGGAGCAGGCCGCCGAGCCCGGCCGATCCGGTGGCGCTCACGCGGAACCCAGCCACGGTCGCGAGCTCGTGGGCCCGACCGATCTCGACTTCCGTGGCGACGACCGGTTGCCCACCGCTCGATTGCATCGCCTTCAGGTCGGCGATCCAGTCGTAGGTCTCGTCGTCGAGGATGCCGTCGGCCGCCGAGTGCGGATCGGGCCACGGCCGCATCACAGTGCTCCAGTGACCGGCGGGATCGTCGAACGACCTCGCACGATTCCAGGCTGCGGCGAGCGGGGCACACCCTTCGGCCTGCACGGTGTCGAGCCGGACGCCCGACCCGAGGCCGGCTCCGACGGAAGCGGCGAACGCCCCTCCGCCCACCTGCACGAACAATCGATCGAGATCGATACCTGCAGCCGTCACCTGGTCGCGCAGCTCCCAGCCGAGTGTTCGACCTCCATCGAGACAGAGCGCATTCTCGGGACCCTGCACGCTGAACGGGATCGCTCCGTCGGCGACCGATTCGCGAAAGCGGAGCATTGCGGGGTCACCGGGCGGGTCGTTGTCACCTCGAGCGCACGGATGGGTGCGCGCACCCAGCTCGTCGAGCCGGACGCCGAAGGCCGGATCCATCCACGTCGGCACGAAGACGTCGATCGGCCACGCAACGCGCGCGGCCAGGACGGCCGCCGCCATGGCCGCGTTTCCACACGAGGCGATCGCGAGCGGTGGTCGCTCCGCGAGAAGCCCCAACTGCTCGGCAGCCCGCAGGTGGAGCAGGATCGACAGCAGATGTCGGCCCTTCTGCGACCCCGCCACCTGACCGGTCTCGTTCTTGGCCCAGACCGATGCGCCGACCTCCGCGGAGAGTTCCGCCGATCGATCGAACGGCGTCGTGACGAACCCGTCGGCCACTTCGCACGTCAACGCGACACGATCGTGTGAGGACATCCCGTGTGCTCCGGCGAATGCCCACCAGGCGAGGCGGGGCCCGTAGCGGACGAATGGATTGGGATCGTCCAACGAGTCGGCGACAACGTCGGCAGGTTCCAGGTGGAGCACGTGGTACGGGTCGGCTGTCGTGCGGTTCGGACACTGCCACGGCGCCACCGCGGCGATATCGACGGTCGCCCCGCAGACGGCGCAGCGGAATCCGACGACGGATGGTTCAGGTGTCATCGCGGGCCCTCTGCCAGTCGCGCCCAGCTTCCATCGCCGATACCGTACCGTCGGCCACAGCAGCGGACCAGCGCCGGGTCCGACCCCGCTCGTCGCCTCGATGGCACTACCGTCGCTGGGATGACGGACTGGCGGGCGGTCGCGCTGGCGGCAATGTTGACGGCGACGGCGGCCTGCAGCTCGGCCGTGGAGTCGAGCGGCGACACGAACGACGAGGCCGGCACGGCAGATGTCGCTGCGTCGTCGGACCCGGCACCAGCGGCCACGCCCGATCCGACTCCGACCACGCCGACCAGCGGCACCTCTGCGGCGCCGCCAGCCACCCCGACGACGAGGCTGACGACGACCAGCGCGCCGACGACGACCAGCGCGCCGACAACGACCACGGTGCCGGCCACGACGACGACCACGACGACGAGCACGACGACCACGAGCACGACGACGACCACCACGACCACGACCACGACCACGACCACGACCACGCTGCCGCCACTCGATGTCTACGACGCCGCGTGTGTCGTCCAGGTTCGGCCGGGCGACGACCTGACCACGATCGTCGCGGCGTTCGACGACGACTCGGTCGATGCCGAGACCGTGCTCGCCGAGAACGGTCTCGAGTTCGATGTGCTCGTCAGCGATCAACTCCTCGACATGTGTGTCGACAATGGACTCAACGACATCGACGGCTCGGCACGCACCGAGCGCAATGCGGTGCTCGTCCGCCGGGAAGTCGAGGCCCAGCAGACCAAGTTGAATCAGCTGTTCGCGGGCTACGGCATCCGCGAGCTGCTCGTCGATGGCGTGTCCGGGCCCGTGACGCGACAGCGCCTCTGTGCGTTCCGGCTCGCCGCCGACCTGCCGGTCAACCGCGAGGACATGGCGGCCGGCAGCGAGGAGGAACGGGTCCTCATGACGACCGAAACCCTCCCGATCCCGTTCACCTCGTCGATCCTCTCCGAACGGTGGGCCCTGATCGATCAAACGTGCCAGATCATGTTCGTCGGTGTCGGCGCCGAGCGACTCGAGTTCGTCTTTCCCACCTCGACGGGGCTGGCCGAGTTCCCGACTCGACTCCAGAACCGGAGCGTCACCTTCCGCTACAACTCGGCGAGTGGGAACGGCGGCTGGCACAACAGCACGACGTACCCGGCGGCCGAGGACAACCCGCTCAACGGCAACATGTACAAGCCGCTCTATTTCGACCGAGGTCAGGCGATCCACGGTGCCAACAACGTGCCACGATCACCCGCGAGTCACGGTTGCGCTCGCCTGCGGGTCACGCACATGGACGCCCTGGTCGACTGGCTCGGCCTCGGCGACGTCCGTGGAGCGACCGGCGACCGCGGGCGCATCAACCTGACGGTCAACGTCCAGGGGCGCTACGAAGGCTGACCGTCCGGCGCCGACCACAGCTCAACCGGCGGCGATCCGCCCGTTGAGATCGGCGATCATCTCGTCCCAGACACCGACGTAGCGGCGCAGGCCGCGCCAGAACTCCTGTGATCGGCGCTGCTCGAACATCTCGAACGGGGTTCCCTGCTGCTCGACCCAGGTGTAGTAGCCGAGCTGGAAGATGCGTCGACGGTCGGCCTCCGTCATGTCGATCATGTGCTCCGTCGACACATCGCCGAGATGCTGTCCGAACGCCTCGGCAGCATCGGTGTGGCTGTACTCGCCGTGGTAGCGACGCCGGAAGAACTCCGCCCGAGAGCTCGGGTACATCGCGCCGCCATCGGTTGCGACCGTGATCAGTGCTTCGTCGGGACCGAGGTCGAGCAGCTTCGCCGTCTTGATGGCGGCGAGCGTGTTGCAGATCGACGAGTACCCGAAGTGCGGCAGGTCGTCGAGCAGTTCGTCGGAGAGACCCTTCGCCCGCGAGAGGTACTCACGGCCGGCGGACGTGTTGAACATCATGTCCAACTCGTCGGTGGCCACGTCGCTGATCGCGCACACCACGTCGGTGTTCATCACGTTGTGGATCAGTGGGATGTGCTTGTCGCCGATCCCCTGGATGTTGTGTTCTCCGTAGCCGTTCTCGAGCATCGTGGGACACTCGAGCGCTTCGACGGCGACGATCTGGGCGCCGTAGTCCTCCTTGAGTCGATCGCCGGCGGCGATCGTGCCGGCCGAGCCCGTGGCGGACGAGAACGCGGCGAGTCGAAGGTCGCGTCCCGACGCATCGCGAACCGTCTCGAAGACATGGCCGAGCGCCCGGCCGGTCACCGCGTAGTGCCCGAGATGGTTCCCGAACTCGCTGAACTGGTTGAGGATGAAGTTGCCCGGATCCTTCGCGAGTTCGTTGCAGGCGTCGTAGATCTCCTTCACGTTCGATTCGGTTCCGAACGTCCGGATGACGTCTTCCTCAGGGTTCTCGCACCAGCGGTTGAGCCAGTCGAACCGCTCCTGGCTCATGCCCTCCGGCAGGATCGCCACGCCTCGACTCGCCATGATTCGACTGATCGCAATGCCACCACGGGCGTAGTTGCCCGTCGATGGCCAGATCGCCCGGTGCCGGGTCGGGTCGAACTGGCCGGTCACGACACGTGGCGCGAGACATGCGTACGCGGCGAGCACCTTGTGGGCGGTGATCATCGGGAAGCGATCACCGAACACGACGATGACCGGACTCTCGACGCCGGTCAACTCCTTCGGCAGGACGACGTGCTGCGGGACATCGACCCGATCGCCGAACAGATCGTTGTACCAGTGGACGCGCCACAGGTTTCGGGGGTCCGGCCCCTGCGGGTCCGCATCGCCCACGTGCTGATCGTGATCGAACGACGACGGGTCGGTGAGCTGAGCGATCGTCGGCAGCGTGATGCCCCGCTCGCGGAAACGGCGAGCAGTGTTCGCGAGAGCGTCTTCGTCGACGATCCGGTCGGCGAGGCCGAACTGGTTCTCGAGGGCGTCACGGTGGCCATCGGTGAGCGTCACGCTTGACAGCTTGTCAAAGATCGTGGCGTTGCGCACCACTCCCCGGGTCGAGCGGCCGAGGGGCCACCAGCAGGCATCGAGGGGTTCTCCGCCGCGCTCATCCGCAACCTCGGCCCCCGACCTGGAGAGACCGGCGGGAAAGCCGAGGCGCGTGCAACGGATCGGACACTCCGAGCCTTGTATCGTCTCACGACATGAAGCGCATCGACGGTGGTCGAACGATCTACGCAATCGTGCCGATCTCAGCGATGCTGCTGCTCAGCGCCTGTGGAGGCCGCGACGCGCTGCCCCATCGGCGCCGTCGCCGGCGACGGCGACCACCGTCCCGGCATCGACGATTTCGAACTCGGTGGCGACGACCGAGCCATCGGGGACGGCGCCGGAACCGGAGACGACGTTGTCGTCCGACCCCGTCGCGGAATGGGAGAACGTCACCGGCAATCTCGCCGGAATCGAGTCGTATTGCGGGAATCTCTCCTACGTCTCGGCGTGCCCTGATCGAAACGACGTGTTCGTGAACGTGGCCGGTCAGGGCTTGTTCGTCAACGACGCAACGTCAGGTGAGTGGTTGCCCGTCGGCCGGGCCGAGGGTTCCGCTCCGCTCGACCATCGCACCAGCAGCATCGTGTACGACCCCGAGAACCCGGATCGCTTCTGGGAGAGCGGGTACTTCGGCCTGGGTCCCCCGCCGGACGCCGCGGCGGCGAATGCCAATCGCACCGACGATGGCGGGGCGACAATCGTGGCGCTCGCACCCGCCGAGTCAGCCGATGGCATCAGCGTCGACTTCACCGACCCCGAGCGGCGGACCCTGCTGCTCGGATTGCGAGCTCAGGAGCGGGCGTTGCTGAGCGGCGACGGCGGAGCCACGTGGTCGGACGTGTCCGCGACACTCCCCGACGACCTCGGAGAGGCTTCGTTTCCCCATGTGATCGACGCTCAGACGTTCCTCCTCGGATCGCATCGGGGCGATCGTCTGGGCGGCGCATCCCCGGGTATCTTCCTCACCAGCGACGCCGGCGTGACGTGGACCAAGGTGTTCGAGCAGGGGGTCTCCGGGCCGCCGCTCGCGTCTGACGACGGTGGCTTCTACTGGGTGCTCGAAGATGGCGGTGTCGTCGGCAGCACCGACGGCGGTGCCTCATGGACCGTCGTGTCCGAACGGGGCCCGGGCAACGGTGGGCGTTTGGATGCTCGGCGCAATGGGCTGGTGGAGACGTCGGACGGAGCGTGGCTCTCGATGAATTTCGAACACGATGCTCGTCTCCCGGGATCGAGGCGTCACCTGGGAAGGACTCGGAGGTCGCTTCCCGTTCACGGCCGATGGCTTCACCTACTCGGCGTCCGAGGACGCGGTGTACATCTGGCAGAAGTACTGCGACTTCCAGGCCGGCGTCAACGTCGTTCTCGACGATGCCATCTTTCGCCTGGATGCCGATCTGACCCCCTGATGCTTCGGGGCGCCGATGCCGATGCACGTGCGCTGGTGTCGTGGCGGTCGTCGGCGGCGAGCCGAACTCTCCGCCGACCTCGGTGAGGGGGCCCGTCGGCGCACGTGGTCCGCGAGCCCGGCAGCCCAGTAGGTCGGTGCTTCGTGGAACTGGCCGATCAGCCGAAGAAGCCGTCGGGTTCGAGGGTGCTCGGACCGACGTGGGCGTCGAGCCAGGCGTTCATCGGCGCCGCCGATTCCCAGACACCGCGGATCCGGGCAGCCGCCTGTTTCGTGTGCAGCCACTTGGGCGAGCCCAACACCTTCGAGGCCATCAGTCCCTTGCGGCGGATCAGCTCGATCCGGGAATGCTGCTTGTCGAAACCGCGTGGCGCGGTCTTCAGTTCGCCGACCGACCCGATCGTGAGTCGCTGCCGTTCGAGGCCGGCGACGATCTCGGCGATCTCGGCACCGGTGTGGTCGGCGACCACCGCGTCACGGAAGCGCTGGAGTTGGTCCTTGGCCATGGCGTAGTACCCGGTCCCACACATCAGCCCGTTGGCCGAGATGTCGAAGTAGTGGCCGGCACCACCGTCGGATTCTCCGTAGGCGCCCTGGTGCGTCTTGTACGGCGGCTTGTTCTTCGAGAAGCGCAGATCGTTGTGGGGGCGGAACAGATGAAACGGCCCGTACTCGTCGAGTTCGTCGCAGAGTTCCTGGACCGGGACCTTGACGACCTCCCGGTACCGCCCCTTGTTCGCCTCCCAGAATGCCTTCGAGTTGTCGGCCTCGAGTTGCTCGTAGAACTCGATCGCCTCGTGCGGAATCCCCGTGAACGGCATGGTCGAGACGCTAACCGACACGTTGCGTGGGCAGTCGCCCGGCTCCAGCGTGCGGTCGGTGATCGCCGCAGGTCACCCGTCGGCGACGAACCCGCCGACATCGACGACGAGGTGTGTGGTTGCGAGCGTGAAGATGCACACGGTGCCGTCAGGCCCGACCTTGGTCGGTACCGCGACCGCTCGGACGTCGCCGGCGGCGTAGGTCATGGCGCTCGCCAGCGGGAACGGATGGCCACACGGGTAGACCGTCAAGAATCCATCCGCTGCCGGCGTCACGGCGGTGACGTTCAACATGACCGTCGTCGCCTCGCCGGGAACACCGCCGCGGGCGGTGACGTCGAGTTCGAGCGTCGAACCCGCTGCGAGCGGTCCGCTCCCCGCGTCGGCTCCGTCGATCGTCCGTTCACCGGGCCGTGTGTCGGCCAGACGAACCGGCGTCAACCCTCTGGGCGCTCGGTCGGACGGCACGAAGGCGTTCACGTCGACGACGATGTCGGTCTCGGCACTCGTGTACACGCAGACTCGCCCGTCGTCGCCGATCGCCGTGAACACCATGTTGGTCGTGGCGCCGTCGACGTAGTTCACGTTCGACGCCAGCGGGCACGACACCCCACACGGGAAGACGGTGAGGAAGCCGGCACCGGAAGGTTCCGCTGCGATCACGTTCAACAGTGCGCCGTCCGCGTCGTCGTCGACGCCGGCACGGCCACGCACGTCGATCGCCAACGTCGTCCCGGGCCTCACTCGTCCCGTACCCGCCGCGACACCGTCGACGGTCTTCTCGGCAGGTCGCGTGTCGGCGAGACGGGCCGGCACGACGTTGGCCAGCGAACCTCCGATGGGGACGTAGCCGATCACGTCGACCACGAGGTCGGTCGAGGCCGACGACATCAGGCACACACGATCTTCGGGATTCTCCGTACCGACGATCACGGTGTTCGTCACGACCTCGCCGGTTCGGTAGTTCACGGACGAGGCCAGCGGTCGGGGTTCGTCGCACGGCCAGGCCGTGACGAAGCCGGGACCCTGCGGTGACACGACCGTGACACTCAACGCGACGGCAGACGGCCCAGACGGAACCGACCCCTGCAGCCCCAGTCCGATCGTGTTCCCGGCGCGAGCGGGGTGAGGTTCGCCGGGCGAGGTGATGGCGTGACCGCGGGTGTCGAGGATCCTCACCGGCGACTGCGTTCGGAGGCTCGGCCACGGCTCGAAGACCGGCTCGCCGAACGGCTCGCCGAGCACTGCGATCAGACCCCAGCATTGGAGGACACCATCGAGACGGAGCGCACACGAGACGTCCGACCCCATCTCCACCCGGTCGAACCGACCATCGGGTTCGCTGCCGGCGAACGGCCCGGAGTTCGCCCAACATCGAATCGAGTCATCGGACTCGTCGATCGCACAGAAGCCGTCGCTCGCCGACGTCAGCGACCGGAACGACCCAGCCGGCGTGGTGAGCGGAAGCCCCTCGAAGTCGGTCCCCCAGCAGACTGCCGTGCCGTCGGGGCGCAGACCACAACCTCCGCGATCAAGGAGCGCAACGTCGTCGAACGCACCGGCCGGTGGTCGCGGCAGACCTGCTGCGCCCGCGACACCGGATGCCTGGGCGCACGTGAGTTCCCCGGCAGCATCGGCGCCACAGACCGCCGTCCACCCGCCGTAGATCGATTCGAACGATCCCGGCGGGGGCGTCGGGGCCGCTTCGCCCCAGCATCGAATGTTCCCGGTGCGATCGAGGGCACACCCGAAGACCCCGGTGACGACGACATCGACGAATTCCCCGTCCGGCGTGTCGAGGAGGCCGAAGAGACCGTTGCCCCAGCAGCGCAGTTCGCCATCGACCAGGATCGCGCATGCGTGCTGATTGCCCATCTCGAACACGTCGATCGTCGCCGGATCGATCCAGTCGCTCGGGCCGCTGCCGGCACAATCGCTGAAGCCATCCGGCCGCAGGAAGCAATGTCCGGAGTCGAACCGGTTGAGCTGAATGTCTTCGTAGCCCGCCTGAGGTGGCTGTCGCGACACGCTGCTGGCGCCCCAGCATCGGATGGCGCCCACTTCGTCGACTGCGCACGACTCGTTCTCGCCGACGCTCAGGTCGACGAAGCGGCCGGCCGGCGCGTCGAGCACTCCCGAGGAGTTCGACCCCCAGCAGATCAGCGAACCGTCGATGCGGACCGCACAGGCGACAGCGCCATTCGCTGCGACGTCTCGGAATCGACCGGGCGGCGTCTGCTCCAGGTCAGCGACCGACTGGTCCCCCCAGCAGACGAGGGATCCGTCCGTTCGGATCGCACACGTCCGGTTCGTGCTCGCCGCGACATCCGAGTACGTGCCCGGTGGCACTCGTGTGGCTCCCCCGGCATCGCTGCCCCAGCACTCGACCTCGCCGTTGGCGCGGCGCGCACAGGTGTGGTCGTGCACACCGGAGATCGCGACGAAGCCGCCGCTGTCGGGCGCGTCGAGCTCGCCGTTGTCGTTGTCGCCCCAGCACACGACGCTGCCGTCGTTGCGAAGCGCACAGGCGTGGCGCTCGGCCGCAGCAACGTCGCGAAACGAGTCGGCGGCGTACCGCGCCGGGACCGACCTCGAGCCCCAGCACTCCAGCGCCCGTGTCGGCCGGATCCCGCACGTGAAGTCCCCACCGGCGGCGACGGATGCGAACGCTCCCGCTGCGGGTGTCGACTGGCCCGATTCGTTGTTGCCCCAGCACGACAGCGTGCCATCGGCATGAACTCCGCAACGGTGGCCCGTACCTGCTTCCGACAGCGAGACGGCGGGTGAAGCCGCCGCATCCACGGTTGCGGGCGGCGCCTGGACGGCAAGCGCCAGCGACACCACCAGGGAGGCGACCACCAGCTGCCAGAGTCTCACGTCCGAAGGTTACTCGCGGGTTCCTGTACCACGAATCGTCGAGGTGGACGTGGGAGAGGTGGACGTGGGAGGAGAGCCGGCACCGCGAACTACTGTCGCCGCCATGGGAGAACTGTTCCTCGGCGGCAACGTCGACCCGTCAACGCATGAGCGCAACGGCGACGAGGTCCGAATCGACACCGACAAGTTCACGACGCACGGCGTGATCGTCGGTATGACCGGATCCGGCAAGACCGGGCTCGGTGTCGTGTTGCTCGAAGAGGTGCTGACGGCCGGGTTGCCGACGATGATCATCGACCCGAAGGGCGACCTCACCAACCTGTGCCTGACCTTCCCGTCCCTGAGCCCGACCGAGTTCCGGCCGTGGATCGACGATGCGCAGGCGAAGTCGGCCGGCGCGACGTCTGACGAGTTCGCCAAGCAGCAGAGCGAACTCTGGACGAAAGGCCTGCTCAGCTGGGGTTTCACGACCCAGAACATCACCAAACTGCGCGACTCGACAGATTTCACGATCTACACGCCTGGGTCGAAATCGGGCGTGCCGGTGAACATCGTCGGCTCGCTGCAGGTACCCGACGACATGGGTGATGCAGAGGTCGTCGGTGACGAGATCGAGGGGTACGTCTCGGGCCTGCTCGGGTTGGTCGGCATCGCGGCCGACCCGCTGTCGAGCCGCGAGCACATCTTGCTCTCCAATTTGATCAGCCACTCGTGGACCGAGGGACGTGCGCTCGACCTGCCGACCCTCGTCGGCCTCGTGGGGAACCCACCGATCCGGAAGTTGGGCGTGTTCGAGCTCGACCAGTTCTTCCCGCCCGACGATCGCATGAAGCTGGCCATGCGGCTCAACGGGTTGCTCGCGTCACCGGCGTTCGCAGCGTGGGCGGAGGGGCCCGCCCTCGACATCCAGTCGATGCTGTACACATCCGAGGGCACACCGCGCTGCGCGATCGTGACGACGGCACACCTGTCCGACGAGGAGCGACAGTTCGTCACCTCGCTCCTCCTGTCGAAGTTCGTGACCTGGATGCGGCGCCAGTCGGGCACGACCGACCTTCGGGCGATGCTCTACATGGACGAGGTGGCCGGTTACCTGCCGCCGACGGCGAATCCTCCGACCAAGAAGCCGATCATGACGTTGATGAAGCAGGCCAGGGCGTTCGGCGTCGGCGTCGTGCTCTCGACGCAGAATCCGGTCGACATCGACTACAAGGCCCTCTCGAACGCCGGCACGTGGATGATCGGGCGCCTGTCGACCGAGCGAGACAAGGCACGCCTGCTCGAGGGCCTGACGTCGGCTGCGGGCAGCGTCGACCTCAGCGCCGTCGACGACACGATCTCGGGCCTCGGCAAACGCGGAGTTCGTGCTGCGCGTCCCGGGCAAGGACGCCACGTCGGTGTTCACGACTCGATGGGCGATGAGCTACCTGCGGGGGCCGATGACCCACGACCAGATCGGCGTCTTGATGTCCGCCCAACGCGACGCGGCCTCGCCGACCGATGCCTCCCCGACCGGAGCCGTGGCCTCCGGCCCGGCGACCGCAGCTGCCGACGATCTCGGCGACGACGAGACGACGGTGATGCCCGAGGTGACCGACAGCGTGCCGGTGCGTTGGATCGACGTGGCAGCGCCCTGGCTCGCCGACGCCGGCGGCGACAGCCGAGGCCGGCGGCTGCAGCCGATCGTCGTGGCGCGGGTCAAACTCCGCTACGACGAGACGAAGGCCGACCTCGTGCACGACGAAGAGTTCGAGTGTGTGATCGACTCGCTGGGCGACTCCGTCGACGCATCCGCTGCGATCGTCGTCGACTACGACGACCGCGATCTGCGTGACGACGCCCCCGACGGCGCGGTCTACGTCATGACCGATGCCAAGCTCACGACCAAGACGTTCTTCAGCGGGATCGAGCGCGACCTGAAGGACCATCTCTACCGGAGCCGACGCCTGGAGATCCCGTCCAACCGCGAGCTGAAGCTGTACGGGCGCCCCGGCGAGACGCCAGAAGAGTTCCGGGCCCGCTGCGAGCGCGCTGCCGATGACGCTGCGGACGGCGAGATCGCGAAGCTCCGCGACAAGTACGAAACGAAGGTGACCAGGCTGCGCGACCAGATCGAGGCTGCGGAAGACCGCGTCGACGTGCTCGAGGAAGAAGCCAACAGCAAGCGCAACTCCGAGTTGCTGTCCTCTGCCGGATCGATTCTCGGCGGCCTGCTCGGTGGGAAATCGAAGAGCGGCATCCTCGGCAAGCTCGGTACGGCAGCGGGCCGACGCGGCCGGACCCGGGCGAGCGGAGAACGGGTCGACGCGGCCGAGAACAAGGTGGAGCGCCTCCAGGACCAGCTCGCGGACCTCGAGGCCGACCTCGTCGAGGAAGTCACCGAGCTCGACGCGCGGTGGTTGGAAGCAGCGGGAGCGATCGAGACGATCGAGGTACCGCTCGAGAAGACCGACATCTCCGTTGCGCAGCTCGTACTCGCCTGGCTTCCCACCGACTGATCCGGCACACGGTTCGACCGAACCGCACTCCTCCTGGCCGAGCCCGATCCTGCTGACCGAGGCACATCCCGCCAGCGCCGCAAGGTTCGAGCACGACGTCAACGGACGCCCGTCAATGTAAATTCGAGCTCAAGTCTTCTGGTGGAACGTCGATACAACGCGAGCGAGAAGGTTCTCGCGGAGGGTCTCCGGACCCTTCACCACCGACTCCCTGGCGGGAAGGAGCACAGCATGAGCGCTGCTGGACGACCACCCATCGGCGTGCTGCACTCCGAACGCCACCGTCCGGTCGGGTCGGGTCGACGCGCGGATCGTCAGGTCGGCGCCTCGCGGAAGTGGTGGTGACATGACGTGCTGCCGGGTCCACAGCGTGGTGGACCCGGCTGCGCGTGTGCTTCGTTCGCCCTCGATGAGCCTGGATGCGCACGCTCGGCCGACCCGTGCCGTCGCTTTCACCATTGCCACGGTTCTCCTCGCCGCCGCGCTCCTCGGCCAGCTCGTGCGCGTCCACAGCCTCCGCGGCGATCATGCCATCAGCTCGATCGCTTTCGGAGTCCTCACCGTGCTCCTGGTGCTCAGCGAGATCCACCCCACGACCTGGACCCGGGTCGGGGAGCGCGACGGCGTCACACGCGGATGGGCCTTCGCGTACGCGCTGATCCTGCTCGGCAACCCGATCCTCGCCATCACCGTCATGGTCGCAGTGCGGTGCTACGTGAATCTGTCGCGGGGCAAGAGTCCGGTCGAGATCGGTTTCAACAGCGCGCAGATCACCGCCAGCCTGTCGATGGGCGGCCTCGTGCTCGCGTACTTCGGCGTGCACGGCAACATCGCCCGAGCCGGCACGATGACGATCGGCGAGTGTGTCGGCATCGTGTTCGGCGGTCTCGCCATCTTCGGTCTCAACGGCATCATGACCGCCACGGTCATCGGACTCGAGCAGGACGCCGGGTTCCTCGCGCGCCGCCCGGGCTGCGTTCGGTCTGAGCGCAACGGCCGACGGCGCCCTCCTCGCCCTCGCGCCGATCTTCGCGATTGCGGTCGAATCCCGGATCGTCGCACTGCCGCTCGTCGGCACCACCGCCGCGCTGGCCTGCCGATCGGCCCACGCCTCACTCCGCAACCGCCACCTCGGACGCAACGACCAGCTCACGCTTCTGCCCGACCGCGTCATGTTCGATCGCCAACTCGCTGAGACGCTCGGCGACGTCGAACGCGAAATGGCCGATGGCTCGGTGGCCGTCGTCGTGATGGACCTCGACCGGTTCCAGCAGGTGAACGAGCGGTTCGGCCACCAGGTCGGTGATCTCGTGCTGATCGGCTTCGCAGAACGCCTCGCGTCCGTCCTGCCACCGGCTGGCCGGCCGGCGCGACTGGGTGGTGACGAGTTCGCAGCGATCATCCGCACCACCGGCACGGTCGGCCACCTCCCGGACGTCGTCACGCAGCTCCACGATCTACTCGTGCAACAGCACACGATCGACGGTCTCACGGTGACCACCTCGGTGAGCGTGGGTGTGGCGATCGCGCCCATCCACGACGGCGACGCCGAGACGTTGATCTCGACGGCCCGAACAGCGATGCGCCGGGCCAAGCGCTTCGGCACCGGCGTCGAGTTCGACAGCAGATGGTTCGGAGGAGTCGATGACCGACGGAATCATCCGCAAGAGCCGCCCGACACCACCGAGTCGACGGATACTTCCGTGCAGCGGCAGCTCCAACCCGCCTCCGACGGGTTGCGGTGGTGATCGCCCGAGCGGCCCCTCGACGGCGCACCGTGAGCCCAGGGCACATCGAACGGCACACCCCGGCCCGTTCCGAGGAACGGTGCATACGTGCCGACGGAGAGACTCGAACTCTCACTGACGGCGACCTAAACGCCGTGCCTCTGCCAATTGGGCTACGTCGGCTGACGTCGCCAGGATACGGCAGTCACCGAGAGCGACGCCGTGCAGCGGAGCTTGATGAAACCTTGAATCTTCCCGTCGGCGGTGTGGACGAAAACAGAGGTGGCGCCCTCGTCGGCGCCGCTCAGCCATGAAATTCGTCCAGCGAACCCTGCATCGGCATCGGGTCGCCCTCCTCACCGGCTCGATCGGGCTCAC
Organism: uncultured Acidimicrobiaceae bacterium; assembly: GCA_963792905.1. Taxonomy (GTDB): domain Bacteria; phylum Actinomycetota; class Acidimicrobiia; order Acidimicrobiales; family Ilumatobacteraceae; genus Ilumatobacter. The sequence continues at coordinate 215,264 of CAWBYE010000011.1, forward strand.
AGCGCTCGTACTGACGTGGGCACTCGTCCTCACCGAGGTCCGTTCGGACCGTCTGCCGGTGAACTGGCCGGCGTTTGCGATCATCGCCATCCTGCTCGTCTGGTGCGAACGAACGCCCGCCACGTGGATCCGGTTCGGTTCGGCCGGGGTGGTCACCCCGCTCGGGATGTTCGCATTCGGTTTGATGCTGGTCGGATCGCCGTCGTTCGCCGTCGGGGTCGCCTTGCTCGGCGCCACGCTCAATGCGATCACGCAGTCGACATCGCCGGTTCGGATCATCGTGCGAGTCGCCGGAACCGCGATCGCGCTGTCGTCGGCCGGGCTGATCCTGATGGGCATGGGCGTCCACGGCTCGATCACCCAGTTCGGTTCACTCCCGTGGAACTGGGCACTGGCGATCATGGCAGCGAGCGTGGCGATCGTGGTGCTCAACACGGCGATCGCCGCGGTGTCGATGTCGATCCGACGACGGACGTCGTTCCTCGGGCTGATGCAGCGCAGCCTCGCCGTGCGGATCACCGCCGAAGGCGCGCTGTTGTCGCTGGCCCCGATCTGGGTGATCGGCATCGATTTCGGCCTGGTGCTGGCGCCGATCCTGGGTATCACCACCGTGCTGGTCTTTCGTTCGACGCGCCAGGCCCTCGAGCGTTCACACGAGGCGCACCACGATTCCCTCACCGGGCTCGTCAACCGCCGGAGCTTCCTCGAGAGCCTCGAGGAGATGCTCGACGAAGCGCATCCGTCGGCTCGACCGACGATGCTGGTGATGGACCTCGACGGGTTCAAGGACATCAACGATCGACTCGGTCATCAGCTCGGGGACGCACTGCTCGTCTCCTTCGCCGACCGGCTGGAGCAGAGCGCGCCCCGGAGGCGGTGGTGTCACGGTTCGGTGGTGACGAATTCGCGGTCCTCTCGGTCGATGAACATGCGGAACAGGCCGTCGACGAGCTGAGCGAGGCTCTCCGCGCACCGCTGTTGGTCGAGGACTTCCCCGTGACCATCGAGGTCAGCATCGGCGTCGCCCAGGCTCCCGCCGACGGGCGCACGTCACGGGACCTCTTGCGGGCGGCAGACGTTGCGATGTACAAGGCCAAGCGCACCGGCGCGGCCGTCGTCTACTACGAAACGTGCGTCAAGGGTCCACAGCGGGGACGACTCAACCTCCTCGGCGACCTCGGGGACGCCCTCACCAACCACGAGATGTACATCCACTTCCAGCCGCAACTCCGCCTCGCCGACGGCGAGGTCGACACGGTCGAGGCGCTGATCCGGTGGCAACATCCCGAGCACGGACCGATCCCGCCCGACGAGTTCATCGGCCTCGCCGAGCAGACAGATCTGATCGTGCCGATCACCGAGCTCGTGCTCCGGATCGCCACACAGGGCCTGTTGAACAGCGGTGTGACAGCGCACCTGGCGGTGAACGTGTCTCCTCGCAACCTGCAGGACCCCGATTTCGCACCACAGGTGTTCGCGATCCTCCAGGAGTCCGGCTTCCGCGCCGACCGTCTGGAGCTCGAGGTCACCGAACGGTCCATCGTCAGCAACGCCGAACGATGCCGGTACACGATCGAGCAGTTGCGGCGCCGGGGTGTTCGCGTCGCGATCGATGACTTCGGCGTCGGCTACTCGTCGTTCGAAGCCTTGCGTATCCTCGACGTCGACCGCGTGAAGATCGACCGCCACTTCGTGAAAGGCATCATCGATCAGCCCCGCGACCGGCTCATCGTCGCATCGGTCATCAAACTCGCCCACGACCTGGGGCTCGATGTGGTGGCCGAAGGCGTGGAGAACGTCGAGCTCTGGCACGCACTCGCCGAACTCGACTGCGATGTCGCCCAGGGCTACGGGATCGCAGCGCCCATGGCGTATCCCGCACTGCGCGGCTGGTTGTCGAGTTGGAACGAGGTCCAGGTCGCACGCCTGAAGGAATCGGCGTCGCCGCGCCCGGAAGAGCGGGTCCGACCGCACACTGCGATCGCCGCCGCCGGCTCGTGACAGCCAGGCGTGCCACGCTGGGGTCGTGCAGATCCGCGACGTCCCGACGCCAGCCCTGACGATCGACGCCGATGCGTTCGACAGGAACCTCGCCGCGATGGCGGCAGTTCACCCGCGACGCGCCCTGCGACCCCATGTCAAGGCTCACAAGTGCACCGCGATCGCTGCGGCCCAGCAGCGCGTCGGTCACGACACGTTCACGTGTGCGACACCACGCGAGATCGTCGGCATGGCTGCAGCCGGTGTCGGCGCCGAGTTGCTGCTGGCGAACGAGACGGTCGACGACACCCGCCTCGCTGCCATGGCCGAACTCGACGTGCCGGTCATCGTTGCGGTCGACTCGGCCGCCACCGTCGATGCCGCCGCCAGGAACGGCATCACGGCCTGCCTGATCGATGTGAACGTCGGACTCCCGCGGTGCGGGGTCGCACCGGATCAGGCCGGGTGGCTCGCCGACACGGCGCGGCAGGCCGGCCTCACGGTCAAGGGCGTGATGGGCTACGAGGGTCATCTGATGATGGTCTCCGAGCGGGCGGACCGCCTCGCCGCCGTCGAGCAGTCGATGGAGTTGTTGCTCCGGGCCCACGCAGATGTCGGGGGACCGATCATCTCCGCCGGAGGCACCGGCACGTTCGACCAGCACGGTACGACCGGGGTCACCGAGGTGCAGACCGGCAGCTATGCGCTGATGGACACCCAGTACGGTCAGCAGGGTCTGCCGTTCGAGCAGGCGCTGTCCGTGATCGGCACCGTGATCTCGGTCAGCGACGGCTGGACGGTCGCCGACGTCGGTCTCAAGGCACTCGGCATGGACCACGGCAACCCGTCGGTGATCGGTGGATCCGTCTGGTTCTGTTCCGACGAACACCTGACGTTCGCCCCGGCTGCACCGACGAAGGTCGGCGACCGGGTTCGGGTACTTCCCGCCCACGTCGACCCGACGATGGCGATGCACGAGACCGCCTGGGTCGTCCGAGGCGATGAAGTCGTCGACCGGTGGCCGATCGACCTCCGAGGCTGGTGATTCGCCTCCCGACGACGGCGACGTCAGCGTGACAGAACGTCGAGCAGGTTCCTGAGCGCGTGGCCACGATGCGAAACGGCGTGCTTCTCGGCGTCGGTCATCTCGGCGAAGGTACGGCCGTCACCGTCGTCAGGTATGAACAGCGAGTCGTAGCCGAACCCTCGGTCACCACGCTCCACCTCGGCGATCTTGCCGGCACAGACACCGTCGACGACCACCTCGGACCCATCCGGGTAGCGCACCAGCGCACACGTCCGAAACGCTGCCCGTCGATCGTGTCGGCCCTCCAAATCGCGGCGGAGCTTGTCGCGGTTGTCGGCATATGAGCAGTTGTCGCCCGCGTACCTCGCTGACCGCACGCCGGGGGCTCCGCCGAGCGCGGCGACCTCGAGCCCGGTGTCGTCGGCCACTGCGGCCAACCCGGTTGCTTCACAGATCGCCACGGCCTTCAGACGGGCGTTCCCCTCCAATGTGTCGGCGTCCTCGACCACGTCGGGGACGTCATGTGGCCGCGGCTGCAACTCGACCACATCACCCAGGATGGCCTCGATCTCGGCGACCTTGTCAGGGTTCGCCGAGGCGCAGACCAGCCGTGGACGTGGCCTCATCGTGCCGACGGCGGATGCGACAGCAGCTCGCGCTGCACGTCAGCGATGCTGGCCAGCCCGCTCTCGGCGAGTGCGAGGAGTGAATCCAACTCGCCACGGGTGAACGCCATACCTTCGGCGGTCCCCTGCACCTCGACGAAGCGAGCCTCTCCCCCATCGGCCGGTGTGAGCATCACGACGTTCATGTCGACCTCGGCCCGACTGTCTTCGACGTACGGCAGGTCGAGCACCGGCGTCCCGTCGACGATTCCGACGCTGATGGCACTGCAGAACGAGTGCAGCGGGTGCGTGGGGAGGTCATCGCGAGCCACGACACGGCTGAGTGCGTCGTGCAGCGCGATGTACCCGCCGCAGATACTCGCGGTCCTCGTGCCACCGTCGGCCTGGAGCACGTCGCAGTCGACCACGACCTGCCGTTCGCCGAGCACGTTCATGTCACACGCCGCCCGGAGCGACCGAGCGATCAACCGCTGGATCTCGATGGTGCGACCGCTCTGCTTGCCTTTGGCGGCCTCGCGACCGACGCGTTCCGGCGACGACCCCGGGAGCATCGAGTACTCGGCCGTGACCCAACCGGATCCGCGTCCCTTCATCCACCGCGGCACATCCTCGTCGATCGACGCAGTGCACAGAACACGCGTCTTGCCGAATGAAACCAGGCACGATCCGTCGGCCATCTCGGTGAAGTCCCGCTCGAACGCGAGCGGGCGGAGTTGGTCGACTGTGCGGCCGTCAGGTCGTGGCATGAGGATCTCCGGTGGGTTGGTGGGCGAGCGGCCAGCGCTCGGTGTGGGCGAGTTCGGGGCCGAGCAACCGTCCGCCGAGTTCTCGGAACAGGTTGATGTCACCGCTCGACAGGAAGCGATGTTGGCCGCTGTCCGCGCTCGAACGCAAGAGTTCGAGTTCCGCGAGCCGATCACGAACCGCGAATGCGGTCTCGTCGGCCGAGCTGACCAGCGTGACCGACGGGCCCATCACATCGTTGATGGTGCGCGCCAGGAACGGGTAGTGGGTGCAGCCGAGCAGCAGTGCGTCGATGCCGACATCGCGAATCGGTGCGAGCAGTCGTTCGGCCAGCACCGTGACCTCGTCGCCGGTGGTTTGACCTCGCTCGACGAACTCGACGAAACCCGGGCACGCAGCCGACACGAGTTCAACGGGAGCGCCGGTGCGGGTGACGGCATCGACGTAGGCACCGGATGACACGGTGCCCACCGTGCCGATCACTCCGACGCGGCCAGAGGCCGTGGCGCGGACGATGGCCCTCGCCCCGGGTTCGATGACATCGAACACGGGCACGGCGAGCGTCGACCGGAGATCGTCGAGTCCGGCGGCGGTCGCCGTGTTGCACGCAACGATGATCGCTTTCGCGCCGAAGTCGTCCACGAGCGAGTGGGCCAGTTCGACGGCGTACCCGCGGACGTCGCGTAGCGGCTTGGACCCATACGGGTAGCGCCCGGTGTCACCGATGTAGACCAGGTCCTCCGATGGCAGGAGATCCATCACGGCCCGCGCCACCGTGAGCCCGCCGAACCCTGAGTCGAACATGCCGATCGGTCGATCCATCGAGGCGACAGGTTACGGCGCTGATCGTTGCGCACGGGCTCGACGACCCGTTCGTGGCATGCTCGCGACATGGAGCCCGCCAACGACGTCGCTCCGCAGGACCCGTTGGAACGTTGGACGTCGACCGTCGTCCTCGGCGACGGCACCACGGCCGTCATCCGCCCGATCATGCCAGAGGACGCGTCGGCGTTGGCCACGTTCCACGTGGACCAGTCGCCCGAGAGTCGTTATCGACGCTTCTTCTCGCCGAAGCCCACGCTGCGCGAGTCCGATCTCGAGCGTTTCACGAACGTCGATTTCGTCGATCGGGTCGCACTGGTCGTCGAAGACCACGGCGAATTCATCGCTTGGGCGAGCTACGAACGCCTACAGAACCGGACCGACGCCGAAGTGGCGTTCATGGTGGACGACGACAATCACGGACGCGGCATCGCGACGCTGCTCCTCGAGCACCTTGCAGCCATCGCCAAGTCGAACGGCATCGAACGGTTCACGGCGCAGACGCTCGGCGACAACCGCGGCATGCTCGCCGTGTTCGCAAAGGCCGGCTGGCCGGTCCACCGGCGATTCGAGTCCGGCGTCATCGACGTCGACTTTCCACTCGCGGACACCTCTGAATTCATCGACAGCGTCGAGCGGCGCGAGCACCGTGCCGACTCGCGGGCTGTTGCGCGGTTGCTGCTACCACGATCGATCGCCGTGATCGGAGCATCGGACGTCGACGGGTCGGTCGGCAAGCTGGCATGGAACAGCGTCAGCCGAGCCCCGAGCTGTCCGGTGTACCCGGTGAACCCCCGACACGGCACGATCGACGGCCGGCAGGCCTACCCATCGGTGGGTGATGTGCCCGACGACGTCGGCCTCGCCATCATCGTCGTGCCGACCGGTGCGCTCGAAGCGACGATCGAGCAGTGCATCGCCAAACGCGTCCGCGGCGCCGTCGTGATCACCGCCGTACCCGATGACAGCCTCGAGGTCGACGAGATCGTCGCCAACGCACGTCGCAACGGGTTGCGGATCATCGGTCCGTCGAGCTTCGGGATCGCTTCGCCTCGGCCGGAGACGGCGCTCCAGGCCGCCCTCGTCGACGTCGCGGTCCCGGCAGGCCGCGTCGCCGTCTCGATGCAGTCGGGGACTCTGGCGACGTCGCTCCTCCTCCTGGCTCACCGACTCGGCGTCGGTCTCTCGTGGTTCGTGTCGTTGGGCGACAAGGCCGACATCTCGGCCAACGACCTGCTCCAGTTCTGGGAGGACGACGATGCGACCAACGTGATCACGCTCTACACCGAGTCGCTCGGCAACCCGCGCAAGTTCGCCCGGATCGCACGCCGGGTCGCCGCGACGAAGCCGATCGTCGCCGTCCGCACCGGCGCCGCCCTGGTGGGCACCGCTAATGCTGCGCTCTACGAGCAGACGGGCGTGATCCAGGTACCGACCGTGGTGGCGATGCTCGACACCGCTCGTGTGCTGGCCACGCAACCGCTGATGAACGGCGATCGGGTGGCGGTGGTCAGCAACGCCAAGAGTCCGTTCGTGCTGACCGCGGCCACGCTCGATGCGGCCGGACTCGTGGTGGCCAATTCACCGCGTCTCGACTGGCGAACGACGCCCGACGACTATGCCGACGCACTGCGGGCAGCCGTCGCCGACGACGAGGTCGACGCAGTCATCGTGATCCACGCTCCGCCGACCTTCGAAGCCATCGACCAACCCATCGACGCCATCGTCCGAGCCTCCGAGGGGGCGGGCAAACCGATCGTGGCGGTGATGCTCGGCTCGACCGACGGGCAGCTTTCCCCAGACTCACCGATCCCGACGTTCTCGTTCCCCGAGCAGGCCGCTGCGGTCTTGAGCCGTGTCGCCGCCTACTCCGCGTGGCGGCGGGCGATCGCGGCCGAGGCCACCGATGTCGAGTCGACCCCGATCGATCCGGCCCGCGCCGGTGCAATCGTCGCCCAGCACCTCGACGCCGGCACGATGCCGCCGTCGGCGATGGTCGAATTGCTCGCCAGCTACGGCGTGGCGATGCCGGAGACCCGACTCGTCGACGCGGCCGATGCCGTCTCGGCCGCCCGCGAGATCGGCTACCCGGTCGCCGTGAAGGCGATTGCTCGTCGGGTCGGACGTTCGGTCGAGGCGGGGATCGGGCTGGACCTGTCCGACGATTCCGACGTCGCAGAAGCCGTCGAGTTGATGGGTCAGCACCTCGGCGACGGCGCCGCCCGGGTGCACGTACAGCGAATGGTGCCGCCCGGCGCCGATCTCCGAATCCGAGTCACCCACGACGAACGCGTCGGGCCGGTGATCACCGTCGGTATCGGCGGGCTCCAGGCCGATGCGATCGGCGACGAGAGCAGCCGCCTGGCGCCGGTCTCACCGGCCGCTGCTCTCACCATGGTCGCTGCGACGCGGGCGGCAGCGCTGCTCGACGAGACGGAGCTCCATACCGTGGCCGACCGAGTGGCGAGGATCGCACAACTCGCGTCCGACCACGCCGAGATCGTCGAACTCGACCTCAACCCCGTGATCGTGAGCGATCACGGATGCTGGGTCGCCGACGTCATGATCCGACTCCGTCGCCACGAGCAGAGCGACACTCCGGTGCGTCGGCTCGAATGAGTCGCCGAGCCGCGATCAGTCGTCCGTGATGTCGGTCTGACCGCCGCCGAGGGCCGACGAGCGCATCGCTGATCCATTCTGCGATCGACGACAACCATCCGGTGACGAGTTCGAGCGGGAGCAGGATGGCGACAGCCATCACATTGAAGAAGTCGTGCACGGTTGCGGCCGCGAACGCACGCCGGAATTCATTCGACCGGCGCACGTGCCCGAGCGACACGAGCGTGTTCGTGACGGTGGTGCCGATGTTGGCGCCCATGATCACCGACGTGCTCGCCGACGACGACTGCACGAGCACGGTACCGAGAATGCCCACGCAGAGCCCGGCAATCGAATTGTCGACGTTTTCGAACAACCGGGCCTGCGTGTCCGCACCCATCACCTTGATGCCGGCCTCGAGCGTGGACACGCCGACGAGCAACACGTCGATCAAGGCGACGACGAGCACTGCCCGCACCCGGCGGGGGCGGGAAGAACCGGGCGAGCGGCGTCGGGAGATGCGACATGCCGCGCTGGAACTCGCCTCGGGCCGCCGACCTGCACGCGGTCCGAACGAGGAGGGGACGACTGCGGGCGAGACGACGAACGGTTCGAGAACGGCCCGCATGCCGGATCCCGGTGATCACCGTTCCCATGTGCCGACAACACGGTCTGAAACGCCGCCGCTGGCAACCGAGGAAACGGACTCGAGAATCTCAGAAGTAGATGATCGCTTCGGCGTTGTGCTCGGCTTCATCGAGGTCGGCGGTGTAGGCGCCGGTCGAGAGGTACTTCCAGCCGCCGTCGCAGACGATGAACACGATCGTGCCCCGATCGATCGAGTTCGCCACCTTGGCCGCTCCGGCGAGGCCGGCGCCCGAGGAGAGCCCGGCGAAGACGCCGCACTCGTTCACCAGGCGTCGCACCCACTCGATCGATTCGCGGGGTCGGACGACTCGCTTGCGATCGAGCAGTTCGTAGCCGTTCCAGGCTTCGAACACCGGCGGAATGTACCCCTCGTCCATGTTGCGAAGCCCCTCGACGCGTTCGCCGAGCGGCGGCTCGACCGCGATGACCTGAACGTCGGGGTTCTGTTCCTTGAGGAATCGGCCCGCGCCCATGAGCGTGCCGCTCGTGCCGAGCCCGGCGACGAAGTGGGTGATGTCGGGCACATCGCGCCAGATCTCCGGACCGGTGCCTTCGTAGTGGGCACGAGGGTTCGCCTCGTTGCCGTACTGGTAGATGAAGCACCACTCGGGATGTTCGTCGGCGAGCTGCTGCGCCCGCTTGACCGCGCCGTTCGAGCCCTCCGGTCCGGGTGTGAGGATGATCTCGGCGCCCATGATCTCGAGCATCTGTCGGCGCTCGATCGAGACGCTCTCGGGCATCAGGATCTTGATCGGATAGCCCTTCAATCGGGCGATTGCAGCGAGCGCGATACCGGTGTTGCCGGACGATGGCTCGAGGATCGTCTGACCGGGCAAGAGCGATCCGTCGCGTTCGGCAGCTTCGATCATGGCCTTGGCGATCCGGTCCTTGACCGATCCGAAGGGGTTCTGCATCTCCAGCTTGGCCAGGATTCTCACGTCGGGGTTCGGCGACAGATTCGAGACATCGACGATCGGGGTGTCCCCGACCAGATCGAGCACGTTTGCGTGCACCGTACTGATGCCGGTCATCACGCCGTGCTGCTGCGTCATCATGGTCATGACGTCTACAACCTCGCTCGAACGCTGATCATTCCGACGAAACCGATCTGACTTATCAAGAATCAGGGATCGGGCGGTCGGTGTCGGTCGTCAGGCGAGTTCGATGGATTCTTCGGTGACCTCGCCGTCGACGATGCGGTAGCTGCGCAACTCGGGCGCATCTCGCTTGAGGCTCACGATCACGTAGTGCCACTCGGGATCGGGTGCCTGCGCGATGTCGGTCGGGCTCGGGTAGGGCTCGGAGTGGGTGTGACTGTGCACGACGCCGTTCACCTCCCGGTCGTGGTCGTCGGCGTCGAGTTCGGCGCGCAGGTGATCCTGCGGATCGATCGTGTACACCTTGGCCGATTCGGCCGTGTTGCGGCAGGGGTGGAATCGGACCGCCTGGTCGCTGCCTGGCGGGCCGGAGATCAGGCCGCACATCTCGAGGGGGTACTCGCGAAACGCCAGCGCACAGATCGCATCGAACGCGTCACGGTCGAGTCGGAGCACGGCCGTGACCCTACCGGCGTGGCGTTCGTGGTCAGCCGAGATCGAGTTCTCTGACGGCGTCCTCGATGCCACGGTGGAACGTCGGGTATGCGTAGATCATGGTCCGCATCTGCGCTACGGGCACCTGTGCGTGCACGGCGAGCGAGAGCAGACCGAGGACTTCTCCCCCGTTCGGCCCGGCCGCCGTCGCACCGATCAGTGTGCCGGCCGAACGGTCGGCGACCAGCTTGATGAACCCCTCGTTGCCGACCTTGTGCAGCCAGCCACGGGCGGTGTGTGGCACGCGCTGGACGGCGATCACGACGTCGCGGCCGGCGTCACGGGCCTGCTGCTCGGTCAGTCCGACCGCGCCGATCTCCGGGTCGGTGAACGTCACGCGGGAGAGCGCCGCGTACGACGCCGGATCGTGCTCGCGTCCGAGGATGTCGGCCACTGCGATCGCCGCCTGGTACAGGCCGACGTGAGTGAACGCACCCTTGCCGGTCAGGTCGCCGACCGCCCACACACCATCAGCGGCGCGGAGGTGTTCATCCACGTCGATCGCACGCCCGTCCGGATCGAGGCCGATGTGCTCGACACCCAGTCCTGTGAGGTTGACCCGACGGCCCACCGCCACCAGCAACCTGTCGGCCGCCAGCTCGGTGCCGTTGGCGAGCTCGACCGCGAACCGCTGCCGTTCATAGCCGACGTTCGATGCGAACGATCCGAGGTGCACGTTGATGCTCTCGACCGCGAACACATCGGCGAGTGCCGCTCCGGCCTCGGGCTCCTCGAGCGGGAGCAGGCGGTCCTGTGCTTCGACGACGGTGACGTCGACGCCGAAACGGGCGTACACCTGTGCGAGTTCTGCGCCGATCGCGCCACCGCCGAGAACGATGATCGACGTCGGGAGTTCTTCGACCTCGATCGCTTCGCGGTTCGTCCAGTACGGCGTGTCGACGAGACCGTTGATCGGCGGCACCGCTGCACTCGTACCGGTCGCGAGCACGATGCCCTTCGTCGCTCGGATCGTCTCGTCGCCGACCTGCACCAGGCCGTTTCCGACGATCGCGCCGTGACCCCGGACGAACCGACCACCCTTCCCTTCGAAGCGTCCGACCGCGACGGTGTCATCCCAGTTGTCTGTCGCCTCGGCCCGGATCCTCTCCGCGACCGGAGCCCAATCGGGCATGACCTCGACCCTGCCCGCCATGCCCGGGATCCGGCGGGCTTCGGCGAGGAGGTCCGCGGCTCGGATCATCATCTTCGACGGCACACATCCCCAGTACGGGCATTCGCCACCGACCAGCTCGCGGTCGATGCCGACCACGTCCAGGCCGCTTTCGGCCAGTTGCCCGGCGACCGATTCGCCGGCCGGCCCCATGCCGACCACGACGATGTCTGCGGTACTCGTTGTCTCACTCACGGTGCGTCCTCCAGGGGTGCGTCCCGGTCACGCTCCGTTGGGCGGCCGGGTCAGATGGACGGCCGGCGGCGCCGCCGACCGATTTGATGAGGGAACCCAACCGACCCGGCAGGCATTTCCTCCGATCGGGCAGAGGCCACCGCTCGGTAGCCTCCTCCTCGATGGCGAAGAGGTCGAAGAAGGCAAAGCGCGCGCCCGACGGCACGACACTGATTGCGAGCAATCGCGCCGCGCGCCGGAACTACGCCATCACCGACACGTTCGAGGCCGGGCTGGTCCTGCTGGGTAGCGAGGTCAAGAGCATGCGCGAGTCTCAGGTGCAGATCGCCGACGGCTACGCGCGCATTCGAGACGGCGAGGCCTGGCTCGACGGCGTACACGTCGCGCCGTACTCGTTCGCGATCGGCTTCGGGGCCCACGATCCCGACCGTTCACGCAAGCTCCTTCTGCACCGGTCGGAGATCGCCAAGCTGAAGGCGCGCGTCGACCAAGATCGCGTGTCGCTCGTGCCGCTCACGTTGTACTTCCGAGACGGTCGGGTCAAGGTCGAGATCGGCATCGGCAAGGGCCGCTCGAAGGAGGACAAGCGCCACGCGATCGCTGAACGCGATGCGCTTCGCGACGCCGAGCGCGAGATGGGTCGCGCCCGGAAGTACGGCGACTGACTTGCGATGACGCTCTCGGTCCGTGCGTTCCGCGACTCGGACCGCGCCGCGGTCGTCGAACTCTGGCAACGCTGCGATCTGACCAGGCCGTGGAACGACCCCCAGCACGACATCGACCGGAAGCTCGATCGTGACCCTGACGGCTTCCTCGTCGGCACGATCGGCGACAGCGTCGTGGCCACCGTGATGGCCGGCTACGACGGCCACCGCGGATGGATCAACTACCTCGCGGTCGACCCCGATCACCGCGGGGGCGGCCTCGGCGTCGAGATCATGCAGGTCGCGGAACGCCACCTCGAACAGCTCGGATGCCCGAAGATCAACTTGCAGGTACGCACCGCGAACCTCGGCGCCGTTCGGTTCTACGGGTCGATCGGTTACTCGACGGACGACGTCGTGTCGATGGGGCGCCGCCTGATCGACGACGAACCATCGACCGCCTGAGAGGCTCCGGGCGTGAGTCGTCGCGTCCGCGAAGACCCGGATGCGATCCGTGTATACAGGCGTGCCACGCTGACCAGGGCACCGAGGCGGCTCAGCCGTAGAGACCGAGCAGCTTGCCCGAGAGCAGCACGGCAGCGACGACCATCCCGGCTCGGATGAGACGTTCGCCTCCTCTGACCGCTGCGTGAGCACCGATCCAGCCGCCGGCCGTGAGGCCGACCGCGAGGATCAACGCCGGTATCCACTCGACCTTGCCCTGCACGATGAACACCGGCAGCACGACCGACGTGAGCGTCAGGTTGGCGACGACTTTGACGTTGTTCGCCGTGACGAGGTCGTACCCGGCACGGGACAATGCCCCCAGCAGCACCAGCCCGACACCGGCCTGCACGGCACCCCCGTAGAGCCCGACGGCGAAGAAGACACCGACGGTGACCGCGACCGGCCACGGATCGGCATCGAGCTTCACCTTGGGCTTGCGGATCGACAGGAAGATGATCGGCAGCATGAGCAGTCCGAAGACCTGCTCGAATGTGTCGTCGGTCAAACGAGTGATCGCAAACGCGCCGATCAGCGAACCGACGACGATCGGAACGAGCACCGGAGCAGAGTGCGACAACCCACGGACACCGAGTTTCCGGAAAGCCGTCGCGGCGGCCGCGTTCGACGTGAGGATGCCCACTCGGTTGGAGCCGTTCGCGCTGTTGCCGGGCACGCCGGCGAGTACGAGCAGCGGCACCGTGAGCGTCGACCCCCCGCCCGCCACGGCGTTGATCAGGCCGGCGATGGTGCCACCGACGATCAACAGCAGCGCTTCCCACCACTCCACGGCGGCATCCTCGCAGAACGGTGCGTTCCGGTCACAGCGATCGGACTTCGGACTCGACGCACGGGCTCCGTATCGTCGGGCCCATGTTCATCGACGGCAGTTGGCACGCGGGCGCGATCCGGGCGCGAGTTCGAGATCACCGATCCGGCGACCGGTGAGGTGATCGGGTCGGTGCCCGATGGCGACTCGACCGACGCCGCCGATGCGATCGCCGCCGCCGACGCCGCCTTCGCGGGCTGGTCGACGATCACCGCTCGGGCCCGGGCCGACCTGCTGTACGCAGCGTGGCAGTTGATGCTCGAGCGGAGCGACTCCCTCGCGGAACTGATGACCAGCGAGCAGGGGAAGCCGCTCAAGGCGAGCCGGGCCGAAGTTGCCTACGCGGCCGACTTCCTCCGATTCTACGCCGAGGAGGCGACGCGTGTGGCCGGAGAGTGGCTTCCGTCGGCCCGACCCGACCAGCGGTTCCTCGTGCTCCGGCAACCGGTCGGCGTGGTCGCGATGGTGACCCCGTGGAACTACCCGATCTCGATGTTGACCAGAAAGATGGCGCCGGCGCTCGCGGCCGGCTGCACGCTCGTGCTCAAGCCGGCCGAAGCCACTCCGCTGTGCGCTCGTGCCGTGTTCGAGATCTTCGAGAGCGTCGGACTTCCGGCGGGGGTCGTCAATCTCGTGACCGCACTCGACCCGAAACCGATCGGCGAGGTGTTCACCGACGACCCGCGGGTTCGGAAGCTGACCTTCACCGGGTCGACCGCCGTCGGACGCCGTCTCGCCGGGGCCGCAGCCGGCAACCTCAAGCGAGTGTCTGTCGAACTCGGTGGGCACGCACCGTTCGTCGTCTTCCCCGACGCCGATCCGGTGCGGGCAGCGAAGGGTGCTGCAGCCCTCAAGTTCCTCAATGCCGGCCAGGCGTGCATCAGTCCGAATCGGCTGTACGTGAGCGAGGATCATCGCGAAGCGTTCGTGTCGACACTCGTCGATCGGGTCGGCAAGGTCCGGGCCGGGAACGGATTCGACGACGGCGTCGGTGTCGGGCCACTCGTCAACGAAGCCGCCGTCGCCAAGGTCGCGGCCCAGGTGGACGACGCGGTCGCACTCGGCGCGGAGGCGCTCGTCGGCGGGAGCCGGCTCACCGAGGCCCCGTTCGACCGTGGCCACTTCTTCGCGCCCACGTTGCTCGACGGCGTGCGCGACGGGATGCGGATCTACCGCGAGGAGACGTTCGGCCCGGTCGCGCCGGTCATCGCCTACGACGACGTCGATGAGGTGATCGCCCTCGCGAACGACACCGAGTACGGACTCGCTGCCTACGTCTACACCCAGAACCTCTCGACGGCGATCCGGGCGTTCGAGGGGCTCCGGTTCGGAATCATCGGCGTCAACGATGTGAATCCGACGGCTGCCTCTGCACCGTTCGGTGGCATGAAGGACTCCGGCATCGGCCGCGAGGGCAGCCACGACGGCATCGCCGAGTACCTCGAGACCAAGCTCGGCGGCTTCGCCGTCTGAATTCTCGTATCGAGCCATCGACCTGAGGCACAGTGAGCACAAGATCACCGGCGGGTCTCGATGGCGCGGGCATCCAGTAACGCGACCAAGCTGTACGGATGCGCCTCGCCACGATCCGCACCGCCTCCGGCACCGCCGCCGCCCGCATCGACGACGCGAGCGCAACCGAGACCGGCCATCGCAGCGTCGATGAACTGTTGGCCGAACACGATTGGCGTCACCTCGCCGACGCAGCCGACGGCGCCCATCACGCGCTCGACGAGGTGAACTATGCGCCGGTCGTGGTTCGACCGAGCAAGGTCATCTGCGTCGGACTCAACTACCTCGACCACATCGCCGAGACCGGCCGCGACCGTCCGTCCCACCCCACGCTGTTCCCGAAGTTCGCGAACTCACTGGTCGGCGCCCACGACGAAATCGTGATCCCGGACGAGTCGGTGAGTGTCGATTGGGAAGCCGAGTTGGGCCTCGTCATCGGCAGCAGCGTCCGGCGCGCCGACGACGCGCAGGCAGCCGCGGCGATCGCCGGATACACCGTGGCCAACGACATCACGGTGCGGGATTTCCAGCGTCACACGACGCAGTTCATGCCCGGCAAGGCCTGGGAGGCGATGACGCCGGTCGGGCCCCACCTCGTCGTGCCGGACATGCCCGGCGCGGCCGAGTTCCCCATCTCCTGTGAGGTCGATGGCGACGTCATGCAGTCGTCGAACACGAGCGAGTTGTGCTTCGGGCCCGTCGAACTCGTGCGGTACATCTCGACGTTCACGACACTCGTACCTGGCGACCTGATCCTGACGGGAACGCCGGGCGGCGTCGGGGTGGCGCGGACACCGCCGCTCTTCCTACAGGCCGGCCAAACCGTCGTGACGCATATCGACGGCATCGGCGAGTGCCGCAACGTCTGCGCGTGAACGTTGCCGGCTGACAGCGGTCAGTCGATCGTGATCACGATGTTGCCCACGTGGTCCTTGCGTGTGAACGCCTCCTGTGCGGCGTGGATCTCCTCGAGTGGATAGGTCGCGGCGATGCTCGGCTGCACGAGCCCGGCATCGACCAGGTTCACGAGATCGGCGAAGACCTTCGGCGGGAACACGGTTGCACCGATCAATTCGAGATCGTTGAGGTAGAGCGTCCGGAGGTCGATCTCGACGATCGGGCCGGCGATCGCGCCCGACGTGACGTAGCGACCGCCGCGCACGAGCACGCCGATCCACGAACCGGCGTCGGGTCCGCCCACGATGTCGGCCACGACGTCGAACCGCCCGCCGCTCTGTTCGACCGCTGTCGCGGGGAGATCGGCGGCATCTCGCGCCACGACGACGTCCGCGCCGAGCGCCGCGACCCCGTCGAGTTTCGATCTGCCGGCGATGGCTGTCACGTGGGCGCCCCGCACCTTCGCGAGTTGCACGAGTGCCGACCCGACACCGCCGGATGAGCCCGTGACGGCGACACGGTGGCCGGCCGCGAGGGCCACACGGTCGAGCATGTGGGCAGCCGTCGACCACGAACACGCGAGACCTGCCAGCACGGTGTCGGGCAGGTCGACGGCGACCGGGTGGACGTTGCGAGCCGGCACGGCGCAATACTCCGCAAAGCCTCCGTCGAGTTCGCTGCCCAGATAGCCCGCAAGTTCCCGGTCGGCCGGGTGGTCGGCGTCTCGGATCCACGGATCGACGACGACCCGGCGCCCGACCAGCTCGGCATCCACTGCGCCACCGACCTCGACGACCTGTCCACACGGGTCGGCACCCTGGATCCTCGGGAACGTGAGCCCGTCACGTCCCCACGTGGCGTCGTCGAGCGTGGCGTCGTCGAATCCGTCACCGGACGTCGCCGCCGTGACGCTCCGGCTGTACCAACCGACGCGGGTGTTGATGTCGGTGTTGTTGACGCCGCACGCCGACACCCGGATCAGCGCATCCGTTTCGCCGACCCGCGGGACCGGAGCGTCGGCGACGACCTCGAGCATCTCGGGCCCGCCGTTACCAAGCAGCAGGGCGGCTCGCATGGTGGCCGGTCGCATTGCGATGGGTCTACCAGGTCTCGGTTCGGATCAGGCAGAAGGGATGGCCGTCGGGATCCAGCATGACGACTTCGTCCGTGGCGAATTGACGCGCATGTCGCGTCGCACCGCAACCGATGGCGTGGTCGACGGCGGCACCGACATCGTCCGTGACGATGTCGAGGTGCAGCATCATCTGCTGCTCCCCCGGCCTCGACGGCCACGTCGGAGCAACGAACTGCTCGTCGAGGTGGAACGACAGTGCGGGCCCGTCGGCGTCGTGACGGAGGACGATCCAGCCCTCCTCGTCCATCAGACGCTGCCATCCGAGCAGTCGTTCGTAGAACGAGGCCAGCGCATCGGGGTCGGGCGTGCTGAAGACGGTGCCGGCGATCCGAAGGCGTGGTCGGGTCATCGTGCCGGGCGCATCATGCCCCACATGTGCGGACCGTCGCTGTCGTCGGTGCTGACGGCCCATTCGGTGCGGACGTCGAAACCGTGATGTCGGTAGTAGGCCACGTTCGTGACCGTCTCGGTCTCCAGGTAGCAGGGCAGCCCCTGGTCGTCGGCCAGCGCGAACACCGTTCCCATGAGAGCGGCGCCGAGCCCCTGACGCTGCCAATCGGGGTGGGTGGCCAGCATGTTGAGGTACCAGTGCGGTTCGGGCGGCGTGTTCGCACCCATTGCTGCACGGAGCGAGACGAACCTGGCGACCCGCCACTCGGGATGCTCGATCGGCACGAGCCCGTCGGGTTCGACCTCGGGCCGCCCCGGTGGCACCCACCCTGCCAACGCGGCGACGTCGTCCGTGCACCACAACGTGTCGGTGGCCAACCACCGCCGCGCGATGTTGCCGAACATCGGCTGATGCCCTGTCTCGTACTCGTGGTCGTCGGGGATCAGCCAGCGCATCACCGGGTCCTCGGCGAATGCACGGCTGGCAGTGCGGGCGATGCGACCGACATCGTTCTCGGTGGCACGACGGATGGTGACCATGGAGCGACGGTAGCCAGCGACGAGCGAACGAGCAGACCGGGACGAGGAGCGATCGTCCCTGGAAGTGTCCGGCCTGCGGTCATGCGCTGAGTCGCTTCGAGGACGACGAGATCGACCGGGGCAAACGGCTGGCGGCAGCGATCGCCGGTCACGTCGCGACCTGGTGGTTCGCCGGAACCGTGATGTCGCTGATCGCGACGTGGATCGTCGTCAACGCCGTATGGCAGCCGTTCGCGCCCTATCCGGTCGTGACGCTGGCGGTGATCAGCGCCGCGCTCGCATGCGCGACCGCTCTCCAGGGCCCGTTGATCCTCGTGACTCAGCGACGTGCGGCAGAGCGTGACCGCATGCGGGATCGGGAGCAGCTCCGGGTCGCCATGAACACCGAGCAGGACCTTCACACACTGCACGACAAGATCGATCGCCTGTTCGACGAACCGGTCGACGGTGGGTCGGTCGGCTGACGCCGGCCGGATCGGGTCGCAGCCCCTCTTCCCCATGTCCGTCGCCGCGCCGACGCCGGAACGTGCCGGTCAGAGACGCTCGATGATGGTGACATTGGCCTGGCCGCCGCCTTCGCACATCGTCTGGAGGCCGTAGCGGCCGCCCGTGCGCTCGAGCTCGTTCAGGAGTGTGATCATCAGGCGGGCACCGGTGGCGCCGAGTGGGTGGCCGAGCGCGATCGCTCCGCCGTTCACGTTGACCTGCTCGTGCTCGAAGTCGGTCTCACGCAGCCACGCGATCGGCACGGGGGCGAAGGCTTCGTTGATCTCGACCAAGTCGATGTCGCTCGCCTTGAGCCCGGTCTTCGCGAGCGCCCGCTGGGTCGCCGGGATCGGAGCGGAGAGCATCATGATGGGGTCGTCGGCCCACACGGACATGTGGTGGATCCGGGCCCGAGGCGTGACTCCGTGTTCCTCGACAGCGCGCTCGTTCATGATCAGCATCGCAGCGGAGCCGTCCGAGATCTGGCTCGCGACGGCGGCGGTGAGCTTGCCGTCGGGCGTCAGCGTGGCGAGTGAGCGGATCTTGTCCCAGTTCGGTTCGCGAGGCCCCTCGTCGCGCTCGACACCGTTGAGCGGAACGATCTCGTGGTCGAAGCGACCCTCCTCCTGCGCCCGAATCGCCCGTTCGTGCGACTCGACCGCGAACGCCTCCATCTCGTCACGGGTGAGATCCCACTTCTCGACCATCAGTTCGGCACCGACGAACTGGCTCACTTCGCCGGCGCCGTAGATCGTGTTCCAACCCGGCGAGCTGGTGAACGGGCTGTAGCCGTCCTCCTGACCGAGTTCGGACGATGCCAGGATCGGGACCTGCGACATGTTCTGCACGCCACCGGCGATGACGACGTCCATCGTGCCCGACATCACGGCTTGGGCGGCGAAGTGCACCGATTGTTGGGCGGATCCGCACTGACGATCGACGGTGACACCGGGAACGTGTTCGGGAAGCCCACCGACGAGCCCGCATGTGCGGGCGATGTCGCCCGACTGGGGTCCGATCGTGTCGAGGCATCCGAACACGACGTCGTCGACCGCGTGCGGGTCGACCCCCGAGCGGTCCATCAGCGCACGGATCGAGTGGCCGCCGAGATCGGCGGGGTGAATCTGCGACAGTCCGCCGCCGCGGCGACCGACAGGTGTGCGAACGGCTTCGACGATGAACGCTTCGGACATGGTCGAAAACCCTATTCGTGGCGGACGTGTCACCCGCAACCGGACGTCGGGTCCGCGGCCTCGGCGATCAACGAGGATGGCGGAACACGATGCGTTGGCCGGCGGCAGCCACCCGCACGCAACGCGAAGGATCTGACGGTCAACTCGGCCGGCGGGCGACGACGAGTGTGTCGCGGGCGACCCGATCTCCGCTGTCGGTCGAGACGTGTCGGTCGACCACCTCGGCCGTCTCGATCGTGAGCGCCTCGCCGAGCGCACGGACCACCTGCTCGGGCGTCGTCAACGCTGTCCGGCTGCGACGGACCGCCGTAGCCGTGCTCGAGGTTGTCGAGGTCGTGGGCCACGAGCAGGAAGGTTCCACCCGGCGCTACGGCGGTGGCGGCCCGTCCCAGGATCGGTGTCAGCTCGGCGTCGACGAGCTGGAGGTAGGCCACGAGCACGAGATCGAAGCCGGCAGGCGAGGGACGGTACGAGTTGAGGTCTGCGACAGCGGTGTCCACCCCGACACTGCGCCGATCGGCCAGCTGTCGCGTCTTGGCGATCGCGACCTCGGAGAAGTCGACCGCTGTCACCTTCCAACCGAGCTCGGCGAGCCAGACTGCGTTCCGGCCCTCGCCGACCGCGAGGTCGATCGCACGACCGATCGGGAGTTCCCGGCACTCCCGCTCGACGAACAGGTTGGGTCCGGCCGACCAGACGAGGTCGGTGGTGCGGTAGCGATCGTTCCAGTCGCCGGCGTCCATGCCCGGAGCGTAGGGGACGCCCCGACGGCACCGGGTGATGCGGAGGAGCGGGAGGGAGGGGGGTGGCCGGCCGGACCCGGGCCTGTGCGGTTGGGATTCGCGGTAGGACTCGACGCAGAGGCGTCCGGACAATCGCCCCAATCGTAGCTCTTGCAGCGATCCGACCACCGCATCTCCGGGTTCGACACGCGTCGTGTCTGCCGTCGACGATTGGATCGTGCCCCGTGATCCCGGCTACGAGTCCAGGTCGGGGTCAACGCCTCCCCGCGGTCCTGACCGATGGCCTGGGGCGATGGGACGTTGGTCCCTGACAATTTGGTTTCCCAAGGAACACAATAATAACCGTGTTCGTGAATCGTTTCACGAACACGAATTGACCAACGAAAGGGGTTGTCATGAGGAAGCGACTTGGAGTGCTGGGCATCATGCTCGTTGTCGTGGGATTCATCTTCGCAATCGCAGCAGGCGTCGCGTACGTGAAGGTGCAGGACGGATACGACTCCCTCCAGGCGTTCAGCGCGGCCCAGAACGTCGAGCTGAGCTACAACGAAGACGGCGAACTCACCGATCGCGGCACCACCGAAGGCGCTCAGGCGATCATGGCGCTGTTGAAGGACGACTGGAACTACCCGGTGGTAGAGAGCGATCTCGACCCCAACGATCCGCTCGTCAACACCGGTACTGAGTACATGTACCAGATGGCCACGATCGGCTTCCACGTGCTGCACGGCACGCAGACCGTGGTACTCGACGAAGCCGTCGAGTACGACGGAGAGACCTTCGAAGCCGGCGAGTACGAAGTCGTCATCAACGAGGTCGGCAGCCCCGAACGGGTCGACGCGGGCCTCGGCGGTTACTGGACCGACTTCGACCGGATGCACCCGCTGGAAGGCCCCGCACGGGAGCAGGCCTGGAGCGGAACCGCTCATGGCCTGTTCGGTGAGCTCGGCGTCGGTACCGTCACCCACAGCACGCTGCAGATGGGGCTCGCCCTGAGCGGCCTGTTCGCCGGACTCGGCCTGGTGTTCATGCTCAGCGGCGGCGGCCTGATCTGGGCCGGCCGGGGCAGGGATGTCTTGATCCCGGACACCGTCCCCGAAGGATTCATGACCGAGCAGATCAAGGAGGCCGAGACGGTCTGATCGATCGTTCACATTGTCACCACGAGTGACAACCCCGGGTGGGCCTCTCGACGGAGGGGCCCACTCGGGCGTTTTCCGGTCGGAGACTCCGTTCCGGCGACGATCTGCCCGCTCGCAACCCGTTGGGTGCGCCCGGACCGTCGGCCGACATACTGACGCATGGCCGACATCAGGATGTTCTCGTCCAAGTCGTACGACGTCGCCGCGTTCGGCGCCGCCAACGAGACACACGGATACGATCTGTCGTTCATCGAAGACCGTTTGGGCCCGGCCACGGCCGAGCTGGCGGGTGGCGCGCCCGCAGTGTGCGCGTTCGTCAACGACGACCTGTCGGCGGGCGTGCTGGAGCGGTTGGCTGAAGCCGGCACCCGGTGCGTGGCGTTGCGTTGCGCCGGCTTCAACAACGTCGATCTCGAGGCGGCCGAGCGGCTCGGGATCGACGTGGTACGAGTGCCCGCCTACTCCCCCAACGCCGTCGCCGAGCACACGTTGGCGTTGATCCTGGCTCTGAACCGGAACATCCACCGGGCCTACAGCCGTGTACGCGATGGCAACTTCTCGCTCGACGGTCTGGTCGGCTTCGACCTCGCCGGCAAGACCGTGGCCGTCGTCGGAACCGGCCAGATCGGACGCATCGTGGCCCGACTGATGTGGCACCTTCGCTGCCGGGTGTTGGCCGTCGACCCGTCCCCGGTCGACCATCTCCTGAGCCTCGGCGTCGAGTACACCGACCTGCACGCGGCGCTCGCCGAGAGCGACATCGTCACGTTGAACTGCCCGCTCACCGACGAGACACACCATCTCGTCAACGCCGACACGATCGCATCGATGCGGCGTGGCGTGATGGTCGTCAACACCGGCCGCGGCGCGCTGATCGACACGGCCGCGGCGATCGACGGGCTCAAGTCGAAGCAGATCGGTTCGCTCGCGCTCGACGTGTACGAGGAGGAGGGCGATCTGTTCTTCGAGGACCGCAGCGGCGAGGTCATCGACGACGACGTGTTCGCCCGGCTGCTCACGTTCCCGAACGTGTTGATCACGGCCCATCAGGCGTTCCTGACCCACGAGGCACTCCAGGCAATCGCAACCACCACGCTGGACAATGTTGCTGCGGTGCTCGCCGGTGAGACGTGCGAGAACAACCTGATCGGCTGAACCACTGATGCCGGTCGGCCTGGTTGGCCGTACACTGGGCCGCTACATACCGTTTCACGGGGCTGACTGGTTTCGACATCAGAACTGTTGGGCGGGTTTGCGACCCGAGTTGCTCAGACTCGCTAAACGGGGCAACCCAAGAATTGCCGATGAGCAGTTCGCTCTCGCCGCCTGATTCATTTCAGACGAGTAGAGAGTCATCGTGAGCAGCAATGCCGCACGGGGCCAATCCATCACAGCCCGGCAACAGAAGTGAGGGATGACGGTGGGAAAGACCACTGACGGCGAGAAAGACCGCTGACGACTCGGAAAGACGATTCGTGGCCCACCCCTGATTCTCTGATGACGGAGTGAGCAGCCGACCCGCCGGTACACCTGCGTAGGTGTAGAGCGGGAATGGTCGTATCGGATCCGTTCTCAGACTGTTGGACGGGGGTTCGATTCCCCCCAGCTCCACGACGCCCTAAATGGGCACCTACCAGGGCTTTTAGCGGGGGTGGAAGTCCGACAAGTCGACCCTTTCGGCGAAACCGGATCCCTGACCAGGGGCTTTGTGGGGGTGACGGACGGGGGTGTGCAGCCCCCAAGCACCGAGGTGGTGCTCACATCACTCCAGCTCAGCGAGGGCGGCGACAAGATCCGCAGATCCGAGGGCGGGAAAAGGGCGGACGCCAACATGGATCGCGATTACCGAGCACTGCAGTGGGGCCGTTCCCGAGCGGTCTCTGGTCGCTGCACTCCGGATTACGGCGCTCCCGTTTTGTGTGCGTCACAACCCGAACCCCGAGTGCGGGCGTTTGCTGGATCTAGCGCTTCCTGGCGCGAACGGTGCGGCTGTCGATACGGATCGCCCGAGCGAGCCTCAGCCCTCGACACCGATACGTGGATCGTCGTCGCTGATCCGGCGGATCGCAACGTGGGTCCACCCGCTCCCGCGTGGCGATGCGAAGCTCGTTGGCCGACCCGCGTGCTCGCTGGCCTTGCAGACCTCCAACACGTCCCCGCTGAAGCGGTAGATCGCAAGCTCGCGCGCAATCTGCAGGTCTGGGTCAGCGGCTGCCGGCACGTTGGTGAAGCCGTCCGGATCGACCGTGAAGTCAACATGGTGGCCGGAGGCGATGCGTTCGCCGTCCCTGAACACCGTGAAGTTGCCGGCAGCGTCGACGTGCTCGAGGATGCCAGTGACGTCTGTCTGCTCATCATCTCTGCTGCGGAAGACAATCTCCCACCAACCGACGAAGAAATCGGGCTGGCTCGCCGGAGTGTCGGGCATCTGGCGAACGTACACGTGTTCTCGCCTGCTCAGCTGAACTCGACC
>CAWBYE010000012.1:0-88327 GCA_963792905.1 uncultured Acidimicrobiaceae bacterium
CCGATACAGCGTGGCCAGCGCGTGTGCGGAGGCGTGATTCTGAGTCAGCGCCGTTATGAGCCAACCCCCGAGACCACACCAGCCTGACACTGAGACCGGTGTTATCGAGTGCCTGTTGCGACGCTTCGGTGGCCGTTCGAGCGTTTCCCTCGTTACGACGTTCTGGTGCGGGCTCGCGGCGCTCGGGCCGTTGCATTGCGATGCGGGGGTGCGGTGAGAGGTGAGCGGTCGGGTCAGCGATTCCGTGTGGGTAGGGCATGGGCCGACCCGGTCGCAAGGTAGCCGTCAGTTGACGGGTAGGTCGAGGGCGAGAAGTTGTCGTGTTCGATCGATGAGTAGTTCCACGGGTGCGATGTTGAGGCCTTGATTGGCTTCGATGGTGAGGGTCGCGACGATTCCGTTGGGTCCGAGTATCGAGTACCAGCCTGTGGTGTTGTCGATTTCGAGGGCCAGGACGTCTGGGCCGATTGCCTGGACCTGTAGGGCCTCGTCATCGAGTGATGCTCCGGAAACCGTGGCGATGGAACACATCGTCATGAGCGGGGCGGCGTTCCAGTAGGTGTTCGCCGCGTCCTTGGAGGTGAGGTCGACGATCTGGATGTCGACTTGGTAGCCGGTCGTCTCAGGTGTCCAGTAGGAGCCGCGGAGAGCGGGCAGGCGGCCGAGTTCGGCGATGGCGGAGAGCTGCGGGGCGCAGGTACTCGGTGCGAGAAAGCGCAGATCGACGTCGGTCGGGTAGGTCTCTCGTCCGTCGAGGCCTTCGGCGAGGAGACCGAGCGGATCTTGGGGAAGTGCATTGAGTCGTGGGCTCGTCACGCCGGGAGTGACTGGTTCGTAGCGGATCGAGGGTTTGGGAGTTGCCGGCAAGCCGAGATGGGTGAGCGCTGCAGTGATGAGGTTCTCGATGTCGGGTCGGTTCAAGTCAAACCGTTGGGTGCGCAGTGTTACGGCGCGCCCGTCGGGTGCTGCGATCGCAATGTGGGCTGATTCGCCGGTGACGAAGTAGCCGCCGAGCATCCAGCTGTCTTCGTCGGTGGTCAGGGTGAACAGCTCGGTGTCGCGTCCGGCGTCTTCGACCGAGGGGCATTGAACGAGGCGGTCCACCCCGTCTACCAACGCGGTTGCCTCGTTGGTCGTGAGTGTCCAGTATCCGATGTCGAGATGCCATTCGCGGCCGCCGTCGAGCCTGGACATGTCATCTGACCAATAGGTCGTGCGGTCGAGCAGGTCGAATTCGATCCATTCGACACAGTCGTTGCTGCGTGCACCGATGACCAGCTGATCGGTGTCGCGCCAATCGAGTGTCCAATCGTCCGAGACCAGGCCGAGTGGGTCTGCTCCCAACTCGATCGATGCGGTCTCGAGATACGGGGGCGGGTCCGGCGGCTCCTCGGACGGCAGCAGCAGGGCCCGACTGCGACCGACGAGATGATCGACCACGGCTTGTGGGATCGGGTTGCCGCGAGGTTCGAGAATCAGGACGAACGGTGCTGCGTCAGACTCGTCGGGTGCGACCACGATGAACCCGCGATCGCTACCGTAGAAGCCGCTCGCACCCTGCCACCGCTGCTCCAGCACAGTCACCCCGCCGTCGACGCCGAGCGAGGTGTCGAGCGGGCATTGGGAGAGTTCGTCCGACGCAGCGGCGACCAACTGGGCCCTCCGCGCAGCATCAGGGACCTCGATCATCGACACGTCGACCTCGACGCCGTCCCCAACCGGCGAACGGTAGGTGTCCACCACGACCGGCGAACCACTCAACGACGCGTACGTCTCCTGAGCCGGACAAGACGGAGCCGGATAGTCGTACTCGGTCGTGTCCCGCCCGATTCGCTCCCAACCGTCACCGAGCAAACCCAACGGGTCATCACCGACGAATACCGAAACCGTCGAACCGGGCCCACGAGACGGACGCTCCGACGAACCCTGGACTTTGGCGGCCGCGTCGCCCAGCAGCGCTGCGACGACGCTGAGCGTTGCGCCGTCGAACTGGTCGGGACCGCCAGCGGTGCTGACCTCGACCAGCCGATCACCATCCAAGCCGTAGATGGCGTTGATGCTCAGCGGGCCAATCTCGGCGCCGGAGTCCGTGAACACACCGAAGTAGCGGTCGCCGACCTCGACGCGATACCACGGCCCATCATCAGCCGCACGCCGTGATTCGTCGCTCACGTGCCAGCCGGCGGTGACGAACTCGAACTCCGACGGGACGACTCGCTCTCCGTCATCCCACACCACCGTGTTGACCTCGACGCGAACCACTCGCCCGACATAGTCATCGTCGGGATTCGCGAGACTCGATGGGGGCGGAGTTCCGTCAGCTGGCCGCTCGATGTCCGCGTAGCCGAAATCGCGCTCCGCCACCACGTCGAACACGACAGCGAAGTCCCCATATGACGCAGCATCGGACACGGTCTCGAACGACGCGCCGAGCAAAGCGCCTTCACCGAATGACGAGGCCTCCTCGCCGCTATCGGAACACGCCGACGCAACCGTGAGCGCCAACACGACCGTCAACGACGCGATCCAACGCACCGCCCGGGCCCCACCGATCCCGAAGCGCCGCCCCATCCTGCAACGGTAGCGGCCCAGCAAGACGTAGTGAATTGCGCCCCCGTCCTCAGGCCCGGACAGCAACGCTCAGGTCTGCGCTGAACTTTCGGCGTGATGGGTCACTGCTGGTCGGGAAAGTGCAGTGCGCTGCTTGGGCCGCAGTGCAGCTCGGGCTGGACGACAGAGTCCGTGATTCTGGGTGCGTGAAGTGTGGGGGTTCGTCAGGTTCCTGCGAGTCCGAGGAACACGACGAGTGCTCGCGACAGTCTTATCGTGTCGTCGTCGCTCAGTTGGCCGATCCGTTCGCCGAGCTTGGATCGCGGGATGGTGGTGATCTTGTCGACCATCAGCCGACTGGACTCTCGGATACCGGTCACTTCGTCGGCCTCGATGAGTAGTCGGATCAGCGGCGCGTCGGTGGGATCGGTCGTGAACGCGCAGACGGTCACCGAGGCGGTGACGTCGAAGCGGTCGTCTTGGACAATGACGACAGGTCGGGGCTTGCCGACGTAGCCGCTGCCCGCCGCAGCGGTCCAGATTTCGCCGCGGTTCACTCGTCGTCGGCCAGCGCGTCGATGAATGCCTGGTCGTCGGCTGCGTGTCGGCTCGACGCGACGGCGAGCGACTGTTGGTGCGCCTGTTCGGTGAACTGTGGGGATCTGACGTCGGGGACCCAGATCTGGATGGGTCGCAGCCCCTGTTCCCGGAGTCGTTGGCGGTGTCCGCGGACACGAATCGCGGTGGGTGACGAAGACGGTCGACGAACCATGAACCCGATGTTACATGTAACGCCAGGAAATGTCACCCGTTTGATGCGCTTTCCCCGCGATTTCGTTGCACTGCATCAGGGCCGTTCCCGAGTGGCTGCCCTGAGCCAATCTTTGGGATTATGCGCTCCCGGTATGAGCGGGTCTCGAGTATCGACCTCACGACGGCTGCCGGATCTGGGGGGGTTGTAGAATGCCGGGATGCTGGGCGGGTTGTAGATTGCCGGGATGCGCGTCCCGCAGAAGATCAGCATCGTGACTCTGGGCGCAAGAGACCTTGCATCGCTCCGAGCCTTCTACGCTGGCTGGGGTTGGACCGAGACCGAGGATGCGAGCGAATTCTGGAGCGCGTTCGACGTTGGCGGCTTGCTGCTTTCGCTGTACCCGATCGGTGCGTTGGGAGAGGAAGCAGCACCCGGCGCCCATGCTCCCTCAACCGGGTGGAACGGGATCACCTTGTCCATCAACGTCCAGTCGGAGGCGGACCTCGATGCCGTCTTCGGCGCCGCGGTTGCTGCCGGAGCCGAGGTGATCGCGCCGGTGACCCGCCGCGAGTGGGGAGGGACCAGTGGATACGTTGCGGATCTGGAGGGGAACCGATGGGAGCTCGCCGTCGGGAGCGACGCGGTGTGACTCGGCCCGCCTCGCCATCATGCGACGCTGGTAGCCCTTGAGCCATCCGCATTCAGCGAGCCATGATTGGGCACCGACGCTGCGTCTCGCCGCTGACGAACGGCACGTACGGTGGGCGCATGTCGCTTGTTGACCAGGTCCGTCGGACCTGCTCCGCGTATGCCGGAGCGACCGTGGACAACGTGTTCGGTGATGAGGTCGACGTCTTTCGAGTCGCCAGCAAGATGTTCGCGCTCGTGGGCGAGCGTTTCGTCACGCTGAAGTCCACACCGGAGGAGTCCGAGGCGCTTCGCGCAACGTACGAGTGGATTCAGCCCGGCTATCACATGAACAAGCGACACTGGATCACTGTCGAACTCGACGATAGGTCCGATCCAGCTGAAGTCGAAGAGCTCGTCGAGGAGTCCTATCGCCTCGTGGTCGTGGGGCTTCCGAAGCACCTGCGACCGAACAGTGCGCAAGCGTGAGCACTCGGCGAAGCCACGCAGAACGGCACTTGAGGGGCGGGCGGCGACTCGCCGTCCGGTTGGATCTGACCGGCCCGGAAATGTCGGCGCAGTTCCCGATCGACAGCACTCGGTATCCGGCGAACTGTTGGAGGTTCGACCCGCGGTCGGCCAGCGCATAATCACCGCCGCGGGGCCGAGGGGGACCCAATCGGGGTTGTGGGTGTCCTCACGGATGGGATCGGGTGGGTACTCAGCTGTCGCCGACGGTGATCGGGCTGCGGTCAGTCCCAGGTGTCCACGGATATGGGCAACTATCCGTGCATCGGGTGCAGTCGCCTACCCGCGCTCGCTGGGCCTGGCGCCGGTCGGCAACAGGCACAACATGAGTGAAGTTCGAGGGCGTGACGATGGGCGTGGAACCCTCGGACAGGCCGTGCGGACGAAGGCCATGCGGACAGATAACGGACAAATCCGCCAAGCTGGCCCCCGAACACGTCGAAGCCCCTGGTAAATCCTGCGATCTACCAGGGACTTTGCTGGTGGTCGAGCGGGGCGTCGATCCCCGGACCCCACGCTTTTCAGGCGTGTGCTCTGCCAACTGAGCTACTCGACCGTGTCCCCGACGTGGAATTTCGGGGGATATGTGCACAGGGCCGCCTGGCGGCGGCCCTGAAGCGGTCCCGACGGGACTTGAACCCGCGACCTCCGGCTTGACAGGCCGGCGTGAACTCCAGACTTCACCACGGGACCTGGAGGTTGTATTTCGCACCCCCAACGGGATTCGAACCCGTGCCGCCACCTTGAAAGGGTGGTGTCCTAGGCCACTAGACGATGGGGGCAGGAGCTTCGACTCGTTGAGAGCGACGAAAACCTATCACCAGCCTAGGGCGCTTCCACCACCTCGTCCTCGGAGGTTCGGACGGCATGTTGCCAACTTTGTGGTCAATCCGACACGCAGAGTGTCTGAATTGTGTCAAATTGATGACACCCGCGTTGCCGGTGGGGCGTGACGGCTGACACAGTGTCCCGTTCGCGGGCACCCGCGTCAGGAACCCCACCCATGAACACCTCCTTCTCTCGCCGCCGTCGCCGACTCTGGTCTGTTGCCGCACTCTGCGTCGCGGCCCCGCTCGCCGTGGCCGCAGCGCCGTCGTCGACGGTCATCGCCGGCAGCGTGACCGCCGACGGCCTCTATGCCGGTGCCGGTCTCCAGCCCGCAGGAAGCGTGCTCGAACTCGACGTCACCGGGCGGGGCGGTACGGCCTCCAATGCGTCGGCGGTATCACTCAACCTCACGGCGACCCAGACCGCTGGTGAGGGCTTCGCCACCGTCTATCCGTGCGGGTCGTCGCGACCCGGCGCTTCCACGATCAACTTCGGTCGAGGCGAGACCATCGCCAACGGCATCATCGCCAAGGTCGGGTCCAGCGGCAAGGTCTGCATCTACACCCATGCGCCGGCCCACCTCATCGTCGATGTGAACGGGTTCTTCCCCGCAGGAGCCGACTACCGCTCGCTGACCCCGGCCCGGCTGCTCGACACCCGGCCCGGCCAGCGCACGACCGACGGCCGTCACGCCGGCAACGGCGTACGTCGCAGCGGCACGGTCCTCGAACTCGACGTTGCAGGTCGGGGCGGCACGGCCTCGAACGCCGCCGCGGTCACGGTCAACCTGACGACGACTCAGCCGAACGCCGCCGGGTTCGCCACGCTGTATCCGTGTGGATCGCAGCGCCCTGAAGCATCGACGATCAACTACGGCCCCGGCCAGACGATCGCCAACTCGGTCATCACCAAGGTCGGCACGAACGGCAAGATCTGCATCTTCACGCACGCTCAGGCTCACGTGATTGCCGATGTGACCGGCTATTTCCCGGCCGGTAGTGACTTCCGATCGCTGGCACCTGCCCGTCTCCTCGACACCCGTCCCGGATTCCGGACCACCGATGGCCGCAGTGCCGGAGCGGGCCGGCTCGGCGGCAGCGGTGTGCTCGAGCTCGACGTGACAGGTCGGGGTGGCACCGCGTCGAACTCGATCGCGGTGTCGTTGAACCTGACGGTGACGCAGACCGGGGGCGAGGGCTTCGCCACGGTCTATCCGTGCGGGTCGTCGCGGCCCGAGGCGTCCACGATCAACTACGGGCGGAGCGACACGATTGCCAACGGCATCATCGCCAAGGTCGGCTCCAACGGCAAGGTCTGCGTCTACACCCACGCTGCGGCTCATGTGATCGTCGATGTCGACGGCTACTTCCCTGCCGGCAGCGATTACCGGGCGCTCACGCCGGCCCGGCTGCTCGACTCGCGACCGGTTGCGCCGGAAGGTCCCGGCGACCCGGCCGCGGCCCAGTCGCTCGCCCTGCTGAACGAGCTGCGCGCCGCCCACGGTGCCGGCCCGGTCACGTACGACCCGAACATGTCTGCGCAGGCGATGGGCTGGTCGCAGGAGATGTCACGGAGTGGGTTCCGTCACAGCAGCCTCGGCTACGCGGAGAACATCGCCTGGCACAGCCAGTCCGCGATGAGTCCCACTCAGGCGGCCACCACACTGCACGACATGTGGGTCAACAGCCCGGGCCACTTCCGGAACATGACCGATCCGCGCTGGACCAGGGTCGGCATCGGCCTCCACCTCGACGGTTCCGGATGGTGGGGCACCCACGTGTTCGCCAACTGAGTCGAACAGCACCGGCGGCATCGGTTGCCGTCAGTTGCCGGTGAGGCGGACGATCACATCGTTCGCCTCGGTGACCAGTTCATCCATCACGTCGGCGACCGTGCTCATCTCGTCGAAGTAGGCGATGATCTGGCCGGCCGGTGCGTGCATGAGCGGCTCGACCCGGTGCCGCTCGATCTGCCCGAGCACGTCGCCGACGAGGATGTCTTGATACGGCATCTTCAGCGGTGGCGGGGCGTCGTCGGCGGCCCATGCGTCGCTCCACGCGGTACGCACCTGACGCAATGTCCTGCCGCTGTCGGCACGTGTGATCACCGTGTCAGCGCTCTCTGCGGCTGAGACGAACCTTGGCAAGCTTTGCCAAGGTTCGGTAGGCTGAAGCAATGTCGACGATGAACGTGTCGCTGCCGGACGAACTCAAGTCGTACGTCGACGAGCAGGTTGGCGATGGCGTCTACGCGTCCACGAGCGAGTACGTCCGCGACCTCATCCGTCGCGACAAGGACCGTCAACAACTTCGACGCCTCCTCCTCGACGGGGCAGCATCGTCACCGGGTCCCGATGCCGATGCGTCGTACTTCACGTTCGTGCGTGACCGAATCCGGTCCGACACCTGACCCGTGAGCGCCAGGTCAGTCCGACTTCGCGAGCGTGCTGCTGACGACATCGACCGGGCCGTCGACCACTACCTCGCCGAGGCGGACGCTGATGTCGCCCTGCGTTTTGTCGACGCCGTCGAACGAGCCGTCGGCCAGATCGGTCGATCTCCGCAATCGGGCAGCCTGCGGTTCTCCTACGAGCTCGAGATTCCTGGCCTCCGAGTCCGACCGTTGGCTCGATTCCCGCATCTGGTGTTCTACGTCGTCGGCGATGAGGTCGTAGATGTCTGGCGCGTTCTCCACACCCGCCGAGACATACCATCGGCGATGGTTGACGAGCTCGATACCTGACTCGTCCGTCAGACGGATGCGCCGGTCGCCGTTGCCGCACACTTCCGCACGCAGAATCACGCCATCGGACGCGCCATCAGCCGCACGCTTCAGCCCCACTCGTGGCACCCGATGATCCCCTGCCGTTCGGCGGCGTTTCGTGCATCGGCGCGAGCGGCGATCAGTCACCGGGAACCGATTGCCGCTTACCTCAACAACCGCCACGGCCGAGCTCGAGACTGTCTTTGGGTGAGTATGCGGACCGTGTATGTCAGCCAGACGTACGCAGATCTCCCTGACTGAGGACCAGCGCAGGCGGATCGATGCAGTGGCTGCTGCGAGGGGTCGGACGATGGCGGAGACGATCCGTCAGGTCCTCGACGGCTATCTCGACGAGTTGAGTGACATCGAGGCTGGTTCCACCTCGTCCGTGACGGTCACGTCGATGTTGTGCGACTGTTGGCAGAGGCACAAGACCTGCAGGCGATGTCCACCGACCTCTCGTTCGAACCGCCTGACTGAACAACGCGGCCTCGTCGTCCTCAACAACCGCTACCACCTGACCAGCCCGCCGTCGCCTCAACGCTCGACAGTCCCGTCGTGGTCGACGGGCACGCGACGGATCATCCAGACGTAGTCGACGGGCTGGCCCGCGTTCCACGCCGCTTCGTCGGCGCTCGAGGCACGCTCGAATCCGGCCCGCCCGTAGCAGCGGATCGCCGCCTCGTTGCGGGAGTGCACCCGCAGAGCGATCAACGGGTAGTGACGCCTCGCCTGCCCGACGAGTTCGTCGATCAGACGGCCCCCGAGCCCGCGGCCGCGGCGTCCGGGATCGACGATGAGATGTGCCAGTTCGACCTCCCGCTCGTCCGGGTCGACCCAGATCTCGCCGTACCCGACAGGTTGTCCGTCCTCGTGGAGGACGAACGCCTCGACATCGTCACGACGCGACCACTCCACGACCACGTCGGCGGTCACCTCGGGCAGGGAGCACCACAGCATCGACTCGTCGCGGTTCCCGGCCCAGCCGGCGACCACCGCCGCCGACCGCCGGTCGAACATTTCGAACTCGGCCACCTCTCCATCGTGACAGGTCCCCGGCAGCGCCGTGAACGACGAGGCGCCGTCCCGTGGAAGCGGTGAGACACGGTGCGGTCCGAAACGTCCGTGTTGCAGAGATCTTCGATGACTGAGACGATCGACCGATGCCACGAGACGCGGGTCGGCGCTGATGTCGGCGCCGACCCGGGCCGAGTTCCGCGACGAGGTGCGATCGTTCTTCGACACCGTCCTCCCCGGTGTGCTCGACGGTGTCACGGGCACGATCCCCCGAGCCGAGGCATGGCGGGCGGCGCTGTTCGATCAAGGGCTCGGGGCGATCGACCACCCCGTCGAAACCGGAGGTCGCGGATTGAGCGGCGAGTACCGGCAGATCTACCAGGACGAACGTCGCGGCCGCGTCCCCGCGAGGACGCGACGTTCGGGATCGGTGTCGGCATGGCCATGCCGACGATCCGCGACCACGGGGCCGAGGCGCTCCGCGAGCGGTTCCTGCGGCCGGGGTTGCGCGGCGACGAGATCTGGTGCCAGATGTACTCCGAGCCGGGCTCGGGGTCCGACCTCGCCGCGCTCACCACTCGGGCCGACCTCGACGGTGACGAGTGGATCGTGTCGGGTCAGAAGGTCTGGACGTCCGGCGCCCAGCACAGTCAGTTCGCGATCCTGCTCGCAAGAACGGACTGGGATGCGCCCGAGCACCGTGGCATCACCATGTTCGTGCTGCCGATGGATCAGGACGGTGTCACGGTTCGCCCGCTGGTTCAGATGACCGGCTGTCGGAGTTCAACGAGGTGTTCCTCGACGAGGCCAGGATTCCGAAGGGCTGGGTGGTCGGCGACGTCAACGGTGGCTGGGCGACCGCAGTCGCACTGCTCGGCCACGAGCCACAACAGACCGGCACCGGATCGATGGGCGGGGCCGCGACGTCGCGTTCGAAGGCCGGTCGCTCGCCGATTCCCGTCGACCAGCTGATCGAGCTGGCCGGACGCGCGGGTCGTGCCACCGACCCGATCGTGCGTCAGGACCTCGCTCGTCTGTACTCGGGCGAACGCGTCGTGAGCTGGCTGGGCGCCCGCGGATTGCATCCGTCGATCGGCAAACTCTGGCGCACGGTGCAGGGTCGGGCGGCGGCAGCTCTGGCCGCGTTCCTGGCGTTCCCGGCGTCGCCGGCCTGGGAGCTGGATCTCGACGTGGAACGCAATCTCGACGACGACTACTTCGCGTATCACATCCTGAACTGCCGGGGGATGAGCCTCGGTGGCGGTACCGACGAGATCCAGCGCAACACCCTCGGCGAACGAGCGCTCGGTCTGCCCCGTGAGCCCGGCCCGGATCGCAGCACTCCGTTCCGCGAGTTGCCCCACGACTGAGCACCGCGCACGCTTCCGATTCGCGCCGACGGCCAGCGACGGGTATCCCGCGCCGGTCCAGCCACGACGGGCGCCCCTGCAGAACCCAATCGTCGCCACGGTGGATCTCGATGGGCATCAGCGCGTTGGCGTTCGATCCGCCGTGGCCCGTTCGGTCATGCTGGAGACATGACCGTACGCATCGAGACGAGCGGGTCGGTGTGGACCGTCATCCACTCGCGACCCGAGGCCCGCAACGCCATGGATCCAACGAGCGCCCGCGAACTGTTCGAGGCGTTCGTGGCCTTCGACGACGACCCCGACGCCTCCGTCGCAGTGTTCTGGGGCGAGGGCGGAGCGTTCTGCGCCGGGTGGGACCTCAAGCACGCGGCTGGGCTCTCGGACGACGACGACGGTGTCAGCCGGCTCGCATTCGGCACCGATGAGGGTCACTCTCGGGGCCCGATGGGGCCGAGCCGACTCGACCTGTCCAAGCCGGTGATCGCCGCCGTGGCGGGACCGGCGGTCGCGGGTGGCATGGAGCTGGCGATGTGGGCCGACATCCGGGTGATGGAGGACACGGCCTACATGGGCGTGTACTGCCGGCGCTGGGGCATCCCGCTGATCGACGGCGGCACCGTTCGGCTGCCGCGGCTGGTCGGCGAGGGTCGGGCCCTCGATCTGATCCTGACCGGTCGCCAGGTGATGGCCGACGAATGCGAACGGATCGGACTGTGCGAGTACGTCGTCCCCGAGGGAGACGCACGGCGCATCGCCGAGTCGATCGCCCATGACGTCTCGCGTTTCCCCCAGCTGTGCATGCGCGCGGACCGCCGATCGGCCCGCGACTCCCACGGTCTCCCCGAACGCGAAGCGCTGATGCAGGAATGGGAGGGCAGTCGGCAGGTCGTCGCCGCCGAGGGCATCAGCGGTGCACGTCGATTCGCCGCCGGTGCGGGTCGGAGTGGCGACTTCGGTGACATCGGTGACGCCTCGCCGTGAGTGGCAACGGCGCCAGCTCGACCGCATCCGGGGCGCGGAACGACCCGGTCTCGGGCCGGTGAGGCCGTCGACCGGGTCGTCACGATCCGATGATCAGAGCTCGTCCAGCATCAGCTGACCGATGGCCCTGCTCAGCCCCGAACCGCTGTGCCCGCCCTTCCAGCGGTTGCTGAGCACGACGACCGTGATGTCGTCGTCGGGATAGACCCGCCAGTAGGACTGGGCGCCGGGCTGGCCCCCCGCCTTACCGACCGTGAGTTCGCCCGTGTCGGCAGCGCCGACATCCCACCCGTAGGCATAGGAACCGATCGGGTCCCACAGGTCGTCACGCTCGTCCGCAGTCAGGATCGAGCCGTCGAGCAGTTGCAGGCCGAACTCTGCCATGTCGTTGGCCGAAGCCTGCATCCCGCCACCGCACCACTTCCAGCTCAGGTCGTCCGGATCCCACTCCTCGTTGGTCGCACTCGTGTAGAGCTTCGTGTAGTCGAACACGTTCGGGTCGTCGGCACGCAGCGTCGGCAGGTTCAACGGACCCGAGAGCCGGTCGGCGATGATGTCGTCCGCCGCCTTGCCCTCCAGCTGCTCGAACACGGCACATGCCACGCTGTAGGCAGCGGTGCTGTACTGGTAGCTGCCCGGCGTGCAGACGAGGTCGGCGTCCATGAAGTCGGTCACACCCTCCGAGGCGCTGTCGTAGTCCTCATACCATGGGCTGGTCAGATCACCCGGATAGCTCGCCACGCAGCTGCGGTTCATCAGGCTTTGTTCCACCGAGTAGTCGTGGTGGTCCGGCAGCCAAGCGAGGTGGTCGCGAACGTCGTCGTCCATCGAGGCCTGGGGATGGTCACCGATCACGTCGAACCCCAAGATCCCCGTGACCGCCTTGCTCACCGACGCCAGACGGCTCACGGTGTTGCCGTGCATCCACACGCCGGCATCGACGTCTTGATCACCGAAACCACGCTGATAGACGATCTTGCCCTGATGGGTGACCGCCACGCTCATGCCGGGAACGTCGAACGCGTCGAGGTGCTCACTGACCATGTCGTCGACGTCACGACGCAACTCCCAGTCGTAGCGGTCGTTGTTCTGGCGCCAGACGCCCGCATACCTGGGACCGCTCGCTGTGTCGTACTTCTCGAAGTCGTCGAGGCGGAACCCCATGTCGCGCAGCTGGTTCCAGCGGTTGCGGAAGCCGGTTGCGGTCATGTCGCGATAACCCGCCCAACCCCGACCGTTGGTGTTCTCGACCCAGATCGCGGCATACCGCTGGCTGTTGCCGACTTGGTACGACTCGATCGTGTGCACGCGGTACCCCGCCGCCCGGTACGTCTGGAACCAATCGGCGTACTGTGTCGCCGTCATGTCACGGCGGAGCCTCCACTTCAGACCGTCCGCGTTCTCGACCCACACCGAGGCGTACCGCTGACCATTCGACGTGGAGTAGCTGTCGACGTCGATCGGCATCAGTCCGCGGCGCCGATACTCGTCGAACTTCGCGGAGAACTGGGCCGACGTCCGGTCCCGGATCGACGCCCAGGCCAGGCCTTCGGTGTTCTCGACCCAGTGACCCGCGTACTGCTGCTGTGAACCGACCCGGTAGCTCTCGAAGCCGGCGAGCCGGAAGTTGCGCCTGGTGTTGGCCGACCAGAGGTTGCCGAATCCCGAGGACGTGAGATCGCGTCGGCTCTGCCAACCGCGCCCGTCGGGGTTGGGTCGGAAGATGGCGCCGACACGGTAGTCGCCGTCGATCCGGTCGATGTCGAGGTCGATCAGCATGTTGCCGGCCTCGACGTGATCGTCGAACGTGTCGGCGAACTGACCGCTGGTGCGGTCGCGCACCGAGGTCCACGCGGTCGACATCGGATCGAAGGTGGCGGTCGGGACGGTCGGTTGGGCCTGAGCCGCCGCGCCGACGCCGACGGTGATGATCGCACTCGCGGCCATGGCCGCAACCGCCGCGGTGAGTGCACGACGGCTTCGTCGCGAACGAGTCGTGGGCCTGCTCGCCGGCCCGGTGATGGCTGTGGTGTTCCGATGGACGTGTGTCTGGGACATGGGATGCTCCTGTCGTTGGCTCCGGACGGCGTCCGGTCGACGTTCAAGAGCGCGATGCCCACGTGATCTCGCACATTTCTTCGCGGTGCCTGCGCCGCACACCCGACGAAGGGTCGGGCGGGCCGTCGGATCGTTCGGGTCGGCGCCGTCGGCGGCTGCCGGTGATCCGGTCAGCCGGTCAGCCGGTGAGCCGCGCCGAGAGGTCGTCGCTGATCCTGCCGACGCGTTCTTCGGCCATGATCGAGTCGAGCCCGCGATGGCGGCCGGCGACCGACACGACGACGAGCCGGCCGGCGACCTGCTCCCAGTGTCGGACGGTGCGCCGCGGGTTCGTCGTCGTTGCGGAATAGAACACCATCGGTGTCCGGACCTCGGTCAACGGATGGTCGAGCGCATCGACGGGGAAGCCGCCGACCGACGTGCGCGGGGGTTCGACCGGCAGCACCGCACCCGACCAC
The DNA here is from genome assembly GCA_963792905.1 of uncultured Acidimicrobiaceae bacterium. Taxonomy (GTDB): domain Bacteria; phylum Actinomycetota; class Acidimicrobiia; order Acidimicrobiales; family Ilumatobacteraceae; genus Ilumatobacter. The sequence continues at coordinate 13,935 of CAWBYE010000012.1, forward strand.
GTCATCAGTCGTCGCCCGAGCTTGCCGGCGAGGCGCCTGACCCGACGCCCCGCCATCGTTCGCAGTTCACTGGCGGCGGCGCCGAAGCTTCCGGGTCGCAACATCGACTTGTACTTCCACCAGCGGTTCGACCACAGGTGCCGGTGTTCACCCGGGAAGAACGTGTCGATCGCGGCGACGAGATCGACCCGACAGCCCTCGCTCCCGAGACGATCGGCGAGTTCGACGGCGACGACGCCGCCGACCGACCAGCCGACCACTGCGACCCGGCGTCGCCCCCGTACGGCGCCCCGCACGATGGGCAGAGCCGATCCGACCAGTGCGTCGACGGTGGTGATGAGGGGCCGATCGGGTTGTTCCTGATAGACGAGGGCGAGCACCGTCGTCGCATCGTCGAACGATTCGGCCAATGCCTGGTAGCCGAACACGTCGTCCCAGGCAGCGGTCATGACGATCACCGGTCCGTCAGGCGTGCCCGGGCGAAGCGGGACGAGTTGGAATTCATCGCCCGCCGGCGAGGTGGCGGCGACATCGACGTCCAGCGTTGCCGCCAGTCGGCGGGGTGTGGGCGCGGCCAGCAGTGTTCCGATCGACACCTGGTGTCCGAACAGGTCACCGAGCCGCGTCACGATCTCGACCGCCGCGAGGGAATCACCGCCGACGTCGAAGAACTCGCTGTCGGGTCCGAGATCGCGCCGCCCGAGGGCGACCGACCAGGCGTCGATCACATGACCGAGCACCGTCGCGGTCGCCGGCCACCCGGAAGGTGTCTCGTGGGCATCGGCGTCGAACGGCAGCGCTTCGATGGCAGTGCGGTCGAGCTTGCCGTGGGCCGTGCGCGGCAGCGACGGCCAACCGACGATGTGACGTGGAACCGATCCGGCTGGCAACGCGGCGGTCAGGGCGGACCGCACGGCCGCTTCGTCGATCGGTTCGTCGGTCTCCACGTGGGCCACGATCCGTGCCGGTAGTCCGGCTGCGACGACCACCGCCTCTCGAATGGCCGGCCATGCGACCAACTCACGTTCGACCTCGGCGGGTTCCAGTCGGACGCCGCCCACGTTGAGCTGGTCGTCGCTTCGTCCGACGAAATCGATCAGCGAGTCGCGAGTCCGGACCAGATCGCCGGTTCGGTACCACCGGTGGCCGTCGATTTCGACGAACCGTTCGGCCGTGGACATCGGGTCGTCGACGTAGCCCCGTGTGATCGTCGGCCCGGAGATGAGGAGTTCGCCGAGCACACCGTCGGGCACCGGGCGCAGCGACGTGGCGGCGACACGAACCGTGACTCCCGGGATCGGTGCGCCGATCGGTACCCAGCCGTGCTCGGAACCCAGCTCGTGGGCCGTCGCCCAGACCGTGGCCTCGGTCGGCCCGTACTCGTTGACGAGCGTGGTGTCGGGCAGGGCCTCCGCGTGTTGGGCGACCAACGCCTCGGTGCAGACTTCGCCGGCGACGATCGCGACCGAGAGGTGACCGATCTGATCGGCCGCCCGGGTCAGTAGGGCCCGGTAGAGACTGGGAACCATGAGCAGGTGCGAGACGCGATGCCCGGCGATCAGGGTGCCCAGACGATCGACATCGTGGACGTCGTCGTCGCTCGGCAGCACGATCGCGCCGCCCGTGGTCAGGGTCCAGAACAGTCCGACGATCGAGCTGTCGAACCCGACACTCGACGTCAACAGGAATCGTTCCGGCTCGTCGTCGTACCAGATCGATCTCGCAGCCGTGCTCGCGACGAGGTTCGCGTGGGTCACCTCGACACCGCGGGGACGGCCGGTCGACCCCGACGTGAAGATGACGTAGGCAGGCTGCTCCGTGGAGATCGACGACGCTCGTGTCTGCAGCTCGCGACCATCGTGGAGGTCGGTCGGCGCCGAATCGTCCGCAATCTCGATGATTCGTGAGTCGGGCAGTCCGAAGGTCGCGCCGCCCGGCCTCACGATCAGCCGGTCGATGTCGGCGTCGCCCACGATCCGCTCGAGTCGTGCCGATCCCACGGTCGGGTCGAGCGGTACGTAGGCAGCGCCGGCGAACTGCGCGGCCAGCACGGCGACAACGAGATCGGGCGACCGGTCGATGGCCACGCCGATGCGTTGCGCCGGACCGCGTTCGCTGATGCGCGCAGCCAACGAGGCGACTGCGGCCGCCAATTCTGCATAGCTCGTCTCGGTGTCGTTGTCGATCAACGCGATCGTGTCGGGCGCCGTCGCAACGCAATCGACGAACCGGGTGAGCACCGTCCCGGTCGGGTCTGGTAGGTCGGAACCGACGAGGTCGTCGCCGACGTGATCGTCGAGGAGTGTGCCGAGGCGGGTGGCCGGCAACCGCAAGCCACTGACCAGGACCGACTCGAACGTGTCGAGCACACGCCGGGCGCTCGGCTCGTCGAGCACGGTCCCTCGGTACTCGAGCCCGATCTCGACCGAGTCGGCCCGTTCCTGGACGATGAGACTCAGGTCGGCCACGGCCGTGCCGGACGCCAGGATGTGGTGCGATACGTCGGTGTCTCCGAGTCGGGGCGTCGACAATGCCTCGTACGCCAACATGAACGCGACGTTCGGGAGCACATGACCGGCCGCGCGGGCGTCGCGCATGTTCGAAGCGAAGGGGTAGGTGCGGTGCGGAAGCGCGTCGGACACCGCGAGTTCCGTCGATGCCACGAGGTCGGCGAACGAGATCGATCGGTCGATCTCGACACCCACCGGCAAGGTGTTCAGGTAGTAGCCGACCAGCGGCGCCGCGACCGGGTGGTCCTTCGCCGATGCGGTGATGCCGAACTCGACCCAGTCGTCGGCGATGAACGTCGACAGCGTCGCCGCGGTCGCCGCCATCGACGCTGCGAACGCCGTGCCACCGGCCGCCGACAACTCTGCCGGCTCGAGGTCGATCGAACGTGAGATGAATCCGTCGGGCACCGGCGGGTTCGGCGCGGACAGGCCGAACTCCCGGGTTGGTCGGCGCTCGGCCGACCGCTCGAGCCAGAACTCGATCGAATCGGGTGATTGCGAATCGATCTGCCACGCGCCGTGATCGGCATAGGTGTGAGCGAGCTCGGGGACGTCGCCACCGGCATACCGATGTGCGATCTGCTCCCACAGGAGATCGAACGTTCCGGCGTCGATGGTGATGTGGTGCAGCCCGAGCAGCAGAGCGGTCTCGCCGTCGCCGGTGCGTGCTGCGTGAACCCGCAACAACGGTCCGTCGTCCAGATCGAACGGCACGGTTCGCTGCACGTCTGCGAAACGGTCGAATGCGGCGCCGTCCTCGACCCGCAGCACCTCGAACGACACCGCTCGCTCCGACGTGAGTCGGTGGCGCTCGGGGCCGTACGACGTGTGCAGCGGTCCGTGCACCATCGCGACGTCACGGATCGCCTCCTCGAGCCGAGCGAGGTCGACCTCGCCACGGACCGTGTAGCGGCGCGTGACGTTGTAGCGGGTCGAGGTCGGGTCGGCCCGATACTCGAAGAGCATGGCCTCCTCGCCCGCGGACAACGGTGCGTCGGCCAGCGACGGGAGCGGTACGGTCGCCACCGACGACCCCCGAGCGGTCTCGACCACGTCTGCGAGCGCGCGGATCGTGCGAGCGCGGAACACGGCGGCATCGTGGAGGTCGGTGGCGAACTCGGCGTCGATCTCGGCGACGACTTCGAGGGCCGCCAGCGAGGCACCGCCGAGGTCGAAGAAGTCGTCGGTGATGCCCACCGACTCGAGGCCGAGCACGTCGGCCCATATCTCGCAGAGGCGGGCCTCGACCGGCGTCGTCGGCTCGACCTGTTGCCCGCTGCGACGGTGGAACCGTGTCGGAGCCGGCAGCAGAGCCACGTCGGCTTTCGCGCTGGCCGCCATCGGCACGTCGTCGATCCGGACGAACGCGCTCGGGACGGCGTGTTCCGCGAGCAGGAGCCGCAGATGGGCGCGGAGCTCGTCGGGGTCGAGGTCGGCGCCGGAGGCCGTCTGGTACCACGCCGTCAGGACCTCGTTGGTCTTCGGCCGATAGCCGATCTCGGTCAGCAACCGTTCGACCTCGTCGTCGTCGACCTCGTCGTCGAGTTCCTCCAGCGCCTCGTCGCGCGTCTTGTGACCGAGTCGGACGTCCCAGCTGTACGGCTCGGCGTAGTTGTGGTAGCCCTGCTCACTGCGGTGGACCTGGATGCCCGCGACGTTGATGAGGCAGTTGGTCGAACGTCCCGTGTCGGCGGGCCGAACCCATGGAGCGCGCGATTCCAGGAATCGATAGACGTCGGCAAGATCGACGTCGACGTACCGGTAGAAGTCGAGGAACTCGACGTGCTCGAAGATCTCGTCGTCGTCGAACACCGATTGCTCGGGGAGCAGCCGGGTGACCGCGTCGACCGTGTGGTGGTACACCCGTCGCGCTTCGAGCACCGTTCGATCGATCTCGTCGGGATCGAACCGGCCGTGTTCGAACTGGTGCGGGACGAGTCGCGTCTCGAAGAACTGCCCTCGCGACAGGCCGGTCACGATCACGGGGATCCCGAGTTCGCGCGCCCGGGCGACGGCGATCGTGTAGATCGTCTTGTAGCAGCCCTGGCACACGTTGGAATAGCGATCGAGGCTGTCGCGGAAGATCTCGTTCATGGCGTCGGTCGTTGCGAACTCATGGGTGATCCCGAGATCCGCGACGCTCCGACGGATGTTCTCCTTGGCGCCATCCGAGATGAAGCCGTTGTCGAGCGTCAGCGCGTGCACGCGCGAACCGCGCTCGACGAGCTGGTACAGCGCATAGGTGGAGTCCTTACCGCCGGAGAGGAGGTGGAGGCAGTCGATCTCGCCGTCGTGTCGCTGGCGGACGGTCGCCAACCGGTCGTCGAGGTCGGCCTCGCTCCGGAACCAGACATGAGCCTGCGGCTCGATCTCGTCGTAGGAGTGGCAAACGTTGCACACGCCCTCGGCGCTGAACGTCACGCCGGGCACGTCAGCGCCGAGGCCGCAGCGGACGCATCGTGCGAGCTCGCCGAGCCCGCGCAGCTCTGGGCTCCAGACTCGAACCAGCGCCGTGACGATGTCCGGGTGGCGGACGAGTGCCGCTTCGACCTCGGCCGGTTCCAGGCGGATGCCGCCGACTTTGACCTGGTCGTCCATCCGGCCGCCGTACGTCGCGATGCCGGGACGTTCGACACGGACACGATCGCCGGTTCGATACCAGAGGCGGCCGTCGCCGTCGAGGTCGACGAACCGCTCGGCCGACTGCTCGGGGCGGTTGAGGTACCGATCCGCCATTCCGGCGCGGCGAACGTAGAGCTCGCCCCAGGTGCCCGTCGGTGTCGGGTGCGTGAGGTCGTCGAGGATCCGGATCTCGCACCCGTCGGCGGCACGACCGATCGGTACGTCGGCGCCCACGTCGATCGTGGCGTCGTACTCGTGGATCATGCAACCGACGACCGCCTCGGTCGGGCCGTACTCGTTGAAGATGCGGACACCGGGCTCGCAGATGGCCACCACTCGATCCGCGACCGGGCGCCGGAACGCCTCGCCACCGACGATGATGCTCCGCACCGGCCGCAACCGATCGGCCAGGCGGGTGAACAGCTCGAGCTGCGACGGTGTGGCCTTGAGCACCGTGATGCGGTCGTCGTCGGCGATCCGTCCGAGCGCGACGACCGGGTCCTCCGCGTAGACGACCGTGCGGCCACCAGTGAGGAACGACAGGAACAGGCTCGTGATCGTGAGATCGAACACGAGTGCCGAATGCAGCGCCACGACGGGCTCGTCGTGGTCGACGTAGGCGCCGACGGCGAAGCGAAGATAGTCAGCGAGGCCGCGATGGAGATCGGGACACCCTTCGGCTCCCCGGTCGACCCGGATGTGTAGAGCACGTAGGCGAGGTCGTCGAGGTCGACCGCCGGGAGTTCGCCGCACGCCGGCCTCCGCGAGTTCGCGTTCGGTGGGCAGCTCGTCGAGGATGAGCACCAGGCCGGCGTCAGCCGCGATCGTGTCATGACGTGCCACGGGGTCGGCGGGGTCGAGTGTCACGAACGCAGCACCGGCCCGCAGCACCCCGTGGATCGCGATCAACACGTCGATGCTGCGCGGCATCCGAAGACCGACCACCGAGCCGTGCCCGGCACCGCGCGATGTGAGCCATCCGGCCACGGCCGAGGCGCGTTGATCGAACTCGGCCGCGGTGATCTCCCGGACGTCTTCCGCAACCACCCAGTCGGGTGCGGCGATGAGCAGCGCCCGGATCTGCTCATGCACGGCCGTCGTGACCGGTGGCGGCGTGTGAACGGCGTCGAGGAGACGCAACTCGTCCAGCTCCGCCGGACCCACCAGCGACACGTCGCTCCACACGCCGTTGGGCCGGTCGACGATGCCGTCGACGATCGCGGCCACGTGGTCGGGGAACCGCCGCCAGGCGTCGTCCGTCGACAGCTGCGTGTTGACGTCGAGCTCCCAGCGAACCGTTGACGTCGTGGCATCGCCGAACACCTGGAATCGCACGGCGTGGCTCGGTTCGACGTGACCGGAGCGCATCCACTCGACCTGCGTGGGGATGCCGGCGAAGTGGCCGTACTCCGCAGTGAACACGTTGAGCACGATCTCGAAGCCGCCCTCCGGGCTCTCACCCGGCTTCGCCCGGCGCAGCAACTCGACGATCGACCGTTGCACTCGTCGGAACAGATCGTGGTTGGTTTCGCGCTCGTCGAGCGTCACGACGAGCGGGTACAGCTCCATCAGCGGCCCGACGAGCGCGCGGGTCCTGGCCGACGAGCGGTGGTGGACGGGAACACCGAGGACGACGGTTCGTCGGCCGTCGAGGCGACCCACCGTCTGCGCCGCGGCCATGGCCGAGATGGCCAGCAGGCTCAGATCGCGGCCGATGCTTCGGTAGTCGCCGCCGAGTGCGACATCGACGGCGTCGGCGTCGAGTGGCACGCCGAGCCGCTCGACCGCCGTGGCGCGTGGACCCCTGACTCCGTACGGCACGAGCGGTGGCTGGGGGTCGGCGTCGGCCATGTCGGCCACCCACGTGGCGGCCCGATGTGGGTCGGGTTCGCCAACGCCGTCGAAGATGACGCCGTCGATCACATCGGCGAGCCGCGACGTGTCTCCGTCGTCAAACTCGTACGCGAGTGCCGTCGCACGGAACACCAGCGCCGAACTCCACGCATCGGTCGCGACGTGATGCAGATCGAGCCACCACGTCCAGTCGTCGTCGGCGTGACGGAGCAAGACCGAGTCGTACACGCAGACGGTGGCGTCGATCGGCCGCTCGATCCGCTCCTTCGACCAGGCCTCGACGTCAGCGGCCGGGAGCTCGATGACTTCGGTGGCGTGCGGCACGGCGCCGAGGATCCTGGCGGTCGGCGAAGCGCCGTCGTCGACCACCATCCGGAGCAGTTCGGTGGCCCGGACGACAGTGTCGAACGCTCGTGTGAGGCGATCGCCGTCGAGCTCGCCGCCGATGCGGATTCGGTACGCCATGTTGGCCAACGGCGCCCCGGGGTGGAGCCGCTGACTCGTCCAGATCTGGGCTTGCGTTCGGGTCAGCTCGACGCGGCGTTCAGGTCGCGGACCGATCCGAACGGGCTCGCCGACGGCGTCGGTCATCGCGCTCGCAGGTACGTCAGCATCGCGTCGACCGTCTGGAAGTGCTCGAGCACGACATCACCGGGGTCGATCGCGATCTCGAGCTCGCCTTCGATCCATCCGACGATCACGACGACGCCGAGCGAGTCGACCAGGCCCGTGAGGAGGAGGTCGGTCGTGGCTTCGATCGGCTCGTCGCCGACGGTCACGTCGTCTCGGATCAGCGTCATCAAGCGGTCGGCGAAGGTGTCGTCGATTCGGTTCGGCGATTGATCGGTTGAGTTCACGTTGGCAACCTCTGCTCAGTTCCTCGGCCGGTCCGAACAACTCGGCGGTCAGTTGGGGCTGTCATTCGGGTCGCTCCACGAGCGCTTGCGCGGCGTTGCGGTCGATCTTGCCGGTGGCGGTTCGGGGGAGCGAATCGACGACACGGACCTCGGCGGGTACAGCGTATCTGGGGAGTCGTGAACGGAGCAGGTCGTCGACGGTGTCGGTCGACACCGGGTTCGCGACGTCGGAGACCACGAGCGCGACGAGACGATCGTCACCGGCGTCGGGGCGGTCGACGATCACCGTGGCGGCCGAGACCCCGCCCACTTCGCGGAGCAGTGCGTCGATCGCTTCGAGCTCGATGCGATGACCACGGACCTTGACCTGGTGATCGACCCGACCGAGGAACACCAGTTCGCCGTCGTCGCGGGCACATGCAAGGTCTCCGGTGAGATACCAGCGGGTTCCGTCAGCGTCGACGAGCGTCGACTCGTCGGTGAGGTCCGGTCGGTTCCAGTAGCCGCTCATCATCGTCGGTGTCGACACCGCGATGGTGCCCACCTGCCCGGGCTCGACCTCGATCGAGTGGTCGTCGGGGTCGAGGATCCGGATCTCGGCGGCTCGCCAAGCTCTCCCGATGGGCACCGGGCCGTCGGGGGGCCGGCGGAGATGGTATGCGGTGCACTGGTTGACCTCGGCGGGGCCGTACACGTTGGAGAACGACGCGGTGGGCAGTTGGTGCATCAGCTCCGCCAGCGTGGAGGGCGGGAACGACTCACCGCCGTACAGCACCCAGCGCACTGCGCTGAGGTCTCGTTCGTCGAGCGCGCCGCGAGCGGAGAGCTGCTCGAGCAGGTAGGGCACCGAGTACCAGACGGTGATCCGCTCGCGGGCAACCAGCTCGCTCACGCTGGCAGGGAACCGGAGCACGGGGTCGGGCACGACGAGCACTGCCGCGCCGGCAAGCGGTGCGGCGTACAACTCGAAGGTCGATTGATCGAAGTGGAGCGGTGCGATGTTGGCGAGGCGGTCACCGGTGCCGAGCTGGTACTCGTCGACGGCAGCACGCGCATACGCAAGGGCACTCGCATGTGAGTGCACGATGCCCTTGGGTGCACCCGTCGACCCCGAGGTGTAGATGATGTAGGCCGGGTCGCTCGGCTCGACGTGCGCCGGATCACCCGGGCCGGCCGCGGCGATTCCGGATTCGTCGACGAAGCTCACACCGTTGCCGGGTTCGGTCGGCGAGATTCTGTGACGCCCGGCAGGATCACGCAGCGCAACCCCGGGAGTTCACCTGTCAGTGCCGCCGTGCGGCGGTCCGTGATGAGCACCTGGGCGTTCGCGTCAGCGACCACTGCGGCAGCCACCGACAGCGGCGCCATCGGATCGAGCGGCACCATCACCGCTCCGGCCCGAATCACCGCGTGGACCGCGACGAACGAGTCGCACGACTTCGTCAGCCGTACGGCGACCCGATCACCGGGTTGCACCGCTCGGCCGACCAGCACGGTTGCGATCCGGGCCACCCGATCGGCGTACTCGCCCCAGCTCAACGACGTCGTACCGTCGGTGAGCGCTCGAGAGGAGACGTCGATCGATGACTCCACGAGACGGGTCCGGTCGACGAGTTGGGTGAGCAGGCGCACTGCTGCGCTCCGTTCTTGGTGCACGGGTTGGTTTACGGGGCGAACGTCGGCAATGTATGCGAAGTGCCGATGTTCCTTCGACTCCAGCCCTTCTCATGCAGCTGACCGCCAACGGCCACCCCCTCGACTCGAGCCCGGGTCGATTCGGCGAACTCGAGCCGGCGAACCAATTCCTCGGCGATGCATCTGCACTTCGCGACGTCATGGCCGAGCGGGGTCACCTGTTCTTCCGAGCTCTGCTCGACCCGGCGATCGTGCAGGCGGCTCGTGTCGAGATCCTGCAGAAGTACGCGATTCTCGGCGAGATCGACGACCGTTGTCCGCTCGACGACGCGATCGCCGGAGACGGCGTGGGTGTTCGATCGGCCAACCTGCGTGCGTTCTCCGAGAGTGTCCGCAACGGTGCCCGCTACATGGCGGTCACCGATGCGCCCGAAGTGCTCGAGGTGCACGGCGCACTCCTCGGCGGCGAGGTCCGGAGCTTCGACATGAGGTGGCCGCGATTCGTCCGGCCCGGGGAGGGCTGCGGCTTCCATTGCGACGGGCCCTACATGAATCGCGGAACCGACCGGATCCACTCCAGCTGGATCCCGCTCGGCCGAATCGAGCGCCATGAAGGCGCGCTGATCGTGCTCGAGAACAGCCACCGCTCAGACCGCCTCCACGAGGGATACCTGCAGGCCGACGCCGACCGCGACGGACTGACGTGGCTGGATGCGGACCCGGTCGCCGTGCAGGACTCGTACGGCGACCGCTGGCTGACGACCGATTTCGCACCGGGCGACGCGCTCTTCTTCGGTATGCACACCTTGCACGGAGCGATCGACAACGCCTCGCCGATCGGGCGCTGCCGACTGTCGTCGGACAGCCGCTACCAGCGCGTCGACGAGCCGTTCGATCCACGCTGGAACGGTGAGGGCTTCACCGGCCACGGCGGCCGGCGCGTCTTCTACCCCGGGCTCGGCGAATGGAACAACGAGGACTTCCAGGACGAGTGGAAAGACGTCGACGAACACGGTCGGCTCCGGTTGCGAGGTGATTCTGCATGACCGACCGCCCCACCGGTGACGCGCTCGATCGCGAGTTGCTGGCCCTCGCCCGGGCGATGGCGGATCCCGACCACCCGGTGAAGCGTGCGACGGCGGATTGGGCCGGCGAACAGCTCGCGCGAACACGATCGGATCGCCGCCGACCACGCCTCGGCCTTCGCCGCCGACGACTGGCAGCGTTGCGCCGAGCGGGGGATCTTCCGCCTCACCGTGCCGACCCACCGGGGCGGCGCGTACTCGGATCTCGCGACCGCACTGTTGACGCTCGAAGGGCTCGGGCATGGATCGTGTGACAACGGTCTGAGCTATGCGATCGGGAGCCAGATGCTCAGCACGCAGGAAGCGCTGGTCAAGTTCGGTACCGACGAACAGCGCGCGGACTGGCTCGAACCGATGCTGAGCGGGGCGAAGCTCGGTGCGTTCGCGATGACCGAACCCGAGGTCGGCTCCGATGCGTACGCAATCTCGACCACGGCAGCGGGGCGGCCCGACGACACGTACGTCATCAACGGTCACAAGGCGTACATCACGTTCGCCTCTCGATGTGACATGGTGATCGTCTTCGCAGTGACCGATCCCACCGCTGGTGCATGGGGCCTGAGTGCGTTCATCGTGCCGACCGACCTGCCCGGTGTCGAGCGGGTCGGAAACCGCGACAAGATGGGCATGCGGACGACACCGTTCGGCGACCTCCGCTTCACGGACGTGAGCGTTCCATCGTCAGCTCTGCTCGGTCGCACGGGCGCCGGAGCGACCATCTTCAACTCGGTGGTGCAGTACGAGCGTGCGTTCGTGTTCGCCACCCAGGTCGGTGCGATGCAGCGCCAGCTGGAGGGTGCCGTCCACTACGCCCGCACGCGCGAGCAGGGCGGGCAGCCGATCGGTGCCTACCAGGCGGTCGCCCACCGCATCGTCGACATGAAGCAACAGCACGAGACCGCCCGCCTGTTCGTCTACCGAGCCGCGTTGGCGGCCGTGACGGGCAGCGACGTGCCCACCACGGCAGCCTTCGCCAAGCTGGTGGGCTGCGACGCCGGGATCGCTGCCGCGATGTCGGCCGTCTCGGTCCACGGAGCGACGGGTTACGTGTCGGAGTTCGAAGTCGAGCGCGATGCCGCGCGACGCGATCGGCGGACTCGTGTATTCGGGCACTTCGGACATTCAGCGGAACATCATCGCCCGGCTGCTCGGCCTCGGTCAGTAGATCGGTTCGACGGGCGGCACGAGGCCCGTCGCCGACCGGCGGTGCTCACGCCACGCACCATCGGTGTGCAACCGTCACCGCGTCCGAACCCACGATCAGCGTCGAGGACCCGGGCCGGAGCGAGCTCGGGAGCCGGCTCTGCTCGTGGACCAGCACCCTGGTGCCCGGCCCCAGCTGGGCGAGGAGATCGTCGAACAGGTCGGCGACGACATCGATCGGCAGGAACACGATGACGACGGTCGCGGCGGAGATGTCGGCGGTCCGGGCGTCGCCGTGCACCATCTCGGCTCGGCCGCCGGCACCGGCGGCTTCGATTCGGCGCTGTCCGGCCGCGACGAGCTCGCCGTCGTGCTCGATTCCGATCGCTCGGCATCCGTGGAGCGCGGCGGCGGCGGCTACGACCCGTCCGTCGCCTGCGCCGAGATCGATGACCACGTCGTCGGACGTGATCCCGATGTGATCGAAGAGGGGTCGGAGCAGCGAATCCGGGGTCGAGAGGAACGGGCCGAGGCTCGCACGATGCTTCGGTCGGAGACCGACCCGCTCGAGAGTCAGCCGGCCGATTCGCACGAGTGGGTAGGCCCACCAGGCCCATGCGGGCAGTCGGACGAGATGCCAGTCCCCAGCCGTCGGGGTGAGCGCACGGTCGAGCCGGTTCCGATCTCGTCGTTGCCGCCATCGAAATCGGACGACCGTCGTCAGGTCGTCGGTGCGGGCCGCTGTGGCCTGGTCGGCCGATCTCCGGAACGACTCGAGTGCACCGGCGCTCCATCGCTCCCACGGCTCGAACCCGACGGTGGCAAGCACGTCGATGGCCGCCTCGCCGGTCCGTGCGTCGGCGACGAGGAATGTGATCGTATGGTTCTGACGCCCGTCGACAGGCTCGACACCGTCGATCTCGATGCCGGCGGCCTCGAGCAACGGCCGCAGTTCGGCGACCTCGGCGAGCAGGTCGGCCTCGATCCGATGGCAGGTCTCGATCACGGACCGAGCCAGCGCGCCGTCGTCGGCGTCGGCGACCAGCAGGTTCGCGTACTCGACCAGGCGGTGCCGGTACACGCCATCGATCAGCGACACGACCGCGGACCTCGCATCAGTATCCGACCGTCCCCAGCACTTGCTCGACCACGATCGGCCAGACCAGCGCCCGGACATCCGGTGAGTCGGCGAAGTGCACGGTGTCGCGCATCAGGGTGAGCGCACCCGTGCAGTCGGCACCCGGGCAGAGCCACTCGCCGAACTCGTACACGTCGAACTCTCCGTCGCGGATCACCCGGTTGAGACAACCTGGACGATCCGACTGGGCCTCGTTGCGGTACTCGGTCGGCGGTGCGACCGTCGCCACGACGACGCTGGCGTCCGATTCGAAACGTTCGACCAGCCGTGCGAGCTCGTCGGCGAACTGCTCGTCGAACTCCGGTTCGCACGGCGCGACGATCGTGCCGTCGGTGAGCTCGCGACCGGCGATCGTTCCGGGCCATCCGAACATCAGGAGGATGACGTCTGGGTCGGCGTCCGTCACGACATCTGCGAAACGATCGTCGCCGTCGCACTCGGGCGGGTCACCGATCAACCGCCCGTCGTCGAATGCCCAGCGCCCCTCCCAGGTGACCGGACAGGCGATGATGCTGCGGTTGATCACCTCGACGTCGATGCCGTCGACGGTCAGGGGTCCGGGTTCCTTCAACGATTCGGCGATCGAGTCGCCGAGAACGAGCATCCTCAGCGGGCGGCCGTCGGGAGCAACCCGACGTTCGACGCCCGGTGACGACTCGGTGACGTCGGGCGTGACTTCCGGAGTCGGCGAACCTGGTGGGGTCGCGGGTTCCACACCGACGGCGGCCGGGCTCGGCGTGGTCGCGGGCTCGGTTGCCGGATCAGCGGCGGCCGCCGTTTCCGCCGGGGCGGCCGGCGGAGCGGCGGTCACGATCGAGTCGTCGGATCGGTCCACCCTGGTGACGCCGACTGCTACGACCGCCAGCCCCACGGCGATCGTGGCGTAGGCGGCGCCGAGCGCCGGCCGCGACAACGTCGGCAACGGCGCCCGCAGTTCGATCAGATACCACGACAGCGCGACCAGGATGGCAGTGACGACCACCCACAGGATCCCGAGCGGCAGTCCGGACCACCCCGTTCGCTCCGAGTCGAGCACCACGATGACGGGCCAGTGCCACAGGTACACGCCGTAGGACACCCGGCCCATGGCTGCCAATGGCCCGATCGCGAGGAGCCGTTGGAAAACTCCCGCCCCTGACGCCGCGTTGACGAGCGCCAGTGATGCGACCGCCGCCAGGGCGAAGCCCGGGCCGTAGAGCCAAACCTCGGAACCGTCGACCGTGAGGACCATGATCGTCAGGGTGACCAATCCGGCGGCGGCAGCGACCGTCGCGGCGGGGCCGATCCGGCGACGACCGGTGTCGGCGCCCCCGGCGATGACACACCCGGCGACGCACCCGACAGCGAGTCCGACCGCTCGGGTGTCGGTGCCGAAGTACAGCCGGTTGAGCTGGGCGTTCCCGGTCTCTGCGAGCCACCACGACCAGGCGGTCGAGGCGACGGCACCGAACGCAGCGACGGCGCCGATCGTCATCCTCGGTGACCACGACGTCCGGCGCGTCGCGACCACCGCCACCACGATGAGCACGGGCCACAGGAGATAGAACTGCTCTTCGACCGCGAGCGACCATGTGTGCTCGAGGAGCGATGGCTGGTCGTACGCGGCGAAGTACTCGTACCCGTCGCCGACCCGTGCCCAGTTCGCGACGTAGGCGAGCGTGGCCACGACGTCGCCACCGAGGAGGTCGGGGATGCCGTCGATCAGAGCCCAGACGACGACTGCGGCGACGAGGAGGTAGAGGGCCGGGAGGAGGCGCCGGGCGCGCCGACCCCAGAACTTGCCGAGTGAGAGTGACCCGGTGCGTTCGATCTCACCGATCGCGAGTGCGGTGATGAGGAAGCCGGAGATGACGAAGAACACGTCGACACCGAGGAATCCGCCCGGCACGACGTCGGCGTGGAACAGGAACACCGCCGAGACCGCCACGGCCCGCAGCCCGTCCAGGCCGGGGAGGTAGCCGAGCCGACCGCCGCGCTCGACCGTTCCCGTCGTCGACGTCATGGTGTCAGCGGCTGCTGCGGGTGTACTTCTTGTGGAACACTTCGACCGCCGGCCGCAGGAAACCCGGATTGACGTAGTCGACGGGGCGGGTGCCGAAGCGGAACGGAATGCTGATGTTCGCCTCGAGCGCCTCGACCTCGTGCGACCAGAAGGGTGGGATGAACAGTGTCTCGCCGGCGTCGAGTTGCGCCTCGTGGCGGGTCGTGTGGGCCAACAGCGGGTGCTCCCCGGGGTCGGCCTCCGACGAGCGCGGCGGCAGAGTGCTCCAGCGTTCGGTGGGGGCGAACGGTGACACGAACGACAGGTTCGCCCGGTCGGTGGGCGAGTACATCGCCACTCGCTTCGATCCGTCCATCTGCAGCAGGAGGCCGGTCCATGCGTCGTGATGGAGCGGGGTCACGACACCCTCCGATCCGACCCAGACGCCGCTTGCCTGTCGGTCGGGCATCCGGTCGGTGAGCGGTTCGACCGCAGCCACGATGTCGTCGACCATGCCGGCGATCGCACCGTCGAGATCGCCGATCGAGAACAGACGGTAGGTGCACTCGTCGGCATCGGGGCCGACGACGAACATGCGGTCGAGGAACTCGCCGAGGGAGAGCTGCTCGACGCGGTCGAGTTCGGCGCCGTAGTCGCCGACGTACAGGAAGTACGGCGAGTGGCGGCGATGGACCTTGACCTTGAACGGCTGTTCGTAGGTGGCCGCGAGCCGGCGGAGCCCTCTGACGTCCGGCCGTTGACGGAAATCGATGCGATCGATCAGATCGGTGATGATGACGGGCCGATCGTCGGTCATGACGTCGCGGAGCGAACGTTCGCCGAGGCTGACTCGTCGAATGTCGACCGGTGTTCCGTTCGTCCGGGCCGTGCGCAGCCTGGACACGGCGCGGTGGGCCGCCCACACGGGCGTCAGCACACCGATCAGACCGGCCAGACCGGCGCCGGTGGCGACGTTCGACACACGTGTTTTCGGAGCCGCGGCCATGGAGTCATCAGTGTATCGACGCGACCGGCGGGCCCGTCCTCGCCGGCCGGACCCTCCGACAGGACCCGTCGGACCGTGGACGGACAGACTCGGTCGATGAGCGAGCACCCGTTGGAACTCTCTGCCCGCATGATCGATTCCGGCGTCGCCGACACGCCGCCGAACCGCATCACCGAGGAAATCAGCGAACTCGCCGAAGGTGTCGCCATCGTCGAGTCGTTCAGTCATGTCGTGGTGGTCGACAGCGATGACGGCCTGGTTGCGTTCGACTCGAGCAGTGCCATGACGGGCCAGCGGGTCGTCGAGGCGATGCGCTCGTGGAGCGATGCACCGGTTCACACTCTCGTGTACACGCACGGCCACATCGACCACGTCGGCGGCTCACGCGACTTCGCCGCCGATGCCGACACGCACGGACGGCCGCTCCCGCGTGTGCTCGGACACGAACGGATCATCCCACGGTTCGAGCGGTACGAGGCGACCAACGGGTACAACCAGGTGATCAACTTGCGCCAGTTCGGTGGTGCAGCTCGTGCCGTCGGCGCCGCAGCCGAGCGGTCGTTCATCCCGAATCGCACCCTGCGTCCGGACACCACGTACGGCGATCGGCTGACCGAGCGCATCGGCACGCTCGAGTTCGAGTTCAACGCCTGTCTCGGCGAGACCGATGACCACACCTGGACCTGGATCCCGGAGCGGCAGATGATCTCCGCCGGTGACCAGTTCATCTGGAACTTCCCCAACTGTGGCAACCCTCAGAAGGTCCAGAGGTACCCGCTCGAATGGGCACGATCGCTGCGTGACATGGCGAGCCGCGACGCCGAGCTGTTCGTTCCGGCCCACGGCCTCCCCATCGGTGGCCGCGACCGGATCCGGCACTGCCTGCTCACCGTCGCGGCCACGCTCGAGACCCTCGTCGAACAGGTCGTCGCGGCGATGAACACCGGCGCACAACTCGACGAGATCGTGCACAGCGTGTCGGTCCCCGACGACATGTTGCAGCTCCCGTACCTGCGGCCGATGTACGACGAGCCCGAGTTCGTGGTCCGCAACATCTGGCGACTGTACGGCGGTTGGTGGGACGGCAATCCGGCTCGCCTCAAGCCGCCGTCCGATGCCGCAGTCGGCGCCGAGGTCGCTGCGCTGGCAGGCGGCGTCGAATCCCTGATCGCCCGGGCGGTCGAACTCTCCGGCGCCGGCGATCATCGGCTCGCGTGTCAGGTCATCGAGTATGCGGCCGCAGCCGAACCCGAGTCACACGCAGTCCACGAGGCCAGGGCGTCGATCTACTCGGCACGGCGAGCGGTGGAGTCCTCGCTGATGGCCAAGGGCATCTTCCGGTCGGCCACCGCCGACTCGGAGTACACGATCAGCGGAGAGGCACCACCGGTCGAGTTGGTGCTCTCGATCGGCGAGGAGTGATCTGATCGGAGCACCGAGCGGTCGCGATCCGGCGCGTGGTGTCGGCCGAGTGATGCAGCGGAGGCGTCAGAGCACGCAGCCGTCGGCGACCGCCCAGTCGACGGCGTAGGTGGCGCACGACATCCGACTGAACAGGGCCGATTCCGTGAAGAACGACGGGCCGGGCGGCGAGTAGGTGCCGGCGACCCGCACCTCGAAACGATCACCGACCCGGCGGAGCACGGTGACGGTGAGGCCGTGCAGCGTTGCCGTCTGGCCGACGCCGAGCACGTGGTCGAATGAGTTGCCGCCGCCGATGGCCTGTCGGTTGATCCGTGCGGTGCTCAGGCCGCTGAGGCCACCGAACCGGTCGATCTGGTCGATCACGTGCAGAGCGACGCCCTCGGTGTCGAGGAAGTCGTCGTTGCCGACCGCGGGCCGAGCCTCGACCGTGAGCAGGCTCGTCGGTTCGTTCGGATCGGGCGCGGCGATGAGTTGCAGCCCGGAGGCGTTCGGCGCGTCGAGTAGATAGTTCGCCGTTCCCGTCGGATGCGAGATGACCTGCCCGTTGCCGAGCCAGTCGGTCGCCAGCCGATTGAACGCGAGTGTGTTGCCCGGGTCGCACGAGTAGGAGAGGTTGCCGACGCGGCAGAACCCGAAGCCCTCGCTCATCACGTCGACCGGGTTGTCGTATTCGTCGAACGGACCCACGAAGGAATGTGGCCAATGAACCGTGTGACCGATCTCGTGCACGATCGTGCCCACATTCGGTCGATCGGAGATCGTCGCGCCACCGACCCAGCCACCACGTCGCGACTGACTCGGAGCGCGATCGAAGACGGTGAAGTCGGGTCCTGAGTCCGATGGGAAGATCGTGCCGGGGCTGGCGAACCCACCGCCGGCCAACGTCGAGTCGGCCACGAAGGCACTCGTGAACGGCGGGCCAGTGCGCGCGAGTGCCGCTTCGATGCAGTCGCCGGCGTCGTCGTTGCGACCGACCTGGAAGGTGCCGTTTGCAGAGAACTCGACGGCGTATGCGCCGGCGGAGACCTCGGTGAAGTACGGCGCGACCTCGGCGTTGGCGAACGCTGCGAAGTCGGCATCGGTCGCACTGTGCTGTCGGGTTCCGTCGAAGACCGTCGAGTCGACCGGGATCTCGCAGAGGTACACCGCGATCCTGTCGGTACCGCGCACGACATGGAGGCCGGGTCGCCGGACGAAGGCATTCCGATACGTCGCTGCACTGTCGGGTGGGGTGCGCGCCGGACACGACGCTGCGTTCGACGGTGGCGGCGGGCCGGTCAGCCAGCCGGCGATGTCGACGACCACGTGGGTGGCCCCACGCGTGAACAGGCACGCGTCGCCGCTCGGTCCGAGGCCGGCGACCACCAGATTGGCCCTGGTCCCGCCACCTACGAAGTTGACGCTCGACGAACCGGGCAGTGATGAGCCCTGCGGGTGTGCAGTGACGAAGCCGGGCGTGGATGCACCCGTGCTCGTGACATTGAGTACCACAGCCGTCGCGTCCGTCGGGATCCCGGCGCGGCCGGCGACGTCGAGCTGCAAGGTCGCGCCGTCCTGCTGGATCCGCCGCCGCGGAAGGCACCGTCGTACGTCGATTCCCCGACCCGGGTGTCGAGCAGGCGTCGCGGTTCGGGAAGCGGTGCGAACACGGTGCCGGGCAGCGATCCGGCAACGTCGACGACGAGGTCGACCGGTTGCAGCGTGTAGATGCAGACGTCGCCGTTCGGGTCGAGTCGGGTCAGGACGAGGTTGGGTGTCGTCGAAGCAGGCTCGTAGTTCACGTTCGAGGCGATCGGCCGCGATGAGTCGCACGGAAACACGGTCAGGAAGCCGGGTGCGCCGATGGTCGTCGCCGTGACGTTGAGCGCGACCGCCGTAGCGACCGCAGGGACGCCGCCCCGGCCCGCGACTCGTACTCGGTAGGTGTGATTCGCCGGTCGCAGCCCGTCACCGGCGAAGGCGCCGTCGATGGTGCGTTCGCCCTCGCGGGTGTCGACGAGCCGTTCCGGCGCGGCGAGCGGGTCGAACGAACCGTCGGGGAATGCCCCGGCGACATCGATGACCAGGTGGGTCGGCGCCAACGTGTACACGCACACGGACCCGTCCGAATCGACGCGGGCCAGCGCCGCGACCGCCACGGTCTCACCGGGTCCGTAGTTCAGGTTGGAGGCAGTGGGTCGCTCCCGGTCACAGGGCCAGACCGTGAGGAAGCCGGCACCACCGGGCTGATCGACCGTCAGGTTGAGCACGACCGAGCCCGGCACGTCGTTGAGTCCGGCACGTCCTGCGACCGTGATGTTCAGAGTCGACCCGGCAGCGCGTCGGCCGATCCCGGCGAACTGTCCGTCGACGGTGGACTGACCTGCCCGGGTGTCCACCAATCGCTCCGGTGCCGCGAGCGGCTCGTAGCCCTCCATCGCCGATGCCGTGGGCGCCGGAGGGGTCAGCAGGATGATCGACACCGTCGCGAGCGCAACGGCAGCGAGCAGTGAGAAACGCCGCATCCCCACGTTGTACCAGCGCATCAGGATCAATCCAGCGCGGTGCGACCCGGACGGCCGGTCGGGCGGCGAAGGAGAGGACGCTGACCAGGCCGATGTCGACGGGTCGCAGGCGCAGGTGAGGTGACCGGTAGTGTCCGCCCGCGAGAAGGTGGCCACCCAGTGACGAACGACGGCAACGAACCCGCAGCACCCGCGACTCCGCTGTCCGTGTTGGCGACGATCGTGGTGATCGCGATGCTGATCGGTGGCAACTTCACGGCGTTGAAGTTTGCGCTCGATCACGCGGGGCCGTTGCTGATCGCCGCGCTTCGCACCGTGATCGGAGGCACGTTCCTGATCGCGCTGGCGCTCCTGCGCGGCGAACGCCTGCCCCACGACCGGTCGTTGCTCACGCGCATCTTCGTCGTGAGTTTCAGTATCACGACCGTGTCGAGCGGCCTGCTCGTCTTCGGCGTCGACAAGGTTCCGGCCGGTTTCGCTTCGCTGATCTCCAGCACGATGCCGCTCTTCACGGCGTGCCTGTCGCTCGTGCTCCTCGGAGTCAGAGTGAGCCCCATCGGCGCGGTCGGCCTGGTGATCGGGTTCGGGGGGACGGCGGTTCTCGCTTCACCGGCACTCGACGGGGACGCCAAGCTCGTCGGCGCCGTTGCGCTGCTCCTCTCGGCGATCGCGTGGGCGTTCGGCACCGTGTTCATGAAATGGAAGGACTTCAGCGACGTGACACCCATCATGTTGGTGGGCGTCCAGCTCTGGATGTCGGCGGTGGTGCTCCTGCCGTTCGCGCTGGTCGTCGAGGGGATCGAAGATACCGACTGGTCGCTCGGCCTGTTCGTTCCCCTGCTGTACGCCGCGATCCCGGCCAACGCGGTGACGTTCGCCCTGATGGCGACGGTGGTGCGGAGGGCGACGCCGACCCAGGCGTCGGCGACGGCCTACCTGATCCCGCTCTTCGGGGTCTTCTTCGGGTGGCTCGATCCGCGACGAGGTGCTCGGCCGCATCGAGTTGATCGGGGGAGCGCTCGTCGTGGTCGGCGTCTGCATCGTGGTCACAGCCGCCAGCACCGGCGCCGTCGTCCGCCCCGGACGACTCGTCGCTCGCGGGAGCGTTGCGTCGCGGTCGGCTGATCGCTGATCCTCGAACGTGATCTGCACCAGCGAGCAGTAGCCCTCGCGAAACCCCGCTTCGCAGTACTCGAGATAGAACCGCCACAGCCGTTGGAAGCGTTCATCGAGCCCGAGCGCGGCGACCTCGTCGAGGTGATCGTCGAAGCGAAGGCGCCACTGCCGGAGGGTCTCCGCGTAGTGAGGTGTGAGTTCTTCGACATGGCCGACCCGCATGGAGGTGGAGCGGGAGACAGCGGTGTCGATCGATGCAACGGACGGGAGGAAGCCATTGGGGAACACGAACCGGCGGATGAAGTCCTCGGTGTTCTTGGCGCGCTCCCAGCGTTCGTCGGGCAGCACGATCGCCTGGATCGCGGCCCGCCCACCCGGGGCGAGACACCGTTCGATCGTCGCGAAGTAGGCGTCGTAGTCCCGCCAGTCGACGGCTTCGATCATCTCGATCGACACCACCCGGTCGAACTGACCCTCGAGATCTCGCCAGTCGCTGTCGATGACCGTCACGAGGTCGGCGAGTCCCTCGTTGGCGACCCGTTTCTGGGCTTCGCGGAGCTGTTCACCCGAGATCGTCGTGGTCGTCACCTCGCAGCCGCGCTGCGCTGCGCGGATCGCCATACCGCCCCACCCGCTGCCGATCTCCAGCAGACGGTGACCGGGCTCGACGTCGAGCTTGTCGAGGAGCAGGTCGTACTTGTTGCGGCTCGCATCGGCCAGCGGGGTGTCAGGGGTGGGGAAGACGGCTGACGAATACGTCATGGTCTCGTCGAGGAACAACTCGAAGAAGGCGTTGCCGATGTCGTAGTGGGCGGCGATGTCGTCCCGGTTGCGTTGGCGGGTGTCGCGTGAGCGGGCGGTTCGGACCCGGTCGGTTGCCCAACTCGTGAGCGACACCCAGCGGTTGCGGATGCGATCGAGGGTGGTCAGGTTGCGGATGATGATGCGAACGACCGTGACTGGATCGTCGGACGTCCACCAACCCTCGATGTAGCCGCGACCGAGCCCGATCGAGCCCTCCGTCAGCACGGCCGAGTACGCACGCGGGTCGACGACGCGAACCGACGCTGTCAGCTCGCCACCCGGGCCGTACGACCGTTCGGAGGGAGCTCGGCCAGGGATGTGCTCGGCCACGTTCAATCGGTCGGTGCCGATCCGGCCGAGGAGCAGGCGGATCGCATGTCTGGACGCTCGACCGCCCCACTGCTCGGTCACCGACACCGAGCGCGATGTCTCGGCATGGACCAGCAGACGCTCGACGTTGACGTCGGTCTTCGTTCCGGTCGTCATGTTCTGGTCGTCATGTCGTTGCGTCGTTCCGGTCGCGATGCCCTGGTCGTCAGGTCGGTGCGGTGCGGTCGGGCGTTTGTCCGGGTGCGCCACGAACGGTATCCGCTTCAGCCAGAGGCGCAGCGCCTCGACGTGGATGCCCAGTGACACCCGATGTGTCGGGAACGGGTTCGTTCGCAACGCAGAGGCGAGCGCGGCCCGGTCTGGTTCACGGCGCATGACCGACATCGCGGTCCGCACGATCGGTTCGGCAGCGCCGTGACCGACGACGTCCAGGCGGAACTCGATCCGGTCACCGAGGCCCCGCAGGCGGACGTCGTACCGGTATGCCTCGTCGAGGAACGGGGACACGTGAAGATGCTTGTCCGTCGCCGCCGACATCCAACCGTCTCGGCTCGGACCGCTCAGCGCAACCGCGTACCGGTGCCGTTCCTTCCACGGTGTGTTGGTGACCTCGAGCACCACTCCGACCGGAACATCGGGGTCGATGTGCCAGGCCACGTACACGGTGATCGGGTTGAACAGCCATCCCCACCGACGCACCTGGGTGAGCATGCGGACCTCGCCCTCCGGCCTCCAGCCGAGCACGCTGCTCAGATCGGACCGGACGCCGTGCGACAACGATCCGGTCGGCTCACTGCCGTAGTCCCGTCGGCGGAACCGGGCGGGTGCCGCACGCTGGGCCGACCACAGGGGGTGCGCAGCGCACAGTACGCCGGGTTCGTCGGGGTCGATCCACACGTAGCTCAGCGGATAGCTGAACTCGTGCTCGGTCGGCGCGCTCCGCAGATGGTTGACCGAGCCGGAACAGATCGCTGCCGGCCCGGCCCTCACGCGGCCACCCGTGCGAATGCGTTGATCGACTCGCAGACCCGCAGTGCCGAGGCCATGCCGTCCTCGTGGAAGCCGTACCCCCACCATGCGCCGCAGAAGTGCAGGCCGTCCACGCCGTCGATCTCGTCGAATCGACCCTGCGCGGCGATCGCGGCGGAGTCGAACATGGGGTGCGCGTAGTCGATCGACTCGAGGATCTGCGACGGATCGATGTGCTGTTCGCTGTTCAGACTCACCAGATAGCGGCGCGAGCCGGGGAGGTGTTGGAGCGCTGTCATGTCGTAGGTCAACGTCGCCTCGGCCTGGTCGGCGCTACGGCGGTCGTAGTTCCAGGCCGCCCAGGCACGCCGACGCGGCGAGAGCAACCCGGTGTCGGTGTGGAGTACGGCGCGGTTGGGTTGATATCTGATCGCGCCGAGTACCTCGCGTTGCAGCTCGTCGGGGCGGTCGATCATTCGCAACGCTTGATCGCTGTGCGCTGCGATGATCACGCGGTCGAAAGTCTCACGGCCGTCACGGGTGACGACGCCGGGACCTTCCAGCCGATCGGGAGAGCGTTCGACCCGGAGGACCGGCGTCGACGTGCGGATCGAGCCGCCGAACTGTTCTGCGAGCTTGTCGACGTAGACACGACTCCCGCCGACGATCGTTCGCCACTGGGGGCGATCGCCGACGCCGAGCAATCCGTGGTGATCGAGAAAGCGGAACAGGCTCCTGGCGGGAAAGGCGCCGAACGAACTCGGATCAGCCGACCACACCGAAGCGCCCATCGGCAGGAGATGGAGCTCGACGAACTCGCTGCCGTACTGCCTGCTCTCGACGAAACCTTCGAGGGTGGTCACGTCGTCGCCATCGTCGAGGAATCGTTTCGCGTCGCGGTAGAAGCGGGTGATGTCCCGGAGCATCCGCCACATCGCAGGACGCACCGTGTTGCGGCGGTCCGCGAACAGCGTGTTCGGACTGGTCGCCCGATAGGTGAATCCTGCGGTGCTCGACGATGGGTCGCGATCGGTGACGGCGAAGCTCATCTCGGTGTCGATGGTCGGGACGCCGAGCTCCTCGAGCAGGCGCACCAGGTTGGGGTAGTTGCGGTCGTTGTGGACGATGAAGCCGGTGTCGACGGGCAGCCGGCCGACCTGTGGGTCGTCGACGTCGACCGTGTTGGCGTGCCCGCCGAGACGAGGTGATGCTTCGAAGAGGACCACGTCGTGGTCGGGACCGAGCACGTGGGCGCAGGTGAGGCCTGCGATGCCCGATCCGACGACCGCGATCCGTTCGGGAGGCGCCATCACACCTTCACTCCATCGAGGGCTTGCTGCAGGCCGTCATCGGCGCGGCCACCGATCCGATCGAACACTGGACGGAGGAACAGGTCGAACACGCCGAGTGGTCCGTTGAGCTGCAGCTCGGCGTCGTACGTCACGAGCGAGCCGTCACCGTCGGGCTCGATCTCGACGCGATCGAGTGACGTGAACATCTTGCTCTCGGCGCGGACGACGACCAGGCGGGGTGCGTCGTATTCGGTGGTCTCGTAGCGCAACGTGAGTCCCTTGCCGGGGGCGTCGACGACGACATCGAACGATGCGTCCGGTCCACCGCCGTCGCCCGTGACCTGCGTTGCTCGCTGCACCCCGGGGTCCCACTGCTCGAAGTTGCGGAGGTCGGCCATGAAGGCGAAGGCGGATTCGGGAGAACGGTCGGTGCGAACGGTAGTGCGGTAGCGGGCCATCGGGGGGATACTCCTGTCGTGAATTCGGTGGTGGTTCATGGCGCCGGCCCTGAACCCTCTGGGTGTCTCTACGGACCGGCGATCATGAGCGGATGCGAGGTGTCACATCGCCTGAGCCGACCGTGCCCACTTGCGGGCGCAACGAAACCTCGTGCGGGGAGTTCGCACCCGATGGTGTTCCGGCTGGAGTCGTTTGCGGGCCCGGCGGTACCTTGCGGCCATGTCGAAGATCTCGCTCATCGCCAAACTCACGGCAACCGAGGGCAAACACGGCGAGCTGGAGGCTGCCATCCGGCGCGTCATCGAGGCCGCTGACGAAGAAGCGGGCCTGGAGGTGTACAGCGCACACTCGGTGAACGACGAGCCCGGTGTCTACTACTTCTTCGAGCTCTATCGCGACGACGATGCGATGGCGGCTCACGGCAAGGGTGATGGCATGCGTGATGCGATGGGTGCGTTCGCCGGCCTGCTCGCGGGGCGGCCCGAGATCACGATGATGACTCCGCTGGCCGCCAAGGGTCTCGATCTCTGACCCAGGACTGTCAGGACGGCGTGGCGGCCACAGCGCCGGGGGACACGCCGTTGATCGCTCGGGCCGGAGCCGGTTCGCGGGCTTGGTCCGTCACCGGCGAAACTGACGTGGTGTCAACACTCCGGATCGGCCATCGCTTCCAGGGTCCGACCGGGTCGGGGCAAGGTGGGTGGACGGCGTACCGCTTCGCGGAACGTGTCGGGGTGCCGATCGAGGTCTCGCTGCACGCGCCCGTGCCGCTGGACACCGACCTCTTCGTCGTTGCTGCCGAGTCGGGCGATCAATGGTCGCTCGGGCCCGACCCACACGGAGGTGAGCGCCCGGTGATGACGGCGACACCAGCCGGCCGGATCGACGCAGAGACCGCGCCGGTCAGTATCGAGGACGCACGGCGCGCGCGGGACGGCTTCGCACACCTCGGTCCTCGACATCCGGTTCCGTACTGCTTCTCGTGTGGTCTGCAGCACGACTCGATGGGTGTCCACGCAGCAGAGCTCGATGACGAGAGATACGCAACCGATTGGACGGTGCCGGGGTGGGCGGTCGGCGACGACGGAGCAGTCGACGCTGGCGTGGTCTGGGCGGCGCTCGATTGCACGTCGGCCTGGTATGTGTGTCAGTCCCACGGTGAGCGCGTGGCGTTCACCGTCCGCTACAGCGCCGAGATCCTCCAACCGGTCGAGGTCGGAGCCACCTACGCACTCGTCGGCTGGTCCGGCGACGCTCACGATGACTGGGACGGCCGGAAGCGGCACGCCGCGGCAGTTGCCTTCGACGACGACGGCACCTGTGTCGCCCGGTCCGTGAGCCTCTGGATCTCGGTCGACACCTGAGCACCGGTGGACGCCATTGGGCTGCATGGGGCTTCGGAGTGCGACCAGCGCATCGGGTGGCTCGGACCCGGACCGATCGTGTCGTGCACGGTGTGGGCGACGAGGCGGTCGGTATCGAGCGAGCGCAGGCTTCCTTTGCGAGTGCGCCCGCCATGACGAAACCGCCAGGTCAACGGCTCGCTCCTGGACGTCCTGGCGAGGATCGGCGGTCGTTCGCGGTTCGTGTCGGGCGTCGGGCCGGCTGGTCGTCGATGTCAGCGGAAGCGGAGGCCACCGATCAGGCGGCGGAGTGCCGAGAGTCGGGGTGCCTCGGAACGGTCGGTGCTGACAGGCGGTCCGGTGGCGACGGCGGCGACCGGTGCGGCCGCCGGTACGACGTCAGACGGTCGGGCCGTCGGGAGAGGCGTGGTCTCGTCGAACACGGAGCGGTTCGTGGCGTTCTCGAAGCCGCGAATGCTCCAGACGCTCGACTCGGTGCGGGTCGCGACACGCCCCGGTAGCACCAGATCCGCTGACCGGACCGAATCGGTCGTCGTCGACGTGTCGGCGAGGGACACGGACGGTTGACTCGTGACCGACGCTGCCTCGATCGATTCGACGGCGCGTCGCATCGACAGGACGGCGTCGTCGGTGATCACGGTCAGGTGCGGATCGTCGCTGACGTAGTCGGCATCGCCGACGGTTTCGCGCTCCGCCGCGACCGGTCGATCTTCCGGGGGTCCGAACGACGGGCCCGTGCTCTCGAAGTCCCACAGCTCGATGGGGTCGCCGCCGTCCGGTTCGTCCGGGTCCGAGCCGACGTCGCGGGCACGAACCACGCGTGCGGTCGGGCCGGCGCGGTCGTGGTCGCGCTCGTGCAGGTGATCGAGCGCGGCACCGGCGTCGAACTGCTCGTCGATCTCGCCTGAGGGCCAGATCAGCTCGAATCGGTCGCGTTGGCCGGTGGGCACTGGTGGAAGCGACGACGGCACGGCCAGCGGGTCACTGCCGATGTCGGGCAGTCCGTGGGTCTCGAGGCGATCTGCCCAGTCCGACTCCAGGATCGAGTCGATTCGATCCGACACCTCGCCGGCCGGCCGGCCGGCCGGCGCCTCGACTCCGGGCGGGGCGGGCGGGGCGAGGCTCGGGGGACGGGTGCCCGTCGCTGGATCTCCCCAGGCGATGAGCGTGTCGGCGTCGCGCTCCGGAGCGATGGGCGACGCCGCCTCGACCGGCGCCGCGGTCGGAGGGGGCGCAGGCAGCTGATCCCCGGGTCGGAGGTCGGCGTCATCGCTCGAACGATGCCATCGGTGGATGCCGGACGGGTGGTGCAGGTAGGGCGTCGAGGTGACGGCGGCGACGTCCTGTGCTGCGACCCACGCAACGCACTCGTCGTTCATCATCTCGGTCATCAGGAGCACGACGTCCTTGTCGATCGAGGGCACCCGTTCGAACAAGCGGCCGAGGTGTGCGATCTCACCGACCACCATCGAACCGTGTTCGAGTTGCGCCGCGTTCAGGGCCCCGGCATCGATCAGGCGGACCCCGAGAGGTGGCTCCGTCGACCGCTCGGCGAGGTAGATCTCGCCACGATCGAAGTACAACCGAACGGGCGGCGCGACATCGGCGATCAGTTCCCCGGTGAATCGATGGTCACGTGCGGCGTCGAGGATCACCCAGCCGCGATGCGGAAACGAATCGGCCAGCCCGAAGAGCTCGGCGGCGGGTTCTCGGTCGGTGCTCATGCCGCACCCGCAAGAGTGACGACTCGCTCGAGCGGATCGAGCACGTCGGCATCGCACCGCTCGAGACGGTCGAGGACGGAGAGGAGTGCCTCGATCGCAACCTCACGTGCCGAGTTCTCGTCGATCAGCTGGCAGGGCAAGGCAGCCTCGCTCGCGAGCGCTCCGAGCTGGCGGGCCATGAGGGTGGCGTCGCCGGGGTCATCGCAACGGTTGACGGCCACGACGACGGGCACCCGGAGATCGGCGAGCAGTGCCCGCATGGCTGCTCCGGCCTCGGCGTGGGTGTCGCCCGCCGTGGCGTCGACGACGAACACGACGGCGTCGACGTCACCCTTCATGATGTCGGTCATGAACCAGAAGCGGCGTTGGCCGGGTGTGCCGAACAGGAGGAGGCGCACGTCGGCGTTGCCGGCATCATCACGAACTGCGTACGTACCGAAGTCCATCGCCACGGTCGTCCGTGCCTTCACCTCGGCCTCACCACCGCTCGCATCGACGTCCGTCTCGACGACAGGGGTCTGCGAGACGGCCTGGATCAACGAGGTCTTGCCGGCGGCGAAGGGGCCGGTCACCAGGAGCTTGAAGACATGTTCGGGGCGTGTCGCCGCGTTGGCCGTCATGTGCACCTCCTTCGTTGTCGTTGATCTCTCGGATCCGGCGAAGGGGTGCGTGGGCCCTTGTCCGCGTGTGTGGTTCGTGCAAATTGTATCGGTCGGCCATCACACGGTCTTGAGATGTTGACGACCTCTTGAGCCGACGATGACAGCGTTCTCGACGGGCCTCGGGCGTGAGCGCCGTCGATTGCCGCTAGCCTCGCCCGGCGGAGAAGTGCCCGAGCGGCCGAAGGGACACGCCTCGAAAGCGTGCGACGTGCAAGCGTCCGTGGGTTCAAATCCCACCTTCTCCGCCATCGACGACCGTCGGGTCGACCGCGAGGTCACCGGCGGTCGTTGCGCGCCCGTCGTGGACCCGGTGTTCGGGTCGCCGGCTGACCTCAGCGGCACTCGGTTCCGTTGTCGGGGGCCTCGAGGTCGATCAGGTAGTCGTTGACCACATCGACGACACATCGGTTGACGCCGTAGCCGGTGTGCTGGTCGGCTTCGACGATCACGAGCCGCCCGTCTTCGAGGGTGTCGGCCATCCGTATCGTCGACTGGAAGGGGGTGGCCGGGTCGCCGGTCGTGCCGATGACGACGATCGGCCCGGCGCCGACGCCGGTGATCTCGAGACGTGGATCGATCGCCTCCGGGAAGAACGTGCAGAAATAGCCGCCCGCCGAACCCTCGGGAACCAGACGCGGTGCCACCTCGGAGAACAGCTCGTTCTCTGCGTCGGCCTGCTCGACGGTCTTGCGCACGGCCCGATCGGCGCACGAGATCGCCTGGAACGCTTCGAGCTCGTTGCCATAGGTGCCGTCGGGCGAACGACGGTAGTAGCCGTCGTTGAGGGCGAGGAGTCCGCTGCCGTCGCCGTCCTCCTGTGCCGCCGCGAGTGAGAGCTCGAGAGCCGGCCAGTACGCCTCGAGGTACATCGCCTGTTTGACAGCTGTTGTTGCGACGTCGAGGTTGACCGGCGGACGTCCGTCCGCGCTCGACAGCGGATCTTCGTCGAGCACCGCGAGCAGCGCTTCGAACGCTCCCTCGGCGTCGCCGTCGTTGTGGAAGGCACAGTCGTCGTCTGCGCTGCAGCGCGCCAGGAACGTCGACAGAGACGCCTCGAACCCGGCGGTCTGTCGGAGGCTCGACTCGAGCGGGTCTGCGTTCGGGTCGGAGGCCCCGTCGAAGACCGCGGCCCGCACCGTCTCGGGGAACAGCGTGGCCCACACCCCGCCCAGCTCGCTGCCATAGCTGAAGCCGTAGTACGAGATGGTGTCCTCGCCGAGCGCTCGTCGGATCGTGTCCATGTCGCGGGCGCTGTTGTTGGTGCCGACGTGCTCGATGATCTCGGCGTTGAGCCGAGTGCATTCGTCTGCGAAACGTTTGGCGGTGTCGACGAGCACCTCACGTTCCTCGTCGGTTTCGGGCGTCGAGTCGAGTTCGGTGAAGTACGGGTCGTAGTCGCTGATGCAGTCGATCGCCGGTGTGGTCTCGCCGACACCACGCGGATCCCAGCCGAGGATGTCGAAGCGTTCGAGCAGCGGCTGGTCGAACACGAACGACGCGATCTTGGCGTACTCGGCGCCACTGAACCCGGGTCCGCCGCGGTTGATGAGCAGCGTGCCGATCCGGTTGTCAGGGTCGATTGCGTTGTATCTCGCCAACTGCAGCTCGAACATCGGGCCTTCGGGGTCGTCGTAGTCGACCGGCACGGCGAGAGCAGCGATGTCGACCTCATCGTCGAAGGACTCCCACTCGATCGGCGCCGGTTCGAATGGTGCGACCGCCACCGTGACGTCGACCATTCCATCGACCGATGTCACCGGTTCATTCACGGGTTCCCGTACGCGGCGGTGGTGCCTCTTCGGACGATGCTGCCGGGTCGTCCGTCGCCACGTCGACGCGACGACTCGAGTTGGTCGTGACGCCCTCGTCGGTCGACGAACAGGCAGCGGTGAACGCGAGCACGCCCAGGAAGAGGACCGAACGGCGCCCGCGCATCGCCACAGCGTAGGAGCGGTTCCGGGCCGATCATCCGCGGACCGAAGGCCGAATGGTGTCCGTAGCCTGCTGACCATGCGAATGGGTCCGCACCACATGATGCCGCGCGACGCGGAGGCCGTGAAGGACGCAACGCTCGCCCGCGACACGGCCAGACGCGTGTGGGGCTTCGCCAGGCCGTATCGGGCCACGATTCTCGTCTTCCTGGCGGCGATCGTGGCCGCTGCCCTGCTCGCCCTCGTGCCGCCGCTGGTGGTGAGGCGCATCATCGACGACGCGATCCCGAACGCGATCGACGACGGCAATCGGTCACCGATCTGGTGGCTTGCCGGTCTGGCGGTCGGCGCAGCACTCGCCGACGCCGTGCTGCAGATCGTGCAGCGATGGGGGAGCGCCCGAGTCGGTGAGGGCCTGATCGCCGATCTCCGTCGCTCGCTGTACGACAAGGTGCAGCGACTGCCGGTCGCATTCTTCACACGTACCCCGACCGGAGCGATCATCAGCCGACTCAACAACGACGTCGTCGGCGCCCAGACGGCGGTCACGAGCACGTTGGGCAGCGTCGTGAGCAACGTGATCGTGCTCGCCACCACGCTCGCGGCGATGCTGGCCCTCGAGTGGCGCCTCACCTTGCTCGCGCTGGTCGTTCTGCCGCTGTTCATCGTGCCGGCCCGACGTGTGGGTCGGCGCCTGCAATCGATCTCGCGGGAGCAGATGCAGCACAACGCGGCGATGAACACCCAGATGACCGAACGTTTCAACGTCTCCGGCGCAGTGCTGGTGAAGCTGTTCGGATCACTCGACCGTGAGAGCGAGACGTTCGGTGAACGCGCCGACGCCGTTCGCGACGTGGGGATTCGGGCGGCCATGCTCGGCCGGGTGTTCTTCGTGGCACTCGGCCTCGTTGCGGCCGTCGGCACCGCCGCGATCTACGGGATCGGCGCGCAACTCGTCGTCAGCGGGGAGATCACCGTCGGCACACTGGTGGCGCTCGCCGCGCTCGTGACCCGCATCTATCAGCCGCTGACAGGGCTGACGAACGCCCGCGTCGATCTGATGACCTCGATGGTGTCGTTCGAACGGGTCTTCGAAGTCCTGGATGCACCCGAGCCGATCGCCGACAAGCCGTCGGCGATCGATCTGGTCGATCCCGCCGGTCGGGTCGACTTCGACGATGTCACGTTCCGGTATCCGGCCGCGAACGAGTCGTCGATCGCCTCGATGGAAACTCAGGCCATCCCGGGTGCCGACCCCGATCATGACGTGCTGTCCGGGCTTTCCCTGACGCTTGCGCCGGGTGAAACGGTGGCACTGGTGGGTGCTTCCGGGGCGGGCAAGAGCACCCTCGCGTCGCTCATCCCACGGCTGTACGACGTGACGACCGGATCGGTGCTCCTCGACGGGCACGACGTGCGCGATCTCACGCTCGATTCGGTCCGCCGGTCGATCGGTGTCGTGTCACAGGACCCGCATCTGTTCCACGAGTCGATCGTCGACAACCTGCGGTACGCCGATCCCGAGGCGAGCGACCAGCAGATCGTCGATGCGTGCCGAGCAGCCCGGATCCACCAGACGATCGCCGCGCTTCCCGACGGCTACGACACGGTGGTGGGCGAGCGCGGATACCGGCTCAGCGGTGGCGAGAAGCAACGTTTGGCGATCGCTCGCCTGTTGCTGAAGGACCCCGCGGTGATGATTCTCGATGAGGCCACCAGCCACCTCGACAACGACAACGAGGCGCAAGTACAGGCCTCGATCGACGCCGCGCTTCACGGTCGTACCGCGCTCGTGATCGCCCATCGCCTGTCGACGGTGCGTTCGGCCGATCGCATCGCCGTGATCGACCAGGGCACGATCGTCGAGATCGGCCCCCACGACGAACTGGTCGCGACCGACGGCCTCTACGCGGCTCAGCTGCGGGCCGGTGATCTCCTCAGCGCGTGACCTGGTCGCTGGGATGTCGGGAGCGCCGGAGGGCTCGGTCGTCCGGCACTCCCTGGTCGAGTCGGCTCGTCTGCTGGTCACGATTCGAACACAGCGTGTCCGAACCCGGACAATCTCGGACAATCGGTCACCCAGTCGGCGGTTGGGGCCCTGGCGTCTGCGTCGGGTCGGGTCGGGTCGGATCGGCAGGTGTCCGCCCGGCCCGTTGGTCTCCCACGGTGGCAGGAGCTCCACGACAGGAGCCACCGACTCCCGTTGCATCGTGTCGCCACCCGGGCCTTCGTTCGGCGCGCACGGAACCTCGGGCTCTTGGTCAGCCGCAGGGCGTACCCGGGAGTCCGAAGCCGGACCCTGGGTCGTGCGGTCGGGTGTTTTTCGACGGTCGGTGTCTCGAGTCGGTGTGACCGTTCAGCCGACGACCCACGAGTTCACGGCGTAGCCGGCACCGTCCTCGTTGACTTCGACGATCGCGGTCGAACGAACGGTCCCGGCGACCGAGACGATTCGGAGCCTGCGCTGCAGCACGATGTTGTTCTTGAAGCCGATCGGCAGCGATTCGGGAGCAGCGGTCGCCCGTGAATCGTCGATGTCGAATGTGCCGGTCATGACCCCGCCGCTGATTCGGACGTCGAAGCCGTTCGGGTTGTCGACGCCGACACGACCCATCGGCACCGCCAGGTATCCGGCGATCGCGACCTCGACGGGCTCCGCACCGGCGGCGCGGATGTCGACGATCGGCTCGGGAACCCACGGCACGACCTGGCGCACCGGAACACCGAGCAGGCCGACGCCGCCACCGTCGAATGCGAGGGGCAACGGTGCGGCGTTGCTTCCGGGTGGCGACGCACCCACTTCGTTGATCGCAACCACGTCGAACCGGTAGCCCTGGTTGCCGGATGTCGGTGTGCCGGGCGTGAGGTCGGGGAGCGACATCTCGCAGGCAGTCGGTATCGCGTAGACCGGATCGGTCGCCACGGTGCACGAAGTGCCGACCGGCTGGACATCGAGGGCGGCGATCAGGACGTCGATCGTCGACGTGATGGGATTGCCCTGGGAATCGATGAAGGTGTACGGAATCGAGTACAGGCCGTCGGGAGCGACCGTCGTGATCGTGACGTCGATCCCGTTCACCGTGACGGTCCAGTCGGCGTCGAGCCCGGTCGTGTCGACGGTGACGGGCACCGGTGCAAAGGGCAGGCCTTCGGGATCGGCGACCGGCAGGCGAGTCGTGATCGGCACCCCGATGTCGGCATGGAGTTCGACCGGGTCGGCCTCGGGCGGGTGCGCGAGGATCCCGCCGAGGGGAACCACGTCGAGGCGCATGAAGCCGGTTGCCGATTCGCCCGACGGGTCGGTGACCGTGTACGGGACGCCGTAGACGCCGATACCCAGCGGTGCTGCAAACGACGCGGTGAAGGTGATCGTGTCCTCGACATCGTCCACGACCGCGGTCAGGCAGTCGGGGAAGAGGATCGGGCAGGCTGCTGCCAGGGAGGTCGTATCGATGGTGAGCGTCAGATCGTCGCCGTTGGGGTCGTAGGCGCGGATGTGAGCGGTGGCCGAGTTGTCCGGTGTCAGGGGCAGCGGCTGTTCGACGTCGACATGTTCCATCGTCGTCGGCGCGATCGGTGCCGCGTTCGGCTGTGACAGCAATGCGACCTGGTAGGCGTCCACCTGGTAGCCGGTGATCGGAACGCCGCCGTCGCTGGCAGGTGTGTCCCACGAGATCTGGGCGATGTCGTCGGACGCGCCGGCGACGGCGATGACGTTGCTGGGCGCATCGGGTTCCGACACGACCGGCGAGCTGTTCTCGGGGGTCACGTTGGCACCGCGCCACGGTGCGTCACCGACCTCGTTCACGGCCCGGACCCTGAAGCGGTATTCCGTGCCGATGTCGAGCCCGTCGACGGCGCAGGAGATCTCGTTGCCGTCGGTCGGGATGGCCTTCGGCGTGATGACGAGTTCGTTGGCCGGGCACACGTCGGACCACGGTCCAGTGGGC
This sequence comes from uncultured Acidimicrobiaceae bacterium, assembly GCA_963792905.1. GTDB lineage: Bacteria > Actinomycetota > Acidimicrobiia > Acidimicrobiales > Ilumatobacteraceae > Ilumatobacter. The sequence goes on from CAWBYE010000012.1 coordinate 48,296, forward strand.
GACTGCACTCGATACTGGACCCGGTAGGGCGAGGTGGTCCATCCGCCGCTGCCGTCCTCCTCACCGAGGAGTGCGCCGCCGGCGTCCTGCCCCGTGAGCTCGTCCCAGGTGACCTTGACGACGCCCCGGTCGACTGCCGCCCCGGCCTTCTGGAAGCCTTCGGTGTTGACACTCGGAAGTTGCGCCGGGAGCCGGGCCTTGTCCGTGAACGTCGACGACGAGGGGACGTAGGATGAAGCGGCGATCGGGGTTCTGATCTCGTTGCCGTCGCCGTCGATGCGCAGGATCTCCGATCGGGGAATGCTGTTGACGTTGGTGACCTCGTGCGGGTCGTCGACGACGTCGTCACCGTTGACGGACATGATCGAGATACGACCGCCGCGGTCGGCGTCCGCGTACCGCTGGTTGAAGCGGATGCGGGGGCCGGCGCCGGGCCCCGATGTGTTGTCCACGATGAGTCGGCCGTTGCCGCCGAACACGAAGGTCGCCCCCCCACCGTTGATGTCGAAGGTGGTCGGTGGCGTCAGCACGTTCGCGGCGACCTGGAGGTCGTCGGCACAGTCGGAGGATGCACCGAAGTCCTCGAGGCCGTAGCCGACGACCACGTCGGCGCCGGGCCCGACCGTCACGGGCTCTTCGAAGTAGTACACCCCGCTGGCGAAGTAGATGCGGCCCGTCAGGTCGATCGGGTCGGCGTAGCGGCCGGGGAAGAACACCTTGCAGTCGAAGCCGGCCGGCATGTCGAACGGCGTCACCGAGCGGACAGCCGGTGGGACGCGCGGCAGGTCCGGCATCCAGATCTTGCTGTCCTCGGCATACGGTGCGTACTGGGCAGGGTCGCCCGGTCCACCGACGGTATAGGCAGGTGTCGCCCACCAGTCCGGCGTTGCAGGATATGGCGGAACTGCGGCCGAGCTCGCGGTCACGCCGCTCATCGCCACCGGAACGGTCGCGCCGAGCTGCATCGCGGCGGCGCCGACGGGGACCTCGAAGCCGAGGGCCAGCGTGGGGCCGATCTCCGCCAGCTCGGTGCAGCTGGTCTGCACCGAGATGCCGTTGATCGTCGGGTTCGGCGAGGGAGTCAGGTTGCCGCCACCGTCGCACGTGAGGAACACGTTCTTCGGATCGGCCAAGGCAACGCGGAGTCCCGCCTTGGCGGCCTCGGACTGAGCGGTCCGCTCGCTCACGACACGGTTGGCCCGGAAGACGGTGATGGCGTAGTCGAGCAGGGGCAGGACCACGAGCGAACCGATCACCACCATGACGAGCACCAGCGGCAGCACCGAACCGCGATCGGTGCCGGTGAGGTCGCGGCGAGGCCTGGACATCACGGGCTCACGCTCAGCGTGCACGAGACCGCCGAGTTGGCGCTGACCGTGACCGAGATGCCGTCTCCGGGCGTGCCAGGTGTGATGAGGTCGTAGTCGGAGCCGAGCGTGAGGTCGGCGCCACCGGCACGGCAATTCCAGCTCGCCGGCGCGTAGCCGGTGTCCTCGAACGACTGGGGGATCAGGTCGACGGCGGTGCTCGGCACGCCGTTGAGTGGAATGTCGAAGGTTGCGGCCTTGGCGATCCGGCTCGTCGTGACCACCTTGTCGTCGATCTGATACGTGATCGAGGCGTCGGCGGGCTGACCCGCTTGATCCCGGGTCTGAACCGTCAGCGTGCCGCCACACTCTGCGAGTGCGATCTGTTGCAGGGCGCTGCCGAATTGCGACCACTGGGTCGTCACGAGCATGTTCGCGTTGGTGACGTCGCCCCAGGAGCCGTCGTACTCGCGCACCACGTAGCCACCCGATGCGGACGTCCCGTTCTGGCTCGGGTCACCACCGGCTGCCAGGTCACCCAGGAAGACCGCGTTGTCGATGTCGCGGTACGCCCCGCTGGTGGGCCAGCCCGAGCGTTGGACCCGAGTCGTATCGTTGAAGGCGCTGCCGACACCCACACCGATCAACCGGATGTCTCGGAACTGGTCGATGATGTAGTCGGCCCGGTACCAACCGAGCGGCGAGAAGTCGGCGCCGTAGCTCGTGTTGCCCGCTGTGTCGTAGTCGAACCGTGACGGCACCGACGGCGGCTCGATCGGGCTCGACGAGCTGTCGGTGGATTTCCAGCCCCACAAGTCGGTCCCGCGATGGAGCGTGGGTCGCCCGTCCGTGAAGAAGATCACCAACTCGGGAGCCGGTGCGACCGGGCTGCCCAACTCGTCGTACGTCTCGCCGTCCTGCGAGAAGTAGGCCCGATGCAAGGCGTCCTCCCAGTTCGTGCCGGCATCAGCGTTGGCCGGGAACTCGACGATGTCGCTGATCAACCCCGAGTTGCCCGTCGGGCCCATCAGGAGCTCGACGTCGCCTGGGTCGGCCAAATCGAAGAATCTGTTCCAACTCGTCGTGCCGAGGGTGCTCGACACCGTGCCGAACGTGATGATCTGGAGCTTCGTCGGGGTGCCGTCGAAGGCGTTGACGAAACTTCGGACACCCGATCGGACGCTGGTGAAGTCGGAGCTCGACAGCGATGCCGAACGGTCGACGATCAGCGTGATCGGGCCGCCGCATCCGCTGTTCGCCTGGAGGAACGTCGGCCCGGAGAACGTCGCCGGTTCCAGCGTGCTGAGCGATGATCCGCCAGCGGTGAAGCTGACGGTGCTGCTGCGGTCGACGCCGTCGAGGCCGGGGGCGCCGTTGACGTTGACGATGACGCGCTGGGCGCGGGTGCTCGTGTCGCAGTCGGGAGTCGGGTTGAGCGGATCGCACGACCCACTCGAACCGACCGCGAGCGGGACGGTGACGTTGATCACGGTGTCGGGGACCTCGTCGCCTGCTGCCCAGGCGATCGGGTTGCCGTCGTCGTCGGACGGTACGGCCAGGTCGCGCAGGACGACGAGCGAGTTGCAGCTGCCGGCGTAGCAGGTCACGCGGCGGAGTTCGAACGAGTCGCCGTCGGCCGCCGGCCCGTAGCGATACGAGACGACGGTCTCGCCGGAGCCGTCGTCCCACCGCAGCTGGAGTGCGTTCGAGCCGAACGTGCAGACCGCATCGCCACATGGGGGCGGCGCGGTCTCGTCGGCGTTCACATCACCGGGGTCGGCGCCCGCGGAGGACAGGTCCGAAGGAAGCCAGAGTGCCAGGCTCTGCTCCCAGGCGGCGACGTCGATCCGGCTCCGCGTCACGGGCTGCTGCCGAACGGTGACGATCACGGCTGCGCCGATGACGGTGATGATCGTGCCCAGCACCGAGATGGTGATGAGGAGCTCGATCAGCGTCATGCCGCCATCCCGCTGTCCGTTGGCGGCGTGCTTCCGGTCGTTGTTCATCAGATGTCTCCTCGGACGACTTGCAGTGTTCGGCTCACACGTTCATTGGGGTCGGTGATGGTGATCGTGATGCGTTGTGTCAGGCCGGGCGTGAGCCCGCCCGCCGGACACGCGGTGCCCGAATCGCCCACCACCCAGGAGCCCGAGATGTCCAGGTACTCCTGTTGGACCGCGGCGGTCGTTGGCGACCACCCGACGGTCTCGACCGCAGCCTCGACGGCGCTCGTGAGGTCGCACACGAACGTTCCGGCGTGTGGCGCACGGTTCACACGGTCGACGGCGTTCACCAGAAGTGTCTCGACCTCCGCCGCGGACTCACTGACTCGGGACGACCTGATCGACGACGACACCGCAAGCAGCAAGGGCACGACGATGATGCCCAAGAGCGCGATCGAAATCACGACCTCGACGAGTGTCACGCCCTGGTCGGTGGAGCCGTCTCCGGCGGCTCGGACCGCGCGTCGCCGCCGAATTCGCTGGCGCATCTGCGTGATCGTCACTTGGTCCACCTCAACTGGTCGGGATCGGCTGTGGCGGCACCGACGGATACTCTCAGTTCACGTTTCAGTTCACGTTCCCCCAGCAAATGTCTAGCAAGCGTGAATTGTGCAAAATATACACCAGGACAGGTCAGTTGGCCACCCTCCGTCAGGCAAGAGTTCGTCAAGATGCCCGGGCGAGTTGCATCATCGTCCCAGGTGGACGCGTGTTCTTGCGTGTTTGTCGTCATCTTCGGCTTCAAGGCTCTTGCGTGGGCGCCGAGCTCCATCGGGCGAGCTGCGAAGCCTTCAACAACCATTCTTCGGTCGGTCGTGAGCTGACCTTGACAAATGATCGAGATGCGGCGGGAACGCGAACGAGCCACCCGTCACCGGGTGGCTCGCTGAGGTTCGTCCGGCAGCGGTCTGGCCGCCTCGGCGACTACTTCGCGTCGTCGCTGTTGCCGGGGATGATCTTCTCGGCCTGGTCGGACGCCTTGTTGTAGGTGCTCTCGACGTTGTCCGGGATCTTGTCGCTGTGCTGGTCGACCAGATCGTCGGCCTGATCCTTGGCCGCGCCGGCCTTGTCCTTCAGGTCGTCGACACTGCTCCCGCTCGTCGTGTCGGACTTTGCTCCGCCGAACATGCCTTTGATCTTGTCCAGAAATCCGGCCATGTGGTGGCCCTCCCATGTGGTGTTCCGTGGCAACCGGTCGGTCACCGCCCGAAACCCTACTGGTTGAGGGGCGTCAGGCGTCGGGAAGCGACGCCCGGGCGGCGGTCTGACCGTGGGCGTCGAGGTCGTAGCCGATCTGGCAGAAACCGTGGTTGCAGTACCCGCCGGGGTGTTTGCGGAGGTATCCCTGGTGGTAATCCTCGGCGTAGTAGAACACGCCGTCACCGGCGTCTTCGACCCGATCGATCTGTGTGGAGATCTCGCCGTAGCCGGCGTCGGTGAGCGCTCGCTGGTACCGGTCACGAGAAGCAGCGACGGCGGCGTGCTGCACGTCGGACGTGGTGAAGACGGCGGAGCGGTATTGCGTGCCGACGTCGTTGCCCTGGCGATTGGGTGTCGTCGGATCGTGGTTCTCCCAGAACGCCTTCATCAACGTGTCGACGGACACGACCTCCGGGTCGTACGCCACCAACACCGTCTCGGTGTGGCCGGTTCGTGCCGTACAGGTCTCTTCGTAGGTCGGGTGCTTGGTCCAGCCGCCCATGTAGCCGACCGCCGTCGTGTACACACCGGGCAGCTGCCAGAAGATCCGCTCGGCACCCCAGAAACACCCCATCGCCACGTAGATGGTCTCGATGCCGTCGGGGAACGGCGGAACGATCGGCGTGCCGAGCACCACGTGATCGGCGATGACGGGAACCGGTTCGTCGCGGCCGGGGAGGGCGTCGCACGGATCGATCATGTCGGTCTTCTTCCGGAACAGCATGCGTCCAGGTTAGGGCGACACGCCCGGCGGTGTCGCCGCTGCGGAGTGAGGTTCGCGGAACGTTCACCAGCTCCGACTCCCGGGCGGCATGCGCTACTGCAGGAGCAGCTTCTCGATCCGTCGGGCAGTGACCGCGAGGCCGATGACGCCCATTGCGAGGAGCACCCCCAGATGGCCGAGGTATGCCCACGACCACTCGCCGAAGCTGGCGCCGCGCACGAGCGCCACGCCGTGATAGAGCGGGCTGAGTTGCACGACCCAGGCCCAGTCCCCGTAGCTCGACAGCGGGTAGAACGTCGCCGAGAACAAGAACATGGGCAACGTGATCGACGGCACGTATTCGAAGTCGGCGAACGACCGCATGTAGGTCGTCGCCGCCATGCCGACGGCGCTGAACGCGATGGCGATCACGACGCAGATCGGGAGCGCCATGATGACCCACGGCGACTCTGCCATGCCGAGCGCGACCATCGTGACGAGGAACGCTGCCGAGTACAGCGCTCCGCGTGAGGTCGCGTAGAGGATCTCGCCGAGCGCCACGTCGCCCGCCGTCAAGGGCGTGGCGAGCGCGGCGTCGTAGACCTTGTCGTACTTGAGCTGGAAGAAGATGTTCATCGTCGACTCGAACACCGCGCCGTTCATCGCCGACGCAGCCATCAGCGCCGGGGCGACGAACTCGGCGTACGACAGGACCCGATCGCCGTCGACCACGTCGCCGACCAGCGCACTGAAACCGATCTGGATCGACAACAGGTAGAAGAGCGGCTCGAAGAAGCCCGACACGACGATCGTCCATCCGCCACGCCGGTTGATGATCCAGTGCCGTTCGAGCAGGCGATGCGGGCGCCTGGCCTGCAGGACAGGTGCCGGGATGATCCGGAGAGGGAGATCCGCGAGGGTCACGTCGACAGCCTCTTGGCGAAGGCACGTCGTGACCAGATCCATCCACCGACCGCGTATGCCGAGAGCACCGCGCAGTGACCGACGGCCTCACCGAAACCGAGTCGATCGTGGACCGCGCCCCGACAGAGCTCGACCCCGTGCCACAGCGGCGTGATCCTGGCGATCGGCTCGAGCCAGTCGGGTAGCTGGCTGATCGGGTAGAAGGCGCCCCCGAACAGGAACAGCGGGATGATGGCGAAACGCAGGATGGTCGGAAACGAACTCTCGCTCTCGCGTGTCGCGGACCATGCCGTGATCGGCGCTGCGAACGCGACGCCGGTCAGGCCACCGAACGGGATGGCCAGAAGGAGCCCCGGCGACCGCGTTGCCGCGAAGAACATCAGCACGAGCGCCACGCCCGACACCGAGATCAACGACCGCGTCGTCTGCCAGAGAGCGAGCCCGCCCGTGATCTCACCGGGGCTGAGCGGACTCGCTGCCTGGGCGTGGAACGTCCGCTGCCACTTGAAGCCACCCATGACGGGCCATAGCGACTCCTGTGCGGAGATCAGCATCGCGGTGGTCGCCATGAGACCGGGGGCGAGGAACTCGAAGTACGTCAGCCCGTCGAGGAGGCGCCCCGACGAATCGTTGCTGTTGACGAGCGCTCCCACCCCGAGCCCCATGCCGAGCAGGTAGAGGAACGGCTGGAGGACGGCGCCCATCACGTTCGACTTCCAGATGGTGCGATAGAGCGTGAAGTGGCTCTCCCAGACGCGAACCGTGGCCGGTGTCGACATCGTCATGACCTCAATCGACCAGCGTCCGGCCGGTCAGGCGCAAGAAGACATCCTCGAGCGAGCTCCGGCGAACGAGCGCCGACTCGGGATAGCTGCCTCGGGCATGGACCTCGGCGAGTGCCGCCTCGCCGTTGTCGGCGTAGATCAGCACCCGATCGGGGAGGACCTCGCTGCGATCTCCGATGCCGATCACGTCGCCGGAACGCTCGTCGTTGGTGCCGGCGGCGTAGCGCAGTTCGAGGACCTCGCGGGTGGAATGCCGCGTGATCAACTCGCGGGGAGATCCTTCGGCGACGATTCGCCCGCCGTCCATCACGACGAGTCGGTCACAGAGCTGCTCGGCTTCGTCCATGTAGTGGGTCGTCAAGACGAGCGTGACACCTTGCTGTTTGAGTCGATAGAGGCGGTCCCAGAGCACGTGTCGTGCCTGCGGGTCGAGGCCGGTCGTCGGTTCGTCGAGCAGGAGCAGCTCGGGTTCGTTGATGAGTGACCGGGCGATCGTGACCCGTCGCTTCATGCCACCGGACAGCGGCTCGATGCGGCTGTTGGCGCGGTCGCTCAGCTGGACGAACTCGAGCAGTTCGGCCGTTCGCCGCTTGCACTCGGACCGCGGGATGTCGAAGTAGCGGCCGTAGAGCACCATGTTGTCCTGGACGGTGAGCTGTTCGTCGAGCTGGTCGAGCTGGGGAACGACACCCATCCGGGCGCGGATCTGCTTGCCGTCACGTTGGGGATCGAGCCCGAAGATGCTCAGTTGGCCGTCGGACACCGGCGAGACGCAGCCGATCATGCGCATCGTCGAGGACTTTCCGGCGCCGTTGGGCCCGAGGAAACCGAACGATTCGCCGCGACGCACCTCGACGTCGATGCCGTCGACGGCCACGAAGTCGTCGAAGCGTTTGACGAGTCCGCTCGCGGTGATGAGGGCGTCGGTGGGTCCAGGAGACATGCGACGGGTCACGCTACCCGTCGGGGCCGTGGCGTCGGAGGAGGGTTTCGAGCCGATCGTGATGTTCACGATCGGGCACGGTCGACCTTCAACTCAACGCGAAGTCAAGGCGTCTCGACCGCTTGGCCCCAACGGGCGAGAATGGTGGGATGATGCGACGGGTCGTGCGGACGTGGGCCCGCGGCGCCGCCGACTTCGCCGACGTGCTGGGGCGTCGGTTGCCCTCGGCGCGGATCGAGTGCGTACGGGTCGCCGGTGGACATCTCGTGCTCTGCGGTCCCGAGATGTACGTCAACCGAGCGTTGGCGGCCGGGCTGGACGCACCGCTGTCTGCCGCCGACTTCGAGCTGATCGAGACGCGGAGTGCCGCGCACGGCGTGGATGCCTCGATCGAGATCACTCCGGTCACGCATCCGGATGTTCGAGTGCGGGCCGAGCAGCGAGGGTATGCGGTCGCTCGAACGGTGAGGGCGGTCCGGCGCTCGTTGCGCGACCTCGATCGACCGCCGGTCGACATCTCACTCGTCATCGAGCCCGCCACCGACCAGATCGCCGTGTGGCAGGAGACCTCGGCGCTGGCATGGGGACACACCACCGCATCCGCCCGACGGGCCAGCGATGCGTTCGCTGTCGCCGCCGCAGCGATCGACGGAGCCGGATTCGTCGTCGCTCGCGATGCGGCGACGGGTGCACCGATCGGTTGCGCCAGCCTCACCGTGCAGGCACCGATGGCCACACTGACGGCGATGTCGACGGTGCCGAATGCGCGCCGACGGGGCGTGCAGTCGGCGCTGATCGCCCACCGTCTCCTGCTTGCGCACGCTGCCCGGTGCCCGATCGCGACGTCGACCGTCGAACCGGAGGGATCGTCCGAGCGCAACCTCCGACGCCACGGCTTCGCCCCCTGGTTCGACATCACGATGATGACGAGACCGTCGGCACGATGATCCCGAGACCGCCGGCGGCCAGATCGGGTTAGCGTCGAGCCACATGCTGCTGCGTGACTTCGTGCCCGCCGACTTGGACGCAGTCCATGCGATCAACGAGGCCGAGGTGCCGGCTGTTGGATCGGAGTCGCCGGAATCGCTCGCGCACATCGCTGCCCAGTCGGCGATCGCGCTGGTCGCCGAGTTCGACGGGATCGTCGCCGGGTTCTGTTTCGTGCTGCCCCCGGGTGCTGACTACGCCTCCAGGAACTATGCGTGGTTCTCCGACCGGTACCACGACTTCGTGTACCTCGATCGGGTTGCGATCCCTCCTCGTTTCCAGCGGAACGGCATCGGCCGGAGTATGTACTCGGAAGTCGAACGCCTCACCACCCGGCGTCGGCCGACCGCGACCGCCTTCACGTTGGAGGTCAACCTGCGACCGCGCAACGACCGATCACTCGCCTTTCATGCCGAGCTCGGTTTCGGAGAGGTCGGTCGACGCGAGACCGAGTACGGCGCGCTGGTCTCGATGATGTCGAAGTCGCTCGGAGTGTCGGAGATCCGCTGATCGCAGTCATGTGATCGTCGGGAAGACGAACAGGCCGAACGTACCCGGCCCGGTGTGCGCCCCGATGCTCGGTCCGATGCGGTAGTGGACCACGGCGTCGATGCCGTCGAGTCCGGCGAGCACCCGTTCGAGCCGCTCGGTCAGGGGTCGGCTCGAAGCGTCGGCGGTACCGATCGCCACCGTCGTGCCGACACCGGATGCCGACATCAGATCGACGGCGTAGCCGGACATCACATCGACCGTGTCATCGATCGTCGAGACCCGGTCGAGCACATCGAGCCGTCCGCCGGCCATGGCGAGCACCTGGATGCCGTCATCGCCGGCGAACTCGACCTCTGTGGCGCGCCCGGATCGCTCCGTCAGGTGCGGGGTCCCGATCATGAACGCCGTTGCGATCCGGGGGACGAGGCGCTCGACCCGACCTCGGATGTCATCGACGCCCGCGCCCTCGACCGATTGCGACGCCGACGTCCCAGACGCATGCGGCAATGCCGAAGCTCGCGCTCCCGCTGTCGATTACGGTCACCGGAATCGGTGCCGACCGGGCGGCCACCTCGGCGCTCCCGATCGTGCCGGACATCGATCCGCTCACGTGAATCGACACGATGTGGTCGTATCCGCGTTCGGCCATCCGCACGTAGGCGTCGACGAAGCGGCCAGGAGATGGCTGCGCGGTCGCGATCTCCGGCGTCGCGCCGTCATGGAACGCGCCGTAGAAGCCGTCGGCGTCGAGGTCGACGCCTTCCAGATGGTCGACGCCGTCGATGGTGACGGTCATCGGGACGACCTCGACGTCGAACCGCTCGACGAGATCGGCGGTGATCTGGCTGCTCGAGTCGGTGACGATTCCGATGCGCACGGCGTTCACGTCGGACGGTCCGTGTTCGGCTCCGGCGGACGTTCGGTATCTGCCGTGGCGATGAACCGCCCGATGATGACGGCACTACTCACCGCCGAGGCCAGCGGGAGCATCGACGAAGGTGTCGGACCCCACAGGTTCCCGAGACCCCGGCGCCACCACACCACTCCGCCGAGCACCCAGCAGGCCGACGAGACGACGGTCGTCGCGAACGCACGCTGCTTCCACCGGGGATTCGACACGGTGATCACCGCAACGGCGGCATCGATCGGAAAGTACGCCGGGAACGTCGCCAGGCACTGCCCGACGCTCGTGGCCACTCCCTTGCCGCCGCGGAATCCGTTCCAGGCCGGGTAGCAGTGGCCGACCACCGACGCCGTGCCGGCGACATGCGCTCCGACGGGTCCGGCGACGATCGCCCCGGCGGCGCAGGCTGCGGCTCCTTTCCCGATGTCGCCGACCAACACCTGAGCTGCGGCTCGGGCACCGAGCACGTTGAGGGCGTTGGCCGTGCCCGGGTTGCCGGTTCCTTCGCGGCGCAGGTCGACCCGACCCGCGAGGTGCGCCTGGCGACCAGGTCGGCGGTCGGGAACGTCCCGAGGAGATATCCGGCGACGGCTGCCATGGCGAGGCAGCGGACGCGAGACACCGCGCAAACCGTAGCGATCCGGGTGGCTTCGGGACCATTCACCCGCTCGGTCGGGAGCCCCGCCTCGTGTGCCAGGCAGGAGTTCGGACCACCAGCGAAGCGATGATCCCGGCGAGGGGTCGATGCCGGTGGCGGGAGAGACCCCGACCGGCGCGAACGTTCCTCCCGGCTTCCGCCCGGGACGCCGCAAATCGCTTGACGCTCGTCGTTGTGGCCGTCGATACTCGTTGATGTGACACGACGACCCGCTGGGTCGGATCGGGGAAACGCGAGATGGAGACTCCGCCAGGTCTCGAAGCATCGGTGGGAGCCGAAGCGGCGTCATGAGGACGCCGCCCGGTGACACGGTGAAGGTCGCGTCCGGCGTCGCCGCGCCGTCACCCGGCCTGGTGTACGTCCACGATGCCGCCGGCGAACTCGCGGTCGTCGATCTGGCGTCGGGTGTCGTCGTGGCACGCGGTGGCGGTCGATGCCGAGCCGATCGCCGTCGATGGAGCGGACGTGCTCGCGGTCCGCCCGCCGACGGCGACCGATCCGGGTTCGATCGTGGTGTTGCGGCTCGACGGGTCAGGACTCGAGAACCTGCTCACCGCTCCGGCGGTCGACCCCGAGTCGCTCGGACGGGTCTCCGCATGGTTCGACCGTGCCGAATGCCGCGGTGAGTTCGATGGCGACACCGCCGTCGTCGTCACCGACCTGCACACGCGGTACCGGGGCGGGGCGGCTGCCGACGCCGAACTGCTCGACGAGGTCGTTGCGGTGCACCGGACGACACGGGTCGTCGATCGAACGTCCGGGGACACCCTCGATCTGCGGACCGAGAGGATCGACCCGGCCCGCACCTCGACGACGGGCCTCGACGGCTCGCATCCTCCGCCGAACGCCGAGGTCGGCGCTGCCGCCGACTCCGGGCCCGACGCGTCCACCGTGTCGACGATCCCCGGTGCCGAGTCGGTCGCCGTCGTCGGCGACCACGTCGTGTACCGCACGGTCGAGCACGCGGACGGCGTCGACCGCCACTACCTGCACGGCGCAAGCCGCGACGGCACCGGTGAGCCGTGGTCCCACCTGATCGACGTGGTGCGACTCAGCCCGGAGCCACCGCTCCCGCCCTGACGGGCGGCCGACCCGCGAGCACCGGACAACGACAGGATTGACGACAGGAATGCCCTCCTCCGGCCGGAGGAGCGAACCGAGGAAGCGAACCATGAGCGATAGCGAGACCGCCGCTGAGCGCGGCATCGGTGTGGACGTCGTCCACCGGCTCCGGACCGAGATGGGAGAATCCGACGAGTCGATTCGGGCGATGCCGGACGCCACCCTTCAGCGAGCGATCCAGAAACTCGAACACCCCGACCGGGCACGGCGTCGCGTCGAGTTCGAACTCGCGGCCATCCGGGACGACGCCGGCGACATCGCCGACGGTGCAGTGCGGCGTGCGCTGGAGCAAGCGTCCGATCTGCGCTCGGCTCACCCAGCGGGTCAGACCTGCGGTCTGCCGACAGGCGACCGTCACCTCCCGACCACCGGAGCCGAGGTCGAGTCGACGTCGGCTCTTCTTCCGGAAACGGCCGGCCTGACGGCGATCGCAGGCTGGAACGAGATCGGGCCCGACAACATCGGAGGGCGCACCCGGGCGATCGTGATCGATCCGGACGACACCGCTCGGATCTTCGCAGGCAGCGCCGGTGGTGGTGTGTGGCGTTCGACCGATACGGGGAGCGACCTGGCATCCCGTCGACGACGACATGGGCAACCTCGCCGTGTGCTCGATGGTGATCAACCCGGCTGCTCCCAACGAGATGCTGGCCGGCACCGGCGAGGGATACCTGAACGCCGACGCGCTGCGAGGAGATGGTGTCTTCCGAACCGTCGACGGCGGCTCCACGTGGGCGCACATCGCGTCGACCGCCGGCAACGCCGACTTCCACTACGTGAACGCTCTCGCCGTACGCCGCCGACGGCAGCCCTTGTTCGCCGGCACCCGTGCCGGGATCTTCCGCTCGACCGACGGCGGGAACTCGTGGACGAACACGTCGTCGTTGCCGATCGGCAATCTGGTCTGTCACCCGACCGATTCGTCACGGGCGATCGCCGGACGCTGCGGTCGGGCGCGACATCGGGTGCTGCGCTGTTCACCGTCGACGGCGGTCTGACGTGGACCACGGTCGACCATGCCGGTCCCCGCCCCTGGCCGGGTCCAGGTCTGTTATGCCGCCGCCGATTCCGACGTGACGTATGCGTCGGTCGACATCGCACCGTCCGGCATCTGGCGGTCGTCCGACGGTGGCCAGACCGTACCTTGCCCAGCAGTGCGCTCTCGGGGGGCGGGCCGGCGTCGTTCCTCGGCCAACAGGGATGGTACGACAACGTCATCTGGGCGGGTGATCCGATCGACTCCGATCTCGTCGTGGTCGGGGGCATCGACCTGTGGCGGAGCACCGATGGCGGCGACCACCTCGTCCAGATCAGCACATGGTGGAGCGACGATTCGGCACACGCCGACCACCACACCATCGTGTCGGACCCGGGATACGACGGTGTGGCCAACCGCCGTGCGTACTTCGGCAACGACGGCGGTGTCTACCGCGCCGTCGACGTCACCACGGTGGGCAACAACGCCTCGCCGCCGTACAACGCCGGTTGGAACCATCTCGACGGCGGATATGCGGTGACGCAGTTCTACTACGGGGCCGGGCACGTCGGCACGAACTCGATCGTCGGCGGCACGCAGGACAACGGCACGTTGCGATACACCCCGGCGTCCGGGACGACATGGAACAGGGTCTACGGCGGCGACGGTGGTGCGTGTGCGTCCGACCCGACCGATCCACAGACCTGGTACGGCGAGTACGTGTTCCTGCAGGTCTTCCGGAACAGCAACGGTGGCGCGTCGTCGGCCGGCACCGAATTCATCTGCGGGCGGCACTGGAACGGTGCGCGTTGGGTGTGGAAGCCCGAACCGTTCACGATCCCCGACGCCCGTGACTCCGAACGCGCAGTTCATCGCGCCGTTCGTGCTCGACCCGAACGACGCCGACCGACTCATCGGCGGTGGCCAGTCGCTGTGGTCGACATCAGATCCCAAGGCGCCGAACACGCCGACGACGGGTCCGTCCTGGCGGTCGATCAAGGCGCCGATCGGATCGACGCAAGCTCACACGATCACCGCGATCGCCGTGGCGCCGGGCGATTCCGATGTGATCGTCGTCGGTCACGCGAACGGAAACGTGTACCGGACCACCAACGGCACGGCACCCGCTCCGACCTGGGACCGGATCGACGATGCCGGGGTGGGCGCGAACAGGCAGTGTCTCGGGCTGGCGATCGATCCCGACGACCACGGCGTCGTGTACGCCTCGTTCGGTGGGTACCAGCCGGGCAACGTCTGGAAGACGACGATGGTGGAGCGAGCTGGGCGGACATCTCGGCCGGTTTGCCCGCGGCGCCGGCTCGGGTCGTCACGCTCCACCCGCAACGTTCGTCATGGGTCTACCTCGGCACCGATGTCGGAGTGTTCGCCAGCGAGGACGGGGGACGACGTGGTCACCAACCAACGAGGGACCGGCCGATGTCGCAGTTCGCGATCTCTTCTGGCTCGGCTGCCGGCTGGTCGCGGCGACACACGGACGAGGCATGTTCGAGATCGACCTCGTGATCGCGGCGGCGTTCCCACCGCCGGTGCTGGCGTTCGTGGGCGCCGAGCACTATGTGGCGAACTCGCTGGACTTCACGCGGTATCGGCTCGACGTCACGAACTGGGCCGACTACCCGAGTTCCTTGTTCCGGGCCTCGCCCGACCTCGCACCGTGTGGGCTGAACACGTCGGCTTCACGGACCTGGGTCGACATCTTCGACGGAACGACGAACCAGCGCATCTACGGGTTCTGTGCCCTCGACTCCAACGACGACCTTCGTCAGATCTGGTTCGGTCTTCCGCGTGGCACAGCGCCGCCGGCATCGGTCTATGTCGTGATGCGAGACCGTCGGTGTGGTCAGACCTACACGTCGAACTCGGTCGTGCCGGTCGACGACGTAGCGCAGTCCACCGTGGAACGCCGGATCACGATGGTCGACCAGATCGACAACGTCATCGTCCGGGTCGGTGGCCCATGGGGGTCGGCCTCGGTCGACGACGTGCTCCAGACGATCGACGACGGCTCCGCCAGATACTTCATCGAGGAGGGCGGTGCACGAGCGACGGTGTCCGCCGTGAAGGGAAGGACCCGCCGATATCTCCGGAGCTACGGCGATCGGGCGGCCGGCAACAATCTCGACTCGCTGCCCCCGGTGCGCTGATGTTGCGGCCCGTCCCTCCGTGCCCGTCGCCGGCGCTCGTCGGCGTACTCGCGCCGAGGCTGGGGCCGGGATCATGAGTTCGATCCATCCCGACATCGAGCGCTGGGTCGCCCACCGGCAGTCCGAACGGGCCGCCGCGGACGGGGCTCGACATCGACGATCTCGACATCAAACTCGGTCGGCTCGACGTGCCCACGAAAGACCTCTCCGACCTCGTGATCGTTTCCGCCAAGCTCGCGTCGGGCTTCTTCCGTCCGACCAAGCGCACCGAGGTCGTCTGGGTCGACGGCGACAGCGAGCTGGCCGTCGGTGTCGCCGCGGTCGGCGTCGAGACCACGGACGGTCTGGTGCGTGTGAAGATCCCCGTGAGGTGTGACGAGACCGGCCCGGCCGCGGTCGAGGTCGTGTTCGCCGTCGGGTCGCCCGGCCGCCCGGCGGGCGTGTACGCCTCGACCTATCGGCGCCCGGTCGGGCCGGCGCTGATCGTCGATGTCTGGGGTGAGGCGTTGGTGGCGTTCGCCTGGCAGACGGTGCTCGGCCTCGTCAGCCAACTCGCGGCCGCGGCCGGGAAGGACGAACGTGGGAATCGACTCGTGCCGGCGCACGTGGTCGCCAGCAAGGGCGGGTTGTCGGTGGAACCGATGCCTCGACATCGTTTCTTCGGGTCGACGGGTCTGCTGGGGGCGACGACGTGAGCATCTCGGCTGACGATCTCGGGATCATCGGCGACCTGGCGACGGCGGCCGGCTTTCTCGACGCGTCGGGTGATCCCGACCCAGGCTGGTTCGGCGCACCGCACGAGGCCCTGGCGAACATCCTCGCGAACGAGACACAACGCACGGCGTTGATCGACTTCATCGACGAAGCACTCGGCGGAGCCGAGCGTGAGAGCGATACCGACGGCCTCGTGTGGCTCCCTGCGATCAGTGTCGACGACCCGGAGATCGACGTCTTCGTCACGTTCGACGACCGCGACGTCGATGCGGTCGTGATCGGCATCGGTGCCGTGTTCCGCAGCAGTGATCCGTCGACCGAGACCACGATCTCGGTACCGCTGTTCCTGGCCGCCAAGGAGGGCAGATCGATTGCATCGCCGCTCCACCTCGGCCGCCGGGCGCGAGGTTGAAGCTGTCGACGTCGATCGTGGTCGACGACTCCCGCCAACCCCGGGCGAGGCGCATCTCGGTTCGATTGCGATTGCCATCGATCTGCCGACCGCCGCGGGCGACGCCGATCCGACGTTCGGGGTGACGTTCGGAGAACTGCAGCTGCCGGGCGCAACGGTACCGACCGACGTCAGTGTCGCAGCCGAGAACGTCGACGAGCTCGACGAAGCCATTGTCGAGCTGGTGTTGTCGCTGGTGCGCGAGCAGGCAGCTGCGGTCGGTGCCGGTGCACTCGTCGACGTCGCCGGACTGCTCGGACTCGCCGGCGACGCCGTGCCCGACTTCCCGATCGAGCGACTCGTGACCGACGGCGTCGGAGCGCTCGCGGCGTGGGTGAGCGACGTGATGGCAACCGAGATCAGCCGGCACGCCTGGCTCGATCACCTCTCTGCGCTCCTCGGCGGGACGCGTTCCGGTGACGAGGCGACGGTCACCATCGGATCGGCCACGGTCAACGTGGGGGTCGTCGTCGACACGGGTCCGTCCGGACATCCGCGGCTGACGCCGACGATGCGCGTCCAACTCGGGGACGCCACGGCTCGTCTGGAAGCCGCTGCCGAGCTCTTTCGCATCGATCTCGTCGACGGGTCGGCGACCGCGCTGCCGAGTCTCGGGGTGTGGGGCGCGTCGGGAACACCGACCTCACCGGTCCTCGACAGCGTCAGTCCCCTGGTCCGCGCCGACACGCTCCGGATCGGCTTCTCGCTCGATGCGGACCGTCGTCTCGTGTTCGTCCTGGCAGCCGACGGCGTGCTGATCGGAACCAGCACCTACCCGACGATCGACCTCACGTCTGCCGATGCCGTGATGGACGGTGCCGGCGCCGCCATCGATGACATCGCGAACGAACTGCTCGGCCACCTCGGTGATGCGCTCGTGTCGGCACGGGTACTGCTCGGGCTCGACGCGCCGCCCGGGCACCTCACGGTGCCGACCGTGTCGCTCACCGATCTCGTGACCGATCCGGTGGCAGCGGTCTCCGGCCACTGGCAGGCAATGGTCGCTGATCACACCGAGGCCGTGACGGCGGTCCTCGAGATCCTGCGTGACACGATCTCGGATTCGAGCTCGTCTGCGGTTGCGGTCACCGGATCGGGGTCGCTCGACGACCCGTGGGTCGTGCCGCTCATCGGTTCGGTGCAGCTCCGCCTGCATCTCGTCGACGACGTGCTCGTGATCGCCGTCGCCGCGACCACGAGCGTCGATACGCTCGGCCACCGCTGCACGGTGGTCGACACGGCGTTCGCCGCGACGATCGTGGAGATCGATCTGTCGGCCGGTGATGCCTCGTTGCTCCCGGAGCTGTCTGCCAGCCTGACCGCTCGCGAACGCGGGGCCAGACCGACGCGAGCGCTGCTCGTCCTGGGTGAGGATGCCACGATCCGGGCCGACCACGTCGGTATCCGCGTGGGTTGGCACGCCGAGGGTGGGCTCAGTTGGAGTGTCTCGGCTCCCAATCTGGAGCTGATCGTCGACGACGAAGTCATCGCGGTGCCGATTCCCCAGATCGGCGTCGACGGTTCGGTCACCCTCCCAGCCGAGGGGTGGGACGCGATCGAATCGTTGATCGGGTTCCTGGCCGAACTGGTCCCGGGCACGGTCGGTGATGTCGTCGAGGTGCTCGGATGGCGTCCCAGTGGGGAGCTGGACCAGCCCATTCTGCCGCTCGCCGATCTCGTCGCCGACGCCGGAGCGGCGATCGCTGCATGGGCGCGCCGGATCGTGCTGAGCGATCTCGCACCAGCGCGCGGTCGCATTCGTCGCCGATCTCGTCAGCGGAACCGGCGAGGTGAGCGGGACGATCACCGGCACCGGGCATCCCGACGACCCGTACCGCGTCGACCTGGGCACCGGCCTGCCCGAGCCGGCGGTGTGGTTCCCGCCGCAGGGGATCGAACCGACGCTGGTTGCCGTGTCGGATGCCCTCCGCACCTGGCGCCCCGGCGACCGGGCGCTGGCGTCGTCGGCCCTCGAGCCAGGAGCTCCTGGCTGAAGCAGCGGTCGATTCGGCGCTCGCAGCACTCGTCACCGATCGGCCGATCGCAGACGGCCTGGGTGCCCTCGTGATCCGTTGGGCCGGTGGCGATGGTCGGGTGGCCGAACCACTGGTCGCCCCTCCCGGCGTGCGCGTGCACACCGAACCCGTCGCCGCCGGTCAGCTGGTCGAGCGACTCGATCTGTCATCCGAACTCGACCGTGAGCCGGATGTCGTCGTCTGGGTCGACCTCGGCACGGACGTGTGGTCGGACGCCCCGGCGGGTCGTCGGGTCGACCTGACCGCCGACGGTCTCGCTCCGGAGATGCTGACGATGCCGACGGTCGCGAGCGGCGAGTGGTTCGTGGCGCTGGGTGAACGTGCTGCATGTCGGCTGTCGGCCGGTGACGTCGACGGCACGAAGGGCCAAGCCGAACGACTCGAACGGCTCCTCGTGGCCCTCGCCGACGTCAGTTCCGACATCGCGGTGGTCGCGATCGCCGGCGCAGGACACGCCGCACGCGTCGCTGCGCAGGCTGTCACCCAGGTCGCCGATCTCGTGTTGCTCGGCACACCGCTGGGTCCGGTCTCGCTGAGCGCGATCACCGCCCAGCCGACCGCTGACGCCGTCCGGTTGCTCGATCGGCTGGTACCCGACGTGTCGATGCCCGGGACCGAGGACGATGATCTCGCCACCGGCCGCCATCTGGTGTCGGCACTGATGGATCTGGTCGACCGAACCGATCCCGCGTCCGAGCTGCGTCCTGCCGCCGACGTGCCTCCACCGCCGAGAACCGGCTTGAACGTGATCGCCGTGTTCGGGAGCGTGTCGACCGAGCGGGTCGAACGTGCGATCACGGCGATCGTCGCTGCCGGACTGGCCGAACGTGCGAGAGCCCGCTCGAACGACGGGATCGCCCTGCCGGAGGCGGCAGTCGCCGGTGTGGTGTTGACCGTGCCCGAGTCGTCGGTCGGTTCGCTGCGGATCACGGGCGATGCCCGCCTCGGTTTGGTCGGTGTGCGGGCCGACGGCCAACCGGTGCTCCCAGAACTCCGCGTGCGCATGACGATCAGCGATCGACTGGGGTGGCTGGTTGCCACTCCGGAGCACGAACTGAGAATGATTTCGGTCGACGCCGTCGTTCCCCTCTCGGGCTCCGGCGTCGGCGCCGGAACGATCACGTTCCACGATGCCCGTGTGTTGGGAGCCAGCTGGGAGCGGCTGGTCGTGGGTGCCGAGACCGATCAACTCCCACTCCTGCCCGAGGCCCGGATCCTGCTGGACATCGCCGTGGGTCGGCTGGTCGCCGGAGCGCCGGATGCTCCGCTGGTGGGGGCGACCGTCGACCTCGCGAGCGCATGCGATCTGATCGACGCCGCCGGTGCGGTGCACGACGCGTTCGATCAGTTCGTCCGCGATCCGCGAGGGCTGCTCTCGAACGCCATGAGCACGGCTACCGGTGCGATCGACGATGCGATCAAGGACCTTCTGGGTCCGGTCGGCGGCCACGTCGATCTCGTCGGCGGAGAGATCACCATCTCCGCCGGCGACGGCACAACAGGTCTGTTCGGCTGGCACAGCGATGTCACGATCGACCTGGGTGCGCTCGCGTCGGGATCCGGTGCGATCGACGGTGCGGTCACGTTCGGTCCGTCCACCTCGTCAGGTCCCGCCGGCGCGGTGCAGGTGGTCGTGGGCTTCGGACCTTTCACCGCCGATCTCCACTGGCACCGTCCCGACGCCACCGTCACCGAGGTAGCGCTGTGGCCCGACCCCGATGGGTCCGAACTGGCCGTCGCGGCGGCGGCTGCTGCGCCGGCGCTCGGTGCGCACGTCGCGCTCGAGATCATGCGACGTGCGGACGAGGCCGCCCGCCCGATCGTCGATGCTGCACTGGACGCCCTCGGGGTGCTCGGTGGGTCGGCCGGTGATCTCGACCGCCCGTTGCGCCCGCTCTCTGGTCTGATCGACGATCCGGCACGATGGCTTCGGTCGGCCGGATCGATCGCCGGCCAGCCGGCCAAGGCGCAGGGTCTGTTCGACGCGCTCCGTCCGTTGCTCGGACTGTCGGGTGGGCCGGGCGACCCGTTGACGTTCGCGGATGGGGTGTCGTTGGCGGTCGCAGCGGACGGTGGCACGATCGCGATCAACGCGTCGGTCGACACGAGCGCGTTCACCTCGCCCGCCGCGTCCGCCCGGCTCGCGGGAGGGCTGACAGCCACACTGCGGATCGCCGCGAACAGGTGCGCCGACGGTCGCGGCCGGCCTCCACGTCGGCCTGGCCGATGCCGACCCGGGCCGCCAGGCGGTCCATGCTTCGCTGGACGCGGGCGGAGCCGCGACGCTGTTCCTTCGTCCGACCAGTGGCGCGGACGTCGCGCTGGTGCCGTTCGCAGGCTTCGGTTCGTTGGCGGCGCTCGCCTCGGCGGCGTTGCCGTTCGTGCTCGACGAGCTCGCCGATCTGGCGGCGCCGATCGGCCCGGCGGTCGCAACGGTCGGGGATGCGCTCGCGCTGCGAACGGGTACGCCGGCAGCTTTCGACGGCGCGGCGTTGCAGGCGTGGGCAGCCGACCCGGTCGCTGCGCTCGCAGCAGCGGTCCCGTCTCTCGTGGCGACGGGTCTCGGCAGCCTTGCCGCCGCTGTCGACCCCTTCGTACCCTCGACGGTTTCCGTGACGGCGACGCCGACCGAATTGTCGGTGGTCGTCTCCTCGGTGACCGTGGTCTGGAATCCGACGGCGGCCAGCTTGACCGTCGCCGGCGCGGCCATTGCGGTACCGGGGGTCGATCTCGTGTCGTTCCG
This sequence comes from uncultured Acidimicrobiaceae bacterium, assembly GCA_963792905.1. Taxonomy (GTDB): domain Bacteria; phylum Actinomycetota; class Acidimicrobiia; order Acidimicrobiales; family Ilumatobacteraceae; genus Ilumatobacter. Next base: position 69,409 of record CAWBYE010000012.1, read on the forward strand.
CGTCGCCGTGTCGGCGGCCGGACTGGACGAACTCACGGCGGTCATCGGTCCGGCGGTCATCGATGTCGGCGGCGTCGAGCTGCGTCCGTTCATCGCGGTCGCCGCCGGCTCTGCACCTCCCGGCGGGAGTGGTGTCGCGATCGGATTGGCACTCGGCGACGGACGGCGGTTCGGTGCCCGGTGGCAATTCGATCCGCCGACGCTCGAGCTGGTGGTCGGCGACGGACTGCTGGTCGGGATCGACGTGGCGGTCGACGCGGACAGGCTGCGCTGCGCGCCGTGGAGGCCGTGCTCGACCTCGTGGCGAGCGTCGCCCTGGCGACCGACGCCGTCCAGGACCTCCTCGACACGGCTGTCGGCGGGGGGCAGCTCCGTGATGTGTTCGTCGGGGTCGTGCTCGACACCGACACGACGAGCCTGATCGACGGAGTCTTCGATCCGACGACCCTGCTCTCGCGTGCGCTGACGTTGATCGACAACGTCGCCGGGCTCGGTCTCAGCGTCACGTTCCGCCAACTCGTGCTGTCGTTGCAGCGTCCCTCGCCGGGGGATCCGATCGGTGTGCAGATCGGTCTGTCCGACCGGTTCGAGTTGGTCTCCGGCGATGTCATGCTGTGGCTCGAGAACGACGACAGCTGGATCGAGGGCAATCCGTCAGGCGACGGTGGCGTCTTCGTCGGCCTGGTCGATACGGCCGATGGGTTGTCGTTCGAGCCGAGCCTTGCGATCTACGGGCTGGGTCTGCGCGTCGGCAAGTTGAGTGGGCCGCTGCTCGACATCGGTCTCACCCTCGAGTCGTTGGCGCTTCACGTGTTCGCAGAGATCGACGCCGGTGGGGTGCAGGGCGGGGGTGCCCAGATCCAGTTCAGCGAGCTCGCCGTCGCAGCGAGCGGCGCCAGTGGCGGCAACTCGATCGCCTCGGGGATCATGAGTGACACGGGGAGCCAGCCGCCGCAGCCTGCGTTCTCGCCGGCGCTCGCGATCCAGAAGCACGGCAGCGACGACGTCCAGGTGACACTGCGGGCCGGCGAGGGTGACGGGCCGTGGTGGCTCGGCATCCAGCGGGGCTTCGGGCCGCTCTACCTCGAGCAGGTCGGGTTCGGCGTGTCGATGCCCAACCGTCGGGTCGAGCGGGTCTCGATCCTGTTCGACGGTTCGGTCTCCATGTTCGGTTTGACGTGCGCCGTCGACGACCTGGAGATCACCTACCTGGTCTCGCGAAACGACTTCTTCAATCCGGCGTCGTGGGACGTCGATCTCGCCGGCCTCGCGGTGTCCGCCGACATGGCCGGCGTCACGATCGCGGGTGGCTTGTTGAAGTCGGTGGGCGCCAACGGCGACATCGAGTACCTCGGCATGTTGCTCGCCCGATTCGGGGTGTACGGCATCACGATCTACGGCGGTTACGGCGAGGGCGAATCGAACGGAGAGCGCTTCGTGTCGTTCTTCGCTGTCGGTGCGATCGTCGGGCCGATCGGTGGACCACCGGCGTTCTTCCTGACCGGGATCGGTGGTGGGTTCGGGATCAATCGCGAACTGATCGTCCCGAGCGACCTGTCGGACTTCGGCGACTACCCGCTGATCCAGGCGCTCGACACCGCGGCCGAGCCGGGCAACCCGATGGAGCAGCTCCGGGCCCTGGGTGAGTACTTCCCCATGGCCAGCGACACGTTCTGGTTCGCAGCCGGCATCTCGTTCACGAGCTTCGTGATCGTCGATGGCATCGCCGTCGTGGCGGTCGAGATCGGCGACGGTCTCGATATCAACCTGCTCGGGCTCGCTCGGCTCGCCCTGCCTCGTCCGGAAGTCGCCCTCGTCTCGATCGAACTCGCGCTGCTCGTGCGCTTCTCCACGTCGGAGGGAGTGCTCTGGGTGCAGGGTCAGCTCACCGACAACTCGTGGTTGTTGTACCCCGACGTGAAGCTGACCGGTGGATTCGCCTTCGTCGTCTGGTTCAAGGGCGACAAGGCCGGCGAGTTCGTCCTCACGATGGGTGGGTACCACCCCGACTTCCACCGCGAGGGTTATCCCGAAGTTCCTCGCCTGGGCCTCGAATGGAAGGTCTCCAACAACATCTCGATCTCGGCCGGCGGCTACTTCGCCCTCACGTCGGAGGCGCTGATGGCGGGCGGCGATTTCGAGGCTTCGGCCCGCTTCGGCCCGGCGTGGGCGGAAGTCCGCTTCGGGGCCCACGGCATCGTCTACTTCGATCCGTTCCACTACAAGGTCGGCGTGTACGCCCGCATCAGCGCCGGCGTCACCGTCGATCTCTGGATCTTCGGCGAGGTCACCATCTCGATCTCGATCGGCGCGTCGATCACGGTCGAGGGTCCAGACTTCCACGGCGTTGCGACGTTCGAGGTCGGTCCGGTCGAACTCGAAGTCGAGTTCGGCAGCTCCGCCCGCCATGTCGACCCCCCGCTCAGCCCGAGCGCATTCATCGACAAGTACCTCGATCGTGCGCCCGACGGACGCGCTCACTCGATCACCGTCGTCACCAACTACGGCACCCAACCGTCCGGCAACGGAGATCCGACGCCCGACGGGCAACCCGATCGGCCCTTCCTCGTGGTGCCCGAGTTCGGATTGATCCTGACCACGGTCGTTCCCACCACCGACCTGACGCTCAGCAGCCCCGGTGGCGTCGGGACGAGTAGCTTCCCACCGACGCGGCAGGTCGGCGTCGCGCCGATGGACGAGGGTGCGATGGAGCCCGAGATCACGCTGCGGTGGGTCCGTCAGGGCGCGGCGCAGAACATCCCCTTCATCGCGATCGGCCGGCCGTACGGTTCCTTCCCGGTCGGTGTGTGGGGGCCACCGCAGGACGACGACAATCGAGCGATCCCGCAGGGCGATGTGATCGGTGCGCTCACCGAGGTCGAACTCACAACCGCAGCCACGTTCTCACCGGGCGGGCCGGAGATCCCGTACCGGCAGGTCGAGATCGGGCCGCTCTGCCACTGCCGTTCTCGCGACGTCCGTCCGCCGCCTCGCGCATCCGTGACGCAGGTCGTGACCTCGTTGCGTTGGCGACCGAGCCGGCCACGGCCGAGGCGGCGTTCGCCGCCGCCGAGTCGTTCCTCGCCGCGGCCGCCAGCCCGGCCGCGCTCGCTTCGCTACGTCGCGAGCGGCAGGCACCTCCGTCGATCAGCACGCTGGGAGGCGGTCTCGACGCTGTACCGGCGAACGCCGTCTCGACGATCGGGACGGCACCTCCGGTGAGCGTCGTCGACACGGTCGTGCATCCCCCGATCGCCGTCGCACTGTTGCCCGCTGCCGGAGCCGTCGCACTCGGCGATCCGTCTCGGGCGGGGGCGCGGCAACGCACGTCGGTGTCGGACGTCTCCCGGCCCTGGAGGGTCGAACCACCGACGCTCGCGTCCGTCGAGGCCGGCCGGAGCCGATCGATCGCGACCGAACTGCTGATCGTCGAGCCGCCGGCGACACCGTTGCTGCGCACCGCGAGGGCCGGAACCGTGGTGGCCACCGGCGACGTGCCCCCGAGTGAGGCCGGACGAGCACGGCCGGCACTCGTGGCCACCCGTGGTGGTGACGCGGCCCGCACCTTGAGCGACTTCTCGGCTGCGCTGCGGGCGGGACGACGGGTTGCGCGTGGTACGGCTGGTGCGGTCGTCGGGCCGGGCGATGTCGTCGTGCTCCAGCTCCCGAACGCCCGCCGCGACGTCGCCCGAGACGTCGCACGGCCACGACTCGGATTCGCAGGACCGCCGGTTCGGATCGTCGCCTTCGCCGATGGTGGCAGGGTCACCGCCGATGTGATCACCGCCGAGGCGTTCGAGGTGCCACGGGGCACCGAACGCCTGGTCGTCGTGGGCCAGGGTCTCCCTGATCCGAAGGTGCCGCTCTCGGCGGCCGGACTGGCGGGCTGGCACGCAGGCCTCGAATTGCCCTACGTCGGATGGTCGACCGCGATCGGGCCCGGTTGTACGGTGCGCACGCGAGGTGAGCTGATCTCCCGTCACCGCGAGCGGGTGGGCGCCGGATGGATCCGCGGCGCCGAACTCGCGGCGGGGACGACGACCCTGATCACGCGGTTCGCATCGCCGATCCGCACGGTCGTGCTGGTGCTCGACGACCCGGAGGCGCTCGGTGCCAACGTCGGGCAACGTGATCTCCGACTCGGGCTCGGCGGCGCAGAGCGCGCCTCCGACACCGCAGGCGCGCCGATTCCGCCCGTCGTGCTGGCGGCGGAGAACCGCAGCGTGCTGGCCTACGCAATCGAGCCGGGCGGTGACCAACCGGTGACCGTGACGATCGTCAGCGAGCCCGGTTGGTCGGTCGTGGGTGTGTTGGGGAGCACCGATCTCGATCCTCGTGGAGCGATCGGTACCGTCACCGCTCGGGGCCTCGACACGGCGACGACGTCACTTGCCACCGGCCGCGCAGGCGCCACCCGAATCGCCTGGATCAAGGCAGAGGAGAAACGCTGATGGCACCGACCCTCGGACACTTCGTGTTGCACTCGAACGTGTTGCCGCCGGTGACTGCCGGCAACTACGAGCTCGAGGCCGAGCAGTCGGGCACGCCGTTCGACGTGCACACCGAACAGGCGCACGTGTCGGTCACGTCACCGCGATACACCATGCCGACCGACCAGATCCTGTCGACGTTCCCACCTGCCAACGCCGACGGGGCCTTCGGCGATCGGCTGCCCCAGATCGTGCTCAAGCGGCGCACGCTGCCCTGGGAACGCAATCCCGCCGGTGCGGTCGGCGTCTCGACGACCCCATGGCTCGCGCTCGTGGTGGTGGCCGAGGGTGAGGCCGAGCTCCAGACGGGCAAGCCCGTCGCCGACTGCGTCACCCCTGACACGGCGTTGCTCGAGCCGACCGACCGGGACACCGAGCAGGGCAACTATCTGGCGGTCACCGAGTCGGTCGTCCGCAAGATCTTCCCGACCGCCGAGGATCTCCCGTTGCTCACCCATGTCCGCGAGGTCGACGTCGCGGACACCGAGCTCGCCGGCGGTGACGACGACGGGTGGATGGCAGTCGTGTTGGCCAACCGACTCCCGGTGTTCGACGACACGAATGGTCTGCCGGTCCGCTACCTGGCCTGTCTCGTCAACGTCGAAGGGCAGCTCGAAGCCCTGCCGTCACCCAGCCAACCGGTCAACACGTTCGTCTTCGAGCTGGCCGCCGACTATCGATACCTCGCCGAGACCGATGCCCACCCGGACACCTGGGTGACGGGTGGTGCGCCGTCGATCCGAGCCGACCTCATCGACGATGTCGGACCGATCGAACCGGGTGCGGCGCACTCCGAAGCCGGCGCTGGCGTGAGGACGGGACGTGCCGTGAGCGAATCCCGCCTCCCGAGCACCGGTGCCGCCCTCGACGGTGCGAACGCTCGGTCGACATCCTCGTCGCAGTGGGAGACCGCGCCGTCGGTGACCGACCAAGTCACGTCGGCGGCGTTCGCCACCGACGCGCCCGAACGGGTCCGCCATACGATGTCGATCGGATTCCACTATCCGATCGAGGTGTCGGTCATCGAGCCGGTGCTCCGATTCCCCGTCCTGGCCCACTGGTCGTTCACGACGTCGGAGGGAGCGACGTTCGAGACGCTCATGCAAGGGCTGGACGTGGGTCTGATCGGTACCACTCCGGCGCCCGACCCGGCTGCACCTCCTCGGCCCGCCACGAGCGATGTCGTCGCAACGGGGCACGTGCGCCTCGACCACACGACCCGGCGCGGCGACGCGACCTCGGCGTGGTATCGCGGTCCGCTCGTGCCGCATCCGACGGCGCGCACCGGGCCTGATGGCCGCCTGCCGCTCGCGCACTCGGCCGATCAGCTGCGAGCTGTCGTGCCTGACGGACTGGAAGACGTCGGCGTGGCCGCCGCGTTCGAGATCGGCCGCCTGCTCGCGCTGTCTCAGTTGTCGGTGACCGCCGGTCTGCTGCGGTTCCGCAAGGATCACTTCGGGATCGCGAGGATTCGGGAGGCCGTCGAGACGTACGTTCCGTTCGAGCTCGGCGACCACATCGACGAGGTCGTGGATCTGGGTCACCTGGTGTCGACGATGTTCCTCGACAGCCTTGCCGGCGATCCCGTGAAGGTGGCCGGACCGCGCCGGCCGATCGCCGACCCGGGGCGTCCGATCCCGGAGTTGGACGGTCTGTCGCAGAACCGCCTCGACGCCGTGGTCGCCGACGGGTTGGGCATCGATCTCGGCAAGTTGCGCAAGCAGTCGGAGGCCGTTGGTGTCGTGGCCGCTCTCGTCGACACCCAGGTTCCGGTCCAGCGAACGGCCGAGCTGGGGGACGCCGCGGTCACCCGCCTCACCGAATCGCTGGACAGCATGGTTCGGCGGGTTGCCGGTGTCGCCGCGCTCCCCGACGTCGACATCGGAGCTGCCGACCCGCTCGACGAACTGGCCGAGCGGCTGCGAAAGCAGCCCGAACCAGAAGGAGAAGCCGACTGATGGCCACCACCAACTTCGATTCGGCCATGTCGATCAAGGTCTCCGCGAACGCTTCGATCCGGGTCGCCACCGGGTTGACCGAGGTCGATCCCGACGACGGTGAGCACGTGGTCCCCGGTGAGCTGCGCCGTGTACTCGCCGACCTCCGACTGCTGCGGTCGATCCCGTTCGCCTACCTCGTTCCGGATGCCGCACTGCTGCCGCAGGAGTCGATCCGCTTCTTCTACGTCGACCGTGACTGGACGGACGCCATCGTGCAGGGAGCGTTGAGTGTCGGCACGATCACCACATCGGATCGCGCTCAGCTCGAGACCGTCTACCCCCACCTTCGAACCGAGCTCGACCGCACCGAGCGGGCGCGGCGGCGTCCGCGCAACGAGGAGCGGCTCGAGGGCCCGGCCGGCACGGTCACGGGGTTTCTGCTTCGTTCTCGGGTCGTGTCGGGCTGGCCGGGGCTCCACGTCCGCGCCTACCTACGCGACGAGCTCGCGGACGACGCCCTGACCGATGAGGCCGAGTCGAGCCCGGATCGCCTCAAACTGCTCCGCGTCGAGCGGTTGGCGCCGGCGGTGTTGTTGGTGCTCATCGACGGGGTTCCCGAGGTGGTCCACATCGAGGAGCCGCGGCAGGGTATCCAGTTCGGTGCGCGCTCAGATCCCGACGAGGCGCCCGATCGGCGGAGGATCCGGATGCGCGACCTCGACACCGGCGACCTGTTCGAGCCGGTCGACGACTTCACGGACACGAACTCGATTCCGGTGCCGTTCCGAGCGAATGCGCCCGGTGTGATCGATCTTGCCGAGGTGCGCCGGCGCATGGCTCCGCATCTCGATCGTGACCCCGAGCCCGACGATCCGCTGCCACTCCAACCTCACGAGTTCGCACTTCAGATGCTCAGGTTCCCGTATCGACAGGTGTTCGGGGACCCCGACGACGCCGACGCCCTCAAGTTCTACGACCTCGACCAGTTCCGCGTGACGACCGGGTTCTCGGCCTGGAACGACGAGCTGCGCTCGCATCTCCAGACGGTGACGCCCGACACCGACGGGGAGGCTCCCCGATGAGTGACTTCGGTTTCGACCTCGGAGGTGATCGCGACCGCGTCCTCGCGGAGACGGTGCGATCGAAGCGTTTCCTGGCCGCCAGTCGCTCCCACCTCACGATCGACGAGATCGCGACCTGGGACGTCGACCTGGTGCGAGAGCTTCGGTTGCTCGTTCCGGTCGACCTCCAGGCACTGTTCGTCGAACAGGGTTCGACCGAGCCGATGGTTCGCTTGCCGATGCTGCTCGCCGCCCCGGAACCCATCGACCCGGATCGTGCGATGCCCGCCCCGTTCACGCCCGGGACGCCCCGCGAACCCGGCGTCCACCTGCACTGGGCCATGCCCGACGCACTTCTACGCGGGCGGTTCGACGACGCCGCGAGCGGCGGCACCAACCGTCTGGGTCTGCCACCGCTGCCAGATCGTTGGGTGGTCCTGCGAGTCGTGCTGCCGGTCGGGTCGAGAACGCCACACGTCCGCGGATGGGTTCTGGAAGCCGATCGTGCGGTCGTCCGACCGCTCGAGGGCTGGACCGAGTCGGCATCGAATGACGTCAAGCCGACGGGCGTCGAGCTCGAACCGTCGCAATTGACGGGCACGGTCGGCGGATCGGCGGCGTGGGCCGCTACGTACGATGCCGTCGAGAATCGGTTTGCGTTCCATGACCCACTCGACGATCTCGACGCCGTCGCCTCGAAGGGCGTCGATCGTGACGCGATCTCGTACCTGGTTGGCGGGTGGTGGAGCGAACCGGCTCGCGACCCGCTCGATCGGGCGCGTAGCGCCACCAGCCTCGATGAGCTGCTCGTCGCTCTCCGATGGCGGCTCCTACCTGAATGGGGCGACGCGCGCCATCTCCAGGAGTACAACGATTCACTCGATCAACTCCGCGGTCCTCTCGGCCTTCGGCAGAACTCCCGCTTCAACCGGACCCGACCGACGACCACGTCGTCGAAGTTCTCGCCGATCGATACCGATCTGACGGTCGAACGCACCAACCTCGGCAGCTCGAGGTGGGCTGCCGACGCGATGGAGTTCTACGAAACCGACCCGTGGCACCTGCGCTCGTCGCTGTTGCACGGAGCCGTGTACGGAGTGCCCGTGAAGCGGATGCCGGGTCCCGATCGCCGCCCGGACGCGAACCGCGTTCGGGTTGCGTTCGGCGAGCACGACGGCGACGTCCTCGCCGCACTGTCGACCGTGCCGGGCGCACCGGTCGGTCGTCGACGCGACGCAGAGCGCCTGCTCGAGGCATTCGCATCGCAACGCATCAACCGAATCGGCACGCCCGACGGAGTCGTCGAGATCGAGAACGAGGAGCATGCCGCCGGGTTCAGCTCGTTCCCGGGCGGCACCTCCGGGACCGACCGCTTTCTGCAGCGGGTCGAGCCCGGCAAAGCCGGTGGATCCACGCGGGGCTCGGGTCTCGGTGGACAACTCGGTCGCGACCTGGAGATCAACGACGGATTCGTCGACGTGTTCGGAACGACCGCTGGCGTCGCCAGGCCACCGTCGGCAGCCGGCTCGGCCGGAGCCACGGCGGCGGCGAGCATCGACTACGCCCACGACAAGTTCGATCTCGTCGCAACGACGTACGAGGCGATCCTGCAGGACCAGTGGGACCGGATCCCGATCACGCTGCCCGCGACCCAGACCGCGAGTGGTGGAGCGACCCGCGCCTCGATTCGGGTTCCCGTCGGATCCCACCGTGGCCGTGCAGGGAGCCGGACGCAGTCTCCGCCACGCCAACGACGGACGGGCATCGGCCGATGGGCGGTTGACGTGTCGCTGGCCGACGCAGGTGGTCACCGAGCAGCAGGGGATCGTCGCCGGCGATGAGTTGATTCCCTCGATCCGCAACGGTGCAGTGCCGCCCGAACTCCTGTCGCTCGCCCGTGAGCTGGTCGTCCACGATCCGTACCACGCCCGTTGGATGGCCGAGACCGTCGCACCAGGCCTCGGCCTCGGCAGTGCAGTCGGCGTGACGATGATCCACGACCGACTGGTTGCCGAAGCTGCGATCCGGTTCGGGGTCGACGCCGTGTACGACGGCAGCACCCAGGTGTTCGCGGGTCTCGATGCCGAACGACCGCGTGTCCCCCGCGGGAGCGCCGGTCGCGCCGGGCTCGCCGAGAGCGACCTGGCGATCTCCGGCCAGCATCAGGCGCGCGTCAGCGATCAACTGCTGTCGTTCTCGCTCGCCAAGGGTGCCGATCCCGACCCGGTCGGAGTCACGGCATGGTCACAACCCTGGATCCCGCTGTGGCTGGAATGGGAAGCGGTCTTCGATCCGCCGCGGGAACCGTCGCTGGAGGGTTGGCAGCTCGGTGCCGTCGACCTCGAGCCCGCCGCCACCCACCCGCGTGGGGAGACGTTGCCTCCGATGGTCGGACGGTCGCTGCTCACGACCGGCGCAGCGACGACGCTCCGACGCGCGGTCGAGGACTGGCTCGCCGCAGAGGACCAACGAAATCAGGGCGTTCTCGACGCCGGGGAAGCCGACGGTGACACCGAGGCGGCACTCGCACGGCTCGCCCGCTCGACGCTCCGCACCGACATCGTCACCGCGACGATGGACGGGTTCCGGACACGGCTACTCGGTGTCCCTCACGTCGATGGCATGGTGCGACGCTCCGTCGACGGTGTCACCGTGCCGCCGGCACCCACCGAGGCTCCACGGCTGCTCGTGTCGGGGCGCGTGCGGCTCGAGCAGGCGCGCCTCGTCGATGCGTTCGGGCGAACGCTCGACATCCCCGTCGACGATGTCGCGGTGACGGTGCGCGATTCGATCATCGATGATTCAGGCGCCCTCTCGTACCCGCCTCGTCTGACCAGGGCGGCGCGATGGGGTCTCCGCCTGGTGGGCGCTGGGACGCCCCGCGATGCCGACGGCACCGCGGCGCGAGTCGATCAAGTCGATCCGACACTGCAGGTGAACCCGGTCGCCGGCTTCCTGTTGCCCGATCACCTGGACGAGAGCCTCGAGTTCTTCGACACGACCGGTGAGCCCCTGGGTGAGCTCCTGGCCGAGCCGGTTGGCGGGGGCGTGACCTGGGAGATCGCGCCGGGTCGGGACGGGCCGCCATCGGCCGGCCCACGGTTCGGGCTCGCTCCTCAGCAACGGGCACTGGGGTCGATCGCCGCTGGGTTGGTTGCGGCCGACTCGGCACATCGTGATGGCGGACCGGCGACGGGCGAGTCGGCGCTCTCGGCGCTCCTGCGAGCGATCGACACGACCCTGTGGACCGTTGACACGTTCGCATCGTTCGGCAGTGAGCACGTCGCGGGTCTCGTCGGCCGTCCGATCGCCGTCGTGCGGGCCCAGCTCCGACTCGAGCTGGCGCCTCCCGACGACATCGACCTGACCGATCCGGAGCGTCGCGAGGAGTGGGCCGCGGCAGAGCGGCGTTTGGCATCCGTGCCGTTCCCTGTGCGGATCGGCGAGCTCACGCGGACTGACGACGGCGTACTGGGATTCTTCGTGGACGACGACTACTCGAGGTTTCGACCGGTCGACAAGGCCGTTGCCGCGCTGGCCGCCGAAGGTGGCCGGAGCCGTGGTCAGCTCGGCCTGCTCGGACTCGGACCGAAGATGCCCGGCGTCGATCCGATCACGCATCCGTACGTCGTCGGCACCGATGCCGGTCGGCTCGCCGACAGCGACACGCTGACCGTGCACCTGGGGCAGACCGTCACGCTGACGGTGCTCATGCATCCGGCCGGCAGGGCGTTCTTGACCAGCGGGGTGCTGCCACGTACGTCGATCTCGCTCGCACGAGATTGGGTCGGGCCGGGGTTGGCCAGAATCTCACCATCGCTGCGCACTGGCCCACTGCTCGTCGACACCGACACCGACGCCGACCGTCAGGTGCGGCTGCCGAAGGTGGCAGTGTTCGGCGCCGATCAGGACTTCTGGTGGCGCGAGTCGCCCGCCGAGTGGCGCCACGACGCGATTCTCTCAGCGACCCAGACGGCACTGTTGCCCGACACGCCGGCAGCAGTTCGCGAGGGCTGGATCAGGGTGCGCCCGACAACGCCCGGCGCCGAGCCGGCGGGCGGGTCGTGAGGAGGTACCGATCGTGAGCATCTACGACTGGCCACCCGGGCCCGGCGGCGCCGCGGACGACGACGACGTCACCGCACGCCATCGGTTCAGCGATCGACGGCGTCGTGACGACGTCCTGACCGACCTCGCTCGAGTACGCGGCCGTCCCGTGATCTCGACCCCGGCAATCGCCGGTTCGCCACCGCCACCGCCACCGGCTCCGCCGACGAGCAGAACCGAGATGTGGGTGCCCGTGGGGCCGAGCACGGTCATCGATGGGCAGGCCGCAGGCGACCCGCGCATCACAGGACGTGTCCAGCGCGCTGCACGTGAGCGCCGATGGCTCGCGGATCTACGCGGCCAGCGGCAAGGGCGGCGTGTGGTTCTCGAACGACTCCGGTGCCACGTGGACGTCGCTCGGTGGCTTCGCCCCGGTGTCCTCGCCCACCACCACCCGGTCGGCACACCGCTTCTCGTGTGGTGCGATGCTCGTGAGGCCGAACCCCGATGACGTCACCGTCGACCAGGTGTTCGTCGGCACGGGCGAACCCGGTCCGCCTGGCAGCGTCTCGCCTGGCTCGGCCTTCGGCGGAGTGGGCATCCTGGTCGCGATCGACCCGGCGACCGGTGGCGCAGCCGATCCCTGGACCATCGAGGCGCCCAACCTCGCCGGCCACGGAATCGGCAACATCGCCGCCGACCCGGCGGGACCGAACGTCGTCGCGGCCACGTCGATCGGACTGTTCGAGCGCCCCTCCGGTGCGGTCGCGGGGTCCGATTGGGTTCGGGTCGCGGCCGCTCCCTTCGACGAACTCGAAGATGCCGTGAGCGATGTGCTGTGGACGCCGGCGGTTGCCGGCGGTCCCCCGAGCCGACTCTGGGTGTGGGTGCGACGTGGTGACGACGCCGGGTTGTGGGTTCGCGACGGCAACTCGGGCGACTTCGAGAAGATCGACACGCCGGGCTACCGCAAGCGACGCGGCCGATTGGCTGCCGCATCGCCGCCGACCACCGTCTACCTGGTCAACGACCGATGGTCGAAGCGGAACGCGAAGACGCCGGCGCTGTACCGGATCGCCTCGACCGACGCGACGGAGCCGACGGTCACCGAGATCGACGGAGTGCCCGACTTCTTGGGTCGGCAGGGCTTCTGGGACCTTGCGATCGCCGTCGACCCGACCGATCCTGCTGTCGTCGTGCTCGGGGGTTCGGCGACGAGCGCGACCAATCCGGCAGGCGTGGCGTTTCCGAACGACGCAGCGATCTTCTCGGCGCGGATCACCACTGTCGCCGGGAAGCCGACCTACGGCGGAGCGTCGGCGCCGGTGATGATCGGGGTCGGGTGTCACGCCGACGTCCACGACCTCCGATTCACCGCCGGTGGCAACGAGCTGTGGGCGGCGTGCGACGGTGGGGTGTTCAGCACCCACCACGTCACCGACCAGGTCGGGTTCGTCGCTCGACAACGACGGGATCTCGGCGCTCGAGACGAACTACGTGGCCACGCACCCGGTCTGCGAGGGTCGCATCGTCTCGGGCCTCCAGGACAACGGCATCATCGAACGCAGTTCGTCGTCGACGTGGCGCCACACCGGCGTGGGCGACGGAGGCGGAGTGATCTTCGATCCCACCGATCCGGACCGCTACCTGCGGCAGTATCACAACGCTCTCTGGGACTCGTCGGACGGCGCGCAGTTCGGGAACCTCCTCCGGCGAGACTCGACTCTCGGGGATCGTGACAAGGAGATCGACAAGTCGGCGTTCTATTCGCGTCCCGCAGCGATCAGTGTGTCGGACCCACTGCGCGACTCGCAGGTCGCGATCGGCACGACGAGGGTCTGGTACACCCAGGACTGGGGGCTCACGTACGTGACGCTGCCGTCGGCCTCCGACCCGATCACGAAGACGCGCTACAACCTCGGTCGTGACGACTTCGGTGACCCGATCACGGTCTGCCGGTGGGCCGAACCGGACATCTTGTCGGTGGTGGGCTTCAACCACGTCGCCCGGATGGTCCGCACGCCGGGGACCGACAACCTCTTCCACCCCGGCGACTGGACCCGCGATCCGCTCCTCGAGCGTGACGCGAAGGACAAGAAGGACTCGAGCACGTCGGATGCGCCGATCCGCGACACGGTCGTGTTCACGGATCTTGCCCCCAACCCGAACGACACGGCCGACGGCACGGGTAGCTTCCGGCGGGGCGCGAAGGGTGCGGCCTACCTCGGCGCTGTCGCCGGCGATGGTGCGAGCACCGACACGCTGTACTGGTTCGACGGTGATGAGACCTGGCACGCGACGGGTCTGCGGGCGGTGGTGCCAGCGCCCGTGACCGCAGTCGTCACCGACCCCGCCGACGCCGACGCCGTCTACGTCGGAACCACTCGTCGGCGCGTTCGTCGGCTCCCGAACGATTGCCGACCCGCCGACATGGACGTGGCGTCCCTTGGTGAACGGCTTGCCCGAGGCGGCGGTCGAGGATCTCGCGCTGTACGACCACGGAGGCGTCAAGCTGCTGCGTGCGGCAGTCGCATCGCGAGGCATTTGGGAGATCCGTCTCGACTGCCGACCTCGCGGATCTCACCTACGTGCGGGTTCACGACGACGACCTCCGATACCGATCCACGGCACTGCTGGCGGGCCGAGACGGTGTCACCGAGCGGTCCTGGCACGGCAGTCCCGACGTGCGACCACGGGTGGCGCCTGCGGTGACGGCGGCGCCGGCGTCGTTGCCGTGGGAGCGGCTGGGTTTCCCGCCGGAGGAACTGCGACGGTTCCAGGCCGCACTGCGATCTCAGCACAGCGATCCGAGGGTGCGGCCGACGGGGGAATGGGATCTGTACGACGAGGAGGTCTACCGCGACCTCGGGGCACCGACCGTGCCCGCCGGGTTCGTTCACATCACCGAGCCGTTCTGGTCGACGGTGATGGTCGACCCCCACCGGATTGCCGAACCCTGGGGGGCCGGTCCGCCGACGGAGTCGGATCTCTTGGAGTTCGTCCCGGACCTCCCGGAGGGTGACGCAGGTGAGGTGTCGTGCACGATGCCGGCGGTGCCGTGCAAGGTCGATGTGGTCGTGCACCACCGGGGACTCGCCGAACGGGAAGGCGCCGATGTGCGCGTCACGCTGCTGCGGTGGACCCGCACTCCGGCCGACACGATCCCACGCGCGAACGATCCGAGCACCTGGGTGCCAGGCGACATCTCGTGGCACCTGGGTGCTGCCGAGGTGCTGAACTCGACCGACGCATCGGTGTCGAATCCCTTCGAAGGGCCCGAGGGAGGGTGGCGCTTCGTCGGCCGCACCCAGGCGGTTCGCCGAACCGACCTGACCGGTCGCACGCTCGACAATCTGACGAGCGGTGTGGTGACGTTCGACCTCGACCTCACGCCGTTCCGGAACAACACGGTCATGGTGCTGGTCGCGGTGATCCGTGCGGGCGCCGACATCGTGATTCCGGAGACTCCGCTGCGCGACCTCGTACTCGGGCATCCCGGCATCGCCGCGCGGTCGATACGGATCGAGCGCTGACCACCCGCGTCGCCGAGCGCACGGTCGAGCTCGCTGCTCATTCCTGTGGGTCGTCGTCGGTGACGATCCCGGCTCCGGCTCAGGAAGCGACGGTCGACGCCGACACCGGCGACGGTTACCGTTCGGAGCGATGGCCGTGCGACAGATCGATCTCAACTCCGACCTCGGCGAGGGGTTCGGTCCGTGGACGATGGGCGACGACGAGACGATGCTCTCGTTGGTGTCGAGTGCCAACGTCGCGTGCGGCGGCCATGCCGGCGACGCCGAGACGATGTTCCGAACGCTCTCGACCGCCTCACAGAACGGTGTGACCGTCGGCACGCATCCCGGGTATCTCGATCGTGAGGGGTTCGGCCGACGCATCATTCCGATGTCGAACGACCAGATCGCACGGATGGTCGCCGCGCAGATCGGTGCGATCCGTGCGATCGCTGCGCTCGTGCCGGTCGATGTCCGGTACGTCAAGGCACACGGCGCACTCGGCAACCTTGCCGCACGTGACCGTGATGTCGCTCGGGCGGTCGCCGATGCGGTCCGATGCGTCGACCCGGGCCTGGCCCTGTTGGCGATCTCGGGCACCGAGCTCGAGCGGGTCGCCGCAGACCTCGGCGTGCCCGTGTACTCGGAGGTGTTCGCCGACCGTGGTATCTGTCGAGCGGACAGCTCGTACCGCGTGGTGAACCAGGCGCCATGATCCACGATCCGGACGAGGCGAGCGAGCGGTTGCTCGGCTTTCTCGAGACGGGCCTGATGCCGGTCGTCGACGGTGAACCGATCCCGCTCGCCGCGCACTCGATCTGTGTGCATGGCGACAGTCCCGGTGCGGTGGCCATGACCCGCCTGATTCGCGACCAGCTGGTCACGGCCGGGATGGATCTGACCGGGTTCCTTCCGGCGTCGCCGTGACGTCGTCCCCGTCAACCCCGTCATCCCCGTCGTTCACGCCGGTTGCCGACCACGCACTGCTCGTCGAGTTCGCCACCGAGATCAGCGACGCCGCCAACTCGGCCGTGGTCGCGCTCGACCACGCGCTCGCCCAGCATCCTCTCGTCGGCGTCATCGAGGTCGTGCCGGCCTTTGTGAACCTGTTGATCGACTTCGACCCGGTCGTGACCGATCACACCGAGATCCAGGTGGCGGTTCGCGAGCTGTTGTCGCATCCCTCGACCGCCGAGCCGGCGCCTCGACGCCACACGGTGCAGGTGTGCTACGACGAGGTGTTCGCGCCTGATCTCCCAGCCGTGGCGGACGCCTGCGAGTTGAGCGTCGAGGCGGTGATCGATGCCCATCTCGGCGGTGACTACCACGTCGTGATGTACGGCTTCGCGCCGGGCTACGCATACATGGCGGGTGTCGCCGGAATCGATCCGGGTACCCAGGAAGCCGGCACCCGTGCGCAGGGTCGCTGCCGGCAGTCTGATCATCGCCGGGCCGCAGTGTCTGATCACGACGATCGAGATGCCGACGGGCTGGTCGATCATCGGCCGATCGGCGACCCAGGTCCTCCGCCCGATGCCGACCGGGCGTTCCTGTTCGATCCCGGTGACCTGGTCACGTTCGAACGAATCGACCTGGCCACGTTCGAACGGCTGACGGTCGAGCGATGAGCGCGACTCCGTGTCTCGTCCGCCGGTCCACTGGTGTCATTTCAAGATGCCGGGCGTCCCGGCAACATGAGATTCGGTGTGCCGGCCTCTGGTCCGATGGATCGTCTGGCCCATGCCGCTGCAAACCTGGCGATCGGCAACGAGGCGGGCGCCACCGCCATCGAGGTGTCGATGGGCGGCACGGTGCTCGAGGTCGTGTTCGGTGCCGTCACGATGGCTGTGGCGGGCGGCGACTTCGTGGTCGAACACAACACGTCGACATCGTCGTCATGGAACGCCTTCGGTATCGGTGAGGGTGATCGCATTGCGATTCGACCGGGATCCTGGGGGAGCTGGGCGTACATTGCGCTGGCCGGGGATGTCGACGTGCCGTCATGGTTGGGTCAGACGGCGACGCATTCGATGGCGGGGTTCGGCGGGGGCGCCCTGATCGGCGGGCGCGGTTCGACGTCGTCGATCCACGGACCGTCGACGAACGCAACGGAGAGATCCCGTTGCCGAACTCGGTCGACGGCGACGGCCGGTGCGGGTCGTGGTCGGGCCGCAGGACCGTCACTTCGAGCCGGCCGCGCTCGAGGTGTTCACCGCATCGGAGTACACCCTGACCGACGCCTACGACCGGATGGGCGTGCGACTGAGGGGGCACCGCTCCGGTTGATGGGCGCGCTCTCGATTCCCTCCGAGCCGATCGTGCGTGGTTCGGTCCAGGTCACCGGGGATGGCGTACCGGCCGTGCTGCTCGCCGACCACCAGACCACGGGCGGCTATCCGAAGAATCGCGACGGTCGATTCGTCGGATCTCGATCAGGTTCGCACAACTACGAGCCGGGGATCAGGTGAGCTTCGAGGCGGTCACCGTCACCGAGGCGGTGCAAGCCGTCCGCGCCGATGCCGTCGCCGCCGCCGAGTACCTGACGGCCGTGGCCGGTCCCGGGAGAGCATCTCGCACCGCCTCCGCGGAGAGAACCTGATCAGCGGCGCAGTCCTGCCGGCCGCCGACGCCTGACCGGCTGCTCGGCCGGCGCCGGGCGCAGCCGGACCCTGGAGCATCGGCGCAGCCATCGACGGTGACGTCACGGCCATCGAGACGCGACCTCGCCGCCTTCGGCCCCGTTTGCACGATGTTCGCGACTGCTGCGAGCAGGCGTCGACTGGGTCGATCTGCCGGTGCCCGGTGAACTCGGCGTTCGAGAAATCGGGCTGCTGACGGCACCGGTGGCCGGTTCGCGTGGCAAGATTCCGCCGCTGCCTACCGTGGCGGCGCGACGCGGGCACACACACCGAAGCAGGGCGGTGGAGTGATGCAACATGTTCAGGCGATGAAGTCCCGAGCTGCTGGCGGCACTGGTCGTCCCCACACCGACCGCCTGCGGGCTCGCGTCGATCACGCGGATCGACTGCTGGTCTGGCACGACTGGCCGGCCGCCGAGGCGGTGGTGCTCACCGGGTTGTCGGGCAGCTACGAGGAGCTCGATCCCGATCTTCGAGCTGATCGTCGAATACGTGCCACCCGACGACCTCGAGTCGCGCGTTGCCGACGAGGTGAAGTCCGGTTTCGGGCCCGATGTGCTCATCGGCGCCGATGCAGCCGAGCTCTTCGACCTGGTCGCCGCCGGGGCGGTCCACCGGATCACGCGTTCGCAGGCCGAGCGATACGGGTACGACGAGGTCGACACCCGGGCACTTGCCGCGATGGCGGTCGACGAGACCGAACGTGGTGTGCCGCTCGCGGCGTCCACGGATGTCCTCTACTACTGCGATGGCGTGGAACCTCGACGGACCACCTGCCGAAACGCGGCGACTCGAGAGGTCGGTCGGACGAGGCGTCCGCGGAGACGGTCCTGCGGGATCCCGAACTCGCGTGGCAGTTCGTCGAGCCCGCCTGGCAACGTGGCCACGACGAAGTGTTGACGGCGTCGTTCGAGCCCGGCCGCTGGCGAGTCCGACCCGCGTGCGGGCGTGCCAGATTCGGGCTCCAGGGCACGATCACCGTTGTCACCGGCCGGGTCCGACGACCTCGGTGCGTGTGCCGATGGAGATGCCGGTCGAGGCGGCCACGCGGGCGCGTTCGGTACTCGATCACGCGTCGAGACGTGCGAGCAATCCGGCGAGATCGCGTTGTTCAGCAGGACTCCAACGTTCGGTCGACGCTGTCGTGCCGATCGTGCGCACCATCACGTCGATCGGTTCGATCGGACCGGGAGGCTCGCGGCGTCGCTGCACCTCGGAACGCACCGAGTC
>CAWBYE010000013.1:0-173522 GCA_963792905.1 uncultured Acidimicrobiaceae bacterium
GTCACCGGATCGACGCCGGTCTCGACCACCGGAGCGGTCCGCAACGAACGCTGATCATTCGAGCATGCGTCGGCGGAACGTGATCACGGCAGCGGCCACGGCGGCAACGGTGTAGCCGCCGATCCAGTACAGGTCGCCGGCGACGTCACCGAATCCTGCGCCGTCGGCCATCACCGACCGCATCGCGTCGAGCGCGTGTTTGAACGGCAAGACGTCACCGATGGTGACGAAGACCCCGCCGATCTCCTCGAGATCGAACCATGCGCCACCGAAGATCGTCAGCATCAGCACGAGGGCGTACGCGCCTGACGTCTGGGCGACCGTGAGAACAGCACCGAGCACCATGCCGACTGCCACGAAGAACACCGCCATCAGGACGACCACCACCGCGACCACTGCGACCGGTCCGTTGATCTCGAGGCCGAGGAGCGCTCCGACGGCGAAGAGGAGCGCGGCCTGAAGGATCGCGGCCAAGACGTAGGGCATCGAGTAGCCCGATACGAAATCGGTCGCACGCAGTGGTGTGGTCAACAGCCGGGCGAGCAGCGACGTCTCCCGGTCCCTGGACAGGATCATTGCCGAGCTGAACATCACCATCACGAACGCGAACAACACGATTCCCGGGGTCAGCAACGTTGGCGTGAGGAAAACCGCGTCATCGCTCCCGAGCGCCTGCAAGGTCAACAGCAGCACCAGTGGCAACGCCACCGCGATCCCCAGCGACAGCGGATCGCGGAGCAGCTCCTTGAGGTTTCGCTTGGCGAGTTGGCTCGATCCTGGCATGCCCGTCACTCCCTGATGTCCGCGCCGGTGAGTTCGACGAACACGTCGTCCAGCGACACCTGTCGCAGGGCGGTCGAGCGGATCTCGACGCCGAAGGGCCGGAGGCAGTCACCGATCTCGTACACGCTGACGTTGTCTGCCTCGATCTCGACTCCACCATCGACGATTCGCGTCGTCGGGTACACCTGCTGGAGCGCGCGCACGGCGTCGTCGCTGATGTTCGCCGCCTCGACGACCATCACCGGCGTTCCTGCGACGCGATTCTTGAGTTCGGTCGGCGTCCCGGACGCGACGATCACACCTCCGTCGATCACGGCGATCCGGTCGGCGAGTGCATCGGCTTCCTCGAGGTAGTGCGTCGTCAGGACGATCGTCGTGTCGCCGGTGAGCCCCCGGATGTACTCCCACATGCCGCGCCGAGCCTGGGGGTCGAGTCCGATCGTCGGCTCGTCGAGGAACAGCACGCGTGGGTCCGACACGAGCGCCATGGCGATGCTGAGCCGACGCTGCATGCCACCCGAGTACTGCTTG
The DNA here is from genome assembly GCA_963792905.1 of uncultured Acidimicrobiaceae bacterium. Taxonomy (GTDB): domain Bacteria; phylum Actinomycetota; class Acidimicrobiia; order Acidimicrobiales; family Ilumatobacteraceae; genus Ilumatobacter. The sequence continues at coordinate 1,315 of CAWBYE010000013.1, forward strand.
GCCTTGTCGCCGGCGCGACTCGTGAGGCCCGTGACCTCGAGCAGGTCGTTGGCGCGGCGGCGGGCCCGCGCCCGGTCACTGCCGTGGAGTCCGGCCATCAGTTCGAGGTTCTCCCGAGCCGTGAGGTTCGGGGCGACCGCCGTCTCCTGAGGCGACACGCCGATCACCTGCTTGACCGCAAGGGAGTCGGTTCGGATGTCATGACCCATGATCGTCGCCGTACCACCGGTCGGTCGCAGCAGACAGCACAGCATCCTGATCGTCGTCGTCTTACCCGCTCCGTTCGGGCCGAGGAGTGAGAACAGCTCACCGGCGGCGATCTCCAGATCGATTCCCGAAACGGCGACGTGATCACCGAAACTCCTCGACAGTGCCCTGGCGCAGATCGCCGTCGTCGGCTCGACATCGCCAGTTCGACCCATGGCACACTCCCTCGACACCAGCCTGGGCGCGGAGCCGTCACCAGGGCCAGTGTCGAAGGGCCCTACCGACCCCACAGGACGACCGGTGCGGCGGGATCGGCAGTCGGGTTCAGGCCGACCCGTCTGTGACGAGAGTTCGGATCGCGCCTGCGATGTTGGCCACGTCGGCGACCGGATCGTCGCGAACCGCCAACCTCCACTCGATCATGATCGTCGTGTCCTGCAGGGGAACCATGGCCAATTCGTGCATCGCGACCGATCGCAGTGCAAGTGCCGGCTGCACCGTGACGCCGCCATGCAGCCGGATCAATCGAAGGATCATCGCGAGCGACTCGACCTTCCGGAGCCGATAGGGGCGAATACCAGCCGGTTCGAAGAACTCGTCGTGCTCGAATCCGCGCGCCGGGCGGTCGCCGGCGGTGAGGTACCACGCTGTCCGAGATATCGGTGGGCACGAGTCGGCCGCGGCCGGCGGCTGGATGGTCGGACCGCACGATGCCGACCAACTCGTCGGTGCACAGCCGACTCGTGACATCGTCGTCGTCCGCGCCGGCGTGGGCAACGACACCCAGATCGGCGCGGCGCCGCATCACGGCATCGGCAACGCCGTCATAGCCGACGCGTACGTAGTCGATGTCGGCCGGGAGATCGGACTGACCGATGAGTTGCTCGAACCACGGTGCGGTGTCGTAGAAGTCGAAGGCCATCCGAACCGCCGACCGAGCGGCTGATGCCATCCATCGGGCAGTGTGTTCGGCCGAACGCAGCGCACGCTGGGCGGCGTCACCGACTTCGGCGAGGTGGACGGCGGATGCCGTGAGGCGCAGTGACCGCCCATCGGCCACCGCGAGCGGGATGCCGAGGCGCCGCTCGGCGTCCTTGAGACGGTGGCTCGCTGCCGAGGCGCTGAGGCCGAGCAGGTCAGCGGCCCGACCGAGTTGACCCGACTGATGCACGGCGACGAGGAGATCGACGTGCCGGCGGTCGAGTGACTCATGCACAAGATTCATATATATGCCCCAATATACGCGCTGGACAGATGAGTCGCCGGCACCGACGATAGAGGTGTGACCACAGCCGGCATCTCCACCACCATCTCCACGACCACCAACCTCACCACCAGCCTCTCCGCCAGCAGCGTCTCCACGATCGCCGGTGTCGGCCACTCCGTCGACCAGCCACCGACCACCCTCGGACGGCTTCGAGCCTGGAATCCGTCATCACGTACGGCGACGGTCGCGATCATCGCGGCATCGATCGCCACCGCGTCGGCGGCGTTCTTCGCCCGGCGTCTGACGGGATCCGGCCTGTCACCGGTGGCCGTGGCGTTCTTCAGGTACGCCGCTGCCGCGTTGGTGCTGGCTCCCTTCCTGCGACTGACCGGCCCGAAGCGGACCGCGACCTGGTGGGGGCTCGCAGGCGGAGCGTCGGCCGGCCTGGGCTGGATCGCCTACGTCGAGTCGATCAAGAACGGCGATCTTGCGACGACCGGCGTGGCCTACATGACGTACCCGGTGTTCACACTGATCGCCTGCCGGCTCGTCTTCGGCCGTTCGGCAACGATCCGGTCGATCGGTGCAGCGGCGCTCGTCGTGGTGGCGGCCGCGGTCGCGTTCGGACCGAACCCGGCGACCGTCGCGTCTCCGCTGTTGTTCGTCGCGCCGGCCACGTTCGGGTTCGGTGTGGCGATCCTGACCGAACGGCTCGGGCCGCTCGATCCGTTCGAACGGCTCAGCGCGGTCGCGCTCGGCGCAACCGCAGCGCTCGCTCCCCTCATTGTCACGATGCCGACCGAGCGGGTCGTCCCCGCCGATCTGAGCGGATGGGCCTGGGTGATCGGCATCGGGATCGGCTGCGCGCTCGTCCCGATGATGATCTACGGCGCCGTCGCGCCGGCAATCGGCGCCGCTCGAACAGCCGTCGCAGGCGGCGCCGAGCTACCGACGATGTTCCTCATCGGCGCGCTCTTCTTCGGCGAAGCCGTACGGGTGGAGCACCTTGCCGCCGGCGCGATCATCGTGGCCGCCATCGCGTTGACGCCGTCGGCACGATCGATCCATGTCCTACCGGAGACCGACGACTCGCGCGTATCGAGAACCGGACCATCGGCCGAGCGATCCGAACCGGCGATCAGCGTCTGACACGGAGCCGTCGGCGCCGGGATCAGCCCTTGCGTGAACACGCTCGGTGCCGGCGCCTTCGTGCGCCGCCTGGATCCGAGTCGGGGTCGAACTCACCGCCGCCGGGCGAGATCGAGCAGTGCGTTCACCACGTCCGGGTCGAACGGTGGCCCCCACGGCACCGTCACGTCCAAGACCGGGATCTGGTTCACGACCTGACCCAACGTGGACAGGTCGCGACTCAGCACTCCCCCGTCGGCCCACCCGAACACGCGAGGGCTGTCCATCAGCGCGAGCAGGCGCTCGCCGCCGGACAGCTCGGTGACCTCGACGGTGCTCACCTCGCGCGAGGGCCACGGTGTCACGATCGCTGCGAGCGGCAACATCCCGCGGCGCGCCGGGTCCGGGGGCAAAGGCCGTGCGGCCGTCCGCGGTGGCACGCGACGAGCCGCGATCGAACTCGGCCAGGGGCGCCGCGGCCTCACGCAGTCGGAGTTCGGTGGCACCTCCGGCGCAGCGGGGAGGGGGGCCGGCGTCGACGACCAACACGTCGTCGGTCACGAGATCGGCGCCGTGTCGGCACAGCAGGGCCGCGAGCGTCGACTTGCCACCACCTGACGGCGCCACGAAGGCGACGACGCGTCCGTCGACGGCAACTGCGCTGGCGTGCAAGACGGTGTCGCCCCGCAGGGCCAGGAGCATCGCGCCGACGGTGCCGGCCATGAGGATCGGCAGGATCTCGTGCCGGCCATCGAGGTCGGGGCAGATCCGTACGTGGGCGAGGTCGGCCGAGATCCGGAACTCACCGCAGCGGTGGAACCGAACGACGTAGCCCTCGTCGACCCGGACGGCGCGGTACCACCAACCCGGCTCGATCCCCAGCTGCTCGCCGCCGAACTCGTCGTCATCGAGGTCGCCGTCGTCGCCGAGGTCGAGGTAGGCGATGACCTCACCCTCCGGCTGCTCGCTGGTGTCGGTCGGGGCACCGCGGACGATGTCGACGTCCCACGCCGTGGACGGGGCCACCGGCAGGTGGAGTTCGATCTCGGAACGCAGGCCGAGACCACACAGGTCGAACACCGCCGTGGTGTCGCTCATGCCGCGCCGGTACCCACGATGGCGAACGCACCGATGTCGGAGACGTCCTCGAGCGGCTGACCGTCGATCTCGAGCCAGGCGTGTGCGACCATGTCGGTGTCGGCTCCCCGTAAGCCGATACGGATCGAGGGGTCGCAGCGCCGCAGGAGCCGACCCGCCACCAGTGTGCGCCTCAGACATGGACCGTCGCTGAACGGCCACACATCGGCCACCCGGTTGGTGCAGGTGATCTGTCGCTGAGCGGCCGCCGGCAGGGTGGCGACGTCGACCGAGACGTCAGAGACCGACGAAGCGCTCAAGTCGAGGCGAACGCGGCAGGACGGACGCGACCTTGGGGAGCGGCATGCGTCGCACCATCACCTCGACGACGGCCATCAGAGCGGCGACGCGAACCGTGGTCGCGATCGATCGGGGTGGGAGCCGCAGCGTTCGGGCCGCCCCCCAACCGAGGGTGGCGAGTCGATCGCCGATCATCGACACCTTGGAGGTCGCTGGATGGAGCCGCGTCACCGACAGTCCGCGGCGGCGACGGTCTGGTGTCCTGATCACTCCTCGATCAACTGCTTCTCGCGGAGGCTGTCCAGGAAGGCGCCCACATCGGCGGTCGCCTGCGCGGCGTCGATGCCGTACGCTTCGACCAACACATCGGCGAGCTGCGCGGCGGACGACGGCGTGTCCAGCTGTTCCCAGAGCAACCGGCCGCTCCCGTTGAGACGGAGATACACCGATCCCTCGAGGTCGAGCACGATGATCTCGTCGTCGACGACCTGCCAGGTCAGACCGCTGCTCCTGAGTTGCATGTGTCAACCGCCTTTCCGAGGGCATCCTCGTCGAGAAGCGTATCCTCCGACCCGTGGCGCGGGACTCGATGTATGTCATGAGCCCGATGGAGATCGTGCTCGGCTGGGTCGACGGCTGGGTCGACCAACCGCCGGAGTCGCCGATCGACGAACCCGTTCCCGATCCCCGGACTGCGCTCGAGCACGAGATCCTCGCGGCGCTCCGTCGTCCGCCCTGCGGCGTGTCGTTCTCCGGGGGCCGCGACTCGTCGACGATCCTCGCGATCGCCGTCGATCTGGCACGCCGAGAGGGCCTCCCTGCGCCGATCCCCATCACCAAGGTCTTTCCCGACGCGCCCGAGACCGACGAATCGACCTGGCAGGAGCTCGTGATCGGCCACCTCGATGTCGAGGACTGGGTTCGGTTGACGCTGCACGACGAACTCGACCTCGTGGGCCCGTTGGCGACATCGCTGCTCGTGCGCTACGGGTCGGTGTGGCCACCGCTCCTGCACAGCGACATTCCCGTGCTCGAGGTCGTGCGTGGTGGTTCCTTGCTCACCGGAGAGGGAGGGGACGAGGTGCTCGGGGTCGACGCCCATCGGATCGCTCCGATCACACGATTGATCCGGACGCCGCGCGCCATGCGTCGTCGCCACGTGATCGCGATCGCCCAGGCGGTCGCGCCGGCCAGGTGGCGCGCACGGCAGCAGCTCAACGATCCGGACGCCGGTCAACGTTGGTTGCGGCCGCCGGCGGTCGAGTTGCTCCGCCAGATCCTGCTCGAGGAGGAACGACACAGACCGCTCGGGTTCGCTGCCAGTGTCCGCAACGTCAGACTCGAACGCAGCGTCGTGCTGGCCGGAGCGAACGAGCAGGTCCTGGCGTCCGAGTACGACGTCTCGCTCAGCCAGCCACTGACCAACCCGCTCCTGATCGAGGCGCTGGCCCGGGACGGCGGATGGCTGGGGAGCGGCTTTCGAACGACGAACTTCCGCAGATTCGTCGGCGACCTGCTCCCGGACGCAGCGCTCGCTCGCACGTCGAAGGTCGACTTCGATACGACGTTCATGACCCATCTCACCAGCGAGTTCGCTGATGGTTGGTCCGGCGAGGGCCTGGACGACGAGCTGGTCGACGTGGATCTGTTGCGCGACATCTGGCGCTCCGATGAACGATCGGGCCTCTCGGCCTCGCTGCTCCAAGCCGCTTGGCTCGCCACCGACCGGGTCTCGTGAACGTCGCCCGCAGAACAGGGTGATATCTGGCTTGCGTCCACGGTAGGTCAACGCTATGCTAAATCGAACACAACTACGGCGGAAGGAAACCACACCACATGAAGTCATATGAATCACCCCAGATCATCGAGCTGGGAACGTTGGAGGAGTTCACTCAGGCGTCGCGTCGTGGCAGCCGGAGTGACGGCCGTCGCAATCGCTCGGGCGGCACTCCCACCAGCTGATCGATCACGAGCGAAAGGGCGCCCGAACCGTCTGGTTCGGGCGCTTTTCCGCGCATGGACGAGCACCGCCTGCCGTCAGGAACCCCGGCGAGGCCCGTCGCCGTACCGCTCCGCCTGGATCGTGAACAGATCGGCGTAGAGCCCGTGGTGGTCCATCAGTTCGTCGTGCGAACCCAGCTCGACGAGTGATCCCTCGTCGAGCACCGCGACGAGGTCGGCGTCCCGCACCGTGGCGAAGCGGTGTGAGATGAAGATCACGATCCGGCCGTCACTCATCTGCTGCATCGTGTCGAACAGCGCCATCTCGGCTCGCGGGTCGAGCGCGGCCGAGGGCTCGTCGAAGACCATGATCGGGGCACCTCGGAACAACGCACGAGCGATCGACAGTCGCTGCCACTGACCGATCGACAGGTCGATCCCGTTCGTGAACTCCTTGCCGAGCCGGGTGTCGAGCCCGAGCGGTAGGCCGTCGATGAGCACCGACAGCCCGGCCTGGTCGGCTGCCGAACGGATCGCCGCCACCTCGTCGAGTCGTTCGACGTCGCCCAGGCCGATCGCCTCGCGGATCGTGAAGTTCAGGTGTGGGTAGTCCTGATGCACCGGCGCGATCTGTGATCGGACCGAGAACGGGTCGCAGCTCGAGAGGTCGACGCCATCCCATCGAACCGCCCCGGCGGACGGCGGGAGCAGTCCGCAGATCACCTTCGCCAGCGTCGTCTTGCCCGAGCCGTTCGCACCGACGATGGCCAACACCTGCCCGCGCCGGACGCCCAAGCTCAGCGGTCCCACGGCATCGACCTCGGAACCCGGGTAGCGGTAGCGCACCTCGTCGATCTCGAGCTCGTCGGGTGGTGCCGGGGGCACCGACGTCGTCCGGGACGTTTGCATCATCGGGATCGTCGCACGGAAGCGCTCGAAGTCGCGCAGGAACTCGACCCCTCCGTGCACGCTGTCCATCGCGCCACCGAGTATGTGCACCCGGCCGTTCAACTGCTGGAGTCCGACGATCGCGGATCGCGGCATCGCCCAGCGTGATCGTGCCGCGGGTCGCGAGAACCACGGTGAACGACAGCGCGCCGATCAGCACCAGTGTCGTCACGATCGTGCCGCCGGTGAGCCGAGCGAGCCGCTGGCGGACCAGTCTGGTCATCTGCTCGACGCGGATGTCGCTGAAACCGGTGTGCCATGCCCGCAGCGCGGGCGCCAGATCGAACGACCGCACGTCGTTGGCCGCGCTCCGGTCGGTCAGCAGATCCTCCAGGTACTCTCGCTCGCGTTCGACCTCGGTCAGCTCGACCTCGAGTTGGTACGCAGCACGAGTGTTGCGGGCATTCACCACCGCGACCGGGACATATCCGACCATGACGATCGGTACGAGCAGTGGTTCGACGGACACCAGGACCACGACCACACCCATCGCCACGATCGCTGTCGAGAGAATCGCGACGAGACCGAAGACGACGGCCGTCGATTGCTCGCCGGTCGCATCGACGGCACGGTCGAGACGATCGAAGAACTCCGCCCGTTCGAATTGCTCGACCTCGACCTCCGCGGCGGTCTCGAGGACCTGATCCATCGCCGTGCGGTACACCCGTTCACTCAACGGAAGCCGTAGCTCCGCCGCCAACGCCTGCGAGAGTGCGGAGACCACGAGCAGCGCCCCGAGCGCGACGAGGTACGGCGCAACGTCGCGGCCGTCGGAACCCTCGGCGATGAGGTCGAGGAGTCGGCCACCGACCAGCAGCTCGCCGGCCAGGGCGACCGACGTGACCACCGTGGCGACCAGGATCGCGACGAGATACCGGCGCCCCGACGAGGCGACCAGCGAGACGGCGAGGCGGATCGTGCCCAACCCGGCTCGGACACCGCTCAGCACGGTGATTCACCTGAGCGCATGGCCGCAGAGCGGCGGTGGATCGGGCTCACCGGCCGGACGCGGCAACCGCGTCGAGAAACCGCTGCTTCTCGATCCGATCGCCGGTCTCGTTCTTGTCGGGCGGTACGACGAGACGGGTGACCCGGCGCACGGCCCGAACCGGCAGCTCGGTGATCGTGTCGCGGGTCGAGCTTCCGATCGAACGGGTGACGAAGCGGGTGAGCGTGGTCCGGTCGTCGAACTGCACCGGGTCGCTGAGGCGACGGGCGCCGCGATCGAGGGCACGGATGGGGGCCGGCACGAGGGCGTCGGTCACGTCCTCGGGGACGGCCACGTCGAGGAGCTCGCGGGCGCGAATGAGCATCACGCCGACCTGCGGGCCGCACTCCGACTGCAACGATCGTCGGACGAGCTCGTCGAGGTCGGGTGACTCGACGACGAGCGAGCGCTCGAGGTCCTTCAGCCAGATCAAGCGGTGGCCATCGGACCGGGCCGCGTGGTAGGCGAGATTGAGCAAGGTGTCGACGGGATCGAACGTCGGCACGGACTGGCCAGGAAGCTCGACGCGGCGGGCTCGGGCGAGCATCTCGTCGGGCACCAGCGAGACACGATCGCGGTCAGCGCTCGAATAGTGGAGATGCCAGTGCAGGTCGATACGGGCCAAACCGGACGTCAACTCGATCTCACCCGCCAGCATCTCTTCGGCCAGCCGCCAGTTGTGGATCGAGTGCTCGTAGCGCAACTCCTCGAGGATCTCGACGGCAGCCGGGAAGTCGCAACGGTCGACCAGGAGGTCGAGATCGACGTACCGGCGATCGCTCGGCCGCGCATACAGGAGATGGGCGAGCACCGGACCTTTCATCGCCAGCCAGGAGATGCCGCGGCGGTCGAACTCCGCACCGATGTCACGGAGCGAGGCGAGATGCACCAATCCGCGGACCGCCTCGTGTTCGGCGTCGGACCGCAACTCGTCGAGCACCGGTGCGGGCATCTCGGGCACGCTGGCCAGGCTGCGCTCGAGGGTGCCGGAGAGTCGGTGGGTCCACGCAGCGGCGGGTAGCGACCCGAGCGGAGCCCGAGCTGCCAACGTCGAGAGCTCACCGGCGGCATCGGGACGATCGGACAGCGCAACGCCCCGGATGAGCAGCTCACGAAGCGCAGCGGTGTCTCCTGTCGAGAGGCGGTGAGGACTGTCAGCGTCACGGGTCATTCGGCACCTGCGCGCAGGTCGCGCGGATGCCCAGGCTACCAACGGGTGCTCAGGGCCCCGGTCTCGCCGTGTGGACGCGGTCCGGCCGCGAGCGGTCGCATCGCCCTCGTCGCCGGGATCGAACCACGTCCTCCGAGACGACCGACGAGTCAGACTCGTCGACACTCGAACGGTCGATCCAGGGGCGGCGATCATGCGGCTGCCACCAGAACCACGGACGCCGGAAGCGACTCGACCAGTTGTGGCAGCGACTCGACCGGTGTCGGTGCGGGCTCGTCACGGCGCCGCGTGGCGACGGCCCCGATGCACACCGGCACGAGCAGGTCGAAGAACCGGAACAGCACGACGGCGAGCGTCGCTGCAGCCAGCGACGCGCCGGATGCCACGAGCAACGCAGCCGTCGATCCCTCGACGGTTCCGACACCACCGGGCACGATCGTGACCATCGAAGCTCCGAGTGCGGTTGCATAGACGACCACTGCGCCAGAGGCGCTCACCGGGACGCCGACCGACGACAGGGCGGCGATCAGCATCAGCGCGCCGAGTGCCTTCGACGCGACGCCGTGCAGCAGCAACGAACCGAGGACGCCGCGGTGGGTGAGCGCCCTGTCCAGTGCATCGAACAGGTGATCCGGCACTGCCTGGGTCTGCCGAGCGGGGGATCGACGGGTCAACCGGCACCAGGTGCGCTGACCCCAGGACCACAGACGTACGGCCACCGTCCGGTTGCGAACCACGGCGAACCCGATCGCGACGACGACCGCGGTGTACAGGCCGAAGCCGGTGACGGCCGCTATCCACCAGCCGGTCATCCGATCGGTCACCACCAGGACGGCGATGGCCGACACGAGCAGGACGCCCAGCGCAACGAACGACGACACGGCCGTCAGTACGCAGGCTGCGGCAATCGCTCCCGGCTCGTGTCCACGGCGACGACCGTCGCGCACGAACACGGCGAGTCCGGCGGCACCCGCCGACTTGACCATCTTCTGGGCGGTGAAGCCGACCGCAGCGGTCCGGGTCATCGCCCCGGTGCCGATGTCGAGGCCGACCGCGCGATGCGCCGCCCGGTTGAGCAGCCCACGATTGGTGATCGCCGACACCGAGAGCAACAGCCCGACAGCGACGAACCGGAGGTCGAGTGAACCCGCCTGGTCGGCCAGCCGGCTCGCCTCGGAGGCGTGCCGGGCGACGAAGCACCCAGCAGCGATCGCCAGGACACCCAGGAGGGCGACGAGCCAAGGGCTCCTCCGTTTGGTTGGGATCACGATCGGACTCCTCGTTGGCGGTGTCGGCGGTGACGCCACAGGTCTATCGGTAGCGAAACCCTCGACACCGAGCGAAGTCTGCGGTTGTCACCAAATGTTCAGATTTCGTCAGGCCCACACGGTCGCCGATCCCGTCGACATCAGAGGTTCGGGTCCGGGACCCTGACACTCACCCGGGTGCCGCCGGACATGTAGTGCTCCCCGACATCGGCGAGCCAGTCCTCGATCTGGGCGTCGCCGGTGCCGGCCAGCCAGTCGATGTAGTTGTGCTCATCGTGCCCGTAGCCCTCCCAGCCACCCCAGAAGTTGTGTTCCAGATGCCCGTCGTGTCGGGCGTGGCCGTCGCCGTGCAACAGGTCCTCGGCTCGATAGACACCGTCGAACCGGTTGTTGAGCACGAGCGCGCTGGTGTCGGCCGGCACGTCGTCGAAGCGCCAGTCGGTCTCGGCGCCGGCCGCGATCACGTGGGTGACCTCGACGTGATAGCCGGCCGGGTCCTTGCCGTGTGCCGCGTTGAAGTCCCCATCGGCAGCGAGGTCCATCGCCGTGTACGCGCCGAAGCTGTGACCGACGATCATCACCTCGGCGCCGGCCGGCACACCCGCCGCCTCCAGCGCATCGATCGTCACCACGGAGTACTCGTTGACCGTCGTGTCGTCGCGGAGAGCCGCCTCGTATGCGTAGCGCATCTTGCGCACCGTCGGTTCGTCGTTGTCGGCCCAGGCCTCGACCGCATCACGACCGGCCCCCGGCACGCCGAACGGGTCCGTCCTCGCGCACCTGGTCGACGAACTGGTCGAATCCCTCGGAGAGGTCGGTCACGCCGGGGAGCACCACGATGTACCGACCGTTGTCGAGCGCTCGGATCTCGATCTCGTCGCGTGCGATGCGATCCTCCTCGGCGAGACCCTGCATCGCCATGAGCACGGCGTCGCGGCCTTCGGCCGGCGCTTCGAACTCGCTCGGCCGCAATCCGGACACACCGCTCGCGGGGGCGTCCGGTGCGGGCGACGGCGATGCCGGTTCGTTCGCGAACCACCCGTCGAGCACCTCATCCACGAGTTCTCGGAAGTCGTCGAGCAGATCGCCGTGTCGCCACGGCCCGAATCCGATCGCTCCTGGCATGCGGGCGCCCGCCTGCCCGATGGCGCTGGCACCTTGCTGTTCGGCGGCGTGTTCGAGCAGCCGGTTGCCCAACGACTCGACGAACCGGCTCGTCCGTGCGAGGGCCGGACTGCCCACGGCGTTCCAATCGGCCCGACTGTGTTCGGCATCGGCTCCGGTCCACGACGCCGATGCGAACATCGACGCCAGTTGATCCCGGTGGCCGATCAACGCGGCGGACGATCGGACGAACTGACGGCCCGTCACCGACAACATGTCGGCGTCGGCGCCGACCATCCCGTCACCCATCGTGTCTCCCTCCTGGGTCGCCGACCCGTCGGAGTCGACGCTACGGATGCGCCGGCGGGAAGGACATGGGCAGAACTCCCCGGTCAGTTGCCGTCGCCCACCACGTCGCCGACGACGCGCTGCCCCTGCACACCGACGAAGCACTGGAACGTCCGGTCCCCATCGTGTTCCCAGGTGTCGGCGGATGGCAGGGTGAACGGCGCGTCCAACTCGCTGTCCACATTCGGCACACCGATCGCCGACTCGAACTCGACGGCGCATGTTGCTCGCACGGCTCCCTCCAACGCGTCACGTGCGTACCCGGCGTCCGGACCGAACTCGGTGGGGTCGAGTGTGCCGACGAACAAGCGCTGGAGGTCGTGTGGCTCCGCGCACGGCGCACGATCGAGCTGGTCGCCGACCTGGACGAGGCAGTCGCCGACATCGCCGAGTGGCCAGTCGAGCTCGGTGATCGGGGTCAGCTCGGCCGGCCGAGCCACCGTCTCGGGCGACGGGACATCCACATCGTTGCGTGCCGACACGAACGCCCAGGCAGCGGCGAGCGCCACGACCACGACCACGACAGCGGCGACGAACGGCCGGCGCCGCTTGTCCGGTGGCGGCGGGCGAGGGGTTCGGCGGTCGGTTCGGTACACCGTGTCGTCAGCCGTGTCGTCGGCCGTGTCGTCGGCCGTGTCGTCGGCCGTGTCGTCGGCCGGGACGACCGCTCGGTCGAGCGAGCGCATCACCGTCGGATCGTCGTCGGTCCCCAGGGTCGCAATGACCTCGGCGACCGTCGATGGTCGGGGCGCGGTCGGGTCGTCGTCGGGCGGTGCACCGAGATCGGCACGGTCGAACACAAGTGCCCGATTGCGTTCGTCGATCGACCAGCCGAGCCGTTCGAGTTCGTCGACGACCTGGGCAGCGCTCGGCCGCTCGCTGGGAGTCGGTAGCAGGCACGCGGCGATGACCGTGTCGAGAGCCGCCAGTTCGGCATCGTCGGTCGTCGGTGGATGCCAGGGCGCGAGCCGCTCCTTCAGCGTCGGTGGAGCCCCACGTGCGAGGTGGAGCATGGTGGCACCCAGGGAGTACACGTCGGACGCCGGGCCGACCTCGATCTCGTCGTCGAGATCCTCCGGGCTCGCATACCGCATCGACACGGCGCTCGTTCGAGCCTGGAATTCGTCGGATCGGGCCATTGCGGCGATGCCGAAGTCACACAGCTTGACCTGGCCGAATCCGTCGATGAGGAGGTTCTGTGGCTTGACGTCGCGATGCACGATGCCCAGCGCATGGGCTGCCACGAGTGCGGTGGCAGTCTGGCGTCCGACGAGCACCGTCTCGCCGACGGTGAGTGGACGATCACGCCGGAGTACCAGTTCCGCGACCGAACCCCCTGGAGCGTACTCCATGACGAGGGCGGGGCCCTCGGGCAGGTCGAGCACCTCGACCAACCGGATGACGTTCGCGTGTCCCGCGAGCGCCACGAGTGCGGTCAACTCACGTCGGGTGCGATGCCAGGCGATCGATTCGTCGGAGACATCGCGGAGCACCTTGACGGCGACGACGGCACCGGTCGAGTCCCGGGTCGCACGGTAGACGTCACCGAGACCACCGCTGCCGATCCGCTCGATGTCGGCGTATCCGTCGATCGTGATCATTCGGGCAACGCCACCTGCACCTTGCACACCTGACCACCTTGCACCATGACGCCGCGGCCCACGGGGAATTCGGCCCGCGTGGTCCGCGGGAACGGCGTCTTGAACAACATGTCGCCGTCCATCTGATCCGGCTGGAGCACGATGCCGAACCGTGTGGACTTGATGGCTTGCAGCAACGGCCACGACCCACCCACGCTGCTCGTCTCGCCCTCGGCGATCACGAAGACGCCCTGATCCCGACACGCCCGGACGAGGTGCTGCAGGGGCACGTCGGCCTCGGTGTCGAGCAGTTCGCCGACTGCCTCGATCACGACCACGATCGACCGGCCGGCCGCATCGCCGAGACGGGTCCCCAACTTCACCGCGAGCTGCTCGATCTCCGAAGGGCCGTGTGCTGACGCGGCCCAGGTGGTCAGCGAAGTCAGCGGGGACCGGCGCTGGCCGAACAGAACGAAGTCGGTGCCCGGTCGATGGACGGCGAGACTCCGCACCATCGTCGCCACCGTCGTGCTGCGGCCGCTCCGCGGCGCGCCGGCCACGAGGAAAGCGCCCTCGGGCTGGAAGGCCAGCGGTTCGAGTGTGTCGTCGCTCACCCCGATCACGGGTCGGCCGGTCCCGAGCTCGCTGAGCGCTACCCGCGTCGGGAGGGACTCGATCGGTGGTGCGGCGACCGAGCTGTTGCGTACCATCGCCGCCCCGCAGTGTTCGATCGCTGTGCCTTGGCGGGCGAGGTCGCCGACCCCACCGATCACGCCGACCTGGATCTCGCGGCCGTCGAGGAAACCGCGCCCCGGTGGGGTCCCCGCCCCGTAGGCGTCGGCCGGGACGTCGGCGATCGCGTAGTCCATCTCGCTCGCGAGGCGAAGGACGAGGTGACGCTGGATCGATGACGCCAGATTCGACGGCACGGCTGATGGCCGGTCGGCTGACATGACCACGTGGATGCCGAGCGCGCGCCCCTCGGCGGCGATCGTCAGGAAGAGTTCCCACCATCGGTTCAGGAGGCCGCCCTCGTACTCGGCTCGGAACGCCCCGACGCCGTCGACGAGCACGATGATCCGCGCCTCGTCGTCTCGGCCACTCCGGCGTCGGTACTCGCTGATCGTCGCCGCCTCTGCTCGGGCGAACCGCTCCCCCCGGTCGTCGATCGTTCCCTCCAGGAAGCGGAGCAGGCGCTGGACCCGTTCCCCGTCCTCACCGGGGATGATGCTGCCGACGTGCGGGAGCGGGGCGAGCGGTTGGAGCCCTCGCGAACCGAAGTCGAGACCGTAGACCCACACGGGTCCCCCTCGCGTGGACCCGAACCCGGCGGCGAGGCCGATGCTCCGCAACGCACCACTCTTGCCGGTGCCACCGGTGCCGTACACCGCGAGATTGCCGTCGGCATCGGGATGGAAGGCGACCACGGGCTGACGCTGGAGGTCAGGGTCGTCGGCGACGCCGAACACGATCGTGTCGTCGGTGCGATCGGTCGGGAGGGCTTCGAGTCGATAGCGATCGGCGAGCTCGGGCAGCCACGGTCGCCGTGGCACAGGAATGCGGAGCTGCCGTGCGGCGCGATCGATCGTGTGGACCACGCGCTCGATGTCGGACGGGCCGGCCGGCGCGGCGACGACGGTGGATGGTGTGCCCTGGTCGCGTTGGACGGGAGCTCCGAACCGCAGCGACGACACCTCGATCGGTCGTCGGATGGTCCGCCCCGCGAAGTGGCCGCCCGAGTAGGCCGCCTGGAACGCCGTGATGCGGCCGGGTCCGGACTTGACGATCGCCCGGCCCGGGATGTCGGGGTCGAACAGCGCCGCCTGGGTCGTGCCGATCACGTCGTCGGAGTCACCCTCGTCGGCCATACGGAGCGCGATCCTGAGGTTGGTGTTGGCCCGGAGGTTGTCCTTGATCACGCCGGCAGGTCGCTGGGTGGCGAGTACGAGGTGCAGGCCGAGGGACCGACCGCGCTGCGCGATGTTGACGACGCCGTCGACGAACTCGGGGACCTCGGACACGAGTGCAGCGAACTCGTCGACCACGATGACGAGGCTCGGCGGACAGGTCGGGTCGTTGCGGCGCTCGAGCTCGATGAGGTCCTTGGCGCGCCGGTCGTGCAGCAGCTGCTCACGATGGCGCAGCTCGGCGTCGAGCGACGCCAGCGCACGCCGGACCAGGTGGGGGCTGAGATCGGTCACGAGGCCGACGCAGTGGGGCAGTTCCACGCAGTCGGCGAACGCCGCGCCGCCCTTGTAGTCGACGAGCAGGAACGTGACGCGGGCGGGGCTGTTGTCGGCTGCGAGACCGAGGATCCAACTCTGGAGGAACTCACTCTTGCCGGATCCGGTGGTACCGCCGACGAGCGCGTGGGGTCCCTGTGCGCGCAGGTCGAGGTGGATCGGGCCGTCGACGGTGTGTCCGACCAGGGCCCGGAGACCGTGGTCGCGCCGGCGGGACACCATCGAGTCCGACGGGAGCGACTCGTTCGAGCGCCAGCGGTCGGCGACGGCATCGGGCGACCTGGCGAGGTCGTGGCCGGTCAGATCGACGAATGCGACCGAACGGGGCAGCTCCGACGCGGTGTCGACGGGCGCACCGCTGTCGACGAGTGGACTGAGCCGCCGGGCCAAGCGGGTCGCCGACGCCAGCCCGGCCGGTTCGATCTCGAGGTCGGAGACGGTCTGCCCACCCACGACGAATCCGGCGAGTCCTCGACCGGTGTTGGCATCGACATCGACGAACGTCCGGCACGCCGCCGGGAGACGCTCGACGCTCGCCGAACACCAGACGAGATGTACCGCGACTCCCGGCCCACGTTCGGCCACCTGGACGAGGCGGGGCCGCTCGACCGGTGCATCGTCGTCGACGAACACGATCACTGCGGGGAGCGGCGCCGGGCCATCGTCGGCCGTTTGCGCCGACCACCGTTCGTCGATGAGGGCCTCGACCCACGTGGCCAGCGCCGAGCACTCTGCGGCGTTCCCGGCGAGACGCCCTCCGTCGGTGTGCGGGAGCCACTTCAGCCAATCCCAACGGTCGCCGACGGCGAACGCCGCGACCGTGAGTTCGGCCGGGGAGTGCAAACCAACGAACTGGGCGAGGAACCCTCGCACCACAGGATCGGCGACCCGCTCGGGGCCGCCGACACCGACGTTGCCGCACGACATGATGTCAGCGACGACCGGCACCCCGGTCACGTCGGCGTACCGGGCGACGGTGTCGGTGAGCTCCCGCCAGAGCCCGGGAAGCGTCTTGTTGGTCGACGGCATCTCGACCGAGTTCCGGGACGTCTGGGTACCGAGACCGAGCCGCACCTGCGCGAACGAGTCGTGTTCAGGTCGTCGGGTCCACACGAGCGGGGAACGTGCGTCGACGGCCTCGAGCACCTCGACGACGCTCGGATGTTCGTGCCGACGCCCGATGCGTTCGAGACCCAGGGCGTAGTCGAGCTGCACGGCGAGATCGTTCAGCGCACTGCGGAACCGGGCTGACTCGACGACCACCTGCTTCCTGTTGGCCGAACGTGTCTCCCACCAACTCCCGATCATGATCACCGGACTCAGCGCGAAGAACAGGATCGACAGCAGATTCTGTGTGAACGCGAACAGCACGACGGCCAGCACGATCGGCCCCACGACGGTGGCGATCGGGAATCGCTGTGATGCCGGGGGGGACGGAGGCTCCGGCGCGACGAGCACGATGCCCGCGTACCGGGGATCGAGTCGAGGCGATCGGTTGAACGGCACGTCGTTCGTGTGTCGAGGCGTCCGACCGCCCTGGAGGCCGTGGTGCGCTACCGAGATCGTCGTCGCGCCGAGCACGACCCGGTCGCGGGCGTGCAGCACGGCGCGGGCGACCGGTCGGCCGCTCATCAACACGCCGTTGGCCGACGCCGCGTCGACGATCTCGACGACGTCGCCGACGATCACCTCGGCATGGCGCTTGCTCGTGAGCGGGTCGGTGAGTCGAACATCACGATCGGAGCCTCGGCCGATGCTGTTGCGTCCGGTGTGAAGCGGGATGGTCGACGGCGCGTCGGGCCCGTCGTGCACGGTCAGCGTGGCGGCCACGGCCGGTGGGGGCGACACCAGCCGGGATGTGATCGGGCCGACGGCGCAACCTGACCTGATGCCCGACGCGTCCAGCCTGGTGGCGGGCGGGACGACCCGGCGGTCGGCGCTGTCGACGTCGACGGCGAGACCCAGGTGGTCGGGGCCCGATCCGGAAGCTGCTGCGTCCGGGAAGAGCGCGAGGGCGAGTTCCCCCACCGTGGTCTGCGGTTCGACGTCGACGAGCACGTCGTCGCCGTGACCGTCGGCGAGCACCCTCAGCTTCAGGTGCATCGCCGGTCAGTCGGGTCCGGAGCCGTCATCGGGCATCGTCGACGGATCGATGAGTGCGAGATCGTCGCGGGTCACCAGTCGAACGGCGAGCGCGTACTCGACGAGTCGTGACCGTCGATTCGATGCCAACCGCCCCGGCTCGCCGTGCAAACCGCGAACACCCTGCGCCGCCAGCTTCTGGCAGACGTTGTCGAGTTTGCGATTGAACTTCGTCGTGGTCCAGCCGAGTCGCTGCGCCGCCTCGCCGGACGAGGGCATCGCCGTACCGCGGCGTGCTCGGCCGAGCAGTGCCGGCTCGGCCAGAGCAAGGACGAGCCGGAGTTGATCGGGCGTCATCACCGTTCTCCCGACGGTCGTGTCCCCCGAGTCGTTCCCGTCGATCTGACTGGCCACGAACGCAGGATCGGGAAGTCCGATCGAGAACTCGTACGAGGTCGGGCCGGCCGTGAACCGCACGAGCGTCTCGTCGAACACCAGCGGCAAGACACCGCCGGGGGACAGAAACGCCTCGAGCCGGCCGTCGCGATCCGAGACGGTCGCGGTCAGCTGCGTTCCGATGTTGGCGAGCAGCCACACCCCCCGGGATTCGGAGAGACCGAGGAACTGGCGATGGAGGAAACGGTTGTCGTCTTCGATGACGAAGTCGGCGTCACGCCCGATCGTGAACCCATCGTGATCGACCTCGACGACCTCACCACAGAATTCGATCTGGGGCCGGCTGGACCGACCCTCGTCGCCCGCCGTCGTGGTGGTCATCGTGTGCTCCATCGTCTCGATCGGCCCGCTCGTCGACGGGTCCCTCGTGTCGGTCAACTCTGTCACGCCACTTCCTCCACGGCGAACGACACGTCGCCTCCCAGTTCCACGATGGCGCCTGGCACGAGGTCGACCGGCTGGCCTGGTCGGACCGTCGTGGTGGGCCCGCCAGGTGGCCCGACTCGAGTCCCGTTGGACGATCCGAGATCGTCGATCGATGCGTGCCAACGATCGACCCTGATGATGGCGTGACGGCGGGAAACACCGGGGCTCGAGAGCTTGACTCGACGCAATGCGGCCTCGCTGTCTCCCCCGTCCACGGCCCGAGGGTTGCGGCCGAGCACCATCGACCGATCGACGACCACTCGCTCACCGGTGGAGAACACCATCACGCCGAGTGGCGCGAGCGTGTGCGGGTCGTCGCCGGCGGCCGCCCGAACGGCGGCATCCTCGACGGTCCGGGGCACCGTCTCACCGAACAGGGACTCGAACGGATCCGCCTGATCGCTGGGCGCGGCGACCAGGCGGCGTGACACGATGGCGATCGGCACGGCTCCGGCGTCGACGCAGTGCGTCAGCTCGGGTCGGGCGCCGATCTCACGCAGTCGGATCGTGACGGATCGGGCGCCATCGATCTCATGGGTCGTCCATGCGACACCACCGGACATTCGGTGGGGGCCGTCGGCACCCTCGGCGTCGACTTCGACCGCACCGATGACTGCCACCCGCAGGAGGTGGTCGGCGTACATTGCGACGGCGGCGTCGGAGCAGCCGGCGAACGCGGCGAGCAACTCAGACCACTCCGGCATCGAACCGCACTGCGACATCAGGTCGTCGACGGCTTCCGCGGCAAGCGCCACGGCGAGCACGTCGTCGCACACATAGGCCGTCGCCGGGCCGGGTGCGAACCGGGTGCTCGTCATCGCACCGCTCCGTCATGATCGACGACCACGGCCGTCACGTCGTCTGAGGCGCCTGCGAGCTGCGCCAGTTCGACGAGTCGTTCGGCGGCGGCCTGCGGGTCGGCGATGCCACTGAGCACCCGCCCGAACGTCTGCGCCGACAGCCCGGTCGTCAGACCGTCGGAGCACAGCAGCAGCCGCCCCACCGGTGCGGGCACGACCACCACATCGGCGCAGGCGACCTCGTCGACACCGAGTGCACGGGTCACGACGTGGCGGAGGTGGTGGGCCGGCGCCTCGTCGGGTGTGATGCGGCCGAGGTCGACCAGGTCCTGCACGTGGGAATGGTCGCGGGTGACGAGCGTGAGGACACCGCCGACCAGGCGATAGCACCGGGAATCACCGATGTGCATCACGGCCACACCGTCGCCGTGGGCGGTCACCGAGACGAGCGTCGTACCCATGCCGGCCGACACTCGGTCGCGTGCGACGTCACGGATGTGCGCATTGGCCGCTGCGGCGACACCGCGGAGTTCATCGACCGAGCACGGGGCGGGTGAACGGCGCAGGACGTCGATCGCCAGGCGACTGGCGACGTCCCCCGACTTGTGGCCACCCATGCCGTCGGCGACGGCGAACCACTGCGGACCGCACACCAACGCGTCTTCGTTCACCGCCCGCCGATAGCCGGTCGCACTGCCCGCGCCACCGCGCAGCGACGAGTCGGTGGGTGCCCGGTCGGCGTCGATCACCTCCATGGATCCATCGTGACGAATCCAGGAGCGACAGGCGATGGGGAGAACTCCCCATCACGCTCAGGCGCAGTCGACGGAGTGGTCCGGGCCGAGTTCGTCGCTCAACACCCGGGCGTATGCGCCCTCCGGCCCGCTGCTGCGCGCCGAGCACGCGTCGGAGGCGACGGCGAACGGTCCGAGATAGACCACGTAGATCGGCTCGCCATCGATGTCGGGGGTCAGAGACGGACACGTCTGGTCCGTGCGCAGGTAGTTGGAGCCCTCGTACTGGTCGAGCACGGCCGCCACGCCGACCGCCGTGGCCTGGTCGCCGATCGGCGATGCGAGCACCGTGATGTATGCGCCATCGCACGGGGGTTGGCGCATCGGTCGTCCCGGAATCGCGAGATCGCCGGACACCGTATCGTCGTCCACGCCCGCAGCGGTGGTGACGGGCGCAGGCGCCGTGGTCGGCGGGATCGTCGTGGTCGGCGGGATCGTCGTGGTCGGCGGGATCGTCGTGGTCGGCGGGATCGTCGTGGTCGGCGGGATCGTCGTGGTCGGCGGGATCGTCGTGGTCGTCGTGGTCGGCGGGATCGTGGTGGTCGGCAGCGGCGTCGGAGACAGCGTCGGGGCTGGAGTCGCGCCCGGACTCGTCGTCACGTCGACGAGCGCCGTGGCGGCGCTCTGGTCCTGTTCGTCATCGCCGGTGGAGGTGGCGATGACCCACACGACGACGCCCACCAGGAACACGAACACGACACCGATCACTGCTGGCATGTTGACGTTCCAGCGTTCGCCCGCGGGCGGACTCTGACCAGGTTGCATGCCGCCAGTCTGGCAGCCGGTCGCAGTCGGGTTGCCGCGGTCAGTCGTCGGCGAGGAGTTCGGTCACCGACCGTGGTGGTGGTCCGATCAGTCGCGCGAAGCGCCGGTCGAGATCGTCGGGGGCAGCCGGCTCGGCGACGACCGGGTCGTCGAGAGCGAGCACCGACGCCGACGCGGTGCCGCCGCGGGCTTGGACGACGATGAACCGCTCCGGTCGCGTATCGCTCGTGGTCTGCTTCGCCGACACGACGACGAGCCAATCGACGCCTGCCGGGATCCCGTCGGGACGGATCGCTCCGACCGGGCCCAGCTCGATCGCAACGTCCGCCGGCGTCGGCGGGACACCGCCGACCAGCGACCCCACGATCGAGCCGGTCAACTCGACGGCTCTGGCACGGTCGGAGACCGACCCCAAGAGTGGTTGCGTTGGGTCGTTGGCGCCGACGTGGGTCACGAACCCGACATCACCGAGCCAGCAGTCGACACGGCGGATTCGCTCGGGCGTGATCGCCACCACACTGATCACGCGGTCGGCGACTGCGCAGTACGACCTCGCGATCTCGGCGGAGTGGAGCAGTGGGTGACGACCCAGCAACTCGTCGCGGGTTGCGTGGAACGTGGCTCCTGCGGTCGAGGGCGGGCCATCGACCGGTTCGGTGGCCCGACGGTCGACGACGCCGGACGCGATCGCCTCGCTCTCGATCGTCTCGGGCCGGGTCTCGTCGTTCTCGTGCGACTCGGTCATCTCATTCGCCCCTCTCATGATCGATCACCATCCCAGCCAGCCGCCGACCGTACTTCCGGCGTCGGTGATGCCACCCACGACCGCTCCGCCGGCGTCGACGACACCGCCGACCACCGTGCCGCCTGCGTCGACGACCACTCCGGCGGCGTCGGTCGTCAGATCGATCGCGGCCCCGGCCACGTCGACGACCGCCTCGGCGGCGTCGACGATGACACCGAACGTCTCCTTGATCGCCTGGTAGGCCTCGACGGCGGCGTCTGCCGCGATGTCGACGAAGTCGGTGGCACCGTCGACGATGTCGACGATCTCGCCGATGACGGCGTCGGCGATCACGCCGGCGGCCTTGCCGGCAAACGGCGCCAGCGCTGCACCGAGTCCGGGCAACAGCGCTGCAGTCGCCGCCTGCGCGAGGAAGTTCGCGGCGTACTCGACGCCCTGGTCGATGCCGAACCGCGTCGCCGCGTCGGCGAGCGCATGCACGACACGTTCGTCGAACGGCAGGCCCGGGTGGTCGAGAAAGTCGCTGACCAGGTTGACGACCACGCTCCCGACGTCGAGCACGGTGTCGAGGCCTTCGAGCACCGCGAGGAAGTCGTCGTTCGACAGAACGTCGAGCAACTTGTCGACACCGAGCCCCTCGAGCAGATCGGCGTGTTCGCCGAGGAGTTCGAGCACATCGCGTCCGAGACCGAGACGATCCAGAATCTCCCCGAGATGATCGAGCGCCGGCGAACCGGTCTGGTCTCCGGATGACGACGATCCGCCGACGCCACCACTTCCGGTTCCTTCGGGGACGGAAGGACCGAGGGGCGCACCGCCGGGCGGCGCGATCGGCGGTGTCGGCCCGATTCCTCCCAGGCTTCCCGCCGCGGCCCGGCTGGCGAGTCGCTGCTCTGCCGCGTTGCGGTCGAGTTGTGCGGCGGCGTCACGGACGTACTGCGACGTCGAGATGATGCGCGGCCGATGACTGCTGTTCCACTGGGAACCGAACCGGGCCGCGACGCCGCCGACCCAGGCGACGGAGCGCAGGGCCGACGTCAGCGAGCCGGCGTGGCCGTCGAGCTCGTCGGCAGCCGATCGCAGCTGCTGAGCGATCCGGTCGAGTTCGTCGGCGTCCACGCCGAGCAGGGTGGTGGACATGGGGTTCCTCGTCGTGGTCGGCGTGTGTCAGGACGCCCGGCGTGACGCCTGCTCCTGGCGGTCGGCGTGGTACTCCGCCTGGCTGGATGCCTGCGACATCTCCGTGACGATGGTCATCAGCGCCGGGCTGTGTACCAGGCGCCACTCGTCGACGAAGCGATCGTGGTCAGCGCCCGTCCACGGCAAGCTGTCCACGACGGCGCTCAACCGCCGGCGGCTCGCCTCGATCTCCTGCTTCTGATGTCGCAGCGATCGGGCGAGACCGCGCAGGGCGACGACGTCGGCTCCGAACATCGGCATGGCGGATCAGCCTCAGCGGCTCGAGGCCTGTTCTTGCTCGTTGGCATTGCGCTGAGCCGTCTGTGACGCCTGCTCGAGGCCCTGCACGACGGTGTTGAGCGCCTGCCGGTATCGGCCGTTCCATTCGCCATGGAACTGCTCGCGGTCCGGGCCCTTCCACGGGGTCGAGTCGAGCTGCGAGGTGAGCTGTTGGCTGATCGTCTGGATCTCGTCGGCACGGCTCTTCAGCTGCTTCGACAGGTTCCGAACGGCGGGGATGTCCATTCCGGTGAAGTTCGCCATGGTCGTTTCCTTCTCTCTCGGGTCGACCCGGGTGGCCGACACGAGTCACGGTACGGAACCTCCCGACGGCGCGGAATGGGGACAACTCCCCGACGCCTACGGGTCGCCCGCCAGGAGGGTGTCGGCGCGTTGGCGCAGCTTCGTGCGCTGGATCTTGACGCCGTTCGCACTCGCTGTCGTGGGGAACTCCTCGACGCCGAACACCCTGATCGGTGCCTTGTGAATCGCCAGCTGCTGTCGGCAGGCGGTGATCACCGTGGCTTCGTCGAAGTCTCCGATCACGAACGCGACCGGTCGCGTCCCGCCCGGCCGATCGACGGCGACCACCTGCGCTTCGACGATGCCGGGGATTGCCGTGATCACCGACTCGATCTCGAGCGGATGCACGAGAAACCCGCCGAGCCGCAGGACATCGCCCCGCCGGGCGACGAACTCGAAGGTGTCATCGCTTTCCGAGACCGCCAGGTCGCCCGTTCGGAACCAGCCGTCGTGCACGTGCGCAGCAGTGAGCTCGTCGTCGATCCGGTCACCTCCCTCGGCGAGATACCCCGCCATCAGGCTCGGCCCGCGCAGTTCCAGCTCACCGTCGACGATCCGGAGATCAGCCTTCGGCGAGACCACCGTGCCGCCCGCACGGACACGATCGGCCGCACCGAGATCCGGGTCGCGGAGGCTGAACAGGGCCTGCACCTCGCTCATGCCGTACAGGCCGGTCAGCGTGGCGCCGCGTCGTTCGGCATCGAGCACGACGTGGTCGAGACTCGTGTTGAAACGTGCGATGCCGCCGAGACGGATCGATCCCACGTCGGTGGATCGCTCGATGAGCCGGTGGAACATGTCGTCGCTGCCGTTGACCGCTGTGATCTTGCGTCGTTCGATCAGCTCGGCGGTGCGTTCGAGGTCGAAGTCCGTCACCACGACCGCGCTGTTGCCGGCGACCGCCGCGGTCAACGACGTCAGCCCGAACGTGCCGCACAGCGGCATCGCCACGAGCACGGTGTCGTCGGGCCCGTACCCGAACGCGCCGGCCGCATCGACGGCGTGGGCAGTGATCGAACGCTGGGTGTGGAGCACCATCTTCGGTCTGCTCGTCGTGCCCGACGTGGTGAACACCACGAACGGATCATCGGGGCCGGCCGCGGTGTCGACCGGTTCCTGAGCCGGCCATGCGTCTCCGGCTTCGACGTGTCGGGCCCGGGTTCGCTCCACCAGGCCGGCGACCTCGACGTCGGAGTACCTCGTGTTCACCGAGACGGCGACGAAGCCACCCGCGGCGCAGGCGAGCAGGAGTCGGACGTAGTCGATGCCGTTCGGCAGGTTGATCGCAACCCGGGTTCCGGGCTCGATCCCTCGTTGCCGAAGCGACTGCGCCAACCGACGAGCGTCTTCGGACAGTCGGGCCGACGAGACCACCGTGCCGTCGTCGAACGACAGGGTCGACAACGACCGATCGAACAGCTCGACGACGGTGGTGGAGCCCGGATCCCCGTCCGCGCCGAACCCCGAGACGTTCCTCATGACGATCAGTGTCACGCGGCCGATCTCACGCCATGATGGCGGGATGTTCCTCGGCGAAGATCTGCTCGCCTACCTGGCGCTCGCGCTCGGTGGCGCGCTGTTCGTCGGCAACCTGCTGGCGGTGGTCCGGCCTCCGGAGCAGGCCGAGGAAGGCCACCTCGAACGCGCTCCGGTCGGGCGGAGCATGCTCTATGCGGGTCTCGGGTTCGTCGTCGCCGCCTGGGCTCTCGCCACCCTGATCGCCGGCTGAGATGTGTCGACGGTTCAACCGTCACCAGGGATGACCGTGAGTTGGAAAGCGGTGCCCTCGGCACCGCGCCACCATGTTCCCGCCTCCTGTCGTTCCGGTACCGATCGTCGCACATCTGCTCGGCCGTCTGCTGCGAGATCGACCCGTACACTGCCCGAATGTCCGGACGACCCCTGCAGGTGACGTTTCTGGCGTCCGCCACCCGGTTCGGTCAACTCCCGGGCACCGACGCCGAGGTTGCGTTCGTCGGTCGTTCGAATGTCGGCAAGTCGTCGTTGATCAACGCACTCGCCAACCAGAAGCAGCTCGCACGGGTCTCGAACACGCCGGGACGAACGCAGCTGATCAACATCTTCGAACACGGCGCTGGAGGCACGATCGTCGATCTGCCGGGGTACGGGTACGCCAAGGTTCCCGGGCACGTGCGCCGCGAATGGCCCGAGATGATCGAGGGCTACCTGCTCGAACGGGACTGCCTCGAGATGGTGTTCGTGCTGGTCGACGGTGCGATCGGACCGACGCCGCTCGACCGGCAGATGCTGGACTGGCTCCGCGAGAACGAGGTACCGCACACGGTGGTGGCCACGAAGATGGACAAGGTCAAGTCCTCCAAGCGGCCGACCCGGAAACGCCAGCTGGCCGAGGGGTGTCTGCTCGAGCCACGCGACATCGTCTGGGTCAGCGCAGCGAAGGGTGTCAACATCGATCAACTCCGAGGTCTGGTCCTCGGTCATCTGACCTGACACCGGCACACCCTCGGACCGGACGATGGGGCGCCGGACCATTCGTCACCGATCCCGAAGCTCGGCCATCATGGCGGGGTGATCGAACAGTTCAACGAGGCGTGGGACGAATTGACCGGCGAGGGCGGGCCGTTCGCGATGACCGAGATCGAGGTCCGTGGCCACCCGATGCGAGTGTTCGACAGCGCGCCGCCGACGATGCGCGCACTCTGGGAGTTCGCTGCAGCGCACGGCGAGCACACCTATGTGGTGTTCGAGGACGAGCGGTACACCTACGCCGAGATCGGAGCGCAGGTCCGAACACTCGCGGCGCTACTGCGCGACGAGCACGGCGTCGGACCGGGTGACCGTGTCGGGGTCGCCATGCGCAACTATCCGGAGTGGGTGGTGAGCTACTGGGCAACCGTGTCGATCGGCGCCGCCGTGGTGGGTCTGAACGCCTGGTGGACCACCCAGGAGATGGAGTACGGCCTCGGTGACTCGCGTCCCAAGGTGTTGATCGCCGACGACGAGCGGCTCGAACGGGTGCTCCCGGTGCTCGGCACACTCCGCGCCGCTCGGTCGCTCCATGTCATCTCCGTGCGCAGTGACCGCCAACTGCCCGGCGACGCTGCGCGGTGGTCGGACGTCGTCGATCCGGCCACGGCGCCCGACGGCCTCCCCGATGCCGACATCGATCCCGATGACGACGCAACCATCTTCTACACCTCCGGCACCACCGGCTCGCCCAAGGGCGCCCAGCTGACACATCGCGGCTCGGTCCACAACGTCTTGAACCTGGCGTTCATGACGACGGTCTCCGCCAGAGCCGAGGGCAAGGCAGCCGCTGCGGCCGGAGAACCTCCGGCGCCGCCGTCGGCCCCGACACGACCGGTGTTCATGGCACCGACGCCGCTCTTCCACGTCACCGCGAACAACTGCCTGCTCCAGCCGTGCACGATCGCCGGTGGGGCGATCGTGTTCATGCACAAATGGGACGCCGGCCGGGCTCTCGAGCTGATCGAACGGGAGCGGGTCACCAACTTCTCGGGCGTGCCGACGATGAGCCGGGAGCTGCTGACGCATCCCGACTGGGCGATCCGCGACACATCGTCGGTCAAGGGGATGAGCGGTGGTGGTGCTCCGACACAGCCCGACCTCGTCGCCAAGATCGACAAATCGCTCGCCGGCGGAGCGCCCGCGACCGGCTACGGCCTCACCGAGACACACGGAATCGTCACGGCGAACCAGTCGAAGCTGTACACCGAGAAGCCTGCGTCGTGCGGGCGCGTCGTACCGACACTGGACGCCAGACTCGAGAACGCCGACGGCGAGATCGTCGCGGGGCCCGACGCGCTCGGCGAACTGTGTGTTCGAGGCTCGGTGGTGATCAAGGGGTACCTGAACCAGCCCGAATCGACCGCCGAGTCGATCGTCGACGGATGGTTCCACACCGGTGACATCGCCCGGATCGATGAAGACGGCTTCGTCTTCATCGTCGATCGGGTGAAGGACATGGTGCTTCGCGGCGGCGAGAACGTGTACTGCTCCGAGGTCGAGGCTGCGATCTACGAGCACCCCGACGTCGCCGAGGCTGCGGTGTTCGGGGTTCCCGACGACCGATTGGGCGAGGCGGTCGCAGCCGCGATCGTGCTCAGAGACGGAGGCGACTTGACCCACGACCAGCTGTCTTCGTTCCTCGCCGAGCGGATTGCCAAGTTCAAGATCCCGACGACCGTGTGGTTCCGCACGGAGCAACTTCCACGGAACGCCAGCGGCAAGTTCATCAAACGTGATCTGCGCCAGGAGCTGATCGACAGCTGATGTGCACGAGTCGACCGACTACCGGGCGGGCGCGACGGGCGATCGTGTGTTGTGGCGGAACGACCGCAGACTCAACCGCCACGTGATCCGTTGCCAGCGCGTTCGGTCCGAACGAATCGCCTGATCCACGGCATCGGACGTGAGCAGTGCGTCGTCGGCCAGCGAGGCAGCCCGCTGCGTCGGCCCGAACGTGACCTGGGTCGCCATCGAGGCGAGGCGTCGCATCTCGTGCGGCACGGTCGGTGCGAGCGGAGCGGCGGAGGCGGCGATCCGATCGTCGGTCCAGCTCGGCCCGATCGTGAGCCCGGCATCGACGAGTGAGTCGGTGGCGTTCGCCCAGACCCCCCGGATCCGGCGGACAGGGTCGGGGTCACGACGGCGGCGCCGCCTACGGATCCACTTCGCACCCACGATCGCGCCGATCACCAACAGGAACGGCAGCACGCTCACGGCGACGACGGTGCCACCACGAGCGAGCCAGCGACGCACACCTGCCCAGCGATCGGAACCGGTCTGGAGCTCGATGATCTCGTCGTCGACATCGTTGACATCGTCCGTCGGTGGCGCGATCGGCGGCTGCGCCGCAGCTGGAGTCTGTGCCTCTGGCTGTGGTGGGGGCTCCTCGTCGTCGGTCGCGGGCAGCGACGGGACCGGGTCGAAGGCAACCCACCCGACGTCGGTGAATCGAACCTCGGGCCACACCGACGCCATGGACGATTGGAGCGGTAATGGGATGTCGAGGACCTCCGGCGGCACCACGAAACCGGAGGCCACACGTGCGTCGAAACCGAGCGACCTGGTCAGCAGCACGAACGCCGTGACGAACTGCTCCTCCGTCCCACGGTTCGTGTCGGTGACGAACCGTTCGACCAACGCCAACTGCTGGCCTCCTCCCGGTGCATCGGGGTCGAGCTGCCAGTCGTCGCGCAACGTCACCTCGATTCGACGGAGCCGCTCGACCACGGTGCCGTCGCCGGCCAGTCGCTCGGCCTGATCGGTGAACCCTGCAGCGATCTCGTCGACCTGCCTCGGGGCGACCGGTCCGATCAACGACGATCGGGACGTCAGCGCGACCTCCGACTCGATGAGTACCGTCGTGCCCGGCGACGGACGTTCGAGCGGACGGACCACCACACGATCGAGGTCGGTCTCCACGTCGACGCTCGCCGACAACGGCGGACCCGGGAACGGCAGCAGATCAAGCAGGTCGGAGACGTACTCGACCGAGTAGTCGATCGCGGGCGGCCGTTCTGTGCTGGGTGGCGACGGGAGACCGAGGCGGCCGCCGATCGGACGAAGCGTCAACCGTGGCACCCACCGCTGACCGTCGTACGTGTCGAGCGCTGAGATCCGCCACCGTGCAGGCAACGACTGGCCGACGACGAGCGACCGGTCGGTGATCGAGTACAAGTCGATCTCGGGTTCGATGTCACGGAGGGCGACCACGGCCTCGACGGGATCGACGACGGCCGCGTTGTCCTGGGCGTCCTCGGTCTGTCGCGGATCGGCCCTGTCGGCCCATGCCACGGCGCCGGCCGTGCCGATCGCAGCAGCTGCGACCGCTGCCACGGAGACGACGACGGTCCGGTCGGCACGAACGAGGCTGATGCTCGGCGTCTGCGCATCGAACCGCACGAGCGCCAGCGCGAACGCGGCAAGACCCCCCACGACCATCACCCAGATGGGTGGTTGCACCGGAGCGCCGATCGCAAGGGCGGCAGTCCAGCCGACGGCGAACACGGCCAACGGCGCCAGGTGCAGCCGGCTCCGACCGGCCAGGTCGGCGGCGATCGCCGTCGTCGTGCCGAGAAGCAGCGCCACCGCACCCACGACCGACGGGACCGCAGGGCTCGGCCACTCGGTCGTGAGCAGCTGCCGCGGCCCTTGCACGAGCGCCCGTCTCACGTCGCCGTACGCGCCATCCGCCAACACGACGGCACACGCGACACCAACCAGCACGGCGAGCACCTCGACGGGCAATCTGATGACCGGCCGCCGACTCGAAACGAGCAGGGCTGCGGGGCCGATGACGAGCAACGGCGCGAACAGCGGCCACTGGAGTTCATCGAACGCGCCACCGGCGGTCACGGCGAGGAGACCACCGAGGACGATGGTCAGCCCGATGCGAGTGCTCCTCACGTCCACGGGCGCCACCGTTGCACGAATTCGGCGGCGTCGGCGGCCGCCATCGCGACCCCGACGCCGGACGCGGCACCGGCGCCGATCCTGATCACGGTGAGCTTGTCGGCCCGTGGGAGAATCGTCGAGGGGCCCACCGGGCCCGTGACCAGCACGATCGTGGTGTGATCGAGCCCGCCGTGGAACACCTCGGCCAACGCAAGTGAACCCGGCTCCTGGCACTGCCGGACCGGGGTGAGCAGGTCGAGCACCTGTGTGTCGCGATCGAGCGCACGGCGAACGCCGGGATGCTCACGAGACGTGGTCCGCAGTCGTACCGTCACCCCGCTCCCGAGCGCGTGGACGGCGATCGACGCGGCCACGTCGACCATCTCCTCGAAGTCCTCGGTGGTGGCGACACGATCGAGAGCGTCGAGCACCACGGTGAACTCGGGCCGGCGAAGCTCGACGTGTTCCCGGAGCATCAACGTGCCCATACGCGCCGAGGTGGGCCAATGGATCAGGCGCGGGTCGTCACCGTCCACGTACTCGCGCAACGACACGAAGCCACTGAGCGGATCGGACGCGGCGGTCCGCACGACCGCTTCGTCCTCGATCGTGTGCATCGCCCCGTACGGCCCGCCGAGCGGGTAGATCCGTGGATGCACGATGATCCGGCCGGGAACGTGGCCCTGGCGGCGACCGACGGCCAGCCCGAACGGATCGATCCGCTCGATCGACCAGGGACCGATCGGGAAGATCCCGCGCCGACGGGTCGGGATCAGGCCCATGGCCTCGCTGCGGTCGTCCGGTGCGATCTCACCGACCGGGACCCGCACCTGCTGTTCATCGCACTCGTCGAGAATGGTCACCGGTGCAAGCCGGCGTCGGCCGGGGTTCGTGATCCGATAGACCGCCCGGATCGGATCGCCACGAGCGACGCGAGGGGACGAGACGGTCCGCACGACCTCGGCTCGCTGGGCCGCACGTGCGCTCCACAGCGACACGACGACGGCGACCAGGGCGGCGACGGCGGCGATCACCAACTCCTCGTACCGCCACCACACACCGCAGATCGCCAACACCGCGGCGGCGGCTGCTGCGCCGAGGCCGGACCGGGTGAGCATCAGCCCTCGCGGCTGCGGGGAACGGGCACCTCGTCGAGCAGGTTCGCCATGATGGTGTCGGTGCCGGAACCGCGGAGTTCGGCTTCCGGCGTCAAGGCGATCCGGTGCGAGCACACGGCAGGCGCAACATCTTGGACGTCGTCGGGCGTCACGAAGTCCCGTTCGGCCGTGGCGGCCCACGCACGAGCGGCACGGAGCAGAGCGATCGTGCCGCGTGTCGACACACCGAGCCGCAGATCGGGATGCGACCTGGTCGATTCTGCGATCCGCACGATGTAGTCGTGCACACCGGACGCAACGTCGATCCGATCGACCTGTGCGATCACACGTTCCAGTGTCTCGGCATCGGTGACGGGGCTCACGACCCTGTCGCGGGAGTCCCGGGTGTAGTCCTCGAGCACCCGTACCTCGGTGTTGTGGTCGGTGTAGCCGAGGCTGATCCGCATCGTGAAGCGATCGAGCTGGACATCGGGCAGGGGGAACGTGCCCTGGAAGTCACGAGGGTTCTGCGTCGCCAGCACGAAGAAGGGGCGCGGGACGGGACGGGCGACGCCGTCGGCGGTCACCTGCTGCTCCTCCATGACCTCGAGGAGCGCTGACTGGGTCTTGGGGCTGCCACGATTGATCTCGTCGCCGATCATCACGTTGGCGAACACGGGTCCCTGGCGGAAGTTGAACGTGCCCGACGACTGGTCGTAGACCATGACGCCGGTGATGTCGCTGGGCAGGAGGTCGGGAGTGAACTGCACCCGCTTCCAGCTGCCGCCGATCGATCCCGCGATCGCCTTGGCGAGGGACGTCTTCCCGGTGCCGGGCACGTCGTCGAGCAGCAGATGACCCTCGGTGAGCAGGCATGCGACCGCCATCCTGATCTCATGGTGCTTGCCGCGAACGACCCCGTCGACGTTGTCGACGAGGGCCTGCACGACAGCTGCGATGTCACCCGACATGCGCCGAGTGTAGGACCCGACCCCCACTCCGGGTGCTCATCCCCGCCCGGTTCGTGACCACGTGCCGGATATCAGCGACGACCGGCTCCCACCTCGGGCCGTAGCGGCCCGTCGTGCTCACGGGAGCATTCGAGACCGCCGACGACAGCTCGTCACCGGGGCGACCGGCCGAACGTTCGCCTACTCCCAGCGAATGGCGAGGTGATCGAGCACATCGTCGAGTACATCGGCCAGCAGCCGGTTCCGGATCGGCCCGTGATCCAGTTCGGCGACCTCGGGGAACAGCGGCGCCGAGGCCCCGGCGGGCGCCTGCAGCAGGTGGGAGATCGCGTCGGCGCCTTCGTCCCGACGGGGACGCAACTCGATCACATCGGCGCCTCGACCACTGTCGTCATCATCGACCGAGTCATCGTGCGAGCCGTCCGGGTCGGCATCATCGTCGTCGAAGCCGACCGTCGACACCGCTGATTCGGGGTGGAGTTCGGTCACGTCGTCGGCGTCGGATGGTTCCGGTTCACGGGCGTTGCGTGCGGTGTGACGCCAACGGTCGACCAGTTCGGGCTCGATCGTGACCTCGTCAGCGAGGGCAAAGAACGCGGCGACGGCGTGCTTGCAGAGGTCGGCGCCGGTACCGGTGTCGTCGGGACAGGTGCATTGCGCCCACACCTCACGTTTGGTGGGCACGCCGGTTCCGCTGCTGGCTTCGATCGTGGCCACGTAGGGCTGCTGACGCGAGCCCTGGATCTCGGCCGTGACGGCGCCGTGCCCGACGACGATGTCGAGGACCGCATCGTCGGCCCAGTACCGCTTGCCGCGGGCGAGGCGGCCTTGGTCACTCATCTCGGCGGCCAACACCTTGATCATGGTGCCGAGCAGCCGACCCGGCGGGTTCTGCCCGTACGGCTTGCGGGGACGACTCACGACATCATCTCCTGCGAACACGAGCGCGGGAGCGCCGGCGAACAAGCGACCAACAGCGGCCTGCGTGGCCGGGGAACGCAGACACGACTCACGAGCCCTCCAGCAGGACCAGGTCGGCGAGATCCTCGGTCGACAGCTCCGACAACCATGCCTCACCGGTCCCGATCACGGCGTCGGCAATCGCTCGCTTCTCGTCGATCACCTGACCGATCCGTTCTTCGACCGTGCCCTGGCACACGAGCTTGTGGACGTTGACGGTTCGTTGCTGACCGAGCCGCCACGCCCGGTCGGTGGCCTGGTCCTCGACGGCCGGATTCCACCACCGGTCGTAGTGGATGACCTGGCTGGCGGCCGTGAGATTCAGCCCGGTTCCTCCAGCCTTCAGCGACACGAGCAGCAGCGGCGGCGCGTCTCCCGATTGGAAACCGGCCACCATCTGGTCCCGCCCCGTCCTCGAGACCCCGCCGTGCAGGAAGGGCGCCGCGATCGAGAACCGCTCGCGCACGTGCACCTGGAGCAGATCGCCCATCTCGCGGAACTGGGTGAACACGAGGGCGCGCTCGTCGACATCGAGGAGTTCGTCGACCAGTTCGTCGAATCGGTTCAGCTTGCCGGACCGGCCGGCGAGACGCGATCCGTCCTTGAGAGCGTGTGCCGGGTGGTTGCAGATCTGCTTCAGCCGGGTGAGCGCGCTCAGGACCCGACCGCGACGCTGCATCCCCTCGGTCTCCTTCGCGTCGACGAGCAGCTGATCGACGACCTGCTGGTACAGCACCGCCTGCTCCTTGGTCAGTTGGGCGTAGGCGATCTGCTCGATCTTGTCGGGGAGATCGGGGAGGAGGCGGCGATCGGCTTTGGTCCGTCGGAGCACGAACGGCTGCGTGAGCGTGCGAAGCCGGGCTGCAGCATCGGGATCGTTGGTGCGCTCGATCGGGCCCGCGTACTGCTCCCGGAAGCTCTTCTGACTCCCGAGCAACCCGGGGTTGCACGCATCGAGGATCGCCCACAGTTCCGAGAGTCGGTTCTCGACCGGTGTGCCGGTGAGCGCCAGCTTCTGGGCGGCGCCCAGTTGCCGCACCGCCCGGGCCGCCTTGGTGGACGGGTTCTTCACCATCTGCGCCTCGTCGAGCACCACCGTGGTCCAGTCGACGATCGCCAGGGCCTCGAGGTCGCGAGGGAGCAGTCCGTACGTGGTGATCACCAGGTCGGCGTCGGCGAGCCCGAACAGCGCCGGCGCACCCTGCTGCCGCCCGGCGCCATGGTGGACCACGACCGAAAGATCCGGAGTGAACCTCCGCGCCTCGGACTCCCAGTTGTGCACGACGCTCAGCGGGCACACGACGAGGTGCGGGCCCGGGCGTTCGACGAGGTGCGCCAACGTGGTCGCGGTCTTGCCGAGACCCATGTCGTCGGCCAGGCAACCGCCCAGGCCGACGCGGGTGAGGAACTGCAGCCAGCCCAACCCGCGACGCTGATAGTGCCGGAGCTCGCCGACGAACCCATCGGACTCGACGACTTCTTCCAGCCGCTCGTCGGGGAGACCCTCGATCAACGATCGGATCCAGTCGGCGTCGGGCTCGGGCGAGTGGTCCCCGTCGGTCCCGGGACCGAAGCCCGGCCGAGCCACCAGCTCGACGTCCGTCTCTCCGTCGGGCGAATGCCCCGCCGCGAGACGCAGCAGGTCGACGGCACCGATCGTCGGGCTCGCGGCCTGCGCCTCGAGCAGCTGCTTGGCGCGACGCAAACCTGCCGGATCGATCTTGACCCACCGGTGCCCGGCCCGCATCAGTGTGGTCCCGGCGACCTCGGCTCGCGCCATCTCGGCTTCCGAGATGGGCGTGTCGTCGATGATGGCCTCCCATTCGACCAGCGCTTCCTTGCCGAATCGCGCCCGACGGTCGTCCTTCGGTGAATCGCTGGCGGTGGCGCGGACACTGACCTTGGCGGTGACGAGGTGTTCGGGTCCGATCAGCTCGATGCCGAGGCGGTCGAGCACGGCCGGTGCGACGTCGATGAAATCATCGGCAACCTCGAGCTCGAGTTCGACGGCGCACGGCTCGTGCACGGTCGCCAGGTCGGCCAACCCCGGTACGGCGGGCGCAACCAGGTCGGCCAGGGCCGTCACCTCGTCGACCAGCGTCGACAACTGCGACTCGCTGCCCGCGAGGTCGACGGCTCTCGGCGATGCGCTCCACACGTCTTCGGCCGCGCACCAGCGTCCGGGGTCGGCGTCGTCGACGAGCTCGAGTTCGACGAGCCACGGGTCACCCGGATCATCGGGCAGCGTGAGCCTGACCCGCCCGCGCACCACCGGCTCGCCGGCGAGGCGGAGACGGTGACGTTCGAGCGTGCGAGCGAGTTCGATCACCGCGTGCTCGAACTCGTCGGATCCGGTCCGGATCACCGGATCGTGCTTGGCGAGCGCAGCGAACACGGCTCGGACGGCCTGCACCTCGCCCGAGCGCTGCCGGCCGAGATCCGGTTTCCAGCCGCCGTGGTGCAACACCGCACGCGCCAACCCGTCGACGAGGGCACGCAAGATGTCGGTCGTCGACGCCGACGTTCCGTTTCGGCAGATCGCGGGCGCAGATGCTGCGGCATGCGCGAGCGCCTCGTCGAGTTCCGGGGTGAGCACCGGACGCCATCGCGCCACGGTGAACGGACCCTCGTCGAGCACTTCGGGTACGACCCGTCGCTGGCCGACGAGACGAACCGCCAAGCCGGTCAGCGAAGCGAACCACGCCAGCGACGGCGAGATCTGATCGCCCGTCGGCGTCTCGGACAACCAGACCGAGGCACCGAACGGGTCCAGTCGGACCGCCGGCACTGACCGCTGGCCGCCGCCGGGCAGTTCGAGCTGGATTCGGCCGAGCTCGCCGTAGCTGATCGGGGAGTCGTGCCAGCCGGCCTCGGCATCAGCGCTCCATCGGCTCCGGCCGAACCCGCCGTAGAGCCAGGCGGCAGACGCGGGCGACTCACCATTCCAGCCCCAGACATGCAGCGAACCCGAACGCCACGTGCCCTGGGCGACGAAAGGTGCACGGTCGCGGGACATACAGGTAGGAGGGTACCGACGGGGTGTGCATCGAGCCCGGCGTCCGGCGGGTCGGGACCAACTCGTAGAGTGGTGTCGTGTCGAGCGGACCGCGATATCAGCCCTACCTCGATGTCGCGCCGTCGCCGTTTCGGTGGCGGCTCGGCCTCCGACCGCTCGATCTCGACGAGTGGCTGCAGCTCGACGACGAGTACGACACGATGATCCGGCGCAAGCGTGAGGTGATGGCCGACCACCCCGCCACAGCGTTCGCTGCGCTCGACGACGTGATCGCCGAGTCGACCGAGATCCGCGACGCGATCGTCGCCCATCTCGAGTCGCTCGACGACCCGCGGGTCGGCACCGTCGAGCGCCGACTGCATCCCCTCGACGCTGCGGCCCGGCTGGTCCAGGAGGACCTCGTGTTCCTGGTCGAACGTGACGGGCGCCTGGTGTGCGGCGGTGGCAGCGTCTGCTTCCCGAACCGGTGGGACCTCCCGTCGAAGATCGGGCGGACGATGGCCGAGATCCACGAACCCGTCGCCCGGCTCAACGAACACCTCGAAGCCCCGATCGACAAGTTCTTCGACCGGCTGACGCCGGACCGCTCCTTCTGGCGGCTCGGATGGGGCGTGCTCGACACCGACGAGCTCTATCAACCGACCGACGGCACCGCACCGAACCGAACGACCGATGCGCCGGCGGCGGCGGCGCATCATCTGCGTGTGGAGCGCGAGACCCTGCGGCGAATGCCGGAGACGGGATGCGTCCTGTTCACGATCCGCACGTACGTGTGTCCACTCGATGCCGTGCCGGGCCCAGGCGACGCGCTCGCGCTCGCCGACGCAATCGACTCGATGCCCACCGACGTCGCCGCGTACAAGCAGCTCGACGGTGCCGGATCGGCCGTGTCGGGCTGGCTCCGTCGTGCCGCCGCTGAGCCCGATGTGGAGTAGACGCCGCGAAACGTGACATCGCCGGTCGGCAGGCGTGGGTCGACGGTCGCCGTCGGCCGTAGTCTGCGGGGATGCACACCGACGCCGCTGCCCGAGCGATGTACGACCGGGATGCCACGGCGGTGGCGTTCGGCATCGAGCTCGTCGAAGCGTCGTCGGAACGGTCGGTCACGCGCATGCAGGTCCGAGCCGACATGTGCAACGGGTTGGCCGTGATCCACGGCGGGATGACGTTCGTGTTGGCCGACAGCGCCATGGCGTTCGCCAGCAACTGCGACAACGACGCCGCCTTCGCAACCTCCGCCGAGATCGACTGGCTCGCACCGGCGACGGTCGGTCAGTGGTTGACCGCGGTGGCGGAGCGTCGCTCCGGTGGGGGCCGGTCGGCCGTGTGGGACGTCAGCGTGTCGTCGTCGGACGAACCCGACGGCGAGGCGACCCTGATCGCCCTCTTCCGTGGCCGGACCCGCAAGATCGGCCGCAAGATCGTCGAGTGACCCGGTTCCACCGGCTGCTCGACCCACGGACCTGACGCGAGCTGCGTCGAAACCGATCGGGCGGGCACCACGATGCGATGAACGACCAGCTCGCTGAGTCGGGATCGAGTTCGTCGCCCCAGCCGCGATGGACCCGAGTTGCGGTGAGACGCAACTCCGCGATCGGCGAAGTCGGCCCGCTTCAGGCGAATTCGGAGCCGAGGTAGGCAGCGATCACGTCGGGGTTGGCCTGCACCTCGTCCGGTGTGCCGAGCGCGATCCGCTGACCGAAGTCGAGCACCATCACCCGATCGGCGATGTCCATCACGAGCCCCATGTCGTGTTCGACCATGACCATCGGGATGTTGAGCTCGCTCTTGATGTCGAGGATGAACCGCGCCATGTCCTCGGTCTCTTCGAGGTTCATGCCGGCCACCGGCTCGTCGAGCAGCAGCAATTTCGGTTCCATCGCCAGGGCCCGGCCCAGCTCGACTCGTTTCTGGAACCCGTACGGCAGCAGGGCGACCGGGTGCTTGCGCCACGCCTGGATCTCGAGCAGATCGATGATGTCTTCGACCTTGCGGCGGTTGGCCATCTCTTCGCGACGGGCAGGGCCCATCCAGAACGCACCGGCGAGCCACGACGACTTCATCCGGATGTGGCGACCGGTCAGCAGGTTGTCGACCACGTTCATCTGCGCGAAGAGCTCGATGTTCTGGAACGTGCGAGCGATCCCCAGCTCCGCGATGTCGTCGGGGCGCCGTCCCATGATGGACTCGCCCTCGAACCGGATGTCGCCCTCTTGCGGCCGGTACACCTGGCTGATCGTGTTGAAGATCGACGTCTTGCCTGCGCCGTTCGGACCGATGATCGCGAACAGCTCTTCGGGCTGCACGCCAAAACTGACATCGCCGATGGCGGTGACGCCTCCGAACCGCAACGTGATGTTGTCGACCTCGAGCAATGGTTCACTCATCCGACGATCCTCTCGAAGGCATGCGACGACATGATGGCGGAGGCCTGCAGCGGGCGCCGCAAGGCGCACGAGAAGGTCATGATGCCCACCGCTTCCGTCGCTTGTAGTGCTTGACGTCCTTGAACGACTTCTTCTCGCCCTCGTCACCATGCAGGCCGAGGTAGAACTCCTTGACGTCGTCGTCACCGAGCAGCTTTTTGGCATCGCCGTCCATCACGACCTTGCCGGTCTCCATGATGTAGCCGTAGTTTGCGATCGACAGCGCCATCATCGCGTTCTGTTCGATCAACAGCACGCTCGTACCGAGCTCGTTGATCTCCACGATGGTGTCGCGAACCTGTTCGATCAGCTTGGGCGCCAAGCCGAGCGACGGCTCGTCGAGGATCATGAGCTTGGGTTCGGCCATCAGCGCTCGACCGATTGCCAACATCTGTTGCTCCCCGCCGGACAGCAGGCCGGCAGTCTGGTTGCGCCGCTCCTTCAAACGGGGGAACAGACCCATCACCCGTTCATAGTTGTCGGATTCGCGCGATCGGTTCGTGAACGCGCCGGTGATCAGGTTCTCGTCGACGGTGAGTTCGGCGAACACCCGCCGACCCTCCATGACCTGGGAGATCCCGCCCCTGACGATCTTGGCCGGTGGCGAATCGGTGATGTCCCCGCCGTTCCACTTGATCGAACCCTTGGTCGACCGACCTTCGTGCACATCGAGCAAACCGGTGATGGCACGCGCCGTCGTCGTCTTGCCTGCGCCGTTGGAACCGAGCAGCGCGACGATCTGTCCCTCGGGCACCTCGATCGACAGGCCTCGGAGTACGAGGATGACTTCGTTGTAGACGACTTCGAGGTTCGAGATTTCGAGCATGGATGACTCC
Source organism: uncultured Acidimicrobiaceae bacterium (assembly GCA_963792905.1). GTDB lineage: Bacteria > Actinomycetota > Acidimicrobiia > Acidimicrobiales > Ilumatobacteraceae > Ilumatobacter. Next base: position 40,362 of record CAWBYE010000013.1, read on the forward strand.
GGTCGGTCAGTGCGGTCGGGCCGGACGACAGGTGTCGTCCGGCCCGACCCTCACGAATGGTGGTTCAGGAGCTGGGCTCGATGCACGGGCCGTCGAACTCGTAGGACTCGAGGAGCGAGCCGGTGTAGTCCTGTTCGATCGGGACCAGACCGGTGGAGCCAGGCGCCTCCGGCGTGTACTCGGACATCGGGATCGTGTTGAACTGCGTGGCATCGACGTCGTAGATCCAGCTGGATCGGACGATCGCGTCGTTGTAGTCGGCGGGCCACGACTGGTTCGCCGACAGACCGCCGAAGTCAACCGCGAAGCTCGGATCCTGGCTGATCGCAACCATGTTCTCACGGGTGATGTCACCCGAGTCGATCGCAGCCTTGATCAGTTCCTCCGTCATCATGCCCTCGATCCAGCCGGTGGTGTACACGTCCGAGATCGGCAGGTCCGGACGACGGGCGACCATCTCCGCGACGAGCGTCTCCATCTCCGGGATGCCGGGAGTCGCCCACGGGGCCTGGTAGTAGGAGTGGTACCAGAACTCGTCGAACTGCTCGGCGAAGTCTGATGTCAAGTGCTGCTTGTAGTCGAACGACGGGGAGTTGCCCGACCAGTAGCCCTCGAAGCCCTGGCTGACGGCGTTGCCGAAGATGTCCAGCGTCTCGCCACCGGTCAGGGTGACCCACACCATCGTCGCACCGGAGTTCACGATCTCGGAGATGACGGCAGTGCGGTCATCTCCGGCGACGGCACCGGTGCCGTCGTACACGATCGGGATACCGAGCTCTTCCGCTGCGATCTTCGCACCGGCAGAGCCGTCTTCGCCGTACTCGCCGGGGCGGCCGACGATCGCGAGCGACGGCTCGAGGCCCTCACTCTCGACGAAGCCCTTCAGCCACTCGATCGCGTTCATCGACTCGGCGCAGTAGGTGGTCTGCTTCTCGAGCACGGCGGCGCCGACCTCGGGGTCGGGCCACAGCGACGCCCAACTCAGCGGGATGAGGAGCAAGTTGTCCTCGGCCGCCTGAGCGGCGACGGCTGCGGTGATCGGGGAACCCGTGTTCTCGGTGATCATCAGCACACCGTCCTCGGCCGCGAACTCCTCGTAGTTCTGGATGCCGAGATCGGTCGCGTAGCCACTGTCGAGCACGACCGTTTCAACGGTCCACCCGTTGTAGCCGCCGGCCTCGTTGAACGCTTCCCAGTAGACCGACTGACCTTCGACGATCTCGGTGACGAGCGAGGAGAACGGTCCGGTCAGGTCGGCGTTGAGCCCGACGTAGATGATCTTGTTCTCGGCGTCGACGCCGAAGTCGGTGACGACCTCGCCGGCCGGCGGCGCTTCGCCCGTGTCCTCCTCGGACATCTCGGAGGTGTCCTCCTCGGACATCTCGGAGGTGTCCTCCGCTGTAGCTTCGGCGGTGTCCTCTTCGGACATCTCGGAGGTGTCCTCCGCCGTAGCTTCGGCGGTGTCCTCTTCTTCTGTTGTCGATTCGCTGCCGGCGTCGTCGTCGTCGCCGCCGCATGCGGTTGCAACGAGCGCCAACGCCACCAACGGTGCGATTGCCTTGGACCTTCTTCTCATGGTTTCCCCCTGTGTGATGGGTGTGACGGGTGAGGACCGAACTGGTCTCACCACTTGTGACCGGCCTCACAGTACGCGGCCGACGAGGTGTTGTCGTGGTCAGGCGGTCAGTAGCTGAACGGCCAACGCTTCCAGTAGTTGCGAATCTTGGTCCAGATCCCGAACAGCCCAAGCGGCTCGAAGATCATGAACACGATGATCAAGACGCCGAAGATCACGAAGTTCCAGAAGAACACGCTCATCGGCCAGCCCGGGGCGATCGGCGCCAACGAGATCGCTCCGAAGTCGCCAGGACCCTCGGTGATGAGCAGATTGGCGAACCAACTGATCGGCCCACTCGCGCTCGTCTGATCGGCCAACCACTCGGTGAACGTCTTGACCGCTTCCGGCATCAGTTCGACGAACACGGCACCGAGCATCGTGCCGGCGACCGTGCCCGCTCCTCCGATCAGCAGGATCGCGATGAAGTCGACGGAGAGGAACAGATCCCAGTCGACCGGCGACACCCTGCCGTTGTACGAGGCGAACAACGCGCCACCGATCCCGGCATAGAACGAGCTGATCGCGAACGCCATCATCTTGTACTTGAACTCGGGGACGCCCATCACCTCCGCGGCGATGTCACGATCTCGGATCGCCTGGAGCGCCCGCCCGGTACGACTCCGGATGATGTTCTTCGACAACACGGCGAAGAACACGAGCAACACGAACAGGAAGAAGAACTGCTTCTGTTCCTCGGTGAGATAGATCACCCCGAACCATGTGCCGTCCGATGTCATCGAGACCAGCGGTGCTTCGCCCTTCCAGACGGTGAGATCGAGACTAGGCCAGGTCCGGCCGGACTCGAAGTCGCCGGCGTACTCCGGGAGCATCCGGCCGAGATGGAGACCGATGAACACGAGACCGATGGTGACGATCGCGAGGTACAGACCTCGCACCTTGACCGCGGCCGGCGAGACCAGGATCCCGACCAACGCGGCGCCGATGCCGGCAGCCGGCAGCCAGATCCAGATCGGGAGGCCGAGCCCGCACTGGCCACGTTCGTCGAGGAGGCCCATCTGCTCGTGGAACGGCACGCACGCCTTCGCCCCACCTCGCCCCTCCCCACCGAGCACGACCGCGGTGTACGCACCGACGCCCATGAAGAACGCATGCCCGAGCGAGACCTGGCCAGTCACGCCGAGCAGGATGTTGAACCCGAGAGCAGCGATCGCCAGCGGAAGCATGTTCGTGACCGGGTTGATCCACGTCGTGCCGAACAACACGTCCGGAAGCCACGCCAACACGGAGTTGCCGAGGCCCATCAGGACGATCACGACCATGAGCAGCCCGAAGGCGCCCTTCTGGAACGTCGTCGGGAAGATCCGGCGTCTTGCCGCGTACGAGGTACGCAGCAGTGGGCGACCGTACATCGCTCAGACCCTCCTGACTTCGGGAGTACCGAACAGGCCGTAGGGCCTGACCACCAACACGATCAACATCACGACGTACGGCACGATCGTCGAGTACCCCGGAGCCGAGGACACTGTTGTATGACGAAAGGTACTGCACCGGCGAAGACTTCGGCCCCGGCGATCAAGAATCCGGCGTAGACGGCCCCGATCGCCGAGTCGAGACCGCCGAGCACGATCACCGGCAGCACCCTGAAAGCGAGCAGCGGATGAATCTCCTGGCTGATGTTGCCGCCCGGCGGGAACGGCGCCATTCCGTACATGATCGCCGCGAGCGCGGCCAGCGCCACGCCCATGCCCCATGCGATCGCGAAGACCACGGCCGACGTTGATGCCCTGGGCCATCGCCGCCTCCTGGTCGAAGGAGACCGCCCGCATCGCCACGCCGAACCGAGATCTGTAGAAGATGACGACGCCCGTCCCGGCAAGGGCGGCGGCGATCATCGCCACGATGTACGACTTCGGCACGATCGCCCCTGCCATTTCCCACGCCTCAGCGCCCCACGGCACCGCCAGACCGCGGGCAGTCGAGGCGGTGGCATCCAGGTTGAACGGCCGCACGGCGATCTCGATCCCGAGCGTGATGACCGCCATCGCGAAGAGCGGTTGACCGATCATGGGCCGGATCGTGACCCGCTCGATCACCAGGCCGAGGATCGCCGCGAACACCGAGCGCGACGAACACATTGACGAGCCAGAGCACGATGCCCGCCGCCTCCCCCTCGGCCGGAGCGAGGGGGTTGTCGAACGGCGTGAACGGGATGCCGCCATCGGCAATGAGGATCGAGAAGAAGATGGCACCGGCCATCGACAGGGCACCGGCCGCGAAGTTCAGGACCTGGGTGGCTTTGAAGATGATGACGAACCCGAGAGCCATCATCACGTAGACCGAGCCGAGCGCCATCGCTTTGACGAAGGTCTGGATGAACGTCGTGCTTGCGGAGGCGACGAGCGCAGCAGCAAACATCAGTACATCGCCTCGACGAGGTCACCGAACGCGTCGATCATCGCCGAGCGCTTGAGCTTCTGGGTCGCGGTCAATTCGCCATCCTCGTGGTCGAGTTCCTTCGGCAACAGTGCGAACTTGCGGATGTTCTCGACCCGGGCGAACTTCTCGTTCGTCTGATCGACGACCCCCTGGATCAGTTCGATCACCTCGGGCTTCTCGGCAAGATCTCGATAGGTGGTGTACGGCAGGCCTCGGCGGAGCGCCCAGTCGCCGACGGTGTCGAGTTCGATGCCGACCAACGCCGTCAGGTACTTCCGACCCTCGCCGATCACCATCGCCTCGTTGACGTAGGGCGACGTCTTCAAGCTGTTCTCGATCTCGGATGGCGAGATGTTCTTGCCGCCACTGGTGATGATGATGTGTTTGATGCGGTCGATGATGCGCACGTGCGTCCCGTCGACCCACTCCCCCACGTCTCCGGTCATGAGCCAGCCGTCCTCGGTCATGGTCTCGGCCGTCTTTTGGGGCTTGTTCCAGTACCCCTTGAAGACGCCGTCGTGTTTCGTCTGGATCTCCCCGGTCCCTTCGGCGATCCGGAACCCGATGTCGGGGTAGGGTTCACCGACGGTGCCGAGTTTCATGCGGCCGACGAAGTTCGCGGTCGCGACCGCCGAGTTCTCGGTCATGCCGTAGAGCTCGTACACCGGAACGCCGAGACCGATGAAGAACTCGAGCACCTCCGGAGCGATGGCGGCGGCGCCCGAACTGGCGTAGCGGACGCGGCGCAGGCCGAGCCGCTCACGCAGCGCCCGGAACACGAGCAGCCACCCGACCGCGGCCATCAGCCGTGACGACACCGTGTGGTCGCCGCCGTTGGCAACCTTCGCCTTGCCGATCTTGCCGGCGAGGATCATCCCGAAGCCGCTGACCTTCCGCTTGAACCAACTCGCGTCGTTGGCCTTGATCAGCGCCAGTGCGTGGAGCTTCTCCCAGATGCGAGGGACGGCGAAGAAGATCGTCGGCTGCACCTCGCGCAGGTTCTCGTTGACCGTCTCGATCGATTCGGCGAAGTTCAGGACCGGACCGGCGCCGACCATCGTCCACGTGGAAAAGATCCGCTCTGCGACGTGGCAGAGGGGCAGATAGGTGACGATCTGGTCCTTCGGATTGGGGAGTCCGCCGGGCGCACGCTCGGCGGCGTTGACGATCGTGTTGATGCAGAACGCCGAGTTCTTGTTGGTGAGCATCGCTCCCTTCGGCGGACCGGTCGTGCCCGACGTGTAGACCAACGTCATGATGTCGTCGTCGGCGGCGGCAGCCATCCGGTCCGCGACCGCATTCGGATGCTGTGCCTTGTGCTCGCGACCGAGTTCGACGAGATTGTCCCAGAACAACAGCCGGTCATCGGTCTTGCCGACCATGCCGCGGGGCTCGACGAAGATGATCGTCCGAAGATCGGCCAACTCCGAGCGGTCGATCTCGTCGACCTTGTCGAACTGCTCCTCGTCCTCGGCGAAGTGCACGCACGCGCCGCAATCCTTCAGCAGATATTCGACTTCGGCGGCCGGGTTCGTGGGATAGAAGCCGACGCTGACGCCGCGCACCGCCACGGTCGCCAGATCGAGCAGCACCCACTCCGGACGGTCCTCGGCGTGGATCGAGACCCGGTCACCCGGATGGACACCGAGAGCGATCAGGCCGTGAGCGAGCTCTTCGATCGTTTCCCACGCCTGACCCCACTTGATTTCACGCCAGATGCCGAAGTCCTTCTCCCGCATCGCCACCTGATCGGGATGACGCTGGGCCCAGTCGCGGGCGAGCGACGCCACGGTGGTCACACCACTCGTCCCCGCGGCGCTCGGCTTCGTCTGCTCCGTCAGCGTCATGTCATCCCCTCACGATGCTCATCACGGAACCGTCCTCCTACCCCTGCGGTCCGTGTTGCGCGCCGAACATAGCAGGGGGCTCCCCGACAGGATCAACCCGAGTTTCACTCGGTGCCCATCGTGTGGAACGCTTTCGGTGTGAGCGAGTACACCCCACCTTTGCGCGACATCCGCTTCGCGATGGATCACATCGCCGACCTCGACGAGATCGCGGGCACCGAACTGTTCGGCCACGCGGACTCCTCGACGATCCACGAGGTGCTCGCGGAGGTCGGTCGATTCATGGCCGAGGTCGTTGCGCCGACCAATCGTGATGGTGACACGATCGGGGCCACGTGGCACCCTGACGGCTCGGTCACACTGCCCGAGAGCTTCCGGCCGGCCTACGAGAAGTGGGTCGAGTCCGGGTTCGGTGCGATGCCGTTCGATCCCGACTACGGCGGTGCCGGCTTCCCGTGGATCTCGGCGATCGCCGTGCAGGAGATGCTCACGTCGGCGAACATGGCGTTCTCGCTGTGCCCGCTGCTCACCCAGGGTGCGATCGATGCGATCCATGCCCACGGGTCCGACGAGCAGCGGGCGACCTATCTCCCGAAGATGATGACCGGCGAGTGGACGGGCACGATGAACCTGACCGAGCCGCAGGCCGGGTCGGACGTCGGCGCCGTGGCGACCAAGGCCGAGCCGCTCGGTGACGGGTCGTGGTCGATCACCGGCCAGAAGATCTTCATCACGTGGGGTGAGCACGACGTCGCGGACAACATCGTCCACCTCGTGCTGGCCCGAACGCCCGGTTCGCCTCCCGGCACGAAGGGCATCTCGATGTTCGTGGTGCCCAAGTTCCTCCTGAACGCCGACGGGTCGCCCGGCGAACGCAACGCGGCGACGTGTGTCTCGATCGAACACAAGCTCGGCATCCACGGCTCCCCGACCTGTGTCATGGCTTACGAAGGCGCTGTCGGCTGGCTCGTCGGTGGCGAGCACGACGGCATGCGCAACATGTTCACGATGATGAACAACGCGCGCCTGTCGGTCGGGTTGGAGGGCCTGTGCCTCAGCGAACGCGCCTATCAGCAGGCGTTGGGCTACTCGATGGAGCGCGAGCAGGGACGGGCGATCGGGGCGCCGGCCGGCACGTCGAGCCCGATCATCGAACATCCGGATGTCCGTCGCATGCTGATGACACAGCGGGCGTGGATCGACGGGATGCGGGCGCTGATCTACACGAACGCCGGTGCGCTCGATCGTGCGGACGCCGCTCGAGCGGTGGGCGACGTCGACGACGCCCGCCGCTGGCAGGAACTCGCCGATCTCCTGATCCCGCTCAGCAAGGGGCTGTGCACCGACGTCGGCAACGAGATGACGTCGCTGGCATTGCAGATCCACGGCGGGATGGGCTATGTGGAGGAAACGGGCGCCGCCCAGCACTTCCGAGATCGCGCGCATCGCCCCGATCTACGAGGGCACCAACGGCATCCAGGCGGCCGATCTCGTCGGACGCAAGCTCGCCATGCGGTCGGGAGGTGTGATCGCCGATCTGCTCGACGAGTTCGACGACCGGGCGACGGCACTCGACGCCGACGAGCGGATGGGCGAGTTCGGCGCTCGACTCCGTGCAGCTGTCGCCGACGCCCGCACCGCCACCGACCACCTCCTCGCGACGGCATCGCACGATCCGCGTTCGCTGCTCGGTGCGTCGACTCCGTATCTCCGCCTGTTCGGGACCACCGTCTGCGCCGGACTTCTCGCCAAGGGCGCGCTGGCGGCCGATCCCGACGACGAGTTCGGCGTCGCCAAGCGCGTGAGTGCGCGTTTCTTCGGCGAGCAGATCCTGCCGACCGTGACCGGCTTGCTGGCCGCGATCACCGCCGACGCCGGAGTGCTCTACACGCTCGGTGCGGCACAACTCACCAGCAGCTGACCGGGCGATCGGGCCCACCGGGTCGACCGCGCTCTCGTTCGGCGGCAGGTCGAACGTTCTGTTCGAAGCCACCGCATCACTCAAGGATCTTGAGTGATCATGTATCAACTTCGGCCGGGACCCGTAGACTGTGACCATGGCGCTCGACCCGAAGACCTGGACCGTCAAGACCCAAGAAGCGTTCGCTGCGGCGATCGACCTGGCCAAGGCCAAGTCCAACCCCGAGCTGACCCCCGATCACCTCCTCGCGGCGGTCGCGACCCAAGACGGCACGATCGTCGCCCCGGTGCTGGCCAAGCTCGGTCAGTCCCCCAATATGGTCCGCGACCGGGCATTCGAGGCGATCGAGAAGCTGCCCCAGGCACACGGTGGCGACGAGCCACGGATGAGCCGCGAGCTGAGCAACGTGGCCGACCGCGCCAACCAGCACCGCAAGGACCTGAAGGACGACTACCTGTCGGTCGAGCATCTGCTGCTCGCCATGAACGACCGCCTCGGTGTCGGCAGCGAAGAACTGCTGAATGTGCTCCGCGAAGTGCGCGGCAGCCATCGTGTGACCGATCAGAACCCGGAGGAGAAGTTCGCCGCCCTCGAGAAGTACGGGCAGGACCTGACCGCCCGGGCCGCCGAGGGCAAGATCGACCCGGTCATCGGTCGCGACGACGAAATCCGTCGCGTCATCCAGGTCCTGTCGCGGCGCACCAAGAACAACCCGGTCCTGATCGGTGAGCCCGGCGTCGGCAAGACCGCCATCGTCGAAGGCCTCGCCCGCCGGATCGCCGACGGCGACGTGCCCGAGGGCCTCAAGCACAAGCGTCTCATCGCGCTCGACATCGGCTCGATGCTGGCCGGCGCCAAGTATCGCGGCGAGTTCGAGGAACGTCTGAAGGCCGTGCTCAAGGAGATCACCGACGCGGAGGGCGAAGTGATCACGTTCGTCGACGAACTCCACACGATCGTGGGTGCCGGCGGGGCCGAGGGAGCGATGGACGCCGGCAACATGATCAAGCCGATGCTGGCCAGAGGCGAACTGCGGATGATCGGCGCCACCACGCTCGACGAGTACCGCAAGTACGTCGAGAAGGACCCGGCGCTCGAACGCCGGTTCCAGCAGGTGTACGTCGGTGAACCTTCGGTCGAAGACACGGTCGGCATCCTGCGAGGGCTCAAGGAACGGTACGAGGTCCACCACGGCGTGCGAATCCAGGACTCTGCACTCGTCAGTGCCGCCGTGCTGTCCAACCGCTATCTCACGAACCGGTTCCTGCCCGACAAGGCGATCGACCTCATGGACGAGGCGGCCTCGAAGCTGCGCATCGAGATCGACTCGATGCCGACCGAGATCGACGTCGTGCAGCGACGCATCCTCCAGCTCGAGATCGAGCAGGTCGCGTTGGAGAAGGAGAGCGACGACGTCTCCAAGGAGCGCCTCGGGTCGCTCCACGACGAGTTGGCCGAGCTGAACGTCCAGCTCGGCGCGATGAAGGAGCACTGGGAGGGTGAGCGGCAGGCGATCGACGCGATCCGCAACCTGAAAGAAGAACTCGAACAGCTCCGCACCCAGCTCGAACGAGAGGCGGACCTCAACGTTGCGGCCGAGATCCGGTACGGCCGTATCCCCGAGCTCGAACGTCGGATCGACGAAGCAACCGCACATCTCGACGAGCTCCAGAACACGGAACGGATGCTCAAGGAAGAGGTCGACGCCGAAGACATCGCCGAGGTCGTGTCGAAATGGACCGGCGTCCCCGTGAGCCGGCTGATCGAATCGGAGATGGCCAAACTGATCCACCTCGAGGACTCACTGCACCAACGCGTCATCGGGCAGGACGAGGCCGTCACTGCGGTCGCGAACGCCGTGCGCCGCAGCCGAGCCGGGCTGTCGGATCCCGATCGCCCGATCGGATCGTTCATGTTCCTCGGCCCCACGGGCGTCGGCAAGACCGAACTCGCCCGGGCGCTCGCGGAGTTCCTCTTCGACGACCAACGTGCGATGGTCCGGATCGACATGAGCGAATACATGGAGAAGCACGCCGTCAGCCGCCTCATCGGAGCGCCTCCCGGCTACGTCGGCTACGACGAGGGTGGTCAGCTCACCGAGGCTGTCCGGCGGCGCCCGTACTCGGTCGTCCTGCTCGACGAGATCGAGAAGGCGCACCCTGACGTGTTCAACACGCTGCTCCAGGTGCTCGACGACGGCCGGCTCACCGATGGCCAGGGCCGAACCGTCGACTTCACGAACACCGTCTTGATCATGACATCGAACCTGCCGGGCGACCCCAGCGAGTACTTCAAGCCCGAGTTCATCAACCGGGTCGACGACATCATCCGGTTCGGTTCATTGGACGAAGCCGATGTCCGCCGCATCGCCGACATCCAGATCGACCGACTCCGTGACCGGCTCGCCGACCAGCGGGTCGGGCTCGAGGTCACCGACGACGCCATGGGCCTGATCGCTTCCCTCGGGTTCGATCCGACGTACGGCGCCAGGCCGCTGAAGCGGGTCATCCAACGCGAGATCGGCGATCGGGCCGCACTGTTGATCCTCGACGGTGCCATGACCGACGGCGGCACGCTGACCGTCGAGGCCGTCGGGGGCGACGACGAACGACACCTCGACGTCGTGGCCACTCGGTGAATCGGACACGCAGCGTCGGCTTTGCCAAGACTTGACTTCGCCTTGGCCACAGATACACATGGCCGACGGCAAGATACTCACGTTTCCTTCCGCTCGCCGTCTTCGGGGCTCCCGCCTCCCGGAGGCGGCGAATGGTTTTTCAGCCGAGTGGACGCTGATCGGGTTCCTTGACCCGGCGCCGGAGCCCCGTGGTCGCGGCCTCGCTCAGCCGGTGTTGTGTGCCGACATCGCCTCGCACGAGTTCGAGTCGTAGCCGCAGCGGCTTGTTGCCCACCACCGACAGCGTGCCGCCGTCGACCTGCGCCAGACGCCGCGCCAGCGCGAGCCCGCGCCCGTGTTTCGCCGAGGGATCGACCGGTCCGTCGAACACCGACGCCAACCGCGATTTCGACATGCCGGGGCCCTGGTCGATCACGACGACCGATGGCCCGTCGATCATCAACGTGACCGCGCCCGCACCGTGCTTGAGCGCGTTGTGGATCAAGATGTCGAGCACCTGACCGGTGAGACCCTTCGTGCCGAACACCGGCGGCGCCGGATTCGACGTGATCACCGAGATGTGGCGGCGCACGGCCTGGAACCGGGGCTGCCACTCGTCGGCGTGGTCGTTCACGATCGTCGGGAGGTCGAAGACGGTTCGCTCGTTCGTCGTCCGGTTACGGGCAGCTGCGAGGAGGTCGTCGATCGTCGCGTTCAGCTGGTCGGTCTGCCGCAGCCCTTCGGCTGCGTCCGCGGCCACGTCCGGCTCGGCGCTCAGACTGAGCAGCTTCGAGCCGCATCGCGATTCCGGCGATGCCCGTGCGCAGCTGGTGGGTGGCGTCGGCGGTGAAGTGCCGCTCGTTGGCGAGCATCGTCTCGACGCGCATCGCACTCAGGTCGAGCGACGATCCGATGTGATCGATCTCGGGAATGTGCGTGCGCACGAACGGACGGCGACTGAAGTCGCCGTCACCGATCAGCCCGGCCCGCGACGCGAGCCGTTCGAGCGGGTCGCGCCAGCTGCCGGGCCTGGACGGCTGCCAGGCCGGCGGCGGCGATGATCGCGCCGAGCGCCAGCATCAACAAGATGTTGAGTCGACGTCGGAAGTTCTGATCGAGCGGATCGGCGTCGGCGACGATCGTGAACTTGGTCCCGTCGCTCGCCGTCGCCCGCGACACCCTCGTCGAATCGACGCTCGGGTCGACGTCCTGCACGGACCGGGCACCCTCGGACTGCACCACCTGCAACCCGTCGGTCGGGTCGAGGAGAGGACGCAGATCGTCGAAGTCCGGCTCCTGACCGCTGGCGAGGTCCTGCTCGAAGGCCGACACGATCACGCTCAGGCGAAGACCGAGTCGCGCATCGAGTTGCTGTTCGGCGGCGTCGTAGACGATGAGGCCGACCGGGAGCGCCAGAGAACCCAGCACGACGAGCACGATCGCGATCGTGGAGATGACCAGCCGACGACGCATGGTCGGGTCGGGTCAGCCTTCGAACCGGAACCCCACGCCCCGAACGGTCACGATCAGCGTAGGGGGATCGGAGTCGTCACCGATCTTGCGGCGCAGGGTCGAGATGTGCGTGTCGAGCGTACGAGTCGAACCCCAGTAGTTCTCGTCCCAGACCGTCGACATGATCTGCTCGCGAGTGAACGTTGCGTCAGGTTTGCTCATCAACAGCGCCAACAGATCGAACTCCTTCGACGTGAGTTCGAGTTCCTCACCCTCGAGGTAGGCGTGCGCGATTCGGTGTTGACCCGCAGGGGGCCGCCGATGATCTCGCGTGGCATCTGATTCGCGGCCTCGGCGATGCGAAGGCGAGCCTTGATGCGTGCGACGAGTTCAGCGAGCCGAAACGGCTTGGGTACGTAATCGTCGGCTCCGGCGCCGAGCCCGACGATGACGTCCATCTCCTCGGCGCGCGCCGTGAGCATGATGATCGGCAGCTCGGGACGATCCTCACGCACCTTGCGGCAGACGTCGAGGCCGTCGATGTCGGGCAGGGTCAGGTCGAGCAGCATCAGGTCCGGGCGCCGAAGGGTGACCTGCTCGAGGCCTTCGAGACCGCTGGATGCGTGGACGGCTTCGAACCCCTCGGTCCCGAGGCACGCGCATCAACGGCTCGCTGATCCGCTCGTCGTCCTCCACCAGCGAAATTGTGGTCACGGATGTCAGCGTACGCCACCGTGGGCGCGAGTTCACACGTTCTGCGTGTCAAGCCATCGCAGATGACCGGCAGCCCCAGCTCAACGCCGTCGACGGATCGCCGCCGCGTGCGCCGGAAAGCCTTCGTGATCGGCGAGTGCGATCACCGAATCGCTCATCCGAGCCAGCGCGGACTCATCGGCTCTGGCCACCGCGGTCCGCTTCAGGAACGTCGCAGCCGTGATCCCCGAACTGACGTGAGCGAACCCGCTCGTCGGCAACGAGGCCGGGCAGCCGATGACGAAGTTCGCCGCGCTGAACGGGGTGTGTTGGCCGATCAGAATCTCGCCGGCGTTGACGATGGCGTCGACGACGCGATCGACGACGCTATCGGCGACGGCGACCTGGAGGTGCTCGGGCGCATAGAGGTTCGCGACCTCGACGGCGGTGTCGAGCGTGTCGACGATCACGGCACCACCGTTCGGGCCGAGCGCCGACGCAGCTGCTTCGGCGTGCGCCGTCGGCAGTTCGGCGAGCTGAGCGACCAGTTCGGCATCGACAGCGTCGACGATCCGCATGCCCGTCGCGAGCAGCACGACCGAGCTGTCGGTGCCGTGCTCGGCCTCGATGAGCAGATCGGAGGCGAGGCGAACCGGATCGGCAGTGTCGTCGGCGATCACGAGACTCTCCGTCGGGCCGAGCAGCATGACGGTGGCAACCCCGTGACGCTGCATCTCGACTTGTGCGATCGTGACGGCGGGCGACCCGGGGCCCATGACTTTCGCGACCCTGGGGATGCGTTCGGTGCCGAACCCGAGAGCAGCGATTCCCGCCGGCCCGTTCACCCTGAAGACCGCGTGGATGCCCAGCTTCCGGCAGACCACGAGCACGGCCGGGTCGACCTCACCTGCACCGCCCGGAACAGGGGGGACCACGACGGCCAGCGACGGGACGCCCGCGACCACGGCGGGGACCGCGAGTTGATAGGTGACGCTCGGATAGCTCGCCTTGCCCGATGGCGTGAACAACCCGGCCGACGTGATCGGCGAGATCTTCTCTCCGACGGTGAGGCCCGGCTCGGACTCGAACGACCAGTCTCCGGCGCGAGCGAGTTGCTGCTCGTTGAAGGCGCGCAGATGAACGATCGCATCGTCGATCGCTGTATCGACCTCGCCGGAAACGACCGCCGAATCGATCTCGTCCGCCGACACCCGCAGCCCATCGGGTTCGATCGTGATGCCGTCGAAGCGACCGAGCGCATCGCAGACCGCGTCGTCACCGCGATCGCGGACGTCGTCGATCAGCACACCGATCGAGGCGCGCAGCTTCGGGTCGAAGATGTCGTCGAGGCCGCGCTCGACGAGCTCGGTCCGGCGCAACTCGTCCATGTCCGCCCATCGCTGTACCCGCAGCACGCTCACGGTCGGCCACCGTATCGGCGACCTCTGCGCCGTTCGTCCACCGGGCCGGGCAACACCTGCGAATCGGAGACAATTCGTTCAGAACGTCGCTGGAACGCGGTCACGACCCGACGGTCGGAGTAGCGTCATGCCACGTTCCAGTCCGAGCGAACCGGGGAGCGCGCCCATGCCTGTCACCGTCGTCGTCGGCGCCCAGTGGGGCGACGAAGGCAAGGCCAAGATCATCGACCTCCTGTCGAAAGAACACACCTACGTGGTGCGCTATCAGGGCGGCCACAACGCCGGCCACACGGTCGTGGTCGACGACGAGAAGTACGCCCTGCAGCTGATCCCCAGCGGTGTGCTGTACGACCACGTGATCCCGATGATCGCGAACGGAGTGGTCGTCGATCTCCCGACCTTGTTCAACGAGATCGACACCCTGGAGAGTCGGGGCATCTCGTGTGCCGATCTGAAGGTGTCGACGCTCGCCCACCTCATCTTCCCGTGGCACCAGGCCCACGATGCGATCGCCGAGGCGATGCGCGGCGACGACAAGATCGGCACCACGCTGAAGGGCATCGGCCCGGCCTACGCGGACAAGGCGCGTCGTGTCGGCGTGCGCGTCGGAGAGGTGGTCGATCCCGATCGTTTCGCCGCGACGGTGCGCGCCAGGGCGATCGCCGAGAACGAACTCATCGAGCACGCCGGTGGCGAACCGCTCGACATCGACCAGATCGTCGACCGGTTCGTGGCGTTCGGTGAACGGCTGCGTCCGTACGTGGCCGACACCGTCACGCTGCTGCACGACGCGCTCGCCAATGGGTCGCAGATCCTTCTCGAGGGCGCGCAGGCCACGTTCCTCGACCTCGACCACGGCACCTATCCGTACGTCACGTCGTCGAACCCGACGGCCGGCGGTGCGTGCGCCGGCAGCGGCCTCGGGCCGCGCGACATCTCCCGCATCGTCGGGATCACGAAGGCGTACACGACCCGGGTCGGTGCCGGGCCGTTCCCCACCGAACTGCTCGACGACGACGGCGACAGCCTGATCGACGTCGGCCGCGAGTTCGGCACGGTCACGGGTCGCCGGCGCCGCGCCGGCTGGTTGGACTGCGTGATGCTCCGTCAAGCGGTCCGCCTCAACAGCCTCACCGAGATCGCGCTCACCAAACTCGACATCCTCGACGGTTTCGACACGATCAAGGTATGCACCGGCTATCGACTCGACGGCCGGATGATCGACTCGTACCCGGACCGCTCGGACACGCTCGCGGCGGTCGAGCCCGTCTACGAGACGCTGCCAGGCTGGAAGACCGACGTGACCCGCGCCCGCGAGTCGGGCGAGCTCCCCGCCGAGGCGAAAGCGTTCCTCGCGCTCGTCGAAGCGCAGGTGGGTGTCCCGGTGAACGTGGTCGGCGTGGGTGCCGAACGCGACGACTACCTCCTCTGGTCGGTCTGAGGTGATTCCGCGCGACTCCACACCCGAGATGACCGTGGTGTGGTCCGACACCTCGAAGTGGGCGCGCTACCTCGAGGTCGAGTTGCTGGCGACCGAGGCGCACGCCGAGCTCGGCGTCGTTCCCGACGACGATGCGGCGGCGTGCCGTGCCAACGCCCCGACCGCCGATGACGCTTTCGTCACGGCGATCCTGGAGCGCGAGGCGGTCACCGATCACGACGTCGCAGCATTCGTCGACGTCGTGCAGGGGGCAATCGCAGCCGGTGGCGACGCGGACGCAGGAAAGTGGATCCACTACGGCCTGACCTCGTCCGACGTCGGCGACACCGTGCTGTGCTGGCAGATGACCGATGCCGCCGACCTCCTGATCGAGGAGTCGGGCAGGTTGCTCGAGACTCTCGTCGAACTCGCTCGCCGACACCAGGACACGGTGATGATCGGACGCACCCACGGCGTGCACGCGGAGCCGACCACGTTCGGTGCGAAGGTGGCGCTCTGGGCACTCCAGGTCGGGCGCGATCGATACGCGGTTGCGGGCGGCGCGCGCGACACGGTTGCGGTGATGAAGCTCTCGGGCGCCGTTGGCACCTACTCCAACATCCCGCCGTCGGTCGAACGGTTCGTCGGCGATGCTCTCGGCCTCCGGCCGGTGCCGGCGACTCAGGTCATAGCACGCGACCGCCACAGCGAGTTCCTGTACGTGTGCCGCGTCGATCGGGGCGACGTGCGAGCTGATGGCCGTGGAGCTCCGCCACCTCCAGCGCACCGAAGTCCGCGAGGTCCAAGAGGGGTTCAAACCCGGCCAGAAAGGATCCTCCGCAATGCCGCACAAGCGGAATCCGATCTCGGCCGAGACGATCTCGGGCCTGTCACGGGTGCTGCGATCGAATCTTCTGGCCGGTCTCCAGGACGTGGCGCTCTGGCACGAGCGCGACATCTCGCATTCGTCGGTGGAGCGGGTCGTGCTGCCCGACTCGTCGCAGCTGGCGCACTACGTGATGCGGCGCCTGACCCGATTGCTGTCGGGTCTGGTCGTCTTTCCGGAGCGGATGCGAGCGAACCTCGATGCGAGCCATGGGCTCGTGTTCAGCCAGCCGGTGCTCCTCGGACTGGTCGCATCGGGTCTCACGCGTGACGACGCCTACCGAATCGTGCAGCGCCACGCGATGCGTGCGTGGGACGACGGTCTGGACTTCCGTGGGCTGCTCGAGGCCGACCCAGAGGTTCCGAACGAACTGCTCGACGACGCCTTCGATCTGCGACGATCGCTCAGCCACCTGAACGTGGTCTTCGACCAGCTCGACGCGGTCGGTTTCGTGACCCACCTGGTGGTGGGATCGCCAGCCGACAACGTTCGAGTCGAAGATCAGACCGACAGCACGCCGGTCTCGTAGGCGCGAGCCACCGCGCCGGCACGGTCGGACACGCCGAGCTTGTCGTAGATGTGGATGAGGTGCGTCTTGACCGTCGCCTGGCTGATGTGGAGGTGTTCGGCGATCACTGCATTGGCGTTGCCATCGGCGACCTCGCGAATGATCTCGATCTCGCGTGACGTGAGCGACGTCGCCGTCGGCTCGCGGACCCGCTCGACGAGCCGTTTCGCGACCGGTGGAGCCAACACGGTCTCACCGGCGGCCGCTCGCCGCACGGCGTCGATCAGGTCGTCGGCCGGCGTGTCCTTGAGCACGTAGCCGGACGCCCCGGCCTCGACTGCGCGCACGATCGCCTCATCGGTGTCGTAGGTCGTGAGCACGAGGATCCACGCGTCCGGCCAGGTCGCACGGATCGAGCGGATCGCTGCGACGCCGTCGACCTCGGGCATCCGAAGATCCATCACGGTCACCGATGGTCGATGGTCGAGTGCCGCCTCGGTCGCGGCGCGCGGCCGTCGGCGGCCGTGGCGACGACATCGATCCCCTCGGCCGACGCGAGCAGCGCGACGATCCCCTGCCGGACCACCGGGTGATCGTCGGCCACGACGACCGAGATCGGGTCACTCATGCGCCGACGACCTCGGTTGTCGCCGTCCGCAGCATCGGGCGTGAGCCCGGTGGGTCGTCCACCTGCCGTGCGGGGAGCTCGATCGTCACGTCGCCCGCCGATCAGCTCATGTCACGGTGGTTGAGTGCCGCCAGGCCCACCGCGAACAACGCGCCGGCCAGGACCACGAGCACGGCGACCGGCGCCCAGTCCATCGGCTCGGACGGGATGGCCGGGACGTGTTCGAACGGAGACAGGTTCAACACCCACTGTGGGAGATCGAGCAACGAGCCGAGCATGCCGGCCACGAGCGTGAAGGCGTAATACGCCCAAGCCGCCGGCGCCAACCGAGCCGAGAGGCCGTAGGCGACCATCGCAACACCGCCCGTCACCAGCATCGCCGGGACCATCACGAGGCCGGCCCCGAGAAGCCGAACGATCCAGTCACGCTCACCCGACATGGCGGCGAGCCCGAACCCCTGAGAGGCACCGGCGATCGACATCATCGCCGTGGAACCGACGACCGCCACGGCCACATGGCTTCCCGCCCACCGCTCCCGAGATGTGGCGGTCGCCAACAGCGATTCGGCACGACCGGCAACCTCTTCGGACCGCGCACGCAGCACCGACGCGACCGTGAAACCGGTGCCCAACAACGCCAGGATCAGGGTCGCCGTCGAGAGGAAGGCATCTGTGATCGATCCCTCGCCCAGCTGCGCGAAGAAGTCCTCCATCTCCGGGTTGTCCTCGAGGATCGACTCCGCCTGATCGGCCACGACGCCGTAGAGGAACGCGAAGAGCGCGACCGCGACGGTCCACGAGATCACCGACCCACGTTGAAGCCGCACGGCGAGGCCGAGCGGCGTGGACAGGCGCGCTGACGCTGTCGGCGGCCCCGGCCGTTCGGGAAGCAAACCGGCCCCGAGGTCGCGCCGGGCTTGGAGTTCGAACGCCGCCGACAGAAGCCCGGCGGCCGCCACCACCGGCAGCAGCAGCACCCACCATCGCTCGTCCGCGAACGCACGAATCGCTTGCGCCCACCCGATCGGCGACAGCCACGACAGCGGCCCGTTCCCGACGTCACCGACTGCCCGCAGGACGAACGATGCGCCGAGCACAACACCGCCGAGTCCGAGAGCCGCGCGGGAACCGCCGGCCACCTGGGCGGCGACCGCTGCGACCGCTGCGGAAAACGGAGCCGGCACCGACCAGCGCGAGGCCGAACGCCACCGAACCCGCGACCGGGAGATCGTAGGAGACCAGCGCGACCACGACGCCGCCCGCGACCACCACGTTCGTCGCCAAGACACCGACGAGCGCAGCGGTGAGCTGCGAATGGCGTCCGACCGGCAACGCCCGAACGATCTCCGCTCGCTCCGTCTCCTCCTCGGTTCGAGTGTGCCGGACCGTCATGAACACACTCATCAACGCAACGGCGATGATCGTCCAGATGGCGAGCTCGTTCATCACGACCGCGCCGGTCGTCGCAGGAGCTGCAGGGTCCTGGAGGCCGTACCCGGGGCCGGACTGCACGATCAGCGCGGCGTTGCCTCGCACGAGACCGGCGTACCGGTCGAGGTCGGCCTGAGTGGTGTACAAGCCCGTGATACTGGCGGCGGTCGCGACGACCAACCCGACGATCCCGCCAAGCCACAGCACGATCCTGAAGCGATCCCGACGAGCGATCAGCCGCAGGAGTTGCCACATCCCGGCCGTCGATGCCGTACCCCGGTCCGGGCCACCCACGTCGACCGAGCGCATCGGTTCAGCCAGCGTCGTCATCGTCCTGCCCGCTTCCGCCGTCCGCATCGACGATGCCGTTGGTCGCAGCAGCGAGTTCATCCCCGTAGTGCCGCAGGAACAGTTCCTCGAGCGTCGGTGGCTGGCTGACGAGCGACCGCACGCCGAAACGCGACACGACGCGGACCGCCTCGTCGAGCGATTCTCCGTCGACGTCGAAACCCGCGTGGCCGTCGTCGGTCGTCACGTTGTGGACACCGGCGATCGACTCGAGACCGGTGACCGGGCGGTCGGTGGCGACGGTGATGCTGGTGCGCGTGAGGTAGCGAAGCTCGTCGAGCGTGCCACTCTGTACCGCTCGACCCTGCCGGATGATCGTCACCCGATCGCACAGCTTCTCGACCTCGGCGAGGATGTGGCTCGACAGCAGCACCGTGCGGCCTTCGCGGGTCGCCTCGATCACGCAGTCCTGGAACACCGACTCCATCAGTGGATCGAGGCCCGAGGTCGGTTCGTCGAGCAGCATCAGTTCGACGTTCGACGACAGTGCCGCGATGAGGGCCACCTTCTGCCGGTTCCCCTTCGAGTACGTCCGAGCCTTCTTCCGAGGATCGAGTGCCAGTCGTTCGATCAGATCGTCGCGGCGCCGCTCGTCGACACCACCACGCAGGCGCGAGAGGAGATCGATGATCTCGCCGCCGGTCAGGTTCGGCCACAGGTTCACGTCGCCCGGGACGTAGGCGAGCCGACGGTGCAGGTCGACTGCGTCACGCCATGGATCCTTCCCGAGCAGCATCGCTGAGCCGCTGTCGGCGCGGAGCAACCCGAGCAGGACACGGATCGTGACGGACTTGCCCGCACCGTTGGGTCCGAGATACCCGTGTACTTCGCCGGTGGCGACTTCGAGGTCGAGACCGTCGAGCGCACGAGTCGATCCGAACGTCTTGACCAGATCGGACATCGAGATCGCCACGGTCATGGCAGCACGGCCTTCACCGCCGCGAGTCTTGCACGACCACGACGGTCGAGCAGGCTCACGTTCCCCCGGCCGGGATGATGACCGAGAGCACCGAGCCGTGCTGGTCGACGGATTCGATCGTCAGTCGGCCGGCGAGCGATTCGACGCGACGGGCGAGCGCATCGAGTCCCTGCCCGCCGGTCAGGTCGCCGCGATCGGCCACCGTTCCTGGAGCGAACCCGGCTCCGTCGTCGGACACGTCGAGGGCGACGGCATCGTCGAGATACGTCAGCGTCACATCCATGTGGGCGGCGTCGGCGTGTGTCACGACGTTGGCCGCGAGCTCCTGGGCCGCCCGCAGGATGGTCACCTCGACCGCGCCCGGCAGCTGTCGGGGTGTGCCGACCACCCGGAAATCAGCGGGAATCTCGCCGACCTCGGACGTCACGTGCCGGCGCACGGCGTCCTGCAGTGATGCCCTCTCCAGTTCCGGAGGCCGCATCGCATCGATCAGCCGCCGCGAAGCGTCGAGGTTCTGCTGGGCGATCGTCTCGATCGTCGACAACTCGCCGCCTGAGACGCCTGACCGCTGCGCCGCCCGGCTGAGCAGAACGATGGACGTGAACCCCTGTGCGAGCGTGTCGTGGATCTCACCGGCCACCCGCGACCGCTCCTCGAGGATCCCCTTCGATCGCTCGGAAACAGCCAGGTCACGTCGGGTCGTGCGGAGCTGCTCGATCAGCCGGCGTTGCTCTGCGTTCAGAACCTCGGCTCGGTGCATCGACACCGACATCGCCGAGCCGACAGCGAAGACACACAGCGGGATGATTGCCGTCCACGTCGGCGCGTCGACGGCGAGCCACGCCGCGATCCAGACCGTCGACGCGACGGCCGAGAGCGCGATCCCGACCCATGGACGGTCGACCCAGGCCGAGTAACACACGACGTAGATGCCGAAGCTGAGGATCGACCACCGGTCGTCCGCGAAGATCAGAACCGTCCACGCGCCGAGCGTGACGGCGGTGCCGACGACGCGAACAGCCGTTGGTGAGTCGACCACGTGACCGGACAGCGCCGCCACCATGCCGAGCCCGGTGATCCACGGCAGCGCGGCGAGCGCCACATCGGCGGCGGTGTCGAACTCCGGGCGATAGGCGACGGCAATCGCGGTGGCGAACGCAACGGGGACGATCAGTATCCAGACGAACTCGGCGATGCGGGCCGGGAGCGGCACCGGCACCGGGTCGGGCTTCGTCTCCGCCGTCACTCCTGGACCCTCCAGCGGAACAGGAGCCCGGCCGCTGCGGCGCTCGCGGCGAGCCATCCGAGCAGGGCGAGGTACATCGTCGGCGTCTGCCACGACCCTCCGACCTCAGCGGCCCGGAATGCATCGGGGAGCAACGCTCTGCGGGTACCGAGCGTGGCCCAGCGCAGCGGGAAGAGTGAGGCCACCTGCTGCAACCAGGTCGGGATGTTGTCGAAGGGCACGTACACACCCGAGATGAACTGGAGCACGAGTGCCGGCGGCACCGCGACGGCTGCGCCGGCGCGCGGGTTCCGGATGATTCGGCTGAATGCCAGCCCGAGCAGGGTCCAGATCGACAGATTGAGGGCGAGCACCGTGACCAGGATGGCCCAACCTGCGCCGCGGGGCAGTATCACACCGAAAGCGACGACGCCGATCACGAACATCGTGATCGTCTGGATCACAGCCACGGTCGTGACCATGCCGATCTTGCCCAGCATGAAAGCCGCTTTGGGCATCGGGGTACCCGCGAGTCGCTTGAGGGTGCCGTCGTGCTGTTCGAGGGCGAGTTGACCGGCAAGGCTCTGGAAGCCGACCGTGAGGCCGGTCGACGCCAGCATGCCGGCAACGTAGTACTGGCTGAAGTCGACGCCTGTGCTGTCGATCTCTCCGCCGAAGATCGCGGCGAAGAGCCCGAGCAGGACGATCGGCAGGGCAAATGTGAAGACGACCTCCTCGCGCACCCGTCCGAACGCCCGCAGCTCGAGGCGGTACCGTTGGCGGGCGAGTCGACCGAAGGGCGGCGACCAGGCCCGGTCCTCCTGTCCTGGCTGCTCGGTCTCTACCGGTTGCACGATCACAGCGTGACCTCCTTCGGCGTCACCATGTCGAGGTAGACGTCCTCGAGCGATGGTCGGCTGATCGTGAGCGAGTCGAGTTCGCCGTGGCGTGCGACGAGCTCGGCGACGAGTTGGGACGGTCGTTCGGTGGACACCACGATGGCGTCGCCGTCGACCGTGGCGGACAAGCCTCCCAGGTCGTGATCGAAGCGACCGGCGAGATTCCAATCGGCGGGCGCGACGAACCGGACGTTCGCCGCTGCTCGGTCGCGTCGCCCGATCCGGTCGGGCTCGGCCAGGTCGGCGATCCGGCCGTCGACGAGGACGCCGACACGGTCGGCGAGAGCCTCGGCTTCGTCGAGCATGTGCGTCGTCAACAGCACGGTCACACCTCGGTCGCGGAGGTCGCGGATCACCGCCCAAACCCTCCGGCGCGCCTCCGGATCGAGGCCGGTTGTCGGTTCGTCGAGAAAGAGCAGGTCTGGTCGTCCGACCAGACCGCACGCGAGATCGAGTCGTCGACGTTGACCACCCGACATCGTGTCGGCGATCTGATGCGCCTGCGCTCGGAGCCCGACCTGATCGATCGCCGTCGCGACCGTCATCGGATCCGGGAAGAGCGCGGCGAACATCTGGACGGTCTCACTGACCGTTGATCGTTCGAACGCCGTCGTCTGCTGGAGCACGATCCCGATCCTCGACCGGAACCGCGAGCCACCGTCGACCGGGTCGAATCCCAGAGCTCGCACGCGGCCTGAATCGGGACGGCGGTAGCCCTCGATGATCTCGACTGCCGTGGTCTTGCCGGCGCCGTTCGGTCCGAGCAGCGCGAAGATCTCGCCGGCTCGGACCTCGAGGTCGAGATGGTCGAGGACGGGGTCGCCGCCGTACGACTTCGACACGTCGTGGAGTTCGATGATGCTCATGGTTCGAGTGTGAGCGGGATCGATACCCTGCCGCATCGACCATCCGGTGGGTTGTGGGGTCAACCCACCGGATCGGGTCACGGCCGCCCTGTGGCCCGGCGGCGCCTGGGCACCGTCCATCGGTCGGGAATCCCCACATTCTGACCAGGGACGACGCGCCGGTTGTGACAGCCGTCGTGTTCGATGTCCACATGGGCGTCCACAGCTCGGCGAGTCTTATCCCCCAGATTTCTCGGTTGTCCACGTCATTGCTGGCTTGTCCCCTTCCTGCCCACAAGGGGCCTCGGCGAGGATGGGTGCCACATGGCTGGTGACGAGAACTTTCCGATCGAACCCGGCGGTGGGCACGGACCACGACGTACCGACGGCCCGCGGAACAGCGGCCAATCGGGCGGACGCGGACGCGTCCCACCGCACAACATCGATGCCGAGGAATCGGTGCTCGGAGCGATGCTGCTGTCGCGTGAGGCGATCGGCGTCGTCAGCGAGATGGGCCTCAACCCGGCCGACTTCTACCGGCCCGCGAACCGGCACATCTTCGATGCGATCCGCTCGCTGTACTCCAGCGCATCGCCGGCCGACACGGTCACGGTCGCCGACGAGCTGCGACGCGCCGGGCTCCTCGACGAGGTCGGCGGTCCCGGTGCGCTGCACGAACTCCAGAACGCGACACCGGCGATCTCCTCGGCGGGCCACTACGCGAAGATCGTCCAAGAGACGGCGCTTCTCCGACAATTGATCTTCGCTGCCGGCGACATCGCCGAGCTCGGCTACAGCGAACCCGACGATGTGGTCAAGGCGCTCGACGAGGCCGAGACGAAGATCTTCAACGTCGCCGAGCAGCGTGTCACCGACTCGACCCGCACGATCGAAGAGCTCCTGCCCGAGGTCATGGATCACCTGCAGGAGACCTACGACCGTGGCGACACGATCACCGGAGTGCCTACCGGATACACCGATCTCGACGAGTTGCTGTCCGGTCTCCAGGAGAACGCTCTGTACATCGTCGGCGCACGCCCGGCGATGGGCAAGTCCAGCTTCCTGCTCGGCATGGCCACCCATGTCGCTCAGCAGTCGGCGAAGCCGGTGCTGATGTTCTCGCTCGAGATGGGGCACCAGGAGATGACCCAGAGCATCCTGGCGGGAGAGGGCCGCGTCGACCGAACGAAGCTGCGCACCGGCAAGCTCGCCGAGAGCGACTGGGCGAAGATCGGCAAGGCGATCGGTCGGCTCGAGATCCCACTGTTCCTCGACGACAACCCCCGCGTGACGGTCATGGAGATCCGTGCGAAGGCACGACGGGTCAAGGCCCGATACGGCGGGATCGGCCTGATCCTCATCGACTACCTCCAACTGATGGGCGGCAACAGCAACGCCGAGAACCGCCAACTCGAAGTCAGCGAGATCAGCCGAAACCTGAAGATCCTGGCCCGTGAACTCGAGGTGCCGATCGTGGCGGCGAGCCAGTTGAGCCGCCAGCTCGAGGCCCGCGCCGACAAGCGGCCGATGCTGAGCGACCTCCGCGAGTCCGGCTCGCTCGAGCAGGACGCCGACGTGGTGATGTTCCTCTACCGAGACGAGGTGTACCACGCCGATTCGCCCGACAAGGGCTCCGCCGAGGTGATCGTCGCCAAACATCGCGCCGGCCCGATCGGGACGAAGCGGCTCGTCTTTCTCGGCCAGTACACCCGGTTCGACAACGCCGCCCGCAGCGTCTGATGATGAGCGCGTCACAAGCTGTCCTGATGCGCCTACTTGTCCCGACGTCGACAACTACCTGTCCCAAATGCGTGTAGTTGTCCTGAAGTTCGACACAGAGTGACGAGCGGAACGCGCGACGCGGAACGCCGGGACCTGACGGTGACCGTCGGGTCAGGATCGGTGCAGGACCACGACGACCGGTCTCGAGGGCTGGGCCAGCGTCGAGGACTCACGCGGCGCGCGTTATCGAGCGACTCACCGTGCGCCCTGCCGGTTCCTGAGCGGCCCGAACTGGGCCTGAGATCCGACGTTCTGATCGCCTCCGAGACGTGTTGGTCGCGGCCTGCCGAAGTTCGCCCTGCGACATCAGTCCGGTGAGGCCGCTCGTACCGGCCGTTGTCGATGTGGTGATCCGTTGTGCTCTGGATGAGCGCCGCCTCTGCGGACTCTGCGAGCAGAATTCTGTGTGACGGTGACGCGGCCACGTCACCTCGGTAGACAGTCGCTGAGCGTTGCGTACGCGCCGTTGGCAGCTGTCTGAAGGGCGCCGATCGCGTCGACGACGGCAGTCGCATTGTCCGAGGTGAGATCGTCACCGGCGGCACCGAGCGCATCGCCGAGATCGTCCAACGCATCGTTGAGAGCGTCGACTTCATCGGCCGCCGCATCGGTTGCGCTGTCGCGCAGCTCGTTGACATCGTCCTCGACCGCATCGACCGCTGTCTCCACGCCGTTCGCTCCCTCGGCAATCACGTCGACGTTCGACCACGCGTTGACGCTCGACTCGAGCGAGACACCTGCCTCGCAGTAGCGCTCCTGGGCCGACTTGTCGTCGTCGTCGGAACACGCCGCCGCACCGAGAGCCACGGCACCGGCCAGCACGAGGTTGCGAACGGCCCGGCCGAACGTCGAAGGCCGCACTCGCAAGGAGGTCGTTACGTAGGTCTCGCTCATGACATGCTCGTTTCGCGCTGATGTACTCGTGTCGGGTGCACCAGCGGATGTGTCGCAGCGGGTGAACTCGAACACAAAGAGGACGAGTTCACGCTCGGCGCAGTGAGCCCACGTTCGCCGAACCGATTGACGGAGACGACGCGACCGGACCGCGATGATCGGGCGCCCGGTATGGGCCGCGATGCGCAGACGCGCTCGGCGCCGGGTGCCAGATGACGGAAGGCGCCGCTCTCTCGTTCATTCTCACTTGGGGACGAAGCGGTCGAGTGGACTCGAGCACTCCGAGGTCGTGCGTTGACAGTCGACATCTGGATGCTGTTGATCGTGCCGCCCATCTGCGCTGGAACGGGTCATACTGCTGTGAGCGGACATCGAGTGAATGCGTCGACAACATGGTCAACTCTGAATCAGTGAATGCTGGCAGACCGGGGCCTCGACGTCCGGCTGGGGCACCGGTGGGGGCTGACGAGGTACGCCGCGCCGTGCTCGACGCAGCGGCAACGCTGTTCGCGACCCGCGGTGTCGGCCAGGTCTCGTTGCGCGATGTCGCCGCCGCGGCGGACACGCATCTGGCGCTCATCAGCCGCTACATCGGCAACCGAGAACGACTCGAGCTGGCGGTCTTTGATGATCTGTCCGCCCAGTTGGCCAGAAGCGTGAGTGAGAACCCGCTGTCGGGTCAGGGGCACGGGGTCGAGACGGTGATGGGGAAATGGTCGCGGGTGACGGCGTCTCTCGTCATACGGGGCCGTCCGCTGGCCGGCCGCGAGGGTTTCAACCCGGTCGCAGCGATGGCGGACACCATTGTCGATGGGTATGGGCTGGATCCGGTCGCGGCACGAGTTCGAGCGGCGCAGATCGTGGCGATGGCCATCGGATGGCGAGTCTTCGAGGACTACCTGGTCGAAGCGGGAGAGCTGGATGAGGAGCCGTTGGCGGCGCTTCGGGAGGAGTTGGTGCACACGGCGCGCCGGCTCGGTGCGACACCGTGGCCGTCGCCGGCCGACCCCACCCCGCGCCAGGTCTGAGAATCCGGAGGCGATGGGGACCATCGGCCCTTGGGCAGATCGGAGCATCGCGCGTATGGTGAGTACGTTCGTACACATTAGGTGCGGTCTTCACGAGATGAAGCGAACCGTGCCACCCAACAGGAGAGTCCGATGTCCGAGAAAGTCGCCACCACCGTCCCGCTGGACTGGAATGAGGTGTGGTTCACGAACTGTCCGATGGTGTCGGCCAACAACGTCGACCAGGAGTTGGGCTGGTGCCGCGAGGAGTTCAAGAAGTTGGGCGTCGAGTACGCGTACTTCCGCTCGTCGCCGGAGAACAACTGGTATCCGCACTACGTGCACAACCTCGACAACCTCGTGCGTTTCGGAGGGCTGTACCCGACGATCCACGTCAACGCCGACATCCGCCGGACTCGGCTGCTGGGAGCGACGCAGGTCTACGAGGGCGGTGCCATGTTGGTTCGCTGCCCGCGACGACATCTTCCGGATGGAGGATCTGCGCGGCAAGAAGATCGGCCTCACCAAGAGCCTCAACACCATCAAGAACGACTGGTGGCGTATCCAGGAACACGCCGGCATCGAGCTGATGCTGCGCGTCAACGGTATGACGATGGACGACGTCGAGATCGTCGAGTTCCCCTACCCCGACGACTGGTACGACAAGCCCGAGATGCTCCAGGTCGAGATGAACAACCCCTCCGAGCTCTGGCTCCGACGCGATCACAAGCACGACCTGGCGTTCCGACCCCTCGGAGACCGGGTCTGGAGGAAGGGACCGTCGACGCCGTCTACACGCAGAGCAAGGTCGTTCCAGCACCTCCAGGAGGACACCGGCAAGTTCAAGGCGATCGAGGACCTGTCCCTCCACCCCGACTGGACCATGCAGATGGCCAACTGTCCCGCAGTGATCACGTGCACCGACGTCATGGCCGATGAGCACCCCGAGCTGGTCGTCGCGTACATGAAGGCGATGATCAAGGTCGGTCGCTGGGCCAACGAGAACAAGCACGCCGCCGCCGGGATCCTCAACCGCCAGACGTTCTACCGGGACGTCGAGGACACCTACCAGGGGATCAAGGACGTCGACATGGTGCCGAATCTGTCGCCGAAGAACATGGTGTCGATCGACATCGCCAAGGACTTCATGCTCAGGAACGGTTACATCCACAACGACTACGACGTCGACGAGTGGGCGGCACCGGAGTTCTTCGAGCAGGCCGCACGAGAGCTCCTCGAGGAGGAGTGGACCCGTCAGTCCACCTCGAAGCTCCCCGAACCGACCGAGCTCGGCGTGCCCGGCACCCGCCTCGGCTGAGCGAGGAACGACGAAGGAGTTGTCATCATGGTGAAGTCTGTCGTCGAGATGATCGGGGAGGCACGCGCTCAGATCGAGCTCGTCTCTCCCGAGGCAGTGTCGAACGAACTGGCCGAGGGCGGCGCGATTCTCATCGACGTCCGCGAGCCGGTCGAGTGGGAGCGTCACATCGAAGGAGCGCTCCAGGTGCCTCGCGGGCTGCTGGAGTTCGTCGTCGACCCCGCCAGCCCCCGCTACAACCCCGAGTTGGAGCCCACTCGTCGAGTGATCGTCTACTGCGCCTCAGGTGCGCGCGCCGCACTTGCCACGTTCACGCTCAAGAACATGGGCTACGAGAACGTCGCCAACATGGACGGCGGCTTCAAGGGGTGGGTCGCCGCAGGGCTGCCGACCGTCGGAACACCACGCCGACATCTGAATCGCGACCAGCGACGGTGAATTCGAACGGCCTCGGCGAGCCGCGTATCGCGATCATGATGGATGAGCCAACACGGCGTGGGCCCGAGACGGTCGGGCCAAGGTCTCGTCGAAGTCGTTGATGTCGAAGACCATCGACCGATTCGGGGCGCCGTGCACACCGAAGTTGGAAAGATGAGCGTCACCGCAGAGCTGTGCGCTGATACCCGACGTCGCAGTCGTTCGGAGGTCTGCCGCCATGATGTCCGCCGTGTTGCGATAGAAGGTGAACGGAGTTGCGCTCATCCGGCCGTATCGGATCGGAACCAGCGACTCGATTGCCGTCTCGGTCCCCTCCTCGATGATGTCGACCGGGTCGCGCCGGTCCGGCGGGGGCTTTCCCACACCCCGGCCGCCGAACGCGGCGAGACGTTCCTGGCCTGCTTCCCACGCTCCCGACGCTCGGCAACACTCGGATGCGCCGATGGATCTCGATCAAACTGCAGGCGTCCCACTTTCACGCCACTGGACAAGGCCCACCCAACGGTATGCGCCGCCACCCCGGACAGGGACCTTCTCCCCTTGGTCGACCGTGCCGGTCGGTTCACTATCGTAGACGAGCGTCTACATCGCCGTGAACAACAGTAGGCATGCGGCTCACGACTTCGTGACAGCGCGAAACGCCCGATCGACGAGCGCTGCACCCACAACGCAATGCGCGCACTCGCCCGCCGGGTGCAGCATCTCGAAGCAGAGATCGGCGAACACGACGCAGCGATGAAAACCTCATCGACCGAGCCGCACCGCAGCTGATTGCCGAGCGCGGCGTCGGCTACGTCACCGCAGCAGCGTTCTACCTCGCCTGGTCACACCCCGGCCGCTGCCACAGCGAAGCCGCATACGCCCGACTCGGCGGCACCGCACCCGTCGAGGTCACCTCCGGCCAGAACCAAGACCGGCACCGACTCAACCGCGGCGGCGATCGTCAACTCAACCGGGCGCTCTACTTCGTTGCAGTCACCCGCCAACGCTGCTGCCCGGAAACCAAGGACTACATGGCACGACGAACCGGCGAAGGCAAGACCGAACGAGAAGCCACACGATACCTCAACGCTTCATCGCATGACGCGTCTGGCGACTCCTCGAGCACCCCGAATTGCACCTTGACAAGACATAGAAGCATCACTGCAGTAGGGCCGAAGTCGGTGACACGCTGACCGCCAACTGGCGGGATTCCGAGCGGGCGATATCGGGTGCATGGGCGTTCCCCACTCGTCAAGGTGGTGGTCCCGACGACATCGTCGCACATGAAAGAGATCTCGACATGGCGCGTTGTTGAGGGGACTTGGGCATCGTTGAAGTCCCTTCGTGTCGGGTGACCCGGCGTCCGGCCGCCCGGCAATCACTCAAAGAGAGTGACGACGCGGCAGCGGTTGCTGGCTGCAATGGATGTCGAACCTGCCGAATCCCGGCAACCCCAACCCAAGGAGAACTCCGATGGATG
This sequence comes from uncultured Acidimicrobiaceae bacterium, assembly GCA_963792905.1. Lineage (GTDB taxonomy): Bacteria > Actinomycetota > Acidimicrobiia > Acidimicrobiales > Ilumatobacteraceae > Ilumatobacter. Next base: position 70,338 of record CAWBYE010000013.1, read on the forward strand.
ACGAAACCCCCGTCCTTGACACGATCGCTCTGATGACTGCAGCGTCGCTGGATGCGTGCGAACTTGATCCGCGTGAGTTGATGCTCGCCCGGATCGCAGCGCTCGCTGCGGTCGGCGCTCCGCCGGTCTCGTATCTCGCCAACGCCGGCACTGCAGTCGATCTGGACGTCACGCTCGAAGACGTCCAAGGCGTCCTGGTGGCCGTCGCACCGATCATCGGTACAGCACTCACCGTGACCGCAGCGGGGAACATGGCGCGAGCTCTCGGGTTCGCAATCGCTGCAATCGAAGCCGAACTCGAAGCCGAACTCGACTGAGGTCGATGGCATCTGTCTCGTCCGCCGCGACGAACGAGACAGGTGCATTGCACGATGCGTCGGGGTCGATGTGCGTGTCAGGTGAAGTCGTCGGCCTCGGCAACGGTGCCTGGGTGCTCGCGCAACACTGTGACGACGACGACGAAGTACAGGACCGGAACCGAGCAGTAAAGAACCGGAGTGAAGGTCGTCGAGGCGTCTGCCACGACGTACAGAGCGAACGGGGCCGCCAACGAATCGCTGCGGTCAGCTGAGCCCGCTCGGCGAAGCGACCGTCTCCGACTTCATTGGCAGAGCGTGAGCCATTCCGGGTAGCCCATCGCTCGAGCGGTGCGAGGTTCGAACGGTTCAGGGCACGGTGATGCGTCCACCAACGCTTGCCATGACGAGAGCAGTGCCTCCTGCCGCGTCTCTGGCGGGCCGAACGCGGCGAACGCGAACGTCCACGAGTGGTCGTCGTCGACAGTGACGCTTGCGACCTCGACGTCGCATCCCGCGCCGGTCGCCTTCACGACGGGGGAGAACGCGACTTCGGTTCCGTCCAACAAGAACCGCCGTTTCATGACCGATTTGTGGACATCGACCCAGCGTTCAACGACGCCGTGCTCGACGAGATGCTCGGCAGGGCTCCACCGTCTCCACACCTCGAGCGAGCCTGCGAGACCGCCGCCGAACTCGATGCGCCCATCGAGTGATTGGCGGACCTTGAGTTCCACCGTCTGCTTGAAACGGCGCTTCACGCCGATGTCGTCACGACCGTCGAGGCGGTACGTGTCGATCCGCTCCTCGAGAAGACCGGTCGAGCCGGTGAACCAAACGCCCACTTCGGCAGGCAGCGACCCTGGGACGAACCATCGAAGCTCAGTCGTGTCGAGGACCAACGGCGCGTGCGAACCGGCTCGTCGCATCCTCGACGGAACCCGCGCTGCCAGAAGCGACGCCCCGGACTCTGCAACTACCACTTCTCGCTCCCAACGGTGTACTGGACCGACAGAAACCTGCACGTGCCGCACGGGATGTCCACACTCAGCGTCGCCCAGCGGTGCCTTGCGCGCCAGAGGACGACATCCCGCGGCGAAGAGGTCTCAGTCTCCGGACAAACCGGAACTCGGGGGTCCGCCGCACCCGTGTCGAGTTCACTCCAGGCCTCCTGCGGAGTCACCGATCCGAGTTGTGCGGTCGCTTTGGCGACCATGTCCTTCACTGACGCAATCATGTCTCTCTCTCATCTGCTCGCACTCGATGACCGGTCGAGAACCACATCCTCGTGCCCGTCGTGTTCTCGGCTCGCCCGACCGTCATCACCGGGCCGGCGATCCCGCAGCCGGCCGGGGCTCGGTGGCCGAGTGGTCAGGCGTCGAGCAGCTTGGCCTTCTGGGCCGCGAACTCGGCGTCGGTCAACGTGCCGTTGTCACGCAACGTTGCGAGCTTTGCCAACTCGTCGGCCGAACTGGCAGTGCCGGCGGTCTGACGCACGTACGTATCGAGGGCCTGCTGCTGCTGTTGCGCGTCGTCCGCAGCACGCTCTCCCATGGCCTTGCCGTTCACGATGACGTAGATGAACACGCCGAGGAACGGCAGCAGGATCACGAAGATCGACCACAGCGCCTTCGCCCAGCCGCCCATGTCGTGAGAACGGAAGATGTCGGCGAACACCCGGAACAGCAGGACGATCCAGGCGACCCACAAGAAGAAGATCATCATGCTCCAGAACACGCCGAGCAGCGGGTAGTCGTAAGCGATCATGTCGCCCTCCTTGATGTCGTTGGACCGATTCGAGCGAGACTGCACCCGCACCGGCGTGTGTGGCCGCGTGCTGCGACAACCGCAACATAAACCCGTCCTGCCACGGCGGCTTCACACACATTGGATGATGTGAGTCGATGCTGACGAGGAACTCGAATCACTCCAACTACATGACGTCGAGCACTCGGCTCCGACGAGGCCGCATCTTCGTCGAGATGTTGAGTCGAGGGCCGATGTTGTTGTCAGGCCATGTTCCGCGTCCCGATACCTGTTCATGAATTGGGTGTGGATTCGACGAAGACCCCAACGCCGACATCGTCCCCCTTTTCGAACGCCTCCGCCAACTCCCCGACCAACCCGCAGCCTGCCGCCACCCCGGCACTGGGCCGACAGTCGAACCCGAAAACCGGCGCACTGTTGTGGCTTCGACCTTCGGGAGGCCGCCACGTCATCACGTCATCACGTCGCCAGGTTGTCCCGACACCGGCGTCGATCGACCGGTGAGATCGGCGACGCCGGTCCTCCGACACGAACCACCTGATCAACCTGTTGTGCAGTCAGGATCAGCCGGTCGACCTGCGGCGCGTCGGCCGCTGATGCCGAAATCGAACACCGAGTTCCTGCCGATGACGGGAACAGGATTGGTGTTGACTGTCTGCGGCGTTTCCACACGTGTCGGCGCGTCGATGTGAGAGCCCCCACCGTCAGCAAACTCCCAGCCGAGTTCCACTGGCTTCAATCGTGGTTGCCCAGTTCCACTACCGTGAACCGCGATCATGGGCGGGCAAATCGAGACGATCGCCGTTCACCAGGTTCTGGTCGCGGCGAAGACCAGTGTTCCGAGCCTGCGCTCGGGGTTCGTCCGGCGGCGGCGCCTGACGAGCCGGCTTGCCGCCAGCGCGGATCTCCCGCTGGTCGTCGTGTCGGCGCCGGTCGGATACGGCAAGACGACGCTGCTCGTCGACTGGCTCGAGCACGACGATCGCACGGTCGCGTGGGTGTCGTTGGATCAGGCCGACGACGACGTCGCGACGCTGATGGCATCGATCATCGCCGGGGTGGAGCGGGTGCGGGAGCTCGACGCCTCCCCCTCCCGGGACCTGGCGACGCCGGAGGTCTCGCTACTCGGTCGAGTCGTGCCGGGATTGGCGGCCTCGATCGGTGTGGTCGACGAGCCGCTCGTCCTCGTGTTGGACAATCTCGAGGAGATCCGATCACGCGACTGCCAGGACGCGCTCCGCCTGCTCCTCGATCTCCTGCCCGAGCAGGTCCAACTGGTCGTCGCCGGTCGCCGGGAGGTGTGGCTCGCGGGGGGCCTTCGGCGTGTGCGCGGCGAGGTGCTCGAGATCGGCACGTCCGATCTCGTTTTCGACGCCGTCGAGGCGGCGGAACTCCTCGAGCTACGCGGGTCGGTACCTTCACCCGAGCGGGTTCGTCCGATGCTGGAGCAGACCGAGGGATGGCCCACCGGCCTGGCGCTCCTCGCGCTCACCCAGCGCAGCGACTCCGCAACGTCCGGTTCCAGCATCGCACCGTCGTCGCCCGACCGGGCCGTCGCCGAGTTCATCGGAGCGGAGGTCCTCGCTGGGCTCCCGCCCGAGATCGATCACTTTCTCCATGGGACGGCGATCCTGGACGTGTTGAGCCCACCGTTGTGCGACGCCGTCCTCGACTCGGCACAGTCAGCCGCAATGTTGGAGACGTTGTTGGGTGCCGGCCTGTTCATCACGCCACTCGACAACAGCAGCGAGTGGTACCGCTACCACCCGCTCTTCAGAACCGTGCTCCACGACGAAGCCAGTCGTTCCGAACCGGACACCGTTCGGGAGCGCCACCTGCGCGCCGCTCGCTGGTGGGCAGCAGCCGGTTCGGTCGACCACACGATCGAACACGCTCGGGCAGGCGGAGATCTCACCATCGCGGCAGATCTGATCGTCGCGGAGATGCCGCGTGCGTACAACGACGGACGGTTGAGTGCTGTCAGGAGGTGGCTGGATCAACTCGGTGAGGAGATCATCGAACGGAATCCGGAGCTGGCCGGTCTGGTCGGGTGGCTGGAAGCGTTGACGGGGAATGCCGTCGAGGCGCAGCGATGGGCGGATCGCATTGAGCATCTGACGTCCGAGGGTGACTCGGAGGTCGAGTCGTTCGTGTCGAGCCGTGCTGCGCTGCGGGCGTTTCTCTGTGCGCACGGCATCGAGCAGATGGAAGCGGACGCGAGATCGGTCGTGACCAACGAGCCGGTCTGGGGCCCTTGGCGGCCGGCCTCTCTCGGCTTCCTCGCGGTGGCCCGATGGCTGCAGCACGACGACGACGAAGCGTTCGCACTTTTCTCGCAGAGCCTCGAGGTGACAACTGCGACCGACGGATTCGACGACCCCGAGGTGCGCTACCTCGCCTACCGCGCGGTGCTGTCGATGGATCGTGACGACTGGTCGGCTGCCGACCGGGACCTCGAACTCGCTGTCTCAGTGGTCGAGAGAGCACATCTCTTCGAGTACGCCGTCAACTCGATCGTCGAAGCGGCCCGCGCTCGTCTGTTGGTGCACCGCAACGAGATCGAGACGGGTCGGGCGTCGTTGTTCCGTGCGATGCGTTTGCGGACGTCGGTCACCTGGGTGAACCCGTGGGGTGCGGTGTGGTTGCGTTTGGAGCTGGCCGATGCTCACCTGGTGTTGGGCGATCCCGAGGCCGCCAGGATCCTGCTGCAGGAGGCCGAAGGGGTCCTGTACCGACGGCCGAAGCTCGGCCGCCTCGGCGCAGCGTGTCGACGCGCTGCGGCAGACGTTGAGCGAGTGGCCGACCAACCTGCATGGCACCGCGCTGTCGACCGCGGAACTCCGTCTGTTGCCGTATCTGCAGACGCATCTCTCGCTCAGGGAGATCGGTGAACGGTTGTACGTGTCGAGGAACACGGTGAGCACGCAGACCAACTCGATCTACCGGAAGCTGGCGGTGTCGGGCCGGAGCGAGGCGGTCGACCGGGCCCGGGATTTGGGCCTGCTGGCGCCGAGCGTGCTCGGCTGACATCGACCATTTGCCTGTCGATCCCGTTGGTGATCGGATCACCCAGGTTGCATGACTGCCGCCGTGCTCGTCGGGGTCAAGATCGCGTTGTCAGACAGTTTTCACCGAACGAAGGAGCAGGACATGGCAATGGACACATTCATGGCGTACGTCGGCGTGTACTCGAGCGTCGACGCCGCCAAGGCCGACTACGACGCAGTGCACGACCTCCACACCAAGGAGGGCCTGATCGACGCCTACGATGCCGCTGTCATCGAGCGCAAGGACAACGGCAAGGTCAAGATCGTCAAGAAGCACGAGACACCGACACGGGCGGGCGGCTGGGGTGGTGCAGGGATCGGCCTCGCGACCGGCCTCGTCGTGGCGCTGTTCCCGGCGGCCGCGCTCGGGGGCGGACTGCTCGCGGCGACCACCGGCGGCGGCGCGGCCCTCGGCGCGATGGCCGGGCATGCAGCAGCCGGCATGAGCCGCAAGGACCTCAAAGAGCTCGGGGAGCACCTCGATGCCGGCCAGGCCGGTCTCGTCGTGATCGGTGTGTCCGACATGGGCGCGAAGATCGAGGGCGTCATGACCCAGGCCGACAAGGTCGAGGAGAAGCAGCTCGAGGCGGACACCGCCGAGATCCAGAAGGACGCCGAAGCGGCGAGCTGACGACGCATGAGTACTGAGAACGGCCAGGCCGTGGCAACGGCGGACAGTCGAAGCGGGTTCGATCAAACGATTCGTTCCGATCCTGGTCTGGCTGCCCCAGTACCAACGTTCGTGGCTGACGAAGGACGTGATCGCCGGGCTGTCGGTGTGGGCGCTGATGGTGCCCACGTCGCTCGGTTACGCGTCGTTGGCCGGCGTGCCCGTCCAGAACGGGTTGTACGCCGCTGCGTTCGGCATGATCGTGTTCGCGCTCTTCACCACGTCGAAACAGCTGGTGCAGGGACCGGGTTCGTCGACCGCCCCAGTGCTGGGTGCGGCCATCGTGTCGATCGGAGCGGCGGGCTCCGACGATGCGGTGGCGATCGCGACGGCCATCGTGCTGGTTGCCGCGCTGCTGTTCGTGATCATGGCCGTGCTCAAGATGGGCTGGATCGCCGAGTTCCTCTCGGCGGCCGTGCTGACCGGCTTCATCTTCGGCGTCGCCATCAACGTCGTGTCCGGCGAGCTGTTCAAGGTCACGGGGACCGAGAAGTCGGGTTCGAACACGTGGCAGAAGCTCTGGGAATGGGTGACGAGCCTGTCCGACGCGAACCGGACGACGGTCGTCGTCGGTGTCGTCAGCGCTGGTCGTGCTGTTCGGACTCAAGTTCCTGGTGCCGAAGGTGCCCGCCGAGCTCGTGGCTGTGGTGCTCGGCATTCTCGCCGACCGTGGTCTTCGATCTGGGTGACCGTGGGGTCGAACTGATCGCCGACGTGCCGCGGGGACTGCCGAATCCCTCGTTCCCGACCTGCAGATCATCTTCGACAACTGGTCGGTGGTGTTCGGGGCAGCGGTCGGGCTGGTGCTCATCGGGTTCTCGGTGACCACCGCTGGGGTGCGCCAGTACGCGACCAAGCACAACTATCGGATCGACGTCGACCAGGAGCTGCTCGCCCAGGGCATGTCGAACGTATCGTCGAGCGTCTTCCAGGGGATCTTCAACAACGGCAGCCTCTCCAAGAGCCCCGTCAACGACGGCGCCGGCGCGAGGTCACAGGTCTCGAGCCTCGCCCAGGGCGGCTTCGTCATCCTGACCCTGCTCTTCCTCGCCCCGATCTTCTCCAAGCTGCCCGAGGCCGTCCTCGGTGCGATCATCATCGAAGCGGTGACGCTCGGGATGATGGACGTCGGTGAGATGAAGCGTCTGCTCCTCGTCAAGCCCTACGAGTTCGGCGCTGGGCTCGCCGCCCTGCTCGGCGTGATGACGTTCGGCATCCTGCAAGGCGTCTTCATCGGCGTCGGGATCTCGATGATCTGGCTCGTTGCCGTGTCCGCATTGCCGTACATCCCGGAGCTGGGCCGCAAGCCGGGGACCGACGCGTTCTACGACCTCGAGCGACACGACGACTGCGAAACGATCCCCGGGTTGAAGATCCTGCGCTTCGATGGCGGGTTGTTCTTCGTCAATGCCGATGCGTTGGCGGACCGTCTGCGTCAGATTCGTGTCGAGGAACCGGCCGGGCTCGATGGGGTGATCCTGAGCATGGAGGGCGTCAACTTCATCGACACCGAAGGGGCCGACGTCCTGATGGCAATCGCCCAGGCGGGCATCGACAACGGCATCGACCTGCACCTCGCCCGTCTGAAGCCACAGGTGATCGAAGTGCTCGAACGGGACGGCTTCTTCGACCTCGTCGACCGCGACCATGTCCACGACAACATCGAGGCCGCAGCCGCGAAGCACCAGGAGCTGCACCCCACAGCCTCGCCTGGCTGAGGAGCCCGGGACGTTTGTCGGTCGGTCTGCCGGGCCGCCGGCCGACGTGATGAAGGAGAGGTTGAACGATGCACGTCGAAGGTGAGACACTGACGATCGGTGGCTGGCATGTCGCGGAGGACATCTCGGAGTGGATCGAGATCGTGGCCATTGCGGTCATCACGATCGGCGTCTTGACGGCATTCGTCGTCGGTGCTCGCACCATTCGCACGCTCGGAGTGAGCGCCGCGGTCGAACAGATCAAGCAGACCGTGGGCCGCGGGCTGCTGCTCGGTCTCGACCTGCTCATCGCCGCCGACGTCATCCGAACGGTGACCCTCGAGCCGACCCTGGAGAACGTCACAGCCTTGGGCGTGCTGGTGATCGTGCGGACCTTCCTCGCCTGGTCGCTCACGGTCGAACTCCATGGACGCTGGCCGTGGCAGCCTGCCCACGACCCGAGACGCGACTGATCCACCCCGGGGAGCGCGGACCGTCCGTGACGGGTGACGCACGTCGTGTCGTGCTGGCGATCACCGTCACCATCGACGCACTTGCCAGCGGCTCAGTTCGAACGCTCACCGCGAGTGGGTGGACACGCGATGATCTGGCCGTCCGGTCGCGATCGAGCACGTCGCGGAGTCGATCGGCGCGGAGGTGGTGCTTCGGACGGTGTCCGGGGTTCTCGAACCCCCTCGGCGCTCTTGCTCACCGAGGGGTGAGGAACCGCGGAGCACCCGGGAGTCGAGCGGCAGGCGAAGGTGGCGCTCCCGGACGGTGTCCGGTTCGGAACGGCTGGCCTCGTCGAGGAGGACGGTTGCTGAAGAGCGGGTGGTAGCGATACCACTCGCCGCTGTTGTCGAGTGGCGTGATGAACAGGCCGGCACCCAGCAACGTCTCCAACACCGCGGCGGACTGCGTCGAGTCGAGGACCGCGTCGCACAAAGGTGCGCTCAACACGTCCAGGATCGCCGTTTGGTGGAGAAAGCGATCGAGCTCCGGCGACAGCCCGATCAGGACCTCCGATTGGATGAACTCGGCGACAGCCCGATCGGGCGACGACGGAGCGATGCTGGAACCGGTCGCCGCTGAGTCGCTGCGCTGAGCGAGGGCGAGGAGCACCAGACCGGCTGCCCATCCCTCCGTTCGCTCGGGCAACAGGCGAACCCGCTGGGATGACGGTGCCAGCCCATGGAGATCGAGGATTTCCGCCGCCTCGGCGGCGTCGAAGACGAGATCGGCCGCGCCGATCCCGACCACCTCGCCGCGCATGCGGCGACGGCTCCCCGCGAGCCACACCTCCTCGCGACTGGAGACGACCAGCTGGACCTGCTCGGGTAGGAGATCGATGAGCAGTCGGAGTGCGTCACGGCAGTCGAGTGATCGGATCCGGTCGAGATGGTCCTCAAGACCCGTGATCGGATCCGGTCGAGATGGTCCAACACGACGACGAGCGGCTCGTCGACGGCACCGGTCGAGGCCGCCAAACCCGGCACGACCCGGCCCAGTACGGAAGCATCGGGTGACACAAGGTCCCGTGAGAGGGAGGGGTCGAGTTCTCGCACCCGATTCACTCCTGCGATGATCGAAGTCATCAACGTCGTGACGTCGTCGTCGGCACGGTCCAACGACACCCACGCGATCGAGCGATCGTCGTGCTGCAGCCAATCGACGATCAGCGTCGTCTTGCCGTATCCGACCGGCGCCGAAACCACGACCAGCGGGAGATTCGCGCTGGCGTCGAACCTGCTCGTCAGGCGCTTCCGACGGACGATACCCGAGCAAAGTCGCGGAAGGCTGGTCTTCGCCGCGACCAAGATCTGGTGAACTTGGGTCGCCTCGATCTGCGTGCTCATACTCCCGAAGAACTGATGGACACGTGGCGGACCTGGCTCACCGAGCCATTCACCAGCAATGGCGTCCCGTCACGAGCCGGTCGTCCACTCGGCCGGCTCGTCGCCACGGGCGCCGGCGGAACGCATCGCCCGTGCGCACGGCGTCCTGATCGAGCGCGGCCCGCTCATCGGTCCCGACACGCCCGCGGAACACCTCCACGTTCTCCGCAAGGACGCCAAAAAGCTCTGAAACCTCCTGGAGTGCTTCGGCAGCCTGCTCCCGGATCGACCCCGCAAGCGGTACGTCAAACGGCTCAAAGCGCTACAGGACAACCTCGGCGAGCACCAGGATGCCGAGGTCCACGTCAGCATGCTGCGTGCGATCGGTGGCGAACTCCACGACGCCGGATCGTCGCCCGACACGATGGTCGCCATCGGTCAACTCAACCAACGACTCGACCACCAACGTCTCGCAGCCCGTACCGAGTTCGCCGAACGATTCGCCGACTACGACACACCAGCCACATCCCGCGCCCTCGATGCCATGCTCGACGGGATCGCCGAGTGAAAGTCCTCGCGACCTACAGCATCAAGGGTGGAGTCGGAAAGACGACCACCGCAGGGGGCTGAACCTCGCCCACGAAGCAGCCGCGGCTGGCTGTCGAGTAGTGCTGTGGGACCTCGACCCACAAGGCGCCGCCACCTGCTTCGTCCGCGTCAAGCCCATCATCAAAGGCGGAGCCGAACGGCTCGTCCGCAACACCGGATCGCTCGCCGCGAACAGACACGCCATGAACGACCCGTCTGTTCATATCGTGCCCGCTGACTTCTCCCTGCGCCACCTCGACCTCGAACTCGACGACACCAAACACCCGACACGACGCCTCGCCACGCTCCTCGAACCAATCGGCCACAGCTACGACATCGCGATCCTCGACTGCGCCCCAGGGATCACACTCACCAGCGAAAGCGTCTTCGACGCCGCCGACGCACTCATCGTGCCGACCATCCCCACCACTTTGTCCGAACGCACCCTCAACCAGCTCAACGAATTCCTCGCCGACCACCCATTTCCACCGATCGTGCTGCCATTCGCGTCGATGGTCGATCGCCGCAGGCGCCTCCAACGCGACCTCGTCGCTCACCTGACGACTGACATCCCGGGCTTCCTGCCGACCACAATCCCGAATGCCAGTGTCATCGAGCAGATGGGCGTCAAGCACCTCCGTCGCCGACTTCGCGCCGACCGACGCGGCTACCGCTGCTTTCCGACAACTGTGGGCCGACATCACCGCACGAATCTGGACCTGACACAACGATCGCGCGGCGCTGACGATGGCGCCCGGAGCGCCAACATGTTCTCCGACCTCGGCCGGCTGTCGAACGACGGTCTCAGATCTGGGCGGTGTGCGTCGGCAGTCAACAGGCCGACGCCCGCCGTGCAGCGAGACCGACGGCGAGGTTCGGGTGAATCGACGCCACGTGCACCCTGGACCGCGCCGAACTCGATGGCCCAGAGGCGAGGTTGTCGAGGGAGTGAAGCGGTCCGTGCCGTGGCGTGGACGTCGCCCACGGCCCGAGATCTGAGGACTCACGTGAATTTCGTCGGCCTCGGATCGGGTGTTCGGGTGCTCGCGCAACACGGTGACGAGGATGAAGTACAGAATCGGAACCGAGAAGTAGAGCACCGTGCTGAGCGTTGTCGATACGCCGGCCAGGGCGATCGCCACGACGTAGAGGGCGATCGGTGCCGCCGTGATGGCGAGCCCCAAGCCCGCCCGGTCGGTCGACACGTCGCTCCCCAACAGCGCCGGCCGCTTGACCACGTACCAGTAGAGCATGAATCGCATCAGGGTGGCAGCGATCAACACGACGCCATAGAGGTGCAGAGCGACCGGTTCGTCCGGATACTTGCCGAGCACCGATGCAGCGAACGGGATCAGACTCACCGGGAGCAGGAACAGCAGGTTCAGCCAGACGACGTCTCGGTTGACGACACGGACGCGAGCGAAGAGGTCGCGGTGAGCGACCCAGAACATGCCCGTGAGGAGAAAGCTGATCACCCACACGACGAGGGTCGGTCGCAGATCATCGAGTGCCTGGACCAGCGACCGATCCGACAGGTCCTCGGGGACGGCGATCTCGAGCACCAGGATGGTGATGATGATCGCGAACACACCGTCGCTCAACGCGACGACGCGATCGGGACTGCCCAGTCGTCGCTCGGCGCCGCTCGTTGCTGCGCCCGAAGCGCCCTGCTCCTCACCCATCGAGCCATCATCCCAGACACCACCGGCGACGCAATCGCTCATTGTGGATGATCGTTCGCCAACCGGCAGCTGAGAGCATGATTCGTGTCCCCGCGCGCGCATCGTGGCGCGAACAGAATCGCGGGGTCCGTACCAGAATCCGAGGCATCGACATGACGGCAGCGTTCCCCATCGACCGACCCTGGTATCGACAACTGCTGGCCATCGCCTTGGCGATGGGTCTCGTGATCGGTCTGCTCGGTCTGGTGTATCTCGGAATCACCGGCGCACTGACCGATCGCATCTTCGGTGACCCACGCATCGAGACCTGGTCCGGCGACTGGTGGTGGATCCCCTTCATCGCTGCCGGTGGGCTGGTGGCGGCCGCCGTGCGCAGCTGGCTGAAGATCACCGACCACGTTCCCGGCGGCGTCGCCGTCATCGAATCCGGTGCGGTCGATCACAAGGTCGCACCGTCCTGGGTCCTGCTCTCGGCGGTCTCCGCAATCGCCGGAGCAAGCCTGGGCCCGTCGTTCGCTCTGGTGATGTTGGGCGGCGGACTCGGGTCGTGGATCGCCTCGAAGCGGTGGCCAGCCAACGAGACCGCACGCCTCGACACGACGATGACAGGCATCTCTGGCGGCTTCGGTGGCGCGTTCACTTCCCCGGGCCTCGGCACGCTGATCGTCAGCGAGTTGGCGCCGACGCCGAAGGATCGGTACATCGAGTCGATCCTGCCGCAGTTGGTCGCTGCGACGGTTGCTTTCGCCGTCTTCTTCGGGGTGGTCGGCACGACCTTTCTCAACAGCTTCGCTGTTCCCGTCGACGACTTCGCGAGCTGGCACCTCCTCGTCGGCGTCGTACTCGGCATCGTGTCGAGCGTGATCATGATCGCGTTCGTCGTCATCGTGAAGTTGGTGCAGTTGGCCGCGGCGAAGCTGACGAACACGTACTTGCGCGGTGTCGTCGGCGGTGCGCTCGTCGGTCTGATCGTGTTCGCGCTGCCGTTGACCATCGGGGCCGGCAACGACCAACTCACCACGGTCATCGACGAGTCGGCATCGATCAGCATCTGGCTCCTCGTCGCCGTGCTCGTCGGCAAGATGCTGGCGATGGCGATCAGCCTCGCGACGGGCTTCATCGGCGGCAACGTTCTGCCGATGCTCTTCGTCGGCGGCACCGCCGGTGTGGTGGCGCACCTGATCATCCCTGACATCCCGTATGCGATCGCTGTCGGATGCATGCTGGCGGCCGTGCCGGGGGCAACGATCAAGGCGCCGATCGGGCTCACGTTCATCGCCGTGCTCGCCGTCGGGCTCGGTCCGCTCACCGCCGCACCGGTCGTCATCGCTGTGGCGATGGCATATCTGACGACCTCCATCATCGTCGCGCTGATCAGGTCACAGCGGGTCGAGGTTCCCGAACCACACGCCTGACCACCCGACCGACAAACGTCCCGGGCTCCTCAGCCAGGCGAGGCTGTGGGGTGCAGCTCCTGGTGCTTCGCGGCTGCGGCCTCGATGTTGTCGTGGACATGGTCGCGGTCGACGAGGTCGAAGAAGCCGTCCCGTTCGAGCACTTCGATCACCTGCTGGGCGAGCAACTCCTGGTCGACGTCGACGCGATAGTTGTGCTTGCTCGCGTACTCGCGCACACCGGCGGTCGTCACCGAGAACCCGATCAGCACCAGCCCGACCGCCGCCCCGATCACCGTTTCCCAGTTGTCGAACACGAGTTGGAGATCGGGAATCGACGGCGCCGACAGCCCGCCGGGGGACGTCCGCGATCAGCTCCACCCCCGCGGTCGCCGAGCCCGAAGATCACGGTCACGGCGATGCCCAGGACCACCGCCACGAGCTCGGCCGGAACCTTCGGCACCAGGAACTTGAGGCCGAACAACACCACCAGCGCAGCGATGCCCAGCACGACCGTCGTCCGATTCGCATCAGGCAGCGACGCCGCCCAGTCCCACAGCTTCTGCCACGTGTTCGAACCGGACTTCTCGGTTCCCGTGAGCTTGAACAGCTCACCCGACACCACGTTGATGGCGACACCGAAGATGAACCCCGTCAGCACGGCCGCCGACAGGAACTCCGCGATCCACCCCATCCTGAGCACCGGCCTGCCACATACTGGTCTGGTGACGATCGAGATCGAACGCAAGTTCATGCTGTCCGAGGCGCCGAGTGCGGAGCGGCTGGGCCCGGGTGTTCATATTCGGCAGGGCTACCTCGCTGAGCAAGAAGGCGTCGAAGTTCGCCTCCGCATCACCTCCGACAAAGCGACGCTCACCGTGAAGGCGGGGATGGGGCTGTCGCGAACCGAGGTGGAGATCGCCGTCTCAGCCGAGCAGGCCAACACATTGTGGCCGCACACCGCCCGCCGACGCATTGAAAAGACGCGGGCATCGAGTTCTGCTCGATGACCCGCTCGAACATGTCGCCGAAGTCGACGTGTATGCCGATTCACTCACCGGGCTGTGCGTGACAGAGGTCGAGTTCAGTTCCGAAGCGGACGCAGCTGCGTTCGCCCCGCCTGGCTGGTTCGGCCGGGAACTCACCGGGGACCCCGACTGGAGCAACGCCGCGCTCGCCCGACACGGCCGGCCTGGCTGAGCTCGTCGTCGACTGTTCACCGCCGGGACGGTCACCGTTCACCACAGTGCCGCGACCCCGGTCCGATGCGAGCGTAGGTTGATCAACATGATCGAAGCCGCTGGTGGGGTCGTCCGGCGCGTTGAAGCGCCGCATCTCCGACACCATCTACCGGCACCTCGTCAACGACGCCCGCCCGCTCCGCGGCTGACGATTCAAGTGGGCCCGGGAGGACACCCAGGAACGACTCTGTCTCCAGCGTGACCGGCCTCGCATCCTGAACAGCCGGCTCGTCGAACAAGTCACTTCCCGACCAGACAACGACCCTACGACCGGCACAGCCAACTCAGCGGGCGTCGACTGAGCGCGACCCAACACACCCGAAGACCCCCTCGACAACCAAGGAGGCTTCGATAGGTGACACGCATATTCGCGTGTCACCGGGGTGGCTCAAGGCGAGCAGAACGGCACGCTTGTGCTCGGCATCCCACTCGGGATTGCCGCTCAGTCGCGTTGTCAGTCGATCGAGCGGAGGCGTAGCCCCCTGATCGGTTCGAAGTGCTTTCGGTTCCGAGTCACGACACCGAGTCCGTGCTCGAGCGCTGTCGCAGCGACCAGTGCGTCAGGGAGTCGAGTTCCAAACTCGCGTGTGATTCGCCCGGCTCGCTCGGCGATGGCGCGGTCGACCACCACCTCGCGAAACGGGGCAAGCAGCTGCGAACACAGATCGGTGGCCGAGTTGCCGGCAAAGAGCTCGGCTCGGGTGACGACCGAGTAGTGGACTCGGTGACGCCTCGGACGGAACTCGCTCGCGCCACGCAGGTGGTCGACGAAGATGTCGGTGTCGACGAGAAGGTCAGCCACGAGCCCACGAGTCACGGGAGGGAACGGTGGCATCGGGCACGGCTCCGAACGTCGCGTCGAGGGCTGCGACGGGATCGGGTACGTCGTCGAGGTACTCATCGAGTGCTCGGCGGATGACCTGTGCCATCGTCAGGCCTTCCGAGGCGGCGACGCGATCGACGCGTTCCCGTTGCTCTTCGGTGAGGTACACCTGAGTTCGTGTCGATGGCATACATCTACTATATACAGCATTCAGCCGTGCGGCCAGCGCATATCCCTGCCGGAACCGACCGACCCGGTGAGGCCGAGCAGTACGGCACAACTGCGAGCGGCGACCCGCACCAGAATGTGCATCGTCAATCCGGCGGTCAGGGGCACCCTCGGCGGCAAGCTGGGCTCATCGCCGCCTTGTGCATCCGACCTACTTCGCTCGGTCACACGAATGCCGCTCACCGACTCGTCGATGCACCCCCAACTGCGTATCGCCGGTGGGGTGCCAAATGACCCTACCTCGCGGAATTTCGCGGGATCGACGATTGGAGTGAGCGGTCCCGCTCCGGTTGCCCCATGGCCCCCGGGCGGCCCACTGGAGGAGGACAGTCATGAGCCGAGCATCGGTATTGGTGCCGATCGCGATTATCGCCGTATTGATCGGCGGCGCAATGATCTTCAAATGGAGGGCGGCCACTCCGATCGAAATTCCCTGAGCCGAAGGCACCCCCTGGTGGTCCGGCGTCGCCCACGCGATCGCCGCCAACCGCGGCACCGCCCGGCGAGCCGCCGCAGGAGAGGCTTCGTTCCGGACTGGAAGTCGGTACGGGCGGCGAAGGCGAGAGCGACGACCGGATCGCAGCGAGCGACCTCCAAGCAGATCGACTGAGTATCGCCCACGGGCAGGTGCCCTGGGACGCCGCTACCCGACCGCGGGAGGTCTCGGCGGAGGTGCCGACGCGTAGCACGCCATCGATCCGGCGACAAGGGGCAGTGGTCGGGTGCTCAGTCGCCGGGTTGAGCCTCGGGGAAGGACCAGGAGCCGTCAGTGACCTCGGGGCGGGGCCGGTACACACGGAAGACGTAGTTCCATCCCGGCACGATCGGCAGGTAGTTCGACTCGTTCGGGTCGCCGCCGAAGTGGATGGTCACGGTGTCGTCGTCGTTGCGGTCGGCGGTGACGTTGTTGTAGCAGTAGGCATTGAGATCATTGATCGGCATCCAGCCGTCGGCGTCGTACAGCGTGACCGACCAGAACGCGTCACATGGAACGTCGTCCACGGTGAGCGTGTGAGGGGTTTCGCCGTCGTTGCGATCCGGGTGCACGCCTTCGTACATCGCCGCGGCAGCCGGAAGTCCGCCCCATCCAATCGCGGCGCCGAGTGCCCAGTAGACCGGATCGAGGTCCTCCTTGCGGCCGAACGCCTTCGACGAATCGGTCGCGAGCGCGGCAAGGGTGCCAAGCGTTGCGCGGATGTGCTCGACGTCTGCCTGGTCCCATGACGGGACCTCGAAAGCGCCCACGTCGGCCTGCTCGGTGGTGATCTGGTCCTGCAAGGCGTGTGCACGGGCGAGGTCAGCGTCGTCGTTCGGGTCGGCGAAGGTTCGCACGATGAGTACGACGTAGCGGGTCCCGACGTTGTCGGTGGTGAGGGTGACGGTGGCCGGGCTGTAGTGCGCCTCGATCGAGTGGTCCTCGCTGACGGTCATCAGCGACTGGTAGCGGCCGTCGGGTTCGGGCAGGTCCACGGCGACGGGTGCAGTGAGGTCGAACACCCCGAACGAGTACAGGGTGTCACGGTTCGCCCGGACCGTCACCTGATGGTGGACGTCGTACGGGGTCCGGGAGTGCACGAGGCGACCGAAGCAGTCCATCTGCTCGACGTACCCGCGCATCTGGACGTCGGACTCCGCTCGGACGTAGTTCTGGATCGTCACCTCGGGTGCTGCCACATCGATCGCCTCTCTGGTCGGCCAATACTGCGGTACCGGTCTGCTTATCGGGAAGCGACCGGAAAGAGTCCAACGTCACCTCGATGCCGCGACCGGCCGAACCATAGGCGCTCGACAAGAACGTGCTTCCAGCGTCACCTATGTGTTGTTTGAGGGCACGCTTATCGCGCGTGCCCAGAAGCTGCTTGAGCCGAGCAGATCGGCACTTCTTCGCTCGCCGAACAGCGCGGAAATCGCGGTCGGGCGGATCGCAGAATCTGGGGGGTTGAACCGCCAGCCGTCGGGCACGCCCTGTTGCGTGCGATCATGTGGCCCGTGGAAGAGGCTGAGCTACGCCTTGCGCTCGAGTCGCACACGGATGCTCTTCGGGAGCATGGCGTTGAAGTCGGTCGGCCTGAGGTCCTTGAGCCAGCCACGCTCGATCAAATCGACCGGGTTGAAGCGCAGCTGGGTGCGCAGATTCCAGCCTCAATGCGAAAGGTCTTCGCCGGGGTGACCTCTGGGGTTCGGTGGCGGTGGCAAACGATCGACGGCGTCGACTTCGACGTCCCGTTTGGCGGGATCTTCAGCGGCGGTCTCGACTGGTCTCTCCACGGACTTGTCGAGCAACACCGTGACTACCAGGAGTGGGTCGACGAGTGCTTCTCCGACCCGGAGGAACCCTACGACGCGATCTGGCACGACACGCTTGGCTTCGCACACGCGCCGAACGGGGACTGCATTGCCGTTGATCTCACTCCCGGACGAGTCGGCGAGGTCGTGTACTTGAGCCACGATGACGGCGAGGGGCACGGCTACGTACTCGCTCAGTCCCTGGACGACTTGCTCGATCGCTGGGTGCCGTTGGCCTGCCCAGGCCCCGAGGACTGGCAGTGGTTGTCATTCGTCCCCTTCGACTTCGGACCAATCGATCCCGCAGGCGAGAACGGTTTGGCTTGGCGACAGTTGCTCGGGCTGTCTGCGGCACCTCCACGTACGCCGGCCAGCGTCGCCGACGATGCGCTGTTCGACGAACTCGTCGCTCGCTCTCGAGCCTCGGTAGATGGGTGGGCAGCGCATCGGCTGGCGGCGCGAGCATTGAGCGTGTGCAGCTCCGATCGCGCCGAATCGGTGATCGGCTTGCTCGACGACGATGGCCCGCTGCAAGGCGAAGCGGCGCGGACGCTCGGGCGTTGGCGACCAGCCGTTGACGCTCTCAAGCGGGTCGCGTATCGGGCTCGATTCACGGGCGCCGGAGCGCGATCATCGCCCTGCGGGCTATACCGTGCGCCGAGTCCCGAGACGCCATCGACGATCTCCGTGGACGCCTCAGCCAGGACTGGCAGCCCTACCTCGACTAACCGGTACGGGACATCGGCACCAGCGCGCTGACCATCTCATGGTTCGCGAGCCGGCGGGTGCCACGCGCGTCGATCAAGAACCACTTGATCGACGCCACGCTGACCCACGCATGTCACCCATCGCCTCGCGCACGAAACCACGCTCGGCATCGGCACGTACGCGGGCGATCACCTGCGCGTGATCGCGCGTCGCCGGTGGCCTCACACG
Source organism: uncultured Acidimicrobiaceae bacterium (assembly GCA_963792905.1). Classification (GTDB taxonomy): domain Bacteria; phylum Actinomycetota; class Acidimicrobiia; order Acidimicrobiales; family Ilumatobacteraceae; genus Ilumatobacter. The sequence goes on from CAWBYE010000013.1 coordinate 88,828, forward strand.
ACACTCGGACTCGGTGAGTGATATCATACGATACCAATGAGTTGGAGGAGTGAACGATGAGCGACATTCTGATCCGCGATGTACCCGACGACGTGTTGGCGGCGATCGATGCCAAGGCGCACAGTGCTGGCCTGTCTCGCACCGAGTACCTGCGACGGACTCTGGCACGCGAGCGGAGCGAAGCGCTCCTCGACGTCACCACTGACGACCTTGCAGCATTCGCTGACACGTTCGCCGACCTCGGCGATGACACGGTCATGGACGGCGCCTGGCGGTGACCACGTGGCTGATCGACAAGTCCGCTCTGGCACGACTCGCCGCCGGCCCTGACGCCGCCGCCTGGGCAGCCCGAATCCAGCGCGGGCTTGTCCGCATCAGCACACTCACCCGGCTCGAGGTCGGCTTCTCTGCGAGGTCGGCGAACGAACTTCGCCAGAGCACGGCCAAACCGCCACTCGCATCCATGCCCGTTGAGTACCTCACGCCGAGGATCGAGGACCGTGCGGTCGCAGTCCAGCTCGCGCTTGCGGACCTTGGCAAACATCGCGCCCCATCGATCCCGGACCTCCTCATCGCTGCAACCGCCGAATCAGCCGGGCTCACCGTGCTACATCTCGACAAGGACTTCGAGATCATCGCGGAGGTCACCGGTCAGCCGATCGAGCGACTCGTCATCGCCGCCGATACCTGACCATCGTTCCTCTCGCTCGCCGATCGTTCCGACCTCACGACCTCGCGTGCGACACACGCAGATCACCGGTCGCTCGAAGTGCCGCGACCAACGCGAGTACGGCACGACTGCGCTCGGTCTGGTGTTCAGAAATGCGCGGGCAACGGCCAACCTTGTTGAAGCAATCGTCTTGCCGAGTCCGCGGCGGGCGGGCACCGTGCGGTCTCCAGGCAACGCGAGCGCCGCCGGCGATTCCAGCCTAGGTTCCCCGTCGGTCGGCGTCGAGATGTCCTGGCGGATCTGCCAACGGAGGGGCGGCAGCCCAGCCCTCCTCGGATACGGCCCTCGATCTCGGCTTGAGCGAGCCTGACGCACATCGCGCCGCGGAACGGGATGTGCTCGGTCTATCAGGTTCGTGTTTGCGTCCCGCTGAGTTGCGGTGGCGGTGCCCAGCCACCGGTATCGAGCTCGATGTGACGTGCTGCAGCCAGGCAGATGTGCTCGCCGAATGGGCGACTGGCGGCTTGCACGTTGATGGGAAGTCCTGCGGGACTCGTGCCGGCCCGAACGGTGGCGGCGGGAATGCCGACGACGTTGTGCCAACGGCTGTAGTCGATTCCTCGATAGCGGTCCCAAGCCTCACCGTGACGGGCCGCCGGGTCCGCTGCAACCGGGCTCAGGAGCACGTCGTAGCCGTCGAAGAACCGTCGGACCTCGGCTCGGAGCGCAAACAGTCCGGTGACGGTTTCCATGTAGCCCTCGAGCGTCCACTCGTGCGCTGCGGTGACGTCGTAGGTGAGCCGACTGAGAGGGTGGAGGCCGTCGACCGACGTGCGCATCGATCCCAGCAGAGCGGCGGTGGTTGCGCCACCGGTCGGGTCGAATCCAGCGACGGCGTACTCGTGAATCCGGTCATCTCCCGGTACGGAATCGATCCACTCGACGTCGATGCCGGCTGCCTCGAACGCGGCGACACTTCGTCGCAATGCATCGAGCGTCTCTGCGTCGGCCGTCACGGGACCGATCTGCTCGACAGCGGCGACACGGATCTGGCCGATTGGAACCGAGGACGGATCAGTCAGGGCCACCGGGGCCGATGACGGGTCGCTCCAGTGTGGGCCGGCCAGCACGGACAGGCCGAGGCTCACGTCGTCGATCGTTCGCGCCATCGGCCCGTGCCCACCGAGCAGGCGAAGGATGGGCATCACCCCGACAGGTATGCGACCGGGTGTCGTCTTGAGCCCGGCGATGCCCACGTAGTGAGCAGGCTGGCGGATGCTGCCCCAGCCGTCGTTGCCGATCCCGATCGGCGAGCAACCGGACGCGATTGCCGCGGCCTCGCCGCCGCTGCTCCCGCCGGGTGTGCGCTGGAGGTCGTAGGGGTTGTTGGTTCGCCCGGCGACATGGTTGTCGGTCTCGTATGCGGCGCCAAGATCGGCCATGTTCGTCTTGCCCAAGATGATGGCCCCGGCGTCCCTCATCCGCTGCACGAGTACGTCGTCACGTCGCGGGACATAGTTCCTCATACCAACGTTCCCGTTGGTCATCGGCAGGCCAGCAACTGCGATGTTGTCCTTGATCGAACATGGCACACCGAACAGCGGTCGCCCCGAACGATCGTCGTCCGGCACCTGATCCGCCCGCCGGGCGGCCTCGATCGCGCCGTCGTGATCGACGGTCACGAACGCGTTCACAGTGCCCTGGAGCGCATCGACCTGTTCCAGATGGACGCGGACCAGTTCCTCGCTCGAGATCTCGTTCGCCATCACGACCGCCGCCATCTCGCCGGCCGACATGGTGAGGATCGCCTCCATGGGCAGCCTGTCTAGCACGCATGTCCGAAGCGGCTGGATGGCCATCGCCCCGGCATGACCGATCGCTGCTGCCCGTAGCCGAATCCGCAAGGGCTTGACTACCCGGCGTGCGCGGTCAGGAAGTCCAAAGCGGTCTCATTGCACATCTCGGGCTTGAGTCGCACTGCACGCATAATGCCCCGCCTCGCGAGGCGAGGATGTCCCGCTTGTTGTTGAGGTTCGGTGGTGATCCCGATCTTGTTCAGGCGGCAGCCTGATCGTAGTTGGCGGGTGTGTCAGCGGCGCCCGTGTTGACTGCGTTGGTGATGGCGGTGACGAGGGCGGGCATGTCGGCATGGCCCTTGAGGCCCGATCAGATCGCGCGGGGAGCGCTCGCATTCATCGAGGCATTTCTCACTGCCGGAACTGTGCGGTCAGATGGTGATATCGATGCAGCGGATATCGAGCGCTGCTCAGTGGCGGTCATGGGACGGTCACTGGTTGCTGTCAGTGAGGTTGCGCTCGGCAGTGGTGGGCGACCGGCCTCTCATCGCGATGGCTGCTGCGGTCGGTTCGAACGAAACGCTCGACCGCTCAGCCGGTCGCCAACGTCTTCTTGGGGTCGAAGAACGGGCGTTCGACGACGGTCGAACCTGCGACGCCGTCCGGCGTCGAGACCTCGACGTGCGTCCCGAGATCGGTCGCGTCAACCGCGATCATCGCCAGCGCGATGTTCTGCTCGAGTCGCGGGGAGTAGATCGCCGACGTGACCTTGCCGACCGTCGATCCATCTCTCACGACGGGCCAGAATGACGTGTTGGGTCCGGGCATCGCGGGCCCGTCGATGACGAGGCCGACCTGTCGCCGTGTGACGCCTTCGTCTCGGATGCGGCGGAGTGCCGCCTTGCCGATGGAGTCGGCGTCGATGTCGAGGTTCACGAGCCGATCGAGTCCGAGCTCGTAGGGGTTCGTGGTGATGTCGGCGTCGGCGTGGTACGACAGCATGCCGGCTTCGATCCGGCGGATCGACGACGTGTGCCCCGGTCGGAGGCCGAGTGGCTCGCCGACCGCCATGATCCTTTCCCAGAGCTCGTCGCCTCGGTCCCCGTCGCGCAGGAACAGTTCGTATCCGAGCTCGCTCGACCAGCCGGTGCGGGACACGACGAGTGGGATGCCGTCGAGGTCCAGTTCCCGGTGCCAGTAGTACTTCAGTTCGAGGATCTCCGGTCCGAAGAGGGCCGTCATGATGTCACCGGATTTGGGTCCCTGGAGTTGGAGCGGCGACACGTCGGGTTCGTGGATGGTGACGTGCATGCCCGCGTGCACGGCGACCCCTTGTGCCCAGAGCAGGATGTCGCTGTCGGCCAACGAGATCCAGAAATGGTTCTCTGCCAGACGCAGCAGGACCGGGTCGTTCAACAAGCCACCGTCTTGGTTGGTGATGAGAATGTACTTGCACTGTCCGACCTCCATCTTCGACAGGTCCCGGCAGGTGAGCATCTGGGTGAACCGTGCTGCGTCGGGACCGGTGATCTCGACCTGACGTTCGACGGCGACGTCGCACAGAATCGCGTCGTTGACGAGGTTCCAGAAGTTCTGTCGTGGATCGCTGAACTCGCGTGGGATGTACATGTGGTTGTACACCGAGAACTCCGTGGCGCCCCAGCGGATCGTGGCGTCGAAGTAGGGCGACCGCCGGATCTGGGTTCCGAAGTCATGAACGTTGGGCATGTGATCGTCCTCGCTGTCAGGCCGACATCTCGGCCGATTCGGTTCCGTCCCAACCGAGGCGTCCGACGAGTTCGTCGGCGATACCGATGAGCTCGTGACCGATGGCCTCGCGGAACTCGGGTGTGAACACTCGGAGCGAACCGGTCGCGCCGATCGACATGGTGGGGGTCGCCCCGCTCGGCCCGAGCGGAGCGGCCACCGAGCACATGCCCCGCTCGAGTTCCTCCACGCACTCGGCGTAGCCCCGGTCTCGGATGCGTCCGAACTCGGCGTCGAGGTCGTCGTGGTCGGTCAGCGTGAGTTCGGTGTACGCCTTCAGGTTGCCGGCCATCGTCGAAGCCACCTGTGGCGAGAACGCGGCGACCGCTTTCGAACACGAACATGCGTGCAGTGGACGCTTGCCGAGACCTGGGTGGAGGAACGAGACACCGGTCTCGGGCGTCTCGACGTGGATGATCTCGACGGCTCGGCCACGCGCGCGGGACATGAAGAACGCGGCGCCATGGCGGTCGGCGGCATCGCGCAACGCCGGCGAGATGGTGTCGAGGAGGACCTCGTCGGACAGCTCGGTCACCGTGATCCGCTTCAGTCGGTTCCCGACGGCGAACCGGCCGGCACCGACCGGGTCGAGGAGACCTGCGTCGGTGAGGTCGCGCACGAGGCGGTAGGCAGACGGCTTTGGAATGTCGGAGTGCGCACAGATGTCGGCAACGGTGGCCTCGTCCTTCTGGCCCACGATCTCCAGGATCATCGCCAGTCGTTCGAGATTCATGGCCTGTCCTCCTGCGCGTTCTCGGATTGCGAGACTCGATGTCTTGATCTATGATAACACTCCTCGGCTGGGCATGGAGGCTCGTGGATGAACACAGAACCGGACGGATCATGTTGCGGGCCCGGATACGCCAGCCCGGCGGACGCAATCGCCGCACCCGCGAGAACCTCCTGTACACCGTTGCGCTGTATACCGGCACCGGGATTCAGCAGCCCGACTACCTCGCCACGATCGATGCCGATCCCGAGAGCCCCACCTATTCCGAGGTCATCCATCGGCTGGAGATGCCGGGTATCGGCGACGAGCTCCACCACACCGGCTGGAACGCGTGCTCGTCGTGCCACGACGACTCGTCGATGAGCCGCCAGTACCTGCTGCTTCCGGGCGTGCGGTCCAACAACATCCACGTCGTCGACACCGCCACCGACCCGCGGGCCCCACGGCTGCACACCGTGATCGACGGCGACGAGATCAAGGCGAAAGCGAACCTGTCCGGACCCCACACCGTGCACTGCCTCGGCTCGGAGATCATCATCTCCTTCCTCGGCGACTCCACGGGCGAGGCACCTGGCGGCTACCTCCACGTCGACAAGGACTTCGAGATCGTCGGCCGGTGGGAGCACTCGATGGGCGACATCCCGTTCGGCTACGACTTCTGGTACCAGCCACGTCACAACGTGATGATCAGCTCCGAGTGGGCCGCACCGAACACGTTCATGCCGGGCTTCGATCTCGAAGAGGTCGGTCACCTCAAGTACGGGCGCCGCTTGCACGTCTGGGACTTCGAGAAACGAGAACCGATCCAGACGATGTACCTCGGCGAAGACGGCCTGCTGCCGCTCGAGGTCAAGTTCCACCACGACCCCGACAGCACCCACGGCTTCTGCTGTGCCGCGCTCGAGCTCGAACGTCATCCACTTCTGGAAAGGCGACGACGGCACGTGGGAATGGGAGAAGACCGTCGACGTCGACAACGAACTGCATCCCGAATGGCCGATCCCGCTCCCAGGCGTGATGTCGGCGCTGCTCGTGTCGATGGACGACCGATACCTCTACGTGAACAACTGGCTGCACGGCGACATGCGCCAGTACGACATCTCCGATCCGCACCATCCCACCCTCACCGGGCAGGTGTGGATGGGCGGTCTGCTGAACAAGGCGCCCGAGGTCAACGGCGTGAAGATCGCGGGTGGCCCCCAGATGTTCCAGCTCTCGCTCGACGGCACGCGGCTCTACGTGACGACGTCGCTGTTCTCGACCTGGGACAACCAGTTCTATCCCGAGATCCGCACCCAGGGCGGCGTGATGATGATGATCGACTGCGACGTCGAGAACGGCGGCATGAGCATCAACGAGGACTTCATGATCGACTTCGGTCGGGAGCCGAACGGCCCGAGCCGCTGCCACGAAACGCGCTACCCCGGCGGCGACTGCACGAGCGACATCTGGCTGTGATGGGAACCCTGGCCGTCACGATCGCGAACCATGGTGGAGCGTCGTATGTCGTCGATGCCGACCGACCACTGCTCGACTCCCTGGAAGAGCACGGCGTGGACCTCCCGTACGGCTGCCGGTACGGCGGTTGCATCACGTGTGCCGCCAAGCTCATTGCCGGCGACGTGGATCAGCACGAGCAGGTCGCTCTCAACAATCGCCAGATCAACAACGGCTATGTCGTGCTGTGCGTTGCTCGCCCGCTCTCGGACTGCACGCTCGAGGTCGGGGTCGAGAGCCATGGCACGCTCTACCGCAACCCGTTTTTCGATCCACTCCAGCCGCACGAACTCAAGTCCGATATCGCAACACCCCTTCCAACAACCGAGGAGGCATCATGACCGAAGCCGCCATCGAACACCGCTACGACTACCCCGCCGAGTACCTGGCTGGCATCTTGCGGTCGGTCAAGACGATCGCGATGGTCGGTGCCAGCGCCGACAAGACCAAGTTCAGCTACGGCGTGCTCCGGCAACTGAACGAGATCGGCTACGAAATCCTGCCGGTCAACCCCAACCCGTCCGTCACCGAGATCCGCGGACTTCGTGTCTGGCGTTCGATCGAAGAGATCAACCGGCCCGTCGACATGGTCGACGTCTTTCGGCCGAAGGAAGAGTTGTACGGCATCGCCGAACAGGCGATCGCAATAGGCGCCAAGGTCCTGTGGGGCCAGATCGGCGTCTACGACGACGAAGCAGCCTCTCTCGCCGAGGACGCCGGGCTGCAGGTCGTGATGGATCGCTGCCCCAAGATCGAACTGTTCCGACCCTTCTGGAAACCGCGACTCGACCTCCCGATCTGAGCTCCTCGGGGCGCAACTCCGACCACCAGACGTCGTCTCCATCTGGAACGACCTCAGCAATCCCAACGACCCCGCCAACCAACGATGCGGCTGTGATCGGAGACGGCCAGGTTCCGGCGTTGCGCTGTTCCATAGCAGCCATCATGTCAGCAGACCGCGAGCTATGGGGTGTGGTCGAGAGCCGCCGACCCGTGGGAGAGAAGTGCTCTATTGTCGCTCGTGTGCACGGCAGACGACTGTTGCTTGTGGCGGCGGCGTTGATCGGGCTTGCGTCGTGTGGCTCAGGTGACGACAGCGGGGCATCGCCGTCATCGTCGGTGGCAGCGACGACGACACCTGTGACCGATGTCATTGATTCCGCCCCAGTCTCGGACGTGTCGAGTGATCCGATCTCGTCGGGGAACTGTCCAGAGATCGACGCTCTACTCGGCGAGCCATCGGTTCCGGTTGGCTCCCTCGACAAAGCAGATGATCCGTTGCTCGCACCGATCTCCGACCTTGAACGCAGCTTGCGGGCGAGCATGGGCTTTGACGATCTCACGCTGGAAGAACTGACTGCGGACCCCGACGCCGTTCGAGAATCACTCGCAGAAACCGGCAACATGAGATTGACGGCGGACGAACTTGCAGAGTTCCGGGTCCGCCAATCGCTGGCGGAAGCCGCCGCGTCGGTGTTCGAGCGGGCACGAACGCTGGACAACTTCGGTGGCTTCTTCTTCGATGCCCCAACCGGTCAGTATGTGCTGCGCGTGGCCGGGCCAATCGATGACGCCGAAAGCGTCGTAGCCGAGCTTCCCGCGGACCGTGTCCACGTCGAGCAAGGCGGCTACACCATCGCTGAGCTTGAATCCGTGGCCGCTCGGATCGTTCCGGTTGGCGATGACGGCGTGGTCGATACCTCAGCGCTCACCGAGCCGTACGCGTCATTGGTCGAACAGGGCCGCATCAGTGTCGGGATCAGACAGACCGAAGGTCGAGTCGTGGTCGCGTTGACGACGGACGTCACATGCGGCGTGGTGGCCCAAATCGCCGCAGTACTTGGAGACCGTGGCGATATCACACTCATGGGGCCATCCGGCGACGAGGGTCTGTGAGCCAGGTCCGACGTGCATACCAAGGCGCACGCCCGGTCGGACCAACAAGCCAACCTTCGAGAATCGGCGGCGCGAGTCAAGGTCGTTGTCGGGTCCCGCTCGACCTCGCTGTAGCGCCTCCGTCTCCGTCGGTAGCGCGACGACACCAGCCAACTCGACATACCCCTCTGGCAGTTCGCCGAGGACGTCGATCGGGTCCTCGCGGTTGAACGCGACGCCGCGCCGCGCATGTCGGTCGCAGACGCAATGGGGCGATCGACGAGGACCGACTCACCTCGTGATTCGAGCAAGGCAGCCGCGTCCCGGGTGTGAAGCTCTGAGCGGGAGCGCTCATTCCTGGGCTCCGATTCCTTCCGTTGGAGCGATGAACAGCTGGTTTCGCGGCTTCACGTGGTGGGTGCTCAGCCGGCGACCTCGGTGAGCCGGGCGGCAATGAGCTTGGCGACGAGGTCTCCCGGGAGTGGGTTGTCGATCGCAAACTTGAGTGCGCCCTGGGACGCTGTGAGGCCGTCGAGGTCGCCCGGTTCGAGGCTGCTCAACACGGTGCCGCTGTGCGGGAGGTAGCTGAGATGGTGCTTCGCTGCGGAGAACCCGGCGATCACCTTGCCGTCCACCCTGAACGCAGGCACCCCGTAGGACAGGCCTTGCTCGGCGCCGGGGAGTAGGTCCAGGATCGTGCGCCGCAGATGTTCGAGTGTGCTCCGCTTCGGTTCGTCGAGTTCTTGGAGGTAGCGGTTGATCCCCTCAGCTGACATGGCTGGCCTCTCAGGTCAATGAGATCGTCGAAGCGATCTCGTGCTGCTGGACGTTGATGGCCAGGATCGCTGTGGCCATCTCGGCGTCGGGACCGGCCCGGCGGAACTGCTCGACCGATTCGGCGTTCTCCCACTGTTCGAACACCCTGACCCGCTCGGAGTCGAGCGGGTCTGCGGTCAGGTGGAAGTCGACACAGCCGGGCGCGGATCGGGCTGCCTCGATGACCGGTCGGCAGGCAGCCAGATATGGCTCGCGCCGGTCCGGGTGGGTTCTCAGCCAGCCGCTCACGATGATCATGGATTCCCCTCTCGATTCGCGATTGATCGCACCGCTCGCGAGCAGGGCACCGGCAACTGCCTGGGGCTGGCTGAGCGCCGGCAGGTACCCTCCCGGAATCAACCAGTCGGTATATGTCGAGGGAGCCGAATCGATCAGTTCCGCTCCCTGCTCCCGAAAGGACTACCCGCGCCTCGCACCGTCACCGGTCACCTCTTCTCGTCGCTCAACGGCGTGTCCGAGTCGCCCCACCTCTTCCAGTTCGATGCCTTTGGCGACGCTGAGGGTGCGCCGATGGACCGCTCGCTCGCCGGCGCCACGGACGTGATGATGGGCCGCCGCCTGTGGGAGGAGCCACGACCCCGAGTCGCTCGCTGCAGCGGTGGAGGCCGGCTCAGTTGCAGAAGTGGCGGATGGATGCCAGGGTTGCGAGAAGCGCGTTCCCGGATGTGTCGGTCGATCCGTTGAGTTCTGGTTCCTCGGCGTCGGGCTAGCGGCCGCCGACGGTGCCATCGCGGCGGTAGTCGGCGCCGCCTACCAGGCCGGTGCCGGTCACTTGGATGACCGAGAGGCCTGAGGTCAACGCCCCGACGCTCACCGGATGGCCTCGTGCTTCCAGGGCGGCGGCCAACGCCTCGACGTCGTAGTCGATCGTGACACCGGGGATCGGGGGTTCGAGGCTGGTGGAGCCGTTGCGGTTCTGGTGATGGGGGATGTTGACGGCCTGTTGGGCATCGAGCCCGAAGTCGACCACGTTGACGATCGACTGGGCGGTGTACCCGATGATCGACGAGCCACCGGGTGAGCCGGTCACCAGTTCCACCTGGCCGTTGCCGTCGAGCACGATGGTGGGTGACATCGAACTCCGGGGCCGTTTGCCGGGTTGGACCCGGTTGGCGATCGGGGTGCCGTCGGCGGCCACGGGGGAAAAGGAGAAGTCGGTGAGCTCGTTGTTGAGCAGGAACCCGCCGCCCGGCACCATCACCCCGTTGCCGAATGAGCTTTCGATGGTCGTCGTCATCGACAGGGCGTTGCCGTAACGGTCGACGATCGACACATGGCTGGTGCCATTCTCGGTGTCGCTCTGCTGGGGGGCGGTGGGATCGAAGTCGCCAGGAGGGATGCCGGGCGCGGCGGTGCCCATGTCTTCGTCGGTGATGAGGGCGGCGCGGGAGCCGAGATAGTCGGTGTCGAGCATGCCTGCGACCGGCACGGTGACGAAGTCGGTGTCGCCCACGTAGAGGTTGCGGTCGGCAAAGGCGAGGCGGCCCGCTTGGGCGAACAAATGGACGAAGTCCTCACCGAGAGGGTCGGTCCCGAGGTCGAAGTTCTCCAGGATGCCCAGGATCTGACCCACGGCCAAGGCGCCGGAAGATGGCGGACCCATGCCACACACCTCGTGGCTCCGGTAGTCCAGACACACCGGGTCACGCTCGATCACCCGATAGGCGGCCAGGTCCTCGAGGGTCATGTCGCCGGCAATGGCCGGATCGGTCTGTACGGCATCGACGATTGAGGCGGCGAGCGGGCCGGAATAGAAGCCGTCGGCCCCCTTCGTGCGCAACGCCTTGAGGGTGTCGGCGTAGTCGCTGTTACGAATGCGGGTGCCGGCGGGGATCGCGGCACAGTCCGTTTCGCTGCCATTGGTGAAGTAGTCGAAGGCCACGGGGTCACGGAAGAACAGGCGGTCGGTGCAGCTGGGGTTACGGGCCAGCAGACCGTTGACCTGGTCGGCGGTGCGAGTCGTCACGTCGAAGCCGCCCCGTGCGAGGCCGATGGCCGGAGCGAACAGGGTGGTCCACGGCCGGTTGCCGTGTTCGGACTGTACGACTTCCATCAGCATGGGCGTTCCCGGCACGCCGACCGAGAGTCCCGATTGCCACGCGTCGAAGAAGCCGAGTCCGGCGAAACGATCTTCGGTGGCAGACAGCGGAGCTTTCTCCCGGGCGTCGTAGGTGGTGATGTCGCCGGTCTCGGCGTCGTACCAGACGAGGAAGGCTCCGCCACCCAATCCGCTGGACTGGGGTTCGACCAGGCCGAGCACGGTTTGGACTGCGACCATGGCGTCAGCGGCCGTGCCCCCTTGCTTGAGCACCTTGACTCCGGCAGCGGTGGCCAAGGGGTTCGCGGTGACCACCATTTCTTGACTGGTGGTTACCGCGGTTGGTGGGGCGGTTTCTTGCGCGGCGACAGGGCTGGCGGTGGCCACAAGGGCCAACACCACGCCAACGATTGAGCGACGGAACACATCGGCCTCCTGGTGGTTGGAACTCCCACGCGACCTTAGTTCATGACCGTCCGGTCGTTCGCCGAGCTTGCCGCTCCGCGACGTGGGGCCGTCGCTGACCTTGGATGCGAGCCTGTCATCTCCAACGATTGCGCAACAGCTACAGAATGCGGGGTTCGTCGACATCGATATCCGTACCCACCCCACGACCGACGGTGTGCGGCCGTTCGATCCTGCAACCGTTCTCGCCATCAAACCCAGCATCTGACGTCGTCGACAGCTTCAGGACACGCCCATGGCTGACGGCCGTTCGGCCCGCGCTGTCAGCAGAACGATGCCTCGTTGGCTGCCAAGGTGTTCTGCTCCGGTGTCGGGACCCGCGTGATCGGGCCCCGACGCTGAGGATCTGTCAAGGCCGACCTCACCGTCGGCGGTGTCCGGATCACTCAGATCCAGGGCCTCGTGTCGGTCTCAACCGCATGGAGAATCGTGTCGCGGACCGCGTGCGCTTCGGCGATCGGGATCATCCCGATCGCGACGGCTCCGGCCGCGGTCGTCAATCTCACGTTGCCGAGCCCTCTGCGCCGTTCGAAGATCGACTGCGTCACGTGGACGGCGTTCGTCTTGTACAGCAGCGCCTGTTCGGTGGCTGACGACATCACCCTGCTCGAGCTGGCGAGTTCGTCGTGGAGCCCCCACCGGAAGTTTGCGACACCCACTCGTTTGGTCACCCAGACGAACGGAATCGCAAGGAGCGCCAGCAGCGACCACCAACCCGTGAGCGCGGACATCGCTCCGGTCAATACGAGGCAGAACAGCGTGGTGTTGCGGACCGCGAGGAAGACAGCAGCGGGATGAATTCGTCGGTCGAGCGTCAGCTCATCGATCGGCGTCACCGCGGCCAGTGTCGCAACGGTCGCGAACTGGACGTCGTCGCACCCGCCGAGCGAGAGGTCGCCCTGGCCGGCCGTGGCGAGCTCGACACCGCGGAGGCCGGCCCGCCGTTGCAGCAGATTCTGGGCACTGGTGACCATCTGGATGCGATCGACGCTGCTCGCCGTGTTCGTTCGAGAGAGTAAGCCCGACGTGCGGCGGAGGCCGGTGGAGCTCGACCGCAGCGTGAGCCGCCAGTCCCGGAGGAACACCCGGACGATGTTGAGGCCGACGCTGAAGACGACGAAGACGGCAACAGCGATCGGTAGCCACGACCACCGGAAGGTCACACGGTCGGGAACGGCGTCGGGCACTCGGTCGAAGAAGTCAACGCCGATCGCAAGGAGTGGGCCGAGCACGAGCAGACCGGCCAGTGGCGACATCGTCAGTGCCGTCAGGAGGAGCCGACGTCCGTCGTGGGAGAAGACCACGAGGTCCTCAACAGGCACCGGTGGTGGCAGCCTGCCGTCGTTCGGCGTCGGAGCGGGAACCGCCGTCGCGGCTTGACGTTGCAGCTCCTCGGCCACGGGCCGGGCAATCGCGTCGATCGAGAACTCCGCTTCTCCGCTGCCTGCGGTGTCGACGGTGACGCTGTACCAGGCCGGTCAACCGATGCAGCAACCGTTGCTCGATCGCGACGCTCTGAATTCGTTCGATCGGCACGTTCAGCCGGACGACTCGAACGACACCCTTGGTGACGACCAACTCACCGTCGACGAGCTGGAATGTGTAGTGCCACCAGGCCAGCGCCGAGAATCCGCCGAACGCGACGACGATCAGGAACGGCAACACGCTCAAGAACCCGTCGAACGGTGCGCGGACGATGAACAGCGCGAGGATCACGATTTGTGCGATGCCCAGCGAGCGGAAGATGCGCAGGCCGAGGAACACGATCGCGAGCGGCGACTGCCGTTGCGCAGCGGTGAGGTCGATCATCCCGGCGGCGGTGGTGGTGTCGGCGGCGGCGGTGTCGGGGAATTGGCCGCATGCGTGGTCCCAGCACGAGGTGTCACCAAGATCCTCGCGTCGATTTGTGGCGACCGCTGCGGATCGCCCGACGTTCCGCCAGGCAGCGAGGGGTCGCCCACGGCCTCGTCGTCGACCACATCGGCGCGCTCGGTGACGAGAAGCTTGATTCGCTCGGCATCGGCCCGAGCGAGGCCGGGGATGCTGATGTCGGGGCCCGCCGTGCTCACCTGCAGCGTGGCGAGGCCAAGGGATCGCTCGATCGGGCCGCGGTGGACGTTGACATGCTGGATGCGGCTGAAGGGCAGCGACTCGACCCGGTGGGTGACCACGCCACTGCGCAGCGACAGATCGTGTTCGCGGAGCTGATAGGCGAGCCGTCGCACTTCCAGCACCCGGACGACGGCCACCAGGACGAGGAGCAGCAGGACCCCGAAGCCGATCAGCAGTGGCAGAAGCTTCTGGTCGGTCTGTATCGCAATCACCACGGTGCCGACCGCGACGACGGCGGCCGTCAGCGCGATGCCGGTCAGGCTGACTCGCAAGTAGCGGGGGTCGACGGGCACGAATGCGTCATCGGTGAGTCGAGGGAGGTGATCGGTCGGGATCGGTTCGTTGCTGAACGGATCGGCCATGCCTGCTTTCTAGCAACCGCCTGGCGGATCCGGTCGGCGGGCGTGCTGGGCCGATGGGTGTCCGACGCATCGCGCCGGGGGGATCAACGTCGGTCCAGTTCGGCCACCAGCGCAGCTACGCGGACGAGAAATGCTCACCAGCGCTGCTCAGACACTCGATTTGCAGCCCGATGGCCGGTTCCCGAATGAGTGTGGCCGTCATCGACTTCGTGACCGACTGCCGATCCGAGACGCCACGCCGGGTCGGCCGTCGAACCATGACCAACGGCACATGACAGCACCCTCCGCTGGAGGTACAACGGAAACAGACAACGACAGAGCGGTGCCGAGCGGAGCCTGCTCACTGTTGAGCGACGCCTGCTCAGTTCGACCCGAGTCACGCACAGCCCGTGCGCGACGGAACGAATGGAGCGGCCATGAGCATCGGGCGGATTGCCCACCCCACACGTCACCCGGCGACGGTCATCATCTTCGTCCTCGCCCTCGTGGCGGCCTTCTTCGCGCTGGCGCCGACGGCGTACGCCTGCGACAGCCGGCTGGCGATCGAGAAGATCGAAGTCGGTGCAGCAGCTCCCGGCGGCACCTACACCATCGTCATGACCGACGAGACCGGTACCTCGACGGCTGTCGACGTCGTCGCTGGGCAGACGACCACGATCGACCACGTCGTGCCGGGCACGTACTGGTTCGAGGAGTTGAACGCTCCCGCCGGCGTCATCATCGAACCGAACCCGGTCGTCGTCACCGTCGACGACGACCAGCAGACGATCGGAGTCGTCGTCACGAATCCGTTCCCGGCCGGGAAGCTGGCGATCACCAAGGCCGTGACCGGTGAAACCGCCCCCGACATCGACTTCACCTTCGACGTCACCGGACCCGACGAGAACACCTTCGCCGTCGACATCACCGCCGGCGACACCTGGACATCGGACTGGCTCCCACTCGGCACCTACACCATCACCGAACGCGACGCACCCGCCAACCACACCATCACCCCCAACCCCGTCACCTTGACGACCGACAACCAAACCGTCACCGTCACCGCCACCAACAACTACCGCGACCTCCACGGCAAACTCGCCATCACCAAGGCCGTGACCGGTGAAACCGCCCCCGACATCGACTTCACCTTCGACGTCACCGGACCCGACGAGAACACCTTCGCCGTCGACATCACCGCCGGCGACACCTGGACATCGGACTGGCTCCCACTCGGCACCTACACCATCACCGAACGCGACGCACCCGCCAACCACACCATCACCCCCAACCCCGTCACCTTGACGACCGACAACCAAACCGTCACCGTCACCGCCACCAACAACTACCGCGACCTCCACGGCAAACTCGCCATCACCAAGGCCGTGACCGGTGAAACCGCCCCCGACATCGACTTCACCTTCGACGTCACCGGACCCGACGAGAACACCTTCGCCGTCGACATCACCGCCGGCGACACCTGGACATCGGACTGGCTCCCACTCGGCACCTACACCATCACCGAACGCGACGCACCCGCCAACCACACCATCACCCCCAACCCCGTCACCTTGACGACCGACAACCAAACCGTCACCGTCACCGCCACCAACAACTACCGCGACCTCCACGGCAAACTCGCCATCACCAAAGTGGAGAGCGGCAACACGGGACCGGGTGGCACGTACACGATGGACGTCGCGGGACCGAGGACCTTCACCGCCACGGTCACCGCCGGCACCACCTGGACATCGGACTGGCTCCCACTCGGCACCTACACCATCACCGAGCGCAGCGCGCCGCCGGGGCGACCATCGCCCCGAACCCCGTCACCCTGCTGGTCGACGGTGCGACGGTGACCGTTGTCGTCACGAACCCGGCGTCCCTGGTCAGCGCGGCAACGCTGCCGGCCACCGGCAGCTCGGCGGGTACCGTCACGTGGACCTCGGTGGCGCTGATCGCCATCGGGACCGGCATGCTGCTCCTGTCGCGCGGTGCCCGCCGCCCCGAGTAGCACCCGGGTGGTCGCGTTCAGCGAGGACGGCGGTCGCTGATTCGATGTCGACGCCGGTGCGAGAGGTCACCCCGAGCACCGGTGAACGACGCTGACTCGCCGGAGGCACCGGGCTGGCGATTCCGAGCCCTGCCGACCCGGAGACGCCGCCCGGTCGTGCGACCGGCGTCGAACCTCCGCAAGCGACAGGACACCCGTCCGCCACAATGGCCCGATGACCGACCTGGCGATCGAGGCTCGTGGCCTCGTCAAACGATTCGGCGACACCGTGGCGCTCGCGGGTGTCGACCTCGACGTCCCACGTGGCGCGATCTACGGCCTGCTCGGCCCGAACGGAGCGGGCAAGACCACGGCGGTTCGAGTCTTCACGACGCTGCTCCGACCCGACGCCGGTTCGGCGTTGATCGACGGAGTCAACGTGCTCGCCGACCCGCACGGTGTCCGCGAGCGGATCGGGCTGACCGGCCAGTACGCCGCCGTCGAGGAACGGCTCACCGGGCGCGAGAACATCGAGTTCGTCGGTCGGCTCTTCCACCTGCCGACGAGCGAGGTCAGGTCGCGTTCGACCGAACTGCTCGAACGATTCGACCTGACCGATGCGGCGAGCCGTGTGGTCAAGGGCTACTCGGGGGGTATGCGCCGCCGGCTCGACATCGCGATGAGCCTCATCGCACGCCCGTCGGTGCTGTTCCTCGACGAGCCCACGACCGGTCTCGACCCCCGCAGCCGGCTCGCGATGTGGGACCTCATCGAGGAGCTCGAACATGACGGCACCACGGTGCTCCTCACCACGCAGTACCTCGACGAGGCCGATCGGCTCGCCGAACGCATCGTCGTCATCGACTCGGGCACGGTCATCGCGAACGGCACGTCCGACGAGCTGAAGGACACGATCGGCGGCGACCGCATCAGCGTGTCGATCGCCCTCGTCGAGAACCGCGAAGCAGCGCTCGCTGCCCTTCGGCCGTTGTGCACCGGCGACATCGACGTCGGACACGACGGGCGTTCGTTCTCGGCTCCGATCCGTTCCGGCGACCGTGTCGTGCCCGGCGTGATCCGGGCGCTCGACGTGGCCGGCGTCGACGTGCTCGACGTCGAAGTGCGTCGACCCACGCTTGACGACGTGTTCCTGACGCTGACGGGCCGTTCTGCCGACGACGAAATCGAGGAGATCACATCGTGAACGCTCTCGAGATGACGATCAAGGACTCCTGGGTCGAAGCCGAGCGTCACCTCCGCATCATCCCCCGCAACATCGAGTTGCTGATCTTCGCCACGATCCAGCCGATCATGTTCGTGATCCTGTTCGTCTACGTGTTCGGTGGCGCGATCCAGGTGCCCGGGTACGCGTCGTACGAACAGTTCCTGATTCCGGGCATCTTCAGCCAGTCGCTGGTGTTCGGGTCGGCCTTCACGAGCATCGGCCTGGCCGAAGACCTCAGCAAGGGCCTTGTCGACCGGCTCCGGTCGTTGCCGATGTCGCGTGCGGCGGTGCTGATCGGTCGAACAGTGAGCGATCTGGTCCGGAACGTGATCACGTTCTTCGTCATGCTCGCGGTGGCCTTCTGGCCGATCGGGTTCCGGTTCGAAGGGTCGCTGCTCGAAGCCGTGCTCGCCACGCTGCTGCTCCTGCTCTTCAGCTACTCGCTCAGCTGGGTCCAGGCGTTGATCGGGCTGTCGGTGAACTCGGTCGAGGCGGCGAACTCGGCCGGTTTCATCTGGATGTTCCCGATGACGTTCGTCTCGTCCGCGTTCGTCGATCCGGCGACGATGCCCGACTGGCTCGAACCGATCGCCGACGCCAACCCCTTCACGATCGTCACGAACGCGGCGCGGGCCCTCTACAACGGCAACCCGGTCGGCAACGACGCACTCTGGTCGATCCTGTGGTCCGTCGGCATCATCGCCGTGTTCGCGGTGTTGAGCATCCGCAAGTTCAACAGCTCGACCGTCGCCTGACGAGAGGCCGGAGACGCTCGCGGCCTCTCAGGCGCCGCGCCGACGCCCTCGCCGGGTGTGCAACCGTTCATCGACGAGGATCCCGATCCGACGGCCTTGCTCGATGCCGTGCTCGATGCCCATCGGGTAGTGGATGCCGCCGTACAGCCGTGAGATGGCCGCCTCCTGCACGGCATGGTCGAACGACGTGAAGGCTCGAGCCGGGAGACTGCGTGGCAGGCCGGTGGCGTCGGTGAAACCGAAGCTGCCCAGCAACGACGTCAGCACGACCCCGGCAGCGCCGCTGCCGACCGAGTGACCTGACGTGTACTCGGGGAACTGGGGTGTGTTCACGAGCGTGTTCCAGTCCGGATCGATGTGATCTCGCACGTAGCTGACCGGGCGGAGTAGTTGATAGCGGTACTTCCACGTCCAGCAACACAAGAACGCGTCGTGAAGAGCGACGCCGAGCCGCACGAACGCCTCGAGCGTGCGATCGAGGGACAGGGCGAGAGGTTGCTCGGCAACCTCCGCGAGGAGCAGGAACCAGTGTCCGGACGGCAGGCCCGACACTCGTGGGTTGTCGGTCCAGAAGCGGGCGATCGCGACCTGGTCCTCCGAGTTGTTCGACGATTGCAGATAGGTCGTCATCGCCTGCTCGTGGAACGCCGACCCGCTCTCGGTGCTGAACGGAATGGGTGGCGTTGGTTCGACCTCACCGGCCGAGCGCAGAATCGCTGGACGCACCCGGTGCCAGTGCGGCTCGATCGCCGTGCCGAAGTTGGGTGGCGTCGAGCGCCAGAGGCCCGCACCTTCCGGCGGGATGTAGGGCAACGACGCCGCTTCTGCGTAGCCGTCGGCGGCCATCCAGGCGAGGAGATGATCTCCCACGCGGTCGCCGTACGCGATCGAGCGGTCGACCGTTCGCTTCCCGACGCTCGCCAGGCGATCGCCGACGACTGCGTCCAGCCGGCCGGCGATCACTCCCCGCGCGTTCACGGAAGTGGTCGGTAGGAGGCCGGACGAGACCCGTGCGACCGACGCCGACAGTGCGGCGGCCCAGTCGACTCCACCCTTCGGGGTCGGCACTCGTCGGAGACCACTGAGCTGGCCGGCGAGCGAGCGGAACCCGGGCATGCCAGGAATCGCCGCCTCGTACATCGCGATCGAGACGTACGAGTAGAACCTGGCAGCTGCGGGCGGCGTGAGGCCCTCGGTCATCACGACGTCGTACAGCACTCGTACCCAGCCGGTGGCGACCTCGGGGTCGATCGAACGCACGAGGACGTCGCGATCATGGGCCGACGCCGGCGTCCCGACGAGCGCGACCGCAGTCGTCGCTGCGACGCCGGCGACGAAGCCACGTCGCGTGATCAGCGGCACCGCAGGTCGATGTGACGTTGAAGTATGCATCGGCTTCCGTTCGTTGAGAGGGATCGACAATCGGGTTGGCTATCAGCGAGGTGTGTCGGCGGCGCCGGTCAACGCACGCGCTCGACCGTGCGGTAGCGATACCTCGTGTACCCGCCGTACGACACGTCGTCGGCGTCGTCGGCGAGACCCATCGCCCCGATCCTGCCGGCCACTTCGCCGCCGTAGTAGCGGACGCCCTTCTGCCAGTCGGAATAGCGGTAGGTGCGGCCGTGCACCTTGTACGAGGATTCGTACTTCTCCCATTCGCCGCCCGTGATCGTGATGTCGACCGGGGGCGTCGCCAACACGCCGCTGGGCTCACCGTGGCCCCCGGCCGTGACGGTCAGTGTTCCGGTGATCCTGGCGATCTTGCGCTTCGTGTCGACGGTGACCGTGGTGGTGCCCTGCCCGTCGAGGAAGCGGTCCTGGAGGTAGTCGCAGGCGGGGAACTCCTCGAACTCGTCCTCGATGGTGTCGGGGATCTCGTCGGCGAGCTCGGCCTGGATCGCATCGACGACGAGGTCCGCCTCGATGAGTGAGCCACCCGAGTCGACCACCGCCTCGATCGCGTCCTCAGTGGCGGTCTCCACGGCTGCGGCACCGTCATCGACGACCACCTCGACCACGCCGTGGCCGCCCCACGGTGTCTCGCCCTCGCCGCACTCGAAGTCGGTCACGTTCCCGAACACGTACGACCCGTACCGACCCTGTTCGGCGTAGAGGTACCCGATGTGGACGTTGCCCGGGAGTCCGAGTACGTCATCCGGGTCGTACTCGGTCCAACTCACGTCGACGCCCTGACTCGTTCCCGACGTGCGCGTAACGACGGCAGCAGCCGGACTGCTCACGATGAGCGGCGTCATCACGCCGAGCGCCACAGCAGGCGCCAGAACACCGAAGAGGACGGATGAACGCATGACTCACTCCTTAACGGTCGACAAGTAAAAGTGAGGTCACTATGTAGCCAAACCGGACGTTCGTCAAGTAATTTCTCACCATGGGCAGGCGACCGACAGAACGTCGCGATCAGATCGTGCGGTCGGCACGGGCGGCCTTGACGCAGCGTGGCTACGACGCGACCACCATCGGTGACCTCGCAGCCGAGCTCGACATCTCGAAAGCGGCGATCGCCTACTACTTCCCGACCAAGGACTCATTTCTCGACGAGTTCCTCGAACCGTTCCTCGATGAGCTCGAGACGGCAATCGACCGGGCGCCCGCCGAGCCTCAGGCGGTGCTCGACGCGTACCTCGATGTCCTGACCGACGATCTCGAGATCGCGGTGTGGATGGACACCGATCCTGCGATCGCACGCCACGAGAGGTACAGCTCTCGGATCGCGGACATCAACGCACGTGTCGTCTCGGTGATCTCGGGTCGGAGCGATCGCAAGGTCGACCGGCTTCGGGCTCTGGGCGTGCTCGGAGGCATCTGGCGTCCCGCTCGCGAGTCCAACCGTGCCGACCTCGAGGCGCATCACGACGAGATCGTGGCGGCCGCGTTGCAGGGCCACTGAACACCACCGATCACACCTCGCCGAAATGTCCGGCCCGGTCGGCCATGCGGGATGGATTCGCTGTGTGACGGTGTTGTAGGTCGCATGACACCGACCGTGCCACCACCGTCTGATCCGAGCTACGACATCGAAATTCTTCTGGGATCCGGTGTGCCCGTTCGCCTGGATCACGTCGCGCTGGGTCGAGCAGGTCGCTTCGCAACGGGACTTCCGGGTCGATTGGCGCTTCATCTCCCTCCGGCTGATCAACAAGCACAAGGACTACACCACGGACTTCCCGCCGGAGTACGAGTTCGGTCATACGGCCGGCTTGCGCATGCTGCGGGTCGCTGCAGCAGTTCGCGACGAGCTGGGCCGCGAGCCGCTGGGCGGGCTCGTTGCGGCGTACGGTCACAGCTACTGGGATCTCCCCCAGGGCTCCGGCATGAGCACTCGACTGAGCACGACGGATCACGTCACCGAGGTGCTCGAAGATGCCGGACTTCCACATCGGTTCGCGGACGCCCTCGACGACGACTCGTGGGATCAACTGCTCGATGCCGAATCGGAGGTCGCGCTGTCGCGCACCGGGCGCGACGTCGGCACGCCGATCCTCACGTTCCAGCCGCCCGACGGGTTGTCCTTCTTCGGACCGGTGATCTCCCGCGTTCCGACCGACGCCGAGGCGGTCGAACTCTGGGATGCAGTCACCACGCTCGCGAAGTTCCCCGGGTTCGCAGAGATGAAGCGCAGCCTGCGTGAGCGACCGCAGCTCAACATCCTCGGCGGAGTCAGCGAGGAGCCCGAGCACGAGGACTGGCAGGGCGGCCACCGCCGCGGCCACCTCGCAGCCGACCGCGAGGGCTGAACCGGCCCTGGCGGGCGGGCGCATTCGACGGCACGCTCAGCCCGGCGCTTCCTCTGGATCGGCTCTGGCGCGACGAGCGAACTCCGTTGCTCCGCGCACGAACGAACGCCCTGAGTGTTTCCAGGGTCCAGTTCGATCACGGAACGCGGAACTTCCTGGTCATCTGCCCGAAGACAGGCGTTACACTGGCGGACTGGTGTCATCGCAAGATTCCGGGCGGGCAGCGGCCGGGCGGACAACAGCGGAGTTGGGTGGTCGACATGGGAGCGGGGAGAGCCAGCGAAAGTGGCGAACCGTTCGGCGACGCGCCCGATCGATCGACACGACGACGAGACCAGTCGGGCTTCAGCTACGTCGAGGTCCTGGTGGCGATCGTGATCGTCGGCGTGACCGTGATCGCGACGCTCGTGGGTCTGCGCACCACCGTGATCTCGGGCCGCGTCGGCGCCGAGAAAAGCCAACTGCTGCTGTGGGTACAGGAAGGCGCCGAGGCGCTCCACCGGATGCCGTACGTTCCGTGCAGCCCAGCTGGTTCGATGACCAGCGCCCAGGCCGACGCCGTTCGAGCGGCGTACCAGACGACGCTCGACACGGTGGCCGCGCCCACCGGTATGATCGGCGGCACGCTCGACGTTGCCGACATCCAGTTCAACTCGATCGATCCGGCCACCTGGACCGAGCGCTGGGATCGGTTCGAGTGCGACCCGAACTTCGAGGCGGCGCTGCTCGACGTGCGAGCCACGTCGGCGGCAGGCACGACCATCGACATCGAGGTGATCATCGATGGCTGACCGCGAGCGCCCGGCCGACCCCGGCTTCACGTTGATCGAGGTGGTCGTGGTCAGCGTGCTGGTGGGTCTCATCGCACTCGTGATCGGGTTCGCGATCACGACCGTGCTCCGCGTGACGCCCGTCGCCGACTCGCAGGTCTCGACGGCTCGGTCGGTGCAGGGCCTGACCGTCTGGTTCCCGGCCGACGTGGCCTCGGCCGTGGCCTCGGGAGCGAACATCACCACGACACCGTCGAGCCTCACGTGCGCCGGGAGCGAGGCCGCAACTGGCGTCAACCTCATCGAACTCGAGTGGACCGTCGCCGAACTCGCCACGTCGACGTTCGTGGCCGCGTACCGGCTCGAGCCGGGCGTCGGCGGTGACATCGTGCACCGCTACGAGTGCTCCGATGCCACCGGGCCCCTCTTCGACGACACGACATCCCAGACACTGACGGGGCCGCTCTCCAGCGGCACCGGCGTCGCGACCGCGACGCCGACCTTCGACCAGGTCACGCTCCAGTTGGAGGGGCTCGACGGCACCCCGATCAACATCGAAGCCACACCCCGCAACACCGCTGGATCCCTCCCCCCGGTCACGACCTCACCGCCGCAGACACCGCCGGTCCCCTGCCAGATCACGTTCGACCTTCCGTCGTACGGGCCATTGCTTCGGCACACCTCGGGACCCTTGCTCGACAAACTCGTGTTCGGTGACACGCTCAGCATGACGATCACGGGCGACACGTGCGGCACCATCACGATCGAATACAGCACCGGTGTCGTAGACGTCTGGCAGCCGGTGACCTGGTCGGGAAACTTCGGCTTCGTCACGATCCCGAAAGGCGAGGCGGCGACTCCGCAATGGACGGGCGCCGGCCACACCATCAGTGTCTACAACAACTGCGCGGCCCCGTGCGCCACGCCGCCACTCGACACGACCACTTTGGTGGTGACGTGAACCGCGGCCGGCACGCCGTGGGTCCACACGCGACCGACACGGCCTTCGGCCACCGGGCCGGCGAGCCGACCGATCGCGGAACGATCCTCCCGCTCGTGCTCGTCTTCGTCATCGTGCTGGGGTTGGTCCTCGCCAGCACCGCTCGGTACACCGCAACCAATCTGCGCTACTCGACCGTGGTCGAAGAACGGGTGTCGGCATCGGCGTCGGCCGAAGCAGCCCTGCGCTATGCGATCCAGCGGGTCGAAGCCAACGCCGTGACGACGTGCGACAGCGGGCCGGTCACCATCGCTGCAACCCATGATCCGGGCGTCGATCCGATCCTGACCGACGCCGACTCGATCGACATCACCTGCTCCCGGCTGGACGGCGGCCGCGCCACCCTGTCGGATTGGGCGGCCGTGATCACCGCCGACGGCATCGGCTCGGCGAACGACCTCGAGATCGAAGAGCACAGCTCTCCCCCGGTCGTCGAGCACGCGGCGACCGGACGAATCTTCCTGTCATCGCTGCGCCAGTCCGACCTCCGGATCAACATCGAACCCGTCGCGTTCGACGGCAACCTCTTCTACGACGGGTCAGCCGACGACTGCGCCACGATCGACCGCTACAACGGTCCCGGGAGCTACGACGACGACATCAGGATGAGCTCTGGCTCGTTCGTGTGCTGGCCACAGACGTGGGACCAGGTCGTCGAACCGCCGCCGCTCGCCAATCTGCCCGCCGACGTGCCGGGCAGCCCCGCATGGACGATGGTCGGTTCGTGTCGGGTGTTCGAGCCGGGCTGGTACCACGACCTCGAGCTGCTCGTCGGCGGCGACAACTACTTCCGGTCGGGTGCGTACGTCTTCGACGATGTCGAGATCGACACGTCGTACGACCCCTCCACGTTCACCATCGCAGACGGGACGTCGATCCTCGCCGGGTACGGCGACGACCAGTCCTTCGCCACCCGGATGCCGACCGGCAGCTCCTGCGCCACCGCGCAGGCCGAGGACGCGCTCGACGGACCGGCCCCGCTCAACACCGGTACCAATGGGGTCACCTGGTACTTCGGCGGCAACTCGACGCTCAAGATCAGTCGGGACACGACGCTCGAGATGATCCCCATGTTGATCGACGACGCCGAGTCCCGCCGCCACGCCGTCAGCCTTCACGTCCTGGAGGTCGGAAGCCCGCTGCCCAGCACCCTCGCGGATGGCGTGAAGGTCGTCGACGTGGGTGCCGGCACCGCGAACCGGGCTCTCTTCCAGGGCCAGATCTGGGCGCCGTACCAACCGGTCGATCTCTACGACCTGACCGGCGACGCGAACGGCCAGATCACGAGCGGCATCGTGGCCGCTCGCGTGCTCGTCGATTCCACGAACGGCTCCATGGGGGCACTCGGCCCCGACCGCACACACGCCGACCATCAGTTGCTGTTGAGCGCTGTTGCGACCGTCGACGGTGTGACGGTCGAGGCACGAGCGGTCGTCGAGCACCGGCCGAGTGCCGCGGTGGGCGATCGGGTCGCCGTCCGCTCGCTCCGCATCATCGACTGACCCCACCGTCGAAACCGTCCGAGCGCCTCGACGTAGGCTCCCCACATGTCGTGGGAACAGGTCGCCGCCGGAGTCGAGTTGCCCTTCGCGGATGACCTGGTGGTGCCCGAGTTGCACCCGTATGCGCTCGACGTCCCGTCGCCCCCGGCCGTCGACGACATCGAACGTGCCTCACACGACGCTGCGACCAACCGGCTCCGAGACGCCGTGACGCCGGGAATGACGGTCGCCGTCGGGGCCGGCTCACGCGGCCTCACCGGACGGGTCGAACTCGTCCGGGGAGCGATCGGCGCGTTACGCGACCTCGGCGCTGAGCCGTTCGTCGTCCCTGCCATGGGCTCCCACGGCGGAGCCACGGCCGAGGGTCAACGCCACCTGCTCGGCGAGCTCGGGATGACCGAGGAGAGCCTCGGCGCCGAGATTCGCGCCACGATGGACACCGTCGTCGTCGCCCACACGACGACCGGCACGCCCGTGCACCTCGACGCGAACGCGGCCGCCGCCGACCGGTTTCTTCCCGTCAACCGCATCAAGCCACATACCTGCTTCAAGGGTCCCGTCGAGTCGGGCTGCATGAAGATGGCCGTCGTCGGGTTCGGCAAGCAGCCCGGAGCAGCACTCGTACACTCCTGCGGCCCGGTCGAGATGCGCGATCGGCTCCTCGACGCATGCGCCGCGCTTCGCGACTCGGGTCGGCTCTTGGGCGGCATCGGTTCGATCGAATCGACGGCCGGTGACGTGGTTCGCGTGGAGGGCCTCGCAACCGCCGACGTGGGTGGCGAGTTCGAGCACGAACTCACCGAGTACGCGCGCACGCTGGTGCCGGTGCTGCCGTTCGACGACATCGACGTGCTGATCGTCGAACTCGGCGGCAAGGACATCAGCGGCACCACGATGGACCCGAACGTCACCGGCCGTTTCTGGGTGCCCGGCCTCGACGACCTGCACAAGCCCAGGGTGGCTTCGATCGTGCTCCTCGACCTCACCGATATCAGTGGCGGAAACGCGCTCGGCATCGGCTTCGCCGACTTCATCCCGGCGTCGCTCGCGAACCAGCTCGACTTTCGCAAGACCTACATCAACTGTTTCACCGCCGGACCGGCCGGAATGCGCCGCGCTCGCATGCCGATGGTGCTGCCTGACGAGGAATCGTGCATCAAGGCCGCCCTGTCGATGTGCGGTCGCGGCCCCGCCGAGCCGAAGCGCGTGGTACGGATCCGGTCGACGCTGCATCTCACGACGTGTCACGTGAGCGATTCGCTGCTGCCGTAGTCGACGAATCTCGTTGGTGACTCGGTCAGGTTTAGCTCAAGTTCCTCAACTCTCCGCTGAGTGTGTCGATGGGAAGGCATGATCCCCTGCTCCGACGTGCCCGCGAGGAGCGAATCATCGCGCAGCCGTCTCGAAGATGTCGGTGCCTCGATGATCGAGGTCCTGATCAGCATCACCCTGCTCGGCACGGTCGTGGCTGCGACCCTGACCGGGCTGACGACCGCAATCACCGCGAGCTCACTGGACCGCGATCACGCCAACGCACACGCGTGGCTCCAAACGGCCGCTGACATGCTCTACGCCCGCGAACTGGACCAGTGCGACCCCGCGATCGCCCCGGCGACCGAGATCGCCGACACGATCGCCGAATACGAGGCCACCGTGCAACAGACCGACAATCCCGAGGGATGGGGTGCCGCGAACATCCACGTCACGTCGGTCGAATGGTGGAGTATCGACATCGACCCCGGAACAGGTCTCGGCACCGAGGCCTGGGGGACGCTGTGCGACTCGGGTGACACGAACCTGCAGCGAATCTCCATGCAGGTCACGTCCGAGGACGGACAGATCGTCGAAGAGGTCGAGGTGATCATCGGTGAGTGATCGACCTGAGACTCCTGTTGACGGCTCCCGACGCGATCGTGGCTTCACGCTCATCGAGGTCGTCATCGTCCTGACGACGATCGGCATCATCGCCGCTGCCCTCGCCGCAACTGTGTCGGTCGTGCTGCGCACGGCCCCACCCACCGAAGAGCGCGCGAACGACGCACGTTCGCTCCAGGGGCTCGTCACCTGGATCCCCCAGGACGTCGACGCCGCTCCCCCGAGCGGCTTCGACACCGCCACCACCGCGTGGCCGTGCGGCGGTGCTGCACCAATCAACAGCTACAACGTGCTCGCCGTCTCATGGACCGAACGCACGAGCACGACGACGAACTACGCGGCAACCTATCGATACGAGTTCGACGGGTCGGATTGGCACATCGCCCGCTACTCGTGCGACGACGAAAGCACACCGACGATGAGCGATGGCTCCCGCCTGAACCTCACCAGTGCCCTCCCGCCGTGGGACAACCTGGCGCCCCCGGCGTCGGTGACGATGTGCGACACGACCGTCGACGACGCCGGCGACTGCCCTGCCGGACACGAAATCCTCACGAACACGTCACCGGACGTCGAGTCGCTCAAGGTGCGGCTCACCCGAATCGACGGGGTGCAGAGCACGATTGACGCTGCTCCGAAGAACCCCGACCAGGACCTTTCCGACGACCCATATGCGACGACGAACGCGACTCCCACCATCTCGCAGACCGATTACGTGCTCGACATGAATGCCGGCGACACGATCACCGTCGATCTCAACACGACTCACAACCCGAACGACGCCGACGGTGACACGTTGTCGGTGGCGATCGACAGCTCGGAACCGATGCCGCCTGGCATCACGGCCTCGACGGCGGACCCGCTGGACGTCACGATCACCGCCGACCCGAGTCTGCCACCCGGCACGATCAGCCCGTCGATCGTCCTGATCATCAGCGATCCCAAGGCCGGCTGGGTCGACGCGACCGTCACCGTCAACATCATGCCCGAGGTGAACCAGCCGCCGACACTGTCACCGTCGACCTACCATGCGCAGCTGCCGGTTGGTGGTGCAACCGTCAAGCTGCTGCTCGATCTGACGCACGGCGCGACCGACCCGAACGGGGATCCGTTGACGGCCACCGTACTGACATGGCCCGCCTCAGTAGTCCACCAGCCGTACATTCCCGCGAGCGATCCGATGGAAGTCAGCATCGCGGCGAAATCAGCGACAGCGGTCGGACCCATCCTGGCTCCGGTCACCGTGTCGATCGATGACGGGCGAGGCGGTTCGGTCACGGCAACCATCACCCTCGAGGTCGTGGTGCCGGCGCCGAACAGCCCACCGACGGTGACCAGCAACAATGTGGGACTCGCGATGTTCGCCGGGGAGACCGCCACCCTCTTCGTCGACGCATCGTACGGCGCAAGCGATCCCGACGGTGATCCCATCCACGTCGCCATCGACCCGACGGATCCCCAACCGGCCGGGATCACGACGGTGCTGCCAGGCGGTCTCGAAGTGCAAGTCACCACCGCCGCCAGCCTCACCACCGGACCGATCGCCGTTCCCGTCAACCTCGTTGTGGAGGACATCCACGGGAATCGCATCCCCATCACGATCACCATCGACGTCCTCCCGACCCCACCACCGCCGTCCGACTGCGTACTCGGATCGGTGACGGCGAGCCCGAACCCGGTTCAGCGGCAGGGCAACGGCAGTGGCCCCCGTCACCTCAAGAACGATGTCACGATCACCGTGACGTACTCGGGCTCCTGCGACGGGCTCGTCCTCAACTACGACACCGGTGACACCAGCGGTCTCGGCGTCGGCACGGGTCGGGTGTTCCCACCCGGCTCACCGTCGTCGATCGTCGTCTATGCCAAGGGGAACGGTGGCACCGAGAAGTGGCTGACCGGCACGTACACGCTGACGGCCTCGACCACGTCGGCCGTCACCCCCTCAGAAGTCACGACCACACTCACCGTCAACTGAGGCCCACATGCACCGCACCCCTGCACCACACCACCGCACCAAGCCTCGCGACGAAGGCGGCATCCTGCCGATCGTGCTCGTCTGCTCGGTCGTGCTCTCGTTGATCGTCGGAGGCATCGCGACCTACGTCGCGACCGGGCTCAGATATGGCGACATCGTCGAGCAGCGCGCCGATCGTCTGGCCGCGGCCGACGGCGGCATGCGCTACGCCGTGGAACGCCTGACGCTCGGTGCGTCGCGCATCTGTGCGACGGCGGGCGGCGACACGATCGACCCGCCCGACACGAACGGGGCGACGGTCACCGTCACCTGCGAGCAGGTCGGCGACGGCTTCGGCGACATCGACGGCTGGGCCCTGATCCTGACCGGTGAGGAGACACCGTCGACCGAGCCCCTCATCTCGACGCAGGGCGGCAGCTCGACGAACAAGCTCGTCGGCGGCCCCGTCTACATGAACCGCCTCGACTTCGGCGGATCCCTCGCCCCGATCCAGTTCCGCTACAGCCAACTCCTGCACTCCGGCAGTGACGGCAACAGCGACGGCATCTGCGACGCGACGTCGACGACGCCGGCCCACGTCTCGTTCGACTCGACGTCACTGGGCGTCGCCTGCACGCCGCGGCCATGGAGCCGAGACGCCCATCCACGGGGCCTGTACTCCGAGCCCAACATCGGCGTCCTGCCGACAGATCCGAACCCGGCGCCCACGTTCGTCGGCAGCTGCAAGGTGTTCTCGCCCGGCCATTACACGACGGCGCCCGCACTCGGGGCCTACAACTACTTCCTCTCGGGGAACTACATCCTCGACGGTTTCGTCCTCGACGTTCGACACGCAGTCGTCACCGCCGGACACGCCGCCGGAGACGGAACCGACGGTGCCTCCCAACGGATCCCCAACACGACCTGCAACGCTGCCCGCAACGCCGACCCGGGCATCGGGGTCACGACCGCGGGCGTGACGTTCTACATGCAGAACGGGGCCAGGTTCGAACTCAACACGCACGGCTCGCTCGAGATCATGCGTCGCAAACAGGGCAAGTCGTACGTCGGCATCCACTACCTCGACAGCTCGCTGACCTACGACGACAATGTGATCCTGCAGGGTCCCGGCAACAACAAGGACATGGTCGTTCACGGGCTGATCTGGGCACCGGAAGCTCGGGTCTCGTTCGCGAACGTGACGAACACGGCGAACGGACAGATCCTGGGTGGCGCCGTCCTGTCGAACATCCACCTGGACTCGTCGGCGTCGACGATCGGCTTCGTGATCGCCGTCGAGCCGACCGACCTCCACGGCCAGATGCAGCTCGACTCGGTCGCCGAACTCGACGGTGTCACCACGACGATCCGCTCGATCGTCGACTATCGACCCACGACCAACTACACCGCCGTCACCTCGTGGCGAGTGATCGAGTGAGCCCTGGCGGCGCAGATCTCGACTCGACGTCGCACGACGCCGGGGGAGTCGTCAGTCACCCGGCTCGAATCCGAGATCGTGTGAGGTGAGCAGAGGCGCATACGGGACACCCGCCTGCTCACACAACGCCGCGCACGTGTCACCACGGTCGACGATGAGCGTGACGAGCACCGGCTCGGCGCCGAACTCGCGAACCACATCGACCGCTTCGATCAGCGACGTTCCCCGCGTGGTGGTGTCCTCGGTGATCACCACCCGATCACCCGGCTCGAGCGCCCCGGCGAGGCGGCCCCTCACTCCGTGGCCCTTCGCCTCCTTGCGCACGCTGAAACAGCGGAGTCGGCGTCCGCGTGTCGCGGCGACCGCGGCCACGCCGTATGCGACCGGGTCGGCACCCATGGTGAGACCACCGATCGACGTGGCGTGCTCGGGGATCACGTCGAGCATCGCATCGGCGACGAGCAGGATGCCGTCGGGACGGCAGGCTGTCTGCTTCGTGTCGAGGAACCACGTGGACCGGGCGCCCGACTTCAACGTGAAGTCGCCGCGCTTGACCGAATACTCGAGCACGTGTTCGCGAAGCGCGTGCAGAGTCGGTGGGAGGGTCGGCAGCTCGCTCATCGAGCGTCACGCTACCGGTCGCCTCCCATGCCGTCGGTAGGGTCGGCCCATGCAACTGGGCGACATCCGCATCTTCACCGAGCCCCAGCAGGGCGCCACCTACGACGATCTCCTTGCCGTCGCACAACGCGCCGAGCGACTCGGCTTCGGGGCGTTCTTCCGCAGCGACCATTTCCTCAAGATGGGCGACACCGATGGGCTTCCCGGACCGACGGACGCGTGGGTCACGCTCGCCGGTATCGCCCGCGAAACGAGCACCATCCGGCTCGGCACCCTCGTCACAGCTGCAACGTTTCGTCTGCCCGGGCCACTCGCGATCTCCGTTGCGCAAGTCGATCAGATGTCGGGTGGACGGGTCGAGCTCGGGATCGGCGCCGGCTGGTACCAGCAGGAGCACGACGCCTACGGCATCCCGTTCCCGGATCTCGGCGTCCGCTTCGACAACCTCGAGGAACAGGTGGCCGTCATTCACGGCCTGTGGAACACGCCGGCGGGCGAGACGTTTTCGCACGACGGCGACGTGTGGCAGGTCATCGAGTCTCCCGCCCTGCCCAAGCCGGTCCAGCCAGGTGGTCCACCCATCGTCATCGGAGGTGGCGGAAAGACCCGCACCCCACGCCTGGCCGCGAAGTACGCGTCGGAGTTCAATCTGCCGTTCGCCCCCGTCGATGGGTACGTCGCCCAATGCGATGTCGTGAGGCGGGCCTGCGAGTCCGAGGGTCGCGACCCCGACGACCTCACCTACTCGATCGCGCTCGTTGCCTGCGCCGGGACGGACGAGTCGGAGGTCGAGCGGCGCGCCGCGGCGATCGGACGCGAACCAGCCGAACTGCGGGAGAATGGCGTGGCCGGCACACCCGGCGAGATCCGGGCCGCAGTCGACCGTTGGTCAGAGGCCGGCGCCGAACGCATGTACCTCCAGATCCTCGATCTCGCCGACCTCGATCATCTCGACGTCTTGGCGGCAGCGCTCACGGGCTGAGCCGACACCGCGGCCACATCGCGATCATCCGATTCCGCTCGTCTGCTGATCACGGAGCCGACGCCCGAATGAACCGACGTCGGAATGGAGTCGAGGGAGCCATCGAGTCGACTCGACCTCAGTCGAGGCGATGCACTCGCAGCAGCACCTCCTGGGCATACGTGGCTGCATGCCTGCCGTCGGCATCGAAGACGTGGCCGATCGCAAGCCCACGCGATCCGGCGAAGTGATGGCAGCTGACGTCGTGCAGATGCCACCGATCGGCTTCGAGCGGGCGGTGGAACCACACCGTGTGATCGAGGCTCACACCCGCGAAGTCGTCGCGTGAAGCGTTCGGCACGTGGTCGAGATAGGCCGCCCGGACGGCATCGGTCGCGAGATCATCCGCCAGGTAGGCCAACCAGCACTGATCGAGCAGCGCTGCGTGCGCAGCATCGCCGCGCGGGCGCTCGTCGAGCACGCGCATCCACGCCGTCGACCGACCCGAACCGGCTCGCGGCGGACTGTGTTCGCAGGTCACCTCCACCCCACATCGAGCGAAGTGGTCGGAGAACGACGAATCGGCGACTCCATCGTGGCCGGGGACGTCGGGCGCGCCGACGGTCTGGATCTCCTCGGACGACTCGGCTCGCTGGAACGAGCACTCCGCATTCAGGATCGCGCCGATCGCCTGCCGGGCGACGACACGACGAGTCGTGAAGCTTCGCCCGTTGCGAATGCGATCGACCTCGTACCGAACCGGCTCCTCGTGATCGCCGCCACGTATGAAATAGGCGCGGATCGAGTGGGGCAGGTAGTCGGGTTCGACCGAGATCGTCGCCGCACGAAGCGCTTGGGCGACGATCTGCCCGCCATACAGCCCTCCCCAGGGATACTGCGGACCTTGTCCGACGAAGGTGTCAGGCCCGTGTTGCTCGAGGTCGAACATATTGCTGAACGATATGGCATCAAATGCTCGGCGACGTACACTCGTTATCCATGGCAGCCAAGCGTGGACCCAAGGAAATGACCGACGAACACAAAGCGGCTCTCGAGCGCGGCCGAGCGGAAGGACGAATCGTCCGTGATTACCTCGAAGTGCTCCGGACCTCCAAGCCCAAACGTGGCCGCAAGCGCACGCCCGATTCGATCAGGAAACGACTCGACGCAATCGACCAGGCACTCCCCGAAGCGAGCGCCATCGAAGAGCTGCAACTCGTGCAGGAGCGTCGGGATCTGAACGCCGAATTGGAGAACATGGATGCCGGCGTCGACCTCAGCGAACTGGAAGATGCGTTCGTCGGCGTCGCCAAGGCGTACGGCGAACGCAAGGGCATCTCGTACGCGTCGTGGCGCGACGTGGGCGTCTCCGCAGCGACGTTGAAGCAGGCCGGTATCACCCGCAAGGGCTGAGGGCGAGGTCGCCCGCTACCTGGTCACATCTCCGCCAGAACGACGAATGGGCCCCGCTGCTGCGGGGCCCATTCATGTATCTCGGTTCGATCGAGTCGAACCGATGCGTCACTCGTCGGCGACGACCTCGACCGTCACCGGGAACGACACGTCGCTGTGCAGTGATGCGGTGACCGTGTGTTCGCCCACCGTCTTGATCTGCTCGTCGACGTGCAGCACCTTGCGGTCGAGCACGATGCCGGTCTGCTCTTCGATCGCCGCCACGATGTCGGAGTTCGTCACCGAGCCGAACAACTTGCCCTCGGCGCCCGCTTTGGCGGTCACCGAGATCACCTTCGGCACGAGTGTCGACGCCACCGTGGTCGCGGCGTCGCGGTCGCTCGCGTCCTTGAGGTCGCGGGCCCGCCGCATCCGTGCGGCCTGGGACACGGCCCCGTCGGTCGCCTTCATCGCATGGCCCTTCGGGAACAGGAAGTTGCGCGCATGGCCATCGGCCACGTGGACGATGTCGCCGCGCTTGCCGAGACCACTCACGTCGTTTCGGAGAATCACTTCCATGTTCAGGCCTCGCTCTCTTCGGTCGACGCCTCGACGGCGCCGTCGGCGACACCCGTGTCGGGCGCATCGGTGCTCGGCGCACTCCGCTCGGCCGAGCTGTCGCGACCCTCGTCGCGCGGCGGACGGCGATCGTCGCGTCCACCGTCACGATCGCGATCGCGTCCACGCCCTGGCCGACCGGTCGAGGCCACCCTGCGTGCATACGGCAGCAAGGCCATTTCGCGGGCGATCTTGATCGCATTGGCGATCTCGAGCTGCTGTTGACGGTTGTTCCCGCTCACCCGCATGTTGCGGATCTTGGCGCGGTCACTCATGAAACGGCTGAGCAGATCGACGTCTTTGTAGTCGACATACTCCACCTTCTCGATCACGAGCGGGCTGGTCTTCTTCTTGTACTTGCGGGGATTCTCGGGCTTCCCGCGGCCGCGTTGTGGCTTTTTCGCCATGTTGTTTCAGGTCCTTCCAAGGACGATCCGGTCGGTGACGACGCGAAATCGAGGGGTACGTATCAGAACGGCTCTTCGTCGCCGTAGACAGGGTCGGGTGCGCGTTCGGCGCCGGCGTTGCCGCCACCACCGCCGCCGGCGAAGCCGCCGTCACCAGTGTTGGTGCGCTCGGTGCGTTCGACCTGCGCCTGCGCCCAGCGGAGGCTGGGGCCGACTTCGTCGGCGACGACTTCGACCACCGAGCGCTTCTCGCCGTCCTGGGTTTCCCAGCTGCGCTGTTCGAGACGGCCGGCCACGATCGCGCGGGCTCCCTTGGTGAGGGTGGCCGAAGCGTTCTCGCCCAGCTCACCCCAACACACGACGTTGAAGAACGACGTCTGCTCTTGCCATTCGCCGTTCTGCTGGTATCGCCGGTTGACGGCGAGACCGAAGCTGGCGACGCCCCGACCACCGGTGGTGTACCGGAGTTCGGGATCTCGAGTGAGGTTTCCGATCAATGTGACGGTGTTTGCTGCCATTGCTGGCTCCCTTCGTCGTTCGGCGCGACCGGAGTCAGGCCGAGACCGCCATGCCGCGGCGCTCGGCCTCGGCCTCGGGCAGTCGGATGAGCTTGTGGCGGACAACATCGTCCGCGAGGCGGAGCTGACGCTCGAGCTCGTCGAGAGCGCCGCCGTCGGCGAGGCACTCGACCACGAGGTAGTAGCCGGCTTCCTTCTTGTTGATGGGATACGCAAACGGACGCTTGCCCCACCAGTCGGGCTTGCCGTGGATCGAACCCCCGGCCTTGCCGATCTCGTCGACGACCACCTTGGTGTACGACTGAGCCTTGGGATCATCGACGTCGCCGTCGATGATGACCATCAATTCATAAGCACGCATCATGCGTGGAATCTCCCTTCGGACATGGTCACCGGAACGCCAGTGGCGAGGTGACCGACGGCCCCATCCGGATGATGGAGCAGGGTCATATGTCGGGCGAGAGTGTAGCGGAGCACCGATCGACATGCTCCCGAGCCTCGTCGCAGGGTGTGACAGTCGTCCCAGGACCATGTCCGACCAGCGCCGACGCGCCGTGACCAGGCTCAAGTCCCCGTGCCGGATCACCGATCTACCCGTGTGGCCGATCGACCGCTCGGACGGAGCTCACCGTTGTGGATGCACCTCGTCGCGCTCGTGGTGCTCCCGGTCGTCGCCATGATGGTGCTCGGCATACAACGGATCGACACGGAGCGGCGCGCCGCTGACGCCGCCACCGAGATGGTCGACGCCGTCGAACTCCGTGCGGCGGTCGCCGCCGTGCTGCCGTCGGCCCAACTCGAGCGAACGGCCCTCGTCGGACTGGCACGCATCGACGAGATCGGCATCCCTCGCCAGCTCGTCGTCGGGCTCACGGGAGTCGACTTCGAATCGATCTACAACGAGAACGTCGTCGAACTCGATCGTGCCGTGACCGAATTGGTCGACGGCCATGCGGGGGTCGTGCTCGCCGGCGGTGTCACCCTCGGCGAGCGCTGGTCGGCGATCGATGCAGAGCTGTCGGTGCAGCGCGACCTCAGCTCGTCGGGCCGCGCCAACGTCGCCGACGTCGACCGAGTGTTCGACGCACTCGATCTGGTGCTGGGTGCCGCGCTGACAGCAGAACCGACCGACGGCGCATCGATCGCACTGGAGCGTCAGCAGAGCCGGCTCGACTCACTGAGCAACGTCGTGCTCAGCGCGGGCGAACTCAACCGAGTGCTGATCGGCGAAATCGTGCAGGCGGCCCCCGACCGTGCCGCCATCGCCCGCGCCGAAGCGACCCACGAGGCCCATGTGCAGACGTTCCGTGCGACGCTGGACGCCGACGAACGCCGTGCACTGGACCGGGTCGACGACACACGCCGTAGCGCAGCCGACGAACTGGAGCTCGGCGACGAGTCGACCGACTTGATCAACGACCCGGATCAGATCCGTGACGCTGCCGACAATCTGCTTGCCCAGTTCGCCTACCTCGACGCCCTGACCGACTACTCGGACGACTTCCTCGGAAACACCGCGGCCGCAGTCAACAGCGAGGCCGAGTCGGCTCGCAACGAGGCGACCCGAACGACGTTCCTGATCTGGATGATCGCGGGACTGACGCTGGTGCTCATCGTGCTCGTTCTGTGGTCGATCCTGACTCCGCTCCGTCGGCTGACGCGCCGGGCCGACACCGTGAGCAGCGGACACCTCGACAGCGACCCGCTGCCGCTCCGGGGTCCGCGGGACATCCAGCGCCTGACCGCGACGATGAACGACATGGCCGCCGCGCTCGGTCGGGTCAACGATCGCATCAGCCGTCTCGCCGCCGGTGAGGTCGACGATGCAGAGGACGGCGACGTACCCGGGACGATCGGCGTGTCACTGCGCAACTCCGTGCGTCATCTCGCCTCGGTCACATCGCAGCTGCACCGCAGCGAAGCGCTCTCGTCGGCAATCATCGACCAGGCCGACGACTCGATCTGGACGATCGACGACGACGGCGCGATTCTCTCGGCGAACGACGCCAGCTGCCGCCTCACCGGGCTGCCGATCGACGCCCAGGTCGGTCGCAACATCGACGATCTGCTGTCGCAGACGAGCGGCGAAGCAGTCGTCCTGACGAGCGACCGATCCGAAGTCAACGTGCTCGTGGCACGAAGTGTCATCGATGCCGGCGACGACCGTGTGATCGCGGTCATCGCCCACGACATCTCGGAGCGCAGCCGATTCGAGGAGCGGCTCGCCTACCAGGCGATGCACGACGCCCTGACCGGCCTCCCGAACCGCTTCGCGCTGCTGGAGTACGTCGAGACCCTCAGCCGCGAGCACGAGGGCGACATCGCGGTGCTCTATCTCGACCTCGACGGCTTCAAGTCGGTCAACGATGTGCAGGGGCACGCGGTCGGCGACCGTGTACTCGCCGAGATCGCCGCGAAGCTCGCCGGCTCGGTCAGGGACGGCGAGTTCGTCGGCCGCCTCGGCGGCGACGAGTTCGTCGTCGTCACACACCGATTCGGAAGCGTCGACGATGTCATGGTGCTGGCCGAGCGGCTGGTGCGCGAGGTCGAACTCCCCCACGAGGACGGCGGGCAATTCTTCTCACTCTCGGTCAGCGTCGGCGTGGCGGTGCCGCCGCAGGGCACCGACGCACTCGACATGATCGGTCAGGCCGACAACGCGGTCTACCAGGCCAAACGGCAGGGCCGGGGCCGTGTCGTGCTGTTCGACAGCGAGATGCAGCGCAAACTCGACGACGAGACCGAACTCGAGCTGGCGCTTCGCCAGGCCGTCATCAACGATGAGCTCGTGATGCACCTCCAACCGGTGTTCGACCTCGTGACCGGCCGGATCACGGGCGGCGAAGCGCTCGTCCGCTGGAATCGTCCTGGCCACGGTCTGGTGCCGCCTGGAGACTTCATCCCGGTGGCCGAGCGGTCCGACCTCATCCTGGAACTCGAACGATGGGTGCTCACGCAGGCGTGTCGGCGAATCGTCGCGTGGCGCGAACGCCAGCCCGGATGTGGGCTCCGAATCGCGGTCAACATCTCCGGACGGCACCTCTCCGATGGCGATCTCGTCGCCGACGTTCAGGCGATCCTGCACGAGACGACTGCCGACCCGGCGATGCTCGAGATCGAGCTCACGGAGACCCATCTCTTGGAGGACATGGAGCGTGCCACGCAAGCGCTCGACCGGCTCCGAGGGCTCGGAGTCACCATCGCCGTCGACGACTTCGGAACCGGATACTCGTCGATGACCTACCTCCGAGAGCTGCCCGTCGACGTCCTCAAGATCGATCGAACCTTCGTGGCGCGAGCGACCGAACACGGCTACGACTCGACCGTC
The DNA here is from genome assembly GCA_963792905.1 of uncultured Acidimicrobiaceae bacterium. Lineage (GTDB taxonomy): Bacteria > Actinomycetota > Acidimicrobiia > Acidimicrobiales > Ilumatobacteraceae > Ilumatobacter. The sequence continues at coordinate 127,068 of CAWBYE010000013.1, forward strand.
ATCGAGGCGGTCCTGGCAATCGCCCGGATCCTCGACCTCAGCGTCGTCGCGGAGGGCGTCGAGACGAACGAGCAGCTCGACTTCGTCCGCAGTCGTGGCTGTGACGCTGCGCAGGGCTTCCTGATGGCGCGGCCGATGCCGATCGACGACGCAGAATCCGTGATCTTCGCGACCGCCGATCAGGCCGACCACGGTGAGGGCAGCAGCTCGTCGGGACGTCGACGGCCCGACGATCTCAGAGCAACCGAGCGGCCGACTCGAAGTCGTCGTTCGTGAGGGTCGACAGCTCGTCGCGTCCGAGCGATGCGATGTCGGTTGCGGCCAATCGAAGCGCCTGACGGTTGATGGCCTGCTCGAACAGGTTCCGGGCATATCGGCCGTTCCCGAACCCGGTGTGTCGATGGGCCTTGTCGAAGATGACGACCAGCGCGTCGTCGGCACCTGGGCCCAGTGAATACTGAGCGTCGGCCGCCATGCCACGTGTGATCTCGAGCAGCTCCTCGGACGAGTAGTCGGGAAACTCGATCTCGCGGGCGAATCTCGACCGGAGCCCCGGGTTCGAATCGAGGAACTGGTGCATCAGGTTCGGATACCCAGCGACGATCACGACGAGCTGGTCACGATGGTCCTCCATCCGCTTGACGAGCGTTTCGATCGCCTCTCCGCCGAAGTCGAGGCTCTTGGGCCCCGGAGGCGACAGCGCATACGCCTCGTCGATGAAGAGCACGCCTCCCAGCGCCCGTCGGATCGCACGATTCGTCTTGTACGCGGTGTGACCGACGTACTGCCCGACCAACCCCGCCCGATCGACCTCGACGAGGTGGCCACCTTCGAGCAGACCGATCGACCCGTACATCTCGGCGACGAGGCGCGCCATGGTGGTCTTGCCGGTACCGGGGTTGCCGAGGAAGACCAGATGCTGGCTCGTGGGCACCTCGGTCAGGCCGCGGTCGGCGCGCTCCCGTTGGATACGCAGGAACGCGATCAGCGTCGAGATCTGCTCCTTCACCGAGCTGAGACCGACCAGTCCGTCGACCTCGGCCTGGATCTCGTCGAGTGGCCGCGGCGGGCCGCCGCGGCCACTGCCACCGCCGCGCCGACCGTCGACGCGACGCTCCGCCTCCCGGAACGCATCGGTGCCGGCCTGCCGGAGTCGCCGCCCGATGTCTCGTGGTCGTCGCAGCATGTCCTGGACAGTACCGACCGATCGGCGCCCGGGCTGCACAGGTCGTCTTCGTCGAGCCGGGCCCCGGACGACGACGAGTCGGATGGATCGGAAGTCACCGCGTCGAGAGGAGCGCCCGCTGGTAGAAACGTTCCGTGCCCCAGCCGGTCGAAGAACGAGGTCGTGAACGCCTCCGCCGCTACGCCTCCTTCGTGCGCGCCCTGGTCTCGTTCCATCCGAAACTGTTCTCGATCGCCGTCGGTGGTGCGATGCTCTTCGCAGTCGCCACGGTCGCATCGAGCATCGCGGTCCAGTGGGTCATCGACCACGTGATCGTGCCCCGCTTCGACCCTTCCGAAGGCGAACAGCTGGTCACGAGCACGATCGTGTTCGGATGCCTCGCGATCATCGTGATCGGTGTGTTCCGCGTGATCGGCGTGATCCTGCGCCGATCGTTCGCCGGTATCACCGAGTGGCGGACCGCCGAATCGCTCGCCGGCCAGGTCATCGACCAGCTCGTCGATCAACCGCCGAGCTGGCACCAGCGCCAGTCGGACGGCCAGCTCCTCGCTCGTGCGGGCGTCGACGTCGACACGAGCGTCAGCGTGATGGCACCGATCCCGTTCGCCACCGGCACCGTGCTGATGGTGGTCGTCGCAGGCGCGTGGCTCATCTACACCGATGTCGTGATGGGGCTCGTCGCGGTCGCGGTGTTCCCGCTGCTCATGGTCCTCAACGTGATCTACGAGCAACGCGTGAGCCGGCATTTCGACGATGCCCAGGAAGCCATCGGCGAGTTCTCCGGCGCCGTGCACGAGAGCTTCGAAGCGGTCCAGCTCGTCAAGGCCTACGGAGCGCAGGATCGCGAGACCGAACGACTGTCGGTCATGGCCGGCAAGATCCGAGATGCTCGCGTGAAGGCGGTGATGATCCGCGGCACGTTCGAGGCAGTGCTCGACACGTTGCCGTCGCTCACCAACATCGGCCTCGTCGTGCTCGGCGCGTACCGCGTCGAGTCCGGCGAGGTGTCGGTCGGCGAGCTGTCGGGCTTCATCTTCATGTTCACGCTGCTCGTGTTCCCGCTGCGGCTCATCGGCTATGCGCTGTCAGAGCTACCGCACTCGTTCACCGGGTACCGACGGGTGCGGGCCACCGTCGACGACCCGTTCGATCTCGACCCGGAAGACTCGATCCTCGTCGCCGACGAACCACTCGGTGTGCGCCTCGACGCCGTGTCGTTCACGTTCCCCGACGAGGTGCACTCCGTGGTCGCCCTCGCAACGGTGGAGATCGAACGTGGCACGGTCACGGCGTTCGTCGGACCCACCGGCTCGGGCAAGTCGACCCTTCTCGACCTCACCGCGGGACTGCTGGCACCCACGACCGGAACCGTCGAACTCGCACCGGGGCCCCGGGCCGTCGTGCTCCAGGAACCCTTCCTGTTCAGCGGCACCGTACGCGACAACGTGGTGGTCGCTTCGGACATCGACGACGACGCCGTGTGGGAAGCGCTCCGATTGGCCTCTGCCGACCGGTTCGTCCGCGACCTTCCAGCGGCCCTCGACACCGTCGTGGGCGAACGTGGCGTGACATTGAGCGGAGGTCAGCGTCAACGGGTTGCGTTGGCGCGTGCCCTTGCTCGTCGACCCGCGATCCTGCTGCTGGACGACACGACGTCGGCGCTCGACCCGGCGACCGAGATGAGCGTGCTCGACCGCCTGCGCGGCGCACTCACCGAGACGACCGTGGTCATGGTCGCGTCACGACCTTCGACGATCTCACTGGCCGACGACGTCGTATACGTCGCCGGTGGCCGGATCAGGGCACACGGCCCGCACGAGCATCTGATGGCGACCGTTCCCGAGTATCGCCAGCTCGTCGAAGCGTTCGAGACCGACCGAGCTGCGACCGTCGGGGGTGCGTCGTGACCGAACCGATGGGTCGATTCACCGCCGTCGGAGCGATCGGGCGCGGTCTGGACGAGGCTCCGGTCCTCCGCCAGGGGCTCGGGCTCACGTGGTTGATCGCAGCGCTCGGCGCCGGCGGTCGCGTCGTCGTCCCGATCGTCGTGCAGCAGGCGATCGACCGGGGGATCTTCGACGACGGCGCCGGTGTCGACCTCGGTTTCGTCGTGCGGTGTGCCGTCATCGGTGTCATCGCACAGCTGGCGGCGGCGTACTGCCAGCGCACCGCGATCGTGCGGCTCGGCACGCGCAGCGAACGCGCGCTGAACGATCTTCGTACCCGGCTCGTCGGCCACATCCACCGGATCAGCCTGGCCGACCACAACGAGGAGCGTCGCGGGTCGCTGGTGGCCCGCGTCACGAGCGACATCGAGACGCTGGCCGAGTTCTTCCGGTGGGGCGGCCTCGCGCTGTTGATCAACGGCACGCTGATGCTGATCGTGGCCGGCGTCATGCTCGCCTACAACTGGCTGCTCGCGCTGATCGTGATCGGGCTGGCGATTCCGCTGTTCGCCGTGCTGCAGGTGGTGCAGAAGCATCTGCGGGCTGCCTACGACCGAGCCCGCGAACGCAACAGCGACATGCTGTCGTCACTCAGCGAGCTGGTCACGGGCTCCGAGACGATCCGCGCCTACGACGCCGGTGAGCTGTTCCGGGCACGCACGAAGGACACCGTCGTCCGGCGGCGCCGGGCGCAGGTCCGCGCCAACGTCATCAGCGCCTGCATGGGCAGCACCGGCGATCTCTTCAGCGCCGTCACCATTGCCACCGTCGTCGCGGTCGGCGTCTGGATCGGACCCGCAGGTGGGCTGACGGCCGGCGCGCTGATCGGATTCATCTTCCTCGCGTACCGGTTCCTCGAGCCGATCTGGGAGTTCACCGAGGTCCTCGACCAGACCCAGAACGCCGTCGCCGGGTTGCGCCGCGTGCTCACGGTGCTCGACATCCCGGCCGGCCCGCCACCGACGGAGCAGTCCCGGCCACTGCCGCCGGGTCGACTCGACATCGACATCGACGAGGTGACGTTCTCCTATCGGAGCCGGGCCGACCGCGGCCTCAACGACGACATCGTGCTGGAGCGAATTTCGGTACACATCCCGGCCGGCCAGCAGGTCGCCATGGTCGGCGCGACCGGATCGGGCAAGACGACACTCGGGCGGCTGATCGCCCGCATGGCCGACCCCGTCGTCGGCGACATCCGCCTCGGCGGTGTTCCGCTCACCTTGGTCGACGACGCCGAACTGCGACGGCGACTGGTCGTGGTCGCGCAGGAACCGTTCCTGTTCGACACGACCCTGCTCGCCAACATCCGGTTCGCTCGCCCCGACGCCGACCGGCCCGATGTCGAACGCATCATCGACGACCTCGACGTTCGCGACTGGATCGACGGATTGCCCGACGGGCTCGACACAGCGGTCGGGGAGCGGGGCGAGTCGCTCTCGGCCGGGGAACGCCAGCTGGTGGCCCTCCTGCGGGCCGGCATCGCCGATCCCGATGTGCTGTTGCTCGATGAAGCCACATCGTCGGTCGACGCGCTCACCGAAGTCCGGATCTCACACGCGTTGGAGCGGCTGGCTGCGGGCCGCACGACGATTGCGATCGCGCACCGCCTGTCGACCGCGGCGCGCGCCGATCGAGTGCTCGTACTCGAGGACGGGCGACTGGTCGAGGACGGCCGCCACGCTGACCTGATCGTCGCCGACGGTCATTACTCCCTGCTCTACGACGCCTGGCTCAGCGCCACGACAGCCTGACAACCGACCGTTCAGCGGTCGCACGGCAGGTCGACGAGCCGGAGACTGCTGCCCTGGACGAGGCCGAGTTCGTCCAGTCCGCCCTGGGGCACTTCGACCGCCACGAGGAAATCGGCGGGCGTCGAATAGTTCGGGCACGACGAGGTGCTGCACGGCTCCATGTCGAACGACTCCACGAACGAGCCATCGGGGGCGAAGAAGGCGATCGACAGGGGCAGCACCGTGTTCTTCATCCAGAACGTGCCCGTGTGCGGGTCCGTGTAGCGGAACGCCATGGCATCGGCGGCGCCGAGGTCGGTCACGAACATCAAGCCTCGCGCCCGCTGCTGTGCTGTTTCGGCGCGCCAGACACAGATCTCACACGTCGTGCCGTCGGCCTTGGTCACCACTGCCTGCGTCGCGTCGAAACCCTCGGGCAGCACCGGCGGAGATGTCGCGACGGGCACGGGTGTCGTCGATGATGGTGTCGTCGATGATGGTGTCGTCGATGATGGTGATGAGGAGGAACCGGTCGAATCGATCGCAACGGAATCGTCGTCGATCCCGACAGGCACCGTGACGGGCGTGGAAACGACACCCGGCACGGTCGTGGCGTCACCGGAGCCGTCAGCGAGCGACCCGGTACCCGACGCGCATGCCGTCAGGAGCAGCAGGCCGAACCACGCCGATCGCATCTCGGCAGGCTACGGCGGGGTCGACCCGACATAGTGTCGGGCGATGACGTGTGAGTCGTGCGGCGCGGAAGAAGACGACCTGGTCGACGTCCACCGCAAGTACGTCACTGCGGCCACCTGGGACCAGGAGCGGACCGAGCGCATCCTGCCCGACGTCGAGCGGTGGTGCTTCGCATGCCTGACGCACTATCCCCACGTGCCGGTCGAGGGTTGACGTCAACGGCGGTTGAAGTCGTACCGTGCGATTGATGCGCTACCACGACTACGAGGTCAGCCGCGACATCCCGAACATCGTCGTCGACGGCTCGCCCAACGAGAGCACGGTGCTGACGCTGTCGCACTGGCCGGGTATTCCGGCGCCGGATGGCCTCGCTCGCGACCTGTCGGCCGAGATGGCGTTCGCCTACCTCGACAGACCACCCGATCACCCGACCGCTGAGGTCGTCACCAACAACCACTTCGACCAGGACGGGCTGATCTCGATCTTCGCACTGACCGAGCCGGACGCCGCGCTCCCCCATCGTGAGCTCCTGATCGACGTCGCTGCCGCCGGTGACTTCGCCACCTATCGAGACCGACGGGCCGCCCGCGCCGCGATGGCGATGGCCCACAGGGGTGCCGCCGAGACGACGTGCGACTACAGCGAGTTCACCCACCACCTCTACTCCGAGCTCCTCCCCGAGGTCCTGTCGATGGCGCTCGACAGCGACCGCTACCGCGACCTCTGGGGTGAGGAGGACGACGAGCTCACAGCGAGCGAGCAGGCGATCAGCGCGGGCCGAGTCACGTTCGACGAGCAGCCCGAACTCGATCTCGCGGTCATCACCATCGACGACCACGAACCCGTCCGAGGTGGCCATCGGTTCGGACACGACCGGTTCGAAGGGCTGCACCCGATGGCACTCCACAACGCGACGGACCGATTCCGGTTGCTGCTGATACACGGCCGCCGATACCGCTACGTCGACCGCTACGAGACCTGGGTGCAGTACCGGTCCCGACGGGTCCTTCCGCGGGTCGACCTGCGGCCTCTGGCCGACGAGTTGACCGCACTCGAATCCGGGTCGGTGCACTGGACGGCCGGTGCACCCGGATCACTCACGCCCGAGCTCGCACCCGACGACGAGTCGACGATCGATCGGATCGATCTGATCGATGCCGTCGTGAGACACCTCCGCCGACGTTCACTCGAGGAGTGACGAGCGGACCGACTCGAGGGCGTCGCGGTCGACCCCGCCGCACTCGACGAGGTACCGCTCGACACCACCGAACTCCTCGTCGAGCACGGCCAGGGTGTCAGCCATCATCGAACGCGGTGCACCGAGCAGACTCGAAGCTGCTTCGGGAGCGACCCCCCGGCCGATCAGCCGACGGAACGCGTCGGTCGTCGCATCTGGTCGGTGGTACCTACCGGTCAGTTCGAAGTCGTCGAGAACCAGCTCGCGATCAACGCCGAGTGTTTCGAGGATCAACGCTGCGAGTACCCCGGTGCGGTCCTTGCCCGCGGTGCAGTGGAACATCATGGGCGTTCGGTCGGGGTCGGCCAGGGTGAACACCATGGCGCCGATCTCGGGACCGGCGTGGCGGAGTACCCCGATGCAGATGTCGGTCACGAACCGGACCCCGTCGTCGTGGTCGACGATGCCCGTGAAGTCGATGTCGGCGAACGTCGGCACGAATCGGCTCATCACGGGGACATGCATCGACGGGATTCGATCGGGCGCCTCGCTTCGCTCCTCGATCGTGCGCAGGTCGTAGACGGCTGCGAGTTCCAGACCCTCGATCACGTCGAGATCGCTCTGGGTCAGCGCATCGAGCCGATCGGCCCGGAACAGCCGCCTCCACCGCACGCCGCCACCGAAACGCGAGGGATAGCCACCCAGATCACGAACGTTGTGGGCGCCCTCGAGCGGGATGTGGCGACGGAACGCGATCACCTTCTGCATGCTGCCAGTGTCCGTCGGCGGCACCGAACCACCAACCTGGGGCAGGTGACATCCAGATGAACGATTGGTGCACGCTGCGGTCAGCCGCCCAAGCGGACAACGCTGCGCCCTCTCGCCTCGCCGGCGAGGATGCCGGTGAGGACGGCATCGAGATCGTCGAGCGTGATGTCGTGACCGATGTCGTCGAGTCGAGACGGTTTCAGGTCCGCGGCGATGCGCTGCCAGGCGGCACGGCGTCGATGCATCGGCAGCAGCACCGAGTCGATCCCGAGCAGGTTGACGCCACGCAGGATGAACGGCATCACGGTGGTCGGTAGCCCAGGTCCGCCGGTCAACCCGCTCGCCGCCACCGAACCGCCGTAATCGATCCTCTTGAGCACGTTCGCGAGCGTGACGCCGCCAACGCAGTCGACGGCTCCCGCCCACACGGTGCGATCGAGCGGACGGCGGCTCTCCTCCGACAGCTCGGTGCGATCGACGATCGACGACCGCGCCCAGCCCGGTCAGGAAGTCGGCTGCGCTCGCCTTCCCGGTGCTCGCCACGACCTCGTATCCGAGATTCGAGAGTATGTCGACCGAGGTCGAACCGACTCCACCCGTCGCACCGGTGACCAGGATCGGTCCCGACTCCGGCGTGATGCCGTGGTCCTGGAGCGCCATGACCGAGAGCGCCGCCGTGAACCCGGCCGTGCCGATCACCATCGAATCGCGCATCGAGAGCCCATCGGGTACCGGAATCAGAGAGCCCGCCGGCACACGCGCGAACTCTGCGTACCCCCCGTGACGACCGGTGCCGATGTCCTGACCGTGCGCCAGCACCTCGGTGCCTGCCGCGATGCCGTCGACGCCTTCCAGCAGCACACCGGCGAGGTCGATGCCGGGCACGAGCGGCGAGATCGTCGCGACCTGACCCTTCGGGATCGTCGCCAGCCCATCCTTGTAGTTCACACTCGACCACCGAACATCGACGAGAGCACCGTCGGCAGGCAGATCATCGGCCGTGAGCTCGACCAGGCCACGATCGATCGAGTCGCCATCGGTGACGGCCCGGAACGCACGGAACGATTCAGCTGACATGGCCGCCGACATTACCCGTGGCGGTCGCGCGCTCGCAGCTCGCTACGAAGCGGGCGACCCGTCGAGCACGCAGGTCAGCCGGCCGACGGTGGGCAGAAGTCCTCGGGGATCACCAAGTCCGAAGGGCTCAGCTCGGCGATCGACGACTTGCCCATCCCGAGCAGGCTCGAGTCGATGCCCATGCGAAGCACGTCGAGCACGTTTTCGACACCGGCCTGCCCGTTGGCCGCCAGACCCCACAGGTAGGCCCTGCCGATCATCACCCCTTTCGCTCCGAGAGCAAGCGCCTTCACGACGTCACTCCCCCGCCGAACGCCGCCGTCCATCACGACCTCGATCTCATCGCCGACAGCGCCGACGATCTCTGGCAGCACCCGAATCGGGGCCGGCGTGCCGTCGAGGTTGTTGCCACCATGGTTCGATACCGAGATCGCCGTAGCACCGGCATCCACGGCAGCGTCGCGCCTCGTCGGCGCGACCAACGCCCTTCACCATGAAGGGGCCACCCCACTCGTTGCGGAGCCAGGCGACGTCGTCCCAGGTCGGGGGCGGTGTGCCCATCCAGACGCCGTAGGCCTCGAAGAAGCCCGGCACCGGATCATCGCCGGTCACGAAGTTCGGCACGCCGAGCTGCGGGATCTGTCCCGTGCGCAGCCACTCCATGAGCCAGGCCGGGCGCATCATCGCCTCGGGAGCGTGCTTGGCCATCGTGCGCAGGCCCATGTCCTGCGGGATGTCGGGGCTGCCCCAGTCGCGGCTGTGCACGAACGACCAGTCGAGCGTGAGGATCAGGCCTACCGCTCCGGCGGCCTTGGCTCGATCCATGCGAGCCACCATCGAGTCTCGATCACCCGCCCAGTAGATCTGGAACAACGTCTGCGGATTCGCGGCGATCACGTCTTCGAGCGGCTTGCTCGCAAACGAGCTGAGGCCCATGACGACACCGCGTGCCGCCGCCGCCCGAGCCACGGCCACCTCGCCGTCGGGGTGCACCGCCTGCACACCCGTCGGCGAGATCATGACGGGCATCGACATCGGTTGGCCCATGACCTCGGTCGCCATCTCGCGAACCGGCGACTGGCCGGCGGTGATCGGTCGAACGCCGAGGTCGCCGAACGCCGCCAGGTTGTCGTTCATCGACGAGCCGCGCTCGGTGCCCGCGATCAACGCGCCGTAGACCGACTTGGGCAGGCGTTGCTTGGCGCGCTGCTGCGCAACGGCGACCGATTCGAACCAGGAGTTCACCACGCGGCCAGCGTAGGGCGGACGATCGGACGAACGTCAGTCGTCGTGCGGCCTCGATGACTCCGAGGGGCATCGACCAGAGCGACGGTCACTCGCGTCTAACGTCGACCACATGAGCGACAGTCCAACTCCGCCACCGCCACCACCGCCGGACGCGGTGCCGCCACCACCGGCTGCATCCGGCGTGCCACAGGCCGCCGGGGCGCCCGCGCCTGTCTCGGCGACCGCACAGCTCGGCAAGCGACGGTCAGCCGGCCTGGTGATCCTGCTCAGCATCGTCACCTGCGGGATCTGGACGATCGTCTGGTCGTTCCAGAACGGCGACGAGTTGAAGACGCGGTTCCGGAGAAGGTCTCGGCGGCATCGCCTATCTGTTCATCACACTCCTGCTCTCGCCCGTGACCATGTTCCTCCTGGCCGGCGAGGTCGAACAGCGGTATCGGGACGACGGCCGCGAACCGCCGATCACCACCATCTGGGGCCTGTGGTTCCTGCTGCCGATCATCGGGAACTTCGTCTGGTACCTCCGAATCCAGAGCGCAATCAACGACTACTGGACGGCGCACGGACAGACCAACGATCCCAGCCTCTGACGAACGTCCAGCCACACGCGTCGTCTACGCGGACGGGCCGAGCGCGCCGCGGGTCAGCCCGACGGACGCACTCGACCTCGCCGGCATCGCGACCGATGCGTCGCGAGTGGCTCTCGGCTGGACGCTCGAACGTCATCCGTGGCTCGAAGATGCCGCCCTGTCGGGGGTGACCTACCTCGGTGGGTACGGCCTGGCGGGGGCGATCGCCGCCGGTCGCATCACGCCATTGCCGGTGCGGTTGTCGGCCGTACCGTCGATCCTCGAGTCGAACCCACCGGACCTTGGTGTGGTCGCCGCTGTCCGCCGCGCCGACGGGTACGCCTTCTCCGGCTCGATCGGATGGGCCGACGTGCTGGCACGCGTCGCCGACCGCATCGTCGTCGAGGTCGACGATCAGGGCGTCGACCTCGGCGGTCCCGACGTCCGAGGCAACATCGTCGCCACGGTGGACCGGCCCGTCGCCCCGGATCATGCCATCGTCTCCCCCGACCGGCCGACGAGATCGACCTGCGGATCGGAGCGATCGTCGCGTCGCTCATCCCCGACGACGCGTCGCTGCAGTTCGGACCGGGCGGCGTCGGTGAAGGCATCGCCCGAGCCCTCGACCGGCCCGTTCGGATCTGGTCAGGGCTGTGCACCGATGCAATCGCCTCCCTGCACGACCGCGGACTGCTCTCGGCGCCTGTCGTCGCGGCCTACACGCAGGGCGGTTCGCCGATCCGCCGGTTGGCAGCGGCAGGCATGCTCGAGCTGACTCCGACGACCGTCACGCATGACCTGTCACGGTTGTCGTCGATCCCGCGCTTCGTCGGCTGCAACACGGCCGCGCAAGTCGACCTCGACGGTGCCGTCAACCTGGAGCGGGTCGACGGCCGGGCGATCGCCGCCATCGGCGGGCATTCCGACTTCTGTGCGGGAGCGTCACGATCGGTCGGTGGCGTGTCGATCATCGCCGTCCGGTCGACCACCCGCCACGGTGTGTCCACGATCGTGCCGCAGGTGGAGGTGGTGTCGACCCAACGCAGCGACATCGGCGTCGTGATCACCGAGCACGGCATCGCCGACCTGCGCGGCATCGGCGAGAGCGAACGCGCCGAGCGGCTGATCGCCGTCGCCCACCCCGATCACCGGCCGACGCTGCGCGCCGGTCGCTGACGCCCGGACGCTCACGTCAGCCCGTGAGGCCCCGGAGTCGCTCGTTGCCGCGTCGCACGTCAGCGAGATGATGCACCGGGTCGTGCAGGAAGTACCGCGCGAACGTCTCGACCGTGAACGACGAGCCGTCGCTGCGATCGCCCGTGCGCTGCCAGTCGTCGTCACCAACGGTGCCCCACCGGTCAGCGCAGTCGTGGCCGGCAGCAACCAACTCGTCGGCGACGGTCGCCGGGTCCTGGAGGTCGTATCGCTGATCGAGCGCGGTGACATCTTGATCCCAGTTCTCGAACTCTGGATCGTCCTGCTCCAACATCAGGCGGAGTCGTCCGTCGAACAAGACGAACACGTCGCGCACGTGACATGCGTACTCGAGCGCCGACCACGTCTCGTCGTCGGGTCGTCGTCGGGCGTGCTCGTCGGCGAGCAACGGTCGCCAGTCGGCGACGTTTTCCCGCACGAGTTCAGCCATCTCGGCCAGGTCGACGGTGACGGCATCGAAGCCGCAGTCGGGGCACCGTTCGTCGAGGACCCACGTCCAGTTCTTGCTGTCGGGAACGACCGGCACTGCGCCGAACGTACCTCGCGACCGATCACTCGGCCAGGGGCAGCACCCGCAGGAGGTGGTGCCAGCGGCACTCGGGACACGCTTCGACCACGTAGGCGGTGAGCTCACCCTGCGCCTTCGCGGCGAGCTGTCGCAGCTCCTTCTTGGTGCTCACGCACTTGCCCGAGGCGGGCAGCCGGTGGCCGAACACGTAGGTGACGATGCGCAACTTGTCGTCGTCGCAGACCGGGCAGTCGGCCGTGGTCTCGGTGCCGACGTTGCGCGCCGCCCGGATCAGCTCGGGGTGCGCATCGCAGACCTCGGTACGGCTGATCCTGCCCAAACGAACCTGGTTGATGAGCATCCGACGGGCCAGTCGGTGGTCGACGATGCCGCGCCGTTGCTGCCCCCCGCGCAGCGCTCCGACCGAGAAACCCATCGCATCAGGGTACCGATCCGCCAGACTGGTGCCGTGATGACGCCAGCAATCTCGTTCGGACGAGACATCCCCGACGAATCGGAGCTCCGCCTGTGCGGCGACATCAGCGACGGCAACCGAGCGCTGGAGCTCGGGGTCGGCCGCAGCCAGAACGCGATAGCGTTCGCGCTCGCCGGCGCAAAGGCGATCGCCGTCGATCCCGATGCCGCCAGGATCGAGGCGCTCCGGAGCACTGCAACGGGCGCCGAGGTCAGCGTCGAGTGCCACGTGACCGATCTCGCCGACCTCGGTTTCGCCACGAGCGGCTCGATCGAACTGGTGGTCGCCGATCACACGATCGACGACGATGTCGACGATGTCGGGCGACTGCTGCGCCAGGTCCATCGGGTACTCAAGTCGAGCCGCCCGTTCGTGATCTCCGTCCCCCACCCGTTCGCCGGTGTGCATTCGACCGACGAATACGGCTCGAAGGTCTTGCCGTACGGCACCGTGGGTCGAACCGTCGGCGACTGGCACATTCAGCTCAGCCGAGCGAACTTCCGAGTCGACCGGATCCTCGAGCTCGGCGTCAGCGAGATCTCGCCGGTTCCGACCACCCTCGTGATCCGTGCTCAGAAAGAGGGCGACTGACGCCGCGCTCGACGCTCTGCTCCAGCGACGAGGCGTCGCGTTCGAGGGCCACCTTGAGTTCGTTCTCCTGCATGGCGAGCAGAACCTGACGCGACGGCGTGTCACCGATCGGAGTCGGCCGCGACCGCGCCGACAGGCACGGGTCCTGGCGAAGAATTGCGGCCTCGAGTGAACGAAGCTCACCTCCTGGCTCGACGCCGACCTCTTCGACCAATGCCGTCCGCCGCGCTGTGGTAGGCCCGCAACGCGTCGGCCTGACGGCCCGACCGATAGAGCGCCAACATCCGCAGCGCCCATCTGCGCTCGCGGTACGGAGTCGACGCCGTCGCCTCGGCCAGTTCGTCGGCCGCCTGCGACAGCTTCTCGGTGCTGATCAGCAATTCGAAACGAGCATCTTCGACCGTCAACCTGCGATCCCGCCAGTGTTGCGCGACGCCCGACGCCCAACGTTCGTCGACGAACTCACCCAGTGGCTCGCCGCATGCGATGTGCAACGCCTTCTCGAACAGACACAGGGCATCGCCGTCGCGGTGCTGTTCACGCGCTCGCTCGGCAGAATCGACAGCGACCTCGAACCGGTTCACGTCGAGTCGATCGCCCGCGATCGCGAGTCGGTAGGCGTGATGCTCGGTCACGAGCGCGCCGGCGTCGCCGACCACCGCGATCAGCCGCTTCCGGATGCGGGCGATCTGCATACGAAGCGCGACCTCGGCTCGATCGGGCGGCAACCCGCTCCAGGCCTCGTCGATCAGCGTCGACAGCTGGACTGCATGGTTTCCGTGCACCAGCAAGATCCCGATGAGGCGCGCCTGCATGGACGTCAACGCCACCTCGACACCACCCGACCCGATGGCCGGCCCGCCGAAGACTCTCCCGTCCATCGCGCCTCTCCGAACCGCTCCGCGTCGGCTCCGCACCACCGACTGCGCCCAACGTAGCGCCCGCCCGAGAAGCGATCAAGGACAATAGTTATCGCGTTGTTATCTCACGGTTGCACCGCGCTCCTACGCTGCGTCCCCAGAGTAGGGCTCACCCGGCGACCACGACGGGTGAGGAGCGAAAGGGCAGACCATGACTCAACGATTGATCCACGCGCGCCGGGGCGCTCACGGAGAGGTTTGGGAACGAGCCTGATCGCCGCGCTCGTCCTGATCGCCGGCGTCGTCGGGCCGGGGGCGGCTGCGACCGCCGCCGGCGATCCGCCCGAGGTGTTCGACACCTCGGCGTTCGGCACGACGGAGCGGCCGATCTCGGTCTTCCTGTCCGGATTCGATCCAGACGGCGAAGCGATCACCTACGGCATCGAGTCCGCCCCGTCGAACGGTGCACTGACCGACGACTGCTCCGACGGAATCTGCACCTACACGTCCGATGTCGGCTTCGTCGGCACCGACACCTTCACCTATAGTGCGTCGGACGGCGATCTGACGAGCACATCGGCGACCGTCACGGTCACCGTCCAGGACGACCTGCCACCGGACGTGTTCCCCGGGTCCTTCGTCACCAAGGTCGACCAGCAGGTCAGCATCTTCCTCTCCGGTTTCGACCCCAACGGCGATCCGGTGACGTTTTCGGTCGACACACCGCCGCCAAACGGCTCACTCGACGATTGCTCGACGGGCTCGTGCACGTACACGCCCGACGCCGGATTCATCGGAATCGACACGTTCACGTTCACCGGCAGCGACGGCCTCAATGTGTCGACGCCGGCCAGCGTGACGATCGACGTGCAAGAAGACGTGGCCCCGGTGGCCTCCGATGGCTCGTCCACGACGAGCGTCGACACACCGGTCTTCCTGTTCCTGAGCGTGTTCGATGACAACGGGGATTCGCTGACCTACACCGTCGAGACCGGGCCGACCGACGGCATCCTCGCCGACTGCAGCTCCGGATTCTGCACCTATACACCCGATGCCGGATTCGTGGGCACCGACTCCTTGACGTTCAGCGCGACCGACGGCACGTTCACGTCGAACACGGCCACGCACACCATCGACGTGTTGCCGCCGTGCGCTCCGGCGACCTGCATCGACAATGGGACGGTGCTGCTGGCAGTCAACCCGGCGGCAGAGCTGAACACCACCAACGCGGCCGGTTCAGCTGCCGGTCCCGGCGACGCAGGACTGCACTTCATCCCGACCGGGAACGAGGCGACATCCCCCGGATGCCTCTGTGAGGGTTGGGGTGCCGCTGACGCCACGACCGGCGTGACCGGCTACGCCAATGTCTCCATCGACGGTGTCGTGAACCTCGATCCCGTCAGTTTCACCACGACGCCGAGCACAGCTCTGTCGGAGGTGACGATCGACGACACGATGCGCGTCACGCACGACTTCCATCCGTCGACCGACACCGAGAACCTCTACGAGGTGACCGTGACGATCGAGAACATCTCCGGTGCACCGCTGGACGACATCAGGTACCGACGGGTGATGGACTGGGACATCGAACCGACACCGTTCGCCGAGTTCGTCACCATCGACGGCGGCGACGCTGCCAACCTCCTCTTCTCGAGCGATGACGGGTTCGCGAGCGGCAACCCCCTCGCGCCACCGTCCCAGATCAACGAGACGGGCTCGTTCGTCGACAGCGGCCCCGCCGACCACGGAGCACTGTTCGACTTCGGTTTCGGGTCGGTCGCAGCGGGCGATGAGGTCTCCTTCAACATCTACTACGGCGCCGCGGCGACGGAAACCGAGGCGGTCTCGGCCGTCGCGGCAGTGTCAGCCGAGGTGTTCTCGTTCGGCCAGCCCAGCACCGTCGACGGTCCGACGCTCGGCACCCCGAACACGTTCATCTTCGCCTTCGCCGGCGTCGGTGGCGATCCGGTGTTCGCACCACTGGCCGTCGATGACGAGTTGACGACTGCCGCCGACACACCCGGCGTGGTCGATGTGCTCGCCAACGACTCCGACCCGAACGGTGATCCGATCGAGGTCACCGAGTGGACGGACGGCACCAACGGCACCGTCACCTGCACGGCGGCCGGATCGTGCACGTACACACCGGCGCCCGGGTTCTCGGGGACGGACAGCTTCACCTACACCATCGAAGACGGAACCGGCGGCTCCGCCACGGCGACGGTGACCGTGACGGTGACAACAGCGGAGAACGATCCGCCGGTGGTGTCTGCTGGTGACGACGGGTCCGGGGTCGAGGGATCGGCAACAGCCCTGTCGGGCTCGGCGTCAGACGCCGACGGCGATGCACTGACACTCGCCTGGTCATACACCGCCGGCCCCGATGTGGACGCCGGTGCCACGTGTTCGTTCACCGCACCCACAGCGGCGTCGACCGACATCACCTGCACCGACGACGGCACCTACACCGCCACGTTGACCGCCGACGACGGCTCCAACCCACCGGTGTCCGCCTCCGCAACCGTCAACGTGTCCAACGCCGACCCGACCGTGGCGATCACGTCACCGACCGACGGCGCAAGCTTCGTCACCGGTGCCACCGTCGACGTGTCGGCCGACCTCGCGGACGCAGGCGCCAACGACACCCACGATTGCTCGATCGACTGGGGCGACGGCACCGTCACCACCGGAACGATCACCGCAGGAACCTGCACCGGCAACCACACCTACACGAACACCGGCGCCGTCACCGTCACCGTCACCATCACCGACGACGACAGCGGCATCGGCACCGACACCATCAACCTCACCATCACCGGCCCACCCACGAACGATCCGCCGGTGGTGTCTGCTGGTGACGACGGGTCCGGGGTCGAGGGATCGGCAACAGCCCTGTCGGGCTCGGCGTCAGACGCCGACGGCGATGCACTGACACTCGCCTGGTCATACACCGCCGGCCCCGATGTGGACGCCGGTGCCACGTGTTCGTTCACCGCACCCACAGCGGCGTCGACCGACATCACCTGCACCGACGACGGCACCTACACCGCCACGTTGACCGCCGACGACGGCTCCAACCCACCGGTGTCCGCCTCCGCAACCGTCAACGTGTCCAACGCCGACCCGACCGTGGCGATCACGTCACCGACCGACGGCGCAAGCTTCGTCACCGGTGCCACCGTCGACGTGTCGGCCGACCTCGCGGACGCAGGCGCCAACGACACCCACGATTGCTCGATCGACTGGGGCGACGGCACCGTCACCACCGGAACGATCACCGCAGGAACCTGCACCGGCAACCACACCTACACGAACACCGGCGCCGTCACCGTCACCGTCACCATCACCGACGACGACAGCGGCATCGGCACCGACACCATCAACCTCACCATCACCGGCCCACCCACGAACGATCCGCCGGTGGTGTCTGCTGGTGACGACGGGTCCGGGGTCGAGGGATCGGCAACGGCCCTGTCGGGCTCGGCGTCAGACGCCGACGGCGATGCACTGACACTCGCCTGGTCATACACCGCCGGCCCCGATGTGGACGCCGGTGCCACGTGTTCGTTCACCGCACCCACAGCGGCGTCGACCGACATCACCTGCACCGACGACGGCACCTACACCGCCACGTTGACCGCCGACGACGGCTCCAACCCACCGGTGTCCGCCTCCGCAACCGTCAACGTGTCCAACGCCGACCCGACCGTGGCGATCACGTCACCGACCGACGGCGCAAGCTTCGTCACCGGTGCCACCGTCGACGTGTCGGCCGACCTCGCGGACGCAGGCGCCAACGACACCCACGATTGCTCGATCGACTGGGGCGACGGCACCGTCACCACCGGAACGATCACCGCAGGAACCTGCACCGGCAACCACACCTACACGAACACCGGCGCCGTCACCGTCACCGTCACCATCACCGACGACGACAGCGGCATCGGCACCGACACCATCAACCTCACCATCAGCGACACGCCATCGGCGACGGGAAAGGTCACCGGGAGTGGCTGGCTGTGGGGTCAGGACGGCAACAAGGTCAACGTCCGTGTGCGGGCCGTCTACGTGGATGGTGAACTCGTGGGACGGGTCAAGGTGGACAGCCAACGCTGCTGGTCGTTGGAATGGTCCATGTGCGTGTTGTTCAGGTCGACGACCGTCGAGAACCTCGTCGTGACCGGGCAGACGGCGACCTGGTCCGGGCAGGGCCGCTGGAAGAAGCAGCGGGGATACACCTATGAGGTGACCGTCGGCGACTTCGGCACCAAGACGTCACCCTGGGAGGACCGGGACACCTTCGCCATCGTCGTTCGCGATGCGTCGGGCGCGGTGGTCTATGCGGCCGACAACCGCCTGGTGATCGGCAACCTCAGGGTCCGGTAGCGACGGTCGACGCCGAGCCGTCGACGCCGAACCACAGTCGGGTGGTGGCGGGCACGATGTCCGCCACCACTCGCGTCGGTCAGACCCGGGCGCGTTCCCGTTCGATGAGGTCGGCAGGTCGAGGGCGGCCGAACAGGTACCCCTGGCCGCGATCACACTCGAGGTCTCGCAGCCGCGACAGCTGCAACGGAGACTCGATGCCCTCGGCGACGACATGAAGCCCGAGCGACTGTCCGAGTCGGACGACCGCCTCGACGATCGTCGAGTCCTCACTCTCGATGCCGAGCCCGGCGACGAAGGACTTGTCGATCTTGATCGCCTCGACCGGAAAGCGCTTCAGGTACGTCAATGACGAGTAGCCGGTTCCGAAGTCGTCGACCGACAGGTGCAGGCCGAGGCTGCGCAGCTCTCGGAGCGCCACGGTGGCCGCCTTGACGTCCGCGAGTAGGGCCGTTTCGGTGATCTCCAACCAGAGCGAGTCGGCGTCGAGACCCGTCTCTGCGAGGGCCTCGACGACGGTGTCGTAGAAGTTGGGGTCGACGAGCTGTCGGGTGCCGACGTTGATCGACAGGCTGCAGTTCGCAAACGCGTGGCCCGCCGCACGCCACTGGGCGAGCTGCGCCATCGAGTTGCGCAGCATCAAGGCACCCAGGTCGACGAGCAACCCGGTCTCCTCGGCGAGCGGCAGGAATTCCTTCGGAGGGAGCAGACCGCGATCAGGATGCAACCAGCGGGCCAGCACCTCGAACCCGAGTGCACGGCCCGATTCGAGATCGACGATCGGTTGAAAGTACGGCACGATCTCGCCACGTTCGATTCCGCGGCGGAGCTCGCCCGTCGTCCGCAGTGCTTGCACACCGGTCTCATGGCCGCCGGCTTCGAACGCCTCGACACAGTCGCGACCTCGGGCCTTGGCCCGATACATCGCGGCATCGGAATCTCGAAGCATGTCGTTCGGTGACATGCTCAGGTCGTGGTTCGTCGCGTAGCCGATCGACGCCGTGACGAACAGTTCGTGCTCGCCGATCATGACCGGCGGGTGCACGGCCTGACGCAGCCGCTCGGCGACATCGACGGGTTCACCGCTCAGTACGACGATGAACTCGTCACCGCCGAAGCGTGCGAGCACGTCCTCGTCGCGGAAGTGCTTGACGAAGCCGACTCGACACCTCCTGAATCAAGAGATCGCCGACCTCGTGACCGAGGCTGTCGTTGATCACCTTGAACTGATCGAGGTCGACGAACAGCACGGCGACGCCGTCGATCTCGGCAGTCGCAAGCCGATCGTGGAGCAGGTGCATCAGGTACGAGCGATTCGGGAGGCCGGTCAACTCGTCGTGTCGGGCGGCGTACCGGAGCTGCTCGGCGGCCCGGCGCTGCTCGGTGACATCCTCGATATGCGTGATCGCGAGCATCACACCGTCATCCTCGGTGGTCGACACCCGGGTGCGCGCCCAGATGAACTCGCCGTCACGGCGCCGGTAGCGCTGGTCGATGCGAAACGAGTCGACGATGCCCAATTCGAGCCGCGCACGATGGGGTTGCGCAGCTCGGACGTCGTCCGGGTGCGTGAACTCTCGCAGGGTGCAGCCGACCAGTTCGTTCACGTGACGACGAAGCATCTCGCCGAGTGACTGATTGGCGTCCACGATCCGGCCATCGTCGAGGCGGACGAGAGCCATCCCCGTCGGGGCTGACTGGAATGCCTGCTGGAAGCGCCTTCGGGCCTGGGCCAGAGCCCGGCTCTGCTGCTCACGTTCGGAGACATCGCGGAGGCGGACCACCAGACGTCGGTCGTCATCGGACGTCTCGTCCTCACCGCGCGGCAGGTGGAACGAGGCCTCGACCACGACCCGTCGATCGGCGCCGGCGATGACCTCGATCTGGAGCGGCTCGATCTCTTCGCCCGAGAAGGCACGTTCCATCGCATCGCCGAGCACCTGCTGTTCGTCGCCGTCGGCGTGATCGAGGAGGTGTCCGTCGACGAGATCGCGGGTGGTCATGTCGAACATGGTCAGGGCTGCCGCATTCGTCGAATGCACGACACCGTCCGTGTCGACCAGCAACACCGCCTCGGGGAGTTCGTCCAACAGCCGCCGGACCTCCGTCTCGGCGGCCTCGACCGCCGAGAGCTGGCCCTGGAGCAGACGACCCTGCCGACGGGAGTCCCAGATACTCAGGACCAGCGCCGCGATCGCGACCACGCCGACGACGATGACGGCGATATCGGAGCTGTTGTTCACGGTGCGAGACTACGGCCGCACGGAACGAACGGCCAGCCATTCTCGGAACACCCCGGACTCGTGACCGACTGCGACCGATTTCGGTGGGGCGACATTCGCCGCACCGAGCGACGCTCGACCACCGGTCGGCCGATCACGCGTCCGTCGAGGGTCGCCGCCTCGTGGTCGAACGGTGTCGGTTCAGGCGGGCAGGTTGGCGTGAACCATCCGAGTCACCCAGCGTCGTCAGGTGGCGTTCCCTGACGACCGTTCGTGCCACCAGCTGTCGAGTCGGGCTGTGCATGCATCGACACCGATCAGCCCTTCGTCGAGGCGAATCTCGAGCAGGAACGCCAACGCCTCACCGACCTCACGCCCCGGCGCCAGGCCCAGATGGTCCATCACGGCCTTGCCGTCGAGCTCCGGGCGGATCCTGGCGATCTCTTCAGCCTCCGCAAGCGTGTCGATGCGCGCCTCGAGATCATCCATCCGCTTCGACAGCTGTACTGCTTTGCGCTCGTTGCGGGTCGTGCAGTCGCATCTCGTGAGCACGTTCAGCTCGTGCAACAGATCACCGGCATCGCGCACGTAGCGGCGCACCGCCGAGTCACTCCAGCCGAGCCGGTACGTGTGAAAGCGGAGGTGCAGTGCGACGAGCGCCGTCACCGAGGCAACATCGTCGTTCGAGTACCTCAGCGTGGTCATGCGCTTCTTGGTCATTCTGGCGCCGACGGCATCGTGATGATGAAAGGTCGTGCCCTTGCCCTCGAGGTAGCCGCGAGTGCGAGGCTTGCCGATGTCGTGGAAGAGAGCGGCGAGACGGACGATCCGGAAGTCGAACGGTGGACGGTCCGACGGTTGTTCGTCCGGTGGCCGTACGTTCTCGATGACAGCGATCGTGTGGGACAGGACGTCCTTGTGGCGGTGGATCGGATCATGCTCGAGGCGCATCAGCGAGAGCTCGGGAAGGAACTGATCCGACAGGCCGGTGTCATACAGGAACCACAGGCCCTTCGACGGGTGTCCGACGGTCATCAGCTTGTCGAGCTCATCGCGGATCCGCTCGGCCGACACGATCTCGAGGCGGGAGGCCATCTGCTTCACCGCGGCAACCAGCTGCTCGGTGGGCTCGAGTTCGTACCGCGCGATGAACCTGGCCGCACGCAGCATGCGAAGCGGATCGTCGTTGAAGCTGATCTCCGGCCCGAGTGGGGTGCGCAGCACGTGCCGCAACAGATCGACGGCCCCGCCGTGCGGATCGACCAGGGTGGGCGTGGCGCCGCCGGTGATCTCCAGCGCCATCGCATTGACGGTGAAGTCGCGCCGTCCGAGATCCGTCTCGATGTCGTCGGCGTACGTGACGTGCGGCTTGCGCGAGTCGTCGGCGTACGACTCGGCGCGGAAGGTCGTGATCTCGTACACACGGTCGGCGAATTTGGCGCCGATCGTGCCGAACCGCTCGCCCTGCGTCCAGATCGCGTGTGCCCAGCCGTCGAGACATCGTTTGATCTCGTCCGGGCGGGCGTCGGTCGTGAGGTCGAGGTCGAAATCGCCACGTCGTGCATCCACGAGGAGATCGCGCACCGTGCCGCCGACGAGATACAGCCGGTGCCCGGCCGCGTCGAAGCGGTCGGCCAGCGGTCGGAGCTCGTCCAGCACTGGGGTGAAGCGATCGGGAATCATGGCCCGGCCAGGCTACGAGACCGATCCGTCATCCCGGTGATCTCCACGACCCTTCGATCCGACGGCGGCGCCAGGCCGAGAGGGTGCGCCATGTGCGCGGCTGATCGCCGGGCTACCGTCCCACGTGTGAACGGGTCGGTGGTGCGGACGTCCAATGGGTTGGCGCGGTCGTGGCGCATGCGTCAATGGCCGAACGACCCAACGGTCGCGCACCTGATCTTCATCGACCACCAGTTGGTGCCCACGCCCGACACGATCGAAGCAGCCGTGGATCATGCTCGGAAGAAGGGTGCACGGTCGATCCGCACCTCGGCGATGTTTCCCGCGTCTGCGGACGCCGTCATCACGGCCGGGTTCCGCCCGATCGACCGGTTGGCCCTGCTCCGGCTGGATCTCGGGGATCGAACGATCGCCGGCTTCGACCCGCACGGCCACCCGATCCGAACCCTGCATCCCTGGCTGCACAACCGCGCCGCCGCTGTCGATCAAGCCGCATTCGGGTTGATGTGGGGCAACGATGCCGCCGGGCTTCGCGACGTCCGGCGCGCAACTCCGGTCCACCATGCCCGGATCGTCAAAGTGGACCGTCGGCTCGGAGGTTTTGCGTTGAGCGGAGCAGCCGGCGACAGCGGCTACCTACAACGCATCGCGGTGTCACCCGACCATCGACGCCACGGCATTGCCCATGACCTCGTCATCGATGCGCTGCGTTGGATGCACACGCAGAACCGTTCACGGTGCCTCGTCAACACCGGCGTCGACAACGATGGTGCGCTGGCGCTCTACGAGAGTCTCGGCTTCGAACGTCTGACCGACGTACTCACGATCGCCGAACGGTCACTGATCGAATGACGTGTCGTCGCCGGCCGCTGGCGTTGGCGGCGTTCGCGCTGGCGACGGTCCTGGTGCCGTCGGCCTGGTCCGCTCCGGCCGCGCGGTCGCAGAGCGTCGACGCCGGACTCGAACTCCTCTCTCAGACGTTCGCCGTCTCCCCAGGTGGCAACGCCCGATTCGACTTCCGCGTCACCGGCGACGTCCCGGAGATCGCCCCGACCACGACCACCACCACAACCACAACCACCACCACGACAACCACCACCACGACCACCACGACCACGACGCCGACGACCACGACACCGACGGGCTCGGTCCCCGACGCCTCGACGCCACCGCCGGACGAGGGCGAGCCGGCAGTACCGGATCCGGCGACCACCACCTCGTCGTCGACGACCACCACGACGCTGCCACCGGGGCCGACGATGACAGTGCAAGTTCGGTCGCACCGCGCCATCGCCACGCGCGCCGGAGTTGCCGCCGCCCTCTCCGGCGCACCGGGGCCGGTGCTCGACATCTTGGAGTTCGACCTCGACGACGTCGCGACGTTCGACGAGGAAACCGGCGACCGGCTGCTGTCGCTCGAGGTGCCGGTTGCCGCCGGCGTGGCCGACGTCAAAGAACTCGACCTGTTGGAGTCGGGCGTGCATCCGGTCTCGGTGCAGGTGCGCCGCAACGGCGCGCTCGTGGCCTCGCACACCACGCTCGTCGACGTCATTCGCGCCGACGGCCCCGGCCGGGGACCGTTCACGTTCTTTGCACTGGCGGCGATCGACGACGCCGGGCCGTTCCCCGACGACGCCGAACTCGCGGCGGCCGGAGTCGAGATCGAACGCGCCACCGCACTCGCATCGACGATGGAGGAACCGATCACGGTCGCCATTCCACCGACGTACCTCATGGACGGGGATGACGCGTCCGACGAGCTGGTGGCGGCACTCGACGGCAACGATCGGCTGCTGGTCGTTGCCGATCAGCCGCTCGACCCGTCGTCAGCGGTCGCCTCCGAACTCGACGCCGAACTCGCCCGTGGGGTGTCCGGCGGCGAAAGGGCACTGGCGTCACGATTCGCTGCCACACCGGTGGTACGCAGCGGGTGGGTCGTGCGAGACAACATCACCACCGATGGAGCGACCGCGCTGCGCAATCTCGGCATCCCGCTGCTCGTCGTACCATTCGACAAGTACCTCGACTTCCCGAACGACCTCGGCGACTTCACTGATCCGACGCTGATGCTCAGCACGAGACTCACCGACGACTCGTCGATGCGGGTGATGATCGTCGATGCGATCAACGAACAGCTCGAGCCCGATGCGCCCGGATCCCCGATCGAACGGGCCGTCCGCTTGATGGGCGACGTGAGCGCACTCCGCTACCAACTCGACCCTGACCGCCGATCGATGATCCTCACGACCCGAGACATCGGCGTACCGGACCCATCGGTGCTGGACGAACTGTCGGTCTTCACCGCTCAGCACCCGGACTTCGACTTCGGCACGCTCGGTCAGCTGACCGATCTGACCAACTCGCTGTTCCTCGATGGAGCGATCCACTCACTCGAACTCGACGCTCAGCCGAGCGTCAACCTCGACGCCCACGCGAGGCTGGCACAAAGCGCCCGGCTGCGCGCCGCCGATGTTGCGTCGATGCTGCCGCCCGAGGACACCAGGATCATCGCTTGGGACGAGACGCTTCGGACCGCACTGTCGACCGGTCTGTCCAACCCGGAGTCGACGGCGCTCGTCGGCGCGGTCGAGACCGAAGTCGCAGAGGTGCGCAGTCACGTCGTGCAGCCCGAACCGTTCCGTTTCACGATCGCCGGAACCACGGCTCCGATTCCTCTCCGCATCGAGAACAGCGGCCCGACTCCCCTCACCATCAGCGTGCACGCCGAATCCGACAAGCTGACCTTCCCGGAGGGTGATGTCGAGGTGGTGCTGGCCCCGAACCAGATCAACGACGTCGACATCCCGGTGGAGGCACGCTCGAACGGCGTGTTTCCGGTCGAGGTCGAGATCCGCACACCCGCCGGGAACCCGGTCACCGAACCGGTCGAGCTGACGGCGCGCGTGAGCACGCTGACCGGCCTCGGGCGGCTGTTCACCGTCGGAGCGGTGCTCGTGCTGGCGACGTGGTGGTTCACCTACTTCCGTCGCCGGCAGGCGCAGCGCCGCGGACAGGACGTCGAGCTCGCAGCGGCCCGGCATCCCGCCGTCACCCGGGCCGGCGCCGTCGATCCGACCGGTGGCTTGCCGATCCGGAACGCGGATCCACAGTCCGACCACTAAGATCCCGACCCCGTGAGCACCCGTATCGTCACCGATTCATCCTGCGACCTTCCCGAGGACGTGGCAGACGAGCACGGCGTGCTCGTCGTGCCACTGTCGATCCGTTTCGGCGACGAGGAATTCATCGATCGTGAACAGCTGACGACCGCCGAGTTCTGGGCGAAGTGTGCCCAGCAGGACACACTGCCAGAGACCGCAGCCCCGGCTCCCGGGCAATTCGAGCAGACCTATCGAGAACTGATGGCCGACGGCGCCACGGGGATCGTCGTCGTCTCGTTGTCGAGCGCACTCTCGGCAACGATGCAGAGCGCCGACCTGGCCGCCCGCTCGGTCGCAGACGAGATTCCGGTCCGCGTGGTCGACAGCCGCTCCATCTCGATGGGCCTCGGCACGATCGTGCTCGCATGTGCCCGCCTCGCGGCGGACGGTGGCTCGCTCGACGAGGTCGAGGCACTCGCCGTCGACCGAGCATCGCGCACCCGAGTCTTCGGCGCACTCGACACCCTCGAGAACCTCAAGAAGGGCGGCCGCATCGGCAACGCCAAGGCACTGCTCGCGACCGTGCTCGCGATCAAGCCGATCATCGAGGTCGTCGATGGCGAAGTCGAGCAGGGTGGCAAGCAGCGCACCCGGTCGAAGGCACTCAAGTTCCTCGTCGACAAGGTCGCCGAGTACGAGGGTCGGATCAGCGATCTCGCCGTCTTGCACGCCGACTGCAGCGATGTGGATCAGTTCGTCGAGATGCTGCGTCCCTACTATGCGGGCGACATCGTCGTCGGCGAGATCGGCCCCGTGATCGGCACACACGCGGGACGCGGCACGATCGGTGTGGCCTTCGACGTCAGCGCCGACTGAACCGGACCTGCGTCGATCATCGCCGTTGCGGGCGCCGCCGACCCGACGGAGCGCTGCAATGACGGTTTCGCAGCGTTCCGCCCAACTAGCGTGACGAGCGATCATGGCCTCCAGCGCACCACCCCCATCGCAGGCGCCCGCGACCGCTCTCCTCGCGGAGCGATACCAGCTGGAGCGACGCATCGGCCAGGGTGGCATGGCCGAGGTGTGGGTCGCCACCGACACCGACCTGGATCGCAAGGTCGCGGTCAAGTGGTTGAAGACGAACCTGGCGACCGACCCCGTCGTGACCGAGCGATTCCGCCGTGAGGCGATCGCAGTCGCCCGGCTGACCCACCCGAACATCGTCGCGATCCACGACGTCTTCGTGCACGAGGGCCGGCAGGCCGTCGTGATGCAGCTCGTCGACGGAAAGAGCCTGCGCCAGCTGCTCGATTCCCAACGCCGCCTCGGTCCCGAACTCACGATTCATCTCGGTGCGGCGATCGCCGGCGCCCTCGACGAAGCGCACCGGGCCGGGTTCGTGCACCGCGACGTCAAGCCCGGCAACATCTTGGTGACGTCCGATGGCCGCGTTCTGCTCACCGACTTCGGGATCGCCAAGGGCCTCGAGGTCGGCGACGAGGACCTCACGAGCGACAACGTGATGATGGGCACCGCCAAGTACCTGTCACCCGAACAGGTCCGCGGTCGCCGCCTCGACGGTCGAGCCGACATCTACTCGCTCGGGCTCGTGCTCTACGAGTGCCTCGCCGGTCGGGTGCCGTTCCTCGGCGAGAGCGACGCCGACACCGCGCTGGCAAGACTCCAGCGCGATCCCACCGATCTGGGTCACCTTCGCCCCACGCTGCCGATCGGGTTGGTGAACCTGATCCACAAGACGCTGGCCCGCAACCCCGCGCACCGGCCGCAGTCCGGTGCCGATCTCCGGGCGGCCCTCCTCGCCGTCGACACCACTCCACCTCAGATCGACGGCACGCCCGCCGATCCACCTCCGCGGATCGCCAACCCTCCCCAGCGCGCCCTCGGGGCCGGTCCCGGTGTGCCCGGAGATCCCCACGTGAGCGGCGTCGTCCCGGTCACTCTTCACGACCGCGATCAACCGCCACCGACGCCGACGCCGACGCCGACCGATCGTGCCTCGACGACTCTCGAACATGACGAGACCCCGAAAGCCACCGAGCCGATCCGTGGCACGCCGGCGCGTCAGGACCAGCAACGCTGGACACCATCGCTCGTCGCGGTCGGCGTGCTGCTCGTGGCCGCCCTCGTCGTCGCCCTCGCGCTGTTCGTCGGAGTGAACCGAGGTGACGAGCCGGAGGGACTCACCACCGTGACCGTCGTGCCGTCCGGCTCCGACGAGGCGCCATCCGACGGTGCCGGCGCAGCGCCGCCCGTCGAGACGGTCGCCAGCGCGGACGCCAAGATCGTGACGGTGCAGGCCTGGGATCCCGATGGCGACAACGGTCGAGAGAACGATGCGCAGGCCAGCCTGGCCATCGCCGACGGCAGCGCCAGCACGATGTGGCCGACCGAGTGCTACCAGGATCGTTTCATGGGCGGCAAACGTGGAGTCGGCTTGATTCTCGGCCTGAGCGGAGCAGCAACCGGCACGCTGTCGGTCGAATCGATCAACGCACCGTTCCAGCTCGACATCCTCACTGCGAACGGCGACGCACCGCCGGCCGGTTTCGACGGCTGGACGCAGGTCGGCGCGACGAACTTCTCCGACGACGCAGGCTCGATCGAAACGACGATCGATCAACCGGCGCAGTATGTCCTCGTGTGGCTCAAGGAGCTCGGCCGCGATGAGGCGTGCAGCGAGTCGAACCCGTTCCGCGGTCGAATCGGCGAGATCTCCTTCGGTCCGTGACCGGCGTCGAGCGCTCCGACGAGGAACTCGTCGCTGCGGCGCAGGGCGGCGACGCCGCAGCTCTCGACCAGCTGCTTCGACGCCACTACGACCGAGTGCATGCGGTCTGTCGGCGGATCGCCGGTGGCACACGCGATGCCGACGACGCCGCCCAGGAGGCGATGATCCGCGTCGTTCGCAACCTCGACCGATTCGACGGTCGGTCGGCCTTCACGACCTGGATCTACCGCATCGCCACCAACACCTCGCTCGACGAGCTCCGTAAGCGCAAGCGGCGACCCCAGCTCCACGTCATCGACGAGGACGACGAACGCGCCGGGCCCGAGATCGTCGACGAGCTCGCCCACCGTCGTGTCGACGCCGTCGCGGACCGGATCACCATCGACGATGCTCTCGCCGATCTTCCCGACGAGTTTCGTGCGGCCGTGGTCATGCGCGATGTCGGCGACATGGACTACGGCGAGATCGCCGCGGCGCTCGACATCCCGATCGGTACCGTCAAGTCTCGTATCGCTTCGAGGGCGACGCATGCTCGTCGACAAGATCGGGAACCAAGAGCCGTCCTCGCAACGTCCAATCAACGATCCCCCCAACGAACCATGAACGACGACCAGTACTTTCTCGCGAACGTGTACCTCGACGGTGAGCTCACCGACCAGGAACGTCGACTCGCCGCACGCGACCCCGAGGTGATGGCCGAGGTCGAACAGCTCCGCGCGCTCCAGGCCGAGCTCCGCAATGTGCCATCTCCATCGCCCGATGTCCGCGAGGCGGCGGTCACTGCCGCGCTGGCGGAGTTCGAGCGACGTGCCCCCGAGGCGCCTCAGGCTGCCCCGGTCGTGCCGTTCCGGCCACGCCCGGCCTACACGAGGTATCTTGCCGTCGCCGCCGCGCTCGTGGCGGTCGCCGGGCTCGGCATCGTGATCTCCCAGGCCGACCTGGGTGGTGACGACGACGACTCCGCCGACGTCGAGAACGCTCCGCTCGCGGAGACTTCGGCCCGCCCCGACGACCTCATCACCGCGGTCGACGAGGGCGACGCGGCCGACAGCGGGGCGTTCGCCGAGAGCGCGCCCGCCGACGCGGCCGACGATTCGGGCGGGAGCGATGCTCGCGACGAGTCCACTGCCGAGGAAACGGCCGAGGCTGCGGCCGAGGAGATGGCCGAGGCTGCGGACGGGGGCACACCGGCGTTCGGGGAGGACACCGTCCGCATCGCCGTGCCGGCCGACTTCGACCCGGACGAGCCGATCCTGAACGAATTCGCACTTGCCGTCTATGGGTCGTATCTGCTCGATCAGATCGAGGTCGAGACGGTCGGGCCGACCCCCGAGACCGAGTGCACAGGGAACTACGACATCCTCGACACGGCCACCTACGTGTTGGACGGCAACGATCGCTCGGTCTACATCGCTGTCAACGAGTTCGAGGGATTCGTGTTGGCGCTCGACATCGACACCTGCACCGAACTGGCCATGGGTTCGTTGTTCTGACGTCACCGAACGAGTTCATTCGAATGGTCCCCGGCGCGGCCGCTAGGGTCGCGGCATGCCGGGGAATCCGCTGACTGACCCGAACTGGGCTGCCGACCTCACCGAACAGATCACGACCCTCGTCGGCAACGTCCGCGACAAGACGACGAACAACGCCATCAAGGTCGTGCGCGGGGTCGTGTTCGGGCTGCTGGGTCTCCTGCTCGGAACCACCGCGATCGTGCTGGTCCTCATCATCTTGACCCGCGGTCTGCAATCGTTCCTCGACATCTGGTTCGACTGGGACAAGTCGGTGTGGATGAGCTACTTCATCCTGGGCGGAATCTTGACCATCGTCGGGTGGTTGCTCATGTCGAAGCGTCACAGCACCGAAGCCTGACGCTCCTGCTCCCTGGAGGCCGCGAATGTCCGAAGTCCGCAACGTGATCGTGATCGGGTCGGGCCCGGCCGGGTTGACCGCCGCGATCTACGCCGCCCGGGCCAACATGGCGCCGCTCGTCATCGAGGGGGAGCCGTCATCGACCTCCGATCAGCCGGGTGGGCAGCTGATGCTCACGACCGACGTCGAGAACTTCCCTGGCTTTCCCGACGGGATCATGGGGCCCGAGCTGATGTCGAACTTCCGTGCGCAGGCCGGACGCTTCGGTGCCGAGTTCCTCACCGAGAAGGTCAGCCGGGTCGACTTCTCCGAGCGCCCGTTCCGGGTCTGGGTCCGCGACGACGAGTACCGGGCCGACACCATCATCGTGTCGACGGGCGCCCAGTCGTTGATGCTCGGCCTCGAGGAGGAATCACGCCTGATGGGCCACGGCCTGTCGACGTGTGCGACCTGCGACGGGTTCTTCTTCCGCGGTCAGGAGATCGTGGTGGTCGGGGGCGGTGACTCAGCGATCGAGGAGGCGACGTTCCTGACCAGGTTCGCCGACAAGGTCACGATCATCCACCGACGTGACGAGCTGCGGGCTTCGAAGATCATGCAGGATCGTGCGTTCGCGAATCCGAAGATCGAGTTCCTCTGGAACCATACGGTCACTGCGATCTGCGGAGCCGACAAGGTCGAAGGCGTGGAGGTCACCAGCACCGTCGACGGATCGGTCGCGAAACTGGATGCCACAGGTGTGTTCGTCGCAATCGGTCATCGACCGAACACCGACCTGTTCCGGGATGTGCTCGACATGGAGGACAACGGATACCTGACGACCCGGACCGGTTCGACGCACACGAACGTCGAGGGCATCTTCGCGTGTGGCGACGTGCAGGACCACACCTACCGTCAGGCGATCACCGCTGCCGGCTCGGGTTGTATGGCCGCGATCGACGCCGAACGCTGGCTCGAAGCCCGACACGGCGCCTGACCCTTCGTACCGCCCGTCGCCAGTTCAGTTCGTGGGTGCGACGGGCCGGTGTCTGCCGGGCCTTCATCGATCCGTACAACGACGTCAACCGGTCCAACTGGGCCGGGTCGTGCCGGTGACTGTGACCCGTCGTGAACAGCTTGGCGACGTCGATGCAGAAGCGGGCAGCCGATTCCAGGTCGACCTCTCGACTCGCCCCCGTCGCGCTCCCCGGTACCGCCGTCTCCGCGGTGACCGCGACACCGACGACGGGGGCGTCCGTCACCGCGGCCGTCTGGAGCAGGCTGTTGACGTGATCGAGGCCGTTCCCGTACGGGGTGATCCCTCGAACCACGATCTTCACGAAGTCGGTGAACGCCGCACCTTCGGTCACCCGGAGGTGACTCGTGTCGTTCAGCCCGTGCGACCCGAGAGGCCGTTCGACGCCGGCACCGTCGACGGACGCCGAGGCCAACAACTCGTGGCAGTCGACCAGCTGGCGCAGCATGATCGATCGAGTCACTGGACCCGGACGCCCGCCGAGGTCGGCGCGGCGTGGAATAGATGACCGAGCCCACCGGTTCCGGTTCAGTACACTCTCCTACGCCCGCCGGGCGAGAACGCAAAGGACCGAAGACATGGCCAACGGGATCACTCACCTCACCTCCGCGACGTTCGACGAGACCGTGAACGGGTCGTCGGCACCCGTGCTCGTCGACTTCTGGGCCGAATGGTGCGGGCCGTGCAAGCAGATCGCCCCCCTTCTCGAAGAACTCGCCGGCGAACTCGGTGACCAGATCAAGATCACCAAGCTCAACGTCGACGAACACCCCGAGATCGCCATGCGCTACAGCGTGATGAGCATCCCGACGCTGCTCGTGCTCCAGGACGGCGACGTGAAGAAGAAGATCGTCGGTGCCAAGGGCAAGGGTGCCCTCCTCCAGGAGCTCGACGAATTTCTGGCAACTTCCCGCTGACCCCGGGTCAGCGGGGCGAATCCATCCGCGACCTGCAACGCCGCCTCGGTGCCGCCGGCTTTCCACCGGTCGGCGCAGAGGCGGCCTTTTTTTGCGCGGTCACGGAACGCTCTGTTCGTGAATTCCAACAGCAACGTGGGTTGCGGGACTCCGGTCGTTGCGACGAGGTGACCTGGCGGGCGATCGTCGAGGCGTCATGGAAGCTGGGCGACCGCCTCCTGATGCTCGCCGCTCCGAATCTGCGCGGTGACGACGTCGCTGAACTGCAGGTGTCGCTCGCCCGCATCGGGTTCGATTCAGGACGGGTTGACGGCATTCTCGGGCCGGCGACCGCCCGTGCGCTCGAAGACTTCCAGCACAACAGCGGGTTGTACGTCGACGGAGTGTGCGGCCCGGCGACGGTGCGTGCCCTCGAGGTACTGACCCGTCAGACGGGCACCGGACCGGGCATCACGGCGATGCGTGAACTGGAGCTCCTCACCGCGTCAGCACGTTCACTGAGTGATCTCCGGATCGTGGTCGGTCAGTTCGGGGGCCTGAGTGCGTTGTCGCGCCAGCTCGTCCAGGCGCTCCGGCAGCGGAGCGCGACGGTGGTCGCGTGCGACGAGCCCGATGCGGCGGCACAGGCGGCGATGGCCAACCGATTCGCGGCGACCGTGTACATCGGCTTCGAATCCCAGGCGGGCCCGCGCTCGACCGTGCACTACTACGCAGTCCCCCAGTTCGAGTCGGCCGGTGGTCGCGCCTTGGCGACGCGTGTTGCCGCCTGTTGCGAGCAGCGAGTTGCCAACCTTCACCCACAGGTCGAGGGGATGCGGCTCCCGGTGCTCCGGGAAACCCGGATGCCAGCCGTATTGTTCACGCTGGGTGCCATCCAACAGGCGCTCGACCACGCTCCGCAGATCGTTCAGGCAGTGGTCGAGGCTCTCGAGCAGTGGGGTCATGAACCACTGTTATCCCCAAGTTGAACCCAGTTCACGATGCACTCGACCGTTTATCCACAGAATTCTCCCCACCCTGTGATTCGAGCTGTCGCGCGCGGTTCAGAGTTCGTTCAGATAATGTACGGACATTTGTGGATCTCGTCACCACGCCACCTGGCCGAACACCGGTCCCGAGTGACAACGGCGTCATCAGAACCCGTCGATCACTCAGTCCGCCATCCGTCGATAGATCCGCTCGAGGTCGGCCAGGTCGGCGAACTCGATGGAGATCCGCCCACGTGTGGCGCCCATCTGCACCGACACGCGCGTGTCCAGGTGCTCGGCGAGCAGTTCTTCGAGCTCGAGGAGGCCCGGCGGTCTGAGACGCGTCGTGGGAGCCACGCCGGCTCCGTCCTGACTCGGAGACGGGACCGCTTCCGGAGCTTCCGGAACCGCTCCCCCGCCAGCTTTGACCGCCTCTTCAACGGCTCGCACGCTCCAACCCTCGGCGACAGCCTGCCGGGCCAACGACTCTTGTAGCGCTCGATCCGGTGTCGCCAACAGGGCCCGCGCGTGCCCGGCCGACAGCTTGCCGTCGGCGAGGAGGTGCTGGATGCCCGGCGGAAGCCCGAGCAGACGCAGCGTGTTCGTGATCGCCGAGCGACTCTTGCCGATCCGATCGGCCAATTGCTCGTGAGTCAGCTCGAAGTCTTCGAGCAGCTGCTGGAACGCGGCCGC
Organism: uncultured Acidimicrobiaceae bacterium; assembly: GCA_963792905.1. GTDB lineage: Bacteria > Actinomycetota > Acidimicrobiia > Acidimicrobiales > Ilumatobacteraceae > Ilumatobacter. The sequence goes on from CAWBYE010000013.1 coordinate 160,720, forward strand.
TTCTTCGAGTGGCGTCAGGTCCTGACGATGCAGGTTCTCGATGAGCGCCTGCTCGATCGATGCCTCGTCATCGGTGTCACGAACGACGGCAGGGATCATCGCCAAGCCAGCCCGCCCGGCCGCTCGCCAGCGACGCTCGCCGGCGATCAACTCGTAGCCGCTCTCGGTCGGCCGGACGAGAATCGGCTGAAGCACTCCGATCTGCTGGACCGAAGCCGTCAATTCGGCGAGGGTCTCCTCGTCGAAGTGCACCCTCGGCTGGTTCGGGTTGGGAGTGATATCACCCACCGGGATGTCTCGGAGCACCGCGTGCTGTTCGGTGTCACCGGGTTCTGCTTCACCGGGTGGAATGAGAGAACTCAAGCCCTTCCCCAAGCCGCTACGCCGCGCCATCGTGAACCTCCTTGGCAACATCGCGATACGCCACGGCACCGCGAGAACGTGGATCGAACGTGATGATCGGCTGCCCGAACGATGGGGCCTCCGACAACCGAACCGATCGGGGCACGACGCTGCGGAGCACCTTGTCGCCAAAATGCTCACGAACCTCGTTGACGACTTGATCCGACAGTTTGGTGCGGGCGTCGTACATCACGCACACGATCGTCGAGACCTCGAGGCTCGGGTTCAGATTGCGCTTCACCAGATCGACGTTGCGGAGAAGCTGGCCGAGGCCCTCGAGTGCGTAGTACTCCGTCTGGATCGGCACCATCACCTCTTGCGCCGCCGCCAGACCGTTCACCGTGAGCAGCCCGAGGGTCGGGGGACAATCGATCAGCACGTAGTCGTAGTCGTCGATGATCGCCGCGATCGCGTTCTTCAAGCGAGTCTCGCGGCTGAACGCGGGGACGAGTTCGATCTCGGCGCCCGCGAGATCGAGGCTGGCGGGAGCCACGAACAGATTGCGGACGTCGGTGGGTTCCACGCAAGTTCTCGAGCGGCACATCGTGCATCAGCACGTGGTACATGGACGTCTCGAGACCCCGGTTCTCGATGCCGAGTCCGGTCGATGCGTTCCCCTGGGGGTCGAGGTCGACCACCAGCGTTCGCAGACCCATCTCGGCCAACGCGGCGCCGGTGTTGATGGTGGTCGTCGTCTTGCCGACTCCACCCTTCTGGTTGGCGATGGCGATGACCCGGGGGAGTGGGCGCCCGAGTGGGCTGGGTGCTTCGGCGTCCATTGCTGACAGTCTGGCTTGTGCCACCTCCAATTGCGAGGATGCCCGGTCGCTGACGAGAGCCGCGCGTGTTTCACGTGAAACCGCGCCACGCCAGACACGGGTGCATGTTTCACGTGAAACACCGACGTCACACCCTCGCGGCATCGGCCACTTGCGCTTCCTGGACCCAAGCCGACGTCCCTGACCAGGTGCTTCGCGAGGGTCAGGATCCAACGGCCGTCCGGCTGTGTCCGGCGGGCGCTGCGACGCGACGCGGGCCGATGGGTCCTCATCGCCGGACCTGCTCAGTTGCAGCCGCCCTCGGGCTCACGCCGAACCGCGACGAGACCACCAACGTCCGTCGAGCCTCACCTCGACACGTGAGGCCTGCGCGGGGACCGCACCGAGCCGACCGCTCAGCAGACGACGGCGCCGGCGGATTCTTCCAACCCGACATCGAGCGCCCGACCGGGCACGGCAGGAGCTCCGCATCGCCCTCGGTCTCCGTCCGCGGCGACACCATTCGTGATGATCGATCTCAGTTCGCAGCATGGGCCACGGGGTTCCGGACCGCCCCGCGGCACCCAGACCGCGCGACCAGGAGACGACCCCACGCCGTTGCTTGCCAAGCCCCACTCCGGCGCGCCGCACCACCGAGTCCGCCCGGAGATGCACGGCCGTCAGCACGCAGATCCGACCAAACCTCGCCAACACGGCGTCAGCCCACCCGAGTGGTTTCACGTGGAACATCCGGCACGAACATCACCTCGCCCCAACCGACCGCTCCGGTCACCGACTGAGCGCACCCACCAAGTGGACCCGGAACCCGAACGAGCCAGAACAGGAACCATCACCCCACGACGCCCACCGACCACACCTATCACCGCCGAATCTTCGGAGGTCGGCCCACAACACACGGTGGTCTGACGATCGGGGACCAAGCCGCCGGCAATGGCGACGGCTCACCCGAATGGTCTCACGTGGAACATCCGGCACAGCACCACCTGGCCGCGAGCCGAGCCCACTGGTCACCGACACGAGCACCAACCTCCAAACGGACCCGGAACCCGAACGAGCCAGAGCAGCGAACCATCACCCCACGACGCCCACCGACCACACACCTGTCGGCGCCCGGGAGGGCGCAAACTCTGAACGCACGCCAGGGTTCGAAACCGGCTTCAGATGGCAGCGATTGGTCGTCCCTCGATCATCCGCGCCGAGGTGGTCGCTAGGTGATCGCATCCACGACACGAGCAAACACGCTCACCGGCCCGATCCTGGTCCGAGTGAGGCCCAACGCTGCGACCAGGGTGAGATCCCAACGATCACCCGTTGGTGGTTCGCTGATGACGATGCACCCCGACCCGGTGACGAGCTTCGTCGCAACGCGCAGCGTCACATCAGGGGGGCCGAATCCCCGAGCGGTCACCACATCGAACGCCGGGACCGTCCCTGACCCGACCCGGCGGGTCAACGCATCCACGTCTGACGTGATGACGGTGACGTGCTCCCAGCCGAGCCGTCGTACCGCACGCCGGAGGAAGTCCGTGCGTTTCTCTCGTCGATCGACCAGTGTGATCGCTGCGTTGGGATACGCATCCGCGAGTACCAGACCCGGGAGTCCCCCACCACTGCCGAGGTCGACGAGTCGCGTGCCGGGACCGAGCGGCCCGATGGCCTCGACGAACCCCCGTGAGTGTTGCGCCGCTTCTTCGACGGGTCGCCGGCCGAAAAAGCCGAAACGCTGCGCATCGCGCAGCGTTTCGAGCATGAGTTCATTCATGGCGGATCACGCCGGCGTGATGACCACCCGGCGCCTGGGATCGTCTCCCTCGGAGTGGCTGGTGACGCCGTCGATCTCGATGACCGCGTCGTGCACGGCTTTCCGATCCGCAGATGGCATCGGCTCGAGCGCCTTCGGCGTCCCGGAGTCGATGACCTGCGCCGCAACCGAGGCCGCGAACTTCTCGAGCGCCTCGCGCCGCTTCTCTCGGTAGCTGCCGACGTCGATGCGCAGGCGGGTCTCATGATCACCCAGCCGCCGCTGTGATGCGACACGGGCAAGATCCTGGATCGCCGTGAGCGTGCGACCGCCCGGCCCGACCATCAGCCCGAGCTCGCTGCCGGTGACACGGACCTCGAGATCCGTCCCGTTGACGTCCACCTCGGTGTTGGCGCCGTCGATGCCGAACGCTTCGGTCAGTTGCGACATGAACGCGACGGCGGCGTCTCCGACTTCTTGCGGCGTGACCTCGGAAGGGGGTCGTTCGTTGTCCATTCGCTGCTTCTCCTTGTTCTGACGCGGCTGCTTCGGTCGAGCCGGCTTGGCTGCCGGCTCGGGCTGGGAGGGCGAGGAGGCTGCGTCCGAACGCGAGCTGCCCTGGTTGCCGTTCGATTGGTTCTTGTTCCGATCGCCGCCGGACGATTTGCCATCACGCTTCTGATTTCGCCCGCGCTGACGACGTTCCTGCTTCGGTCGCACGGCCGCCGGCTTGACGCGAGCGCGCACCCGGGCCTCACCGCGCACACGCCCGAACAGCCCCGACTTCGGCTCCTCGAGGATCTCGAACTCGGCGTCGTCGGCGGCGACGCCGAGTTGGTCGAGCGCCTGATCCTGCGCTTCGGCGATCGATTTCGCCGTGGTCTCCACCCATTCCATCGTGTCTGTCTCTCCTGGTCGTCGTGGTCGTGGTCGTGGTCGTGATTGTGGTCGTGGTTGTGGTCGTGCGTCGTTGTGGTCGTGGTCGCCGTGCTACTTGCGTTTACGACGATTGGTCGATGCCGGACGGCCACCGGACGGGCGACCACCTTGCTTCTTCGCGGACGGGGTCGGTCGATTCTTCGGCGCTGTGGTGCGCTTGGAGGGCTTCACCGACGGCTCGGGCGCATCGTTCTTACCCTTGGCCTTCCCGGTTTTCTTGGCATTCCCGGTGTCCTTGCCGCCGTCCTTGTCGTTCGACTTGCCATCGCCCCTGGCCCCTGCGAGGTCACGACGCGCCTGGGCGAGTGGACCACCTCCGCCGTCGGCTTTGGCGAGTTCGCGCGCTCGTTCGCTGGCAGCTTGGGCTTGTCGGCCGAGTGACTCGTCGCTGCCGTAGAACCGCTTGGTGATGTAGAACTGCTGCAGGATCCGGAGGATCGACTGGACGATGTAGTACACGACCAGACCGAGCAGGAAGAAGACCTGGAACACGGCGAACGCGACGGGGAGATACTGCATCAACTTCTGCTGACTCTCCGACATCGTCGGAGAGACCGCCGCTCGGGCCGCCACCATGCGCTGTTGGAAGAAGTACAGACCGCCGAGCAGTGCCACGAGCCCGGCGTAGATGAGGCCTCGCCCGAAGTCATCGCTGAGCATCTCCGCCGGTGACACCGACAGGTCGAGCCCGAACGCATTCATCTCGGTCGCCCGCACGAGCGACTGGTAGAGCTCCGAACTCGTCGAGAGGTAACGCGGCGCGAAGCCGATCGGGGCGGTGTCGCCGCCGGCGTTCAGCACGGCCTGCGCCACCAGTTCGTTGCCGCCGGCGGGACGGTAGGTCATCCCCGTGAGGATCCGGAACATGATGATGAACACCGGCATCTGCGCCACCAACGGGAGACACGAGGCCATCGGATTGACCTTGTGCTCCTGATAGAGCTTCATCATCTCTTCGTTGAGCTTCTGGCGATCGCCCTTGTGCTCGTTCTGGAGTCGGCGCATCTCGGGCGCCAGTCGCTGCATCTCGAGCATGCCCTTGGTGCTCTTCAGGATCAGCGGGGTCACGAGCAGCATGACGATGACCGCGATCATGCCGATCGCCACCGCATAGTTGCTGGTCAGCTGGTACAACCAGGCCAAGACTGCGGCGGGCCACTCGAAGATGCCGGCGATCATCAGGACTCCTTCTCAGCGGGCAACGGAACCGGGTCGTAACCGGATGGGCCCCAGGGGCGGCACCGCAGCAAACGGCGGATCGTCAGCCACAGCCCACGACCTGCTCCGTGGGTGGAGATGGCGTCGTGGCCGTATTCGGAACAGGAGGGGAAGAAGCGACACGGTGACGGCCGGCTCTCGGCGCCACGCTGGTACCACACGATCGTTCGTAACATCAGGCCTTGAAGACCGGAGCCCGACGGATCCGGTCCACCATCTCGCTCAGCTCCGTGGTCAGTTGATCGAACGTCAGTTCGATCAACTGTGGTCGACCCCCGATCAGCAGCAGTCCCGGCGGCAGGGTCGAGCGACGATCCAGATCTCGGAGGATTGCTCGCACCCGCCGACGCATCCGGTTCCGTGCGACCGCCGGGCCGAACGCGCGACTGAAGGCGAACGCTACACATGTTGCGGTCGAGTCGGGATCTGGACACCAGGTACACCACAGGGCTGCTCGCCGGATCCGCGTGCCATCTCGTGCCAAGCGTTCGAACGCTCGGCGGTCGCGGACCCGATGAATCAAGCCGAGAGTCGGGCGCGGCCCTTGGCGCGACGGTTCTTGAGCACGGCACGACCGCCACGGGTGCTCATCCGGGCGCGGAAACCGTGTTTCTTGGCACGGCGGTGGGTGTTGGGTTGAAATGTACGCTTCACGTCGTCCTCCTCGAGGACCCGGCGGGATGCAGTGCCGGGTCGACACGAACTCATGCAACGAGACCGCGCACGGGTCGGCGATCTCGACCTGACAAGGCTACGGGCCCCGGGTCGTCCGCTGCAACCAGGCCGATCGGAGCTCTCGCCGATCGCGACTGAACTCCCGCTCGAGAATGTCGCCCAGGAACCGAACGAGCGGGCGCGAGGTGCACGTCCCACGCCTGTCACGAATTGCCCCAGATGGCGGTTTCGGTGGCTCGTGCGATCGTGCTAGGTTGCTGCGTCCACGTCGTCCGACCCGTTGTCCACACCTGTGGACAACGGTGTGGACGTGAGGGCGGGGTGTATCCGGAGGTTTCCAGGTTGAGTGACCAATTCGAGGTGTGGACAGCTGTTGCACAGCTACTTCGTGCCCAACTCACCGAATCGGTGTGGTACTCGACATTCTCCGAGGTGGTCCCCCAGGTCGACGAGAACTCGACCGAGCTGGTGATCCAGGTCCCGAGCACCCTCGCTCGCGACCGGATCCTCACCCGATATCAGCCGTTGATCACCGACGCGCTCGCCGAGATCGGTCGGAACGACTGCCACTTCGACGTGATCACCGCCGAGACCGAACACGTCGTCCACGAATCTCCCGACCGACACGAGTCGACACCGGAGACCCAGTCCGACTCTGCGGCGGCCGTCACGGCATCGGTAGCCGAGCAGGAGGACGCCCTCGACGCCGCGGGTCTGAACCCGCGCTACACGTTCGAGACGTTCGTGAAGGGGGCGTCCAACCAATTCGCCCTCGCCGCGGCACTCCGTGTCGCCGAGACGCCGGCGCGGAGCTACAACCCGCTGTTCATCTACGGCTCCGCCGGCCTCGGCAAGACACACCTCCTGCACGCGATCGGCCACTACGTCCACAGCAACTACCAGCACCATGTCGTTCGCTACGTCTCGACCGAGACCTTCATGAACGAGTACGTGGACGCGATCCGGTCGAACTCCATGGCCGGGCTCCGCAGGCGGTACCGCGAGATCGACGTGTTGTTGATCGACGACGTTCAGTTCCTCGAAGGCAAAGAGGGACTCCAGGAGGAGTTCTTCCACACGTTCAATTCGCTGCACGGCGCCAACAAACAGATCGTCATCTCGTCGGATCGGATGCCCGATGCGATCCCGACGCTCGAGGAACGGCTGCGAGGACGCTTCAAGTGGGGGCTGATCACCGACATCCAACCGCCCGACCTGGAGACCCGTCTCGCGATCTTGCGCAACAAGGCCGAGCGTGAGCGGGTCCAGGTGCCCGCTGAAACGCTCGAGTTCATCGCTTCCAACATCTCGACCAACATCCGCGAGCTCGAAGGCGCCCTCATCCGCGTCACCGCGTATGCCAGCCTCAGCAACGAGCCGATCACCACGGATCTCGCCCAGCAGCAGCTCGCCGATCTGCTCACGAACACCGAACCCAAACCCCGCACCGATGCCGAATTGCTCGACGAGATCGCTGCGATTCTCGGCTTCGAAGTCGAAGCGCTCAAGGGCAGGAGCCGGCAGCGGCCACTCGTCACTGCCCGTCAGATCGCGATGTACGTGTTCCGTGAGTTCACCGATCTCAGCTACCCCAGCATCGCTCGTCTGTTCGGCGGTCGAGATCACACGACGGTGATTCACGCGGTCGAGAAGATCCAGCGCCAGATGGGTGAACGCCAGGCGATCTACGAGCAAGTCACCGACGTGATCCAGAAGCTCAAGCTCTCATGAACGACCGGCACACATGGTTGTGGACGAGACCAGGGACAACCGACGGCCGATTGGTGGACATCGTGCGGTCATCCACCGAACCACATCGGCGTCATCCGCGCGGTGTGGACGTCGGTGGACAACTGCGCGCGGCGCCGCAATCCCTCTACGCTGGGGAAATGAGGAGTTGTCCCCAATCCACAGCTCCTACTACTACTTCTAATTCTGTACATCACCTATTGGGGAGAAGGGCGGCACTGTGAAGTTCCGTTGCGAACGAGAGATCCTGGCCGAAGCATTGGCCACTGCTGGACGAGCCGCCACGAGTCGGACCGGCACGTTGCCCGTGCTGTCCGGCGTTCGGCTCGATGTCAGCGATGGCCAGCTGACGGTCACCGGGACTGATCTGGAGTTGACGATTCGACTGTCGGTGCCGGTGCACAGCGATCGCGATGGTTCGGCAGTGGTGCCGGCTCGTCTGGTCGCCGACATCGTGAAGGCGCTCCCCGCCGGTGCGGTCGACGTGAGTATCGACGACGACGAGATGTCGATCAGCGCCGGTCGTTCGCAGTTCTCGGTCCGACCGTTGTCGTTGAGCGACTATCCGGCTCAGGTCGAGCCGGATGCCGAACCGGTGACGCTGTCGAGCGATCAGGTCGCCGATGCGCTTCGTCAGGTCGTGCGCGCGGCCTCGACCGACGATGCCCGAGCGGTGCTCACCGGTGTGCTGATCGCATCCGAGGACGGCGGCCTCAAGATGGTGGCGACCGACTCGTACCGCCTGGCAGTTCGTGACCTGCCGCAGTCGTCGATGCTCGCCGCCGGCCAGAAGGTGCTGGTGCCGAGTCGTGCGTTGGCCGAACTCCAGCGGATCGTGGCCGACGACGAGGATCTCACCGTCCGGCTGGGCGCCCGGGAGGCCGTGTTCGAGGCAGGAGGTACCCGGCTGACGACCCGCCTGATCGAAGGCGAGTATCCGAACTACCGGAACCTGCTTCCCTCGTCGTATCCGAACACCTTGACCGTCGGCCGTGAAGCCCTGCTCGAGGCGTTGCGTCGCGTGAAGATCCTTGCGCAGGACTCGACGCCGGTCCGTTTGACACTCGGTGCCGACACGCTGCAACTCACGGCGATCACGCAGGACGTCGGGAACGCGGCCGAGGAGATCGACGCCAGCTACGAGGGTGCCGAGATGACGGTGGCGTTCAATCCCGACTATCTGGCAGCCGGCATCGACGCCGTCGACGGCGACGAGGTCACCCTCGCCACGATGGATCCGATGAAGCCGGCGGTCCTGCGCGGCGTCGGTCATGACGACTACCTGTACCTCCTCATGCCCGTCCGCGTCCCCTGAGTGGGGGCCGGGGTTCCGCCCCGACGTCCTCCTGCGTTCCTTCTGGCTCGCCGATCTGACCGGTGCGTCATCACATGAAGCTGGTGACAGCGACCAACGTGAGGGCCAGTGCGACGGGCAGTGCGAGGTGGGCGACGACGTGGTTGCTTCGTCGGCCGGCCGGCCTCCAGTGGGTGATTGCAGCGACACCCGCGACGACGTAGGCGATCGCGCCGGTCGTGAGCCCGGCGAGCAGCCCGAGCAACGCCGCGCCCAGCTCACACCAACCGTCGCTGGGGGAGCACTCAGAGCTGCTCGCAGCCATGACGAACGCTCCGACGCCGAGTCCGATGACCAGCGCGGCGAGGATGCCGACACCGGCCGCGACAGCGAACAGTGCGACCGGCCGATCCAGCATCGTCGAATCCGGCTCAGGAGCGGTGTCCGGACGCGGTGGTGACGGGAGGGGAAGGTGATCGTTCGTCATGTCGCCAGTCTGATCTCGACAGCCGGCGTGAGATATCGAGGAAATCCCCCACGGCCGCCTGGGTGATCCCGAGATCCTGGGTGATTCCGAGATGGGGTTTCGTGCGGTGCGACGATGACGCGGTGTCAGCACCGGCGACCCGTAGGGTCTGCAGCGCATGATCGTCGAGCGGTTGGAGTTGGTGGATTTCCGGAACTACCGCTCGGCTTCGTTCGATCTGACGACGGGGATCACGGCCGTGCTCGGCAGGAATGGGCAGGGCAAGACGAACCTCGCCGAGGCGTTGGCATACCTGGCCACGCTGTCGAGTTTCCGAGGCGCACCACCGGACGCACTGGTGAGAGCCGGTGCCGATACCGGGATCATCCGGGCGACCGTGCGTGACGTCGACGGGCGCGACGTCCTGATCGAGGCTGAACTGTCGCGCGTTGGACGCAACCGGGTGCAGGTCAACAAGCAGAAGCTGGGCCGTACCCGCGACCTTCTCGGCGTGATGCGGGTCAGCGTCTTCGCGCCCGACGACCTGATCATGATCAAGGGCGGACCTGGCGAGCGGCGACGATTCCTCGACGACACCCTCGTCGCGCTCAAGGTGAGCTACGACGCGATGCGCCTGGAACTCGACCGCGTGGTCCGTCAACGAAACACACTGTTGAAACAGGCCGGTGGCCGGCTCACGGACGAGATCGCAATGACGCTCGATGTGTGGGATGAACGGCTCGCCGAGCTCGGCGACCGGCTCGGCTACGCGCGGGCGACCCTCGTGTCGCGATGCCAGCCGATGGTGTTGGAGGCGTACGGTCAGCTGGCGCGAGAGTCGGCACCGGTCGAACTGGTCTACGAGCCGGCGTGGCGTTCGACCGGGTTGGTCGCCGCTCTGGCTGCGGCTCGGGGTCAGGACGTCCGCCGCGGTGTGTCGACGGTTGGCCCGCACCGAGACGAGGTCAGAATCGGGCTCAACGGGCTGCCGGCGCGCACGCATGCCTCGCAGGGTGAACAGCGCACGCTGGCGCTCGCGCTGCGGCTTGCTGCCCATCGACTCGTCGCTGAACGGACCGGGTCGACGCCGGTGCTGGTGCTCGATGATGTGCTCTCCGAGTTGGACCCGGAGCGTGCGACCGCTCTGCTGTCGAACCTGCCGGTCGGTCAGGTGATCATCACATCCGCATCGCCGTTGCCGACATCGGCCCGACCGGAACGTGTCATCGAGATCGCGGCGGGTACCGTCGTGACGAGTTCTGATGACGAGTCCTGACCCTGTTCCGATCTCGAGTTCGCTCGACGACCTCGTGCGATCGCTGCGCGGGCCCAGCCGCGAATCCGTCGGCGGTCTCTTCGGTCGGTGGGACGAGGCGGTGGGTGACCAGGTTGCCCAGCACGTCAAGCCGTTGAAGCTCGACCAGGGGGTGCTGGTGGTCGAGGTCGACGATCCGGCCTGGGCGACTCAGGTGAAGTTCTTGACGCCGATGATCACCGAACGTCTGCAACACGTGGCCAACGTTCGCGTGGATCGCATCGACGTTCGCGTCGAGCGTCGTGGCGCCCGCGGCGCTCGGCCCTGACGTCTGCCGGATCGAGGGGTTCGTTCAGTCGGCCGGCTCTTCGGAGGGGCTGCTGCCGGCTTCACCGATGGCAGTCGTGAGCCACGACACGAGCGGCGGGCCGACGAGAGCCGACACGATCAGGGCCACGGCGGCGACGCCGATCTTGATCTTCTTGGCCTTCTTCTTCTTCACCGCACGGGCCTCGGCGGCGCGCTGCTGGGCCGGGCTCGGCTTGGACTTGGCTGGCATGAGGTGTGCCATCGGGTGCGCCGGCTCGCCGTCGTCGTCGGGTGACTCGGTCTCGTCGCCCGGGTGGTCCTCGACGGGGGTGGGTATGGCCGGTGCGGCATCGGGCAGCTGAGGCAGGTCGGCGCCGTCGACCGGCACCGGCATGGCAGCGACCGGCTCGTTGGTGGGAGCCGGGGCGGCGTCGGGTGCGGGTGCGTCGAGTGTGGGTGGGTTGAGTGTGGGGGGTGTGGGTGCGTCGAGTGTGGGTGGGTTGGGTGCGGGGAGTGTGGGTGGGTTGAGTGTGGGGGGTGTGGGTGCGTCGAGTGTGGGTGGGTCGAGTGTGGGGAGTGTGGGTGCGTCGAGTGTCGGACTGTCGGCGATGGCGGGTTCGACCGGGGCGTCGCCCAGGAGGGTCGGAACGTCGCCGGCCAGGGGAGCGGGCGGGATGATGGGTGCCTCACCGAGCCGTGGCACGGAGCCGCTGACCAGGAGGCCGTCGGTCGCCGGGGAGGCGGCCGGGGTCGGCGCGACCTCGTTGGTTGGTGTCTCGTTCATGCGGGTCACCGCCGTGTCGGTCATGGATCCTGCATCGGTACCGGGCGCGCGGATCTTGAGACGACCGGGCATGCTTGACGAATGTCGAACGACACCGACTCCGTGAAGAGCCGTCTCCAGTCCGATCTGACCGCAGCGATGAAGGCACACGATGACATCGCGGTCTCGACGATCCGGATGGTGCGTGCGGCCATCATGAACGCGGAGGTCGCCGGCGACACGGCGGTCGAGCTGGACGACGAGCAGGTGACGGCCGTACTGCGGTCGGAGGCGAAGAAGCGTGCCGAGTCGGCCGCGGTGTACGAGGAGAACGACCGGCCCGAGTCGGCCGCCAAGGAGCGCGCCGAACTCCAGGTGATCGAGCGCTACCTACCGGCGGCGATGAGCGATGACGACCTCGCCGCGATCGTCGACGAGGAAGTCGCTGCCGCAGCCGCGAACGGTGCCGAAGGCGGCAAGGCGATGGGCATGGTCATCAAGGCCGTCCGCGAGCGTGCGGGCGACGGTGCCGACGGGGGTCGTGTCGCAGCGCTGGTGAAGTCGAAGCTCACTGGCTGACGTCCACGTCGCGTCGAGCGCGACGGAGATCATGGTCAGCAGTGGAACAGCTCGTCGCCGTAGGCGGCCACGACACCGTCGATCACGAGATAGGTACCGCCACGCGTTCCCCGCTCGAGGTTGGACGGTGTGGCATCGGGATTCGGCGACGCCACGACGATGCGCTCGACGCTCACCCCGGCGGGGAACGGGTCACCGCTCGCATCCCACCGGCTGATGTGGAACGCATCCGGAATGACCGTGGCGGGGCTGCCGACCGTGGCCCCGTGTTCGGTGGTGAGCGGCGACGGGTCGCCGTCCGGTCGGTGTGTGCCACCAGCTCCTCCCGCCGATGCCGTCGGCGGTTCGATCGGAGTCCGTCGACGAAGCGTGAGTGGCATGTGACGATGAGGTACCCGACCCCGATGTCGGCGATTCCGGTCGAGTCGGAGCGGTCGCGCTGCCGGAGGACGGTCAGGTACGTCTCCTGCACCAGCTCGTCGGTCCGGGTCCGATCACCGCCCGTGAGGCGCGACGCGTATCGATAGACGTCGTCGATCGTGCGGTCGTAGAGTTCGACGATGTCGTCGGCCGCTCGTCGGTCGGAGGTGTCCATGTCCGCACGCAGCATGTCATCCGCTCGACGTCGCCGTAG